>JALHQH010000065.1 GCA_022842065.1 Caldilineaceae bacterium
TTGGCCCAGCAGTTGGTGTTAACGCGAAAACACCCCCTCCTAACCTCCCCCAGGCTGGGGGAGGAACCGTGACGAGGTAATTAAACTGATCTTGTTGCAGCGAAACACACCATGTTGCCGGCCTCTTCAAGACTCCCTCCCCAAGCTAGGGAGGGCTGGGGTGGGGTGCGTTACACCACCATCGTCCGCTTGGTATATGCCCTTCCAACCCGCGCGACTTCTTCGCGCCCACCGGCAATCACACGCGCCCCTTCGTCAATCCGTGCCGCGATGTCACTTGTTGAGGCGACTTCCAGAAAGGCAATGCCATTCGCAAGGCAGGCGTCACGCACGCGTTGACGCACCGCTTCCATCTGGGACGGCAGCGGATCGGGGCGGTGCAGATAGCCCAGCGAGAGGCTTAGATCGCCCGGCCCCATCTCGGCAAAACCAATGCCGGGGACGCTGAGGATCTCTTCAATGTGAGGAATTGCGGCAGCAGACTCGATCTTTAAGCCCAGTAACAATTCGCCGTCGGGGTTGAGCGGCCACGGTTCAGCCTTTTGCAGATACTCATCACGCCCGATGCCCCAGATCGGGGTAGCGGATGGTTCTGAGCCAACCCCGCGCCGCCCTTCTTGCAAGCCTGCGCCCACCCCAATGCGGTTGATTGGGTAGCGGCAAGCTTCCACAAAAGCGCGCACCGCGTCCGCCGATTCGGCCTGACAGAGCAAAATGCCGTGGACACCACGCGCCAGGATCTGGCGAAATTGCCAACTGTTATAGCGCACGATCTCCGCACTGATCCCTTCGACTGGCGCTTCGACAATCACCGTGGGGGTGCGATGGCCGCTGGCGGTGGGACCACCATCAACCAGGCCGCGCATGTAATTATCAAGCCCCGTCATGTCAAAAGCGCCATGCTCCATGCCAACATTGATATAGTCGGCCCAGGTGTGCGCATCTTGTTTGCCCTGTTCATAGGTGAGAATGTGACCGGTGTGGCCGCCGGTATAGTAGATCGGTTGATCTTGCGCTAAAAGTTCGATGGCACGGTTGATACGGATTGGCATGGTTGGTTTCCTGATTGGGTGAGTAGGGATTGGGTGGTTAGGGATTGGGTGATTGGGTAAGGGTAGTATAGCAGAAAGCGCAGGTGAGTTCCAGTCGCTGAAATTGGCGATAGGCGCGGCTATCGTTCTCTTCACTGAGCTTTACTTTTATCCACGCAAATCCGCCTAATCCGCAAAATCAGCGTTCCATCCGCTGAATTCCGCTGCCCCATCAATCCACCAGTTGAATAACACTAGAGCGTCGCCCATCAGCATCCTTGTGTACCACCACAGCAACTCGCCGTCCAACTAGCACATAGGGCAACCAGTCGCGGTCAGTTGACCACATCTGGTCATAGGGCAGATCGATCATTGAAAACCACTGCGGCCGCATCTCATCACTTTCTGCGAACAGACCATCCCATGCCGTTGCAACAAAGACATGCATCCGTAGCTGGACATGCGGAAAGTAGATGTGCCCCATCAGTTGTAGAGAGGCCACCGACACGGTGAGACCAGATTCTTCCCACAGCTCACGCGCCGCGGCGGCCACCGGTGTTTCGTCAACTTCGATTTTGCCACCAAAGCCGTTGTACAGGCCAACGCCAATACCACGCTTTTTCATGCCCAGCAGGACCTGCTGTTGCGCTCTATCAACCGGATAACAAACAGTGCCCTCCGCAAGAAATATTTCGTTCAGTGGTCGGTGATTATCCGTCATCGACCGTCTTCCCGTTCTTTATCCACGACATTGTGCAGCGGCTCACCAGCTAGATAACTCCGCAAATTGGTGAGGGAAAAAGTGCGGTCACGCGTTTATAGTAGCGTGGGGTGGCGCTAGCACAGTGATGAGCATGTCCATGCGAACTGCGTTCATTAGGCAGCAAGCAACTGGTCGCGCAGCAACTCACTCGCCAACTCACGCACTGCAACACCTTTCTTACTTGCAAGTTTACGCAGCCGAATTACGACATCTTCGTCTAGCTCAACCTCGAAGTGGCGCTGACGCAGTTCTGTTTTTATATGGACCGTGACAAACTCGTCAGGATAATCAGTGGTATCGTGTATATCCCAAAATTCGGCAGCCTCCTCATAACTGTCAAATTCTTCTGGAATTGGTTCAATTTGTTTTGGGTTTTCATTAGTACTGTTCATATAGCCTCCGTTCGGCCGGTGACATAGTTCGTGCCGAGATTGGCATTGCAACATTGCCGGCTTTCAACACGAAGAAAACTACCAAGTAGCGGCCTCTGTGAGTTTGGCCGTAGGCAGTATACAAATCTTCACCGCGCACTGTACCACGCTCTACACGACGGATCAATGGGCTTTCAAAAAGTACCTCTTCAACTTCTGTCGTTATGATATCATGTTTCCATACAAGTTTATCAGCATATTGTTCCTTCCATAGAATTTCGTAAATCCACACAGGTGACCTCGAGATGTGTTTGTTTACGGAATACCTTTAGTCTACCGCTTTGCCAATCATCGCGAGCGTACGGTCGCCGCTGGGGCAGCCGTCAACCAGGCTGTGCCTATATACTATACCATCTTTCTTTCATCATTGCTACCTAAGTTGCGCAGGGCTGTAGGTCGCCGCATTTTTTCTGCGACCACCAAAATACTTCGCATTTCTATCTATGCCTATGCTACAATAGGTTCATCCGAACGTATCCACCGGACTAACCTGTGCAGGCCCTCACACCGACCACGATGCCCTTGGGTCCTCCTGCGCCTGCTTGAAAGCGTAGAAAGAGTGTTATGACTACCACCAGTAACGCAACCTTCAACTTTGATGCGCTCTTTTCACAAAGTGTGATCGAGCCGCGTATGATGGGCGGTCCCCGCCGCGGCAAATATGACTTTGCCATCGCCTATCCCGATCCCCACTCGATTCCACTGGCCGACCTGAGCAAGGCGCTGGCCCAAGGGCTGGCCGAAGAAGGACAAGATCTGGCGCTCTATCTCAGCGCCCAGGGCTATACCCCGCTGCGCAACTTCCTGGCCGCCAAACTTGCCCGCGACCGCCATATCAACGTCACCGCGGATGATATTTTGCTCACTGGTGGCGCAGGGCAGGCGATCCACGTGATCTTAGAGACGCTGGTGGAGCCTGGTGATGTGATCCTGGTCGATGACTTTACTTATAGCGGCGCGCTGCACCAGATGCGCCGGTTCAAGGCAGATATTCGGGGCGTAAAGACGGATGGTGAAGGGATTTTGCCTGATGCGCTAGAGGCGGCAATCCAGGGGCTCGAACGCGAAGGCAAGCGGGTCAAAATGCTCTACTTTGTGGCGACCTTTCAGAATCCGCAGGGCTGGACGATGTCACTGGCGCGGCGTAAGGCGGCGGTTGCCCTGGCCCAGCGCTATGGCATCCCGATCCTCGAAGATGACTGTTATGCCGATCTGCGCTACGATGGTGCCGATGTGCCGTCGCTCTATGAACTAGATGGCAGTGGGTTGGTGATGTACGTTGGCTCTTTCTCGAAGACGATTGCGCCGGGGATGCGTACTGGCTTTATGACTGCGGCCCCACAACTACTGGCTCGCGCTCAATCCGCCAAGAGCGGTGGCCCTGTGCCTCTTTTTGTCACCCTGGCGATCCACCGCTATGCCACCGAAGGGCTCAGCTCACACATTGAGGAGATCAACGACATTCAGCGCCAACGCCGCGATGCCATGCTGGCTGGTCTCACCGCTCACTTCAGCGGCGGTGCCGAGTGGAGCCGCCCCGAAGGCGGTCTCTCGCTCTGGGTCAAGTTCCCAGAAGGCAAAGATGTGGCTGCCGTGCGTGACAAAATCTTTGACGACACCGATGTCGGTTATGTCGCCGGCCCCGGCTTTGCGCCGGATCGCGTTTCCGGGCGTAACTACATGCGGCTAAGCTTTGGCTACAATACCCCGCCGGAGATCACCGAAGGGATGGCGTTGTTGGCGAGCGCCTTCCGCAATGAGGGGATTTTGGGGTAATAGACCAATCGTTGGACCAGCCATAAGGGCACGATAGTTCGTGCCCTTATGGCTGGTCCAACGATTGGTGCTTACTTGTTTTACTTTTTTCGCGATCACTAAGGAGGAGCGCATGGCAACATGGAATTTTTCACTTCCTTGGTATCATGGCTCGCAACAGCCATTGACCATCCTACGCGTCGGCAGCTCGATCACGCAAAACCGCGACATTGCCCGCATCTTTTCGCATCGCCCGGCCATAACGTCAATCGAAGATGATGGCAGTATGAAACACAATGGCACCGCCCCCGGCTATCTCCATCTTGTCGACGAACCGCTCACCGCCGACGATGTCGAACCGCATCCGCATCCGATCAATGAATCCAAGTGGGAGTGGTTGATCAAACGCGAGGTGAAGGTGCGTCTGATCGAGCAGCCGACGTTGCAGGAAGCAGAATTGTTAACCCCAGCAGACGTTGCCGCGCTATGGCAACGCCAAGAAGCGGCGGGGATTGTGTCACCGACGTTAGAATCGTTTCGGGATGATCGGTCACCTTATCGCGACAACAGCTAATTACCATTCGTCACTTTGGCAAATTGCGTAGCAAAGAGGCCGACTTTCCTCCGCCAAATGACTTGCCAGCCGGAACAAACGATGGATCTTTGCGTGACGGGGCTCGATTGGCGTGTCCTTCGCTGGTTGGCCAACGTCAATCTCAGTGAACCGCATCAACACCGTTCAACCTATCCACTGCGTATCAGATCTTTTGATCAGGCGCAACTGCCAGGTCCACTCTTTTATAGGAGGGACCTGGCAGCGTAGATCAAATTCCCTCACGGCTTTCCACCTTCCCTGCGTTCCCTGTGCTCAGCAAGCGCTAACTCCTGACAATTACGACTTTGTGCGCTGTCAATCTGCCGATAAGTGCGATACAATAGGGATACCAAGTGTGTCAGCCGCGCGCCGGCCTAACGGTAGCAATGTACCCCATGCCCCTGGACAGTTAACCAAAGATGTGATCCAGCTAGCAGACCTGACACCTGATTCTTGTATCCTAACAGATATTATGTCACCCCCATTCAGAAGTAACCAAAGAAACGTGAATCGATCATGACTGAACAAGTACGCGGCGTGTTGCAGACGATGCGCCAAGGGGGCGGCTTTCTACGCGACCCCGAAGTTTCCTATCAACCACTGCGTGATGATCCCTGGCTCTCGAATACGCTGATCCGTGACTATCGCCTCGTGGAAGGAGCGGCCGTGGTCGGGGAAGCCAAACCGGGCAAACAGGGCTTACAGGTGACGAAGATCACGAGCATCTGTGGTCTGAGCCCAGAAGCCTTTAGGGCGCGCACCCCCTTTGAACGGTTGGTTGCCATCGATCCTAATGATCGGTTCCAACTGGGTGACAGTGGCAATGTGACCATGCGGGTCATCGACCTGTTGGCCCCCATCGGCAAAGGCACCCGCGGGCTGATCGTCGCTCCTCCCAAAGCTGGGAAGACGCAGATTCTTGAAGCCATTGCTTCCTCGATCCATGCCGCCAACCCCGAAACCCGTATCATCGCCCTGTTGATCGACGAACGCCCCGAAGAGGTAACCCATTTCCGCCGCAATGTCCAAGCCGAAGTGCTGGCCAGCTCCAACGATCAGGGCATAGACGCCCATGTCAACCTGGCCGAGCTGGCCATGGCCCATGTCTGCTGTGAGCTGGAATGTGGCCGCGATGTGGTGGTGCTGATCGACAGCCTGACCCGGCTAGGACGCGCGTATAATCTGCACAGTGCCGGCGCGCGGCGCACGATGTCGGGCGGTATTGATGCCAAGGCGCTGGAGATGCCGCGCCGCTTCTTTGGGTTGGCGCGCAACATCGAAAACGGCGGTTCGGTCACTGTGATTGCCACCGCACTGATCGATACCGGTTCGCGCATGGATGATTACATCTACGAAGAATTTAAGAGCACCGGCAACAGCGAAGTGGTGCTTGATCGCGAATTAGCCGAGGCCCGCGTCTATCCAGCAATCAATATTCCGGCCAGCAGTACGCGTAAAGAAGAGCTGCTGTACAACAGGGATGAAATTGCGCGGCTGGCCACCTTGCGCCGCTGGCTATCCGGCGGCTCAGCCCTGGCAGCCATGCGCGGCTTGCTCAAATTGATCGACGGCACGCCGGATAACGCCACCTTGCTGCGCTCGCTCAACCCGGCCGGTGGTGCAACTGGTAAGGCGACCAAGGGGGCAAAAGACGCGGCAGATTCGGGGGACGCACCGTTAGTGAATTCACCTAGCACAGCGCGGACTCCTTCGAAAAAAAGCGCGGAAAGCGCTGCCACCAGTACCTCGCGTCCGGTTTCCCCGCGGTCGCTGCAGACAAGTTCCATCGCCCCGCGCGCCCGCCGCGCCAAGCCCAAGAGCAAGAAAGAATAGCACGATGCAAGCAATTATCGTTGATGAACAGAGCGCGACGCGGACCATGCGCTGGGCCGAGGTGGGTGAATTGCCCCCGATTGGCCCGACCGAAGTCTTGGTTGATATCCATGCCACCGCGCTCAATCGCGCCGATCTGATGCAACGACAGGGCAACTATCCACCACCGCCTGGCGCATCGGCTATTTTAGGCTTAGAAATGGCTGGGGTGATCGCAGCGGTCGGCCCGAATGTGCAGGATTGGCAACCGGACGATCAGGTCTGTGCGTTACTGCCCGGTGGTGGGTATGCCGAACAGACGATTGTCCCCGCCGCGATGTTGATGCCCCTGCCCCTGGGCTGGGACTTTACGCTGGCTGCCGGCTTGCCGGAAGTCTATCTCACGGCCTTTGTGAACCTGTACATGGAAGCGGCGATCCAACCGGGCGAGGTGGCGTTGGTGCATGGTGGGGCTAGCGGGGTAGGCACGGCTGCAATTCAACTGCTCAAAGCAAGCGGTAACCTGGCAATTGTCACCGCAGGCAGCGACGACAAAGTCGCAGCCTGTCGGGAACTGGGTGCCGATTTGGCGATCAACTACCGGACCGAAGATTTTGTCGAAGCGGTGAAACATTTTACCGACGGCAAAGGTGTCGACGTGGTGATGGATATGGTCGGCGCGGATTACCTGGCACGCAACCTGGGGCTACTCAAACTCAAGGGGCGGCTGGTTTTTATTTCCACCCTGAGCGGTGCCCAAACTCAAATCGATCTGCGCCAGGTGATGGGCAAACGGCTGCGGCTGATTGGCTCAGTGCTGCGCAGTCGCACCCTGGCCGAAAAAGTGGCGATTAAAGAAAACTTTATGGCCCGCTGCTGGCCGGAAGTTGAAAAGGGCACGCTCAAGCCGGTGATCGAAACCATCTACCCCATCGCACAGGCGAATGAAGCCCACCAACAGATGGCCGAGAATCGCAATATCGGCAAGATCATTTTACAGGTAAGATAACAATTGAACGCGGATGGCGCGGATTTTTCCACGATCATCCGCTAAAGCCGCGTTCCATCAGGAGAAAAACTATGACGAAACCGACTATCGCCGTGATTGGCGGCACCGGGGCGGAGGGTTCCGGGCTGGCCGTACGCTGGGCTGCCGCGGGTTATCCGATTATCATTGGCAGCCGCAGTGCAGAGAAAGCAGCCAGTAGTGCCACCGAATTGCGTGAGCCGCTGCCGGCGACCAGTGCCCCAATCAGCGGCGCAACCAATGCGAACGCCGCCGCACAGGCCGATCTGATCGTGCTCAGCGTACCCTATGATGCGCAAGAAGGAACGATTGCCCAGATTGTCGATGGTGCGCAGGGCAAGATCGTGATCAGCGTGGTGGCCCCGCTCAAGCCACCCAAGGTGGCAACGGTTTGGCGACCACCCGGCGGTTCTGCGGCACAGGAAGCACAGGCGCAACTAGGCCAGAGCGTACAACTGGTCGCCGCCTTTCAGAATATTGCCGCCGGTCATCTCAAAGATCTAAGCTGGCAACCCAACTGCGATGTCCTCGTCACCGGCGAAAGCAAAGAGGCCAAGCAGCAGGTGATCGAACTGGCGCAAGCGGCCGGCTTTGTCGCCATTGATGCCGGTCCCCTGGCCAATGCCTCGGTCGTTGAAGGGTTAACGGCGCTGCTGATCGGGATCAACATTCGCAACAAGGTCAAGAGCAGCGGGATCCGCATTACGGGCCTGAGTGGCGATGAGTAGATAAAGCGACAAGCCGGCAAAGCGTTCCGGGGACGGTCCACAAATAGGTTTGTCAACGCAATTTGTGCTGGCCCGTCCCCGGAACGCTTTGCCGACCCCACCCCTATTCCGCCTCAGGCCGCCAGTAGATCCTTCAACGTGTCGATCGCTTCCTGCAAGAAATCGATGACCTCCTGCATCTCCTCGGCGCGTTCCGAATCCTGCAATGCCGCCGGCAGGTCGTCGAGCGCCTCTTGTTCCTCGCTTAAAATCCGTTCCAGTTCACTGCGGATATGTGCAATCCGACTACGGCGATCCTTATTCATCCTGAATACCCCATTCCCGGTAAAGTTTAGGCTCGCGCCACCACGCAGACAATTGACGCAAACGCTATTGTAAGGTTATTCATTAGGGATGACGGTGGATCAGCGATTTAGTAACGTGGAGTTATGGCGAGGAAGAGACGACGGATGACGGACGACCGGCACAGCAATCGTCCGTCGTCACTCAAACATGCCAACGCGCCAAATGCTCAGCATGGCTACTTAGGTACGCCCCCGGCGTGAAGTAATGATCGTAAAAATCCAGGTCCAGGTGATGGGCTTGGAGATAAGGACCGGCAAAGATGGTGGGCACGGTAGCAGGGAATTTGCCAAAGCGCTCATAGACAAATTGGGCCATATGGGCCACACACGCTTTGAATTCTTCATCGTAGGGCGTAATCGCGCTGCGGATTTGGGCGCTTTCCCGCCACGGTCCCCCCGTCACCCCATTAAAGGGACCACCTGGCCCAAATTTGCGGTCCACAAAGGCATCGACCGCGGCGCGCATATCGGGGAAGTGGGGTGGACAGAAGCCCGGATAGACGCCGGGTAAACCAGTCACATTGGGCACCGGCCAGGCCGAGTTGGTCACCGTGTTAAAGCCCAGCCCCGGTACCGCCGGATCCTGGCTCGCCCCGAGCACAGCATACATGTCTAGCCCGGTATAGAGCCAACCACCCAAGCCCATTGCCTGCAACAGCAGCATGCCATTTTGGCTGGCCGTGGTCAGTTCGGCAGTGACCATGATCAGCGAATTCTGTTCCAGTTGGGTGAGCGGTGCGGGGTGATCGACATCGACTAGGTGGCGAAACTGATCCATACCGGGGATACGTTCGTTGTGGACATTGTCGTAGAGACAGCCGCCATTCTGCACCATAAAACAGAGCACACCGAGCAGATGTTGCGCCAGATCGGCCACCGGGATCAAGAGGGTACTACCCGCCACGTTGGCACACCAGGTGTTGTGGGCATCCATCGCGCTGGGCGGGAGATGCAGGCGTTGGTCACCCAGTTTGCGAATACAGCGCCGGTGAGCAGCCAGCCAATGGGCGACGTCGACTGAACCATCAGCGGCGGGCTCGATCAATGCCGGTTCATCGCGCGTGGCGAAAAAATAAGTACCATTGTCGTCGGTGAAGAAGAGTTCGCTGGTGTGGATGCCGGCCGCCGAGGCATGGGCGCGGCCCCCCGCGGCGGTCGGATAAGCCGGCATCCGCGCCGGGATGGTGGGATGGTGCGGGAGCAGATAGTTCCAGCCCGTATTGCCGGTCATCGCGGTGAGCAGCAGTAGCTGTTCCAACTCGCTCAAGGGCAGTGGCTCGTGCTGCGAAGTGTAGGCAAAGGGGCCATCAGGCAAGGTAGCCCCCAGCGCAAAACGCCGTGAGCGGCGGCCAGTAAGGGCGTTGAGCAATGGGAACTGGGCCAGCGCCTGGAGGATCGCCCCCACAGATTGATCATCTTGATGATTCATTATAACCTTCCTATTTGACTTGCAGCATGATAAGCAACTTGTAGAACGGATCGCTGACCGCTACAATAAAGTTAATTTCTGTCCTGTAGCCTATCACTGTCAAGCCAATCGCGCGTAATTGCCATGCCATCAATGTTCACTTGCCACGCTTACCTGCCATGAACCGTGTTGACCGCCTGCTAGGCTATCTGTTGATCTTACAAAGCCGCCAACTGGTGCGCGCCCAAGATCTGGCCGCGCGTTTTGAAATTAGTGAGCGTACGGTCTATCGCGATATCGAAGCGCTCTATGAAGTGGGTGTGCCATTGGTGGGGATGCCGGGCGAGGGCTATCAGTTGATGCCCGGCTATTATCTGCCGCCGATTATGTTTGGCGAGGCGGAGGCCAAAGCCCTTTTTCTGGCGATTGCCATGCTCACCGGCTTTACGGAAGCCGGCCCGACCCACCAGGCGGCCCAATCAGCGCTGGAAAAGATCCGCGCTGTCCTGCCCAAAAGCACCTTAGCGCAAGTGGAAGTGCTGCAAGCGATCCTCGGCTTTTACAACATCGGGCGACCGCCCCTGAATCTTGACAATCAGACTTTTCTACGGCTGCAACAGGCAATTCAGGAGCGGCGGGTGGTCAGCCTGCAATACCATGCGCAACATGACAATCAGATCACCGAGCGTGCGGTCGAGCCGTTGCAACTGGCCTATCTTGATGATGTCTGGGTGGTCACCGCCTATTGCCGCTTGCGCCAGGATCAACGCGTCTTTCGCCTCGACCGGATTGACCGGTTGCAGGTAACCCAGGAACGTTTTGTCGCGCGTCCCATCCAAGACGAGCGCCAAACAACGACCTGGCAAGAAGTGCTAATCCAGGTTGATGCGGCGATCGTACGCTGGGTGCAGGAAGCGCAGCACTTTACCTTTGTGGGCGAGGAAAAAGAAGCGACAGGAACAATGCGCATGCGCTATCGGGTCCACAGCTTCGGTCAAATCGTGGGTTGGCTACTGCGTTGGGGCGAAGGGGTTGAAGTCTTAGCACCGGTTGAACTACGTCAGGAGATGGCACGGTGCGCGCAGGCAATTGCAGCGCGTTATCAATGATTTGACCTTACCCCGCGGTTAACCAAAGCCGGATGAGATAACTAGCGAGTTGGAACAAAAGACCGGTGCCGGTGGTAAAGAGCATAAAATGAAACGCGCTCCAAGAATTATCCTGTGCCCGTTGGTGCCACTGCTGACCGTGCAAAGGGCCAATGTTATAGCTCGTAGAAAGCGCGCTGGAATTACGAAGCAGGGAATAACTCGTCGAATGGTTACTCTGCATCGAGCCGGTCAGTGAATAGAGACCGAAGATCATGATCATCACCCCAAGCCAACGAATGGTGCCGGCATAGCCGGCAACCGAAGCGCCCAACCCCCAACTAATCAACGCAACAACGGCCAGGCCAGTTAAAGCCACCAACAGGACTTTTACCAAAAATAATCCCAGCGCCCGCAACCAGCTTAACATGATAGTCTCTCCTCCTCGAATAACATGTTGTGTGGTTGATCATAACGCGCAAGCCGACTCTTTTGCTGAAGTTAAGCGCCCAATAGGCTGACAATTTGCCAAATCCCGCAAAGATCTGGAGGGTGGATGATTGGACAGTGCGACGCGCCTGCGCATACGGCTGAATCCTTACCACTAAACAAGAATAGGTTTACCCTTCAACCCGCCCATAAGCCGCCAACGTTTTAACCCAATTCACCGCAGTAAACCCCTTCCAATCACGCGCGGCCTGGGCCCAAGCCGCGGCATCGACAAAATCCCAGGACCAGGGCAAAGGCCAGGAACCGTCGGGCAGTTGCGTCTCCAGCAGATAGTCTAGGTGCGCATCTACCGCGCTGCGGTCAACCGCCGCGGCAAGCAGGGCATCAGGCGCGGGGGCCACATCCAGGGGCAACAGTTGATAGCTGCCAAACGCGCTGGGATCGGTGGCAACTTTGCCTTGTACGGCCTTGTGCAGGAGCGCAGTAATCTGTTGCTGGTAGCGATGCGGAAGCTGGGGTGACAGCGCAAGCGTGACATAACAGGGCAGTTCATGCATATCAATCCCCTTGTCGTCGCCTTGGGTCACCAGATGGGCAATTTGCGCTTCGAGCAGCGCGGCCAGCAGGCCGACCGGCAGCAGCGACTGGTGTTCACAGAGAAAACCGATCAGCGCGGCCCGCGGATTGGCGAGGAAACCATCAAAATTCTCCGCGCTTTGCGCATAACCCCACCACGGGGCGTGGGGGGCGTCTTCCACCGCTGGGGGCACAATTTCCCAGCGTAATTGTTTTTGGTCAAGCGTGGCCAGCAAATAGGCCACAGCGCGCTGTACCAGCACTTCGCCGCTAGTTGCGCCGACTTCCCGCAACAGGTTGCAGCCTTGCTGCGTGGCAATGGCCGACGAAGCCGCGGTCCGCAGATCCGGCTCTAATGCATGGCCGAAACCCCCATCCGCATTTTGATAGGCAGCCAGTGCCGTTAAGACAGCAGCCGCACGGCCGCCCTCAAAATGGAAGGCAAAGCGCGCTTGATCCACCGCACGTCCCTGGGTTGCAAGATATGTGCGGGTTTGTTGCAAGGCTGGTTGTGACAGTCGTTTCATTTCTTTGCTCCTTATGATTGCTTGGCAAAATTAAGCTTGCGCGGTTGGCCTTGTCATTCCGAGTTACCGATTTTGCCGTGGCAACATCAGCTTGGCAAAGAAACTCACGGGTGAGTTTCTAGGGAGCGAAGCGAGGAAACGCCAGTTAGCCAGATCGAGATTCCTCGCTTCGCTTCGGAATGACAGTACACCTCTAAATTTATTGGCTCTTCAGGAATGCAGGGGGTTGAGATGGATCCTTCCTGGAAGAGGCGCAACTATTCTGCGCAGACAGACAAATTTCTGCCTCTTCCAGGAAGGGTAACCCCATCAGATCCAGAAGAACCAATTTATTTGAACACGGTCAGCTCCCGATTGCCGGTGCTGCGAGGGAAAATTCCATCCCCATGGCCGTGGCAATCAGCGCAAAGTCTGCGGCGGGAATTGCAAACAACCCCATGCGAAAGGGGTACCCCCAGCGCGTTTTGTCGTGGATAAAGCTGAGTTGCGCAAGCAACGGGTGAATGGGTGTTTCCTGCGCCGGCAATCCTTCCACCCGTCGCCGCCACGGGTGGAAGTCCGGCGTCATCGTGGCTTGATAGGGGCGATCGTCAGTCACCCGCGCCAGGGCGGTAAAATGTTGCAGTGGTCGACCATGCTGCAAGCTGGTACGCGCTGAATAAAAAGCGATTAAGTCACCTTTGGCCAGGCGCTTGAGATTGGTTGCTTTGCCATGATTGGCCTGCGTAAATCCACCGGCCAGGCCGATCTGCACATGATCACGGGAGACAGTATTGATCCAATAAGCCATTTTGATTTCCTTCAACAGCTAGGACGCGGTGCGGCTGTCTGTTACGACACCGTTAAATTATCTGAACTCGGCTGAATGAATTCAGCACGAATTTAACGTTGTCGTACTATTTTCCGGAGCGCCATGGTATGCTTATCAATGTATTCTGATAAGCATACCATGGCGCTCCTGACACCATTATGTCAGTAGTGATTTTGTTCAGGCAAGATCGGCTGCGCTGGTGGCAGGCATGGCCGCAATCCGCCGTCGGAGCTTCAGGAGATAAACGGTCCCCAGGGCAATGGTTTCCAGCGTTGAAGAGGTGATAAAGGCAATGGGAATGGCGAAAAGGCCGATCTCGCCGATCAACAGGCTCATAATCGTAAAGCGACTGATCAATTGCCCGATATTGGTAAAAAGCGGCGTGCGCGTATCGCGCAACGCGATCAAGCCACGCGAAAGGATTTCGGTACCAATGTGGATTGGCAGCCCTAACGCATAGATGACCAGGACGCGGTACGTCTCATCGCCGGCAGTAGCCGTAAATTCACCATGTTCAAAGAGCAGCCGCACGACATCACGGCCGATCCAATAAATGGTGCCCATTGCGACGAAAGAGAGCAAACAAGCAATGGCAAGAACCAGTAAGACAAGGTGCCGCATGGCCCGCCATTCACCGGCCTCGGCGCGCGCAGCAAAACGGGGAAAAGCCGCCAACCCCACGGCATAACCAAGTAAGGTCACCGGCAGATTAGCCAGCAACATGGCATTGTAAAGGGCAGGCAGAGCAATAAACGTTGCGGTTAGCGAAGCGAAGGCGGTATCAACAATGGCCCCCCCATAATTAACCACCGCCGAGAGGCCATTGGGAATCAGTAGCGCCACGACTTCCCGTAGGCGCAGATCATTGGGGGCCCAAGTGAACCACTGCCGCCCCCGCAGGACTTGCAACCCCGGCCACAGAATGATCACCTGGAGCAATGCGCCGATGACAGTCCCCACCGTCGGGCCAAAGACGCCAACCGCGGGAAAGAGCCGCGCGACAAGAATCCCCGCAATAAGCAGGAGATTATGGGTGATCACCGAGAGCGCAGGTAAAAAGAATTGACTGCGGCTGTTAAGGACAGCGGTCGCTACACTGCTGATCGACAGAATCAGCGGCTGCAACAGCTTGATGCGGGTAAGCGTGACAGTGAGGGCCGCGGTTTCCGCATCAAAACCAGGGGCCAACACATAGTGCACAAAGGCCGGTGTAAAGATCATCAACAGGAGCACAATGACAATCATCGTCACCATCAAACCAGTAAAGACCAGACTGACCAGACGGTAACCAGCCTCCTGCCCGTCCTTCCGGACTGTGCCTAACAGGACAGGGATCATCGCATTGGACAAGGTCCCGCCGGCAATCAAATTAAAGAGTGTATCGGGCAGACGAAAGGCCGCGTAGTAGGCATTTGCATCCATTCCCACGCCGAACGCAGCGTTGAAGAGGACCTGGCGTAGCGCCCCCAAGACAGCCGAGGTGAAGAAGCTGAACATCAAAATCAGGCTAGCTTCGGTGATCGAGAATTCGCGGGTCAGGAAGCCTTTGAGGTGCCATCGTCCCCCGCCGGCCCTGCTGGGTGCATCACCAACCGCGCCTAGCGCTGGTTTTGTAATCAGATCTTTCATGATTGCCTCATACACCTTACGCCACACCAGTGAGCGTTGCCTAAAAACAGTAGTTTGTCTCCCGGAGAGCGGTTGCCGCAACGACGGTGTCAACTGAGCGGCAGGTAAATGATAAATCATCTTGCCCAGCCCGTGACTGCCAGGGGTTAGTGTACCTCACCCCGCCGTCAATGAAAAACCATTTTCCGGCTTTGACCAGCAATTCTTGCGTCCTAGCGCAAACGACCCCATCATCGTACCCGAAAACAGGTGCGCCAGGTGGGCATGTAGCCTGAGCGTAGGCAATGCGTCATCCAGCAGACCTAATGCATTGGGCGATCATCAGCAAGGCATGGCAAGGCTGTAGCCGAGCGATGGCGCAAGTGTGACGTAAACGAACAGCAACGACAACTTATATGCGGTATGATGAGCTGAATTTTTGTCCTAATGGACGACTAATACATTCCTCAGATCAGTGAGACAATCTGACTGATTTCAAACAAAGCTTACGTAAAGCGCCTATATCCCTAACATTTTACCACACTGGAACTTTCATATTATTTAATTACCTGCAATGAAACTGTAACTTTTTGTAGAGTTTCTCGGGTTTATAGTATTTGATTAAGAGTACTTGCTGACCGCCAATATTACCTTACACGTTCGTTTAGCAAAGCTGCTCTCTGTAGCCAAGCGCAGGCAATTGTTTTGAATCCAAAATTATCAGCTGATTTACCCGCGAGAACAAATTTAGTGCTAGCTTATTACCCTGCGATACCTTGCTCCGATCAAGAAGCGCAGTATAGTGGATGAAGTGCATCATCACAGGAGAATTAAATGAGATTACCACAGCATGTTTCAGTTGTGCGGCATCTTCCCATAAAAATCATACTTAGCCTGTTGACCATTTGTGCCTGGCTGCTCCCGACGAGTGTCTATGCTGATCCAGAGCGTGCTGCGCATACGATTTTTCTGCCCATGGTCAGCAAAGCTGAAGTTGTGCAAGCCAGTGAGCCAACTTGCCAACTCAATGAACAAGAACAGCGCATTGTGGCGCTAATGACCAGCCACCCGGAACAACGTCATCCTGCCCTGGCATGCAATCCTGTGTTAGCCAATGTAGCACGAGCGCGGGCTGAGGATATGGGGCGACGGGCCTATTTCAACCATGTAAACCCCGATGGGCAGGGGCCTAATTATCTGGCGCGCCAGGCCGGTTATCCATTGCCGGCCGAGTATAACCAAGAGGTCAATGGCAACAATATTGAGTCGATTGGTGCCGGTGCCAACAATGCAGATGGCATGTGGAATGCTTGGATGGTTTCCGATAAGCACCTGAGCCACATTCTAGGCACAAACGACTTCTTTGTACAGCAGAGTGAGTATGGCATTGGCTATGCACAGGTACCTGGCAGCCCATACCAACACTACTGGGTTGTGATCATGTCTAAACCGGGGCCTTGAATCCAACGCGCGATCACATCAGGCAACAGGGTTAGCGCCGCAACGGCTTGCGGCGCTAACCCTGTTGCCTGATGCGTTAATTTGGCAGATTCCTCTTCTCGCTTTATAATTGCAAGCGGTTGCACACTGCAAGCGGTTGCACCCCTAATGGTAAGCCCCCAGTTCCATTTGCGCTCCCTAGCTCCATTGCTGTGGCTGTCACAGGCAGCCACCATTATACGCCAATTTTATGTCAACAATCCGTGACGTCGCCGCGCGCGCCGGGGTTAATGCGAGCACAGTAAGTCGGGTCTTTTCAGGCAAAGCCAAGATCAGCGAAAAGACGCGGGGCCGAGTCATGGCGGCCGCTCATGCCCTGGACTTTCAGCCCAATGCCATTGCCCGCTCCCTCAGTGTACGACGGACCTATACGATTGCCATTGTTGTCCCCCACATTTTTGACGGCTACTTTGATGACAGCTTCTTTCCGCAAGTGATGCGCGGGCTGCTAACCACTGCTCACGATCATGGCTTTCGCATTCTTGTCAGCGGCAGTGACAGTCACGCCGATGTGATCAACCAGACTTTTCAAATTCTTGGTTCGCGGCAGGCCGATGGCATTGTCGTCCTCAGTAATCGGCTTGATGTCGATACGGTGGGCGCATTACGTCGCCAATCTACCCCGTTTGTCCTCATCGGTCACCCACCGGTGAATCACCAGGATATTAGTTGGGTGGATGCTGACAATCGCTACTGGACCGCAGTCGTCATTCAGGATCTGATTGCACAGGGCCATGAGCGGATCGCCTTTGTTGGGGGTGATCCAGCCGTTGCCGTCAGTCGTGAACGGTTGGAAGGTTACCAAAGTGCCATGCGTAAAGCTGGACTAGCCTGGCATGACGAATGGATCGATTTTGGTTACTTTGCCGAAGCCGGCGGCTATAAAGCGGTAGAACGCATGTTGCCCTTGGGCCAAGCCGCCCCGACGGCCTACTATGCCGCGAATGATCTGATGGCAGTGGGTATTTTACGGGCCTTGCGCGAGCATCAGATCAGCGTCCCGCAACAGGTCTCAGTGGTGGGCACCAATGACTCGGCCGAGGCAACCCATGTGGTCCCTGCGTTAACCACACTGCATGTCCCCTATGCCGAAATGGCCATGAGCGCGGCCCAACTGCTGATTGAGCAGATCTTGACCGGTGAACAGGCCCAACCAACCCAGAAACAACTGGCCTGTCGGCTCATCAGGCGCTGTTCCAGTGGCCCACCGCCGGGGGTGACAAGGTAAAGGGGTGAAGGGGTGACAACGCGCGCAAGGCCACGGGAGGGTACTCCCGACACGTGTGTACTCACGCTGCGTGGTGAAGGGGTGACAAGGCTATACCGATTTACTTATCTACCGATTTACCTGTTCCCCAACTTAGTGTATAATCGCAGCAGTGTCCGCGATTTGTATAAGATTTGTGCAATCTTGTACCTGGCTTCCCAACTGTTATAACCAGCATTACAACAATCCTTATATTTATCGTTCACAAAGGAGCGACGATATGCGCAACAAAGGTTGGTTGCTGATCACAGCACTCTTGATCAGCGCACTCGTGTTAACCGCGTGTCCCAGCAGCGTGCCTGCCCCCGCGACCGGCGATGAGGCCGCGGCGGATAGTGGTGCCGGCACCGCAAGCGATACTGCTGCGACGACGGATGAAGCAGTCACCATCACCATCTGGCACGGTTGGGCCGGCGAATATGCCACCAACATTGAGGCAGTTTTCCAGGAGTATATGGCTGCCAACCCCAATGTCACGGTGGAATTGTCCAAGCCGGATAATATCGGCGAAGCGGCAAAGGTCGCGATTCCAGCCGGCGAAGGGCCGGATATCTTTGCCTGGGCCAATGACAGCATTGGTGATCAGGCATTGAGCGGCAACATTGTCGCCCTCAACGACTTGGGCATTGATCAGGGCTTCTTGGAGAGCACCTATGAACCAGCCGCCGTTTCCGGTGTGGTCTGGCAGGGGCAGATCTGGGGCTTGCCGGAAACCCAAGAAGGCATTGCTTTGGTCTATAACAAGGCGCTGGTGACCGAAGAATATCTGCCCACCGATCCGATGGACTTTGCCGATCTGCTGGCCAAGGCGACCCAATTTAAGGAAGATACCGGCATGCCGCTCTTCTGTAATCAGGGTTTCCCTGGCGCGGATGCCTATCATGTCGCCCCGCTTTACTTTGGCTTTGGCATGCCCTCCTATGTCGATGACGAAGGAGGCGTGCACATTGGCTCGGCGGAAGGGATCGCTGCAGCGGAATGGCTGAATGAAGTCAAAGCCGTGCTCGATACCGAAGCTTCACACGATATCTGCAAGGCCGCCATCACCGAAGGCCAAACGGGGGCCTGGTGGACCGGCCCGTGGGCCATCGCCGATCTGGAAGCCGCGGGTATTGATTATGGGATTATCCCCATGGGTCGCCCCTTTGTCGGCATCAAGACCCTCATGCTCACCGCCAATGCGGCCGACCGCGGTCACGCTGAAGTCGCCCTGGATGTAATGAAGTACTTCACCAGTGCCGAAGTGCAGACCAAGTTGGCCCTGGCCAACAAGACGATTCCGGCGGCCACGGCCGCCCTGCAGGATCCGGAAGTGCAGGCTTTAGCCTCGATCAGTGGCTTTGGGGCCTCGCTGAACTTGGGCATTCCCATGGCCAATACGCCCTTTGCCTCCGCCCAATGGGGGCCAGTGGGTGATGCGACCGCCGCAATCTGGAATGGTGCACAGACGCCAGAAGAAGCTGTCGCCGCCGCCCAGACCACCATTGAAGAGGCGATTGCCCAAATGCAGTAAGGCATCGCCCGCTGCTCTACTGTTTGCAAAATAAGTTCTGATAGACGGTCCCGTAGGGACGGTTGTGCGTGGACATCAGCTTGTTACCACCCAAAGCACTTCCATCCCTACGGGACAAAATGATACAGGTCGCCGGCCCCCAACCCTTCACCACTTATTGACAAAACAATAATTTGCTCACTGCCCGGAAGTTCTTTAGCCTTGTTACCTAAGGAGTGAAAACCTATGATTGGTTGGTCGGGGCGCCGCAAAGCGTTTACCTTGCTCCTCTTTATCGGCCCTACCCTGCTGGGCGTGCTCGTGCTCAATGTCTTTCCAATTCTGCTGAGCATCTTTACCTCGTTTACAAATCGCAACAAATTTCATCCTAACCCCGATTGTTCTGCCCTGTTAACCAGTGTGCTTGACCCGCTCTGCTGGCCCGTGTTTCGGGCCAATGCCCCGCGTGGCTTAGCCGAACCTTATGCCCTGATCACCCCCCTCTACCAGAATTATGTTGATCTGGTGGGGCGGCTCTTTGTCCCCGAAGCGCTGCAAGCCTTCTTGATGATTCTGATCTGCTTTATTCCCTTATTCGTGGCCGGCTTTGCCGATCGCTACTATGATCGCCAGATGACCCGGCGCTTTGGTTCGTCGGCGCTCTGGTTGCTGGGGCTGGGCGGCGCATTGCTGCTGGCCTTTGCGCTCAACGCCGGGCAGGCCTACAACCAATTGATGAGCACCGGCGATTTTTTTGTAGTGGTCTTCCGCACGATTATCTTTGTCGTGCTGCGGGTGCCCTTGAGTTTTGTGCTGGGGCTGGTCTTGGCGCTGATCCTCAATCTGGAGCAACTGCCGGGGCGTACCTTTTTCCGGGTCTTGCTCTTCTTACCGTGGGCCACTTCTTCGCTGGCGATCCTGATGGCGCTCGTCTGGCAATTCTTCTTCCGCGAACGTGGCGTGATCAACCAGATTCTCCAGATGCTCGGCTTTGACGGTTATGCCTGGCTCAGTGATCCGACTACTGCGTTCGCAGCCATTGTCATTACCGATGTCTGGTTCTCCTACCCCTTCTTTATGATTGTGATTCTGGGCGCGTTACAATCGGTGCCCAAGGATGTCTATGAGGCCGCGGAAGTGGAAGGGGCTAGTTGGTGGACCCAACTGACCCAGATCACCTTGCCGCTGATCCGCCCGGCAATTTTGCCTGCCACCGTGCTCACCTCAATTACGGCCTTCCAGATGTTTGGCACCGCCTGGGCAATGACCCAAGGCGGTCCGACCCGCGGGGCTGGTCAACCCGGCGCAACAGAGTTTGTGATCGTCTATGCGTATAAGCAGATCTTCCAGTCGCAAAATTATGGCCGCGCCACGGCTTTTGCCGTGATTCTCTTTCTCTTTCTTTTTGCGGCCACGCTGTATAGCCTGCGCTATACCCGGATCACGAAAGGAGCCTACGAATGAACCGCGCCCCATCCAAGCAGGCCCTGTTAATCGCCTATGTAATTCTCATCTTTGCGGGGCTCTTTGCCTTCTATCCCGTCTGGTTCGCCATCCTGGCTTCAGGGCGACTCGGTGATCGGCTCTACACCCTTAACTTTGCCGGGATGTTTATTCCCACCGAGTGGAGTTGGGAAAATTACCGGGTGATGCTGGTCGAAAAGCCCTTGCTCAATTGGATCCGTAATAGTTTATATGTGGCGGTCGTCACGAGTATCGCCTCGGTGATTATCAGCACCTCGGCCGCGTTTGCCGTCTCGCGCTTTCGTTTTTATGGGCGCCAATCGCTACTCGTCTTCTTGCTGGCAATTCAGACCTTCCCCGGTGTGCTGGCCTTGGTGGCCGTGGCGCAGATCTTGACGGCCCTCGGGCTCTATCGCAGCCATGAAGGGCTGATTCTGGCCTACACGATTGGCACGCTGGTCTTTAGCACCTGGAATATGAAGGGCTACTTCGACACCATCCCGGTTGAGTTGGAAGAGGCGGCGATGATCGATGGCTGTGGACCGATTGACTCGTTTATTCGGGTTGGTCTACCCCTGGCTTTACCGGCGGTCGCGGTCACGGCCCTCTTTGGTTTTATGGCCGGCTGGGGCGATTTTATCTTTGCCTCGGTGCTGATCCCCGCGCCGGATAGTATGAAGCTGGCGGTGCCTGGCCTCTTTAGCCTGGCCAACGATCAGAGTGTGCCCTGGGGCTACTTCGCTGCCGGGGGGATGGTGATCGTCTTGCCGACACTGATTGTCTTCCTGATCTTACAGCGCTATCTGGTCGGCGGCTTAACGGTTGGTGGGGTAAAGGGCTAGGCATGGCAACCAGCACGGCAGACACAGCAGCGCCGTTACCCGACGGTGAGCAAGCCCAAGGGCCAGAGCAGGTCATGGACGACTTTGTCTTTGGCGGGATTGAGGCCAATGATGCCCAACTGCTCAGCGCGCAACGGCACCAGGCCAGTGGCCTGCGCCATCGCCACGCCATCACCCCGCGTGACCCGCGGCCGGGGGATAGCGTGCAGCTTGTCGTCTACGTCGGGCCGGATCTCGTCATTGACGCGCTTGCGGCCTATGTGACGGTTGACGGCAGTGAGCCAAGTGGGCACCACGGCGTCGCCACCAACGGTTTTGCGGTCCAGTTCACGCCCGTCGCGAGTGAATGGACAGATGCCATCTGGGATTATATCGCCCAGTGGCAAGGCGAACTTCCGGGCCAGCCGCCGGGGACCTTTGTGCAATATCGCATTGAAGGGTGGCGGCGCGGTGACGAGACGTTCTCGGTCTGGAGCAACGAAACGCACATCGACGGGGTTGCCGAAGTTGCTACCCGCTATGGCTATCATGTGGATGACTTTGTGACCCCGGCGTGGGCCAAGGCCGCCGTGGTCTACCAGATCTTTGTCGATCGCTTTGCCTATGCAGCCAGTGATAATGCGAATCACCCTGCCCAGAGTTGGCTGACCGATCAGGAACTAAACCAGTTCACCGGCGGTGGGTTGGCCCCGATCATCGACAAATTAGATTACATTGTGGCGTTGGGGGCGACGGTGATTTGGCTGAGCCCGATCTTTGTCACCCCCAGCTACCACGGTTACGACATTAGCGACTATTACCGCATTGACCCGCGCTTTGGTGACGAAGCGACCTTGCGCACCCTAGTGACAGCAGCGCATGTACGGGGCTTACGCGTCTTGCTCGATTTTGTCGCCAACCATACCAGCCTCGACTTTGCCCCCTTTCGCCAGGCACAAGCGGATCCGGCTGCGCCCGCGCGGCAGTGGTTCAGCTTTGGCACCGAGTATACGCATGGCTATCGCACTTTCTTCAACGTCGCCACGATGCCCCAATTCAACACCGATGATCCGGGGGCACGGCGCTACTTGATCGATGCCGCACGCTATTGGTTGACCGAATTCGCGATTGACGGCTATCGGCTGGATTATGCGGCCGGGCCATCACTCGCCTTTTGGAGTGAGTTTCGCGCCGCCTGTCGCCGGGCCAAGCCAGACTGTTGGCTCTTTGGCGAGGTAACGCTGGCGGGAAGCGCCTTGCGCGTTTACGAAGGCCGGCTGGACGGCTGTCTCGATTTTAGCTTCTGTCGGCTGCTGCGTCAGCTCTGTGCGGGGCCGCAGCCGACCATCAGCCTCAGCCAATTTGTCAACAGTGTGACCCGTAGCCGCCACTTTTTTAGCCCAGATTTTATCCAGCCGGCCTTTTTGGATAACCATGATATGAATCGCTTTTTGTGGGCCGCGGGCAATCAGAAAGAGCGGTTACGGTTAGCGGCGGGGCTGCTCTTGGCCCTGGGCGGCGCGCCGGTGATCTACTATGGCACCGAAATTGGGCTGAGCCAGCCACGCAGCAAAGGCCCCTGGCGCGAAGAAGCGCGCCACCCCATGCGCTGGGGCGCTGATCAGGATCACGATCTCTTGGTTTACTTTCAACAATTGATTGCCCTGCGCCATCAACATCCCGCGCTACAAGTCGGCGATCTGGTGACGCTGGTGCTGGATGAGGCGCGCCACTGCTGGTTGGCGCAACGCACCGCCGGTGCCGACCAGGTCTTGATCGCCCTGAACCTCTCGGCGACCGCGCAAACACTGGCTTTACCCGCCGGCAGCTACCTTGACCAACAAGGCCAGCTAACACAGGCATCCTTTACCCTCCCCGCGCGCACCGTCCAGATCCTCACCCCGTCCCCTCGGGACGCTTGACCTTAGACATTGGAGGGGCGGTTGGTGGGTTGGGCGCGCCGGCGTTGCCACCAACTGCGCACCAGCGAAATGAGCATGCCCAGCAGCAACAGATGTTCGAAAATGGCGAAGGGGATGCCATAGTGGGCGGGATCCCAGTAGCTAACCGGGCTGTAAAAGCGCGTCTGCCAGTCAAAGGGAAAAAAGACCAGCGGCCCATCGTTATAATGCAAGGGAATGTCAATCGCCGTATGTAACGCGCAGGCACTCGCCAGCCAAAAGAGCGCACCACCCCAACCCCGGCCCCGCCGCCAACCCCAGTAGCCCAGTCCTAAATAGCCAAGAATCATCAAGGGGGCATGAAAGAGATTGTGCGCCGCCTGCACCCACGGCTCGTGAAAGAACATGTAGTCAAAGAGATAGCCCACATAGGATTGGCGTTGGGACGCCGCACTTTCCGCCACGGCGCGACCGCCGGTTATACCATCCATGATAATGTAGAAGATGGTAATCGCAATCAGTGGTAGATCGGGCAACACCGACCCCAACATCAACCAGAAAGGCCGCGGCGGTGGCAAACGGCGCGGCACCGGTTGTGCGCTGTCCGTTACCGCTAGTCGCGCGCCCGCGCGCCGCTTTTGCGCCCGATTCCAAACTGCCGTCATCACATAATGGGTATAGGTTTGCATAGTCTGCTTTCTGCTGGCTGGCAGGATCAGGTAAAATGGTGGGGGAGTAAAGCAGTAGAACAGTAAATCGGTAAATCGGTAGAACAGTAAATCAGTATGACATAATCAATATATCGATTTACCGATCTGGTTCAATCGAATCTTAGGAGGTTGACATCCCGCCCCGCCGTCAACGCGCCCAGTGGGCACCCGGGCGACCGAACAACGCCGGATAAACCCGGCTAATTGAGCCGGATTTACCCGGCGTTGTTTGCTAGCCCTGCGGCTTTAGCCCAGGGCGATCTTGTCAACCCCCTGCATTCCGGTTGAGCCACCGATTTACCGATTTACATACCTAACCCCGAGTATAAATCACCCAATTACCAATCACCCAATCACCTATACAGCCAGGAGCAATCATGAATCAGCACGGTACCCACAACGCCCTTCCCGATGATCGCAATGCCCATGTTCTTATCTACATCAACGGCGAATTTTTTCCGCGCGATGAAGCCAAAATCTCCGTCTTCGACAGTGGGTATCTGGTCGGTGATGGGGTGTGGGAGGGGGTGCGCCTGCATGATGGGGTCTTTGTCTTTTTGGATGAACATCTGGATCGGCTCTTTCAAGGGGCGAAGATGACCGGGATGACTTTGCCCCTTGACCGCGCCGGTTTTACGGCTGCGCTCTATGAAACCGTGAGGATCAACAACATGCACGACGGCGTCCATGTCCGGTTAATGGTGACCCGTGGGATCAAAAAAACGCCTTCCCAAGATCCACGCCTAGTCATCAGTCCCCCCAATGTGGTGATCATCGCCGAGCACAAGTTGGCTGATCCAGCCACCGCCGACCGCGGGGTAAAGCTCTTTACCGCGACCATCCGCCGCGGTTCGCCCGACTATCTAGACCCAAGGCTTAACTGCCACAGCAAACTACACGAAGTGATCGCCTTGGTACAGGCGCTGGAAGCGGGAGCCGACGAAGCGCTGATGCTCGACATTCATGGTTTTGTGGCAACCTGTAATGCCACTAATTTTTTCGTCGTGCGCAAGGGCGAAGTGTGGACCTCCACCGGTCAATATTGTATGAATGGCATCACCCGCGGCAAGGTGATCAGCCTCTGTCGGCAACAGGGCATTCCCGTCTATGAAAAGAATTTCTCACTGGTCGATGTCTACGATGCCGACGAAGCCTTTGTCACCGGCACCTTTGGCGGCCTCACCCCGGTCATCAATGTCGATGGGCGCACGATCGGGACGGGTAAACTGGGTGCCATGACCACGCAGTTGCGTGGTTTATATCACAGCGAGATCCATCGCTGGGTAGAACAAGCAGGGAAGTAAATCTACAAACTGCAGGCCGATGACATAATCTTTGAGCGGACCGGCAGCCATGCTGATCTATTTGAATGAGCACCGCCATGTACAAAAACATGGCGGTGCTTTTTTCAAGCTGCTACCCTTCGGCAATCGGCAGGTAAATGGCAAAGGTGGTGCCCTGGCCGATGCCATCACTGGCGGCGGCGACTGCCCCCCCATGCGCTTCGATGATCGCCTTCACAATTGCCAGCCCCAGCCCACTGCCACCGGTTTCGCGGCTGCGTGAGGGATCGGTGCGGTAGAAGCGGTCAAAGATGTGCGCAATGTGTTCGGCGGGGATCCCTTCGCCGGTATCCTGCACCGTTAGGCGAATGCGATTGTTCACCTGTGCGCCATCAATCGTAATGGTACCGGCAGCAGGTGTATGGCGCAGAGCGTTGGCAAAAAGATTGTGCAAAACTTGCCGCAAACGCAGGCGATCAGCACTGACCAGCGGTAACGCTTTGGGTGTCTTCACGACTAAGTGGACCGTTTTCTCCTCGGCCAGTGGCTCGAAAACCGCCGCCGTTTCCTCAGCCAGCAACGCCAGATCGACCGGTTTTTTGTCCAGCGGCAGTTGTTCTGCCTCGGCCAGGGTTAATTCGCGCAATTCGTTGACCAGCGAGATCAGGTGGCGCGTCTGCTCGTAGAGGTTGGCGATCTGCTCGTCATCCAGTTCGTAGACATGGTCGAGTGCGGCGCGCAGGTTGCCTTCTAAAACGGTGAGCGGCGTGCGCAATTCGTGCGAGACATCGGCCATCAAGCTATTGCGCAATTCGGCAGAACGTTGCAGATCATCGGCCATTTTGTTAAAGGTCTGGGCCAGATCGTCGATCTCGCGGCTATTATGAGAAACGGGCACCCGTGCGCTGAGATCGCCACTGCCAATTGCCTTCGCCGCTTGGGACAGTTTGGTAATCGGGGCGGCCAAAATGCGGCTGGCCAGCACGCCCCCGCCAATCCCGGCGATACTGGCCAGGGCAATCGAGCGTAACAGGTTCTCGGGCAGATCATGCCAGGGATCAAAAAAGCGCCGATCGTTCCGTGATCGCGGCGCGGTTGAATCGGCGGTTGAATCTGGTGTTGTATTCGTGATTGCAGGCGGGGTTCCCTCGATTGTCCTTGATTTAGGCGGCTCGAAGACAAGAAAGGCAAAGAGGGGTAGCACAGTAAAGAGCAAGATCAACCCACTAATGGCAATACTTAAGCGAACCCACAGTCGATTCACTGCGCCTCCCTAGCCATACGATAGCCGATGCCGTAGACCGTCTGCACATAGATGGGCGCGCTGGGGTCAGGCTCGATCTTTTTGCGCAGATTGCTAATATGGGTGTCAAGGGTGCGCCCCATCCCTTCGTAGGCATAGCCCATACTCTTCTCCAACAATTCATCGCGCGTAAAAGTGTGGCCGGGATTCGCCATCAGGATGTGCAGTAGGGTGAACTCGGTGCGGGTAAGGTCGATCGCGCGTTCATCGACGGTCACCAGCCGCTGATCGGGATCGACGACCAGGCTGCCTATCCGTAACTGTTGTGCAGGTGTGTTCTGGCTAAAACTTGCCCGGCGCAACAGTGCCCGCACACGCGCCACAATCTCGCGTGTATTAAAGGGCTTGGTAATATAATCATCCGCCCCCAACTCCAGGCCGACGATCTTGTCGGTATCCTCCACGCGGGCAGTCAACATGATGATGGGGATCGTGCCCAGATTGGCATCGCTGCGGATGATGCGCGTGATCTCCCAACCATCGCGGTCCGGCAACATCAGGTCGAGCACCAGCAGATCGGGCTTTTCGCTGCGCAGTTGGTGCAACGCGCTTTCGCCGTCATAGGCCACGCGCACGGTAAAGCCGGCCTGCTCCAAATAGCTGCGCACCACTTTGACAATCGAGCGGTCATCATCGACGACCAGGATGGTTGATTTGTTCATGGCTAGGCTCCTTGCCGTGGCTATTCTGGAAACTGTTCTGCACCGCCTGGGCGATCATACTGCCGGTGAAAATTATACTGGTCATGGCAAGAAAGAACAAGGGATTGATACTATCGTTCAGCCGTGCTCGCCCAGGTGACAGTCATCTTGATGCCTGATACTCATTATCGCGGCCAATGCTCAAGGAATTGTCAAGAACTCTTTGGGGGCTTGTCGAGATTGCAACTGTGATCGAGAACAAATTATTGTAAAATTACCAGATTACAGCGGCGTGATACGTTATAATGACGTCAGTTTTGTCACTTAATCAGCAACTGGATGAGGAAAACTTATGACCTTTCGAGCCTTTTTACAGCGCTTCCTTGCAGTATTTGTCATTATTTTGCTGGCGGTTGGCGCGTGGCAGGCGCGTGCGACCTTACTGATGGGTTTTGCCGCCGTGGTAATTGCGGTTGGGATCAGCATTCCCACCACCTGGCTGCAACAGCTTGGGGTGCGCCGCCCCTGGGCGATTGCCGTCGCCACCTTTGGTGTAGCGCTGGGTTTTACTTTCCTCATCTTGCTGGTGATGCCCCGCCTTTTCAATGAACTGCTCGTTTTGCTCAGCAGCATTCCGGATGCGCTGCGCGCCCTGTTGGATGTTTACACACAGCTGCGTGAAAGCAACCAGTTTCTCAACGCCGCGTTAGCTCCGTTGCCTTCCGCCGAGAATGTGCTTGCTGATTTTACCCCTGAACGGGCCCAGGAAATTCTCAACCAATTTTTGAATGCCGGGGTGGCGATTGCGCCAACCCTGCTTGGCGGGGTGGAAAGCATCCTGTCGGTGCTGATCAGCTTTGTGCTGGTGCTCTTTATTGCGATCTTCTTTCTGGTCGATCCGCAGAGTTATATCAAGGCAAGCCTCTACCTGCTGCCGGCAAACCATCATCGGCGAGCGATGGAGGTATGGAAAGAACTCTACGCCACGCTGCGTGCCTGGATCACCGCGCTATCGCTGTCGATCAGTATTACCGTGGCGCTGGTCTGGCTGATTCTGGGGGTGTTGCTGGGGCTACCAAATTCGTTGGTAGTGGCCGTCTTTGCCGGGTTGGCAACTTTTATTCCCAACATCGGAGCCTTTCTGCCGATCATCCCGATCACGATCTTTACTTTGACTTCCGAACCGTCTAGTCTTTTGCTCTATATCCCGGTCTACCTGGCAATCCAACTGACGGAAAGCAACGTCATCACCCCGGCGATTGTTAAGGCCGAGTTGGAAGTGCCCTCCGGCGGGCTACTGATCTTTCAACTATTGATGACGCTGGCTTTTGGTGCCCTGGGCTTGCTCTTGGCCGTCCCCGTATTGGCCCTGCTGATTGTGCTGGTGCGTGAACTCTACGCCTATGACCAGTTGGGGCTACGTCATACAGTGGTTGAATTAGAGATAAATGACCAGGGCCATTTACAATTGCAAGAGCAGCGCGTCGTGGACGACACGGGCGTAGCAGCACCGCTCAAGCCCACAGGCGCGCCCACCACAACAGTCAGCGCCGCGTCGCCAACAGGGCAGCAGCCAGTGGCAACCAGGCACACCAAAAAATCTAAGTAACTGTCACGCTGGCCGGCGGTGCGGCAGATCACCATTTAGTCAAAACACGCAAACAAAGGAAAAAACAATGTTACTGGTTGGCAGTGAAAACGCGGTCCATGCCCTTCCGGCCGCCATGCAGATCCTTAAATTGGGTGGTTCGGCGCTGGACGCGGTCGAGGCCGCGATTCGCCTGGTCGAAGCAGACCCGGAAGAACACAGTGTAGGCGTGGGCGGCTGGCCCAATCTGCTTGGTGAACCGGAGTTGGATGCGAGCATTATGGATGGCAAGACACGCGCCTCGGGCGCCGTGGGTGCGCTCTGTGGTTATGCCCATCCGATTTCGGTGGCACGGCGGGTTTTGGAATGTCTACCCCACGTCTTTCTCGTTGGGCGCGGGGCCTCTGACTTTGCCGCCGAAATGGACTTTGCGGCGACGGAAACGCTCACCACAATTGCCGCGCAGAGCTGGATCGAGCGGGTCCAAGCCAATGTGCCCACCGCGGCCTTACCGGATCTCCTGCATCGCCGTGTCATGGTGCCCTGGGTCAACCTGGCCAAAGATCCGCAACGGATTCATGGCACGGTCAATGTCATCGCCATCGACCAGACCGGTAACATTGCCTCTGGCGTCAGTACCAGTGGCTGGGCCTGGAAATATCCGGGGCGGCTGGGTGATTCACCGATTATCGGCGCGGGCAACTACTGTGACAGCCGTTACGGGGCGGCCGCCTGCACCGGCCACGGTGAACTAGCGATTCGCGCCGGCACGGCTCACACCGTTGTCCTGCTCATGCGTACCGGGCTGTCACTGGCGGAGGCGTGTGCCGAGGCCATGCGCGATCTGCCCATTGACGCCATGGCCGATGAGGATGGCAGTTTTATGAACATTGTGGCCGTCGATCGGGCAGGTAATCATGGGGCCGTGACCAATAGCCACGAGTATGCCGAATATTGTTACATGACGCCGGAACTTGAGCATGGGGTGCTCGCCCCACGCACCTATGTCGAAACCCCGAAAGGCGGCCCCCGATGAAAAAGATCGGCTTGCTCAATCAACCGCTCTCCGCCGTGATCGCTGGCCTGGGTCACACCGATACCCTGGTCATCGCCGATGCCGGCTTGCCGATTCCCGCCACAACCCAGCGCATTGATCTGGCGTTGGTTAATGGGGTGCCCACTTTTTTGGAGACGTTACAGGCGGTGCTCGTGGAAATGCAAGTGGAACGGGCGATCATCGCGACGGAGATGGCAGGTGCCAACAGCGCGATCCACGGGGCAACCCGCACGATGTTGGGCACCATTGCGGTGACGACCGTTACGCATGAGGAATTCAAACAGTTGACGGCGAATGCCCGCGCCGTCGTGCGGACGGGGGAATGTTCGCCCTATGCCAATGTGATTTTGGTGAGTGGGGTAACGTTTTAAGCGGCAAATCACGGGGTGGGTACGCAGGTGGTTGAAACCACCTGCTGATATGCCGAAACCCGTTAAAACGGGTTGGCGTTTCAGTGCGTTTAAACGCACTTGTGCCTATCAGCAGGTGGGTTTCAACCACCTGTGCTCATTCGATGACTTTGCGCACTAGGTGGTCGATCAGTAGATAGAGCACCACCGCGGCCAGGATCAGTCCCCACCAGGGTAGTTGCACCCAGACCACGATCAGCAGGCGGTCGAGAACGCGAAAAAAGATATAGGCCAAAATTAGCGCCACCACAATGCTGGCCAGCCGTTGACGCCAGCGTGGGGTTGGTTGCGTCACCATCGAACCCTATGCCTTTGTTTTGCTTTTGGTCACGGGCTTGGCCTTGGCTTTGGCTGTGCCGGCGGCACTTTTGCCCGTACTTTTGCTTGGGTTTTTAGCAGCACTCTTCGTTGTGCTTTTCCCAACATTTTTCGCGGTGCTTTTGGCTGGGCTACTCTTGCGGGCTGTACTTTTGCTCGCAGCGCCCCCTTTGCTACCCGCCTTTTCCGCAATCAAGCCTAGGGCCAATTCGAGTGTGACCGCTTCGGGTTTCACCTCTTTGGGCAGCGTGGCGTTGATCTTGTTGTACTTGACGTAGGGGCCGTAACGCCCGTCAAGCACCTGGATCGCACCCCCATCGGGATGATCCCCCAACTCTTTTAGCACACTCTTACCGCTGGCACGGCCACCCGCAGCCTTGCCCCCTTTGCGGGCTGCGGCCAATTCCAACAGTTCCAGAGCCCGCGGCAATTCGACCGCAAGCACATCATCTTCCTTTTTCAGGCTGGCGTAGGTGCCATCATGGACGATGTAGGGACCGAACTTGCCCACTCCAGCCTTAACCGCCTTACCGCTTTCCGGATGTTCACCCAGATCGCGCGGCAGGTTGAGCAGTTGCAGGGCCAGGTCGAGATCCATCGCGCCGGCGTCCATATTTTTGAGCAGACTCACCCGCTTGGGCTTCTTCTTGACATCCGGATCCTCTTCACCCAGTTGGACGTAGGGGCCATAAGGACCAACTCTGAGCAGGACCGGCAATTCACTGGCGGGATCAACCCCCAGCGTGGTCGGGCCATCAGTCTTCTGGCTGAAGAGCTGTTCGGCCATCTCCTCGGTGAGATCGGCCGGTGGCAGATCGGCAGGGATACCGGCGGTGATCCGTTCGCCGTTGACCTCTTTGGCCAGGAAGGGGCCAAATTGCCCAATCCGCACCTCGGCCGAGAGATCTTCCAACCCAACGCCGCTGGCTATGCGCGGGTCGATGCCCGCATCTTTTTCCTTGACCTGCGTCTCCAACCCAGTCTGCCCCAGGTAGAACTGGCGCAGATAGACCAGCCAGTTGGTGTCGCCGCTGGCAATGTCGTCGAGCTTCTGCTCCATCGTCGCCGTAAAGTTCATGTCAACCAAGTCGAAGAAGTGATCTTCCAGCAACTTGGTGACGGCAAAGGCGGTGAAGGTGGGCACCAGTTCGCGGCGCTGCTTAAAGGCATAGCCGCGCTGTTGGATCGTGTCGATAATCGTGGCGTAGGTGCTGGGACGGCCAATGCCTTCGGCCTCCAACGCCTTGACCAGCGTCGCTTCGGTGTAACGGGCCGGAGGTTTGGTTTCGTGGCCCACCGCCTCCAGATCGCGACAGTCAACTTCTTCGTCAATCGCAAGTGGCGGCAAGGGTGATTCCTGGCTTTCCAGCGCGGCTTCGGGATCATCGGAGCCTTCGACATAGGCCCGAAAGAAGCCGGGAAAGAGCACCGTGCGGCCACTGGCGCGGAAGAGGGCGTTTTCCACCCCGATCGTCGCCGTGGTAAAACGCAGCCTTGCATTCGCCATCTGCGTCGCCACCGTGCGCTTCCAGATCAGATCATAGAGGCGGCGCTCTTCCCCGCTGATTGGCAGATCATCGGCGGGGCGCATCTGGTCGCCGGCTGGGCGGATCGCTTCGTGGGCTTCCTGGGCATTCTTGGTTTTGCCGGTGTAGCGCCGTGGCTTGTCACTGAGATATTGGGTGCCATAGAGTTCGGTTACCCGGCGGCGGGCGGCGTCAATGGCTTGGTCGCTCAGGTTGACCGAGTCGGTACGCATATAGGTGATGTAGCCATTCTCATAGAGCGACTGGGCGACGCGCATCGTCTCCTTGGCACTCATGCCAAGTTTGCGATTGGCCTCCTGTTGCAGCGTACTGGTGGTAAAGGGCGGGTAGGGCGAACGGGTGGCGTCCTTCTCTTCCAACTCAACCACCCGCCACAGCCCATTGCGCAGCCGCGCCTTGAGGGTCTCGGCTTCCTGTTGATTGAGGAGCAACACATCTTTGCCGTCACCAACTTTGCCGGTATTCTCGTCAAAGTCGCGACCACTGGCCACCCGCACACCACCCACCGAAATTAGTTGCGCCTCGAAGCGATGTTCGGGGCGGTCGGGGCGCTTGTTGAGCAAGGCTTTGAGATCCCAGTAGGCACCGGAACGAAAGGCACGGCGTTCGCGTTCGCGCATCACCAGCACGCGCACGGCGACACTTTGCACCCGTCCGGCGGAGAGCTTGGGGGCAATCTTTTTCCAGAGCAATGGCGAGACCGTATAACCAACGAGGCGATCCAGAATGCGCCGCGTCTCCTGGGCGCGCACAAGATCATCATCGACCGCACGGGTCTCCTTCAGCGCTTGCTGGATCGCTTCGCGCGTAATTTCGTGAAAGACCATGCGCCGCACAGGCACCTTGGGTTTGAGGACTTCATGCAGATGCCAGCCGATACTTTCGCCTTCGCGATCTTCGTCGGTGGCCAGAATCAACTCGTCAGCATCTTTGAGTAAGCGGCGCAATTCAGCGACGACTTTTTTCTTATTGGCGGGGATCACGTAGAGCGGATCAAAATCCTGCTCCACGTTGACGCCCAGGCGCGACCACGCTTCGCCCTTGTGCTCAATCGGCACTTCGGCGGCCGAGGCGGGCAGATCACGGATGTGACCCATGCTTGCCTCGACATGGTACTCCTTGGGCAGATAACCGCGGATCGTCCGCGCTTTGGTGGGGGATTCTACAATTACTAATTTTGTCATGATATAATTTCAGTAACTCGTTATGATAGGGGGTAGACAAGTACATCGGTACATCGGTACATCGGTACATCGGTACATCGGTACATCGGTATATCGGTACATCGGTTAGCTAATCCTTGTCTACTGATTTACTTGTCTACCGATTTACTGATCTACTGATTTACTTATCTACCGATTTACCGCCCTTAGGGTACACTGTAACGGATTGTCAACGATTTCACCAAATTGTTTGTAAGTTCAATGGACATAAGCGAGCCATGTGGCGACAATTTCTGATTGGCATTGCGGTCATTGGCGGGGCCTTTTTCCTTGGCCACGCCGTGCTGGTCGCGCCATTACACGAGTCCACCGCCCCTGTTCGCCCGGCTGCAACCATCGCCGTGCAAGTAAAAACAGTACCCTTGACGGCACCGGCCAGTTGCACCGGTAACTTTATCGCCCACGATCTCGATCACACGACGACCACGGCAGATGGCATGGTTCGCGCCTTTGCCGCCAATGGCGCTGGGCTGGCAGTCAATGACCTGGACAACGACGGCAACCTGGACCTGCTCTTTGGCGCTGAGCATGGCCAGAATACGATCTTGTGGCACGATGGTCAGCTCAACTTTACGAAAAGCACCTTTGGTCAGGGCCCGACCCGCGCGGTGACCGTTATTGATATAGACGCAGATGGGCAGCGCGATGTTATCCGCACTTCTAATCGCGGTGTGCTGGGTTACTGGCATAATGACGGCGGACGAACCTTCTCCCAACGTGTCTTACCCGGCATTGCCAACCCCGCCTATGCCATCAACTGGGGCGATCTGGACCAGGATGGCGATCTCGACCTGGTCACCGCCTCGTACGATGCCGGTTTTCTCACCGACATTGGCAATGAATACTTGCTGGGTAATGGCGGCGGTGTTTATGTCTACGAAAATCGGGCGGGAACGTTTCGCCCGACGCGGCTGATCGACGGCGCACAGGCGTTGGCCTTAGCCCTTTGGGATCTCAACGGCGACGGGCAACTGGACATTCTGGTCGGCAATGACTTTGCCGTGCCCGACTATCTGTGGTTACGCCAGGGCGAGGGTTGGCAAAGCAGTGCACCCTTTGCCATCACGGCCTACAGCACCATGAGCCTCGACCAGGGTGATATTGATAACAACGGGGCCGTCGAACTCTTTGCCGCAGACATGAATCCCTATGACGATGCCCCGGCCACCTTAGCCCAATGGCTGCCGGTGATCAGTAACATGAGCCAGGGCGCGCGGCTGCGCAACGATCCACAAAAGATGACCAATGTGCTACAAGTGCAGGAAAGCGGCAGTTGGCACGACGAGGCGATCGCGCGCGGCATCCAGGCCACCGGCTGGAGTTGGACCAGCCGCTTTGGCGATCTCGACAACGATGGTTATCTGGATCTCTACGTCGTCAACGGCATGATCGAAGCGGGCACCTTTGGCCACCTGCCCAACCATGAGTTGGTCGAGGCGAACCAGGTTTACCGCAACGATGGGCGCGGTTACTTTATGCCCGCGCCAGCGTGGGATCTTGCCTCCACCCGCAGTGGCCGCAGTATGATCATGGCCGATCTGGACCGTGACGGTGATCTCGATATTGTCGTCAACAACCTGCGCAGCCCGGCCCAGCTTTTTGAAAATCGACTCTGTGGCGGGCGCAGTATACAGGTAGCCTTGCACTGGGCCAGCGTACAAAATCGCGATGGGGTGGGGGCAACGATTACCCTCTACACCAGCATGGGCACCCTTACGCGCGATGTACGCGCAGCCAGTGGTTACCTCTCAGCAGATGCACCTATTGTTCATTTTGGCTTACCAACAGGCGCAACTGTCGAACGACTAGCAGTGCGCTGGCCGGATGGTGGGGTGAGCAATGTGCCGTTGATGGCCAGTGGGCTGTTGGTAACGGTGACGCGAGAATAGACGAGATCGCCGGGGTTAGCCGCCGGTGGTTTCAACCACCGGCGTACCCACCCCGTGATTCACCCTAGCGCGTCCACGCCATCCACGCCTTAAACGCGTTTTTAACCAACGGCGTCAACCGCGTCCGGTTATAGGTATCAGCAATCTTTTTGATCGCCTCTGCCTGTACCGGATAGGGATGAATGACCGTTGCCAAGGTCTTCAGTCCCAAACCACCCACCATCACCGTAGTGATCTCGTTGATCATCTCACCGGCTTCACTGGCCACAATCGTGGCCCCGACAATTTTGTCACTGCCCTTTTTGATATGGATCTTAACAAAACCTTCAGTCTCACCATCGGTGCGGGCGCGGTCCACCTCATCAAAGTGCTTGATAAAGGTCTCGACAGCAATGCCCTTAGCTTTCGCCTCCTTTTCATAGAGACCGACATGGGCAATCTGCGGATCGGTGTAGGTACACCAGGGCACGACGAGACTATCAAGCTTCTGCTTGGGGCCAGGGAAAAGTGCGTTACGCAGCACCAGCCGGGAAGTCGCATCGGCCATGTGGGTAAATTGATACTTTTGCGCCACATCACCGGATGCGTAGATATTGGGATTTGTCGTCTGCAGCGTATCGTCGGTGACCACTGAACGCTCGTTATACTGCACGCCGGCCGCCTCCAGGTTGAGCCCATCAACGCCCGGCACGCGCCCGGCTGAAACGAGAATGGCATCCACTTCGACACTCGCTTCGGTGCCATTTTGGATAAAATAGATCGCTTTGCCGGTCGCGGTCACTTCCACCCGTTTGACCTCCACGCCAAAACAGAGCTGCACGCCATCCTTGCTCATGGCATCCTGCACCACCTTGGCTGCTTCGGGATCTTCCTTGGTGAGGATCTGCCCCATGCGCTCCAGGATGGTGACTTTGGTCCCCAGCCGTGCAAAGGTCTGCGCCATCTCGGCACCAATCGGGCCGCTGCCGAGCACCGCCATACGCCTGGGCTGTTCGGTCAGTTGAAAGAGCGTCTCGTTGGTGAGAAAGCCAGCTTCGTGCAGACCGGGGATGGGCAATTCGCGCGGGTTGGAGCCGGTGCAGATCACCGCTTTCTTAAAATCCAGCGTCACTTTTGTGCCGCCGTCGTCAACCTCAACTGTATTCGCCCCGGTAAAACGAGCTGACCCCAGAAAGACATCGACCCCTTCGCGCGTAAAGCGGTGGACCGAATCATCATAGCTGATTTCGGCGCGAATGCGGCGCATGCGCCCCATCACCTCGCCAAAGTCAACGCGCACCGCCGCGTCATCAACATGCACCCCCATCGCGCGCCCACTCCGGATCGCACCCACCACCCGGGCCGAGCGGATGATCGCCTTCGACGGCACACAGCCGGCATAGAGACAATCACCGCCCATCAGATGCTTTTCGACCAGGGCCACCTTCGCGCCCAGCCCCGCCGCGCCCAGGGCCGAAATAATTCCCGCCGTCCCCCCACCGATCACAACAAGGTTATAACGTCCACTCGGCTTGGGGTTCCGCCAGCCCGGTGGCCGCGCGTTGGAAAGCAGCTCCTTGTTATAGTCGTCCATCGGGTGAACTTGGATGGGATAGGCACTGTCGGGCTGTGGGGTGAAAGCGGGTTGACTGCCGGTCGCGTGGGCCATTGGGTGTGCTCCTTGTGGTGAATGCGATTACGATTTGTGTCACTATGGCACAGGGAGCGGGCAGTTGTCCGTGATCATGCCTACGCAGGCTAAGGATTGAAACCTTTAACTGTTTACGTTTTGATTATCGCAAAATTGCCGAAAATGAGTTCACCTTAGTGTGAAGTTGTGAGGATTGTGCCGACGTCTCTCTATCTGCTATAATAATTGAAGATGTTAAGCGATTTTCATGAAACGGATGTTACCATGATGGAATTAACCAAACTTACAAAAGAAATCAAGCCGCTCTCTAGAGTGGAAAAGCTACAACTAATTGAAGCAATCTCAAATATGCTGCTTGAAGAGGAAGGTCCAGAAAAATATCTGGACCCTGCCGTCACCTATGGGCTGTTTACACCTTTAGATCAAGAAAAGGCAGCCTTACAGCTTCAACAATTTCTCGCTCTACAGCCGCGTTGACTATGCCGCGTTTTGCTTACACAGCACATCCACAATTTCCGGTAGGGATGCCGCTGATTGAACTCCAACTCTCACACGCATCGTACACCATCGTTGCGCCAGCATTGGTTGATTCTGCCTTTTGATCTTGGTTTGCAATTGGGGTTGCATTGGGAAAGACAAACTTTTCCGCTGGATTTAGGTGGAACACTCACCGGCGCACAAGCTTACGCCGTGTTGCTGCGGGTTGAACTGGTACCATTTCTACCAACAGACCTGGCCTTTGCCTGGGTTTCTCAACCAATGCGTGAAGTACGTCTACTCTTAGGCCAAGTCAATTTCTTTCAGCGTTTTGATGTTCATTTCTATGGCGCACAACAGATTTTTGAGATTGAGCTGCACTCCTCTTAGTTCTCCTACGCAAAAAGTATAGTGGCTCACATTCTATCCAAAACCGGCAAGTTGCGGTCATGTCGCCTCTGTGGCGGACTGCAGCACGCCGGCTTTTTCATTTGCCCCCCATACCCACTTGGTAACGCCCCGTCCCTAACTGGTAACGCTTTGGTAACGCCCACCCCACAAAATAGCCTCATGCACAACAAAATAACCGCGGTGCCCCAAGGTCATGCGCTGATCTCGGCCGTCACCAGCGCTGCCTGATCCGAAAGGAACGCCCAATGGAAAAGCCAACCCGCTATGACAATGGCCAATTGACCGGCCAGCACTATACCTATCTCCTGCGCATCTGGCGTGCGGATGCTAACCATCCCTGGCGCTTTACCCTACGCCGCGTCGGCGGCGAGGAGACGCAATACTTTCCCAGTCTCACGGCATTTGTCACCATGCTGTGGGAACAGTTGAACAAAGGACGCTAACATGAACAGGCTACTACAACTACTTTTGACCGTTACCCTACTTTTGCTCACCAGCATGGGCAACGGTAGGCTTGCGCAAGCAGCCGGCGTTACCACGACCGGCGATGACCCCCTGGTGCAAAGTGAAGTGTTGGATCGCGGCAGCAACAGCTTTTTTGTCACCAGCGAACCCTTTTGCAGCAGCCCGCGCGATCCAAACAACAGCCAACCTTTTCCCTATGAACCGCGGAATTGTCCGGACGATCCGCTCCGACCGGGGGTTAATCCGGTAGAGATGGCCACCTTTCCGCAGATCTACAAGCAGAAAGAGGCCAACAGCACCGGGCCGGATTTCACTTACGGCAACCGCCTGGAAGAGCGGGTTGATCAGAATCAGGCCGCAACCAGTCGTCGCCACCTGGACAGTATCGCCGTTGATCTGACCGGCCAGGGCTTTGACAGCTTTGTCTCGGCTTGGGAAGGGCCCAATCAGAGCATCAAGGTCTATGTCACGCAGGCCGTCTCGTTAACGCTGCAGGAGAGCCGCTTTACGATCGATGGGCCACTGGTTCCTGGTGCAGCCGGGGATGAAAATGGACAAATTCGTTTGGCCGCCGGGGACATGACCGGTGACGGGGCCGAAGAGTTTGCCGTGGCCTGGCAGGGCGCGGATGGGTTAATTCACACCAATATCTATGCGAATCGCGGCACAAACCTGCCCCAATTGCTGGCCAGCGTTGCCGATGAAGGGTTGCCGATCAGCCCGGCCCTCTATGCCCAATTTGCGGTGACCTTGGGCGATTTTGACGGTGACCAGCAGGCAGAGTTAGCCTTAATCGCAACGCGGCAAGATCTGGCCGACATTGGGCCGGGGCAGTGGAATCTCTATTTGCGGGTCTATGATTTCGTCAACAACACCCTTGTCCCCAAAGCGGGCGGCTTAATCTTTAACGGGCCGGCCGAACCAAGTGGGACAGGGTTGGCCAATCTCAACCTGGCGCTGACCAGTGGCGATTTTGATCAAGACGGCAAAGCTGAACTAGCACTGGTGGCCGGGGCGCGGCGCAGTGCGCCAAGTTTTGACCCAGGGGGCGACGATCTCTTTGTCCTGCTGCTGCGCTTGGGCGATGATCCCAACACGCCGACCGTCGATGGGCTGGAGCGGGTGGTCAATTCAACCATGACGGCGCTCGACATCCTGGTGCCGAGCCATAACTCGCCCATTAACCTCGCCGCGGCGGATCTGAATCAGGATGGGCGTAGTGACTTGGTCTTGGCAGTGGGGACGGACCTCCTACTTTTTAGTGTGGATGACCAGTTACAGGCCACCCAGCAGTTGCGCCACGACACGATGACGAATGGTTTACCAGGGGTGCAGCAAGAGACAGCAAAGCTTGGCTACCGCTTTCTGGGGGTACGCCAGGTGAGTGCCAACCGGGTAGAAATTGCGGTAGCGGCACCGACCATCTTCCCCGAAAGTGGCAGCATGCGCCAAACGCTGAATCTGGTGGTCTACATTGCGAGCAGTAATTTACAGAGCGTAACGCTGGTGGCCAAAGCACTCGGCACAAATGAAATTACGACCAATGGTGGTGACTATCGCACCTTTGCCCTGGCGGTGGGTGGACCAAGCCATCTGCAACTGGGCAGCTATACCAAACGCGGCACCGTGACCCAAGTGGGCCAACCGCTGGTCATTGTCAAAGCGCCGCCTACCCACTACGACATCTTTGGCGAAGAGAGTTTTGATGTCAGCGACTGTTTCACCGAAGATGTGCGGCTGGCCTGTGGTGGGCTGAACAACAAATTCACCGCCACCTTTACCAAGGGCAGCCAACAGCAGCGCAGCATCAGCACCCAGCTCAACAGCGACTGGGCAATTGCCGAGAGCCTGAGCGGCAACCTGAGTGCGATTGGGATCTCCCTGGAAACCAGCATGAACCGCAAGTATGGCGAAGGCTTTGAAAAGGTTGAAGGGCAGACCGCCACTTACACCGATGTCACTGAGGATTACGTCTGGCAAGATGACCGCATTCTGGCAAGTATTGTCGACTACGATGTCTACGAATTTGAGGTGTTGGCAAATGGGGCGTTGGTTGGCCATGTGCTGGTCGTCCGCCCCCGCGGCACGCCACAACTGACCTGGTTCTCAGCCAAAGATTGGACCGGTTACGCCTATATTCCTGATTCGCAGCCGGCCAACATTCTCTCTTATGCCGAAACGGTGGAGGAGATCCGCACGGGTGGTGGTTTTGCCGAAGCGATCATGCCGCTGACCAATTTGCAAGCGCAGACAATTAGCTGGGATACCAGCTTTGGGCAGACGCGCAGCATCACCTATCAGGAGGATGTTGAGCAGGGGACGACCAAGAGTCGCACGCTGGAGCTGGAGGTGGGGGCCAAGTTGGGTGGGGCCAAGGATTTTGGCAAAGCGAGTGCGGGGCTGGAGATTGGGGTGCAAAATAGCTATAACAAAGCCGAACTTTCCACGCAGAAGGTCAACCTGGGCGAGTGGTTTGGGGTCAAAATCGTCTACGGCAATGTCAACGCGCAGATTGCTGATGCCAACTACCGCATCACCCCTTATCTCTACTGGGCGCAGAATGGGGCGATTGTGATGGATTACGCCGTGCAACCGGAGCTAAGCCGCCCTGGGTTCCCGGCTGGCTGGTGGGAGAGCAACTATGGTCAACAAGCCGATCCAGCCTTTCTACTCCCTTGGCGCAATGAGCGCGAGCGGTTGGGCTATGCGACGCCGGACTACAAGCTCAACCTGACCAAGGATATCATCTTCGATCCACCGAATGCCCAGGCCGGCGAAGTGGTCACCATCACTGCACGCATTAACAACTACAGCCTGCGTGCGACCGACAGCCCCGTCAACGTGCGTTTCTACCAGGGCGATCCGGATGCGGGCGGCACGCCGCTGGTTGGGGTCAACGGCGAGACGGATGTCACCATCAACGGCAATCTAGCCGCTCGCGGCAGTGCCATCGTCCGCCTGGCCTGGCGCATTCCGGAAGGGCAGCGCTTCCCCCGCATCTACGCCGTGATCGACCCAGCGGGGACCATTGCGGAAGTACACGAGAATAACAACAAGGCGTACGCCATTCTCGGGGCCTATGATGGTTCCGGCCCGCCGCTGGCCGGCTTCAACCCGAACCAGGGCAGCAACACCGCTGGGCTTACCGTGCGCTTTAGTAACACTTCCAGCGGCGAATTTACTAGCATTGAGTGGGATTTTGGCGATGGCAGCAAGAGTACAGAGCGCAACCCCACGCACACCTATGCCACAGCCGGTGAATATCTGGTCACTTTGCGGTTAACCGGCGGGGTTGACGGCAGCAGCGACCTGACGCAGCAGCGGGTACGAGTGGGCATGGGGAGCGATGGTGGGTCGAGTAGTTATCAGCTTTATTTGCCGGTGATCGTGCGGTAATCAATGGTTAATGGTGTAACGGTTAATGCTTAATGGTTAACTGTTACACCATTGCGCAGGCCAGTGATTTTGTTAAGCAGCAGCGGCCGCATAATGAAGCACTTGACGGGTTAGGCTGGAGGCAGCATTTACTGTTTCTGGCGCTAGACGCATTTCATCTTCCAGTACAAAATGTGCATAGGCCCAACTGAAAGCATCATGCAGCGGCACGGCAGTCAAGCCGGCTTGAGGGACATCAAACAATTCAGTAGCCATCAGCAGCTTTAGTCCCCAAATCACCGACGGATAAGTCTTGTGAAAATTATAGCTGATCCACGCAAATGGGTGCTCGGCAGCAACCCGATAATCAACCATCAGATCGGGAATATACGAATCGCGGTAGCCCAGACTCGGATCATGCTTATTTGTTTTGGGTTCAACAGGATTGGACGCGACCGCTTCTAACATTCCAGGTTCTTGAAACAAAAACTTCAGTTGTCTTCTCATTATCATTGTATTTTTACCGACTCAAACAATACGGGTATATTCATGTAGATGGCAAACCAAACCCTTTTAAGTTTGCTTCTGATGATAAATACCATATCTCAGGTGGAACAGGTTCACGGTAGCCTTTTATTTTTCCACTTTCTTGTGGATGAAAGTTATAGAAAAATTTGACACCTTGTCGCCATTTCACGACCACAGCGATTAACTGATGGCTGCCAAGCAGCATAATGTACAGATGTTTATAATAAATCAATGTATCATCTGGGCTTGTATGATCACGGATCACAATTTCCGGCGCAGACAAAATGGCAGGGATTTGATCTAATTCGCTGACAAATGCATAAAAATCCTTTGCCTCCAATGAGTCAGTCGCATAGGCAAGCCCATCAGCCGTGATATAAATCTGCTCGTCTCTTACATCAACGACAATATATTCAACATGCTGCACCCGCGCTCGGCCTCTATTATCAAGAATTGTGATATACTCCTCTGCCGGCTTAGGTTGACGCACCATATCATGCACTCGCTATATCAATTCGGATTACTGTGCTTGATTTTACTAGGTTTTTCGACAATTGTATAGTGGCAAGATGGCAATAAAGCGGCGCGGCTAATCACCTTTGCCCAGTAAGAGACTGCACAAAGGGTTTATCCGCCGATCAGCAGATCCGCGCAACGATGGCAACCAATGGTAAAATGTAGCAGGGAACGAAAAGAGCGCTTGCCAGCGCGATTGTACCTGATTCTTCAATTAATTGCAACCATTTTGGAAAGCGCATGCTCATGGCCCTCAGTGCGACCATCTATAATTTGACAATTGAACTGGCCGACATCGACCGCGGCGTTTACGAAGCATTCGAACTGCGCGTGGCGCGCCAACCCTCCGAAGCGGCCCCCTATATGCTCATGCGCATTCTCGCCTATTGCCTGGAATATACAGAGGGCATCGAGTTGACGCAGGGCGTGGCCGCCGGCGATGAACCGGCCGTCTATATCCGCGATCTTACTGGCCAACCGACGGCCTGGATCGAGGTAGGGTTGCCCGATCCGGAGCGGCTCCACCGCGGCAGTAAACGCGCTGGCCGCGCCGCGGTCTATACTCACCGCGATGTCACCCAACTGTTGAGCCAACTGGCGGCCAAGAAGATCCATCAGGCCGATCAAATCCCAATTTACGCTCTCGAACGGCGCTTTGTCGATGATGTTGCCAACCAGATCGACCGGCGCAGCACCATCGCCGTCTCCGTGACCGACCGCGAACTCTATGTCACCATTGGTGACCGCACCTTTAACACCACGATCGTCGAACACCACATTGCCGCCGGCTAAGGCCACCCCTCCGTACGGACAAAATTCACACAGTCCAAGCTAGTTACCACGACAACGTTAAATTAAATGATGGCCGGTGTAGAGACGCAGATGTAGGTGGCGCAGGTGGGCGTACCTGAAGCCGCATCACCTACATCCGCGCTACCTACATCCGCGCTACCTGCATCTGCGCTACCTGCATCTGCGCTACCTGCATCCGCGCTACCTGCATCCGCGCTACCTGCATCCGCGCTACCTGCATCCGCGCTACCTGCATCCGCGCTACCTGCATCCGCGCTACCTGCATCCGCGTCTCTACACTCACTACCAACCTAATACAACATTGTCATATTACATCAGTAGGAAAAAACTGCTTATTGACAACTACAAAGAATCATGTAAAATGAATCTAAATTCAACAAAGTGAATATTGATTCATTTTACTGATTTAAGATTCATCAAATAACGACTCATGAAAAGCAAATTTCAAAACCAAGTCATCGAAGCGCGGCGCGCCCAAATCCTAGAAGCGGCGATTGCCGTCATTGCCGAGCAGGGTTTCCAACATACCAGCATCAAACAGATTGCCGCCAGGGCAGAGGTGGCCGATGGCACCATCTATAACTACTTCAAAAATAAAGATGATATTCTGACCGCCATCATTGCGCATATCACCGAGGCGGAAACACGCGAGCTACACTTTGCCGAAGCAGAACAGGTCAGTTTTGCTGACTTTATGCACGAGTATGTCGCCCATCGCCTGACGGAACTCAATGAAAGTTATCCCGTGCTCAAGGTCGTGCTCACAGAGACATTAGCCAACCCCGCCTTGGGCCGGCAGGTTTATGATCAGGTCTATGCCCCTGGCTTTGCGGTTGCCGATCGTTATCTGCAACCGTTGGTGGCCGACGGGTCACTCCCCAATGTTGATGCGGCGCTTTTAAGTCGCCTGTTGGCGGCACCGTTGTTGGGGCTGTTGCTGTTACGCATGTTGGGCGATGAACATGTCGCCCAACATTGGCACGCCTATGGGGAAGTACTTGGTGAGCAGATGACAAAGATGTTCAATCCACCAGCAGTGGCAGCAGCAGTCCCTGCTGGCGACGGTCAGCAAACGCCAGGCAAGAAGCGTAAGAAAAAGGAGAAAAAATCATGATCGAGCGTCCAACGCTGACGACAAAACCCGTTACTGCGCCAACCGTTACGGCCAGCGGGAGGGCGACCGAGCGGCAATTACCGCTCAAGATGTACACCCATGACTTTGCACAGCACACCCATGCGCACTTTGCCCACTTGCGGCAGACGGCACCGGTAACCATGGCGCAGTTGACGCGCCGGCAGCCGGTTTATCTGATCAGTCGCTATGGGGATGCCGCGGCTGCACTCAAAGATGAACGGATCAGCAAGAATCCCAAAACGGTCAGTGGCAGCGGCCAAGTCATGCCGTGGATGCCCAAAGCCTTTGCGCCCCTCATGCACAATATGCTCAACCTGGATGATCCCGACCATCGCCGGCTGCGCAATCTGGTGCATAAAGCGTTCTCGCCGCGCATGATCATGGGGCTGGCCGGACGGATTGAGACCATCGCCCATGCGCTGCTAGACAAAGCGTTGGCACAGGGTCGGGTTGACCTGATTGAAAGCTTTGCCATGCCCTTGCCGGTCACCGTCATCGCCGAGCTGATCGGGATCCCGGAAAAAGACCGGCTGCGTTTCCGCCGCTGGACGCAGCGCATTGTCGCCAATCCAACGGGGTTGAACCTGGTGGGCATCCTCCCCGCCATCTGGCAATTTATGCGCTATATTCGGCAATTGGCCGCCCAGCGCCGGGCCGATCCCCAGGATGATCTGCTCACCGCGCTGATCCAGGCCGAAGAGGAAGGGAGCCAATTTTCCGAGGATGAATTGCTCGGCATGGTTTTCTTGTTACTGGTGGCCGGCCACGAGACGACGGTGAATCTGATCGGCAATGGCACCTTTGCGCTGCTCAACCACCCGGATCAACTTGATTTATTGCGCCGCAATCCCGATCTGGCGGAGAGCGCAGTCGAAGAGTTGTTGCGCTATGACAGCCCAGTGATGACCGCCGAGATGGGTTTTGCGCGTGAGGAGATGAGCTTGCATGGCGTGACGATTCCCAAGGGGGCAACCGTCTTACCTGTGTTGCTTTCCGCCAATCGGGATGAAACGGTCTTTCCGCATGCGGATCAACTGGATCTAACGCGCAATCCTAACCGCCATCTCGCCTTTGGGCAGGGGATCCATTACTGTCTGGGCTCCCCCCTGGCGCGATTGGAGGGGAAGATTGCCTTCAACACGTTGCTGGCGCGTGCACCTGGGTTGCGCTTGGCAGTCGCACCGGCGCGGGTTGAGTACCAAAACATTATGATTTTACATGGCTTGAAAGCCTTACCCGTTACCCTATAGCAACCCTGTCACCACCATTTATGGCTGGTATTGTTGTGTAAACTCAGGCGCAATGCTGCGCCTGAGTTTACACAACAATACCAGAAAAAAACCGCTACCCCGCCTTTCCCTTCACCCTGGCCACGCAACGCAACCTTTCCTTAAAGCACGACCAAAGGTTTAATACTATTTTCAAAATAACCACATAATGTGGATAATAAAGCTGTAACCGGGCAACGGGGCATTTTCGCCAACAGGTGAAAAATCACCAATCACCTAATCACCAGTCCCCTTCGTCCCAAAACGCCCGGCTCCCGCGTGTCAATTCACCACTGAAACGGTCACGAAACGCTTGCAAAACGCTCCTTCGGTTTTAATCAAAACGCCACTTGTGCTCATCGCATGAGCAGACGCCGGCATTGGCGTGTTGGTCTGCACCTTGCGAAAGGAGGTTGCCCATGTCGCTATGACTGATCGGCAAGCCAAAAAAGCAAACACAACTTTATTCAAACCGCATCGCAATCCAAAAGGAGTAAACGATGGAACAACGCCCCAAGCAACTCTATCAACAAGCTTATCAACAAGTCTGGTTCGTTGGCCTGATTCTTTGCGCCACCCTGGTCGGCGTTTGGGCTATATCGACCTACCGCGTTAGCCGCGCCCAGGAGGTCAGTGGTGCCAGTGCCGCCGTCTTTGACACGCCCACCTATTCCAGCCCGATTGCCCTTTCCGCTAACAAGTTGCACGTCTGGGTCGTTAACCCCGATGACGACAGCGTTTCGGTGATCGGCAATTTGGACAGTACCCCCAGCGTGATCGCCACGGTACGCGTCGGTGATGAGCCGCAGAGCATCGCCCTTGACACCGATGGCACGCCGGAAAGTTACCACGCCTATGTCGCCAACGCCGCCGGCAACAGTGTGACGATCATCACCGTCGAGAACAGCAGTGCAACTAGCGTCACCATTGCGCAGCAGAAGAAGACACTAATCACCGGTGCAGAGCCATGGAACATCGTCGCCGCCCCCGATGGCCGCCGCGTCTTTGTCGCCAACAGTGGGCAAGACACCGTCACCGTGATCCGCACCGACAATCAGAGCATTGTCGGTAACCTGAATCTGTTGACTAGCGCCTGTAATGTCGGTGAGGCCGGTCGCCACTTCGCCCCCCGTGGTCTCGCTGTCACCCAGAACAGTGACCGCCTTTATATCACCCGCTTCCTCTCTTTCACCAAGAGCGGCGGCATCCAGGGTAATGACGCGGGCAAAGATGGCATTGTCTGTCAATACAATATTCCCCCCACCGTGACCGATCTGCCGACATTGGGCACAACCGTGACCCTGGCTTCACAGAACACCGGTTTTAACATTGACAGCAATGGCGACACGGTTGCGGATCCGACCTTTGCTTATCCGAATCAGTTGCAGAGTGTCGTCATCCGTGGCAACCAGGCTTACCTGCCCAACATTGCGGCGTCACCGTCGCGGCCGCTGCGCTTCAACACGGATACGCAGTCCTTTGTCAACGTGATCGACAACGCCACCACCGGCACGCCGGTTGATGCGGGGGCAGCCAAGTTCATCAACATGCACTTGGGTGCCCGTGAACCGGAAGTGCCCAAAAAGAAGATCTTCTTTGCCAACCCGTGGGCCATCGCCTTTACCAACCAAAGTGGTGAGGGCAACGCCTATGCGGTTTCATCAGGCAGCGATGTGCTGGTCAAGCTGGATGTCGATGCCACCGGCGCGCTTTCCTTCACGGTGGACGCCAACACCACCCGCTACATCGATCTCAATGACCCCAACGATGCGGCGACCAGTGGCGACAAGGCCGGCAAAAATCCGCTGGGCATTGTCATTCGTGATGACCAGGCCTTTGTCATGAACTACATCTCGCGCAATGTCTCGGTGGTTGACCTGACGAGCGACAGTGTGGTCCAGTCGATCCGCACCACGACGCTGCCGACTGCCGCTTCGATCGACGAAGAGCTGCACGTCGGTAAAGAGATGTTCTTCTCCTCACGCGGTAACTTTGACCGCCCGGCGGGAACGACCGTTTCGACTCTAGATCGCCTCTCCAGCGAAGGCTGGCAGACCTGTTCGAGCTGTCACTTTGCCGGCTTGACCGATGGCGTCGTTTGGCAATTTGTCACCGGCCCGCGCAAGTCCGTGCCCATGAACGCCACCTGGAGCCCGCACAATCCCTTTGACCAGCGCATGCTCAACTACTCGGCAATCTTTGATGAGGTTGAGGACTTTGAGATCAACATTCGTAACGTCTCTGGTCCGGGTGCTTTGGCCACACCGATTGCCGGCAGTGTCCAGGATCCCAACCACGGCCTAATCATCAGCGACACGGGCAACATCAACTTTGCTCCTGCCGTGGTCAACGCCTTTGCCAAGCCGAATGCCAATCGCCCGCAACACTCGGTGACGCTACCCGGCAGCAGCAAGAGTTGGCCGGCGCTGACCGCCCTTAAACAATGGGTCCGCTTTGCCATTCGCACCCCCAACGGCATGTTGACCAGCGATGAACTGAGTGGTGCGAATGGCAATACGCTGCCCAACAACGGCGCGATTGTCAGCAGTGATATCGCCCAAGGTCGCCGTTTCTTCTTCCAAACCGGCTGCCAGAACTGCCACGGTGGCAGCAAGTGGAGCACCAGCACCAAGGACTTCGCCGCCCCACCAGCCGCGGCTGATATTTCAACCGAAACCGGGGCTGCGAATACAATTACGGCCCAATTCATCGACCGTTTCCTCTTTGACATCAAGTCATTCAACTTGGGTGTCGCCGGTCAGGGCAATCTAATCGGCAATAATGTCGGCGCCCCCGAAATCGCCACCAATGGTCAAATCGGCATCGGCAAGGACCACAATGGCGACGGCAAGGGTGATGGCTTCAACCCACCCTCCCTGCTCGCCATCTGGCAAGTGCCGCCTTACTATCACAACGGGGCCTGTGAATCGCTGGCCTGTGTGCTCAGCAATGCCAATCATCGCACCGCCGGCCTACGCCAAGGGCAAAGCGACCCGATTGCTTCCGCCACCAACCAGGCCAAGGTAATCGCCTTCCTGCAATCGCTTGATGCCGACACCGCCTTCCCGCTCAATCTCTATGTTGACCGCCATGATATCTTCAGCGACCCGCCCCGGCCGTTGATTGGCCAATCGACCATCTTGGGTGCAAATGTTTCGCTCTTTGGCGCCAAAAAGGATCTCGAAGATCTGATCGGCGACCTGGGCACAGGTGGCGTCACCATAAAGTTTGAAGTCGCCGTCGGCACCGTCTCGCCCGCCGAGGTGACCATTCCCGCCAGCCGCTTTGCCCAAGACTTTGGCCAGGCCGTGGTTACCACCACGTGGACGCTCCCGGCCGGTGCCGCGACCGGTCCGGCCCAGGTGACCGTGACGGTTGATCCGAATAACACGCTGCCGGAGGATAAGGAAACGGACAACAGCGCCAGCCGCAACATCCGGCTCCGCAACCCAGCCGCGGATCGCACGCCACCGGTTGTCACCGCCGCCCTGATCAGCGATGACAATCCTTTCAACGACTTTGATCCGATTACCACCAGTGGCGATGTCAAGGTCAAGATCCAAGGTAGCGACCCCGCCGGCCCCACTGGCGAAACGGTCAGTGGACTGGATGCCTACTGTATTGTCAGCTACACCTATGACAATGTCCGCCGCCGCTGGGTCGAGCAGAACTGTGAATTTGAGGCCCTGCCGGCACCAAGTGCAACCAATACTTTTATCGTCGATGCTGAAATCGAAGCCAAAGCCGGCACTGCCTACATCTTTGTCTGGCTACGTGATCAAGCCGGCAACATCTCACGGCGCCCCGCCTTTGATGTGATTAGCTTTATCAGCCCGGCACCGATTGAGCTGAACCGCAACGAAACACGCATCTTCCGCATTCCGTTGCCGGCGGGTAGCTTCACCCTCAACTTCGAAGTAGAATTTGGCGACATTGATGTGGCGGTCTTTGATGACTTCACCAGTACCACGGCACCCCGCTGTGCGCTGAGCGCCAACAATGGGCCCGTGGATGAAACCATCACCTTGCCCGGCAGCTGCACCTCCGGTCGCTATCAGGTGGAAGTGCGCGCCGCCGTCAACAGCCGCTTCAAAGTGAGCTTGGTGACAGAGGTGAGCGCGGCCGCAACCACCGCAGGCGCCAGCCCGAAAGTGCTGCTGGCTGAATTCGACCAGCCCACTGTCGTTGGCCCGCCCGCCTTGCAGGCTGCCATCGATGACGAGGAGAACGGGAACCAATCCGTCTATCTGCCGCTCGTGACACGGTAATGAGGGACCGGGGGTTGAAACCCCCGGCCATCAGCCGCCACTCCGTGGCTAAACGAGCCACGGAGTGGCGGCTGATGGTAGCCCAGCCTTTTAAGGCTGGGGCAGAAAAAACCCGTGGCTCCCGCCACGGGTTTTTTCTTTGCCTGAACAGTGTCATTGGCATACGCTATATGTTTTTCTAGCCGCAGCATGCTTGTGATATAATTCACTTGTTTGCCCGACGTTTGGGTCAGCAACTGTGCCTTGACTGCTCATCGATTCTGCCAACATGCCCTGTGGTCAGCAGCACGCACACAGGCCGGGAAAGGGTCACGCGAGTGACAGCAACCTGAAGGGAATTGATCGAGAAAGGCATGTTAGCATAATTCATATGATGAACTCTACATTTTTTCAACGATGCGCACGCGCGGGCCGATGGCTTGCCTTTGGCAGCGGCATGGCCGTTACTGTGCTCCTGCTGGCCTGGCTGATGTTGGGCACCCAGCATGCCGGCGCAAGCACCCAAAGCGCATTGCGCACCAGCCAAACCACCCTTGGTGCAACGCAATCTGATCGCAGCCGTGACACAATGACAACACTGCTGACCGCCTTGGCGGCAACCCCACCACTGACCCAGTCCCACGCGCTGCTGGCACAAGTTACCGCGAATGATCTCTTCCTGCCCGGCACCCAACCCGGCGGCCTGATCAGCAATCTAGCCGATTCGACCACTTGTACCTTTTGTCATGTCAATCACATTGTCAACGACTATGCCGGCTCAATGATGGCCAACAGTGCGCGCGATCCGCTCTTTCGCGCCGCGTTACAGGTGGCCAATCAAGATGTCCCTGGCAGTGGTGAGTTTTGCATCCGCTGCCATTCGCCTAATGCGTGGCTCAGTGGGCGTGCCAGCGGCGATGGGGCCGACGGCAGTAAACTCAACGCAATGGATCTGCAAGGGATCAGTTGCACCACCTGTCATCGTTTGGTGCCGCCCACACCCTTTGCCGGCGAATCAACCCGCGATGCGGTCGAACGCGATCACATTCTGGCCACGGTCGGTGCTACGATGACCGGCAGTGGGGCTTATATTTTGGACCGCGAAGAGTATCGTCGCGGCCCCTACCAGGTTTTCCCCCCGCACGCCGCCACGCAGACGAGCTATACGCGCGCGTCAGAGCTGTGTGCGACCTGCCACGACATTGACAACCCCTTGCTCAGCTTTGATGAGGCCGCCGGCGAGTTTCGGCTGAATGCCCCGAATACCCCCGCCGATCCAACCGATCGCCTCTTCCCGGTGGAGCGCACCTATAGCGAATGGGCAGCTAGCGACTTTGCCAATGGCGGCGTGAGTGGGCTCGATTACCCCGGCATCCGCCGCGCTTCCAATACCGAGAGTGGACCGATCACTGTCTGCCAGGATTGTCACATGCCCATGGTAAAGTCACCCATGGCCCTGGGCTCACCCCAACGCGAAGTGGGCATCCACCAGTGGGCTGGTGGCAATAGTCGCTGGCAGAAGGGGATCTGGCAACTCTGGAAAGATGTCGCCGCCGACACCAGCTTTAACGCCGACCAGACCCTCGCCGCCACGACCAAGGGTGAGGAGATGTTAAGTCGCGCGGCAGAGCTGGAATTGGCGATTGTCAATAACCGCCTGCTGGTTTCTGTGATCAACAACACCGGTCACAAATTACCCACCGGTTACGCTGAGGGCCGCCGCATGTGGCTCCAGGTGATCGCTTATGCGGGGACGACGCCGATCTATCAGAATGGCGTACCCGTTGATGGTGAGATCGGTCGCGGCGTCAAGGTCTACGAGGTCAAGCAGGGGATCACGCCTGGCCATGCCCAGGATCTGGGCAAGCCAACCCTGGCGGGCGAAGGCTTTCACTTTATCCTCAACAACGCGACGATGCTCGACAATCGGATTCCCCCGCGCGGTTTCACCAATGCGGCCTTTGCCGCCGCCGACATGGAACCAATGGGCTACAGCTATGACGACGGCCAATTTTGGGATATCACTACGTACCACATTCCGCCAGCCACGACCACCGTCAGTGTGACCCTGCTCTACCAGACGGCATCACCTGAGTATCTCGACTTCCTTGAAACGAATGCCGACCTGGTGGTTGACGATGCCGTGCTGGGTGAGATGAATTGGGGCGAAACCCTCGGCCAACTGCGCCGCGACCTCGACCTGACCGCGCCCGCGATCATGGCCAGCGCGGTAATCACGCCGACCTTTGATCCGAATCTGCCGTTTTACAGCGTCTACTTGCCGGTGGTGACGCAATAGATCCTAAGGTCAGGCGTCCCTATGGGACGATCATGGACAACCTCGTCCCGTAGGGACGTCTGACCTTGGGGATAATTATCGCAATGCGGACACCCCATCCCAATTTAGAATTATTTAGTTGTGCGCAAACTATGACCGTTTTCCTATGATGTTCAGAGCCAGTAATTTATAAACAGGCTCTTGGTGCCTTACAGTTTAGTTATGTGGATTAGGTTTTTGTCAATAAACAGGATTCGCTTATTTTACCTTTTTCGGCTGAAATCAAGTCAAAAAGAGCAGAATATGTCAAACCACTCACTTACCGCTGGTCATTATGATACCGATGTTTGCGCAGAAGGCTGGGCGCAAATCGAGCTACTGCTTCAGCGTAAATCGGGTGTCGGTCGCCCAACGACGCTTGACTTGCGTGTCGTCTTGAATGCCATCCTATATGTGGTGCGCACCGGTTGCCAATGGCGCAATCTGCCGCATGATTTTATCAAATGGAGCAGTGCCTATTATTACTTTCGCAAATGGTGCCAGGATGGCACTTGGCAAACCGTCAATCGCCACTTAGTCGAATGCGATCGCCTGCGGATGGCACGAGACCCTGAACCGACTGGGGCGATTTTCGATAGTCAAAGTGTCAAAACCACCGAAGCCGGCGGTGACAAAGGGCTCGATGGCGGCAAACTGATCAACGGTCGCAAACGCCATATCATCACTGACACGACCGGTCATTTACTCGAAGTGGTGGTGACCGCCGCCAATCTCCAGGATCGCGAAGGCGCTAAATTGTTGATAGCCAAACTCAAGACCGACACCCGCACGAACTTACAGAAAATCTGGGCTGATGGCTCTTATTTGGGTGAACCCTTTCTCACCTGGTTGACGACTGAATTACACAACATTCAACTCGAAATTGCCAAGACCCCGTCTAGTCAGAAAGGTTTCGTCCCCGTCCCTGTACGTTGGGTCGTTGCGCGCACCTTTGCTTGGCTTGGACGCTATCGCCGCCTGAGCAAAGATTACGAACATTGCACCACTAGTAGCGAAGGCATGATTTATACTGCCTCCATTGCCACTATTCTCAAACGCTTTGCCTTGCCTGCCTAATTTTTAAACAGCCTCTCACATAAATGTTCGATGCGCTAACCGGTCTGTATTAGGTAGAATCGCGTCTGGGCAACGGTGTCTTACTGCGCCCGCTGCCCCTCAACACGCGACGAACCTGATGCAACCACGGAGCAACGATCATGGCCAATACTTATACCTCACTTTTCTATCACATTGTCTTTAGCACGAAAGGGCGTGTGCCTTGGATTCAACCGGCCATCGCGCCGCGCATTTGGGAATATATCGGCGGCGTGGCGCGTGCCCACAAAATGACAGCATTGCAGGTCGGCGGGATTGCCGATCATGCCCATGTGTTGATCATGGCACCCCCCACCATTGCACCAAGCAACATCGCCCAATATCTCAAAGGGGATTCCTCGACATGGATACATGCAACCTTTCCCGCCTTGAGAAATTTTGCCTGGCAGGAAGGCTTCGGCGCGTTTACCGTGAGCAAATCAGCACGCCAGATCGTGATTGATTATATTCAAAATCAACCCGAACATCATCGACAGCGGACATTCCAAGCCGAATATTTGGAACTTTTGCAAAAACATGATGTGGATTACGACGAACGCTATCTATGGGGATGAGCCTAAGGTCAGGCGTCCCGCTGGGACGGTGGATGACACCGTCCCAGCGGGACGCCTGACCTTAGGTGCGAAGCACCGCCCCGTCCCTCCACACCCCGTCCCAGCGGGACGCCTGACCTTAGCGCGAAGCACCGCCCCGTCCCTCCACACCCCGTCCCAGCGGGACGCCTGACCTTAGGTGCGAAGCACCGCCCCTCTACACCCCGCACCCCGTCCCAACGGGACGCCTGACCTTAGGTGCGAAGCACCGCCCCGTCCCTCCACACCCCGTCCCAGCGGGACGCCTGACCTTAGGTGCGAAGCACCGCCCCCCTACCCCCATCCTGTAGGGATGTCTACACTTACCTCAAAAACGCCCCAAAAACGCCGCCAAAACGCGCCCTCTTTTATCCTAGCACTACATCACACCCTCATTGCCACTGTAATCATCCCTTATTTCCGAATCTTGTGAAGTTTTGTGAAGTTTTCCCGCCGCCTAGCTGCTATCGTTGCAGACGAACACGCAGCCTTACCCAAAACGGTTGTCTCACCAGCGCAGTTGCTACCCTTTGTTGCACACAGTCTCACTTTCACTTTATCTTGTCAGAAGGAAGGCACAAATGAACGAAAATGTCATGCCCCCCCCCGATCAAACGCGGATCGCGCAACTGCGCGCCACGCTGCGCCGACGGCGGCTGCAGGTCATCCTGGTGTTATTACTGTTATTGAGCCTGGGCGCGGTGGTGGCGGTCAACGCGCAAAGCCAGACCTGCCGCGATGTCGGCAACATTACCGTCTGTGGCGATCAATTCAACGAGTTCGACCCCTCGTTCAACGGTGGCGGTTTCCGCCTGCGCGGCAATATCCGGATTGGGCCCAAGGGCCAGCCGGCCGTGGTCCAAGTCGACGCAACCGGCAATATTTTCGATGGTACGGTCCTCAATGAAAATATCACGACGGCCACCTATATTCATGTGAATCAGGCCGATCCGAATACCGGGACCACCGATTTCATCATTGGCGCGGCCCGCTTTATCAACGATCCAACCGGCCTGGCCCTCATGAGCACCTTTGTCTTTGACCATCCGCCTGCCGGTGGCGAAGTCACGGCCGGCCGGCTCTTTGTCGACACGGTCAACCGGCGCATTTTTCTGCCGGGGGCCACGGAAGTGCCGATCTTTACCCAACGGGGGGTCAAGCGCAATCAGGCCTATAATCTGCACTTTGTCTCGCGGCTTGGAGCCGAAACCTTCTACAAAGATGGCGGCAGCGTTGACGAGTTGACTAAGGTCAATGGTGAATTTGACCTGACCAACAAAAAGTTCAAGGCGACGGTCCCGATTGCCCTGAAGATCGGTGATAATGCCGAAAACCCCAATCTCGAAATCACCCTACGCGCTGAGTGGAGTGATAACGGCACCCTGACCACGGCCACCATTGACGCCTTTAAGACGCGTCTGGCCGGCTTGTTGATCGATGTGTCGGGCATTGTGGTCAGGGGCAAGACGGGCAGCGCCCCTGCCGAGTTTGAAGCAGCGACGGCCAAAGTGCTCAAAACCGACAATCCCAATGTCCCCAACCTTGATCCCACTGACGCCAGCTTGATCTTTGCCTTCACCAAGCTCAAATACAAGCAAGGCAGCTTCAGCATCGGTGGTGTGGAAGTGGGGATAAAGGATTGGGAGTTCGGCAAAGCCTTTAAGATGACCAGCCAAACCTTGGGCATTGTGACCGAAGCGAATGTCCAGTCGATCCAGATCAAGTCGACCATGCAATTTGGCAGCGGTTCGGACGCTGACAAATTGCCGGTGGTCATCAAGATCGGCCGCGCCCAGGATGGGGGTGGACAATTCCGCCCCGTGATCCAGGCCGGGTTGACCAACTTCCAACCCAAACTGGGTTCGATGAAATTCAAGCTGCAAAATGCAACCTTTGTTGGTGATGCGGCTCAAGATTTCTGGGGCATCAAAGCGACCAATGTCGATCTGCAATGGCCACCCCACCTCGGTGGCAAGACCGCTGCGGGGGTTGGCGATTTCCAACTGGGCATGGGCAACGGCAAGCAGGTTAAATTCAAGCTGGGTAATGGCACCGTCGGTCTGCCCGAATTTGAAAACAACGTCTTCCGCGCCAATTTACAGGCCACGGTCGGTGTGGTCCAAGAAACCATTGTGATGACCGGCACCGGCACCTTTGCGATTAAATTGCCCGGCAACCAGAACAGTGCCGGCGTGGTCGGCCAAGCAATTCTGCGCTACAATCGTGACGTCACTGTCGATGACCCAGATACCGTCGTGGCCAGCGGTGGTGGCCGCGCCTGCCGTAATCCGCTTAACATCCCAGTCTCTTGTCCCAATCCCAGCAACCCACCCCCGCCGCCCCCGTCTGGGCTACAACCGCTGGAACTCAAACTCGCTGGTTTTGATTTGCGGGTGGCTGGTTTCAAATTCACTGTGGTCAGCCCGCGTGGCCTCGCCGATGGTGGCTTTGCCGTCGATTCCGCAGCGCTCACCTTGCCGACTGGGCTAAGCGTCCAGAACAATCCCAGCGGCGGTATTCAGGTGCAAGGCTTGGTGGTGAAGGGTAATGGTGATGTTACGCTGCAGGGTGGTGGCTTTGAGTTGCCGCCAGTCTCAGTGGGTAACGTCCAACTGGTGGCGCTGCGCGGTAACTTTGCCAAATTAAGCAACGGCACCTATGAATTCCAGGCCGGCGGCAAACTCCCCTTGCCCGGTGCTGAGACCAATGGCGGGATCACTCTCAATGTCGTGATCCGCACCACGACCACCGGCAGCTTTGCCGGCATGGGCGTCAACGTTCAGGTCTTCTCGCCGCCGCTGCCCCCCATTCCGTTGGGCGGCACCGGCTTCAACCTGACGCGCGTCCAGGGCTCCTTTGACCTGGCCAATGGCACCTCGACGATCAGTCTGGGGGTGACCGCGGCCAGCCAATTCGGCATTCCGCTGGGGGCATTGGGTACGCTGCCGATTGCGACCACCGATGGCAATATTACCGCCCAGTTTAACCCCTTCAAGTTTAGCGGCAATGTCAGCATCAAGGTGCTGATCTTCCAGGTCGCAGGGGCGGCGATCAATATTGGGGCCGGCGAAGGCTTTGATGGTGGGCATGGCATGAATGCGGTCGTCAATGTGAATGCGATCGTCGTCAAGGGTGAATTCCGCGCTCGCATCGGCAAGGGCGTTGCTGGCGACCCGAACAAGCGCCGCTTTGCCGCTGCGGCCAACTTTGATTTGGGCATTACCAAAAACCAATTTGGCACGGGCTTACCGCCGATCAACCTGGGCGGCATTAAGATCGGGCTTTCTGGTGGTATCTTCAAAGATAACAACTTCAGTCCGGCCCGTGAAACGATTGGGATTAAAGGCACCTACGACGGCATTATTCTCAACTTTGGCATCTTTGTTGACTTGCAAGCCGAAATCGGTGCCGGTGGTTTCTTCAAAGTGCGCAATCTGGACAAGTATGTAATCATCCCTGCCGCGGCCGTCCGGGCCGCCGCCGCGCGCGGTGAACTGGGCTTCAGCAGCCGCCTCCTGAGCACCGAAGAGGTGCAAGCACTCGGCCTGACCGTCGCCGCCGATGCCGATGGGGTCCTGCGTGTGCTCCAGGATGTGATTCCGATTCAGGTCAACGAAACGACCTCGCTGGTCGCCGGCATTACCTACCCCAGTGGTAGCCCATCGCTGCGTCTGCGTCTGCCCAATGGCACCGAGTTGACCCCGGCCAGCGCCAATGGCACGACGATTGGCTTCTTGACCGATACCGATGCCACCGGCACCAATGCCTACTTTGTGGTGCGTGGCGCGACTCCTGGCCAATATCAACTGTTGATCGACAATGCGCCGGCTAACTATGAAGATGTCTCTTATACGCTCAATGAGCCACCGACCGTGAACATCACCAGCGTGACCTGTGGCGGGGCGAATGTGGCGGGTATTACGGTGACTTGTGCGAATCAGGTCGCGGCCGCCGAGGTGATGGTCCCCAGTGCCAGTGGCGCAACGGTCAATTGGAATGCTGCGGACATGGATACGCCGACGACCACCGTCAACGTGGGCTATGTGGTTGCCGCGATCAACCCGATCAGTGTGACACTCGCCGATGTGACCGTGCTGGCCGAGAATCTACCCCTGGGTGCGGGCAGCTACACCGAGGATCTGACCCAGATCGGTTCGGGCCAGTATCGCCTGGTGGTGATGGCCGACGATGATGAAAATGGCACAGTGATGGCCGTGAGCGATGTCGTGATTACCGTCGATGACCAGGTCGCGCCGGCAGTGCCAACGGGTCTGACCGCGGTGCCCCAAGCCGGCGAGTTGTTGGTGCGCTGGAATCAGAACAGCGAACGCGATCTGCAAGGTTATGAGATCGGCTTTGGCCTGGTCAACGACACCAGTCAATTTGTCTACACCCGCACGATGGGACCCAAAGAGGTGGTCACCGGCACCAACAACATTGTCGATGCCAAACTCTGGGGGCTGGATGACAATACGCAGATCTTCTACGGCTTGCGCGCTTATGACAGCAGCCGCAACTTCTCGGACTGGACCCCCTTGCAGAACGGCACCCCGTGGGCCGTTGCGCCGAACACCTGGACGCCGACACCCGGCGGCCAAGGAACGGCGACCATCGAGATCGGCTTTGCCGTGCCGATGAAGATCGAGACGCTGGAAAATGCGCTGACCGTGAAGGATGCCAGCGGCAATGTCATCCCCGGCACGATCTACCTGCTAGCTGACTTTAACAGCAGCAAAACCGTCGGTGTTGGCTTCGAGCCGGCCAAGCCCATCAAAGGCACCTTTACGGCTACGCTTGCCGGTGGCACCAGTGGCGTACAGGCCGAAGATGGCCGCACCATGGGCGCCAACTACAACTGGACCTTCTCGCTGCAGCCGGACCAGATCTACTTGCCGGTGGTGTTGCGGTAGGATGGCTGGTTGGTTAGTTATACTGAAGTCAAGTTGAGAACCGGCGTTTTGCTGGCTAACGGGATCGCGTGCGTCGCACTGACCGCCAACTGTTTCCAGTCCGCTAGATTCTTTGGTCAGTGCGACGCACGCTGACCGAAACTAGGGGTTTCATTCTGATTTGAGTATAGTAGGTTGGTTAGCTCGTCAACTAATGGGATTCGTTAAGAGGTAGGTAAGCAGATGACCGGTCTCTGGCGAGGGGCCGGTCATCTGCTTTTTTGTCCCGTGGGGACGGTTGACATTAGGGGGCTAAATAGATAAGGCTGATGAACCTGACACAATTGTGTACTGCGCATCCCCTGATGCGCAGTACACAATTGTGTCAGGTTTATAGCTTAGCACCATCGCGGCACAGGCCGGCAAACATTCACCAGTGGCAGGTTGATATAAGTGCGGCACGGACAAAATGGGAAAGGCGGGGGTAGAAGGCATAGATCCTAACTTAGAGCTTCGTGGTTTGGTACAAGGATCAATTCGCCATCAGCTTGAAGCTCCAGGCGCGGAGCGGGTGGGAGATGTTTCGCCAGATATTGGGGCGGCACATCCTTCACCTGAAAGGGCGGCAGTTTTTCCCCCAACTCGCGCGCCGCGCAGAGCATGGCTTCAAGATTGGCCGGATCTTTGTCAATCTCACCGCTCGCTACGTCAACTTCGACCGTGCCGACAACCCCAATCCGACCAGGGCCAGGCGCGCTAAAGATCACCGGCACTTGCCAGCGCGTGCGTTCGCCGATGACCAGCGTTGGCTCTTCGCCAGACAACATCATCGTAATGTCAAAGACCAACCAGTGCGTCACTGCACGGCGAGCGGCTTCAGCAGAGATCGTCAGCTGGACCGGTTGCCGAATCTCAAACGTGCCGGTACCGGCAATCTTATAATCTTCGAGAATGACAGTCATTCGTTTGTTTCCTTTGAACGGACATGATACTAATGCCATTCTATCATCGCATGGCACCGTAACCAAAGGGGTGCGTCTCAAATTTTCGGGATCTAGGTGACAGTCACTAGGCAGTGTGTCTTTTGGTTAAGCAAACCACTCCCCGCCCAGTGACTGTCACCTTTCTACCCCTGTTCTGGGACACACCGTAACCAAAGCACGCCAGAAAGCGATAATCTTCGTAACGCCCCCCTCCGCCGAACCTCGCCCAAAGTGGGGCAGAAACCATGGTCGCCCCAGCCGTTTTACCATGTACACAAAACGCTGGCAGGTTCAAACGCTCACTAAACGCCAAACAAACGCTACTTCAGTTAAACTATAGCTACACCGTTTCACCCTGTTGGTAGCAGAGGACGCTTACTGCCAACAGGGTGAATTTTGTGAGAGCAGGCCTGCTACACGGCGCTTGCTTTGAAAGCTGGTCTTGCACGCTGCCCTATCACATGGCGATAGACCAGTTTTCAAAGCGCGCAGTTTAACTCACAGCGCGACACCAAACAATTGTTACACGACGACATCGTCTTGTACATCCACAAGCTTTATCCAGCGGTTGAAAGGAGAGCCGGCGTTTTTCACGCTGGTCAAAACGCCGGTGCTCCTTCAGCGCGAAGTATAGCGATACAAAACTTAATCATCTCTCACTGTAACGACTAACCCCTCCCTACCCCTCCCCTGCTAAGGGAGGGAACCTGGGTCTCCCAGCTAGATCCCCTCCCCAAACTGGGGAGGGGTAGGGAGGGGTTGTCGTTACCACTTACTTTTGTCAAAAGAAGGCACAAAATGTATTCGAATCTTAACCGGTCGTCCCGGTGGCCGCGCTTTGCCCAGTTGGCAGGGAACAGTCGCCACCAGCGCTGGCTTGGTAGTCTGATCCTGTTCTGTTTGTTAATGCTAGGCGCAGTCGTGGCCGCCAACGCCCAGGCACAGACCTGTCGTGACATCGACAACATCACCGTCTGCGCGGATACACTGATCGTCCAGGATGCGGCTACGAACCAATTCGCATTGATTGGAAATGTCAAAATCGGGCCAAAGGGTGGCCCAATGGTGGTACGTGTCAGTGGACTCCCCCCGACGATTAATAATATTCCCGTTCCGGGCGGCGTGCAACGGGGGGTTTTCATGCATACAGATGGCCCATCTACTTTTGGCGTCAACAATTTGATTCAAGGTGGGGTACATTTCATCAATGATGCCACCAGCAGCGAGCCATTGTTCACTTCAAATGCCGCATTTCGCCCAAACCTCCCGCAAACGGAGGCGAATATGCGCTTTGGTTTTCTATCTGTCGACCCGGTCACGCGGCGCATCTTTCTGCCGGCCGGCGGGGCAGTGCCCTATGGCGCGAACGGCTTGTATAAAGACCTAGAGCGCAACTCCATGTATAAAATGGACTTTGTCAATCGCGCCGGGTTGGCACCGTTTTACAAAGATGGCGGCACGATTGGCGAATTTGCGCTGATCGACGCTGAGTTTGATCTCACGGCCAAAACCTTCAAGGCCACGATGCCGATTGACCTTAAATTGGGCGAGGCCGTGGATAATCCCAATTTGCGCATCACGGCGCGCCTGCAATGGAGCGAAACCGGGCAGTTTAATGGGGGCATCGATGGCTTCAAATTCCGTTTGGGTGGCCTGCTCATGGATATGGCCGGGGTCGTACTCAAGCTGGCGCAAGGGGCCACGCCGGCCGAATTCCAAGCCGCCACGGTGAAGGTGCTCAAGACCGACAATCCAGGCTTACCGAATCTTGACCCAACCGATGCTAGTTTGGTCTTTGCCCTGACCAATCTCAAATATAAAAATAGCCGCTGGGAGCTTGGCGGCGTGGAAGTGCCGATCAAGCCCTGGGAGTTTGGCTCCGCCTTCAAGATGACCAACCAGACGATTGGCATCATCAACGAGGCCAACACGCAATCGTTCCAGATCAAATCGACCATGGAATTTGGCGCGGGCAGCGATGCGAGTAAATTGCCCATCACCATGAAGATCGGGCGGGCACTGGCGGCCAATGGGACGGTCAAACCGATCTTCTCGGCCGGGTTGCAGAACATTAAACCGAAACTGGGTACTTTTACCTTTAACCTGACTAACGTCGCCTTTGTCGGCGATCCGGCGCAGGATTTCTTTGGCCTGCAAGCCACAACTGCCGCGTTGCAATGGCCACCACAACTGGGCGGCCAGACCGCTGCGGCGCTCAATGGCTTTAAGCTGGGGATCAATGGCAACCGCAAGCTCCAATTCCAGCTTGGCAGTGGCACCATTGGCCTGCCACCCTACGAGAACCAAGTCTTTAAAGGGACATTACAGGCGACGGTAGGTGTGGTTGCCGAAACCATGGTCATCACCGGTACGGGCAACTTTACCATCAAACTGGCGGGCAATAATAACAGCGCTGGGGTGGCAGTGAACGCGATTATGCGCTACAACAAGGATGTTTCGACCGCGCCGGCGGCTGCGCTCACGGCCAGCATGATCCAAGCCAGTGCCCTGAACGCAGGCAAAATTTGTGTTGGGCCGCTTGGCCGCGTCGTCCCTTGCCCGAATGATCCGCCACCCGCCACGCCGCCCACGCCCAAAGCCTTCGAGTTGAAACTGGCCGGCTTTAACTTCAAAGTGGCCGGCTTTGGTCTCAATGTCACCAACCCACGCAGCACGGATGATGGCGGTTTTGCGGCGGACGATGTTGGCTTCAGTTTGCCCTTTGGGTTGAGTACGGATGGCAGCTCGGCTAACGCGCAAATTCAGGGATTGGTGGTGAGTGGTAACGGTAATGTGTCAATTTCGGGTGGTGGACTTGGCTTGCCCTCGCTCAAAATTGGCAACCTCAGAATCGTCGGACTCAAAGGGTCTTTCCTCAAAGAGACGAATGGCAATTATGCCTTTGTCGGTGGGGCTAAACTCCCCTTGCCCGGCATCGAGAACATCGGCGTCGAGGTGATCATCCGCAGCGATGGCAATGGCAGCTTTGCTGGTGCGGGGGTCAAGGTCGAGATCAACCTACCGACCACGGCGGGGATTCCAGTCGGCCCCTCTGGGATGTTGCTCACCGGGATGAGCGGTACCTTTGACATTAACAATAGTACAACCACGATTGGGTTGGGCGTCACCTTTCGTTCAGCGGCCACCCTGCCGCTAGGCCCGCTGGGACAACTCAGCTTGGTCAAGGTCGACGGTGACGTCACCGTGCAATTCAACCCTTTCAAGTTTATTGGCAACACCGATCTCGCGGTCCTGATCTTCGAGGTGGCCAGTGCCACGGTTCGCTTTGGCGATGGCGAAGGCTTTGATGGGCGCAATGGCATCAATGTCGAAGTCGTTGTGAATAAAGTCCTGATGAAGGGTACCTTTAAGCTGCGTTACAGCAAGGGTACAGCCAGCGACCCCAACAAGCGCCGTTTTGCGGCTAATGCAAACTGGCAATTTGGGATCAAACAAGGTCAATTTGGGACAGCGCTCCCGCCCTTCAACCTGGGTGGTATCGATGCACAGTTGGCTGGCGGCCTCTTTACGGATCAAAACAACAGCCCAGCCACCGAAACCAGCGGCATCCGCGCCAGCGTCTGTGGCCCGAATGGGAATCTCTGTCTCGGCATGTTTGTCAACTTGGGTGAGAATGTAGGGTCGGGCGACTTTATCGACTTTACCAACATCGAAAAGTATGCGCTGATCCCGGCCGCCGCCATCCGGGCAGCCGCAGCCCGCGGCGAGGTTGGCTTCGCCAGCCACCGATTGACGCTGGACGAGGTCAATCAACTGGGCTTGGTGGTGGCAGCGGATGCATTGGCGGCCGGCGTCTTTGAAGAGGTCGTGGAGATTCCGATTGCGCAGACAACAACGCTACTGGCCGGTATCGATTACTTTAGCGGTACGCCCCTGGTGCGCCTGCAACTGCCCGATGGCACGATTTTGACCGAAAGCACGGTCAATGGCACCAACCAAACCGTGTTGGCCGAGACGCAGTCGATCACCAAGAGTATCTACTTTGTGGTCAGCGGCGCAACCCCTGGCACCTATAAACTGTTGATCGACAACGCGACTGACTATGAGAAGGTTTCGTATACGCTCAACACGGCACCCCAACTGACGATTGGCGACGTGACCTGTCCGTCGAGCAATCCCCCCACGCCGGTCAACACCGTCTGTCTCATCGGTTTGAACGCCAGTGCAGATGGCGCGGTTGCGGCTAGCACCGTCGAGCAGATCAACGCCAGCAGCGCCACCATCACCTGGAGCGGTAGTGATCTCGACAGCCCAGGGGCAACCGTCAATATTGGTTATATCAAAGATTCCGGCGACAAGGACAATATTGATTACTCAGCCATCAACTTCGTCGCCGAAGGATTTCCGCTGAGTGCAGGTTCACACACGGTTAATTTTAAGGAGAGCGGCACGGGTGCCTATCGCTTGGTGGTCATTGCCGACGACGGGATCAACGGTTTGGTCTATCTGGCCAGCAGTACGGTGATTAGCGTTACCGACAAATTGGCGCCCGCTGTCCCCAGCGGTCTGCAAGCCGTGCCCCAAGCGGGCGAAATGCTGGTCAAATGGACACAAAACAGCGAAGCCGACCTGGCCGGCTATGAGATTGGTTTTGGTCTGGTCAATGACCCCAACCAATTTATCTACAGCCGTAACATGGGGCCCAAAGAGGTTATGACCGGGACGAATAACATCGTTGATGCCAAAATCTGGGGTCTGCAAGACAACGTGACGATCTTCTACGGGTTGCGTGCCTATGACGGCAGCGGCAACTTTTCGGACTGGACCCCGTTGCAAAGCGCCACACCGTGGGCGTTGTCGCCCAAGTCCTGGACGCCCGTGCCCAACGGCAAGAGCGCCGGTAATGTCGAGATCGCCTTTGCCGAGCCGATCAAGATCGCGACACTGGAAAACGCGCTGACAGTGATGGACACCAACGGCAATGTTGTGCCAGGGACGAGTTACCTACTCGTGAATCTGGACAGTACAGCCGCACTGGGCATTGGTTTTCAACCGAGCAGCACAGCCAAAGGAAAATTCACTGCCACCCTCAAGGGCGGCGCGGCTGGGATACAGGCCGAAGATGGCCGCATCATGGATACAGACTACCAATGGAGTTTTACCCTCCAGCCGGAGCAGATCTTCCTGCCGCTGATCAGCCGGTAGTAGGATGGGTCAGCCGTAACCCTAGTGTTTTGTGAAACAAATTATGATAGATAAATTCTACCCCCTCCCGACCTCCCCCAGCCTGGGGGAGGAGCCGTGACCTCACCGGCGAGGTGACGGTTCCCTCCCCAAGCTGGGGAGGGTTAGGG
>JALHQH010000066.1 GCA_022842065.1 Caldilineaceae bacterium
GGGGGGGGCCGCCCCCACCCCCCCCCCCCACCACTGCGGGCAGCACATAACCAAACCGGAACACCGACCATTTTGAGCGGACGGCGGTTAGTGAGCACCGCGCTGCTAATTATGGTATTTTTTGTCTTGAGCCGCGTGGCGGGCCTGGCGCGCGAGGTAGTCATTGGCGCGCAATTCGGCACCAGCCCGCAATTGGATGCCTACCTGGCCGCCTTCCGGGTGCCGGACATTCTCTTCCAATTGGTGGCCGGTGGCGCATTGGGCAGTGCCTTTATTCCCACCTTTGCCGGCTACTGGGCACAGGGCCAAACACAGGCCGCCTGGCTGCTTTTTAGCCGTGTGCTCACCTTGGTCACCCTGATCCTCAGCGGCGTGGCGCTGTTGGCCGCCATCTTTGCCTTGCCGCTGGTGCAATGGGTAATTGCTCCCGGCTTTACCCCCCAGCAACAGCAACTCACCGCCGAGCTGATGCGCTGGATGTTTGTCAGCACCCTGATCTTTGGGGCCAGTGGACTGATCATGGGGGCGCTCAATGCGGTGCAGCATTTTCTATTACCAGCGGCGGCGCCGCTCTTTTACAATTTAGCAATTATTGGTAGTGCCTGGCTCCTGGCGCCGCAACTGGGGATCTACGCGTTGGTAGTGGGGGTTGTTGCCGGTGCCGGTTTACACTTTTTGGTGCAGGTGCCGGGCCTCTGGCAAGTGCGCGCCCACTATCGTCCCGCGGTTAATCTGCAGGATGCGGGCGTACGCGAGGTCATGCGGCTGATGGGGCCGCGTGTCCTCGGGCTTTTCTTCGTCCAGATGCACTTTTTGATCAACACCATTTTGGCTAGCGGCCTGCCCGCCGGGAGTCTGAGCGCGCTCAATTATGCCTGGTTGCTCATGTTGTTGCCCCAAGGCATCTTTGCCCAATCGATTGCCACGGCGATCTTTCCCACCTTTGCGGCGCAGATCGCCACGGGACAGCGTACAGCCCTGCGGCGGACCTTTGGCCAAATTCTGCGCACCGTGCTCTTCCTGACGTTGCCCGCAGCAGCAGGACTCTATTTATTGCGACTGCCACTAGTTACTTTGCTTTTGGAGCGCGGTCAATTTACGGCGCAGAGTAGCCAGTTGGTGGCCTATGCGCTCCAATTTTATGCGCTGGGGCTGTTGGCCCACGCAGTCGTCGAGATCGCCGTCCGCGCCTTTTATGCCCTCCACGATACCTGGACCCCCGTGTTAGTCGGCGTGGGGGCAATGATCTTGAACATTGGCTTGAGTCTTTGGTGGGTGAATGGTTTGCAACACGGCGGGCTGGCCCTTGCCAATAGTGTGGCTACCATCATCGAGATGGCGTTGCTGCTTTGGTTATTGCGGCGGCGATTGGGTGGTCTTGATGGTGCACAGTTGGGACGCGCAGTGGGGCGACAACTGCTGGCCGTGCTGGGGATGAGCGGCGCGGTTTGGGGGTGGTTGGCCTGGCGCTTGCCCCAGGGCACGCATCCCGAAAATATGGTTCTCGCCACGACGACCTTGGGGGCAGTGCTCATTGCGGCCCTGGTTTATGGGGTGTTGGCCCTGGCCCTGCGCAGCGAAGAATTACACGATGTGTTAGCGAGTGTGCGGCGGCGTCGCTAGCCAGCGCATGCCAGGCGTAAAGCTATGGCAAGAAAATAAACATCCTATCGCATAGCGAGAGCGCTAACAGAAGACTAATTGTTTTCTAATACGTTTCCGCTGCAACCTATGATAAAGTAGTTGCGTAATGAAAAGATACCACAACTCAGCAGTGGCAAATGGGCATAATGCAACAGCATCTGCGTCCTTTTCCTGCTAGCCTTATGTACAGTTGCGGCTGATGAGTTGATTTAGATAAAATTGCGCAGCAAGTCTGCGCAGGAGAGAAAAAATGTTTTATTTTGACCCACTCTATTTGCTCTTTGCGTTGCCGGGGCTACTGTTGGGCTTTTATGCCCAAATGCGGGTGCGTTCGACCTTTGACCGTTATTCGAAGGTGCGTTCCGCCCGTGGGTTGACTGGTGCACAGGCCGCTCGTCTTGTCTTAAACGCTAATGGGCTCCAAAATGTGGATGTGGAACGGGTAAATGGCTTTTTGTCTGATCATTATGATCCAAGGGCCAAAGTGTTGCGGCTCAGCCCACAAGTTTACGATACGCCGAGTCTGGCCGCGATTGGTGTCGCCACCCATGAAGCCGGCCATGCCATACAGGATCAGCAAAAATATGCGCCGCTGCAATTGCGCTCCGCCCTTGTCCCTGGTGTGCAACTTGGGGGCTGGGTTGGGCCATTGATCTTTTTTGCCGGGCTTTGGTTCAATACGACGTTGGCTTGGATCGGGCTCGCCTTTTTTGCCCTTACCGTCGTCTTTGCCTTGGTCACCTTGCCAGTTGAATTTGATGCCAGCCGGCGTGCGAAAGCCTTGGTCCTCAGTAACGGCATCCTAGCGCCGCAAGAGGTACAAGGGGTGAATGCTGTGCTGAATGCCGCCGCCTTGACTTATGTCGCTGCCGCGATTCAGGCTTTGATGACGCTGGCCTACTATGCCTTTATCTTGCTTGGCCGTCGAGATGATCGCTAAGTCTAGAAAACCGCAAGTTTTTTATCGATTGTTACCCTACCAAGGGTGGCAGAAGGAGCTAAAATGTTTACCTCTTCACCGTTTGTGCGCTTTGAACGTTATCAACGCAACGTTGCCGGGGGGGCCTGGTTCTTGATTGGGCCAGGGCTCTTCTTGACCTTAATGGCGGTGGCGATTCTGCTTTGGCCCGAATTACTGGCCTACATGGTGGCTGGTGTATTACTTTTTGCAGGGTTAACGCTTTTGGCCTGGGGGCTGACCATGCGTCAGGTCGCACGCCGGCGGCAGTCTGCCTCCACTTATGTGGAGTATCGCGTATCCTAAACGCACGCTGATTTAAGTGACATTACACCTAGCAGAAGAGATCCCGAAGTCATTGGGCTTCGGGTTCTTTTGATCATCTGTGTCCGAAGCTCGCCTATTTCCGGTCAAAATTAGCATATAGGCTGACCTTGTGCTAAAATACACAAATAGTTGCATTTTATACAGCATGGGCGGTTTCAATTGCAAGTTAGCTTGCGACAATGGAATAAAATTTAACTATGTCTGAACAAGGACAGCTGGTAAACGGTTTAGAAATCCCCGACATTGTGATTGGTCGCTTGCCCATCTATTTGCGTACACTGAAACAACTAGTCAATCAAGCGCGCGAAGTAACTTCCAGTCAAGAGTTGGGTGAGTTGTTAGGTATTAGCTCGGCTCAGATCCGCAAAGATTTGAGTCATTTTGGTGAATTTGGTAAACAAGGGACAGGTTATAATACGGCATTTCTCTGTAGTCAACTGGAAGAGATTCTGAAAGTTGATTGCATTTGGCCGGTAGTGTTGGTTGGTGCGGGCTATCTAGGTCATGCTTTGGCGAGCTACAATGGCTTTGAGAATCGTGGTTTTCGCATCATTGCCGTCTTTGACAGCGATGCGGAGAAAATCGATAACGAGATTGGTAGTCTGCGCGTCCGCTCGATTGCAGAAGTTAAGCAAGTGATTGGCGAGGTTAGTTGTCAGATTGCCATTATTGCGGTCCCGGCGGTCGGTGCCCAGGATGTAGCGGATGTGTTAGTCGAAGCAGGGATCAAGAGTCTGCTCTGTTATGCGCCAACGACACTGACCTTGCCCAAAGAAATTCGCGTGGAATATATTGACCCCGTCATCCACTTTCAGCACATGACCTATTACTTGGAAAAGCACTGTATTGAATAACCAGCACTGCTGCAATCGGTGATATGTAGTTGGGAAATTGCGGCGCGTTTACCCCAATGGTTTTTTGCGTGCTAAGCCCTGGCCACGGGGATAGATATTGGGGGTCGTCTGTACTTTGCGGATCAGCACAATGAAGCGCTGTTCTTCAAGGAACGGGACTTTGATGGGGGCCATACGCACGGTCTCGCCGCCTAACAGCCCAATTGCTTTGCGCGCAACCACAAATTCTTCAGCGACACCGGCCCCTTTGTAGATCATCACCAGCCCCTGGCGACGGGTGAGTGGCAGTAGATACTCGACCAAGGTGCTCAACGGGGCGACGGCGCGCGCTGTGACGAGATCGAATTGTTCGCGGTAGCTGCTGTGGCGTCCTAGTTCTTCTGCGCGTCCCTGTACAACTTCCGTATCCTGCAGCCCCAATTCAGCCAGCACGTGGCGCAAGAAGATTACTTTCTTGCCGGTACCATCCATCAATGACCACTGTAAAGTAGGGGCCGCCACCTTGAGCGGAATGCCAGGAAAGCCCGCCCCACTGCCAACATCAACACAGCGTAGTGGGCGTTGCAACGGCAGCGCTTCACCCAACTCCCCTGCCCACACCGGTAGCCCCACCAACGAATCAAGAAAATGTTTGGTCTGTACGTCACTGCGGTCAACAATACTAGTTAAATTGAATTTTTGATTCCACTCAACAAGTAGTTGGTAGTAGCGTTCGAATTGGGCTAACTGCGCGGCTGAAAGCGTCAAACCCAGTTGCTCTGCCCCTTGTTGCAACAAGGGCAAATCAGCCGGCAGTGGCGCGGTTTCAGGAGCGGATTCGGGCAGCGGTGAAATGGGTTCCTTTACTTGCATGGCTGCCATTGTAGCACAGAGGCGGATGGCAAGCAATTGAAATTAGAAGTGGGTTTAATAAACTGGGTTTAGAGTGGATTGACAGAGTGATTTGATCCATACTATAATGAATCGAATAATTCTCATGTATATCATAAAAATTCGTGTTCATTCCTGTGGCTGTCAGTGGGTGTAGCAGAATAGCCCAGGAACGGCAGGCGAATTTTTTTCTTGTAGATAGTTGACTTTATGCAGACTTTTTGTGGTATCACAACAGATGGCATGCTAGAATACCTGGCTACCATCTACAAAATGGGCAACAGTGGCGATCGGGTCACGACCTCGGCGTTGGCCGAGCGAATGCATGTCTCACCCGCGGCAACCAGCAGTATGTTAAAGCGCCTGGAAGAATCAGGCTTTGTTGATCGGTCCGCAGCTGATGGGATTCTCTTAAACGAACAAGGCGTATTGGCTGCTTTACAGTTAATTCGCCGACACCGCTTGCTCGAAGTTTACCTCATCGAAGTCATGGGCTACACCTGGGATCAGGTTGATGTGGAAGCACACCGCCTGCAACACGCAATCAGCGCCTACTTTGAGGAGCGCATGGATACGCTCTGCAACTACCCCACCCATTGTCCACATGGCGATCCCATCCCGCGCAAAGATGGCACTTTGCCGACGGAAACGTTGCGCTCGATCGTCGCGTTGCAACCTGGCGAACAAGGCATCCTGCGCCGGGTTGGCACGACTGATGCGCGCGTATTGCGTTACTTAAGTCAGCTAGAGATCATTCCAGGGCGCATGGTCAGGTTGGTGGAAAAAGCCCCCTTTAGCGGCCCGGTGACGTTGGAAGTTTTTGATGGCCAACAGGCCGCTGGCATCACCAAAATTCTTGGCAATGAACTAGCCGATCAGCTTTTCGTGCGGATCTAATAGTGGGGCGTTACAGGGTCTATCATATCGTGGAAGTTTTACACTAAAATGGTTGTACAGCTGTTCGGGAAATGCCGCCAGGGGCTATACTCTGGGGGTTATACTGAGGGGATTTAGATAAAGGATAGCCAGCTGTGCGATCAAAAAATATGGCGCGCTAAGCCACTTCGGCATTGGCGCGCCTAAATTATTGATTAGGCTATGTATAGCGCAAGCTCATCAAAAAGCTTGTCTTGGCTAGTTCTTGTAGCGGTACGTAATGCGCCCGCGGGTCAGATCATAGCCGCTCATCTCAACCTTCACCTTGTCACCCAACAACACACGAATATAATACTTGCGCATTTTACCCGATAGGTAGGCAAGCACCGTGTGGCCGTTTTCCAATTCCACTCGGAACATGGCGTTGGGCAACGTATCAACAATTTTGCCTTCAAAGACCATCGTTTCTTCAGCCATGTAGCTCCAATCTCAACATCAAAACAGATACAACAACAGATTCGGGGCAGGATGCGATGTAAGTAACCGCCAGTTCAGCAATGCCGATCACTTACATCGCGCACTATTTAGCGCGTCGGCGTCCGTTGTGCCTTGCGAATGGCCTTTTGCCGTTTAATGCGGCGCACTTCACTCTTGGATGTGAACCAACGCTTTTGGCGCACAATCGGCAAAATGCGGGCTTCGGCTACAGCCTTGCGAAAGCGGCGCAGCAGACTATCCTGGGATTCACCAGGTCGTAAATCTACACTCATGCATATCACCCCCTTTCCAGGTAGTGGTTGTCACGTGATGCTGGGAACAACTACCGGCACCAACAATCTATTACAGTTTATCCGTATTCATTACGGCAAATTTCAATCATTGCATTACCTTGCGTAATAAGCTAATCGATAATGTTACGCAAGTTATCAGCAAAACAGAACCTGCCAAAAAGCCTCGGCGGCCTTCTGACAGGTCTTATGCGAAAATATAGTGCAAAAGGTAAACCGACAGCCATAAAGCTAGTCGTTTTATTAGGGCCTAATCAACATACCTGATTATACTCGATCATAGCAGACAAGAAAAATCAGAGGCGCATCCAATCGAGCGCCACTGATTTTCAACGATGAATCCACGCCAGCCTGAAAATAATTATACTGGGTGTTTAGCAGCGCGTTTAACTACTTTCCGCAATATCCCAATCCGGTTTGTTCGTCTCAGCCGGGGCACTTTCGTTCGCCCCACCACTATGGCCCTCTTCGGCTTGGCGACGGCTTAGGCCAATCCGTTGCCGTTTCGGCTCAACACGCAGGACTTTGACCGTGATCTTGTCCCCTGGTACAAGCGATTTGAGTGGTTCGGCCACCGTAATATCAGCCAATTCGCTGATATGGATTAAGCCTTCTACCCCTGGTTCCAGTTGCGCAAAGGCCCCAAAATCCACCACACGGGTAATCGTCGCCGGCACCACGTCACCAACGCGGTAACGTTGATCCACATCAGTCCACGGGTTTGGTAGTACCCGCTTGCGGCTCAAGGCAATGCGCTGCTCATTCGGATCAAGCCGAATGACCTGCACCTGGATCTTGTCACCCACTGCCAGTTCTTCGCGTGGATGGTTGACCGGTGACCAACCAATTTCGCTAACATGGAGCAGGCCGTCGGCACCACCAATGTCAACAAAGGCACCAAAGGGTCGCAGATTACGCACTTCCCCCTCCAGCACATCGCCGACCTTGAGGGTATCAAAGAGCACTTCGCGCCGTTGATCGCGATATTCGCGTTCCGCCAACATCTGCGACATCACCAATCGGCGACGACGGCGATCAACTTCGATCACCTTCAGCCGCAACGGGCTGCCGATGTAGCCTTCCAGTTCGATACGCCGCTGATCTTCACTCATGTTGCGTGGCATATCGATCACATGCGAAGCCGGCACGAAGCCTTTCAGGTGGTGGAACTCGACGGTTAAGCCACCCTTGTTATAGCCGACCACCATATGGGTGACAATTTCGCCATTCTCCAAGAGATCTTGGGCAGTGATCCAATCGCGCTGTTGTAACGCATCCGCAATACTAAGTTGGAAAGTGCCATCATCTTCAGGCGGCCGACTGACAACAACATCAACCGTCTGCCCCTCTTGTAGGTTCTTTACAAACTCTGGATCCAGTTTGGAAAGATCCGATTGGGGGACAACACCATCTCGCTTGCTGCCAACATTGACAAGCAACTCGTGTGGTCGTATCTCCACAATCACCCCTTCACGCAGGTCACCACGCTCGGGGAGCGCTAAGTCTGTGTCTGCATCCAGGTACTGCTCAAACAGTTCGAGATCCGACGCGCCCTGAGAAGATAAATTTTCTCTGGACTGATTCATTGTGTCTTGGGTATACGCCGCTTCCGCCATCTTCAAAAATTGCTCCAAATGCAAGTGGTTGGCAAGATTGCAAACTATAAAATACCAACAACCCGCCAAAATTACAGTAGCCCCTAGTACAATAATTATAGCAGGAACAAACATCTTCGTCAAGGAAAGATTTTTAGCAGATTGGATGGTAATCTACAATCTTAGCTACACCTTACAATTTTCCCGCAAAGTCACCTAACTGCGTTCGGCCCAGCGGCGCTTAAATTGTTGCCATAATTGCTCCATCCGTGCCGCCTGGGCCGCTTGCAGGGGGCGTGCAGTGTAGCGCGCCTGGATAAACGCCGCGGTTAACTCTTCCACCGCCTGGGCCTCTTCCGGCTGCTCTGTAAAAGTCGCGGCTAAGCGGGGCGCATAGCGCGCCGGTGTTTCGTCGATTTTACGGCCAAGCCCTTTTTCGGCCGCAGCTTCCAAGGTCTTTAAGTAGAAATAACGTACCTGCTGGGTTGGGTCCAACTGGCGCCAGCCCCGTTGGCCACCAAAATTGAACCAACCCGTACGCTGATCGGTTTCCCCCTCGCCCTGTGCTGCTGGTTGGACGCGTGTCTGTTGCCACTGTTGATAAGCGCCCGTCAACAATGCCCAGCGCGCCCGTAGCAATTGCCAAAAGGTGCGGAGCCAGGTAAATTGCACCCCTTTATCACTCAAGTAGATATACGCGGCATAGCCCAGAAAGATTGCCATGACGATCCAAAAGATCATGCCGCCAGTCCAGGCGGGCAACTGACTGGCCGCCTGGGGCAGCGCCTCAAAGGTGGGCGGGGGGGGCGGTGGCGTTGCCGCCGGAGGCGGGGGCGGTGGCTCCCCACTGAGCGCAGCCACCAGCAGTAAGAAGAGACCCATGAAAAAACGAAAGATCGCAAAGAGCGCATTGAACAGAAAAGTGATCACCGTGTAGAGCAGTTGTGCCAGCAAAAAGGTGCCACCAAACGGCAGCAGCGTTGCCACCAACGCCACGACCAACAGCAGGGCGAAGACATAAATCGGCCAGTTGCGCAGCACTGTGTCACTGGCCGGCACACGGTCGATCAACCAGCGCGTCCGCAAAAGGGCCAATTGCCCCTGGCTAATCAACAGCAGACCGGCGAGAAAATAGAGAATAATCGCTGTGATCACGGTGGGATCGATATTTTGACGGGTAATCGCAAAGAAACCATTTTCCGGGCGCGCCAGCCGCACGCTGGCCGCAATCAGGACCATTACAATCCCGCCGCCGACCCAGTTGGCCACAAAGCGCTGCAAGACCGCCGGACGATCACTGTTGGAGGTGCGCACTAACTCCCCAATGCGATCTTCGGCCAGCGCAAAAAGTTCGTCGGGTTGGAGGGCCAGGCGTAACAATTCACTGGTCAGCTCACCGGCAAAAAACCAGGAAAGGACGATCACGAGTACCGCAACAATGTACGGGCCATCAAAGAGCGCAGCCAGCGGTTGATAGATCAGCGCGGTGACGGTCGGCAGGCCACCAAAGAGCAGCCAGAGTAGCAGGCGCGTGAAAACCAGCAGAAAGAGAAACTCGGCCAGCCGATAGATCGGGCGGCGCAGGTGTCGATAGGCCGGTTGGGCCAACCAGGTGGTGGTGACACAGCCCAAGAGCGTCGCCACCAGACTAAGCCCCAAGACGACTTGGGCATAAGCCCCCGCCAACGCCGGACTGACCCGACTGACCAGTGAGAGTAGGGCCACATCCAGGCAGATAATCATCACCGCAATCAAGGTCGGGCGCAGCAGTGACCCCAGCCACGGCTGATCAAGCGGCACCCGCAGTAAGGGATCGGCGTTGGCGTCCGGCCCGATGATGGGGACCGTAACTTTCTGTTCTGCTTCACTCATGCGATTTACTCTGCTCCACGACACCGGCATTCACGGTTATTCTGCGCGCTGCTCTGCCAAAATCCACATGCTACCCTCACTGCAAATCCTGCAGCGCGACAAGATCTTTTTCCCAGATCGTCTTGTAGACCTGCACGCCCAAGCGTTTGGCTTTGCTCTGTAACAGATCCAGGTCGGGCTGGGGGGCGCAAACCAGCACGATGATATGGGAGCCACGCCGGTAACTCTGGTGCAAGGCCCAGACCGTCGCTTCGGTCAACTGCGGGGTGATCAACACCACGGTGGCCCCCCATTCCAGATCGACCAACTGGCTGGGTAACCACGCGGCCAACTCCTGTTCCAGCCGCTGCATTTCGATCCGCGCCAGTGCGCTTAAAATATTCATCAGATGGCCCTGGCCGTTGCGCGGGGGCAGGGGCACCGCCATCTGCTCCGAGACCCCATCCAGACCGTTGCTCATCAAGCCGACGGCCTGGCGTTGACCGATCAGATGACTCGCCACCGAGGCGGCGACGACGATGGCCCATTCGCTGTAGCCAAATTCACCCCGGTAGGGATAGGCCGCGCGATTCAAATCGAGCACAATGGTGACATTGAGCGCAATGGCCGGCTGAAATTTTTTGACCAGCAAGGTGTTCTCGTGCGCGCTGGCCTTCCAATGAATGCTGCGCTGGCTATCACCGCTGGCATAAGCACGCACACCGGAGACGCGCGCCGGATCTTCAAACAGGCGTTGGCGACTGGTGTGCGAGCCAAACGGCGAGCGACTGGGTAACCCCAATTTCTCCAACGCGACGACCAGGGGATAGACGATCATCGGGGTGGCGACGTTCTCTTGGCGGGTGCCCTGCACAAAGCCAAAGAGATCACCCGTGCGCAGTGCCAATGGCCCGACCAGATAGTAGCCACGCCGCTTGCAGTAGAGCGTATAATCATGCGTAACCCGGCTGCGGCTGCCCACTGTAATCACTTTAGTATAGTCAGTGGCATCTTTCAGATCAAGCGGTACTTGTTCTTGCAGTTGGAGCCAGGCGAGCGGCAGGCGGCTGTGGTTGATAAAACGCACTTTCACCGCCACCTTTTCGTTGAGAAACGCATGGTCAACCATCGTGCGCGCGACTTCCAACCGCCCCAGCACACGCCGGATCCACCAGTGGCTAAAGAGCCAGACGCCCCCCAGCACATAGACCAGGTAGTAGACCCAATCCATGCGCATAAAGGCCCCAACCAGAAAGAGAATCAAAATCGCCCAGAAAAGATTGCCCATGTGGATCGTTTATGCCTCGGCCGTACCCAAATCAAGGACAGTTTGTTCAAGCACTTCGCCGATCACCTTTTCGGCGGTACGCCCACGCAGGGCGCTCTCTGGCCTGATAATACAGCGGTGGGGCAGCACCAGCGGCGCCAGCGTCTGAATATCATCCGGCGTGACATAGTCGCGGCCGTGGATCGCCGCACGCGCTTGCGCACTGCGGAAGAGGGCCAGGGTGCCACGCGGGCTGGCCCCCAATGCCAACTCGGTATGGCTGCGGGTGGCCATGATCAGCCGCACAATGTAGCTGCGCAAGCTCTCATCCACATGCACGCCCCAGATCTGCTCGGACAGGGCGGGAATGGTGGTGCCGACAATCTGCCCCTGTAGCGTTTCAATCGGGTGGCGGCCACCCAGATTACGCAACATCTCCCCTTCCTGTGCCGCCGTAAGGTAGCCCAGGTGGATCTTAAAGAGGAAACGATCAAGTTGTGCTTCGGGCAGGGGAAAGGTGCCCTCATATTCAATCGGGTTTTGCGTGGCCAGCACCAGGAATGGGCGGGGCAGGACGCGTGTCACCCCATCGACCGTAACTTGGCGTTCTCCCATACACTCGAGCAGGGCGGCTTGGGCCCGGGGCGTGGCGCGATTAATTTCATCGGCCAGCAAGATATTGGTAAAGGCCGGCCCTGGTACAAACTGAAAATGGCGCTCCTCCTGGTTAAAGATGCTTACCCCGGTAATATCACTGGGTAACAGGTCCGGGGTACATTGTAGACGGCGAAAATCGATATCCAACGTCATCGCCATGGCGCGCGCCAACATCGTTTTGCCGACCCCTGGCACATCTTCCATCAAAACGTGGCCTTCGCACAGTAGGGCGATGACCAACGTCTCTATCACATCGGCCTTGCCCACAATCACCCGTTCGACATTCTGGATAATCGTTTGTGCAAACCGTTGTATCTCCTCCATGCGCTTTCTCCATCCTGCTTTGCTGTGTGTAACGGAATAGCATATCATCCCATTGTAAACGATAGAGGATGCATCGAAAAGTAGCGAAATCACAGCATCACAAGTCGCGGCCGCGCAACGTACTGCAAAGCAGCTGGCCGGTGCACTAAACGCGGATTTTGTACCATTGCAGCCGCCTTTACACAATCTGCGCGGGGTGTGTGCTATAGTGATCGGCGATTGCGTTGCGTACTTACCACGTCGGCAACAGGAAGCATATAGGTTGCGGAATGACGCTATCACGGGCAGCCCCATTGCGCTTACCTGTGCCGCGAGTGCGTAAAGCTTGCGCAACTGTTACACCATTCCTGCGTCATCCATATCAAGATCGCACAATTAGCCAATCATCTGCTGTCACACAAGTTGAAGCGCTTGCCGCTTGGTGGTATCATCTGTTAGCACAATTTCACGACTTACGCAATCACCAGCTGGCATTGACGGCTTGATCATAAATTTAAGGATGACCTTATGGCTGATTCCCCCAATTTTTTCTTGTTAACTAAAGATGGTCAGCGGGTATTGGATAATGCCGGCGCGCTAGCCATTAGCCAAAATCACGAGCAGACCCAACCGAGTGATTTACTGGCCGCCCTGCTGATCACGCCAGGGACATTGGCCCTAAAGGTGTTGGAAAAGCTCACCATTGACCTGGCTGCGCTGCGTCATGCCGCCAATGCACCGACCGCTCCATTGGCCCCACTGCCCAAAACTGCCCCCGCGCTCTCGAAAGAAGGGGCCGCCGTCCTTGGCTATGCCAGCAAAGAGGCACAACATCTGGGCCACGGTCAGGTGGATGCCCTACATCTGCTCATGGGGTTCTTGTATGAAAGTGATACGCCAGCAAACGCCACCTTAACCGCCGCCGGGATCTCTCTTTACGAATTGCGCCAGCAACTGATTGGGCAGAAGGATAACTTTCAGCCGAGCAGCGAACGCCCTTCTACGGCCGGGTTGCGTCCCAGCCCCGTCTTTTTTGTGCCACTAACATTGATGATCGGAGCCGGGGTGGCGCTCTTCCGCGGGCTGCCGGAGAGTTGGGTGACAGGGGCGACCTTTCTCTTTGCCATGGGCGGCTGGATCACAGCGCTCTGCATCCACGAATTTGGCCATGCGTTGGTGGCCTATCTGGGCGGTGACACCTCCGTGCGCGATAAAGGCTATCTGACGCTCAATCCGCTCAAGTATACCCATCCCTTTTTTAGTTTGGTCATCCCGCTCATCTTTATGATCAGTGGCGGCATTGGTTTGCCCGGCGCGGCGGTCTACATCAATCGGTTTGCCCTCCGCAATGCCTGGTGGGATCGGCTGACCTCGGCCGGGGGGCCATTGGGCACACTGGCCTTTATTGTGCTAACCATGTGGCCCTTTGCCTTTGATTGGTGGGCCTGGGTGACGCCCGAAAATTTCCAATTTTGGCCGGCGCTCGCCTTTATGGGCTTTCTGCAGGTGACCGCGCTGATCTTCAATCTCATTCCCCTGCCACCGCTGGATGGTTGGGGGATTATTGCACCCTCTTTTTCCTGGGAAACGCGCGTGCGCGTCAGCCAGTTTGGCAGCTTTTCCCTGTTGTTGCTCTTTATCCTGCTCAACAGCAGCAGTACCTTTACCGAGCAATTCTGGCGCTTTGTTTTTCGCGTTGCGGGCTGGTTCAATTTGCCCTACGAAATGATCGGCATTGGCTTTGAACAGTTTTCGTTTTGGTAGAGCAGATCCACCCTTACCTGTCTATACGTGGCTCTATCTTGTCACCCTGGTTAATTGATGGCAACAATTCGTTTAATTGAAGTAACCAAAACTTATCACGCCGATACGGCACCACAACGTCGCCAACATGATGTCAGTCATGGTGAAGAGTTGGCTGACGCGCCCCAGCGCGGGCTAGCGCTCGATCAGGTAACCTTTACAGCCCCGCATGGCCAGACCATGGCGATCGTTGGCCCATCTGGCTGTGGCAAGAGCACCTTATTACGAGTGGTCGCTGGGCTGGAACGTGACTATAGCGGCCAGGTCCGCTATGATGAACAACCGATGGAGGATGTCCCCCCCGGTGAGCGGCATATTGGCATGGTTTTTCAAAATTATGCGCTCTACCCTCACTTTGCCGGCGAGGGCAATCTCTCTTTCTTCTTCCGCCTGCGCAAAATTTCTGATGAAGAGACGACCGAGCGGATCCGTGTGACGGCCGAGATCATGGGGCTAGGTTTCAAACAACTGTTGGCGCGTAAGCCCGGCACCCTTTCTGGTGGGCAGCAACAGCGGCTGGCGATTGCGCGTGCGATTGTCCGCAATCCCCGCCTCTTTCTTTTTGATGAACCCCTCTCTAATTTGGATGCCAAATTGCGCCAGCAGACGCGCATTGAGATCAAACGCCTGTTGGCCCGCTTTAGCATTACGGCGCTCTACGTCACCCATGATCAGACTGAAGCAATGGCCTTGGGCGATCAGGTTGCCGTAATGCGCCAGGGACGCGTGGAACAGGTGGGCCGCTTTCAGGATATTTTGCGCCAACCGGTCAACACCTTTGTGGCTGGGTTTCTCGGTTCACCGCCCATGAATCTATTCCCGATTGGCGAGGTACAAGCGGGGGCCATCCAGCTACCAGGTTTGCAACTGCCCTTGCCCGCGCCCTTGGCCCATAGGGTACAGAGCGGCCAGCGCATACAGATTGGCATCCGCCCCGAAGGGGTAATGGTGCTGGGGAAACAGCGCCTTGTGCCCAATACCGTGCTTCTCCAAGGCCGTGCTGAAGTCATCGAGCCGGACTTTGGGCGAGGGATCCAGTTGGTCTATGTGCGCGGTGAACACTTTACGTTTGCCGCCACCGCGCCCATCGATCTGCCCATCCATGCCGGCCATCCCATTACCGCCCAGCTCGACCCGATCCAATGCCATTTCTTTGATGGGGTAAGTGAGCGTCGGATTGATGAGGGAGGGTTGGTTAGTTAGTTTCTGTTGCAAAACGCGATTTCTACCGCGAAGAACGCCAAGCGCACGAAGGAATCGCAAAGAAACTTCAGAGAAAACCCTTTGCGTTCTTGGCGACTTTGGCGGTGATAAGGCCCTTTCGCAACAAAAACTAGTTAGTTGGTTAGTGGATTGCCGCCAACTAACAAACCAGCCAACCACCTAAGCACCCACCCAACCTACCAACCAACCCCTTCATTTATCAGGACAAGAGAGATAACATGACCGCCACAGATGAGCAAGCCTTTGCCCAGTTGGTTGCGCAGCTCGATCCGCAGGGCAAGTTGTTGCACACCCGGCCCTTAAAGGGGGGCATCTCCGCCCAGGTGACGGCGCTGGCCATGATCGATGGGGCGGGCCAACGCCAGCAGCTGATTGTCCGCCAACATGGTGCCATTGATCGCCAACGCAATCCCACCATTGCCACCGCCGAATTCCACCTCTTACAGACCTTGTGGCAGGCCGGGATCCCCGTGCCACGGCCCTACTATGTGGATCAGCAGGCCGCGATCTTTGCCACCCCGGCGCTGGTCATCGAATATATTGAGGGCGAAACCGAATTCGCGCCGACCGATTTAGGGGCGTTTCTAGATCAGGCCGCCACCCACCTCAGTCAAATTCATCAACTTACGGCGACCACACCGGCGTACACCAGCCTTAAGGCCGTGCTGCCGCCGCTTGGCCCAGGGTTTGGTACACGCCCAGCGACCCTGGACGCTTCGCTGCAGGAAGGGCGCATACGCGACTGGTTGGCAGCGCACGGGCCACTGGTGCCGATCAACCAGGCCACGGTCTTACATGGCGATTTCTGGCCCGGCAATCTGCTCTGGCGTGCGGGGCAGTTGGTCGCGGTGATTGATTGGGAAGATGCGACGCTAGGCGATCCCCTGGCTGATCTGGCCAACAGCCGGCTCGAGTTGCTCTGGGCCTTTGGGGAAAGTGCCATGCAGCACTTTACCGACGCGTATTGGGCCTGTCATGCGCTGGATTTTACCCATCTGCCCTATTGGGATCTCTGTGCCGCACTCCGACCGGCCGGCAAACTGGATAGCTGGGGCTTAGCTGAAACCACCCTGGCCACCATGCGCGCCCGGCACCAGTGGTTTGTCAACCAAGCGCTGCAAGCTGCGCTACCCCAGACATAATGCATGGCCAGTGCCCATCATCTTTCTGCCCCTTTCGTAGGACGTACCCCATGCTGCTTACAAGTTGCGTCTAGCATTGGATCAAGCTATGATCATTCGTCAGGACAATTAAAAAAGGACTTACGCAACCGCTCGGCGGCTGAGCTTGCCGAAGCCAGAGAGCGGTTGCGTAAGTCCTATAAAATCATGTCAGGCGCATCAACAAGAGGCCATTATGCTTTGGCTTGTTCCACTCTTTCTCTGTCTTTGGATTGCCCTCGCACTTTTTGCCTTACCTGATCGCCCCGACCGCACGTGGGGGGCCGGCTGGCTGCCGCGCGATCGGGGGGTCATGCTGCCCGCCGGGATCGTGGTGATCGTGGGTATCTTTGTCGGCCATGCCGATCCGAATGCGTTACCCCTACCGACCTGGCGTTTTCTCGTTGACTTAGCCCCCGAGGTAGTCGGCCTTGCCCTGGCTGTGGTGATCATCGACGAGCTGAACCAACGGCGGCTGCAACAGCAAAGCAAAGTCCAGCTCTTTGCCGGGGTCAAAAGCCCCGTGCGTGATATTGCCGTCGATGCGTTACGGCTGGTCCGCGCCAACCAGTGGTTACCAGAAGTGTTAACCACCTATCAGCACAATTTGCGCGGTCTGCACTGGCAAGGGGCCGATTTGAGTGGCGCGGATCTCACCCAGGCTGATCTGACTGCTATCGATCTAACTGGCGCCAATTTGCATGGCGCACAGCTAAGCGCCGCCACCTTGCGCGGGGCGCGCTTGACCGGCGCGCGCTTGACCGGGGCCGTGTTGACCGGGGCAGACTTGCGCGACGCCCAGCTAAGTGATGCGGACTTGCAAGGGGCACAACTGGCGGGCGCGTTGCTTGCGGCAGCGGTGTTAACTCACGCCCAGCTCAGCGCCGCCGACTTGCAGGGGGCGCAACTGACAGGTGCCCAGATGGAGGGAACGCAATGCGCCGGCGCTGATTTACGCGGGGCACAGTTGCAAGCGACCCAACTGTTTAATGCGAAATTGGTCGGGGCGAACCTGGCCGGGGCGGATTTGGCCAAAGCCTTTTTAGGGGGCGCAAACTTGGCCGGCGCGAACCTGGCCGGCGCGGATTTGCAAGAAGCATTCTTTGGCAGCGCCAATCTGACGGGCGCAAACTTAACCGCGACCGCGCTCCAAGGCACGCTCTTGGAGGGGGCCTACCTGGACGAGGCGCAGTTGACCGCCGCACGCTATTCAGCCCATACCACCTGGCCCCCCCGCTTTTGCCCCGCTGACGCCGCGGCGATCAAAGTGACCTTTGACCACGCGGCGGGCAGCTGGTTACCCGTGAGTGCGCCGGCAGTGGCAAGCTCTGCGTATTAGTGGCGTTTGTAAGATATTTAGTGGTAGCGGTGTTCACTCACTTCACCAGGAGCACCGCCCGTCCCCCCCAATTCCTTGACGATTTGAGGGCTCTGGGTTATATTATTCTCTGGCAGTCGGCGTTATCACCGTGCCCTCTTAGCTCAGAGGATAGAGCAGAGGTTTCCTAAACCTTTGGTCCCAGGTTCGACATGGAACTAGCTCCGAAACCCGTAGGTTGTCATTTGACGATCTGCGGGTTTTTTTATGCCTATTGCCGATGCGCTTAACGCATTCCTGCTTGACCGAACAGCGCAGAACCTAGCTAGAATCACCCTCAGGACGTACCGCATACGGTTAGGCCGGTTTGTCGCTTGGTGCGACGCACAGGGCTTGACCACACTTGACGCCATTACTACAAACCACTTCCGGCAATATCAGGCCACACTCACCAGAGCATTGGCTGACACGACCGCACGCAACTACACCGTAGATTGTAAGACTTTCCTTAGCTTCTGTGTGGGCGAAGGCTTCATAGCTACATCACCAGCAGACAGGTTGCGGCTACCGAGGGTAGTTGAACGGTTGCCGAGTGTGCTTTCACCTACACAGGTCAGGCGGCTATACGGCGCATGTGAGACAGACAGGGAACGTGCTGTATTGCTGGTTTTAATTGACACCGGCTGTCGGGCGGCTGAGTTATGTTCTCTGGACGTGAGTAGCGTTGACGATGGCGTAATCACAGTCAGGGACGGCAAACCACGCCGGGATCGGCTGTGCTACATCTCAGAGAGGACACAGCGAGCGCTACGCATTTATACCCACCTGGAGCAAGTACATAGGGGGGCGCTCTGGAGGGCTGAACGTGGCAACGGTCGGTTAACAGTTTCGGGATTGTCGCAACTGCTGACCAGGATTGGCGACAGGTGCGACGTGCGTGTAACCCCTCACATGCTGCGCAGGACGTGTATAACAAGCCTGCTAAGAGCCGGGGTAGATGTCTTCACCTTGATGAAGTTGAGCGGACACAGAGACATTGAGAGCCTACGACCATACATTAGGTTGGCCGATGAGGACACCAGGAACGCACACCGGGACAAGTCGCCGGTAGACAACTTATTAGGGGTATAACGCCTGTGATCGGTGCTGGAAACACCAGACCACAGGCTAACCATACACCGTTAGACGAGACCTAACGGGCAAGGCTGAGATAATTCTAGCTTGCGCCCATCTAACGGACAAATTAACCGTAGGTGGGCGCTTTTTTATTGCCCACCCCATACACAGATAGGGGGCAGATGACACAGTACATTGACATTGACCAACGTGAAATGACCGTGAACGGGCAACCCGTAACAGAACGTGAGATGCGCGTCACAGTTAACGAGGTGACAGGCAGACCGGGGCGCTACCTGTGCCTGTTGCGGAACGACTATCGGGGACAGTATAGGTATGCAGACTTTCAGAGCGATGGTACTGGCAATGGTGCTACTCGTGTTGAGTAGTGCAACTGCCCATGCACAGGACCGGCTACAGAGCCGTAACGGGGCCTGGCTGCTACCAGTGGCCGGTAACGTGCTGTGTAGCGATGAACACTCGCATATAGGCCGGGGCAGCGTTAGGGCCTGGGACTTATGTGTACCCTTTGGCAGTGCGGTCTATCCGATTGCCGATGGGGTAATTGAGTATGCCGGGTGCAGTAATGCAGGGGGTTATGGGTGCTGGCTGTATATCAACCACGGCAGCGGGTTTAGGGCTATCTATGCCCACATGCACACTGGTTCTATCAGCGTGAAGTATGGCGACAAAGTAAGACAGAATCAACGGATCGGGCGGGTAGGTTGGACCGGCATGACCAGCTTTGGGCCACATGTCCACCTTGAGATCCACAACCATAGCGCACCATCGGGGCGGGTGATGATCGGGGACTACTTTGACCGTGCGCTACTCAAGTACTGCAAGCTGTGCAACACACCAGGACAGCCGGTAAGCGCCACAGGGACCGTGAGTAGTGGCGGCTATCGCACCACACGCACATTGTCAGTAACAACCCTGTGGTGGCTGTATGGTTCGTTAGGGGTGATGCTGCTGGGCTATCTGCTGTTTAGTCCCAAGCGGCCATTGGTGCAAGGCTTAGCACATGGGTTGGTGGTAGGTGTGGTTATCCTGGCACCGCTCTACCTGCTACAGTTGCCTGTTGATCACAGCGGTGGGGCCAAATGGGATCTTGTCTATACCTTTATGCGCAGATGGGAGGGTAACAAGTGTGTCTATGACCCTGTACGCACCTTCAAGGGCATTACGCAAGGCACCTTTGACCGTTACCGGATGCAGATGGGTTGGTCTGCTGCTGATGTTTGTCGCAATCTCACAGAGCAGCAAGCAGAGGATATTTACTATCGCTATTACTTCGTTGCATCGGGCGCTGACCAACTGCCTACCTTGATCGCACTACACCACTTTGACTTTGCCGTCAATGCAGGGACCGGGGCAGCCAAAGCCGCATACGCAAGTTGCGGGAATGACTTTGATTGCTACACCCGCTACCGTGTGGCGTTCTACCGAGGGGCGCAAGGGTGTTCGCTCTACTGTGCCGGTTGGCTAAATCGTGTGAACGACTTACGGGCATACGCGAGGAGGATCTATTGACATGGTATGAATTGTATTTTTTGCGGTTTGTGGTGGGGTTGATGTTGCTGGCGTGTGCCTTTTCACGGTCGCTGACAACACTGGTGATTCGTTTCGTGTTCTTCAGTCTACTGTTGCTGTTTTTGGCGGCAATTTTCTATCAGGGGTGATTACCATGCAAGAATTTCTGAGTTTGTTTGTCAATGTCTACTATCTGTTGGGCAGTATCGCTATCACCTTCTTTGCGATGAAATTCGCATTTGAGCAGATGCGGTCTAACGCCGGTTTAATGGCTGTACTGTCCCGCGTCTTGGGGTTTGTCGTGATGTTCCTGGTGCTTATGTTGGTAATGCCTGCGCTGTTTGAGTTTGGCGTTAATCGCAGCATGGGTCATATGCAGGATAGCCAGATCAGCCGCAACGTGATCACGCTGACCAAAGACACGGCGGAACTGTTGGCACAAGCTGACAGCAATATCGAAAACGTGACCTACAGGGATGACACCTTGGCTGAGGCCGCAACCGACCTATACAACGAAACACGAGCGCAGGTTGATAACGGTAACGCAACCACTGGCACGACCGACCAGAGCAGCGCAACCGCTGGCACCGCTGACCAAGGCAGCGCAGCACCGGCACAAAACGTTCGGCAGGCTCAGGGCGAACAGGCGAGCGTGCAACCAACGCGCGTACCGGCACGGCCAACCGCTGCGCCTACGCAGAGTTTGCAACAGGTTTATGATCTGGTGCATCCACCCACACCGACACCCCAACGTGGGGGACAAGCTTATATTGATGAGTTCCTACGTAGTCAGGGCGTGCAAAAGCCATCTACGCTGACGACCGAAGATCGCAGCATGATTGAGAGTGTGATCGCTGGTGGGGATGGGGGCGGACCGCAAACCTACACGGTGCAACGCGGTGATAGCTTGGCTAAGATTGCCGCCAAGTTTGGGGTAACGGTTGACGCACTGTGTCAAGCAAACAGTATCCGCAACTGCAATGTGATTCACAAAAACCAGGTGTTGGCGATTCCGTAACTTGAGTAGGGGAGGGCTTAAATCCTCCCCATTTTTCTATAGGAGATGAACTACTATGACCATCAAATCAGTCGCACGCAACACACTTTTCGGCAATACGAAGACGAAACACCCACTCCTACAAACCATCCTTACCGACCTGGGGCGCGCTGGCATGACCTTGTTAGATGCAAAACCACGCGACTACGCAACACATTTGGCGATGCTTGAGGCGTTGCAGCACGCCACCGTAGGTTTGACCAGGGCCGTGCAGAACTGGCGTAACAGTCGGACGAAGGCCGGTGTGCCGATGGCACTGTTCAACGCCGTCAACGATGTTCTGTTGCACCGTGGTGGGTTAACGCATGAGCAGCCGAATTTCTATTGCGTGCGCGCCGGCAGCTTTGAGAATCAACTGCTGTACTCAATTCCCATCGGTTACCACAAATGGGCCAAAATCGATGCGCTCTCTAGCTTTGAGCTTGCCCTAGAGGACCGGCTATGCCACACCCACGGCAGCAATATTAATGTGCGCGTATGTTTCAAACCAACCCGCATTGAGATCGACAAACCGCGCATTCCCACCTTCAGACTTGCGGACTATTGGCAGGACATTCAGCGCTTACCGGTTGGGGGCCGGGTGGCTGTGCCTGGCGTTGCCATCGGCCAAAGTGGGATCGACTTGGCGCAAGTTGCGTTGACCAACGACAGCTTTGCAGTCTTCATTGTCGCCAACAGTGGTTACGGTAAAACACAGCTTGCTATGAGCATGGTGCTTTCCCTAGCGCTACTCAACAGCCCTAGCGACCTGTCAATGTTCATTGCTGACAACAAGGCCGATGATTGGATGCCATTTAGCAAATTGCCTCACATGGCACGTCCAGTCATCACGGAGGCCGCGGATCTGTTGGAGGTGGCACGTTCGTTGGTCGGGGAAATGGACAACCGTAAACAATCCAGCATGGCCGATGACCGCAGCTTCAAAGGGCAAACGATCCTACTTTACATTGATGAGCTTAGCGACGTATTTGCGGAACTGGAAGCGGCACAAGCCAAGGAATTGGCCGGTTTACTGCAACGGCTTTCCCAGCGCGGGCGGTCGGCAGGGTTCATTATCATCGCAGCAACACAGCGCGTACACGATTTGAAAGGCTACGCAGAAGCCTATAGCAAGCTACGGTTACGCATTGCCGGTAACACGACCAGCAATAATGATGCGGCGTCTATCGTGGGGCCGGGGGTGCAACTTTCCAAGTTGCCGGTTGGCGCGTTTGAGATTCACAACAACGGCAACGTGCAACGCATTCAAGGCTTTTTGGTGGCTGATTCCAGACGCGACGATTACACAAAACAGGTTAGGGTGTTCGTTGGCGATGTGGCCGAACGCTGGCCGGGAATTGCACCACACTATGGGCAGAACGCAATCAGGGCCGTTGTAGTGGCTGGTGAGCGCACCATAGAGGCGTTTTTGGATCATCTAGGCACGATTGACGGACTAACACAGAACCGCATCATTCGCGAGCATCGCGCCTACTTTGGCACCGGGATCGGGGTGGTGCGGGCGCGTCAGATCATGGCAATGATGGACAATGACGGGTGCTCCGAGGGTGCTCCAGGAATTTAGCGCACTCGTGTAATGGGGGTGCTCCGAAGGGTGCTCCGAAGGTGCTCCGGCAGTGCTTCGGAGCACCTTTTACACTGGAAAAAATGTAGCGCATCCCTATTTTGGGTGTGTGGCGGGTTTTTACCAGCTTACGCGCTACCCACCATACCCTAACCGCACAAGTGCAGCGTGCGCAAAATGGGTCGATTGCACCACCACTACGAAAATTTCTATGTGGCGGTATAGCGGGAATAGTCAAATTGTGCCTATTGTCAATTAATTGACAATAGGCACAATTGAATGATTTTTTTACAAATTTTGAATTGCATTATTGACTTCTGTGTTACGGCGTGTTATAATTGGCTTAATCTCATATCTCGCCACGGCTACCATACCTGGCAGGCACTAGGACTCACTATACGTGATCTCACGGTGTAATGAGACGCAAAGAGTTTCATATATCATCGCGATGGCAGACCCATCGGATAGGCACCAGGACTCACTATAGGTGATCTCACGGTGTAATGAAACGCCAAAGCTTATAACGCGCCACGGCTACCATACCGGGCAGGCACTAGACCACACTTTTAGGTGTTCCCACAGTGCAGCGTGAAAGCTTTGCTTTGCGTCTCATTACACCGTGTTTTGTTTTTTGGGGCTATTTTCAGGAGGTTTTACACATGCAGGAAACGATCACAGGGATTAGATTGCTGGGTTGTCATGTTGAGAAATTAGACCACATTTCCAAAGTGACCGGCTTCAATCGGTCGGAAATTATTCGTCGGCTGGTAGAGGTTGCGGAAATCATCCCAGCGCAATTCAATGCCACGATCCAGCAGCCGGAGAAGAAACGGAGAAAACGATGTGAAAAAGTATTGGCGCAGTAAAAGCGAAAGCCAGGTGTTGGCGCACCCGGCTTTCAGAAAAACTTTTGGATTCAGTTCATATCGAGGAACATCAATATGAGTATTCTATCATCTACTAACGCCCCTGTCAATGACCAGCCCCATTATAACGGTAACGGCTATGCCACTGCAATTTTGACTACTTTGTGGGGTCAGCCTTACGAGACAGTTAATCAGGTTATTTGGCCGTCTTTGGAGTCTGGGCTATCTATCATTCCCATTGACCACAAATCGAAAACACCGCTGTCACGTGCATTGCCCATCGGTGAAGACAACAAACCAACCTGGAAACCATTTCAGGAACGCCAACCACTATCAACAGAGGTTGAGCAATGGTTGGCAATGAATATCAAATCAATGGCCGCTGTGTTAGGCGAAATCTCCGGTAATGCTGAATTGCTGGATTTTGACCACAATCCAGAGGCAACACCCCGCCCCTATTCAGCCGACGAACTTTTTGGGCCTTGGTGGACAGCGTGCGGCGATCTTGTTGAACAATACGATCTTCCTGTGTGGCGAACTGGCGGCGGCGGGTATGCCGTGGCCTACCGTTGCGAGACAGTAGCACCCAACACAAAAATGGCCTGGATTCCCAACGAATCGGCGAAAGCTGGCCGCTCTATCGCCATCGAGACCCGCGGCGAGGGTGGTTACGCTCTGATTCCACCATCTCTACACCCATCCGGCAACCGCTACACTATGATCCGCGGCGACCTCACCAAGATCGCAACTATCCCTATAGAGGTCCGTGCCAAGTTCTTTAAGGTGGCACTCTCTCTTTGCCTTGCGCCTTACGCTAAACAGGATTTGACTGCCGCAATCCGCAACCATACGAAACAACGCCCTGCTGATTGCGGAGACAGTGTGATTGACAAATTCAATGCCCAAAATAACATCGTTAACCTATTGGAGAAACATGGTTACATCCATGCCCACGGCAGCCGATGGGTACGGCCAAACGGCAAATCTGGCAGTGTTGATGTATTCAAAGCGGAAAATGTATCGTTCCATTGGTCTTCAAATGACGCCCTACACCGAACCAACGGATCGGGGCCGGTTCCTGTTGACCCGTTTCAGGTCTATACCATTTTTGAACACGATGGTGATCATGAGGCGGCGTTTGTGGCCGCAAAGAAGGCACTTGGGCTATGGGTAGAGCCACCGCCACCCGCGCCGGATGTCATTGTTGATGAGAATGGGAACACTGTTCAGTTGTCGAAAGAAAAGCCGACCAGTGCCGACAGCCTTACACCAGCCGCACCGCCTACGCAGTCGGTTGCGCCGGTTGAACGCCGAACGCGCTTTACGGTTGCACAGTTGTACGCTACAGAATTTCCTGAGCCTAAGTATGCCGTTGCCGACCTTCTACCAGAGGGCCAAACTCTTTTAATTGCCCGACCAAAGATCGGTAAATCGTGGTTGGTGCTGCAAATTGCCGTCGCCGTGGGTACGGGCGGCTTGGTTCTTGGGCAGAAGGTAGAGCAGGGCATAGCATTTTATCTGGCACTAGAGGATCGCCCCCGGCGCATGGCAGATCGCCTAAAAAAGATGAGCGCCCCCAAAGATACTAACTTGGTGATTGAAAACAAGTGGCCCCCGCTACACCAGGGCGGCGCAGAACTGCTAATGAAGGAGATCGACAAGGAAGGGTATTCACTGGTGATTGTCGATACCTTACAAAGGGCGTTCGCTGGCCTGGATATGACCAAAGATGGCGCTAAAGTCACCAGACAGTTAGCAGAATTGCAGGAGTTTGCCTTAGAGCGCCATGTAGCGCTGGTGATTGTCCACCACCAGCGGAAATCATCGGGTGCAGTGGTGGATGCCATTGACGATGCACTAGGAGCAACCGGCATTGCGGCCAACGCTGATGCCGCCTGGCTGATCACGCGCCAACGTGGGCAACAAACCGCCACTTTTCAGGTGACGGGCCGAGACATTGAGGAAAAAGAGCTTGCGATCAACTTCGATAAAGACCTGTTTTGTTGGCAGTTACAGGGTGATGCTGATGGGGTACGTGCCGATACCGTGCAGGGCAGAATCTTGGCCGCACTAAAGGAGTTTGACGAGTGTCAAGCTACAGCCGCCGAGTTGGGCCGGTTCCTGGGTATACTCCCCGACAATGCAACCAGAGAACTAGGCGAGTTGCTGAACAAAGGCAAGGTCGTGAAGTCTCCCAAGAAGGGCCGCAGTGTCTACTACCAGCTTGCAAGCAAGGTCGAGGAACCCAAAAAACTCTTGGCGCATGATCCAGCGCTGCCAGCGCGTGCGGACATTGACGGCTGATTTGATGATAGGAATGATAGGGATCGCAGTCGATAGGAATGATAGGAATCAGTGATAGGAATCCTATCAAACAAATCCAGTTGATAGGATTTGTGATAGGCATTTTGATAGGAATCCTACCAGAGAGAAAAGCGATCCGCTACAGGTGGTAGTGGGTTCCTATCGTGGCTATCGAAACTATCAGAACCATCATTCCTATCATTCCTATCATCAAATACATAGTTTCAAGCGATCTAGCTGGTTCCGAACGCAGCACAATGCTTGTCTAGCGTTCGGAAATACACCTGTAGTTGGTCGAAAATAGCTATCTTCCAGAGAAATCAACTACCTATGTATAAAAGTTGATTTGATGATAGGAATGATAGACATGATAGGAATGATAGACATGATAGGAATGATAGGAATCACAGCACACCCCATCAAAACGCCTAAGCCGTGTACCGTCGAAGCGCTTGAACTGGCCTTTGATGAGTTTGAGCAATGCGACCTGTGGGAACTGGAAGCCGAAGACGACAGCATAGAGCCAGAAATACCGGAGTTAGGCGAACAGCTCGCAGAATTTGCGTTAGGTGCTTTTTAGGGAGAGAGACGGCCATAACGGTACCCACAATACACGGGTAGGGGAGTACCAGGATGGGACTTAAAGTTCGTTACAACCAGTGTTACAAGCCTAATTGTCGTTGCATGAAGGGTGGTCCTAGGCATGGGCCATACCTTTACGAGCAACGGTCAGAGAAGGGAAAGAAGCGCCATTACTACCTGCTTTCTCCTGGCCGCGTTAAGCCAAAAGTGACCTGTCCAGTATGTGACAAAGAGTTCAGGCAAAAAAAGCCCTGGCATAGCTATTGCACCAAGAAATGCAAGCGAAAAGCGTACTACCAGCGGCGTAAAGCCTACCCTGAGTTATACGGTAGCGGTAAACCACCGCAGAAAGGTAAATCCACAATGAAGAAACATCAAGATCAACCACCGGCCCAACCGGCCCCAACCGAAGCACCGGCTTCGGCCCCGGCTCCGACGCTGGCCGGGGTGCTGTTGGCTACAATTCAGGAGTGGCAAAAGACACATGCTCTAACAGAAGACCAAATTCTTATTGCGCTGGAAACAGTCTGGCAGGGGTGGGACAAATGAAGCTAAAACGCAACCGACCGGTCAAGCCCTTTGAGACCACAACCATCAAGGCAGATCAGCGACGGGTTGACGACGTTACGCACACTACCCGCCGCCGCCTGGTGCGAGGTGAGGCAATGCGTTGCGCCAATTGCCTCAATTGGGTAGAGGCGTCAACAGCCGGGGTTGGAGTCTACATCTCCCCGACCGGCGATTATACCGGCTATGTGCTCTGCCCCCGCTGTGAAGTGCTATCAACCGTCTCCAAGTCAGTGCGCCAGAATATAAGCGCATACGTAGCAGAAGTTAATTGAAGGTTGTACAACAAACCTTATACCACTGTATTACACCCACTAGGAAATTTTCGTAGTGGATGTAATACAGTGGGAAATTTCGTAGTCACAGACCACAAAACTCGTATGATGAAAAGGCCATTGTAGAAGCCAAAGCACAAGTAAAAACGGAAGCCAGCCGTTAAGCGGCTATCAAAGAACTCCTCATGGAGGGAGCCGTCAGTTTTGCGATGACGTAAGCAGTTAGTATACTGTACTGAGCCAGCGTCAAGACCATCGAAAGATACTAAGTCGTTCCCATGCCCAAGTTTACTGTCCCACTCAAAGATATTGTCACCGATGAAGCGCAGCCCGTTGATCTGGCGGCGCTGCCTGCTGCGGAAGCCGCTGAGCGGATCAAGCAGATCTATGGTTTTCTCGCCTCGGTTGTCGATGTGACCATTGCCGATGACATTGCCACCATTGAGTTTTCCTCACAAAAACAGCAGCAGGTGAACCAGGCGCTGCGCACACTGGAGCAGGCATCAAAACAGGCCAGGCAGGGCCACTACAATCGGGCGATTCCGATGTTTCAGGAAGTGTTGAATGTGCTGCCCGACCACACCGATGCGCGCCGTGAACTGGCAATGGCCTTAATGGAGACGGGCAGTACCGCCGCCGCCAAAAAGCAACTCATTCGGGTGATGCAGCTTAACCCCGACGATGCGTGGGCTTATCTGATCATGGGTAATCTGTATGCGCAGGCCGAGAAAGATCTCGGCTCGGCGGCGCGGTATTATGAAAGTGCGCTCGATCTGGCCCCCACTGATCCCTTCATTCTTACCAGTTTTGGTGGCGTAAAAGCGATGCAGGGCGACTATGATCGGGCGCGGGCCTTGCTGACCAAAGCTCTGGAGCAAGCGCCGAACCATCCGAATGCGCAACATGGCCTGGCGCTGATTCACGAGCGACTGGGTGAAGAGGACGAAGCCTTGGCCATGCTGGAGGGGCTGTTTGCGGCACCGGAGTCTGATGACCCACGCCATCAACAGGTGTATGGGCAGGCACGGTTGCTCTATCGCCAAATTCGGCGGCGTAGAGCTGAGCGAAATCATGAGCAGCTCATGGCGCGGATGCGTTCGACGCTGGATGCCTATAGCAAAGCGAGCGGCTATCAAGTTCGTCTACAAGAGGACCGCAGCCTGGAAACGGCGGCGAAGATCGAGTTGGCCTGGCGCTATGGCCGTTCAGGCCACGTGATCCGCTACAACACAGATAAAAACGCGGTGGGGCTGCCTTATCTGATTGCCCATGAATTCGAGCACGCGCTCCTGATGCAAGAGGCGAGAGACGCCCAGCGCAACGTCAACTTTGCCACCGACCAGTATACGGAACGGGTGGTCTACTCCGTCATTGACAAAGATATCCGCCACCTCCATAAGCGGCGCGATCTTACCCCGCAGATGATTGATGAAGTAATGCAACGCATGATACGCGGGCTATGCAATCAACTCTATAATGTGCCGCTCGACATGGTCATCGATAGCCGGGTTTACGAGAAGTACCCCTTTCTGCATGATAGTGCGTTCACCTGGATGGTCGATGAACATGAGCAGAACCTTGAGGTGCTAACCAGCGCCTCTATCCGCAGTATGGCACCGAAGAAGATCTATCAGGCCAATGTGGCCATGAACGCCGCCGTTGTCCTCTTTGTGGATGCGCTGTTTGACGGGGCGACTGATTTGGCTGCGCATTACCGCGCTTCTGGCTTATTAACCACCGGCCAGCACCTGTATGGGTTATGGCAAACAACGATGAAGAGCTTCCGGCCTGGTGACGAATATCTACTCGTTGACGCCTTCGCCCGCGAATTGAAACTGACCGATTGGTACAAATGGTTGCCCGATACAGAGGCCGCGAATGAACCATCTGCGCGCAGCACCCGACCAGTCGGCGACGAAGGTGGCTCCACCAATCCCGAACTGCTAACTGATCCAGCTCTGCAAATGGCTGCCACGATGTATATGCTCAGCGCCCTGCGACGCTTTGCCAAGCTGAGTGACGCCCAAGTCCACCAAATCGTCGGTGAAATTGCGCTGGTTGGCTACACAGGATTGGACTATGCCTCGAATGAGCAGAAGTACACCCTCCGCTTTCTGCCCGACGAAAACTTCTCTGGCTTGCAACTGATGTGCTTAATGTATGTCGGTTTCAAGCGCATCCAGCCGGGGATGGACACGGGCATTCCGCTGGATGACGCCTACAAAAACGCATTAGGGTTGTATGAGACTGGCGCATGAATGTAAGCTCATGCTAATCAAGGTAGTAATGCAATGCACTATTTTTTGCTCGCGGTATTGCCAATTCTCATTTGGTTCATTTTATCCCTAAGTGTATTGCCGGATCGAATAGCGCTATCCACAGCCAAGATATGGTTCAACTTCAAGGATCCTGTAAAACTCTCCGCTCTATTGGGACTTGGCTTTGCCATACTAATCGCCGTATTTAGTGACTCTCGATTTGCTAGAGAGGGAATTGATGGCTTTTATGCAAATTGGCTAACAGAGATCATCTTCTTTGCCTTTACTGTCTTAGTGATTGATCGGCTGACTAACTGGCGCATCAGAAAAGAAGAACGGCTCCAGTTAATTCGCCAAATGGGTAGCTATAGTAATGATTTTGCTCTGGAAGCGGTAAGGCGCGCAAGAGAGCTTGGCATATTAACAGACGGAGTGTCCCTCAAAAATGCGAATTTTAGAAAAGCGAATCTGGTTAACGCCGACTTGTCTGAGGCTAATCTAGAAGGGGCCGATTTGTCTGAAGCCAATTTAGAAAATGCGAACTTGTCATATACAAATCTTCAGGGTAGCAATTTATATAAGACTAACTTGCAGGGCGCAAATTTAGAAAATGCTAATTTCTATCGTACTAGCTTAAGTTATGTGTTGATGCAGAACGCAAAATTAGAAAAGGCCAATCTAAGTGAAACAAAAATTTATGAAGCTCATTTTGAAAATGCAGAGATGAGTGGTGCAATGCTTCGCTCCGCTGACATTCAGCATACAAATTTTACTGGAGGAAGACTGCATCGTATCAATCTTAATGACGCATATCTATCAATGGTATCATTGAGGAACACCTCACTAGCAGGTGCAACCGTAAAGAACGCTTTTTTCCAGGTAGTAGATTTAGAAAACGCCGATGTAAGTCATACAGATTTCACAGGTACAAGGCTCAAATTAGCGCATTTTGATGGCGCACTCTATACAGCAGAAACAAAGTGGCCCACCGGCTTTGATATAAAAAGTACAAAAGCAACTTTTAGTGAAGGCAAGGCCAGTATAGGTCTTGGACCTCCAGTGCCAATAGGTGCATCTTCAAGATCGTAGGTGTTTAACTGAATGGTTGTTTTAGGGATGTTACTGGCGACCCTAACCGTAAGTGCAACTTAATAGACTTACGGAATCCTCATCCAGCATTTCCCAATCGGCAAAGCGTGGGGTATACTTTCCATTCGATGTAGGAAACGCTAGTGTTTCCTGGCTGAGGCCCCGGCAACCAATTGAACAGTATCATTCATTGCTAACCCTTGTTTGATTGTGCGGATACCCTCAGCGCTTGTCGCCGAGGGTTTTGTTTTGTGTTCAGCAACAAACATGGATAGCCCATGTAGCCATTCTGATCGTTTATTGATATCCCTGTAAATTGCTACTCAACCGCTCATGGCAATATCCCACCTGCTGACCCGCTGTTTAGACAAACAACTGCGCTCGCCCTGCCTGCTGCTGGTTCACGAAGAGATTCGACAGTTGCAGCGGATGGCACAGCAATTAAGTGAAGAATTGGCCCAAGCACCACTGGATGTTGGCCTTCTGCTCAGCGAAGCCTTACTGAGCGTGCCCGCGCAACGACGTGCAAGCCGTGTACAATCCGTGCTGTCGGCGGCACTAAGTGCGCGTCAACCCTGCCCAGTGCTTTGTACAGAGATTGATCTCTTGTTTGAACCGCAATTGGCGCTGGATCCGCTCTTGTTGCTGCGTAGCTATAGCCGCCAGACGCCGTTGATTGTGATGTGGCCAGGTCGCTTCCATGACAACATCTTGGTCTATGGCACACAAACCCATTTTCACCATCGTTCCTGGACCCGACCAGAGGTACAAGATGGCTGTATTTATACTATCTCCTAAAGCGAAATGAACAAGCTATGCGCTATCGTGAATTAGTTACCTATGAACCGCTTGAGACGATCATTCAGCTCCGCGAAGTCAACGACAAACAAAAGGCACGCCATTTGGTCGAGACTTACGTGATTTCGGATCGGATGGCGGAAAAGTTAGCCGAGGTCGTCATCCCCCAACTGCGCCTGGATCGCCCCACCGATAATAAGGGGGTGATGGTGGTCGGCAACTATGGGACAGGCAAGTCACATTTGATGTCGGTCATCTCGGCGGTAGCTGAACATGCCGACCTGGTAGTGTATCTCCAGAATGAACGAGTCCGCCGTGCCCTGGAACCAGTGGCCGGCACCTTCAAAGTCGCACGCATGGAGATTGGGGGCGTGACACGTTCCCTGCGCGACAGTGTTTTGGATCAACTGGAAGAATTTTTAGAGGAAATGGGGACGCCCTACCCCTTTCCCAGCGCCGATCAGGTAACGAATAACAAGGATGCCCTGATTGCCGCCGTCGATGGTTTTCGGCGACAGTATCATGGGCAAGGGATCCTGTTTGTCCTGGATGAGTTACTTGACTATCTGCGTTCACGCGATGAGCGGGCCTTGATCCTCGATTTGGGCTTTCTGCGTGAATTAGGGGAAGTGGCTGAGTTAACGGCTTTCCGCTTCGTCAGCGGTGTGCAGGAATCACTTTTTGACAGCCCGCGCTTTGCCTTTGTCGCTGACCAACTGCGGCGCGTGCGCGACCGTTTTGAACAGGTACGCATTGCACGTGAAGACATCGCCTATGTGGTGGCCGAGCGGTTGCTGCATAAAAATGATCGGCAACTAGCGCTTATTACCGACCATCTACGCCGCTTTACGTCCCTTTACCCGCTCTTGGCTGATAACCTAGAAGGGTATGCCCGCCTCTTCCCCATCCATCCTGCCTATATTGAAACCTTTGAACAAGTCTACATTGCCGAACAGCGCGAAGTGCTGAAGACCTTTGAACTGGCCATTCGTGGCGTTTTGGACAATGAGGTGCCGACCGATCAAACGGGCCTAATCTCCTTTGACCACTACTGGGGCATGATTAAGGACAATCCAAGTCTGCGTACCTTGCCTGGTGTGGTGGATGTGGTCGAGAAGAGTGATGTGCTGACTGAGCGGGTCGAGAGCGCCTATACACGGCGCAACCTGAAGCCATTGGCCCAACGTATCATCCAGGCGCTCAGTGTCCATCGGTTGACCACCAGCGATATTAACACGCCGTTGGGGATGACAATCGAGGAATTGCGTGACAAACTCTGTCTCTGGACTGCACTGCCGGAAGCTGATGCGCAGTTCCTGGCCGATACAATCCAAGTGGCGCTACGGGAGATCATGCGTACGGTCAGTGGCCAGTACATTTCGCTTAATGAAGATAATGGCCAATATTATCTCGATTTGAAAAAGACGATTGATTTTGATGCCAACATCGCAAAACGGGGTGAGTTTTTCAATCGCACAGATCTCAATCGCTATTTCTTTGAAGTGTTACGCCAAATTTTGACCGAGTTGCCGTCCAGTGTACATGTGCCAGGCTACTTTATTTGGCCCTATGAACTGCCCTGGCTGGCCAAAAATGTCACCCGGCCTGGCTATCTCTTCTTTGGTTTGCCCAAAGAGCGCAGTACTGCCCAACCACCGCGCGATTTTTATATCTATATTCTGCCGCCTTTCAGTGACCCAGGCGCAGCAGTCGCTGATCTACAAAGGGAAGGCACAGAGCCAGATGATCTGGTCTATCATCTGGCTGAAATTGACAGCGAGATGGAAGGGCTTGTGCGCAGCTATGCGGGCGCGAAGGCGATGGCACAACAGTCGCCAATTCATGCCCATGATTATGAGGATAAAGCTGATATCTACTTTCGCAGGTTGCGGCGTTGGCTAGAGGAAAACAGCGCAAGCCAAATGCGCGTTACCTATCGAGGGGCGACCCGTACTTTTCCAGAGGTACTAGCCACTGTCCGCAGTAGTGCGAGTCAGAATATTCAGGAAGTGTTGGAGATCATTGCGGCCCATCTGTTGGAGCCGACGTTTGGTGATCGGTATGCGGACTACCCGGCATTTGCTAATGTGCGTGAGCCGATTAGCGAGAAAGCACGGCCCATTAACGCGATGGAAGGGATTCGTGTGATTGCTGGGCGTCCACGCACCAACATGGCGACTAATATCCTCCGTGGCCTGCACCTACTGGACGATGAAGATCGGATCAAACCCCTGAATTCAATTTATGCGAACCATTTGCTGCAACTACTGTTGGCAAAAGGTGAAACGCTGGTGGTCAACTATGGCGAAGTGTTGACACAAGTGGCCGGTGGCTTGCAGCCAATTTACAAAGATTGTCGCTTTCAGTTGGAACCAGAGTGGGTGGCGGTACTCTTAGTCGCGCTGGTCTACGACGGTCAAATTGTGCTGAATTTAGGTGGTACGGACGAACTTGATGCCGGCACCGTGGAGCGCGCAAGCACACGCGCCATCGAAGATTTGAGCGAGTTTCGCTTCTACAAACGCCCACGCGGGTTGCCACTTGCGCTTTGGCAGCAGATTTTTGATGGTCTGGGTTTACAGAGCAGTTTGGTGCGCGATGAAAACAAACGCGACCAAGCTGTAACCGAATTGCAGCAATTGGTACAGCGTGAACTGCGCGAAACCGTGGCCCTACAGGATCAAGTACAGCGTGGCTTTACGCTCTGGAACAGTCCGCTCTTCACTGATCGGCTCGATTTGCGGACCCAAGGGGGCGCGGTCGTGAGTCATGCGCCGCTGGCCGGCGTGAGTTTGAGTGTCACCGATCTGCTGCCGGCCTTGCGGGCCACCAAAGATTTTCTAGAGAAGTTGAGTCGCTATAATACAGCCGGCAAGCTGCGTAATTTCGCGCTGAATGCGGCTGAAGTGCAGGAAGCGCTAACCTACCGCAAGGGCGTGCAACGGATCAAACAGGTGGCAGCGCTCGTGACCCAGTTGCAGTCGATTACCAGCTATCTAAGTGAGGCAAGTGCCAATCTGCCGACCGATCATGAGTGGGTGCAGGCTGCGCAAAGGCGCAAAGAGCAGTTGCTCAATGATATCCGTACAATGGCCAAGGGGCAGGCCGTGGTGGCAGCAGCAACCTGGCCGCGTGAACTCGACCAACTTAAACAAAGCTACATCACCTCATATAGTGAATTGCATTACCAGTTGGTCTTAGGGCAGAATGGCATCGACAGTATGGAGGCCCTTAAGCGTTCGCCCCACTTTGTGCAACTACGTGAACTTGCTCAGATTGACATTCTAACCACTGGCGATCTGACGACATGGGAGAATGCGTTAAAGGCGATTCCAACCTGTAGCGAGTTTCACAGCGGTTTGTTGGCGAATACCCCCACCTGCCCATCCTGCCGTTTACGTGCCATCCAATCGGCAACAGTGCCAGCTGCGGATCGGCTAGCGCTATTGAGCAATCGACTGGAAATGCTGACTGCACAATGGCATGGCGGGCTCCGCGATGCGTTGGCTAGTGATACGGCCCGCCAGAGTATGGCCGCCATGACACCTGCGGAGCGCCGTCCATTGGATGCTTATCTCGCGCTGGCTGATCCGACAGTTGTTGCCCTGCCGCCTGGTCTTGTTCCTGCTGCCAACAAAGTGTTGCATGGTTTGACGACCAAGGGCATCGCGGTGCCGGCCTTGGTGGCGGCGCTTAAGCAGGGTGGCCTGCCCTGCACTATTCAGGAACTAGAAAGCCGCTTCCGCCGCTATCTGGCGCAACAAATGCGTGGCCATGACGAGGGCAACACGCGCTTGATATTGGAAGAATGAAGAACATTGATACGCAGGTGTGTGGTACTGGTCACAGCTGCATTGCATCAACAGAATACACTGGACCAGCACTTGACACTTGATTTAATATGGAAGCGACTTTGGTATGACTGAAAGAGCAACCCAACCTGAACTGCTGCGCGAAGCCAGCGCGAACGATAACCCCGGCCCCGTCACCTGTCTGGGCCTGACCTTTACTAACGAGGCGGAACGCCGCGCCTACTTCACGACACGATTACGCGAACATCTGCAAGATCCCACTTTTCGGGCGATTGAAGGTTTTCCCCGCGGTGACGATGAAGATATTCTCGCCCTTTCTGATCCGCCCTATTATACAGCCTGCCCCAACCCCTTCTTGCCCGAGATCATAGCCGAGTGGCAAACGGAACGCGCCGCCTTGCACGCCAACTTGGGTTTGCGTGATGAAACCTATCACCGAGAACCCTTTGCTACCGATGTTTCGGAAGGCAAGAATGACCCGATCTACAACGCCCACTCCTACCACACCAAAGTGCCGCATAAGGCGATTATGCGCTATATCCTCCACTACACCGAACCAGGAGATATTGTCTTGGATGGTTTTTGCGGGACAGGTATGACTGGCGTGGCTGCCCAGCTATGTGGCGACCGTAAGACTGTAGAGAGTTTGGGCTATCGGGTAGCAATGGATGGAACGATCTACGAGGGGGATAAGGCTATTTCACGATTAGGTGTACGCAAGACGGTTCTCAACGACCTCTCTACAGCAGCCACTTTTATCACCAACAACTACAACACACCCATAGATGTAGCTGCATTTGAGGGTAAGGCACATGAAATTTTGCAAAGAGTCCAGGAAGAGACGGGATGGATGTATGAGACTTGGCATCCACACTTTGAGCATCCGGAACGCGTAAAAGCTACCATTAATTATACAATATGGTCAGATATTTATGTTTGCTCAAACTGTGGCAACGAATTTATTTTTTGGGACGTAGCCGTTGATTTAGAAAATAGTGGTATTAAAGATGTATTCCTCTGTCCCACCTGCATGTCCAATCAAAGCAAACGCACATCTGAGCGCGCATGGGAGATGGTTACTGATATCGTATTAGGTCAGTCGATACGACGTGCCAAACAAGTGCCAGTCTCAATTAGCTACTCCGCAGCTGGTCACCGGTTTGATAAGGTTCCAGATGCAAACGACATATTTCTCATAGAACAGATAGAAAACAGTTATCTTCCATTCCCTTGTCCTGTTGTTTTACTTCATGATGGCTACAACACACGCCAGCCAATCGAAAGTCATGGCATAACTCATGTGCATCAATTTTATACGGGACGTAATCTGCGAGTTCTTTTGAGGTTATGGAATAACGCTAGCAGTCCTATTTACAAATTTGCGGTTTCTGCTCTAATGCCACGAGGATCACGAATGCATCGTATAGCCGGCTCTCGTGTTGGAAAACAAAAGAAAACGCCAGGTGGTATGACCATTGGACTGGTTACAGGTACACTGTATGTACCTGCGATATCAGCTGAAATGAACCTTCTGCAACAATATAAAGATCGCGTCAATCAAATTTCTAAAGCTGCTTATGGTAATCGTTTCACTTCTAGCCGCTGTATAAGTACGGGTAGTGCAACTACAATCGAATATATATCTGATTCATCTGTAGACTATATATTCATTGATCCACCATTCGGCGGCAACCTTATGTATTCAGAGCTGAATCTGTTATGGGAAGGCTGGCTTCAGGTTTTAACAAATAATCAGCCAGAAGCTATAACAAATCAAGTTCAGGGTAAAAGTCTTCAAGATTATCAACGTTTGATGAGCCAATGTTTTACAGAATTTTACCGGATACTTAAACCTGGACAGTGGATGACTATTGAATTTCACAACTCACAAAATGCAGTTTGGACTGCTATTCAGGAAGCAGTCCAGCAGGCTAGATTCGTAGTGGCGGATGTCCGAGTACTTGATAAACAGCAAGGCTCCTTCAAACAATATACTTCTCACTCAGCAGTAAAACAAGATCTAATTATTTCTGCTTACAAACTGAGTACTGAGTTTGAAGAACAATTTCTCTCTCATGCTGGTAGTGCTACTGGCGTTTGGGATTTTATTCGCCAACATCTGGTGCAGGTACCGTCAGTGGTGGTTAACAATGGCATATTGGAAACGGTGGCAGAGCGGCAGAACTATCTACTCTTTGATCGCATGGTCGCCTATTACATCCAGCGCGGGATAGCAGCACCGATGGGTGCAGCCCAATTTTATGCTGGGCTTGACCAATATTTTGCCGAACAAGATGGCATGTACTTTTTGCCCGACCAGGTTGCTGAATATGATAAAGCACGGCTCGAGTATGGCGTGGTGGCCCAAATGAGTCTCTTTGTCAGTGACGAAAAGAGCGCCATCAACTGGTTGCGCCACCAGTTACAGGCTGAGCCGATGAGTTTCCAACAAATCCAACCTCGCTTTCTGCAAGAATTGCACCAGGCCCGCCATGAGGATCTGCCCGACCTAAAGATCCTTCTAGAACAAAGTTTCCTACCGGATGACGAGGGCGTATGGTATGTACCAGACCCCAACCGGGCGGAAGATTTGGAAAAGCTGCGGCTGCGCGGTCTGTTGCGGGAGTTTGCGCAATACAAGGAAAGCAAAAAGAAACTGCGCCAGTTTCGCAGCGAAGCGGTTCGTGCCGGCTTTTCCCATGCCTGGCATGAACGCGATTATGCCACCATTGTCGAAGTCGCCGAACGCCTGCCGGAACAGGTCTTGCAGGAAGACCCTGAACTCTTGATGTATTATGACAACGCCAGCTTGCGGGCGGAGTCGTGATAATAGTAAGCTGCTGTAATTTATTGATGTATAATAGAATTGTTTCCTATTAATTTTACTTCAGCATGAACCCAAGTAGTGGTCTCGCATTAATCTTATGAATTAACAACTCTTGCCAGAGAGTTCTGATTAGTCAACTTGCTAAATACGATTTGTTTAGGGGCAAATCTAATGCAAATCATAGCTTGCAGTTTTTTATCAGTCTAGAAGGTCAGGTAAATAATGCCTAACAAGAAACTAAAATGGTTAATATATACAGTTCTAATTGGGTTTATCCCAATGTTTGCAAGGCTACTTTTATTTTTTGTTATAACTAATCGAAGCAGCCAAGAGATTGTATCTACTTCTGATCTCGTTACTTTTGGGTTAGTCTTGCATATATCAAATATAAATGAACTTGAACATGTGCGAAAACTAGAAGCAAACTGGAAAACTGTCCAAACTGGAACATCAATATTTTTTGTGTGCATATATAGCATTTTGTTTGCATTTTCCCTTATTGCTTCTAGTAATCCAGGAACTTTTGATGAGCAATCTATGAAAATTGGTACAAGTGCTTTGTGTGTTTCATCTCTTGCTCTAAGCTACTCAATCTACGACAAAATATCGAGAACGGAAGGAAAATTGAAATGACTTCAATTATATTAATTATCAGTTTTGTCGTTACAGCTTTTGGTTTAGGTGTAGCAGCCTGGTCTTTATATTCAACCAGAAAGAATATTCATTCTAGTAACAACAATCGACGTAACACATATTATAGTTCTGGAACACTAATGTTTGAGGGCGGAACGTTAAATTTCCCTAAAAATCAATCTATTACTATTGAAGAAAAAACCAGAGTGCGTGATTTACTAATAAATAAGGCAGAGGATTTATTAAGCCTTTCATTAAATAAAGATGAGAAATTTAAGTACATTGCAGCAACTTTATCTATGTATTTAGAGCAACTAGCCAAACAAGTAGAAGATTAATATGATTAGCAAAATAAACAATAACCATATCGACAAAAATTTGTTATTTGCCGTTGGTAGCTTACACTTCAAGAGTAGGAAAGGCACCTTAGGGGCGTATAACTTCCTAAGTGATTCTATTTACTTACCCCCAAATGAAACTAGGGAAAGCCAAGAGATCAAAAACCATGAAATTGCGCATAGAATCATGGCTCACTATGAAATGAGATTCAGCGGGTTTCATGTTTTGTCAAGATTAGTTGGAATTAGTCATACGCTTTTAGAAGCTTTTCTCAAAGAATTAGATGAAATTAACAGCAAATCTAATTATAAGATATCACTATATGGTACCGATTTTTCTAATCTTGAATTAAAAACTGGCAATAGCTCTTCTACACCCTATATTGTAAATCGCCTACTAATCTATTTAGAGCGTATTCGCCAAGTTGAAGGTTTATATGATATGGTTTTCAGAAGTATTCAGCCAATGGCTGAGCTTGTAGCAATTGATTATACGGGAAATGTGAAGACGAACACAGATGTTTGGTATCTGCAAAAAAATAACAAAAAAATCGATATTGTTACGCTGCTCTATAACAAATTAAGAGGAAATCCTCTTTTTAAAGCCGAAGTATCTAAATATTCAAAAAATTTTGGTGGATATGATACAAAATATGGCAGCTTTCAAAAGGCAATGTATAAAGCATGGGATGCTTACAATTCTATTCAAGATCCTGTCTTGCGTAAGTATACATCCCGCCTTTGTATGTATATTCTTGGTATTGATGCCGATAACAATATTGTACTAAATGATCCTATACACTTTTTATTAAATGTTCAGAAAGACTTTGTCGGACTTCGTTTTCTAAAAAGAGAACTTGAATCAAGTGGCAAACGCGCTATTGAGTTTATAGACAGTAACTTTTTATCAGACCTACCTGCGGAATTTAAAGAAGCACAAAATCGTGTAGAGAAGATGTGGTTATTGAATCAATTGCAGATCACGGCAAGAGAGCGCCACGATATTATTATGCCCTGGTCACACGTTATGTCATTACAATCTGACGATCCAGCTTATTCTTTTATAAAATATTATGATTTTGATAATGATCCTATGGGACCAACAATATTTATCAATGGCGCGTATTTAATTCGAGCAAAAGCAATTGACTTAAAGTCGATGGCTGATTTTGATAAAGAAGAAGACAAGTTAACAGAGGATTACCTAAGAAAGCAGCATGGTTCAGCTTCTTCGGCCCGCTCTAGCCTGATGTATGTAACTGAAATACGTCAGGGTGATATTGACCAGGGACTAAGATATACGTTTGATGAAGCGATAGAAGCACAATGGTGGGTTAGATTAATACTTCTTGAGTCGCTTAGAAATTCACTGAAAGTAGGTCTACCTTTACAATGTCCATTTCGAGGTTGGAAAATTGCAAAGCCATCTTCAATTGCCCATGCTCATAAAGAATCAAGTTACATAAAGTGCGGGGATAATTGCTATCTTAAACAATGGATAAGTCGTATTAATAGATGGCGTAACTTGGAAGAATTAGATGTAACCTGTGATGTATAATTAATTCCTTATACAACAATTCACTATCGAGTTAGTTACTGTGGATATTGAGTGCAAGGAGATTCTAGTATGGAACGACTAACAACCTATTGAAACCGAGCTAACCTTTGACGAAGAGCGCAACCATTACCAGCTCCTGGGCCTTGGGTGGACACCGGAATGCCGCATATTTGTACCTACTTTATACGCACGGTTGCATAACGGTAAGATCTGGATTGAAAATGATTGGACAGAAGAAGAACTGGCAACGGGTTTACTCGAACGCCGCGTCGCACCAGAGGATATCCTTTTCGTATTCCATACACCGGAAATGCGCCCCCATACTGAATTTGAAATTGCGTAACTCTCGTCTCCCAGCACCTTTCTTAGCCAATCTGGGTATGAGTGTATGCTATGCTTGATCAGCTTCTCCACCACTTTCCACCTCACACCCATGCCCTGACCTTGGTTGCTGATCCCGATGGCATCCTAGCTGACGAAACGATAACCGCGGCCTTGCGATCCTGTGGTTTTCGCCTGCTTGTCGAAAGTGACCCAGTGGCCCTACGCTACGCCTATAGCCGCGCCCAACCGGTGAGCGCCGCTGCGCCGCTCGTGGTTGTCACCCCCGGCGAACTCAATCACACCCCCTATGACCTTTGGCAACAGGCCCACCATGTCGAACTGGCATTGTATCGCCTCTTTCCAAACCTGGATTATCAAACGCTCAAACAACTCAACCCGGCACAACGAGGACGACTTGCCGCCGCCTTGGCGCGAACGCCGGTCCGGCAACCACTCTCCCTACGGGCTACCTTTGAGTATTTGTTGCGCCAGCTCTTTGCCTGTGACATTCCCAATTTGCAAACACCGAGCGCATTAGTCGCCTGGTTAGCTGATTATCACGCACTGCATGATCCCATGCCTGCTGTGTTAATTACTCACCTACTGCAACAGTTGCGACCAGTATCGGCCTTTGCAGGTTGGCCATTGCTTGATCTGCTCACGCAACATGAAGTTTTCTATACCTTTGTCCAACACGCCTGGCAAGTTTACTTGAATGAACTCAATGGACAAACGACTGATCACCCTGACACCCCGACCCTGCTGTTTGCCACCGACGCCATGCTTCAGGATACCCTACCCCGCTTGTTGCGCCTGGGTATCCTCAAACCGACAACTGTCCGCCGCCTGGCTGAGACACCTGCTTGGGCATCACCAGCCATCGCCTATGATGCCAATGCTGCTAGCGCAGTTGAGTTGGATGAAGGCTTGCAGGATTTGACCGAACGTCTACAAATGGCGGATATGCGGTGGGCGGATTGGCAGGCCGTGGCGTGGCGATGGGCGCAGCTAACGCTAGCTTATTACACCGGCCCACTTTCAATTGCTGATGCCTCTATCCATACCCAATTCCGCCAGCAGCATCTGGACTTGAATGAGGCGTTTGCAGCCTGGCTCAAGACTGCATATAGCCACCTTGCCGGCGCACGTCTGCCAACGCCGCATCATCTCTTCCATGTTCCTGGCTATTTAGCCACGTTGCTTGCGCCCAATCACCGAATTGCCCTGCTCGTAATGGATGGCATGAGCCTGGCCACTTGGCTACAGATCAAGCCAGTCTGGCAAGCACGCCACCACGATTGGGATTTTGCTGAACAGCTACTGCTGGCCCAAGTTCCTAGCATAACCGCGGTTTCGCGTCAGTCGCTCATTAGTGGCCTACCGCCGCTTAGCTTTGCTGGCACATTGACCAACAATCGCCAGGAAGCGCAGCAGTGGAAAAATTTCTGGATGAGCAAAGATCTTGCGGCCCGTCACATTGCCTATGCTTTGCTCCCAAACCGCCGTGGTCAACCGGACCCGGCCATGATTGAGCAACACAGCCTGCGTGCGCTGTGTCTGGTTAGCACCGTGATTGATGACATCGTGCATGGGGCTACCCAGGGGCTTGCTGATGTCCATGCCGCCCTGGCGATCTGGCTTGGCAACCAAATGCCCGACAGCCCTGGTTCAGCCTGGCTGGAAGGGTTAATCAACCGTCTATTGACAGAGCAATATACCGTCGTAATTGCCAGTGATCACGGCCATGTCAACGCACAAGGCATTGGTGAGCCGCAGGAGGGTGTCACTGTAGAAAGTCGCAGCAAACGAGCACGTATTTATAGCAATGTTCAATTTGCATCCAATCTCCAATCGCAGTATCCTGATACCATACTGTGGCATGATGATGGTCTGCTTCCTCCTGACCGGTGGGTCTTGCTACCCAAAACAGACAAAGCCTTTGCGTTGAGCGGCCAGCAGGTCGTCAGCCACGGTGGCGTCACCATCGAAGAGATGGTAACACCGTTGGTAACCATTCGGCGCAAGTAGGAGATAAAGGATATCAGCCTTGGACAAGCACATTGGCTTTCGCCGGAACATCTACCTGGCGTGGATGGACGCTGCTGCCGCCTACGCTACACAAACGACCGATGTGGAAATAATCCGCGCACGCCTGGACCCGGTCGTCGAGCAACAAGTTAAAAGCCATGAGAATCGCCAGGTGGCCATCAACATTTTGCTCAATATCTGGGCCAGAAGTAGCGAAACACACCCTCGGCTATACCAACAAGCCCTTGAACTCTACAAGCAGGCCGAGAGTCCCGCAGAGCGGCTTTGGCTGCACTATGGATTGACCCTACTGACCTATGATTTCTTCCGCCAAGGCTTGGTCATTATCGGCCAACTGAGCCGGTACAGTGACACAATTACCCCCAAGGACGTTAAAAAACGGATGATTGCCGAACTGGGTCAATTGGGTGCGCTGGAGAAGGCAACGGAACGGATAATCTTTTCCCTGCGTGACTGGGGTATTTTGGCGGAGACCGGGCAATCCTCCACCTATGCCCCGCAACGGCGCTACTTTGCCGCCTCGTCCTTGGCCGTTGAAGAGTGGATGTTGGCGGTAGCCGCAACTGCGCATCGCGCAGAAGCCATGCCCTTCTCTGATCTGCTGCGTTTGCCGGAACTTTTCCCCCTGAAATTTTCCATCTCAGTTGATCACCTGCGTCGGTCGCATTTATTCGAGGTCCATCGGCAAGGCGTGGGTTGGGATATGGTTAATGTGAACAACGCTGCTATGTCAGCGCCCGTATTCGCCTAGACTGGCATGAACATTTCAAGCAATTCAACCAGTTTACTCAACAATCGCTGAAACAGTATTCTTCGCCAGGGTCATTCAATGAGCCAGGCATCGGACGGATCAATTCTTTACCGCTGAATTGCGAGAATTCCCAGTAGATAATCTAGGCGTAGGGATAAAGTGCCTTACTCAGCACTATGTCCCTATGCTACTTTCTTTCTAAAAATAACACCGTACTTGCAAAGCCAGCGTACGTTACTATGATTGCCATCCTGATAACTCTACTCCTATTAGCTACCTGGATAACTCTCGCCGTCATCGCGCTGTCTGACATTCTATTTCCCCCCGATCTTTTGCTACAGGGCTTTCGGTTACCAGTATGGCGACCAAGGCACCCTACACTTGTTATATTGGTATTAATTATAGGTGCATTAGGTTTTTATATCCGGTGGCACTTCCCTAATCCTAATGAAATTGACAACTGGTTTTGGTCCTTTGTTATCGATTTAGCACCTGAAATGGTAGGCATGGCCTTCACCGTAGTGGTGATTGACGAACTAAACCAGATACGGTTAGAGCAGCAAGAAAGGGATCAGCTTTTTGCACAAATCCGAAGTCCTGTTCGTGATATTGCTGTGGAAGCGTTAAGATTGATAAGAGAAAACAATTGGCTTACTGAGGTATTAAAAAAGAATAACTATGAGCTACGTTTTTCTCAATGGCAAGGAGCTGATCTTCAGGGAGCGAACCTTCAAGGAGTTAACCTTTTACGGGCAGACTTGGGAAAGGCTAATTTGGATAAAGCGGATCTAAGGAAGGCGGCCCTAGTATCAGCAAATTTACAAGAAACTCATTTGATGAAAGCTAATCTGCAAGGAGCCATAATGGAGGCAGCAAATTTACAAAGTAGCTATTTGCAGATGGCGAATATACAAGAGGCTGACTTATACGGGACGAACTTACAAGAGGCTGACTTAAAGAGAAGTCTGCTGTCAAATACCAATCTGAAAGATGCCAATATGCGAAAGGCAGATCTCTGGGAGGCAATCTTACAGAGGGCCACTCTCATTGGCGCAGACCTACAAGGTGCAAACCTGACAAGAGCAGATTTGACAGGAGCAAATTTAACAAAAGCAAATTTGCAAGGTGCTATATTATTAGAAGCCAATTTACAAGATGCTATACTGCTAGAGGCGAATTTACAAGGAGCTATTCTGTTCAACGCAAAGTTTGCAGGGGTTGAATTGATGTCTACAAACTTGACCGGGGCGGGCTATTCAAAGGGAACAGTTTGGCCCGAAGACTTCGATCCGGAAGATGTCAAAGTAGTTATGTTCGAGCTAGATGATCTAGGAGAATGGAAACTGTACAATAACGAGTGATACGCAGGCATAAGAATATTCTAGAGCCTAGTCAAGATATATGAGGCTTCTATTTTGCTATACTGCATCTATAAATAGTTATACGGAAATAGAGTCTTTTTTGTCGATCAGACAGAAATGGGGCCAACACGACTTGTGTTTGCCGCCAAAATGGGGGCATGGGGCCTAGCTCAGGTGGTTCCCTTCTATAGCTCAGAGCTACCAGCTACACCGATGTATCTCTGGTGGAGATGTCTCACAGCCTGTGGCTAAGTATCTCTGTATCTCTGGCGATTAAGGCATGATGTAATAGCTTGACTAAACACAGTGCGTTGTACCCTGGGTACTAACTCCTCCTAACAGCGTACCAATCCTCTTTTGCCCATTCACTCTGTCCTCTCTGACGTAGCTATGTGGTATAGTTCCGTTCTACCAAGGAAACGTAGACCGGCTTGCTGCTATGGGCAATAAGCGTTAGCCCTTACCCTGACACCATATGCAGTTCGACTCATCTGTCCTATAAGCAGTGCAAAGCGCTGGTTAAGACGCTGACCGATGATTGGACAAAGCCAGCTATTGGGAAATACAGCACTAGCTACCCTATTCAGACCATCACAACCGGCCTACAAAGTAGGTCTCACCAAAGAGCGCTACGGCATCGCATATAGCGCAAAAATTTAAGGTTCCAGCCAATTGACAACCAGCACAAATCGTGCAAAAATCTGCAACATAAGTGTAGTTAGATTGCAAATATAACAAGGAGAGAAAGGGTTATGTCAAACTTGATTCCAGCGTTTTCGCTTCACGATGAAGACAGCTTGACTGACTGGCTGATGATCCTGATGCGCCATATTGAATCTGCACTAGTGCAGTGTGGCGCTAAGTCAGGGGAGGACTACACCTATCGCGACCTAATGGGGTGGGCCTTGCAGTTACACACAGCAAAACAAACAGCGGATAATATAGAGAAAGCAGCAAAGAGCCTAGACTATATTGCCGATGCTTTACCATCGATTGGAGGGTGATGCGTTATGACCGAAATTGTTTTAGCCAGTGAAACACAGATTATTAGTGGCGTTAGCACCGACCTTGCCCTCATCAATCTGTTTGTTGCCACCAAGCGCAGTGACAACACTAAGGAACAGTACCGGCACAGTATTAGAATGTTCTGTGACCAAACAGGCAAGGCACTACACACCATTACGCTGCAAGACGCAGTAGATTACCACGAGTGGCTGAAAACGCGGTACGCAAGCGCTCACAGCGTTAAGCTTCACATCAATGTAGCCAAGGCCATGTTTGCGTTCGGGGTGAAATTGAATTATCTGCGTACCAACGTCTTTGCAGTTCTCAAGACCGATACACCAGTTGAAGTAACTCACCATCGCATTTTGACAGAGGAGGATGTATTACGACTGATTGACTCACCCAAGCGCCAACGCGACAAGCTCCTATTGCGCCTCATTTATGCGGCTGGTCTGCGTGTGAGTGAGATTTGCAACCTGGTGTGGTCCGATCTGTCTGCGGATGGCGTGTTACATATCCGTTCCGGTAAGGGCCAAAAGGACAGATTCATTACCCTGTCAGAGAGCATGGTCAAGCGGTTGCTGGCTTTCAAGGCCGACACATCCGGTAACGATTACCTGTTTCAGTCTCAGGTAACACAGAAGGGCAGCAAGACCGACCGCCGCTTAGATGAGTCTCAGGTACATCGAATTGTCAAACAAGCTGCTATAGCAGCCAGGATTAGTCTAGATGCTTCGGCACACTGGTTGCGCCATAGCCATGCCAGCCACAGCCTTGATCGTGGCGCTTCTATCGTTACCGTGCGAGACACCTTGGGCCATAGCTCTATTGCCACCACCAACAAATATTTGCACTCTAAGCGCAAGGATTCAAGCGCCTTGCATTTGGCAGTGTGAGGAGATAATAACTAATGGCGAACTACAGGCTTGAATTTGCCGATTCTATAACTGACCAAAAGACCTGCTACGAATTTTGGGATGAGGACGAACCAGGCACCAAACTTACCGTAATCCGGCGTCACAGTGGGACAACCATGATTGAATTACCCAAAGGGACAAGCTTGGCAACGCTTCAAAGCCTGATGCCTGCACTGCTGGAAAGAATGCAGCAGCAAGGGTGGATTGAGGATTCTCAGGATTGACAGCAAATTTGTTCTATGGTATTATGACCCATATGGGACAGAACGATATTTCTAATTACATAACTACAGCAGATGCCGCCAAAGAGTTAGGTATATCACAGCGGCATGTACGCAGACTAGTAACCGCAGGGCTTGTCACTGGTTACATCGTAGTCGGCAAAACGTTCCTGATTCCGCGTGACCAGTTAGAACAGATCAGGCAACGCAATACCAAGAGTGGACCGCCAAAGCGGGAAGCTTGACGCCGGTCGGGTAGTCGAGTATATTGCACATTAACATTAATTGTCGGTAGGCAAAATTAAATTTTGTCTATTGACGAGTCATAGATTTTTCTTGGTACTCCTACGGGGTACTCTGAGCTAGCTCCCCCCCAATTCCTTGACGATTTGAGGGCTCTGGGTTATATTATCCTTTGGCAGTCGGCGTTATCACCGTGCCCTCTTAGCTCAGAGGATAGAGCAGAGGTTTCCTAAACCTTTGGTCCCAGGTTCGACTCCTGGAGGGGGCACCATTTTTTCACTTTGCAGGTGTAATTACCTCGCTTGACGTTACCGCAGAGGTGATGTTGAGTGAGGTTTTTTCATTGGTACAGTAAAGGTTTTGGCGAAGTGCGGCGCTAACGCTTTTTTCGCTACCTTGGAGGGGTAAGCCATGAGTAATAAACAACCTGTGACCACCAACTGGCATACCCCTTGCTGGGGCAACCCGCCCATCTTTCGCAATGATCAAGATGCTATGCAATGGGCCATCGGTCAGGGCGCGTTTACGAGCGAAGCAGAAGCAACGGCCGCGTTCACCGCGCTGCAGCAGCGCCAGCCTTACAGCACGTGGGCCTACTGGCTAACCCTTGTTGGCAATCTCCTGGCCCAACAAGGCAAAGGGGCCCCAACCGCACAAAAAGCGCCGGCCAAGGCAAAGCGACCGGTCAAGGCAAAGTAGCGACACCGCGACTGACTTATCCTCCTGGTAAAAAGGACGGCCAACCAGCCTGGCACCCCGTCAATCGTCGGTAATGCCCTCCTGTTGGATCTCGGCCAGCAATTCGAGGAGCAAGGTGTGCTGACTGTTCACTACGCCTTGTTGATACTGCCCAAGCAACACCAATTCCGGATCTTCGTGTACGATCCATTGTTCAATCAGCGATTGGCGTTGTTCTAACGCAGCAACAATCATGCGCAATTTTAGGAGTAATTCACTTTGGGTCATGGGTAGCTGCTCCACTGCAAACCAAACACCAGAGGCCGTGAGGAGGCGTACCTATTATTATCTTCCAAATCAAGTGGGAGCGAAACTGGACAAGTCGTCAGTTAGGTACCTGGCCACCTGGCTAGGCAAACAGTTGCGGCTTGGGCCAGGGTGTGGCGGACAAAATGGCTTGACCATCGTAAAAACAAGGCGGGCCGATCCATTTAGGTGGATCGGCCCGCCCTGGCATCACACTAAGTGACGATGATTTTTCTAGAAGGGCTCTTAGCGGGTAATCAGCGGCAGATAGGTTGTCGTTGCCGTGGATAGGGTAAAGGTAATCTGTTGTTCATCACTGGCGCTCAAGCTGACACTTTGGGTCAGGGTTGGGGTGGCCGCAATCGCTAATTCATAGTCACCCGCATACAACGGGGCAAAGTGCGCAATGCCGTTAAAGATCGTCGTCGCGGCATAGGTATAACCAGTAAGCCGGTCGGTCAGCGTCAGCTCGACGGCTGCCTGTGCTTCTGCGGCCTCATTTAGCACTTGTACTGCCAAGGTGGCCGGGGCTTGGGCCATCTCTACCGCGGCCAGCACATCCAAACGACCAAAGCCATAGACATTATTGGGCGCAACGACCTGGCCGCCCACGCTACAGCCGCTCACCGACACCGGCATCGCGCTCTTGATCAGCAGTTGCTCGGTGGCATCAATATTGCCGATCAATTCGGGCCGGGCAGACCAGAGTAAGGCGACCGCACCGGCTGTGTGTGGGGAAGCCATGCTGGTCCCGCTGAGTGTCCGGTAGCTGTTATTGACCGAAGCCGAACGCACATTAACCCCAGGAGCACTGATGTCAGGCTTCATGCGCCCGCTGCTATCCACAATGACCGGGCCGCGACTGCTAAAGGAGGCAATGGTGCCGGCAATGTCATGGGCACCCACGCTAAAGACTTCATCATAGATGGCGGCTGGATCCTGGACCGTGCCACAGCTAGGCCCTTTATTGCCGGCCGAGGCGACGACCATCTGGCCGGCGGCCCGCATGGCCGCGACCACCTGCTGCAGGCTATCGGTGTCACAGCCTTCGCTCGGCGGGCAGCCCCATGAATTGTTGATAATGTGGGGTGCCAGATCCGGGCGCCCATCGGTAAAGGGGTCGCCTCCTTGCGGATAGGGGGCCAGGAAAAATTCAAAGCAGGCTGTATAACTGGCCGGTGTCCCTACACCATTGAGCATGTTACGGCAACCAATCCACTTGGCGTTTGGGGCCATGCCCAGGATCGTATCGCCATCGGCGGTGGCATCGCCGACCATGGTGCCGACAGTATGGGTGCCGTGGCCATCATCATCACAGGGAATCTGCGGATCCTGGTCACAAGTGTTGGGACGTCCGTCCTCTCCCCAGGCATCATACCAGTTGTACACATGGTTTACGGGCAGCGGGGTGGTAAAGGCGATGGTCGGGGAGATCACGCCGCGATAGGCCATGCGCAAAGCGGGATGATCCCATTGCACGCCCGTATCCTGGCTGGCAACGATAATATCTTGACCGGTGTAGCCCATACCCCAGACGGCCGGTGCATTGGTGGCGTCCAGCCCATAGGGCAAGGCCGCGGTGGCTAGGGCGTCAACCCCAAGCGGGCGGAAACGGGGCACAACCGATACCGGCGCGGCGGTCGTGCTGCCGTCAAGCTGCGCCACCATCGGGTTGGAGACCAGGCGATCAATCTCCAGCCGCCGGCGCAGGGCTGTGGCAACTTCGATATCGCCATAGACTTCGATCATATTCACCAGGTAAAACGCACGATAGGGGATACCGCGTTCATCAAGCCAGTCCCGTAGCGAGGATTGGCTGAGCTGCGCCGTGCTCGTCAGTTCGTTATACAGCGCAGCCGCGCGCACCTGGGGGCTGGCGGCCAGCAACGCATGCTGGGCAAAAAAGGCGGCTGGTTCCACCTGTTCGCGCAGCACTACCAGAAACGAGATCGGCCCCTGCGCGGTCTCAAATTCCTGGCGCAGATGTGTGCTGACGAGGACCCGGTTATTCAGTAACGGATCATCTTCCTGCGCCAGGGTGGTCAGGGTCGTCAGTGGCGAATAGAGCAGCAGGAGCACGGCCACGATTGGCCACAACAGTCGTTGCCGCCTGGGCCGAGTAAGTAGCGGATGAATGGTTCGGTAGCTTCGCAAGGTACATCTCCTTATATCATCGCGTTTTGCATTGACCTCTTTAGTAGGTGACTGTCACTGGGCGGGGAGCAGTTTGGTTAACCGAAACATGGGTTGCCCAGTGACAGTCACCTGGCTACCTCTTTTCCGGGACGCACCAACCGCTTGATGTGACATTGCAAAGTTCGTCAGGCAATGATACCATAAACTTTACGCAACCACACGAATAGGAAAAAGCACAAATATCAAATCGACAACCCTGCCCTGGCGCGCCGGATAAACTGGTCAGCGACGAAACCAGAACGGCGGGTGAGGGGTCGGGGTGATGAGAGAAGGAGCAGAACATGTCAACAGCACCGTGGCGCGGCATTTTTGTGATTATCGTGACGCCGTTCACGGAAAGTTATGAGCTGGATGAGGAGAGCCTGCGCAAGGAGGTGCGTTTTTGCATCGAAGCCGGTGCCCACGGCCTGGTCGGCCCGGCCAATGCCAGTGAGTTTCCCACCCTGTCCGACGACGAGCGCAAACGTTGGCTAGAGATCGTCATCGACGAGACCGCCGGCCAGATCCCCGTGATCGCCGCTACCACCAGCGGTCATGCCTTGCCTGCCGCCGCGCTGAGCCGTTGGGCCCAAAACCGTGGGGCCGATGGCATTATGGCCATGCCACCACCAGTGCTTTCGCCAGGGCCGGAAGGGTGTTATGCCTACTACGCCGCCCTCTCGCAGGCAGTGGAGATTCCGATCTTTATCCAGAATTACAGTGGGCCGGCCGGCACGCCTATGCCCACCGCCTTGCTCGCACGCATGTGTCGCGAGTTGGAATGGGTGCAATATCTCAAGGAAGAGACGCTGCCCGAACCACGCGCGATCAGTGGGACGTTGGCCGCCGCCGGCGCCGCGTGCAAAGGGGTCTTTGGCGGCCAAGGCGGCATCTACCTGCTGGATGAATATCGCCGCGGGGCGCATGGTAACATGCCGGCGGGCCAGATCACCGATCTGCATGTCGCGATGTGGGAACTGTTGGAAAATGGCGATGAAGCCGGGGCGCGCCAGCTTTATAACCGCGTGCTGCCGCTGCTCAATTTCGAGCGGATGCATGGCGTCGCCACTTACAAAGAGGTCCTCTATCGCCGTGGTATCTTCCGCAGCCGTGCTTCGCGCGCGCCGGGCAAGTTTCTGGATGAGCTGGATCGCGCCGAGTTGGACGCGATTCTAGCCGACATTGAAGGCTTATACAAATTGTAATCATCGGCCTGCTGGGCTACTGGTTCAGCCGGCCAAACTAAGTAGAAAGAGCAACAAAATGCGTGAAAATAATGTGCGTACCATCATCGCCAACGGCGGCGTCGTGCTCAATGGCTGGCTGGGGATTCCCAGCTCCTTTGCGGCCGAAGTCATGGCCCACACCGGCTTTGACAGCCTGACCATCGACATGCAACATGGGGCCATGCACTATGACGCGGCCTTCCCCATGCTCCAAGCGATCTCCACCACCGATGTCACGCCGTTGACGCGTGTGCCCTGGAACGAGCCGGGCATTATCGGCAAGGTGCTCGACGCCGGCAGCTATGGTATCATTGCCCCGATGATTAACAACCGGGCCGAGAGTGAAGCGTTGGTGCGTTCGTGCAAATATCCGCCCGTTGGCACCCGCAGCAATGGCCCGACACGCGCCCGCTACTACCGCGGCGCCGATTACGCCACCGCCGCCAATGATACGATTCTCGCCATGGCCATGGTGGAGACGGTTGAAGCGCTGAAGAACCTGGATGAGATCCTGAGCACGCCTGGCCTGGACGGCATCTATGTTGGCCCGGCCGATCTGAGCATCTCCCTCAAGAACAGCATGCCACCGGATGTCTATGGTGCCGAAAACTTGGCCGCGATCAAGACGATCGTCGCCGCCTGCAAGCGCCACGGCGTCATTGCCGGCATTCATTGCATGTCCATCGAGCACACCATCGAGATGCGGGAACTGGGCTATCAATTCCTCACCGTCCAGTCGGACACCGCCTTCCTTGCCGGCCAGGCCAGCGCCGCCGTCGCCGAAATCCGCGGCAGCGAAGCCAAAGCCACCCCGAAAATGTACTAGACGTGAAACGTGAAACGTGAAGAGCGATGCGTGAAGCGTGAAACGTGAAGAGCGATGCGTGAAGCGTGAGACATGAAGTGGGGCAGTTTGAAACGGTATCGGGTAATTCACGATATCACGTTTTACGTTTCACGTTTTACGTTTCACGTTTTACGTTTTACGTTTCACGTTTCACGTTTCACGTTTTACGTTTCACGTTTTACGTTTTACGTTTCACGTTTCACGTTTCACGTTTTACGTTTTACGTTTCACGTTTCACGTTTCACGTTTCACGTTTTACGTTTCACGTTTCACGTTTCACGTTTCACGTTTCACGTTTCACGTTTCACGCAGCACGCTCGACAAATATATTGTGAGATAGGAACAGCTAATGGCTCAAGAAGTAGTGGTAGAAGAGGTTGTGGATGTATTGGCGCGCATGATGGCTGACGGCACGCCACGCCCCACCTCATTCCTCTGGCGCGATCGCACGCGTTATGTGGCCGATGTGGGGCGGCAATGGGAAGAGCGCCGACAGGGGCGAACGCTCCGCTTTTACCTGATCCAGACGGTAGAGAACAATACCTATGAACTCTACTTTGATCCGGCACTTGATCGCTGGTCGATTGGCCGCGCCTGGCTGCGCGATCTGGTCGTATAAGATCGCACCGCAGTGAATTTTCTGCTCACAAACTGGTAAGCACTTTACCCTGCGCATAAGGCCATTGCAAGAAAATAAACATGCCGTATGGGGTAATTATTTTTTGGGCTCTTCAGGAATTCAGGGGGTTGAGATGGATCCTTCCTGGAAGAGGCGCAACAATGCTGCGCAGACCGACAAATTGCTGCCTCTTCCAGGAAGGGTAACCCCATCAGATCCAGGAGAACCATTTTTTGAAATTGGCATAAGCAACCACGGCAAACCGCTCGCCCTGGTTGCTTATGCCTAGGCCACCGTCTCGAAACAATCAATCAATTCCACGGCATCTTTCTCAATGTGATCGCAGAAACAATATAAGATTGCATCGGCGGCACAGGTTGCTGATTTTTCCCACTCGATACAATGTTTGGGAATGGCATTTTTTTTGATGGCAAAGAGGGCAAAGTGCGCAATGCCCAACCGCTGGGCCATCGCTAGTGCCATGTTGCGTTTGGTGAAACAGACGATGGTGTGGGTCTTCCCTTCGCCGCACAAAATGTTCTCTTTGGTGATGCCAGTGGATAAAATCGAAACGACCTGTTCAACTCGATCAATATAATATAATTCGCTGCTGCTGCGATACGTACCCCACGCTGATTTGCTACAGTTTTTATGCACGTTAGCATTTTACAAGTCGTTTGACTTGCCTCTCTCATCCATGGTTTGGGCTTGCGCCATGCGCTGCCAAAACACATACCCATTGACGTACTATTTTCGATTCCGCAATGGTGACGGGCGAGGGCAATGAAGTGGACAATGAGTGCTGCGATGTGGCGTGCAGTGTCGTCAAGTGCAGAACGCTTGTGCTATGTTGTCTTGCCTGATCCTGGTGGCGTGCCACAACCATTAGGGTCTAACGCCCTCTACCAGACCTCAGCCAGACCTCAGCCAGACCTCTACCAGAAAGCTTACACTATAGTGCTTTCCCAGTATAGCGTAAAGCTATCTGCCCCGCATCGGTCACAAGTTGCACTCTTGTTGGTACCGTAGTACTTCCCGAATCAGTCAAATCGCTAAGAGATCTGATTGTTCTCCTCACCGTGTTTCTCACCGCGCAGCAATTGTTGGACACGCCGTTCGTGTGTCATAAACTCTGTATCAACCCGATCGCTTAATTGACCGGTCGTGGTTGCTCTGGTCAGTCCCTGTTCCAAACGCGCCATGATCCCCTGTAAATATTCATCTGCCTGATAGATTTGGGTTTCGAGCGCGGTCTCTTGCGCGCGTAGGGTAATGAGTTGCGCATCAAGCTGACCGATTGCTGCCTCTAACTGAGCGAAATGGGCATCTGCTTGCGTGATTGCCGCCGCATCCGCTTTGAAGCGGGCCAACATCTGCCGCCCTGCCGCCGCTTGCTGGGCTGTACGCAACGCGTCCCGCTCGGCTAACAACTCATCACTGTGCCGGCCGAGGCGCTTTAATTCACGAATCCATTGTTGTAACTGTGAATTAGCTTCCGGTTGCCATCGATGGACGATTTCTTCCATTGTCATTTGTTTCTCCCTACCACGACTTCCGCACGGGCAGGCCGCAACTGTGCGCGACTTCGCACTTGGCGTTGCGGTCACCTGCTATAGTCTAGATCGTTGTTTACGTGCTGTCAATCTGCTTGTGCAATAACCTCTGTAAGGGTGGCCTTACGTTTGCGTGGCGAATTAACGAAAAACGCTTTGCGCCTCACTTCCTGATTCATCGTTACCAATCCGTAAAATTTCGTTGTTTCTCTGCTCTATTCGCGCTTGATGTTGCGTCGTCTACGGGCCAAATGGCTCTGCTTTGGCGCTTCACTTTTGCCAAGCTGACAGACGTTTGACAGAAAATCTTAAGGCTTCCAATAGTAAGATGCATCGAGAGGAAAAGCTATCGAAAATGTAGTCTGTAACAACAATAAAGTAGGCTCGCTAGCCGAACGTGTGTGTTGAGAGAGAGGTTGTCAGTGCAAAACGGACAACACACATTGCGGTTGGTGAGCACAACAGTAATGCCCAACTCAGAATGTCTCTCTTTCGCACTGTGCAGAATTTGGATTATGCTTATATGAAAAAATTAAGACATTTTATACGTCAAGAACGTGGTGTATCAACGATCTATTTTGCACTAATTTTGGTGCTGCTGCTCAGCCTTGCCAGTTTGGCGGTTGATGGCAGCAATATTATGGCCCAGCGCCAAATGATGCAGGCTGCCGCCGATAGCGCCGCCCTGGCCGGTGCGCGCGCCGTGGCTTTGGAGCAGAGTAGTGCCACTGTCGGTGGCAACATCGAAGAGATCGCGGTGAAGAATGGTGCAACTTGGACCGATTGGGATTATACCCCTAATCAAAGAGGGGTAACGGTTGATGTGGCAAAGGAGTTTGACACTTATTTCGCACGCATCATGGGCTATGACACCCTCACCGCGTCCACGACCTCGAATGCCGCCTATGCCCCCATTGTTGGGCTGCCGGTGCCGCCCCTTGGCATCAATGGTTGCGACTGTTTGGAATGGGAGGGCTTTCCTGTCCCGGTGGTGGAAGAGGACTTTGGTGAAATTGTCACCGGCATCTACAAAATCGGCAATGTAAGCGATGGCAGCTTTGATTATGTCTTCAACCTGCGCAATCTGGACACTGCCTATCCAGAGACCGGCTCGAATATCAATCGTCCCTATTACATGTTCTATGATCCGGATAACAACGGTGTCCACACCGTCTATGGCGATGGGACCGCCCACACGGTTGAGCGCATCATCAACATTAACGGTGATGGCTTTATTGTTGATCTCCGCTTTAGTGGCCGCACTTCGACGCCGCCCGGCGGCAGCCCCATCTGTGATGGGGCTTGTTCCGATACCACGGATTGGTACTATTACACGACCCTCGATGGGACGCTGACCGGCCTTCCCGGCACACTCTATGAAGGTGCGCTGGTGCGGATTACCGCAGACGGTGCTACCCAAGTGGGGACGAACGGGCATCAGCAGAATCCAAAGCCCTATCTAGGGGCATTGGGCGCGCTGACCCTAAATGTGATCGATCAACCTACGACGGGTGTTGTTTTTAATGGCACGAACACTGAATCGATCAACAGTATGATCCTGTTGCCGTCGGATGGCAGTGTCGATCTGCCAACCGCAACGCCAAGCCCCCTCCCCACCGCGATTGGTGCTGTGCCGACGAATACGCCGGTGCCTCCTGCCGCGACGAATACGCCGGTGCCCCCTACGGCAACGAAAACCCCGGTGCCGGCAACCAATACACCGGTGCCGCCGACGGCCACGGCGACCAGCGCTGCGGCCACTGCGACCCCGGCCAGCGCCGGCAGTTGTCAGGTCACTTATGCGATCACCAGCGATTGGGGTACTGGGTTTATTGGCAATGTGACCATCAAGAATCTCAGCGGCGCGGCTTACAATGGCTGGACTGTGGTCTGGACCAATACCGGCAATCAGAATATTTTCAATCTGTGGGATGGGATCCTGACCAAAAGCGGCAACGTCATGCAGGTGAAAAACCCCTCCGGCTATAATACGGTGGTTGCGAATGGCGCGATGGTGAGCTTCGGCTTCCAGGCTACCTACAGTGGTACTAATGCCAAACCGACCAGCTTCACGGTCAATGGTGCCCTCTGTACGACGATGGCGGCTTCCTCGACCGCACGTCCGGTCGTGGCGGCCGCGCCGGTGGCCGTGGCCGCGGCCCCAGAACTGGTAGCCCCCGCCGCGCTGACTGCTTCGGCCTGGCCGGTAGCCGTGGCGCAAGGCCCAGCCCTTTCCGGTGTCTCCTTTGCCGCGGCCCCGGTCGGGGCTGCGGTGGTTCAACCCGCCGCTTTCGAGTCTGCTGCCCGCTTAGCCTTGGCCGCGCCGGGCTGGCTCACCCAGCGCTCTGGCCTGGCCTTGCCCAAAGCGCAGAGCGGCTTCTGTCCCGGCAACTTGCTGACGAATGGCAGCTTTGAGAGTGGCTCAACCGGCTGGACGGGCATGACCGGGACGGGCAATCATGGCTATGTCATCCCCCACGGCACGCTCTATGGCTATCAAGCGGGTGCTAGTGGCACCTTTATGTACCAAGATGTAGCTGCGACCGTTGGTGGGACCTACCAGATGACCTTCTATTCGTCGACCCATGTGCCGAATAATCAGCAGGTGCGCATTCAATATCTGAACTCGAGCAATGGCACGGTCGGCACGATCCAGACCCATGTCATCACCATGGATGTTGATGTCACGAATCGTTTTGGTGGGCCCTATACGCTGTCGCTCAGCGCCGCCCCGTCCACGGCAACCAAGCTGCGCGTCTCGGTGCGCTCTAACGGTGTCGACTGGGCCAAGGTTGATGCCCTCTGTCTGACCGCGGTGATCCCAACCGCAACCCCAACCGCGACCAGAACACCGACGGCGACGCCGACAAAGACAAACACGCCGGTGCCGCCGACGGCGACGCCGACAAAGACAAACACGCCGGTGCCGCCGACGGCGACGCCGACAAAGACAAACACGCCGGTGCCGCCGACCGCGACACCGACAAAGACAAACACGCCGGTGCCGCCGACCGCGACACCGACAAAGACGAATACACCGGTGCCGCCGACGGCGACGAATACGCCGGTGCCGCCGACCGCGACGCCGACAAAGACAAACACGCCGGTGCCGCCGACCGCGACGCCGACAAAGACAAACACGCCGGTGCCGCCGACGGCGACACCGACAAAGACAAACACGCCGGTACCGCCGACGGCGACGCCGACAAAGACCAACACGCCAGTGCCGCCGACGGCGACGAATACGCCGGTGCCGCCGACGGCGACGGCGACAAAAACAAACACGCCGGTGCCGCCGACGGCGACAAAGACGAACACGCCGGTGCCGCCGACGGCGACGAATACGCCGGTGCCGCCGACGGCGACGCCAACAAAGACAAACACGCCGGTGCCCACCGCAACGCCGACGGCGACGAATACACCGCTGCCGACGGCAACGGCCACGAAGACAAACACGCCGCTGCCAACCGCGACGCCGACGAATACGCCGACCGCAACGGCAACCCCGACCGCAACGGCAACTGAGACGCCAATTGTCATTGCAACGGCAACTTCGGTGTTGGTGCCGACCGCGACACCACCGTTATATGCGGCCTGCCCGAGTAATCGATTGCTCAACCCGAGCTTTGAGAATGTGAGCGCAAGTTTACCCTTAAACTGGAACGGCTATGTCCGGGTGGCAAACTCTGGCTATACGCTGCCGGATGGCGTCTACTATGGGTACCATGCTGGTACCCAATTAGAGATGTACCAAGAGATCCCGGCTGTGCAGGGGGGGACCTATAACCTCGCCTTCTACTCGGCCGCCCTGGTCCCTGGGGCACAGACGGTGACCTTCCAATACCGCGACGCTGCCGGCAATCCGTTCGGCACTGCGGCGGTGCATACTATCAGTTCGACCATTGGCCAGGGCAGCAATTCCTTTGGTGGACCCTACACCTTGAACTTAGGCGCGGCCCCGGCCAATGCCGTCAAAGTGCGGGTTTCCGTCAATGCCAATGGCGCAGAGTGGGCCATGGTCGATGCCTTCTGTCTCACCGCAGTCGAACCGACGCCGACGCCAGGGCCATCGCCCACCAACACGCCGCTGCCGACGCCGACGCTGACCCCAACCGCGAGCGCAACGCCGACGTTGACCCCCACGGGCACAGCCACCGCGACGCCCACGGCGACCAGCACTGCGACGCGCGTGCCGGATCCGAATGCCTGTCTCATTGCGCCGATTGCCTTGAGCAATGCCACCTTGAGTAGCGCGGTCACTGGTCAACCCCTGGGCGATGTCTTTAATGGCAGCGCTCCAGGAAACTTTGGCTGGCTCACCTGGGATGGCGATACCAATACGCCGGCCTTGATCGCCAGCTTGGTGCCACCAGGCAATGTGCAAAATTATACAAATCCGTATAATCCCTCCGACACGGCCCTCTCAGTGGGCGATTGGGTCGCAGGTAGCCCTGGAGTCGCCAATGCCAGTGATGTACGTGCCGCCTTGGATACACTCATGAACATTGATTTTGTGGTCCCGGTTTGGGGTGTCGCCAACGGCACAGGTAGCGGCGCAGAATATCAGATCGTCAACTTTGTCGTCATGCGACTCACCGGCTACCAACTGCCTGGGCAGAATCAGATTTCCGCCACATTAGTCCGCTATGCGACTGAGTGTGGTGGGATTGCACCGACGCCAACGCCGACGAGCACACCAACGACCACGCCAACTGCAACGCCCATGGGCGGCTTCTGTCCCAATAACATGCTGATCAATGGCAGCTTTGAGAGTGGTTCAACCGGCTGGACGGGTATGACCGGCACCGGCAATCATGGCTATATCATCCCGGATGGCACAAGATATGGCTATCAAGCGGGTAATATCGGGACTAGAATGTACCAAGATGTGGTGGTGACGGTGGGTGGTACCTACCAGATGACCTTCTATTCGGCCACGCATATACCGTCAAATCAACAAGTGCAGATTGAATACCTGAACTCGAGTAATGGTACAGTGGGGACAGTGCAGACCCATGTCATTACCATGGATGTTGATATCACGAACCGTTTTGGTGGCCCCTATACACTGTCGCTCCCGGCGGCACCGGCGAATGCAACCAAGCTGCGTGTCTCGGTGCGTTCCAATGGTGTGGACTGGGCTAAAGTTGATGCGCTTTGTCTGACTGGTGTCGTCGCGCCGACGGCCACACCGACCGTGACCGCCACACCGACCATGACGCCAACACCGACCAATACGCCGACCGTTGGGCCAACCCCAACCGCCACGAACACCCCGCAGCCGACGACGACGCCGCCCCCCAATTCCGGTAGCTGTGCGCTCGACGAGACGACGGCCACCATGGGGCGCTACTCGCTCATCGTGCTGGATGATCTCTCGACCAATTCGGATGTGGAAAACCGCACCTTTGTTGGTGGCAATCTAACGAGCTCTTCCTCCGCCAACTTTGCGATTAATGTCTCTGGGGTTGGGACCAGCGAAGCCATGCTCGTGGTGGTGGGCGATATTGTCGCCGGCAATCCGATTCAACTGAATGCGGGCAGCTTGCGCCTGGGCGGCAACAGCAATGGCCGTACGATTAACTTCAATGGTGGTGGCTCGCTGATCCCCGACAATAGCCTTGCGGATGGCCCGATTACGAGCTTGTTGCAGGATGCATCGGCCCAACTGGCGGCCGAAGCGGCCAACAACACGGTGACCTTGCCCAGCGGCCAGCCTGGCCCCGCCCGCTTTACGGTAAACAGCATCACCGCCGATGGGGTTGCAATCTTTGAGGTGGCCGGCAGTGATCTCTTTGGCAATAACAATGTGCAACAGATGGAGTTGATTCCCGGCGCAGCGACAACGATTGTCATCAATGTGACCGGTTCCAACGTGAACTGGAGCGGCAATGGCAACATGGTTGGCAGCTTTACCAATAGCACCTGGCGTAGCCGAGTCATCTGGAACTTTGCCCAGGCGAGCACAATCAACTTCGGTTCGCGCAATATGATGGGTGCGGTACTGGCACCATATGCCCACGTGACCACCTCGGCGAACATTGATGGTGCCACGGCGGTTCGTGCCCTCACCACCAGTTCCGAGATTCATCAACCCACCTTTGCTGGTGATATCGGTTCGCTCTGTGAGGAAGAACCTGATGGCCCACCAAATGGCGAAGGGGGCTGCCGGCTCGTCTGGTACGACTGGAATGGTGGTCTCTCCTCCAATGCTGAGACCGCAGCCTATCTGCTTGACACAACCCGTGGTGTCAATGTCCGGGTGGGGGATTGGGTTGACGCTGGGCCGCTCGTCGAAAATGCATCTGTGGTTACGGCTGCCCTTGATCAATGGGTCAATAAGCCCATGCCCATCGCCATGTACGACCAGGGTGATCAGGAAAGTGGCTACCACATCTGTGGCTTTGCCGAGCTGACGATCGGCGAATATGACTTTAGCTCGACGCCCAAATGGCTCAGTGGAGAATTCAATGTCGCGACCCGGCCTGGCATCGTAAGCGAAGGTGGCCCAGATTATGGCTTGCGTGATGTACGCCTTAAATAACAGATAAGGCTGGGGTTGGGGGCAGCGCTATCCACTCGCACTCGACCCCAACCCTTGCCCCTAATGCTTGATGCAGCGAGACAAAAGAGCAGCGCCACCGGCCATGATAGCCGGTGGCGCTGCTCTTTTGTCTCGCTGAGCGATAGCGAAGAATGACAAAACCTACGATTATTTTGGATTGGCATAAACAAAAAACGACCGGTGTTACTGGTGAATTCACCAGTAACACCGGTCGTTTTTTATTGTTTAGTTGTAACTAAACCAGCGGTTGTCATCATTTAGCATTTTCTACACGAGTAAAAATGCTAAATGATGACAGAGCCGAGTATACTTAGCGCGAAGGGGCTGGACGACGCCCATTCTGACCGCTGCTACCGCTCTTCGCGGGATAGGGGCGGTCTGTCCCACGATTGGCCGGCCGTGCCGGTGCCGTTTCGGGTTTGGTGCCTGCCGCCGGGGCCGCATAAGGCTTGTCTGCTCCACGTGGTGCTGCTGGGCGCGGGGTTGCCCCGCGATTGGCCGCCTGTGGTTGATTGCGGCTGACCGTACTGCCGCCATTGCTGGTGGCCGGCCGCCGGTGGACTTGGGGGCTACCACCGTTGCGGCTCGGTTGTGGCCGCTGGGCCCGTTGCGGCTTGGCCTGGATTTGCGGTACAAAGCCATTATAGTTGAACCCCGCCAACTGCCGCTGTTCGATTGGGGTCTTTAAGACTTTCTCGATCTCCCAGACCATTGGCGCATCTTCCGGCTCGGCAAAGGTAAAGGCGTCACCGGTAGCATGGGCGCGCCCCGTGCGGCCAATGCGGTGGGTATAGGCGTCAACCGTGTCGGGCATATCAAAGTTGATCACATGCGAAATCTCGGCCACGTCGATGCCGCGCGCCGCAATGTCGGTGGCCACCAGGATCTGATATCTGCCTTTGCGGAAGCCTTCCATCGCCTCTTGGCGGGCATTCTGGCTCATATTGCCCTGTAAGGCTGTCACGCGGTAGCGTTGTGCCCCCAGCGTCAACGCCAGGTTACGGGCGCGGCGCTTGGTGCGGGTGAAGATGAGCACGCGGTCGGTATCCATTTGCGCTAACATAGCCAGCAGCAGGTTGGTCTTCAACCCCTGGGTGACCGGGTAGAGCGCATGGGAAACCGTCTTGGCCGGCGCAATCAGGTCAACCTGTACGGTTACTGGCTCGACCAGCACTTCATCGGCCAGGCCGCGAATATCATCGGGCATGGTGGCCGAGAAGAAGAGATTCTGGCGCACTTTGGGCAGCAGCCGAATAATCCGGCGAATGTCGGGCAGGAAACCCATGTCAAACATGCGGTCTGCCTCGTCCAGCACCAATACTTCGATCTGCGAAAGGTCAACCGCGCGGTCATTGTGCAGATCCAGCAAGCGGCCAGGACAGGCGACGATGATCTCCGCGCCGCGTTGTAAGGCCCGCAGCTGGGGCATCTTGCTGACACCACCATAGATCGGAATGCTGCGGACCTTGGTTTTGGCGCCCAGTTGCACAACCGTTTCGTGGATCTGTTCGGCTAATTCACGGGTGGGGGCAACGACCAGCACCCGTGGGCGACGTAGCGTCCCGGTGCTCAGGCGTTGCAGAATTGGTAAGACAAAGGCCGCGGTTTTGCCGGTGCCGGTTTGTGCCAGCCCCAACACATCACTGCCTTTTAGTACAACAGGAATTGCCTGTTCTTGAATGGGGGTGGGGTTGGTATACCCCGCAGCCTTGACGCCGGCTTCAATGCGCGCGTCGAGACCAAATTGTTCAAAAGTCACTGAGTCTACTCCTTGGACTCTAAAAGATGCACTATCCTTTTTCGTGGCCCTGCCGCAAGTGTTGCACTTGCAGAACAATTACACTACAGGGTCATGGACAGTGTGAGCCAAGTCGCACACTCGGCTCGCGTTAATTATTGGGTATGCGTATAACGTAAGGTACGGGGTCAGTTGTTTGCTTATGCGCAGTACCCAAAGAATTGATTATACCGCAATATTGGCTTTTGAGCAATTGTAGAAAGTGTCAATTTGACAATGCCTGCATTTGGCAACCGCTGCCTGGGCAAGCGTGTAAAAAAGTGACCAGCAGCGGGCACAGCTTAGTTTCGGGGCAACGCCCCCTCATCGGCAATTCTCAATTTGGAAACGTCTAGT
>JALHQH010000067.1 GCA_022842065.1 Caldilineaceae bacterium
CAGTCGCGTGGTCTGGACGACGCGACTGAGCGACCACGCTACCATACGACCACTTTTCATTGTTATCGCATCATCGTCTTCAAGGCTGCTACGCCTCTGGCCGTACTTTAGCAAAGAGCAGGGAATCATGCAATGCGCCGGTCAAGGGATTCCGGCCTTCACAGCACAATGTGCCTTCCAAGGTAAAGTCCAGGCGGCGGGCGACTGCGGCGTTACGCTCATTCGTGGCATCACAGACAATTTGGAGACGGCGCGCGCCTAATATTTCAAAGGCGAAGTTGGCAATCGCCGCGGCCGCTTCGGTGATATACCCTTGTCCGGCAAAGGATGTGCGCGCCCAGTAACCAATCTCAAAGCGCGGCACCGCCCAATCCGGATCATGGAGCCCACTACAGCCGACCAAGGTCTCTGTCCCCTTCAAAAAGAGTAATAACCAAAGGTGTTCGCGTTGCAAAAACCGCGCTTGGCCTTTGCGCACATTGGCTTCGCTCTCGGCCACGGTCGGCGCTTGTTGCGCCCACGGCATCCAAGGCTGTAACTCTGCCAACGATTCGAGGACAGCGGCGTTCAACACCGCGCCGTCACCCGGCTGCGGGCAGCGAATGGTCAGGCGCTCGCTTTCAAAAGCTAATGGATAACACAATCAAACCTGGCACAATCGTGTACTGCGCATCCCCTGATGCGCAGTACACGATTGTGCCAGGTTTCTCTGCTTTCTCTATAAGGGGATATCGCGCAAGATCGGGTCCATTGGTGTTACCTTATGTTCCACGTTGTGCATCAAAATTCAATTCATCTGTTTCGGCTAAACACAAAGCGCGAGAATCGTTGTTCATTTTAGGATAAAAGCCAGAACTTCAAAAAAAATATACATGTCCAAACAGCGCTCACGCTAGTAGTGTTGGCGCATTGGCGGTGAAGTGGGCCACCATGCACAATACGAGATTGCGCCGCCATAAATAGAGCAGTGTGAACACAAGTGTGCTGACCGCCACAATTGTCAGCGACTCAGTTAGCCCACTGCCGGCGAGGTGTACCACGACGAAGAGGGTAAACGAAACGACGCCGCCAACCCAGACCCGCCGCGTGATTGCGGTCATGCGTTCGATCAGCAGGCCGCGAAAGAAGACTTCCTCCACAATGGCCGCATTCAAGATCAAGTTCAGTTGCCCCAGCCATGACAATCGATCAATAACTTGATCCGCCGCCGTTGCCACCCCCGGCTGAAACCGTTGTACCAGCAGGAAGAGACCGATACCAACGATAACGCCTAGCCACCCGGCCACGGCCGCCCAATAAAAATCAGTTAACTGCGGCTGATAGAGACCAATGGAGCGCAGTGGCAAGCGCTCGACCCCAACCACAAAGAGCAAGAGCATCGCCGCAGCAACCCACCTGATCAACATGGCGCTGGCGATTTGGCTTTCGAACGCTTGGGCGGAGGGCGCAAGCAGCCCAATGGTTTGCAAAAATTGCCCAATTGGTTGGCCAAACAGCCGATTTAGTGATTGTGAATACCACAAGAGAACAGCGACAGCGATTGTGATCACTGGCGACACATACTGGCTTTGGAAGCCAGCCGCTTGGTTGAACATACCTGCTTTTGGCACAGTGATTCCTCCTTCATAGAACAGAGGGAGATGACCGCTCGTCACTGCTGGATTTCAAGAACTTCGACAACACGATCTGAAAGCTGCTTAACGTTTTTCAAAGAAACTTTTACGTTCTCTGTGCAAATAGCCAACTTATTATCTTTAACTCCGCACAATTTTGATGCAAAAGTTACGGTGTTATCGTTGTAATTTTCTAGCGCTATTCATGTACTGGCAAACTCGACCTTACGCACATTCTCGAACGAAATATTTTGACGAATCTGCCATAAATCATAGCTATCCTGCATCGCCAACCAACTTTCGGGTGTGCGTCCCAGCGCAATTGACAAGCGAAGCGCCATTTCGGGGCTGACACCGCTCTGTTTTTTGAGAATCCGATTGAAGGTAGAAGGTGAGACAGCTAGCTTTTCAGCCAAAAAACGACCACTCAACCCAAACGGCTTCATGTACACTTCTTCGATAAATTCCCCTGGATGGGGAGGATTATACATCGTCATTAGTGATAGTCCTCGTAATCAACAATATAAATATTGCCTTGACTAAACTCAAAGGTGATGCGCCAGTTGCCGTTTACGGAAATCGACCAAATCCCGCTGCGGTTACCTTTTAATGCGTGTAAGCGGAATCCTGGTAGATCTATATCATCAATCGTCTGTGCCGTATCCAAAGCGGACAGTTGCATCCGTAAACGGGTGGCGTGATTCGGTTGAATACCAGCAAAACTTCCGGTTTCAAAGAATCGCTTTAACCCTTTGTGTGCAAAAGATTTAATCATAGAATAGATTGTACCATATTGCGCAACGCGGGACAATCTGCTCTATTTGCTGTTCGGCACTTTTAATTAACTTACGGATTACCTTGCAGGATAAGAAGGAATCGAAGAATTGTCAATAACCTTTTTTTGACAGAGTATCCCAAAAACCCAGTTGACAAATCAAGCCCGCTCGCCGACAATGCGCAACGCGACGACGTAACATCAATCCGCAGCGAATGAAGGAGCCAATCATGGGAGCAGGGGTATTCGCCAGCCACATTGTGGCGGTGGAATGGGCACAGCTAGAAGGCACTCGGCCGCGCCACGCCGGGTCCAATGCGCGGTTAGGTGAACATGGGTTGACGGTACGTGTGCCCTTTGCGCGCCTGACCACTGATGATGGCAGCACTGGCATCGGCCACAGCCGCGCAACGCAACTACAGGCGCAAGGGTTGCTTGGCTGTACGCTCGCCGAACTATTTCTGCCGGGACGCGGCAGCACAGCGCTGGGCCAGCCCTTTGACTTTGTGCTGTGGGATTTGATGGCAAAACGCGCCGGGTTGCCGGTTTATGCGTTGGCCGCCAGCTTTGTGGGTAAACAGCGCCCAACGCAACTGCGCGTCCCCTGCTATGATACCTCGCTCTATTTTGATGATTTGCATTTGGCTGATCACGATGCGGCCGTCGCGTTGATCGCCGATGAGGCGAAGCAGGGCTATGCGCGCAACCATCGCCACTTCAAAATCAAAGTGGGGCGTGGGGCGCGCCATCTACCACTGGCAGCGGGGACCGCACGCGATATTGCCATCGTCAAGGCGGTGCGCGCCACGGTGGGCAACGCAGCCAAGATCATGCTGGATGCCAACAACGGCTACAATCTCAATCTCACGAAGCAGGTGCTTAGCGCCTGTGTGGACGCTGAAGTTTTCTGGATGGAGGAAGCCTTCCACGAGGATCCGATCCTCTACCGCGATCTCAAGGATTGGCTGAAGGCGGAGGGATTGGCAACCCTGGTGGCCGATGGCGAAGGGCTGGCCGCGCCCCCACTGCTGGACTGGGCGAAAGGTGGTTTAGTCGATGTGATCCAGTATGACATTCACGGCCACAGCTTCACACAATGGCTAGCTCTGGGACAACAGTTGGACAGTTGGGGGGTGCGCAGCGCGCCTCATCACTATGGGGGGCACATCGGCAACTATTCGGCACCTCATCTGGCCGCCGCCATCGATGGTTTTACCTTTGTGGAGTGGGATGAAGCGACCACCCCCGGCATCGCGACCGACGGTTATGTGGTGGACGAGGGACTGGTTGTGGTGCCGGCCACACCGGGCTTTGGCTTAACCCTCGATGAAGAGCTGTTTCAGCGCGCGGTGGCCCAAAATGGCTATCGGGTAGCAAGTTAGCGTAGGTCAGCGCCTCCGGCGTGACAGGGCCTCGTTATGCCGGAGGCGCTAACTTACGGTGGGGGGAACTTGTCACGCCGGAGGCGCTGACCTACGGGGACTCAAGCCGGCCGACAGACCAACAACGCGACATCCACCGCTTTGGTGACGCGCTTGAGCAGTGGCAGGGTGAGCGTCTGCATTTCAATGGTGATCTGCCAGCCCTCATCTTCCAGCGCGGCAATCACTTCGAGCGCTTGCGGACGGCTAGGATCGGTGAGGACGAGGCGGCCACCAGGGGCTAAATTCTGACGAAAGATGGGCAGCAGGTGGCGATGCATGGCGCGCTCATACAGGATATCCGCGCCGAGAATCAGGTCATAACGCGTTTCGTGATCCCACGCCTGCCAGTCCGCGACAAATTGCTGGGGTGGGGCCAGATAATTCTGCCGCGCATTGTGGGCAGCGAGTTCCAGCAGATCGGCGCGGTGGTCGGTCTGCCAGACGTTGCCGCGGAGGCTACGCGCAACCAAGCCGGCCAAGCCGACGCCCGCGCCGAGTTCCAGGATCGACCGATTTTTGACGAGCGTCGGATTATTCACTAGCCACTCGGCCAGCATCACCGCCGACTCCCAGAGCAGAAAACCATAGGGCATCTGCTCGGCGTCGTTGACACCGTCGAGTAGGGCATCTTGATCAGTCACACAACTAATTTGCCAGGTGCGGGCGCCGATGCGCAGGGCGACGGTTTCCAGCGGATAGCGGTCGGCAAGGGTAGGTGGTAAGGGCAGAATGGTCATTTTATACTCAGTTCAGATTGAGAAGCGGCGTTTTCGTCACCCCATCTTCCCGGAAGGGGTCACAGATTGGCTCGTTGACGAGACTATTTTTGACCCCTTCCGGGAAGATTTGGCACAACCGTTTTCAAGTTGACTTGAGTATAGCTTCAACTCTCTTTGAAAACGCGAAGTTTCTTTTCTGTGCGGGCGAGATTCTGCTTCGCTTTTTCAAAGCAACCGCAGTTTAGACCAACAACTGCTTGTGTTTAGTCAAACCATCGATCAGGCGGTTGACATCATGCATATTGTTGTAAAAGTGGGGCGAGATGCGTAGATTGTCATCGCGGCTGGAGACAATAATGTTATCCCCGGCCAGCCATTTCACCAGCAGATCGACCTTGTGCGAGCGCAAGGTCACCAGTGCGCCATGGCGATTGGGATCAACCGGGGAGACCAGATTCCAGCCGCGGCGCATGGCCCCTTCTTTGATTGCATTTGTCAATGTTAATACCTCACAGCGGATATTGGCCGGCCCGACTTGCTGCACCACTTTGATGCCGGCCAGGGTGGCATAGAGATTAGGCACCGGCGGCGAACCGGCCTCAAATTTGCGGGCGTTGGGGGCAGGCGTATGCGCGCTGTTGTCCATGGCAAAGATGTTGGCCTGGGTAAACCAGCCCACCGCGGTCGGATCAAGCGTCGGCAACAACTCTTTGCGCACATAGAGATAAGCTTGCCCCGACGACGCCAGCAGATATTTAAGCGTTCCCCCGACCAGGAAATCGACCCCGAGCGCTTTGACATCAATGGGCAGGGTACCCAAGCTCTGATAGGCATCAAGCAACACTAGCGCGCCCTTGCGGTGGGCAAGTTCGACAATCGCCTCGACATCGAGCATCACGCCGTTCCGGTAGCAGACATGGGTGATGGCCACCAGTTTGGTCTGCTCGTCAATGGCATCGGCAAAGCGTTCGAGCGGCACACTGTTGCCAGCGTTGGGTACATGCACTACCTTGACCCCGCGTCCCTCCTGCGCATGCCAATTCTGACCGATGGTGGGGAATTCAAAATCGCTGACCACCACTTTGTGGCGCCCGCTGCTAAAATCGAGCGCGCTGGCCAGGGCACTCACCCCGTGCGAAACCGAACCGGTGACCGCCACTTCATCCGGCAGGGCGTTGATCAACCCGGCAAAGGCATGGCGGGTCGCCTCCAATTTCTCGACCCACAGTTCCCAGGGCGAGCCCTGTTCTTCCCAGTCGCGCAGGTACTGGGCATAGGCGAGTTGCACATCAATCGAAAGCGCGCCCTGCGAGCAACTATTGAGATAGGTTTTGTTTTTAAAGATCGGAAAGCGTTCGCGTAAGGACATGGGTTATTTTTCTGATCCAATATCAGCTGATACGATTTGTTCAAGTTCAAAAATAAGTGTAGGTAGAATATCTTCAACCGTATTCCAAACTATCATGCGATCAATATTGCCGTAATCATGCACAATACGATTGCGCATACCTACCATTTTTTGCCATTCAAGTTGTTGATGTGACTGTCGCGTTCCCGCAGTCACTTTAGAAGCTGCTTCACCGATAATCATTAGACAGTGCGCGATCGCGTACGTAAGCAGTGCGTCATGGTACAAATCATCAATTGACTTGCCACGCGCGAACTCCTGCGCACGCTTTGCTTCCGTCAGCATATCAAGCAGGCGAATTTTATCTTTACTGTTCATACACTACTTCAGCGTCCGCAAGAACTTTGGGCAACATGTGTGGACTAAGCGATTGAACTGTATGTAGATCTACTTCACGGTTAAGGATGTGTTGGAGTCGTTCCTGCATATCGACAAAGGTAAAAAAGTTTACCTTCGCCGTCGGCGCGAACTCCACCAACACATCCACATCACTATCGGCGCGAAAATCTTCACGCAACACGGAACCAAAGAGCGCCAATTTGCGAATGGCATTGCGCCGGCAAAAGTCGGCAAGCTGTTGGGTGGGTAAGGATAATTGGATCGTCATTGTTTTCTCCTGCCGCTGCGCCCAAGGGGATCCCGAACCGGCGGCTGATATGCAAAACCCGTTGAAACGGGTTGTAGGGCAATGTATTGTCGGTGCCGCTCACCCTGGCAACCGGGCACGAATCGCTGCGTTGCCGGGGTGGTCGATAAACTCGTCGAACTCGATAAAGTAACCTTCGGGGTCAAAACCCAGGAAGTCGCGCACCTGATCCATCTCTAACATCACCGCGTCATTTTGCAGATCAAAAGTGGGCTGGGTCTGTAAGTAAGCAAACCACTCATCAACGTGGTCGGTAAAGAGTGAGACGGTTACGCCTTTTTGTGCGGTGTAGGGATGCAGCCCATCACCGGCGCGCACCGGCCCGATAAAACCGGAGGCGGAAGTAGGAAAGATCAGTGCAAAGCCCTGGTCGACGACCGCAGTCGACCCGATCACATCGCGCCAGAAGCGGCGCGCCCCTTCCAGATCGCGGTAGTAGAGCCAAGTCACCGTGGCTTTTACCCCTAGGTTGGGGGGCCGTGTGCTAGTTGGGGTGGCAACGCCATAGAGTGAAGGCAGGCCATCGATTAGCCCCATCAACTGTTCGTTTTCGGGATGCGGGTTAAAGCGCTCAAATTCAAGCAGGTACCCTTCTGGGTCAATCGCCACAAAGCCGTCGTGGGGTTTACCCGGTTGGTAGTTAAAATCCCAGCGCATCGGCACCCCTTGCCCAGAAAGATAATCCCACCAGCCCTCCAACTCGTCGGTAATAAAGGCAGTGGTCACCGTCTTCGGCTCGTCGGCGCTATGGCGGCCAATGCTGCCATCGATCAACATGAGAAATGAGGTCGATGCGACTTGAAAAAGTTTGCCGAAGCCATAATCCTCCACCAGTTCGAAGCCGAGAGTCTCCTGGTAGAAACGGGTGGCGCGGCCCAGATCATGGTAGTAGTAGAGCGCGCTGTTGGCGATCACGGGCAATGCAGTAGAGCGGGTCATGTCATCTTCCTAAATAGGCTTTGCGGAGTTCTTCATTGGCAAGTAAATTGGGGGCAGTATCGGCCAGCACCAGCCGCCCGGTCTGCAAGACATAGCCGCGATCCGCAATCGAGAGAGCCATCGTTGCATTTTGCTCGACCATAAAGATCGTCACCCCCTGCGCGTTGATTTCCTTGATGATGGCAAAGTTTTGCTCAACCAGCAGCGGGGCCAGGCCCATTGATGGCTCATCCATGAGCAGCAACTTGGGACGGGACATCAGCGCGCGCGCCATTGCCAACATCTGCTGTTCACCGCCGCTGAGGGTGCTGCCCTGTTGGTGATAACGCTCACGCAGCCGGGGAAAGAGCGTCAACATCCGGTCGAGGTCAGCAGCGATGCCATCTTTGTCATCACGCAGATAGGCCCCCATCAGCAGATTTTCATGGACGCTCATCTCGCCAAAAATGCGCCGATTTTCAGGCACGACCGCCATCCCTTGGCCAATCCGGTAGCTGGTTGACTTGTCTTGGACCGCTTCGCCCAGAAACTCAACCTGGCCGCTAGTCGGGCGCACAATGCCCAGTATGGTCTTGAGCGTCGTCGACTTGCCCGACGCGTTGCCACCCAACAGGCAGACCAATTCCCCCGCATAGATCGCCAGATTCAGATCTTGCAAGATGTGAATCTGCCCATAGTAGGTATTCACCGCATCAAAACGGAGCAGCGGGCGTTGGGTGCTGACAGGTTGCATGATCCCTACAAAGTGACAAGCTTAGTGTTTGAGCAGAAATAAGGTATAGGCGTTTTGCAGTAAAAAGCAAGTCCCTTAGCCGAAAAGCACGCTAATGCTCTCGCGGTGGTGGATACGGTGGATCGCATCGGCAAAGAGACCGGCGACGGAGACCACTTCAATCTTGTCGCAAAAGGGCACCTGATGGGTTTCGATCGAGTCGGTCACCAGCAGTTGGCGGATCGGGCTGGCCAGAATGCGCTCCATCGAGCCGGGTGAAAACGCAGCATGGGTAACGGCGGCGCAGACCTCACGCGCCCCTTGTTCCATCAGTTGCCGCGCCGCTTCGACCAACGTACCACCGGAAACCGTGAAATCATCAACGATGATCGCGGTCTTGTCCTTGACATCGCCGATAATCTCCATCACCTCGGCCCGTTCATCGTGGCCGTGGCGCTCTTTGTTGCCAATCGCCAGCCCCACCCCCAGATAGGTGGCATACTTGTGCGCCTGTTTGGCAAAGCCAATATCAGGCGAGACAATGACCACATTCTCCAACTGCTTCTGTTTAATCGTATCACAGAAGAGCTGAAGGGCGTAAAGATTGTCAACTGGCACATGAAAGAACCCTTGTAACTGGGGCGGCAACATGTCAAGGGTCACCACCCGATCAGCACCGGTCACCTCCATCGCGTCGGCACAGACGCGGGCGCGGATCGAGACGCGGGGCTCATCTTTTTTATCCCCCTTGACATAGCTGAAGTAGGGCATGATCACCGTAACCGAGGCAGCACTGGCCCGCTTGAGCGCATCGATCCAGAAGAGTAACTCCATAAAGGCGTCGTTGCTGGGATAAACCACCGATTGCACCAAATAGACATGGCGCCCGCGCACATTCTCGCCGACGCGCACAAAGGTATTGCCATCCGAAAAGCGGTGGACTTCGCCGCGCGCCGGTTGCATCCCCAACTGTTTACAAATATTGGCAGTGAGCTTTTTACTGGCACTACCGCCAAGCACCAGGATCTCTTGATCGCACATGATGATTGTCCCGCCACTTAATATGATACTGCCGCTGCGTTCGTACGGGCATTGGTTGCCGGCCGAATCGAGTAGACGAACCAAAGCAAAATATATCTGACAACCACTCTATTTTACGGCAAAAGCAGTAGCGAGACAAGCAGCCGTCTCATTAAACTTAGGGTTCAATCGGATCTTAGGGAGTTGACAGCCCCGCCCCGCCGTCAACGCGCCCAGTGGGCACCCAGGCTACGGGACAACGCCGAGTCCCCCCCTCCCTTAGCCGAGTTTACCCGGCGTTGTTCCTAGCCCTGCGGCTTTAGCCCAGGGCGATCTTGCCAACCCCCTACATTCCACTTGCGCTGAACTTAGAAGAAGATGCGTGACACTAACTTGTTCTCATGGTATACAAAAAACGACAAGGTGCCCCGGACAGTACGGGGATCGATAGTATAGTTGAAATACTATGCGCCTATTAGCGAGCTTGGCCTGACACCACACCAGTTTCTGGTGTGGTGTCGCTTTTTAGGCTAATCGGTCGGGAAGGATAAGGGGAAAGTCGGCGCTGGGGTCTGGTGTTGGGTACGCGGCTCGATCTTGCGGTCATAGTACTCGGCCACAAAGCCGGCCAGGTTACGGCTGGCTTCCTCAAAAGCCAAGCGGCCTTTCTCTGGGGTCGCCTTTTCCGCTTCGCCCATGACGCCGCTGTCGCTGTATTGACTCGTCCATTCGACCAATCCCATTGGCCCGCTGCCAAAGAGATCGACATAGATATATTTGGATCCCATCTTATTGGTCTTGGCGATCTCACTCTTGATCTTGTCCATCCGCACGCTTTCCGGCGAGAGATACATCAGCATCGAAGTCTCCAACTCACCGGCATGGGCACAGCCGCCGGGAAAGACACTTTCGCGCCAACTGGGCAGGAAATCGGGGTTAACCGTCAACATCTGCCACCAACTGCAAAACGCGCAACTGGCGTCAGTCTCCACAATCAGCCGCCGCGCCACCAGTTCACAGAGCGGATGGTTCGAACCGTGGCCATTGACAATGATCATCTTCTTAAAGCCGTGATAGGCTAGACTTTTACAGATATCGAGCGTGTACTGAATGAAGTGCTCAAAATGGATGTTGAGCGAACCGGGGAAATCCATAACATGGTGAACATAGCCATAACTCACTGGCGGCAAGACCAGGCTAAGTTCGGGACGCAAGCGCGCGGCTTCGGTGGCGACGGCATTCGCACACAAATGATCAACCTTGAGCGGCAGGTGGTGACCATGTTGCTCCACCGAGCCGGTCGGGATAATCGGGATTTTGCCCATTGCCACGGCTTCGTTAACTTCCGGCCAGGTCAGCTCATCAAATTGATAAATTTCGCGCACAGAGGGCATAAGATGTTCCTTCTGGTATAGGTCATGATGGTTGATAGGGGCTTGTTGCTGATTGTAACGGAAAAACCCGACCGGAGCAACTGAATTTTTGGGGCAGGCGCGGTATGCCTTCGCCGCAGCGGGGATAGAGAGAGAAGGTGGGGACGCAGCGTAAGAGGGTAGGACAGTGAGACAGTGAGACAGTGGGTCAGCTACTGTCTCACTGTCTCACTGAATGACTATATCGCTCAAAGATGCAAAACAACCAGTTCGTCTTCAATCGTCACGGGGAAGGTCTCGACGGCGGGATCTTCCCCGTCGGCACTGATTGCCTCTTTGACTAATTCGCCGCCCCGCTCCACGGTCACCTCGTAGGTCTTAACGCGCAACTTGTGCGGGTTAAAGACTGATTGCCCGGTCATAAGATCAAATTCCCAGCCATGCCAGGGACAACGTAGAATCTCGCCCTCGCGCGCCCAGTTATATTCACCCGGTTTGCTGGGCAAGGTTGTGCCGGTGACATAGCCCTTACACAGCGGTGCCAACTGGTGCGGACAGGCATTGCGCAGCGCGTAATAGGCCCCTTTGACATTAAAGACGCCAATCGTCCGGCCGTTGATCTCGACGATTTTTCGGGCACCGGGCGGCAGTTCACTCGTCGGGCCAACAACATGTTTGGTCATAAAAGTTCCTCGTTATACTTGGCACTGTCATCAATTCGCATTTTTACGCGTGTAGAAAATGCGAATTGATGACAACCGCGGGTATATCAGCATAGGACAATGCAATTGCCTGATTATAACAAAGATTGGCGTGGCTGACGAAGTGCGATAATAGAGCCAGGAGAGAGCTGCATAAGCCAGCGCGCAGCGGGTAAAAACAAAGCGGTCGGCGCAAATTGCGCCGACCGCTTTGTCGATCTGCCGTCACCCATTTCCAGCAGATCATTTATCAACCAAAGGAGAAATCACCATGCAAAAAACACCTTCGCTGTCCATTTTAGCATGGCTTTGGGCTTTACGACCTTTCAGCTACCTGTCAATCAAGCACCAGTACTTTAGTTTGCGGTCGTATGCTGACTGACTTCGATCGGTTGCCGTACAACCCGTGCCGGCCGCGCGGCACCGCCAAAGTCGATAGACGAGTGGCACGCACCACCAGTGTTTGACTTTTCCTCTTAGGTTAGCGTTTTGTACGCATTCTCATACCACGAACTATTAAGATGATACCTTTCGGTCTTCAAAGAAAGGAGTCCACAAACATTGTACAAATTTTGTACAAATTGTATGCAAATTACATACAGAACAAAACAAGTATATTATCTTTGAAAATAGAAAGTAATTTCTACCTTCACAATAATTTACTCATGACAAGGAGATCTATTCGATGAAACGGTTCTTGGTCTATGCCTGTGTTGCCCTTATGGTTGCTCTTGGCTTTGTACCGGTGGCCCAAGTTGCGCAAGCCCAAACCACCCAGGCTGACATTGTGGATACGGCGGTGAGCGCCGGTAGTTTCAACACGCTGGTGGCTGCGGTTGAGGCGGCTGGTTTGGTGGAGACGCTCAAAGGAAAAGGCCCCTTCACGGTTTTTGCGCCTACTGATGATGCTTTCGCCGCCCTCCCCAAAGAAACCCTCGATGCGCTGCTAGCCGACCCGACGGGTGATCTGACCCAAATCCTCCTTTATCATGTGGTGCCGGGTAAGGTGATGGCGGCTGATGTGGCTGATGGTCTGGAAGCGACGACAGTGCAGGGCAGTACAGTGAAATTCACCGTGGCTGATGGCAAGGTAATGATCAATGATGCGAACATCGTTACCACTGACATTGAGACCTCAAATGGTGTCATTCATGTCATTGATGCGGTAATCCTGCCGCCGGCTGCCGAAGAACCGGAAACTTTGCCGGTGACGGGCAACAGCCTGCCCTATGGCACGAACTTGCTGATTGTGATGGCAATTTTGGTGGCGCTGGCTGTCGTAGCCCTGATCGGCCGCCGTACGGCTGGGGTACGGATTGATCAATAGGGAACATCGTTTGTTGAGTTAAGATAGAGAGCTTGAGAGCATCAGCGATTGCGTTTCACAACTGCTAATGCTCTCAAGCTCTTTTTATGCCACCGTATACGTTGGTAGACCCTAATCGAAGTTGTAATAGATGGTTTGTTGAGGCAAGCAGAAATCGAGTACATCCCGTCCAACGCGTTCGGACGATTCACCGTTAGCCAGAACACAGCCCATAAAGTCGGCAATCGTCACCATATCGGCCGCTGGCATCCCCATGCGTGTCACCTCAATCAATGACTTGATCGGTGCGTTAATATCGTATGTTAGCACGCTACACTGGAATACCCCGTTTATCAAGTGCCGGGACTTTAGTTTGCAGCCGTATGCTGTGTGGCTTCGATCGGTTGCCGCACAACGCGCGCCGGCCGCGCTGCGCTGCCAAAGTCAAGCCGCCAGAGTAGATAGACCAACGGCACCGCACCACATGACCAAGCCAGTAAGGCGACCATCTGCATCCAACCACTGTTGGAAAGCGTCAACAGAAAAGCGACCAGTTGAAAGAAAACGGCGGTGACACAGCCGATCAGGACTAGTTTGAGGGCAAAGGCATAGATATGCGTAAAACGATGCCCCAGCAGGCCAAAAAGCCGGCGTTGAGGTTGGGCCCGGTAAGGGCCGTTGTGTAACATGTATTGCATAGGGGTAATCTCCTCACGAAATATGCTCTGCGGCAAAAGAGCGCAAACCAAAAACAGAACTCTTGTTCTATTATATCATCTCTTGTATGGTACAGCAAACACACCACGAACAAATGTGCTATTTTAGCACTAAACTTGCTCCTATGGGCTTACAACTCAATTACAAAATTGTTTTTTTGTCTATATAGATTGACGAGAAAGAGATTGTAAGGATATGCTGAATTTTTGGGGTTAGTTCTTGCGCAGAAGAAACGAGTGGGGAAACCGTGCCACAGCGCGCACAGCGAACACTGAGCGCTAACGACCGGCGCTGGGTTCGCTGCGCGCGCTGTGGCTAAGCTAAAAGCTGTGCGCTATCGCCGTAAAAATCAATACGATAGGGTTAAAAATCCCCGAAGGTACACAAAGCAATCCCATCCTTCGTGTGCCTTCGGGGATCGGGTTTACCCTACCCTTCAAGGGGCAACAGCTTTGCCAACTGTTCCAGCCCTGCCGTGGTATTGAAATAAGTCAAATGATCACAAGCGACCACGATGGCCTGGTCACCCATCGGCGCGTTACAGACACTTTCCACCGTGACGGCGATGTCATTTGGTTGGCCAAAGAAGAGGGGCGCGGTCACTGTGTGTATCCAGGGCTTGGGCTTAAGTTTTGCCCAAAGCCGACTGAAGAGCGTGCTGCCGCGCGCATCGGTTTCCAGTGCGGCCGCCATCAGGCTCGTGCTGCCGGCGATGATCGAATAGGGCACAGTTGGCTTGGGGCTGGCCGCCAGGTTTTTGAGGAAGTCGGAGCCGGGGGCCAGCTGCTCCAAGGCATTGTTAACCATCTCCAACCCCTCCACCAACATGCCAACAGCACTCGCCGGCCAGGCTACGGTTGCCAAGCCGTTAAAGCCGATACTCAGCGCCGTAATCGCATAATCCTCCACCGTCGGCCACGGGGAGCCATTATTGGGCGTACCACACATCACCAGATGATCAACGACTTTGTCGCCCCCCTCACGCTCGATAAACCAGCGCGCCACCAGCCCCCCCATCGAATGGGCAACCACATGCAAGGTCTTGCCATGATCAGGGCCAAGACCGGCATCCGCCAGGCGTGCCTTGAGCAGGCGTGCGGTATCTTCGATGATCGTGTGCAGATTTTCGTAATCAAAGGTGAGCACCAGGTCATAGCGATCACCAAGGCCGGCCACGGCCAAGGGTGGGTTCTTCAACGCCGGGAAAGCGCTTGCCGCCATGCCGCGTGTATCACCGATGATGCCGTGGACATAGAGCAGAACGCGCGCCGCCTTGGTTACCGCTTTTTTGACGGCGTTTGGATCTTTGTTATAACCAACCGGCTGCCCTTGCTCGATCCGCGCAATCGCCAGTTGCGGATAGGTGTATTCCCAACCCAGGTGTTGACCGACAAGTTTCTGGAAGAGAATCTTGACCGAGCCTTTGAGATCGCGTGTGCCATTGGGGGCAGGCAAACGATCCAACATGACATCCACACCAGCAGCCGTGCGTTTAAAGCGGCCTAACGGCAGATAGAACTCGCCATCATAGCCCAGCGGCAACAGGGCTTCGTCCGGCTGTAGGGTCACATCTAACGAGACAACCAATGGTTCATCCGGCGTGACGACCGTGTGATCGACAACATCGATCAGTTCCAACACACTCAACCCCGCTGCGCCGCTGCGACTGGGCGAGAGGGCCAGCGGCGCAAACATTTCCCCATTGTCGCGCAGTAGGGCAGGCAAGGGCGGGCTACCCAGATCGCGCGTGGTATCAGGCAAGGTGGTGAGCCGGGCGCGGGCGGACAGTTTTGAGTGGCCTTTGATCGTGACGGTGGGCGCGACTTTGTTTTTGGGATCACTAGAGCTAACCGGGGTTGCTGCCAGTGGGCGCACGGTCGTAAAGCTAACTTCCGCGGTCCGCCAATCAACCAGTTGTTCAGCATTAGCAGGTTGCATGGCAAAGCGCCTGGTGTGGACACGGTACATCAACCGGTTCAGGCTGTTGAGTACACTAAGGTTACGCGTAGTTGCCGCACCTTTGGTTACGACAACCGGCAGATCATCCTGGGCCAGCAGCGTGGCATCCCCTTCCTCGGTGCTGACCACCAATTTGAGCGCCTCTTTATACTCGACGACACCGGCTTGCCAGAGTTCATCCGGCACCAACCCATAGATCGGTTCGCCATCGTTGGCCCAGACCTCCTGCTCCTTTTCCAGCCAAACACCACCCCCGGCCAGCAGTGGAAAGACGCCATAAGTTTCGGGCAGATCAAAGAGCATACAGTAAAGGCGGCGCTTGGTCTGGTTGGTGAGTTTAACTTTAAAGACTGGTTGCTGCCAGGCCCCCGCGTCAAAATAGTAATCGAGCCGCACTTCGCGATTGGCCGCCGCCGGTTGCCAATTACCGTCACCGTCGGGCACGAAAACGGTCAGTGTCACATCCTGCACGCCAAGTTTGCTGGCTGGGTTGTCGAGTTCCATAATTTTGGACCAACGGGCGATATGTTCCAACCGTTGGACAACCAGTTGTGCGCTTCCTTCATTAAAGCCAGGTGTATCAACCACCAAGGCGTAGCCATCACCCTGTCGCCCGATGCGATAACGGTCAGCCGCAGCCGTGAGCGTTAGGTCAACGCCGGTGCCCGAACCTTCTGCCACCAGCAGCGAAGCCTCACCAGTGGGGCCGGCATGGGCCAAGGCGTCACGCACGAGGGCGAGGGCCCGGGGCTCGCCCTGCAAGGCCACCGTTAACTTGGTCAATGGCAAGGCAGTTACCAGGGCTTTGTAGGTGGTGCCAGGATCAACCGTCTGTCCAGCCACCAAACTGAGTTCAACGATGCTTTCGGTCGGCAGCACTTTTGCCACAGTCGCGCTGCCGATGGCCTTTTCCAACGTTTGCAAATCGGTCACGTCGGTGTTAAAGGCAAAAAGCGCTAGGTGCGTCGTCTCATCACCAACGGGGACGGGTAGACCATGCACTGCGCCGCCATCGATCACCCAGCCGCGCGTTTTGTCATGGCGCAGGGTGTAGTAAGCCGGGGTTGGGGTGATGGCTCCGCCCAGGAAGGGTTGACCGAGGTCATCGCCTTGGGTTGCTTCCATCTGCGGCGACTGTGCAGAGACACGGGCGCGCACCAGGGCGTTGACCCGTTTGAAGAGATCGCGGTAGGTCAAGCCGTCGCCGCCCCGTTCCAATGATTCCAGCAGAAAGTAGGAGAACGCGCCGCGCTGTTCGCCGCCCAGGCGCAATTCTTTGGCCAGCTCTTCAGCGTTACAGGCGGAGAGCACTACATGGCGCCCCTTAGGTAACGAGTACCAGTCACCGGCCGCGTCACCGCCGCCCCGACTTAACGCGGTTGCTTGCGCCGCATCGACCAGGAAACTTGCGATGGGCCGCATGCGGTCATCGGTGGGCACACGGCGGACCAGTACCCCTTCATCCAGCAGGTCACGGGTGCCGGAACCGGAGTGACAGCAGTCGAGGATCACGGCGACGTGGGCATCAGTCGCGGCCACCTCGCTGATCAACTGGGCCAACTCTTTGTCGGCCAGATCCCAACCGCCGGGCAAGCGACTGTCATAACAGACCAGCGTTTCGTCCAGCCGATCCGGCTCCAGGTGCCAGAATTCTTGGGGCGAGTGGGATTGGGAGCCGTGGCCGCTGTAGTAAAAGAGCGCGACATCCCCCGCTTTAGCCTGGGCGAGATGGGTGCGAAAGCCATCAATGATCGCAGCACGTGTGGCCGCTTGGTCGGTCAGCACCAGGGGCGACCAGTGGTCGTCAGCACTGCTGACACGGGCCGCCAGCAACTGTTCCACACGGCGGATGTCATTCACACAGCCGTGTAAAGGGTTAACGCCAGGGGGATAGTGGTCGATGCCAACGAGCAGGGTATAGATGGTGCGGGTCATGCTGACCTCCTTTAGCACAAGTATGAGTAGAACAGTTAATGGGATGATGGTGGTGCCTGGACACGCAGGGTCACATCATCTACGCTCCAAGCCGCCGCTGCCTCTGGGGCTTTGGTCAACTTAAAGGCGCGGGTCCGCGTCTCTTCACCGGTGACGGACGCCAGCAATTGTTCCAGTGGATCGGTGATGCCTGACCTTTTGATGGTACGCTCAATCGGTGGCTGATCAAGGGCGGGTAATTCGAGCCAGTGGAAATCGGTGGTTGAACGGGTGGCAAAGACCTTGAAAATGTCATTGCTTTCAGTTTGCCCCTCAGGTAGATAGGCTTCAAACTCCAGTTCAATACTCTTGCCCGGATCAACCGGCTCAAAGGCGGCGGTCGCCGGGTAGATCTGGCTAATGCTCCAATCCGAGGAGAGGGCGAGGACCGCCACATTGAGCACCAGTTTGGGATCATTCGGATCACGTGGATTGGGCTTTTGCGTATTGGTAACCTTGAGCGCGATCTGGTCACCGGGGTGAATCGGATCACCGGGCGTTTGTAGTGCTACATCTAGCATGGCGCGCGCATCAGGGTCGGGCATGTCAAGCGCCAGGACATTACGATATTGGACGAGATGAACCAGCCGCTCGACCAGTTGGCGGGCGGCAGTTGGGTCATCAGTACGCAGGGCAGGGCGCAAATTAGAAAGAGGTGCCCCGGCTGTATCGGTGATGACAAATTCGCCGTCGTCCACCTTAATCACAAATTCGTCGGTGGTGCCGGCGAGCGTGACAAAACCGCGGCCGGCCTGCTTAATCGCCGCCTCCACTTGGCTGCGCAACCCGGTATCAGCGATTTCGACGCGCACATCACGTTGCAGTTTGACATCTGTGGCATTGAGCATGACCGCCTGTGCCCCAACATCAATGGCCGCCGCCTGCCCCTCCGTAATCGTCGCCCAGCTATCGACTTCGTTCACCTGGGCAACCGTAACCAGGGCAAGGCGGGTCTCCGCATCGTTAAAATCAGTGGTGCCGACGGGATAGACCGCGAATTGGGTACCTTGGCTGATGCCATGCACGGCACCCGCCCCTAAACGCACCCGATTCTGCCCCGCCTCCACCGCCATCACCGCCACGGCATAGTGTGTCGTCAGCCGGTCGTGCCCAAAGACCCGAAAGTCAGTCTCGCCCTGAATCATCGGGGTTTGTAATTCAAACTGGCTATGCACCTTGGCTGTCACGCGGTCACCGACCATCTTCCAGGTAAAGTTGGGGCCGGCGTTACTCAGGGTATCAAGCAGCCAGTAGGTGAGCGCACCATTGCTCTCACGGCCATCAAAGGGATATTCAAAGGCAGATTCGCTGGCACGACAGGCAGCAAAGAGGGTATAGCCCTTCGTCTCAAAACGCCAGTCCGTCTGTGATGCTACGCCGCGGGCGACTCCGACCTGATCGCCTTGCCAGTGGGCAATCAATTCGTTGAGGGGCGCCACCAGGCTATCGGTTGGAGCCAGCGAGGTGTCAGCCCCAGCAATGCCACGTTTGACGGCACCGCCAATATTGCGGGTCGCCCCGCCAGAGTGACAGCAATCAAAGACCACCGTCAGGCGAATCCCTTTGGCGACAATGCGCTGCAGCAGTTCGTGGACCTCGACATCGCGTAGATAGCGGGCGGTGGGGTCATCTTTTTTACCGATGTCAAGGGGGACCAAGCCCTCGTCAAACTCCCCTTCGCCTTTGATCGCTGGGAACATAGTGGTGGTGCGCCCGCCGTGGCCGGAAAATTGAATATAGAGCTGATCACCAGCCTGCGCCACCTCGGTAATCTCATTAAAGGCGTTGACCATGTTGGTATAGGTGGGCCACTGGCTGGGATCTTCCTTAGGCTGAGCGCCCCCCAGGCTGGCGGTAAGTTTGATGATCTGTTGGGGCTTAATACCCAGGCGCGCAGTCAGAAAGTTATAAACCTTGGTGATATCACGCACACAGCCGCCGAGCTTGGGGTAGTAGGTCCCGCCGGGCAGGCGATACTCGAAATAGTGATCAACACCGATCAGAAGCGCGTAGTGGTTGGACATGGGTTTGCTCCTTTTTCATGCAGGTGGTGCAAATTTTCAATTGGCACAACGAAATGCTGACATCAGCGGTTTCCCTAATAAACGCTATTTAGCCATAAAATCCGACATTCGTAGGAGATGGCAACCAGCAGTGGCAACGATCGGTGGGTCATGGGTGATCGGGACCGCCCACAATCAGCCGGACAGGAACCAGCACTGCTCGCAGTTGCATAAATCCTACTTTATCACGGATGCTGCTCTGCAACCCCATTTGCATGGGACTGACCACGCTTCGCCCTGGTGCGGCGCCGCGGTGGCTCTTTTTGCGCGGCACCGGCCCGTTGCCGTTCAACTTGCGCTGGTTGCAGCGCGGTCGCGTCCGTCGTTTGGGGCACCACGGTCGGGTCCTGCGGGGTAGGCTCATCAACTTGTTCATCTGCGGTGCTGATACCGATGCCCGCGGGGTCAAAGAAACGAAAGTAGGGGTTGCCATAGTGTTGATAGGCCCCCCAGGTGCGCGTATCACCGGGTGGGGTGGCGATCAAACGCCGCGCTGCCATCATCGCTACATAGATCGGCAGCGGTTTGACGGCACGAAAGGCAGTGCTGTAGACCAACGAAGGTTGATTGGCCAGACTAAGCGGCTCTAGCCCAAGCATGCCGGCATAAAGGCTAAGCGCAAAATCGCGCGCCGCCCGGTCATCCACCGGCCACGCGGTGCAGACAAAATTGGTCACCCCGCGCGCAAAGAACGATTCAGCAAAGCTGGGCGCCAGTTCAACCGAGCGTTCGTCGGCGCGTGCCGGCGTAATCCCCGATTCGCAGGCATTCGAGAAGACAAAGGCGGGGCTGCGGTCCACCCGCGTAAATTCGTAGGCACTCAGCCGTTCCCCATTACTAAAGATCCAACCCGACGCTGCGGGATTCTCTTTGTCGTAGAGACAGTGGCCGGCAAAGTGCAGCACATCATAGGTGCGCATCATCAGATGACGTAGCACGGTGGTGCGGGTTGCCTCGCGCGGGCCAAAGAGACGCACCACTTCCACCCGATTTTTGGTGGCGCTGTGGGCATGGACAATATTGAACTGTTCAAAGAGATCGGCCACGGCGATGCCCTCTTCTTCAGCACCGGGCAGATGCGCATCCTCGGCCGGGTCGGCGACGACAAGCACGCGTAATTGGCGTTGGGCCGGCGGCGGTGGCTCCGGCGGCGGGGCATAGATGGTGCGCAGTTGCCGTGTGAAGCCCCGGCTGGTCCCCAAAAAGCGCAGATGGGGTTCTACTTGCGGCAGCCCATCTGCCAGTTCACCGGCCAGGTCGGATTGGGCGAGCAGTTCCCAGTGAATGCGCGCCGTGGTCGCGTCCAGCATCATCACCAGCGGGGCATTGGTGCTGAGTTGGCTGCGCAGGTCCGTGGGGATGAGCAGGCGCTGGACAAATTGGCCCAAGTTTAACTGGCGTTCGGGATCGGCTTCGGCGGCCAGTTCATCGTTGGCACGGTGTACCAACACCGGATCAAGGGGGATCTCCCGTTCCGGGATCGAGGCATGTTCGGTGATCGCCCCAAAACGATATTTTTTACCCTCAACGCTGACGGTAATGCGTGTCGGGGCGACCTCGTTTACAGCAAGCTCGCCGGCCCATTGTTTTAGTGTTTGTTTCATTTGGCGCTGGACATACTCAAGCGCGGCACCGGCATAGGTGGTCCGTGCGGTCGGGGTTAGCGGTGTGTACCGAATCTCCATTCGCTTTTCGGACGCTAGCCGCACCTGTTCGCGGCGCAATGCCTCATCAAAGGCAAGCACTTTACGCGGGTCGGTAATGAAAAAGGTGATCTCTTCCAGCGCACGGGCGTGTTTCACTTCTTTGTCGGTTTTGGTCATACCGGTAATCGCCAGCTTAATCCCTCGCACCCAGCCGGCAACCGCATCGGCAACACTCAGATTATCACGACCGACCCCAATTAAGACCGTGGCCAGATGTTTTTTATCCATCCGCCCCAACGACCAACAGAGCTCACGGACCAGCACCGTCAATTCAGGCGTGCCAAAGCGCCCCGGTTCCCCCATCCCAGCGATGGTCAGGAGTCGTTCCGGATTGCGCGGGTCGGTTAGGAAAAAGGTCTGTGCCAGATCAGCCCGAATCGTCCCCCGTTGGGTATATTGGGTCAGCAACAGATCGGCATCCTGGGCGCGCGCGGCCCCATAACTGGAGAGCTCTTCGTCTGGATTTTCATCATTATCAGAGATGTTCCGCCCTTCTAACTTCCGGCTGATCTTGTAGTCGAGCGTCCGCAAGATACCATAGGGTTTGCTGCCGCTGTAATGACCAATGGCCAGTGCGTCCACCGCCTGGACCGCGGCAGGCAGTGCCAACAAATTATCGGTAATGTCGGCCGCGACGAGATTGATCTTGATCGTCGGCACCCCCATGTCGATCAGGCGGTAGCTCAGTTTGGCGCGATCAGTTTCACCACTAAGGAAACCAAAGGTCAGCCGCTCTTCAATGTCACGCGCCTCGACCGAGATAAAATTGCGCGTTGCCCCTTGCTCCCCGCGACTGTTTACCCGGCGCACCAGCGTTTCAAAGGCGTTGCGCACCTGGCTGCGGGGATTCATGGCAACAGGAGTTTCAGGCAGTGCCCACAGCTTGCGCACTTCGGTTTCGCGCCGGGTATTGATCAACGCAGAGGTGAGCGGTTGCAGCCCACAGACGGTCGCGTCACGGGCAGGTGCCCCGTCACTTGCCAATAGTTCGTTGATCGCCATCAGCACTTTGGGGTGGGAACAGAGATCACCATGCAGCGCGTCGGTGTAATAGGCAGGGATGTACTCCCCATCAACCGTGCGCAAGACGCCCAAGGGATGGGCCACCGTACCGTCGCCATTGGCGCCAAAACGATAAGCTTGTTGGATATAGAGCAACTCTTGTTCAGCATCCGGCTGCCGGGTCACCGTAAAATTGCGCAACTGGTTCAGGGTAACCCCGACAAAGGTCGGCTGATTATGGCCGGCCAGGTAGATCATCCGGGTCGGCTCAACAATTGCGCTGTCTAACTGCTGATGAAAGACCAGGGCATTGCTGAGGTGTTCTTGGGGCACGTTGAGTTCCCGCCCATAGGTGGAGGCTTGATAAAGGGCCGCCAGTTCGGCATCGATGGTCGGATTCGGTAAGAGCTGATAAAGACCGGGAAAGGATTTGAGGATTTCGCGGAAATCGGCACGATCATGGCGCGTATCGAGCAGGTCGATCCACTGGATCAGCCCTAAGTGGCCGGTAATCGCCTGGGGCGTCGTATAGATCCCATAGTTGGGCGTGCCGATCATGATCAGTTTGCTGTGGCCCAGTTGCCACCGTTCGGGGAATTGATGAATATAGGCGCGCGCGACCAGACCGCCGGCCGCATGGGCGACCAGATGCACCTCTTCGCCAGCGGGGAACCAACTATCAATGCTGGCCTGAAGTTGCGCTGCGGCCAGCCGCATATCTTTGCGCCAATCATACGAAAAGGCATAGACATTGTACTGTTCGGCCAATGCCAACATCAATTCGCCGTAGTAGCGCTTCATGATCCCCGTGACCTGGATCGTATAGTCGCGGTTGGCTTCGGCCAGGCCATGCGCATCCAGGCGTAGCCGTTCCAAATGGCCGGCCACAATCTGGTGCGGGCTGAGCCAGACCCGTTCGCGCTGCTGTTGCCGATCAACCGAAGTCATCTCACAGCCCAGAGTGCCGGGGATCACCACGATATTCTTGCGCGGCTGGTTGCGCCGTTCATCGCGCACCATCTCCCCCCGCAAGACCAGATTGCGCAGCCGGCGAAAGCGCTCAGTGCCCAGGTAGATGCGCAGCACCTTCTCTTCGTCTGCCGCGGCGTGGAGAATCAGTTGGGCCAACTCCGCCGTGTTGGCTGCTTCGAGACGGGTGATGAGGGTGCGTTCGTCGATCATGGGATGGGTTTTCCTTTGGACGTTAGGACTGACCAGAGAGACTTAATCCTGCAAACAGGTAAACGACTATGCCATGTAAACTTGTCAATTCACCTTCTATCATGTATAACCGTAAAACTGTTAAATTATGGCGTTGCTCAGTATAGATTTTTTATCTGGTGCACAAGCGCTGCATTGAGCAGACCACTAACTTGCACACTTAAATTCTAGACATCGAGCCAGATCTTCTATCGCAATTGCTGGATCTTGACAATCGAGTCCTTCTTCATTGAGAACGACACAGGGTTCAATGACACCAGGACCAGATTGAAGAACACGAACAGCGCGAAATTTTGTATTATTTGTCCGGTCCTGTCGTAATTGGAATCGCCACTCGATATCTGGATTATCGCGCAGTTCTATATCGCGGATAATCGGGATGCGCAATTCTACATCACGGGCGTCTGCGCCAACGTGTGACCAGACAGCACGAAAGTTTCGGGACGAGATGTCCGATTCATTGCCATGCGCTTCAAAGTCAAATGAAATTAGATCTTTACGCCGATGCAAAATATACGAAGGCTCTTGGTCACCTACCTTTTGTAAGCCTAAAATGAACTCACCATCAATGACCGATGGCCGGCCGACTTCATACTCATCCAAAGGGAACTCTTTGACCTCTTCGCGTATTATTTCATCGTCACGGATTGCAAAGGTGATGACGAACTTGATTTCCGTATTAGCCATTGGATTAGTCTCCTTACGTTCTTTATCTGTATGAACATTGATCACTGTGGAGCAATACGCAAGTAATTGTGCACTACGTCACCGGCATTTACACTGAATTCTTGACCCAGGTCCAAGAATTTGTCGTTCTCAGGTATGGCGGACGAAGACTCTGCAGATTCCTCGCCTGTGTCTATCGAGAATGCCAATTCGCTACCCACAGGCAGTTGCGCTGCGATCTTATCTTGTCGCGTTGGACTCGGTCCCAACTCAAAAGGGTACATACCCGCAATCGATTGAATATCATGTTTATGCATACCACCAAATAATTGTTGATCGGCTATAATGAGTGCCCAAATACCCATTCCGAAGCTGGACCATCGGGTTAGGAAAAATATACTGTTTGCAATGAGTCGATCAGCGATTTCCGGACCAAGGGTATGGCGGAGATGCCATAGATAGCGCGCCCAATGATTTCCCCACTTGTAGATGAGCGCACGGATTTCTCTGTCCTCAGTTGGCAGTTCAATGCGCCTCGTCCGGTACGGAATTGTAAGATCAGGCGCTTCTCCTAAGCTTCGATGTTCATCAGCTCTAAACTCTACTTTCTGAAGGTCAGGATCAACCATAACTAACTGATAAATCTGAGGGGGATCTAGCTGACCGCTTTGCATCCCCATCGAACAGGCGAAATAGTCAGCTAGTCCTTCATCTATGGCCGCAGCTTGTATCATTTCTAACTGACGAGGGTTCTCAGAATCCATCGTATTCTGTCGACTCAACCGCGCAATTGCATCAGTAACGGCATGTACAAATTCGTGGTACACAACAAGGGGCGAACGGGCCTCTGTCCATTCATCCACTGTTGCGCCTGGAATCTGTCTAAAAAAAATAGTTTTCTTTTGGCTGTCATAGTACGTGAAGGTATCACTGCCTTTATATAACACAACTTGTAACGGGTTTAACTCTGGATATTCGTCCAACACCGTAAGCCCCAGTTCACGAAAATATCTTTGTATTTGATCAATATGATAGTAGGCCATGACGCGATCAAAATGAGATGAATTGCTTGACGGATCGGCAAAAATTTCGATCTGAAGAGGGCTGTCACTCCATATTAGGTTGATTTGATCGTTCACTTCAACATATTTTCCCGCCAAAGAATGCTTTGTGTTTGTCAGATCTCGTAGCACTGCCTTTTGAGGCTTCGTACGTAAACCAGCGAGATGTTGGTGTATCCAGTTACCACTGTATACATTCGAAATACCAGTGCGTAAATGGCTACTCTCTACATGAACAGAATACATCGTACGCTTCTTATCATCATTATTGAGAAGCAATACATACGCGCCGACATCTGTGGATATTTTGACACGTAAATATTGTTTATACACCCCAGCTTTCCAATCGGGCTGCCAAATGAGTCCACACCGCTCTACACTAATAATTGAGAACTGTTTCATTAACGTCTCTAGTGCACTTTGGAGCTTCGCGTCTGTATCAAAATTCTCTAAATATTCAAACCGCGTTAGTTGTTGGTAAACGGCTGACAGCATAATCACTGTCATGTTGTGATCAAGGTGTACGACGAAATTTGTCTCACAAATTTCCTGCCCTTGATTGCGCAACCCTAAAATACAGTGATAGCCCATGGCGCTCCGATGAACATGTATTAGATAGAGTTGACGAACAAAGATTGCTTTTTTGATACCCAGCTGTATATGAAAATTCCGTAAAAATGCAACTGCTCGTCTTTCAACGGAATTTTCAGGCAGTTCCCACTCCATCGGTGCGGAAAGATTGTTCGAAATTACCCATTCTAAATTTCGCAGCTCATCATTGATTTTAAAGAAAAGTTTAGGAACTTCTACATGATCTCGTAACAATTGATAATATTCTCTGATCCGTTCCACCCCTACTTCTACTTGAAATTCAGTCGATTTGGCGTTCATTGCCCCTCCAACATCTTGAACTTGATTTATCAAAAACTATGAGAGTTGATGCTCTATCAGAAAACAGTAGCTGTATTATTACACAACTCTGTCTGCTCACTGTTTAGGTAAATAACTGTGCTACCCCTACTTCATCTGGTAGTGCAGCCATTCCGTAATATCAGCTTTCCATAAACCTTTATCAGTATTAACCCAAAGAATTGTTCGATGTTCAACTGGTTCAACTTGTATTGAAAAGACATTTCTGGACTGGCCGAGATCTGTATTTGAAGCGAAGGTTTGAGCCCGTGAAAGATCCGAGCGCCACCAAACTAATGTTCCAGCAGTTGTCCCACCGATGTAAACAGGTGTCGACTCATTCAGGACGAGCGAACTAACAATTGTTGTCGTAATAATCGATTGGATATTCCCATTCGTATGGATTGCCGAAGCCTCTAGTAATCCGCCGGCAACTATCCATTCACCGGCTTGCTCTACACTAAACACATTGCGCAGTGGACTTTCCGGTGCGATTTGTTGCCATTGGCCGTCAGGTGACCAAAGATACAATCCATCACTCGCCCCTACATAAAGCTGCTCATCTAACCAGTTTAGACTTCGAATTTGATTGAATGGTCCATCAGCGATTGGCTGCCATCCAACTTCCCCACGATCTCTACGCCATATGCGTCCCATTACATCACCTACGTACAAATCACCTGCGGAAGAGATGGTTATATCTATCTTGACTTCCTGACTACTATCGTTTATAGGCACCCAAGTTTGACCATCATCTTCGCTGCGTACTAAACCTACACCTTTTTTGTCAAACGCATACATACGTTGCGGTGTTACTGGATCGAGAAAGAGATCATTTACGCCAACGCCACTTTCTATGTATCTCTCCGTTTGAAATTGCCCGTTTCGATTCAAGACTGCGATTTTCGCCTCATCCATCAATCCAACATAAACCGCATTATCTCCACTCCAAATCGTCTCGCTCGTTCGGATATTTCGCAACTCAGCAATTGACTCCCAATGAATGATTGGTGGTTCAAAGGGCCACCGTTCCGTTTGGCCGGCAAAGAATAAGTAGACCAAGATGGGAACAGCAAAAATCAGCAACGCACGCGTAACCCATCGCAATTGATTTATCCGCGTATGCTTGACCGATGCATCAAGAAACTCTCTTTCTGTAAGACTGATGCGGCCAGGGTGTTCATGAAGCCACTTGCGCGCACGATTCAACCTTTGTCCTTGATAGAGGTAGCTATCGCTGTATGTCTCGGTTCGCCAAACAACGGCGGCGTCGCGTATTTGACGAAATATTCTGCCAGATTCCAGATCTTCCTCTAACCAATCACGTAGTCTGGGCCACTCGCGGATCAGCGCCTCGTGCGCTACTTCCACTTCCTCTTGGTCGGTCTGTGTATTGTGGCTGGTGACCAAGAGCCGCGCAGCCGCCAGTTGCTGGATCAGCGCCATGATGGGGGGCCGTTCCTCTGCCGTCGGGATCAACTCGTCAACCACCACCCGCCGCCGCGTATCCCGCCGCGTCTCGCCTGGCAGCGCTTCTTCATCGAGCCGGGTCAGACGGAGCAAGAGCGCACGCATCCGTTCCTGATCCGCGGCGAACAATCCTTGATAAATCGCCTCCGCGCTCCCGGCAACCGCCCGCTTGATCCCCCCCATCTCCCGGTATGCCACCGCCGGCAGCCACCGCCCATAGCGCCGCTGCCACAACGCACGCAACCCATGTTGGAGGAGCGGCATTGCGCCCGGCTCACCCGCCACATCGTCGAGGATCGTGTTGGCCAGATCCGCCTCAAAACGCAAGCCCACGGTGCGCGCCTGTTGCTCCATCGCCGCCCGCAACTCACTGCTTGTCATGGGGCCGATGAGCAGTTGGTGTGCCAACATCCGGTCACGCAGAGGGGGATAACTCGCACACTCGCCCCAGAAGTCGGCGCGCATGGTCAGGATTACCCGCGGTGGCGGCTGCGCCCCCTTTGCCGAATCGGTTCCCCCGCCCGGCGCAACCAGGGCCAGCAGTTGTTGGAAGAAGCGCCGGCGCAGGGATTCGTCCGTACAGAGCGTGAAGCTCTCTTCAAATTGGTCCACGACCAGCAATGTCGGTTGCGCCACTTCTTCTTGATCTACCCCCAGTTGCGCAACGGCAACGGCAAGCGCGACAACCGGTTCGGCCCCCGGTGTCATGACATGGACGGCGATTGTTGCGTATTGCTTTTGTAGCGCCGGAATCAGCCCGGCCAACACCAGCGACGACTTGCCGGAACCGGATGGCCCGAGAATCGCCAGAAAAGGCTGGTGTGCCAATCGTTCTCGCACCTGCTCGACCAACCCTTCGCGGCCAAAGAAGAAGGGCTGATCAGCCACCCCAAAGGCGATCAACCCGCGAAAGGGGCAGCGCGCATCGTACGCCGGTGGCGCGTTGCCCAGGCAGAGCGCCTTGAAACTCAGCTCAATCGCGCTGTCTGCGATCTGTTCGACCGTCATCTGCGCATTGCGCCGTTCCATCACTTGCGCATCGGTTAACGACAGCTGGTCACGCTCCAGGTAGCGCCGCCACCCGTCAGCCGCAAACTGAAACTCTGTCTCTAGCACCGGTGCCCGTTCAGCCACGAGTTTGCCCAGCGTATCCAGCCCATCAGCAATTTCCATGACAGTCAGTTCACGGTCCAGCGATTGGCTAAAGAGCGGCTGCCCACCGAGCCGGCTGTAGATCGCAGGCACGGTTACGTCGCTGCGTTCGGCAATCGCGTTGGTGGCCTCGACCAGCGCCCGGTCGACCTCGCCATGTTTCTGCAGATGGGCGTAGAAGCTGCCGGTGAGCAGTTGGGCCGTAGTAATCGAGACCTTTTCGGTCATGGCGATGACCGCGGGCATGCCCAATTCGCGCACAAGCCGCTGGGCCAGCCCCCCGAGCGCGCCTTCCGCTTCCGGCGCCGCGCTGTCACAGGTGGCGAGAAAGGCAAAGTGCGGTAGCCCCCGCCGCCCCCGCAGCCGCCCCAGCCGCCCCAGCCGTTCCAGCAGCTGGGTCGCGGTGACCCGAGCGAGTTCATGGTCACTGTTGGCCAGGAAGAGGCTCGTTTCGCCGCTCTTGTGATCGTAGTGGCCGTGGCAAACGACATGCACCAATGTATACGGCTGTTCCGTCAGCCGTTGACAGAGCGCATCGAGGCTGGCCGGACCAACAGCCTCCGGCACGCCATTTCCTGCTACATCCATATCGCCATCGGTGTAGGCAGCGGGGCTAGTCAGGAGGTCGAAGGGGATCCCGCCCAATGCCTGTCGCACCTGACCGGCTGTGGCTGCGGCATTGAAGTCAACGAGTCCATATTGGTCCAAACCGCTTGGGCAGGCAATGAGGACAAGGGCGCGTAGGTCACGACGCCCAATCGGCGGGTAGCGCCGGTCGGTCAGGCTGGGCAGATAGAGCGAGAAGAGGGTGCGTTGGTTGAGCAACAGAAAGTCCCACCCATTGCCGTTCTCGCCGGCAAAGGGTGCACAGAGCCGCTCCCAGCGCAGCACGCGCAATTCATCGGTCTCAACAAAGAGCAGCACCCGCATATCTTCGTTACTTTCGGCCAGGGCGCGCACAAAGGCATCGCGAATGGGCCCTTGGAAGAGCGCCTCGCCCAGCAATGTGCCGTAGGCCCGTGGCGTAACAGCCCGCAGCAACATACGCTGGTCAAGGGCCAGCAACCCCTCGCTGCGGATCGGCAAGAAACCGGGCCGGATCTGCTCGGCAATCAGCGGCCAGCCATCATCAGTTTTGCGTTGGATCGTGAGTTCCAGTGTGAGCATAATTGTTCTGCTATTCCCGCTTCAAAGCATCTAACGTCGCCGCATCAAAAATCACCGCCGGCTCTTCCCCTGCTTCCAACCGTGCGATCCACTCCTCCCGCAGCGCAACATCGCCACCACTTGCCTCAATAAAGAAGCGAAAATCTTCCAGTGCCCCCTCGATATCACCGGTCAGGGCACGGGCCAGACCGCGGCTGTCACGGTAAGCGGCAACATTGTCTTGTGGGGTGGCATCGGCCACCGCCCATGCACACGCCCCATTGACCACTTGCGCGGCAAAGCCATAGAGGCTACCCCACCAACAGAGTTGATCCCAGGCCAGCGCCGCATCGGTCAGGTGGAATTGCCCCAGCTCTAACGCCAGCTCAATGTGTGCGAGCACAGTGGCGTCGTCATCAGCGGCCACCAAGTTGGCAATGGTCTCGACCACCGCCAGAAACGTCGCGGCCCTGGCGGCCACAACTGGATCAGGGAGAGACGCCAATGTGGGATCCAATGCATACGCCTGGGCAAAGAGGGTGATGGCATGGGCAACTTCTCCCATGGCGGCCATGCGTTCCCCTTCTGCAACCAGTGCCCGTGCGGTAACAATTTCATTTGTTATCTCTGTCACCGTCAATTTGTAGGCCGCCGAACTGCCTTCGCGACCGGCGATGATGATGTAGTTGCCGGCTTCCGGTAAAGTCACCTCTTGGATTAACGCATCATAGCCATCGTGACCGCCGCCACTGTCGTCATCTTCGATAAGCGTTTCTCCGTTGGGCCCAATGAGTGTGAGGTAGGGATCAAAGTTACCCTCTTCGGTATCGACCAGCGAAATAGTGACCATTTGGCCGGCTATGGCAGTAAAGTACCACCTGGAGTGAATCTCCGTTGTAGAGGTGACCGGCGTGCCAATCGTGATTGCTTGTGGCACGAGCCGCCTCGCTTCTTGTTCCGGTTTAAGATCCAACTCTAGATCGAGGTTAACTGCCTCTTCAAATTTCTGGGTAGCATGGATAATCTCACCGATACGGGCCAACTTCTGCCCCTGTTCAATAAGCGCTGGTACCGCAAAGTCCTTTAGCTCTTGAATTGGGACAATGTCCAAACCAGGATCGAGAGCCAGCGCTTCAGTAAATTTTAGCGTAGCGCTGAGCACCTCTCCGATTCGAGCCATGTCTCGGCCCTCTTCAACGAGAGTCGGTGCAAAGAGTTGTCTAGCATATACCTCTGGAACAATGCTTAATTGAGGATCTAATCGTAAAGCTTCTTCAAATTTAATTGTGGCACTGATCATATTACCTGCCTGGGCTAACCCAGTTCCTATTTCCATTGGTGAACAAGTTGGCCTATGGGGGGTATCTGGCAGGTATCTATTCCACTCAGCTTCTGTCATATTTCGTCCAGCTTGTTGACAAGCTGTAGCAGCCATTTCGTTTAAGTCTATTGTCCAGATACGAACTGTGCCGTCGCTACTACCAGAAATTAACCTTGTCATATCAGGTGAAAATGCGACACTATTTGTTCGATTTTCATGACCCGTAAATGCAAATGGTGGAGCTGCTAAATTTGTCATATCCCAAATACAGATAGAGTTGTCAGAACTTGCAGATGCAAGTTTCTCGCCTGAATTTCCGAATGCAACAGACGTTATATCGCTTAGGTGGCAGGGCAAAGAGTTTAGCGGTTGAAGTGTTTGTACATCCCATAACACTATGTTGAAATCACTGCCGCCCGTGGCAAGCCAATGTCCATCGGGACTAAATGCGGCAGAAGAAAAGCTACTATCTCCTTCAAAAGTCGCGAGTAGCTCCCCAGTAAGAGGATTCCAAAGTCTTATTGTTCCATCTTCTCCGGCTGTTACTAGTGTGGCTCCATCAGGGCTAAAGTTTACAGCCCATACTGCTGCTTCTGTATGTCCTAGAAGTGTAGCGAGTTGCTGCCCTGTACGTACATCCCATAGGCGTGCAGATCTATCCCAGCTAGCACTAGCAATCCTTGATCCATCTGGACTGAAAGATATTGATGAAACGCTGTCTGTGTGACCTTGGAATATTGCTGACTCCTCACCTAAATTGATATTCCAAATTCTAAACGTATTATCGGCGCTTGCCGATGCCAACACACTATTATCGGGACTTATTGCAATGGACGTAACCCAGCTTTGATGACCAACAAAAGCACGTGGCTTTCTACCGATGTCATCAAGTCTCCACTGATATATTACAGAGCCTGCTGCTGCAAAAATGCTAAGCCCATCGGGACTTACTGCGATGCTGCTTACGTTGTCTCCAACATCTACTATAGTGACCAAACTTTGGCCCAGCACATCACGTAATGCGCGATCAAGCAACCAATGAATGTTCCGTCCTTCATCTGGATTGATCCGTACTGCTTCTGCAGCCAAAAGACGAGCTAACTCCTTTTGTTTGAATCTTTCCGTAAGAAGTTCTGGTGCTGTTGAAGCCAACACTTGAGCCAGTGCAATACGACTTTGTACGTCTGCTCGCTCTGACTGAATGTGAGCATCATAGTTTGCACGATCGCCTTCATTACGCAATTGACGACCTTGGCGTGCCAGATAGATTGATGACACTAATGCCATCAGAGCAATCGCAGTTAACCCAATGGATAAATAACCAAATATACGAATCCGTCGCCGCTGCCGGGCATCCTGTTCCGTCCGCGCCCAAGCCGCCCGGCACGCGGCATAAAACGCCTCCTCTGTCTCTGTCCACCCCTTGGGCAGCGTCGGAAATTGCTGGATCAGCGCGTAAAGCTCCGCCCCATGCAACACCAATCCTTCCAGCCGTCCCGCCCTGTCCCAGGCCGCGGCCTGCCGTTGAAACGGGCTCAGGTTGTGCGCGAACCATGCCTCATTCTCCCCCTGCACGGGCGCTAGCAGCCGGTCGTGGGCCAGTTCGAACCAGGTGGCACCGCGGCGTTTCTCGGCGCGTAGAAGGTGGGCATCGACCAATTGCCAAATCGCCACGTTCTGCAAGCCTACCGTGCGATTTTGGCCCATCAACACCTGGCCACGGATGCCACTCTCGGTGATCAGTTGCGCGTTGACCCATTCACGCAGCAACCGGCCACCAACATCGGTTGCCAGGGCAACCCGGTCAACGGTCTCGGTGTAGTAGGCACGCAGGGCACTGTCCACGTCGCCAAAGGCGTCGACATCATCGACGCCAATCTCGTCGTCATTCGCAGCCAATCCTTGCCACAGACGCAGACAGACCACCTGTAGTTGCACCGGCTCGACAAAATCACCCAACGCAGCGTGGGTGCTGCCGTCCGTTTCCATGACCTGGACAGTGCGCAGATCGTTGATCAATTTGTCGGCGGCAGTATCAGTGAAGGTGACGCCTTGCGCTGCCGCCGGTCTCTGCATGGCCTGGCGGGCCGCGTCCGGTCCCAGCAGTTCCAGGCGAAAGGTGGTGGCAAAGCGAGTGGGAATGGCGCGCAGATAGGGATCGAGACCGGCAAGAAACTCTTCGCGCATGGCAAAGAGCGCCCACCGTTGGCGATCCTGCAACACCTCGCCCACCTGGCGGAAGAACTCATGTTTGGCGTCACGGTCGGTGGGGTCGACGGTGAGGATCTCCTCAAACTGGTCAAAGATCAGCACATCGCCATGCCACTCATTCGCCCACGGCTCCTCGGCAACGGGGGCGTCCGCCGGTTCGTCAGGGGCCGGTGCGCGGTGGGGCGTACGCAGCGCAAGGTATTCTGCCAGTGTCATAGCCGCCAGGTCACTGTGGGGCAGTGGCGCAAGCGCGTCGGGCAAATGGGCTTCCCACGAAAGCAACAGGCTGAAGATGTAGCGGTTGGCGATGCCACTGACCTGCTCTTCTGCCCCCAGGCTCACGCGCGCGGGGCGAAAGACGCGGAAGCCTTCCCGCGCCAATTCCGGGATCAGTGCCGCCTGAATGAGCGAAGTTTTGCCCGCGCCGGAGGGGGAGTAGAGCAGCACAATGCGCTCGGCGATCAACAGGTTGAGCAGTTGGCGCGTCTCGCGCGGGCGCCCGTAGAGCGTTTCGCCAATCTGAAAGGAAACGGGGCCAGGGTAGGGATTCGTGCGGATGTTTGGCTCTGTCATCGCCTATTTCAACCTTTCCAGCAACGCTTGTTGGAAATCATCGACACTGCCCCAGAAGATTGCCACATCGGTGTCCTGAAAGCGCGCTTCCAGATATTGGCGCGCCCCGATCGGCTCCAGAATGCGCTCCTCTTCGGGATTGATCTGGGCGGCGATGTGGGGATAGCGACTGCGCCGCTGTCCCCCTTCCCGCTGCATGATGCTGCGAAAGAGCACACGGAAGTCCCAATCATCGATCCGGAAGCCAAGAAAGAGCAGCCCCGTATCGGAAAAGACTCGCCGGACTTCGGAGGGAATCAAGTCGTTGTTGCTGGTAACCCCAATCAGATAGTCAAAGTAGTCATCCTCGGTGAGCACCAGTGACTCCGGCGCAGAGAGGTGGCCAAAGAGATGATAGATGAGCGGTCGTTCCGGTGCCGGCGGCTCATCCTCGTTCTCATCGTAGCGCAGCGGCAGTTGTTCAATCCCGGCGTTCCAGCGGCAAAACTCGTAGATCGGCTCCTTCCCTTGCGCCTTCAGCGCGTCAAAGAGCAGATTATCGGAGCTAGTTGTGATATAGATGGGCAGATCAAGCTGCGCCAACAGTTGGTAGATCGTCGGCTCCTGTTGACTGCGATAGAGGGCCCCTGCCGCACTCAGCAACTCTTCTAACGGGGCATCTTCCAGCGTCGCATCAAGCGCCTTGCCAAACTTCTGCCAGACTTCTCTGCGCACATGCTCTTCCAGTTCAGACTCCAACAGGTAGCGTTGTTGGATCACGCTGACAAACTGGGCAACCTGCGGCAGATCCTCGCGTTGATGGGGTTCCAGCGGAAAGGCATACGTCTCCGCCCAGCGCTGCGCGATTTCCCGCCGCGAGCCGAGTAAGTTGTCGCCAATGCCCGGGCCAAGGATCGGTGTGCATTTCTTGCGTTTGATTGCATTCAGCAGCGCCGGCCACTGTTTCAGCCCCTGTCGATCATCCCCAAAGCCCGGCACATACCAGATCCGCCCGCTCTTGAGCCGCATAAACAAGACCGGCATCCACCAGTCGTGACGGTCACGCACCCGTCCACGCGCTGCGGCCATCGCTCGGTCAATTTGCCCGTCGCGGCGCAATTCCTCGAAGAAGTGCGGCATGAATTGGCGCACGGTCGCCATACTGATCTTGCCCTGCATTGCCAGTACCGCGGGCACGCCTACTTCGGCCAGCCGCGGTCCCAGCCCTGCCAGTGCACCGTCGTCCTGGGCAGTGACATCGCTATTCCCGTCCCCCGCACTCTGGCACGAAGCAAGTACCACCAATCGGGGACGCACGGAAAGTTCCCGCAGACGCGTCACCAACTCGCTGCCGCGGGTGGGCTTGGTCTGGCCGCTCTCGTCTTCCAGATAAAGGACCGGTTCGCCGTTGGCCAGCGCACCGTGCGCCACCAGATAGAGAATATCAACCTCATTGCGCAGGTGGTCGATGAGGTTGTCGAGCGTTGCCGTGCCCGGTTGGGCGATCGCGGTGCAGGCAATATCGCCCAACCCTATGCGCGCGGTTTCCAGTTCCTGTTTCACGTTGACCGTGGCCATCTTCCACCGTTCGGTGATGTCGCCAGGCGCGGCAATGACCACCAGCGCGCGCAACTCCCGCTGGGGACGCAGCCGCACCGGCCGCCAATCGAGGCTGCTGAGGTAGCGGGAGAAGATGATATTTTCGTTGGTCAACAGCGGCGTAGCGGCTGCTGGATCGGCAGCGCGATCTGTGGTGGGATCGATGAGGGTCTCCCAGCGCAGGTTGTGGAGTTCGGGCGCGCTGGGACCGATGAAGAGGCGCACCCGCAATGGTACAGCTAAGCTTTGGGCCGCAGTCAGGGCTTTTTCAAAGGCAGCTTGGACCTTGGTCTCAACAAAGAGTGCTTGGGCCAAAGCTTGGCCTTGTGCCATCGGATCTGCCGCGCGCAACAGCGCCGCGCGATCAATGCGCAGCGGTTCCAGTTCACCATAGGCTGGGCGCACATCTGCGTCACTCTCCGGCTGGGCAAAGCGTAGGTCAACGTTGTAACTGTCTGCGTCACGGCGGTGGAGGGCAATTTCGAGTTCGGCTGCGGTCATGCTGTTTTGTCCAATAAAAATTTAAAGGCGGTTTGGATCCATTATCGTGCAAAGAAGCTAACAGCGGACTGTTACCACTCTATCACATTGCTATCAGGACCCTTTGTACGATCAGGCCTTGCTCAACGCGGCGCGGCGTTTGTATTTGTTCCAAGCGTTAAGCCAATCAAGATCGGGTCGTGATCTGCAGAGCGGTAGGGCTCGGGCGCGTAATAGCCCGGCGGGGTTGAAGCGTATACCATAATCAGTAAACCGCAACGCTCGGCGGCTGAGCGGGGCCCTTATAGAGAAAACATGTAGAGTTGGCACAATTGTGTACTGCGCATCCCCTGATGCGCAGTACACAATTGTGCCATGTTTCTCTGCTTTCTCTATTAGGGCGCGAAGCCAGAGAGCGTTGCGGTTTACTGATTATTGAGCACGTCGGGCTCATCCGCATTGATGTGCCAAACTGTTGCGCCGGTAACTTGGGGAAGAGAGTATTGCCGGCCAGGAGATGATCAACGTAGCCTGAATGGCTGGCGCAAGATAGCCACCGGCGAACTGTTGTTCGTGACTCACGGCCAGCTCAACCGGGTAGCCAGTGGTGGTTGGGGTAAGGATGCGGAGTTCGAGTTCTCTGCCATTACTCTCGCCTTCTCTCAATCGATGTATCGACCTGCATCAGGTGTCCCTGCCGGCCCCTACCGCCCAATCACCGGCCGGCTCGCATTGCGCTCGGCGTGTTTGTCCATCAACTCTTTGATCTTGGCAATCGCATCGTCGGTGGCGTCTTCGAGTTCGGCTTGGACGGTATCTAAGTCGCTGGTGTAGGCGAGGCGGGTCCAGTAGCTGTTGTAGATGATGCCCAGCCAGGTGATAAACTGGAGATTCTCTTCGAGCGCCTGCAGGGGGCGGTTGAGAAAGTAGCCCAGGAAGGCGGCGACACTTAGCCCACCAAAGATGCCGGCGGTTGCGGCCCCTTGTCCGAATAGGGCAGCCAGTGCGGCCACCACAAAGGCGGCTACCCCCACGCCAAACAAAATGCGATACATCCAGACGGTCGTCCAGTAGGGATTCATAAAACCAGTGAGCACCTGCTCGAACATGGTCTGGTTGTTCTCGAAGCCACGGCGCATGTGGTCACGCCAGGCCGCGTAGAGTTCGGGGTCAGCTTCAAGCAGTGACTTGCCGGGGGTGGGTGAGGTGGGAATGGGTGACCGTGACACCCCTTCGTCGCGGAGGAGCCCGCGAGCGGTTGATACATCCTCAGCAGTTGCCGCTGACACGGACAGATCCAGGTCAGCAGGCTGGTGATTGTTTGCCATATTTTGGATTAAGCCTTCCGGCGCGGTCACCACTGTCGCGGGACTGCGTTGATTACTCATTGGATTTCCTTTCTGCTAGGGCTTTGTTGGTAGGGGCATGATGCATCATGCCCCTACGCCCCAGTAATACGCAAGTTTTCACCACGCCATATGGCTGATCTGATCCCACGCACCAATCGGGGCAAAGACAATGCCAAGGGCAAAACCTTGAAGACGATAGCCTTCCACATCCAGCTCACCTGTTAACGGTGCGCCCAGTTGCTGTTGGCGGGCGTAGACCAGCAGTGCCGATTCATTGACCAGGGGAATGTTGCGTGCGTTCCAGAGGGCAGCGCGCAACGTTTCGAAGCTGGGGGTGCCCGGCTCCACTGGGTTGGTCCCCGCGCTACGCCGTTCGGCCTGCCAGACGGCAAACCAGGAGACATGTTGGTTGTTGGGCAGCCCGCCGCCGACCACCACATCCGCCGCGCCATGGGGACAGAACGCCCAGGCACCGATTTCGCCGCGCTCGGGGCTAAAGTGATTCCAGATCGGTTGGTTACCCCAGCCGGAGCGCTCCTTTGGGCTGATCTTCATCTTGATAAATTGGGAAAAGTTGGGATCCCCCAACAGGTGCGCACCGTCGGACCAGCAGAGCACCAGATCGGCTGTGCGCAGGGCCTGCCCATTTTCGTCAAGCACGCGGGCAAAGAGATTGTGATCGCCGCCGGCATCGTCGAAATATTCGGGATGGTGGGGCGGCAGCAAGTAGCTGTCACGCGCCCACTGGTCAAGCGATCCTGGGTTTGGTGAGGGATCCCACGAGCCGTCACGCGTGGTAAAGAGATCCTTAAGCCGATAGACAATTTCACCTGCCGGCTGATCGGGCCGATCTTCACAGCGAATCACCTTTGCATTAAAACGGGTTGCCCAGTTACCGATGCGCATTGTAGTCTCCTTTGAGTGCGATGTTGCAGGGTTGCAGGGTTGCAGGGTTGCAGGGTTGCAGGGTTGCAGGGTTGCAGGGTTGCAGGGTTGCAGGGTTGCAGGGTTGCAGGGTTGCAGGGTGTACTTTGCCACCTTGCAACTTTGCCCCTTTGCAACTCTGCAACCTTTTCTACGGTCTTTGCCGCCCAGGTAGTTCGGGGGCCATGGGATTGGGTTGATTGGCGAGCGAACGGATGCCGACGAGTTGGGCCGGATCCAGCAAGGGCGTCGGGTCGCAGAAACCGCCCCAGCCATCGGTGCGGCGGTAAGGGAAGAGGCGAATGCCAAAATGCAAATGGGGGCCTGTCCCGGCCCCGCTCTTGCCGGAAAGGCCAATCGCGGCACCGCTGGCCACCGGGGTGCCATGTGCGATCCCAATTTGCTCTAGATGGGCATAAAGCGATTCCCCCCAACTGTGGGTGATGATAATGAAATTGCCAAAGCCGCCGGGCTCAAAGTCCACGCGCGTTACGGTGCCTTCGTCAACGGCCAACAGTTGGGTGCCCATTGGCGTGCCAAAGTCAAGGCCATTGTGCCCTTTCAGGGGGACGCCATCGTAGTTGAACTGTTGGTAAAATTCGGGCCAACTGCCCCAGCCCTGCGTCAGCCCCCAGCCCCCGGCAAAGGGGTGATTGATGCGGAGCGCGGCGGCAACAGGCGCGGGGGTGATCAAGCGCTGTCCTTCCCCGGCGGCAATCGCCACCCAGCCGTTGACCGCGCGGCCATCGGCCAACGCCCCGTCAACTTGCAGCCAATCCAGCCCATCGGCAACTTGCGGGCCGGCCAGCACGCGCAACTTGGTACCACGTTCGACGGTTGCAACGACGGTTGCCCCTAAACCAGCGACTTGACGCAAATTAGCCGCAGGCGAGACCACGGTGGCGGCGCTGCCCACGGCAAAGGAACGGCCCAGATAGCCCGGCATAGTATCACTACCATCGGCCGCCGTAATCACTTCTTTGGGTGGTGGTGGTGGCGTGCCATCGATCAACTTGATGCCGTTGGGATCAACTTCGGCAACCCAGCCTTCGGCAACACGATTGTCGGGCAAGGGTGCGCGGACGCGCCACCAGGTCAGCCCATCCACACTTTGCGGCCCATCCAGGATGATGATCGGTGCCCCGTGGGTAATCTCGCCGATCACATGGTCGCCGGGTTTGCCGACATAGCCGGGATCTTGGCGCAGGTTGACATAGGTTTGGGTGAAGGCTTGTTGCAGACCAGTGGCGACCGCACGGGTTGTCGCCCCGCGCCCGCGGGCAACAGCCCGTGGCGCAGCAATTGCCAACAGGACGCCATTGGCGTTGGCCTGTGCTGCCCAGCCGTTGACCGCTGCGCCGTTAAGCGTCGTCTGCACCGGATACCAGATTAGCCCATCTTGGTTGACTGCGGCCCCTGTGACGGTGAGCGAGGTACCAGGTGCAATCTGGCCCAACACGTTATTGCCCCCCAGATGACCAGCGGAACTGCGCACGTTGAGCCAGTCCTGGGCAAAGACAGTCTGGCCGCCGGCAAAGGCGGTGGGCGTCTCATCTTCACCGGTAAGCTTTTTCTTGATTAGTGGTCGCCCATTCGCATCGACCTGCGCCAGTGCTGCCCCACGCTCACGATAAAGCCGGACCAGATTATCCCAGTCACTGTGGAAAACCCGATCCATCCCCGACAGGCGATCGCCATCACCGTTGTCCGGCGTGGCCATAAAGCCCCATTGCAGGTAGCCGCGCGCGCCAAGGCCAAACCACTTGTTCATATCTGCCGCGATCCGTTCACTGCGATCTTGACCGTTGGGGGCATCAAAGCCTGCTTCTTCAATAATAAAGGGCAGCCCCAATTCACGGGCCACCGGGCTGTCATCTTCTTCATTTAGCCCTTGGTAGGCATGGATCGTGACAAAGTCGAGATGGGGTGACGCATACAGACGACGCTTGAGGGCCGGCGTAAAGAGCCAGGCATGGCGCGTGCTGATCATCCCCGTGGTGATCAGATGGTTGTGATCAAGCCCCCGAATAAAGGCAGCGACCGTATGCACAAAATCAATGTAATGGAGCGGGTTCGGGTCGTTATCATCACCCTTGTTAGCCCGATCCAGCTTGAGTTCGTTGCCGATCTCCCAGGCCAGGATCTGCGGTTCAGCCTGGAAGTTCTCCACGACCTGGCGCACAAAAGGCAGATAGTTCTCGCGATAGCCGCCGGTGAAAAAGTCTTTGACCAGCACATTATCCTGGTAGAAACGGTCATCGCCCGGCACGCGCAGGTTGACATCGGCATAGAGATTGGCCAGCGCCGGCAGCAGGTAGAGATCGGGGAAATTTTGTTTGACCAAGCCAATTAAGTCACGAAAGCGCGCAATCGTTTGGGCGACATCAGCTTTGACACTGGGCAGGAAGATGCGCACGACGCGACCGCCGGCAGCATAGGCCGCCTGCAACTGTGCCATGCGGTGCTCGGCGGGCGCGGCAGGCAAGGTCGCATTGTCGCCATAGTGGACGATGCCGCGGATATTCGCCCCGACAAAGCGGAAGGGGCGATCGTGGCGCACAAACTCGTCGCCGGCCACGCCGATAAAGTCGCTCTTTAAACTGCGGGTGGTTGGCGCGGTTACAGCCTGGAGCGTAACGGGAACCGTCAGATCGTCCTGGCTGGAAAAACCGGTGGTAAAGGGCCAATAGCCATCGGCCCGCACATCAAGGCGATATTCACCCGCCGGCAGGTCGGCAAAGGTGAATTGACCACGCGCGCCGGTCACCATACTCACTGTATATTCGCGCTGGCCAGTGTTGCGCGGCAAGGTATAACGTGCTGCGGACGCGAGCTTGCCATTGGTTGTCAACTGTGGATTGTAGTCAGCGAACGCCGCTTTGAAGGCTACGTAGGTCAGCCCGACCACCTTGTTCTCCACACACTGTTGCCAGCAAGCCCAGAGCGAGCCGGCAAAGCCGGTGAGCGGGCGATCCCAGACGCTCGCAAGTGGATAGGGGTTTTCGGGCAAAACATAGGTGCGATCCGCGGTGAACTTGCCCCCATTTTCGGCTAACGCACCGTTGTAAATGCCGACCAGTTGTTTGAATTCAGCATAGGTCAACCCGGCCACTTCGCCGGCCACATATTTGCGCCAACAAGTTGCGACCGAGCCCCCAAAACCGCTGATGGCACGCGTCCAGGTCACCGCACTGCCGGTCGCCACCGCGGCCTCGCGTACGGTGCCAAGCGTCGCTTCGTCACCCACCAGTTGGACCAGCGCGCCGGCCACTCCTCTGCCATCCGCACTAACGGTGCCCCGGATTGTGATGGGCGGCAAGGGTGCGCGTGGCGTTGGGAGCACTGGGCCGCGCGGCTGCACACCACGGGGCTGCGCACCATCCTTGAGCGCCACCAACCGATCAACCAGACCAAGCGGGCGGCCATTCTGATCCGGTCCCAAGTGGCGGAAAGTAGCCCAATCGCCATGATGGCCAACCTCATAGAGACAGGCGCCGATCACATAGTCATCGGCGGTCAACTGGCCGTTGTACCAGGCGAGTGATTGCCAATATTGATCCTCGGTCAACGGTGAAGCTGCGTTAAGCCAGCCCACATCGCCCCAGGCTGGGTTCTGGTACATGCGCGTCAACCCCGCTTCGGTAATGATCACCCGGTGACGGTCACCATAACGGGCACGGATACCTTCCAGGCAAGGCCGGTAAGTAGCGGCGCTGGTGGCGCTGTCGGCGGCGGGGTAGAGGGTGGGCCAGCCATATTCATGAAAGCCCAGGTAAACATATTCGGCCAAGGTCTGAGGGAAATGGTCGAGATAGTGGGCAGCGCTGCCAAAATTGCCCGCGCCAAAATTGAAGGCAATCGCTTCGACCCCCGCCGCCTGCAAGCGTTGGCGAAAGGCAACCTGGAAGCGGTCATAGTGGTTGAGCAGGCGGGCGGTGGCCGCCGGTTGCTGGCGAAATTGATCCGAGCCGGGCCCCGGCACCGCTTCGTTGAGACTCATCCAGGCGTCGATCAGCAGGCGCCCATTGGCCCCCCGTTTGGTAGCCAAGCCAAAGTTATAGTTCAGAATCTCCTCAGCCATCAAGCGCCCCTGGGTTTCGGGGTCGTCTCGTTCCAGGATCTGGCGCTGGGTGTGGACATCTTTGTAGAGGCGGCCAATCACAAAGGTGTCGGGTGCGCGAAAGCGGCGCATCTCCTCCAGCAACATCGTGTTGGCTGTGTCGGCGTGAATGAGCACCACCGGCGGTTGAACGCGGCTGACGGCTTCCCACATGCCATGTTGATCGGTGGAAAGATGCAGATAGAAGCCCAGTTTATTGCCCTGGCCTGGGGTGGGCGGCGCAACGGGCGCTTCCACCCGAATATCGATCCAGAGCCGCTCGCCAAACCATTCACCAGCTGGGTTGCGCAATTTCCAGTAGCTGCGGTACGTACCAGGTGCGGTTGGGGCCGTGAAGACAAGGGGCAACTCCACCTCTGCACCTGGCCCCGTGGCCGGTACAGGTATGGCAGTCGTTTCGCCCAGTTGATCACCGCCCAGAAAGGCCAATTCATAACCCGCCCCCCAAGGTGCCGCGCCACTGTTGCGCACCGTCCACCGCTGGTCAACCGCCGCGCCGGGTGCAAAGCGACTGCCATCGGCGATGCGGTCGCGCAGATAGGTGGCGTGCTCGTGGACACCGGCGGTGCGGGCGATTGGGTCAACTGCTGTCACAATATTGCGGCTTTTACGTGAGGCCATCGATTCTCTCTCCTTGTTCTGTTGTGATGCTCTGACCTTGATTATTGTGTTACCGTCAGCAGATCGATTAGTTGACTGGCACTAGCAGTCGGATCGACCTGGATTGAATAGAGATCTGCCGCCGCCTGATAAAGTGCCACCGCGCGCGGTACCGTGTCCAGTGCATCGGCAGCGGCAATTCCGGCAGTGTAACTTTGTTGAGCAGCGCTTTGGTCACCAAGCGCGACCAGGGCAAGCCCTTGATTAAAGTAGTAACGCAGCTCGGTTGGGTTGCGGGCAATCAGGGCGGCCCACAACGTTGTGGCCTGTGCATAGTCGCCGCGCAGATAGGCTACCCAGGCGGCCGTGTCATCGTCAGCAGCCAATTCCAGCGCTTGCTCATAGGCTGCTAAGCTTTCTGGCCCCTGCTCAAGCTGACGCTGCACCCGCCCCAACAAGAGATGGGCTTCTACACTTTCCGGATTCAGTTTAAGCGCCTCCTGTGCAGCCTCCACCGCAGACTGATAACGAGTAAGGACAGAAGCCGCGGTTGGGAATTTATCACCCCAGCGTTGGTAGGCTTGTGCCTTCAACAGCAAAATCTCCAGACGATCAGGATATAGCACTAACGCTCGATCCAGGGCAACAACCGCCAGACCAAAGGTATCGCGCCCAAGCTCGGCTTGAGCAATTTCCAGCAGTTTAGCATAGGGATCCGTCCCGACAGACACGCCTAACAGGAGCGTTAACACCGCGGCACCAGAATCAGTTTGGCTAACCGCATAACCGTCGATCAGTGCCGTGCGCAATGGGATCCAGTAACGGAAGGCAGTTGGATCAAGCCGCACCGCCTGTACCAACAATGGCACGGCCAGCGCATATTGCTTATCTGTTAAGGCTGCTTGTCCAGCTTCAAAGTAGCCACTGGCCGTACGCGTGACAATTGTCAGCTCTGGGAGCAGGGTATCAACAATGCTCAAGGCCAAGGGAACAGCATCATTGGTGACTGGGGCCGGTGCGATCAGTACATCTTTAATGGCTTTGGCGTAGATCGGCAAACGGGAACTTTGGTCGGCCAAAGCGGCTGTTGCCTGGTTGCCGGCACGATAAGCCGTTTGGGCTTGGGCCAGGTTACCCAACAGTAGATGCATAAGCCCTAGTTCATAGCTGAGTGAGGGATTGTCGAGCTGTAACTTGGCCACTTTGGTCAAAGCGGCTTGGGCTTGAACTGGTGCTCCCAGACGCTGGAAGGCCTGGGCCTGAATCAAGTATGCTTCAGCAGCGTTAGGATCAGCGGCAATCGCGATGGCTGCGGCTTTGATAGCTAACGTCCAATCGCCACGAGTCAACTCTTTCCTGGCTAATTGGGTAAAGTTCGGTTTAATCGGCTTTGGCTGATCAGATTTTTCCTGCATCGTCGCTACGATCCGCTCAAAGGCCTGCGCAGATGTACGGCCAAGCTTGGCATAGATCGCCGGTAGTGAGTCATATGGCCGTGGGTAATTGGGATCTTGCTTCAGCGCGTTGAGATTACTTTGGACGGCGGCTTCACGGGCCGTTCGCGCCTCACTGTTGCGGCCGGTTTTTTCAAGGTTAGTGGCTAATTCCTGATAGATCGTCCCCTGCCGCCAATGCCACTCTACCGGTGGATCATTCGCCAGGGCAAGATCATAGTCAGCTACGGCTTTGCCCAGGTATTCAATCTTAGCATCCGGTTCACAATAGCTCAGGATATAGTAAAGTTGGGCGCGAGTACGAAAGAAGAAGCCATTGCCGCTATCGGCAGCAACGCCCTGTGTAAAGGCCTCGACGGCGGCTTCGATCTGAGCTTGGTAATCGGCTTTGAGGACTGGGTCGATGCCGGCAATACAATTACCGGGGATACTCTCATTACTGATATACCAATGCATCCACCCCAACCCATTGTATGCTGGTGAGTAGGTCGGATCTTTGGCAATCGCTGTCGAAAACTCGGTGATCGCAGCTTCAAAGTACTGGCGCCGGACTGCTTTTTCCGCCGGCGGGTGTTCGGAGCGCAGATAAAACAGTGTCCACCCTTTCCCGACATAACTAGCAGGTTCAGCGGGATTTTGCGCAATGAGCCACTCGTAATCTCGCTTTGCGTGGGTAAAGTATTCAAGCGCTGGTTGCCAGCCTTGGTCAAGCGCATAGTACATTGTACCCAGCTCATGCCAGGTTGCCGCGCGCAATTCGTGGGCCGACCATTGATTCGCTTTTTCGTCATCACGCAAACTGGGTGCGTTGTCTAAGCCGGCAATGACCTGATCATATTCAGCCAGCGCCTGGCGATAATATTGCTCGCGCGTGGGGAAGTCTTTGGTTGTGGCGGCCCACTCGCGATAGGCCAGCGCCAGATTTAGCGAATAGTTCAACTCGCTCGGATTCCCCTGCTGCGCAGCTTGATAGGCTTCCAGCGCTTTTTCATATTCCTTTAATTGGAGATAAACATTGCCCAAGCTGTTATAGACATAGGCTTCTTGGCGCAGGCTTAGCGTTTCTGTGTAACGCGTTAACGCCTGTTGGTACTCCCTTTCGGCAGCTTTTTCGTCTTGGCCTTTCAGCTTTTCAGCTTGGAGAAAGTGGCCATTGGCTTGGGCTAGGGAATCAAAGCTACGCAACTCTTGTTTGATCGTCCAGAACGCAAAGCCAATTGCCAACGCGGCAATGATGACTGAGCCATTGGCGTAGAAGCGCAAACGGTTAGCCCGCTGCGTGATCAGGAAATGTTGATGGAGCGCAAAGCCGGCCAGGAGGATCGTCAGCGCGCTCAAAAGTAGATCGGGACGACCGAAGGGCAGATGCCAGCGGTGGAATTGGAAAAGGCTGAAGATGCCCAAACCTAAACTGGCCAAGGCAATGCCGCGCAAGGTTGTACGGCGCGGTTGCCGGATCAAATAATTACGGATCGATTGGATCACAAACCAGTAGACCGCGGCCAGGGCACCGGCTAGGAAGAGTAGCCCATAGAGATCGGCTGGCGTGTAGGGCAAAAAAAGCAATGGTGTGATGGCCAATGGTGAATTGGTCACAATCAACCCGACAAAGGCAATGAACAACGCCAGCACAATCGTCAGTAGCCAACCAAAAAAGCCAAAGGGCAGCGCATAGCCCGTGTTGATACGCAAGACTTGTGGTGGTAGCCGGCGGGCTAAATAGGCTTGGGTGAGCGTCCAATAATGGCGGACGTTGCCGGCAATATTGATATAACTATCTGCGTCGAGCAAAGTTACACTCGAGACGAGTTCAAGCAACCCGCCAAAGAGCAGCCGTTGATTCATAATGTATGTCCGCACATCCGCCCAATACAAACGTGTGCGAATCTGCTTATTCTCCACTTCGACAATCGTCGTTTCATCCACTTCCAGCCAACATTCCTGTTGCGCCTGTACATTCCCCATCGTCGTTTTCGTGATCAGGTAGAGTCCTAACACCGTATACAAACTTAGGTAAGCGAGCAAGGCACCGGCAATACTGGTGCCCAGAAAACGACTACGCAAGTGTGGCGCTACCTGTTTTTGGATTTCCGACAACACTTCACCACTAGCTGCCCCAACAGTTGGTTTAAAGGCCGCGACCAATTCGGCCTCTGTTGGCAGTTTGAGGATCGCGGTGGCCCCAATCATCGTGCCGCTTTCGCTACGAATGCTGGTTAATAAGGCGATAAAGATCACAACCCAGAGCATAATGGTGGCATACCGTTGGAATGTAGCCATTGTTGGATGGACAAAACGCGTTTCATAAACACGCTGTGGGTTCTGCTGTTGTGCAGTAGCCAACTGTTCATTCGCAAGCGCAGAAAGTTCGGCACGACTACCAAGCAGTTCCATCGCATGCAGCAGATCTGTAACTCTGGCGGTGTTGCCCACTTTTTGCCAGGCGACTAGGGCCGCCTGGTAGGCAGCCATTGCTGCGTCCCCACGCCTGGCCTGCGCAGCAATAGTACCCAAACGACTTTGTGTTTGCGCAATGCGCCGTGTATGGTTCAGTCGTGTAAAGATCGGCAACGCTTGTTGCAACAAACGTTCCGCCTCGTCAAGCTGGTGCTGGCGCAACAGCGCTTCGGCCAGTTCCAAGTGGGCGAGTGCCTGTTGATAACTATCCACCGGCGCGTTTGCCGCCACTTGCCGGAAGATGGCTGTTGCAGCTTGCCCATGATTCAGGGCGAGATAGAGCCGCCCCAAACTGACCTGTGTCCGTTTCAACCCGATTTGATCATCTAATTGCTGATAGATCGCTTCTGCTTGTCGGAACCACACGATTGCTTCACTAAATAGGCGGGCAACTACCCAATCCATGCCACGCCCGAGCCGCCACCAGATCCGCACATCCCAGTTCAGGTTGAGTTTCCAGACCAGAAAGAAAATCAGGGGTAGACGAGCCACAAAGCTGATCCCTTTTGCAAACTGGGAGCCAAGTGACTCATCCAAATCGAACTCGTCACTGTGGCCATAGGCGGTTTGCGCAATGTTTAAATAGGTGTCACCCAGATTCGCCATTGTTTCGGCGACTTCGCGCGAATTTTGCTGTTGCTGGAAGAGCGCTAACGCAGCATGATGATGCTGGCTCGCTTCAACCCAATTTTGCTTGGCGACCAGTGCCAGGCCAAGTCCCCGTTCCACGCGCGCACGTAGATTGGGTGGCAGATCGGGGCGCGCAAGCAACTCTTGAAAAGTTTGTTGGGCAACAGCGTCGCGCTGGTTGAGATGGTGCAGCCAGCCTTCCGCATAATCGATCCAAGCGCTATATGCGCTGGGCAAACGTGGCTGTAATTCCTTGAGCACCCAAACATACTGGCGTGCCGCTTCTAATTGATAGTTGTCTTCCGCCTTTTGCATCAGTTCGCCCAAACGCACCACGCCTGCAGCAGGGTCGGCAAGAAAAGTGTGATAGAGATGCGCTTGGACCAGACGCGTATAAGCAGCCGGTTGCAGCGGCGGGTTCAGATCCAGGCGCTGTTGTAAATGAGCCAAAATTTGTTGATTTTGTGCTTGAAAACCAGTGGGATCAGCTTCCCAACTTTGGAGTAGCAGCCGCCGCGCCAGGCGACTGTAGGTATAGTGCTCGGCCCAGGCATAGACAAAGGAAAAGTGGCTGAGCTTTTCCAAAATGATCGGTTCGCGGCCATCGTGGCGATTGCGAATTGCGGCTAACAGCCCTTCATCCCACCAGAGGGGAATGGCACAGGCCGCCAACAAAGTTGCCAAAGTTGGCTGCTGCTCTTTGATTTCAAAAAGCAACTGGGCCATCATGGCTTCAAGTTCATGCTCAACCCCAGGCGCTGGTGGCGCGCCATAGGCAATGGCGTCATCCAGGGCAGCAAGTGCGGCGGTGATCTGTTGCTTCAATTCATCGCTGATCGCGGCAATGGCGGCGGCTTGGGTATAATGTTGGCGGGCTTGTGCCGTTTGGCCGGCGACAGCGAGTGCCGCAGCCGTCGTCATCAACACCTGCGCCGCCTTATTGGCCGCGGCTGTCCGCTGATTTGGCAGATCGTTTAGAATATAACGCAGCGGGATGCCATATTTGCTATGCGTAAGCCCCAAATTTTGCGCGGCGCGCAACAATCGCTCGGCCTCATCCCAAACCTGGGTATCAATTGCATGTTCAAGTTCAGCTAGTAGCGGGTGGCGGCGGCTCATGGGTTGGTTTAATCCTTAGATCCACGGTTCTGGTTCTTTTTTTAATTCGTCCAACAGTGCATTGTCGGCCATCTTACCGAGTAGACCGGGATGGCCGCGCGAGAGAAGCATCAGTGTTTCACGCGAGATATTTGGTCGCCCCGTCAAGCCGCGTTTCACAATAAACTCATCAATGTGATCATCAGTGAAAAGATCCAGCCCGGTCTTGGCCACGGTATCGTTCCAACTTTGGTCAAGCTCTGGCACCTCGCGTCCGGCAATAATCAGTAGCACATTGTCCAGCTCATCGTTGCGCAGACGCCACAGCAGGTTGTTTACAATCCAGTCTAGTGCTGATGCTGGGGCCAGATCAGCCGTATCAAAGAGAAAGACCACCTGCCCCAACTGCACCAGGCTCTGTAAACAAACAAAAAAGGCATCATTGATGCGAATTTCCATATTGCGTCGCACCAGATCGCTATCGGTTTGGATGGTCGCGAAGTTGTCGGTGGTTAATTTTACTTCGCTCACGTTGATCGGGCTATTGACCAATTGACTGTCCGCAATTGCCACATTCACCGCGACGTTTTCAACCCGCAGGCTGGTTACCTCATTAATCACTTGGGTTAGATAGTTGAAATTCGCGCTGCCCAGTTGATCACGCGCTTGGCGGACAAGGGTCAAGTAATCCCACGGTTGGCGCTGGCTAAAGTCCATCAAGGCAACCGGCAGATTTCGACTGCGGCACTCGTGGTAGAGCCGTTGGATTAACCAAGTCTTGCCCATTTCGGCGGGGGCTTTGACGATCATGATTTGCTTGGGGGTCTTCTTCTCCAGCATCATCATGAACCCACGCCGCTGTTTATCACGGTTAACAAACCATTCAACATAATCGCTAGCCATGGTTTACGTTCCTTTATTGGGAAGATGGCGAGTATCATAAAAGTCAAACTGAGACATTGGCGCGCTTGATTGCGGCTTGAATGTCAACCGGAATCTGCCAGATCAACTGGCGTGCCTGTGCGACATAGGCCGGTAGTAAGGTTTCTAGCTGTTGCACATGTTGCGCAATCTGCGTTTGCAACATCGCCTTTTCCTGCTTGTCGTCACTGAACAACTGTTGATTTTCCAACGCCAGTAAGCTACGGTAGAGCCGCCGAACGATGCCTTCATCATTCGTCAATTGTAAGGCAAACCGGTCGGATCGCGTGACGTCAGTTACACGAATCGGTTCTGACAACGAGTTTTGGGTTGGGCCAGCCTGAATATTGATTGGTGAATTGCTTAGCGTACTCCGGTCAATTTGGAACGCGATGCCCAGCCCATTGCCGGTTGACGACAATTTAGCTGTAGCCTTGCTTTCAGCTACGACGGTGTCTACCGTAGGCGTCAGAATCTGGTTATCAGCCGACCGGCTAAACAACACTGGCGTCCCCCACTCCCGTTCATCGCCGGCGGCGTAGAGCGCTTTGCGCGCTTCGGTCACGGCGGCGTCCACGGCGTAACCATCGGCTACGGCGCGATAGAATTCGTAGGCAAGCGCAATCGCCGCTTGGTCGCTCACCGGGAACTGCATCGCCACTACCGCCGGCATACCCTGTTGCACCAACTTCTGCGCCACGCCGGCAAAGGGATCGCTCTGCCCGCCTTGGGCCCCCTGGCAGGCATTGAGTAGCACCAGGCGCAATGATTGATGGTCGTGGAGCAAAGTCGCCAAACGTTCGGCGCTAACCGGATGGCTTTTGCCGGCGTTGTCGGCAAAGATCAAGGTACCCGTGTTGTGGTCGGCGTCAAAGGTACCGTGGCCGATGAAGTGCAGAATGTGCAACGGCGATCCGCGCAGACGCGCCTGTAACATCGGCAGCGTCGCTTTTTCCAGTCGCTCCAAAACGACCAGCCGGCGTTCGCTTAAATCAGCCAAGGCGGCTTGTAGTTGGTGCCACTCCTTTTCCACATCAAGTTGGACAACGTCGCTGGGATCGGCAACCACAGCGAGAATATGTAAAGGGGGCGCAACAGCTAATGTTTCCTCCCCCAGCGCTAATTCGACGTAGCGCACCAACGGTGTTTGGGCGGAAAGTGCCAGGTGACGATCAAGATCGGTCGCATAGAGATACTCCCAGGGCAAGTCGGCCAGTTCCAGCACATCCCCCAAGCGTAAGCGAATGCGCAGCTTGTCCTTGCTGAGATCCAAGCTGCGCGCAAAGACTTTCCCCACCTCCCCCGCAAAGACTGCGGCATAGAGCCGTGCCCCAAATGCTTTTGGATCAAGGATCACAGTGGGTGGCTCTACGGTCACCAGCCGTAGTTGCCGGGAGAGCCGGCCCGCGAGCCAGAAGAAGCTGCGCAGCTCTGCAGGGCTAAAGGGCAGGACAAAATCCACATTTGCCTGGCCGGCAGGTGAGCTAATCACACGCGCATTATAGCCACCGCCACTACGGGTAACGAGGAGATCAAAATTTTGATAGGTTGTCATCATACCGTTCCAACTGGGCACATCCTGCTGTCCGACCCGAGATTATCGTTCGTGCCAAACAGTTTGTTGCATGATTTGTAGAAAAAAGTTTGGCTCAACCGGAATTCAGGGGGTTGCCATCCCGCCCCGCCGTCAACGCGCCCAGTGGGCACCCGGGCTACCCAACAATGCCGGGTACCCCCCTCCCTTAGCCGGGTTTACCCGGCGTTGTTCGGTAGCCCTGCGGCTTTAGCCCAGGGCGATCTTGTCAACCCCCTAAGATCCCATTGAACCAAAAGTTTAAAGCTCATTCCAACGGCGTAATCCCATACTTAGTGCGCAATTCGCGTACCGGCCAGCGTTTGAACGATTGTTCATTCGCCGCCAATCCTTCAAATGTGGTGGCCTGTTCTTTGCCCAACTTGCGTGCCTCTTCAAACGAAGCCAGGCCGATCTTAGTTGTCTCTAAATATTCCCATTGACCGCTATTTTTGCCGGTCTCCCACGCGACCAGGGCGTGGCCAGGGATGATCACCAGCGCTGGGCTGAGCGAGGCGGCTTCGAGCAGGCTGGCAAAGAGTAATACGCCGTCGATACAGTTGGCCTGTTGTTCGGCCAGGCTTTGGCGCGGCAGGCGCACGCGCTGGGTGCGGGCGCTTTGGTCTGGGTTAAAATTCACCGTCGAGTTGACATAGGTGATCCCCGCATCGGCCTGTAACGCGTCAAAAATCGCACACACCTGGGCCTCGACATCCCGTCCGGCTTGGTAACCAAAGAGTTGTTTCTGCTCATGTCGCGCCGCGGCCTTACGCAGAAAGGCCATCACCGTCGGCTCGTTCGGGGTGACAAAGGCACCCAGATAACGGGTGAGGTTGTTCCAGCCGCCGGTCGCCGGGTCACGCACATAGAGCGGGGCGGCGTTGCGCGCCAGCAGCCAGATCGGCTTGGTCTGGTGAATTTCGATCTTGCCATCGAGATCGTCGACCAAGATATTGAGCGTTGCCCGCGTCAACTCATGTAGATCGCGCAACCGTTCGGGGAAGAGGGTCGGCAGTTGCGTCACCTGGCCACTTGTATTAGCGGGCAGCTCGATGCTGTCGATCGCCTGGGCAGAATAGCCTTCGATGTAGGAAGTGATGCGCAGCCGGCGTGTTTCGCCTGAACTGTTGCTCACGTCGCAGGTGATCAGCGGGTCCGCTTCGGCGTCGAGCAGGTGATAGATGCCGGTGGGAATCTGCGCCATTTTGAGCTGCACCGTTGCCTCTAGCCCAGTGGTCGCGCTGCCACGCGTCACACCACTGCGGGTGACTGGCCCGGACGCGGCGTTTTCGATGGAGAGGATCAGGCCACGCTCACCATCGGCCAGGGACTGGGTCGCCAGTACGGCTTCAGCCGCCACCAGTTGTTGCTGGGTCGCAGCCAGCGTGGCAAGCAGTTCCTGGCGCGCCGTCCCATCGTCAACGTCGTGCAGTAACTGGGTGAGGCGGTTAATCGTCAGGCGTAAATCATAGGCCTCTTCATGCAAGGCAATTGATTGAGCGGGCATAAGACGGGTCCTTCATTGCAGCACTTCGTGTGTCTTCGTGGATCAAGCTTTCTTCGGATAAAGTTGCGCGATAAATGCCTTATCCGTGGCCGAAAGTTCGGTATTTGTTGGCGTCGCCGAGCCATCGGTGGTCAACTCGGCGGGGAAGAAGTAGAGCATGATCGAGTCACGGTCGAAGCGGGTAAATTTGTCGGCCGCGACTTTATTGAATACCTGGGCACGCGTCTGCTGCTCCGACCAGCCATTGGTGCGCTTGAAATAAGCGTAGACCTTCTCTTCGTCCCACGGAATCGTCACCGAAGGCGAAAGATGTTCGTGGACCAGCCCTAGCGCATGGCCAAATTCATGGAGCACGACGCGACGGTACTCCTGCTCTTTGGTGGTCGGTGTCAGCCAGCCATAGTTCATGCTCGGGCGGCCAAACAGCCAGAACGCATTTGAACGCACCCCCAGGTGTGACCACGAGCCGCCCTTGGGATCAAAGCTGATGCGAATATCAGCGTTTGGTCCTTTGACAAAGCGGAAGGTGAGATTGGCGTATTGGCTCCACTCGTGGGCAATCGGCTCAATGCGCTTGTGGACCGCCGGATCACCTTCGAGAAAACAGACCGTGATCGTCTTGCCATTCGGCCAGAGGTAACGGGTTTCAGTCGCCCCTTCCAGCGGATCATCGGGGTTGAACTGCGGTGCGTTGGCCGGGTTCTCGTTGATTGCGTGCAGGCGCAATTCTTCGAGCACTTCGGCGGGGATGATTGGATCGAGACAGAGTTGATAATGGTCCATGGGAGCCTCCTAGGGAAAACACAACAGATTACACAAAGGGTGAGCAGCGGTATTTACCTTAAACGTTATCGATGGGGCGTAAGGTTTCACTGAGACAAAAAGCTGGTGTGTTTCGCACTGCCCTTACGCTGAATTACCGAGAAGCTGGCGACAAGCTGTTATGCAATCAACGTTATGGTTGTCCGCTTTGCGACACGAGGGCGGCGAGCGTTGCGGACAGGGTGTAACCTGGCTGAAACTTCAGGTGCTGGTGCAGGCGGTCAGCGCTAAAACGCCAGCGTTGGGCGTAGAGTTGCGCTGCTGTAGTGCTTGGACAACAAATTGGCCGGTCATCCCGGTCGCGCCGGTGACGAGAATCATGGTGGTTGCCTCCGCTTTGGTGCTGTTAGCCCATGTGGTAGAATCTCTGTATATGTAATTTAGGCTCTTCACGAATTCAGGGGGTTGAGATGGATCCTTCCTGGAAGAGGCAGAAAGTTCTCCGTCTGGGCAGAATCGTTGCGCCTCTTCCAGGAAGGGTCACCCCCTAAGATCCAGTAGAACCGTAATTTACAGAACATCTACGACTGAGTACTATTGGTAAGGTAGCTGAGACATGAACGATCAATCAGCCAGTTCTATCAAACGTGTCTACTTGGATGTGTGCGTTCTATGCCGGCCATTTGATGACCAGCAGCAGATGCGTATTCGATTGGAAACCAGTGCTGCCGAACTCATTCTAACTCATTTACAAGTAGATAGGCGACAACTTATTTTCGCTTCTGTTCATCAAGTCGAAATTGCGGCCATTCGTAACACAGAAGAAAGACAACAATTGCTACTATTGTTAGAGCAAGTTGGAACAGCCGCCCATTGCAATCTGGCGTTAGCCCGTCAGCGAGCCGAAGAGCTTACTGCCCAGGGTATGGGAGCGGCAGATGCGGCGCATGTCGCTTTCGCAGAGCAAACACTAGCAGATTTTGTCTCTGTGGATAGCCGGCTCTTAAAACAATGTCAGCGTCTCAAGATCAAAATTTGGTATGGCACACCTCAAGCATATTGTGAAAAGGAGAATCTGCAATGACCACTGCAACTTACCTTTCTGATGACGAGTTAATTACGCGCGGTTTAGATGCATTGATGCAGGCGCTCGGCCCTGTGGAAGCAACACGCTTTCTAACCCTATCCAAGTCTCAGCGATTAGAGTCTGTCGAACAGCACCGCCGCTGGCAGGAATCTTTAGATGTTGAGTCCTTCTTTGATCAAGTGTTTGGTGCTCCTGTTCAGAATGTTGACAGCTCGTTACTCCGTTAAGGGAGGTACAGAAATGACCATGACCATCACGCTCTCTGACAGTATCGCTGAACGCCTGCAAGCCTATGCTAACCAATTTCAGCTATCGGCCGATGCACTGGCAGAAAAGTTGCTTGCCGATGCGTTGCCGGTTAGTAAAACCAATGGCTTTCATCTACCGCCGGCTGACGATGATCTATCATCGCTGGAGCAAGTGGTTGCCAAGATTAAGGCAATGCCGCCGAATCCTGCTGCGATTGAACCTGGCGCTAAGGTTGGTGACATGGCTTATATCCAATCCTTACTCGACAATCCGCCGACCGACACGGTAACAGTTGCGGAATGGGAAGAGCATTGGTCTGCCTTTGAGCAAGAACTAAAAGCGCTTGATCGTGCCCAAGCGATTGCGGAAGGACAGATCTAAAATTGCAAACGTCATCCGCCGCCGTCTGTAGTTGTGGACAAGGTACACCTCTCGACGGGACGATGACTGGAATCGTTACAAATTTATACTTCTTCACCCAAGACGCGATCGAGTGCCTCTTCGACTTCATTGATGCTCAGTTCCGGCTCGACACTGAACGCGCTGGGGGCGGCGGCACCGCGTGGCGTCTGGATAATCCAATGGGGACCAAAGAGGCGCACGGCGGTGTACATTTTGAGCGCACGCGCGGTCGAAACCCCATCGGTGATCATCGCGTCATAGAACATGCGGTGGACAGCGGCACTGGGTCGGGTGCGCTCGACACAGGCGACATCGTGCAGCACAGTGGCGCGGCGGTAGTCACCCACATAGGGCGTGCCATTGGTGGCCGACCACAACATCTCGGGGATGCTGGCCCCATCAATAATGCTCCCCGCCGGCGCCACCCAGCGCACACCGCGGTCATCGACGAAAACAAACTCCGCCAGCAGCTTCATCATGCGGTCTTCACCACCGTGACGCAGCCACTCGACACGTACTTCACCTTCATAGTGGGCCATCGAATTGCTCCTCTCGTTACAAAATGGGGGAAAGTAAGGGCGTTTTGCTCTTTGATGAGCAAGATGGCTTTACTTTAGCACAGCAAGCGTTGAACAAGCGTTGCATAAGCGTTTCTGCTGGTGTGTCGTCATGTACGCACAGTGTAAGAGATCCTAGCTACCGTAGGGTTTTCTTTGGACAGGGAATCCGCCCGGCGATAAATCGCCGGGCTACGTAGCAACGCCCGGTAAACCGGGCTTTTCCGATGGACTAAGCCCGGTTTACCGGGCGTTGCTACGTAGCCAGGGGACTTCAGCCCCTGGCGTACTCCGCTGAAGCCTTCTAACCCTCCGCGGTCGTCGGGTCGATGACGGCCTTCACCTCGCTAATTGTGTTGGCAGGAAAGCCGGACTTCGCGGCGTGTTGGCGGATCAGATCTTCCGACGGCGCAATGTAGACACAGTAGGTCTTGTTGGCGGCGACATAGCTCTCCACCCACTGGATCTGCGGGCCAAGCTCTGTGAGCACACTGCACGACTTCTGCGCAATGCCGACGGCCTCCTGGGGCGAGACGCTGCCGATGTTGGGGATTTCACGTTCAATGACATACTTTGGCATGGGAAAGTCCTTTCTAAATAAAGTTGCGGTTGGCGAATTCACCGGCGGTGTCCACAGCTTTCTTAAAGTGAGCTCTGTTTGAAAACGGTTGTTACACTCACTGGTAGAGAAGAGTATGGAAGGTGATGCTGTACTAAAATAGCTGCTTGCACCTGATCGCCGTCTATTGGACAACTAACGAACGACTGATCGATCGACAAATTGACCGCTTTGGCCCACCCACCGCCGGCCAACCACGCCGCCACACTTCATCGTGAAGCTGTCACCGGCCTGCCATTGCCAAAGCGCAACATAGGTTCCTTTTGATGCAGTTGTTGCCGAAGCGGGACAATCCACTCATCGTAACAACTGGGCAACAGTTCGCCGCTATACAATTCTTCACCCAAGACACGATCAAGCGCAGCCTCGACCTCGTCGATGGTCAAGGCTGGTTCGACCGCCACGGTGCGGGCGACTGCGGTCCCACGGACGGTTTGTATTTTCCAATGGGGACCGAAGAGACAACTAGTTCTTGTTGCGAAACAAGATTTCTACCGCCAAGGGCACCAAGAGCGCGAAGGAATCGCAAAGAAATTTCAGAGAAAACCCTTTGCGAAACTTTGTGTCCTTCGCGCTCTTGGCGGTGATTAAGCCCTTTCGCAACAGAAACTAGCTAGTCACAGAGTCAGTTGGCCAACAACAAAATTATCTCCCGATGAGAGGTAGGTAATACTGATGCGAACTGGTACCGAGGACGACCGTGACGGTAATGGTTACGGTTGCCGTGCTACTGCCACCATTGCCATCGAAAACTGCATAGGTAAAACGATCGGTACCCACAAATCCGCCAGTGGGCCGATAGACATAGGTGCCATTTGCATTGAGAAGCAGTGAGCCATTGGTTGGTCCGGTCACTGGCGTCGTGTTGATTGCAAGCAAATCACCATCAGGGTCGCTATCATTGGCAAGGAGTGACGGCCCGTTGAGCGTCGTGTCTTGCGCCGTCGTGGCTGAATCCGGGTTGGCAACCGGTGGGCGATTGGTCTTCTGTACAGTAATGCGTACGGTGGCCGTGTCACTGCCGCCCTTACCATCCGTAACTTCATAGACGAAGCTGTCATTGCCCACAAAGCCGGGGTTGGGGGTATAAACGTAACTACCATTGCCATTCAGCACGAGCGAGCCGTTACTCGGCCCACTGATCGGTGTAACACTAACGGTCAGCGGATCACCATCGGGATCGCTGTCATTGCCAAGCACGGTAGTACCGTTGAGCGTTGTATTCTGTTGCACCGTGGCGGCGTCATCATTCGCGACGGGTGGACGGTTAACTGGTTGCGCAGTGATGGTGACGCTGATGGTGACGGTGGCCGTGTCACTGCCGCCCTTACCATCCGTAACTTCATAGACGAAGCTGTCATTGCCCAAAAAGCCTGGGTTGGGGGTATAAACGTAACTACCGTTGCCATTCAGCACGAGCGAGCCATTACTCGGCCCACTGATCGGTGTCGCAGTAACGGTCAGCGGATCACCATCGGGGTCGCTGTCATTGGCAAGCACGCTAGCACCAGTGAGCGTTGTATTCTGTTGGACCGTGGCGGTGTCATCATTCGCGACGGGTGGACGGTTAACTGGTTGCGCAGTGCTGGTGACGCTGATGGTGACGGTGGCCGTGTCACTGCCGCCCTTACCATCCGCAACTTCATAGACGAAGCTGTCATTGCCCACAAAGCCTGGGTTGGGGGTATAAACGTAACTACCGTTGCCATTCAGTACGAGCGAGCCATTACTTGGCCCACTGATCGGTGTCGCAGTAACGGTCAGCGGATCACCATCGGGATCGCTGTCATTGGCAAGCACGCTAGCACCAGTGAGCGTTGTATTCTGTTGGACCGTTGCAGTGTCATCGTTGGCAATTGGTAGCGTATTGGCTGCGGCAACCAGGCGACCGATACCCATTAGACTTGGATTTCGGTGAGTCGCGTCAGCAAGCGAATTCCAGGCTAATTTGTGTTCTCGCTCGCCGCCGTCATCGTCGTCATGCGCATGCACATCCAAGCCGAATAGGTATCCCGGTGTCGGCGGCAGCCCGATTTCAGCCAATGGCAAGCGCAGCTCAACCCGATAGCCAGTTGTTGTACTGACAATACTTTTTTGCAAGCCGGGCGGCAGCGTCGGCGATTGCGTACTCTTATGGGTGATTGGATCATTCCAACGGAAATAGGTGGCACGATCATCAACATTGTCATAGGTTAGACCGCGGCTAAAATTAGGATCAAGATATAATTCCACCGTATCATCTAACGCCGTCCGATTACCAGAATCGTTGTAAAGGGCATCATCGGTGGTTTCGAGCAACACATATAAGTTGTTGCTGTCGTATAGTCCGCGAAAGGTAACCGAGAAATCAGCAGCAGTAATCGGCCCATTACCGATAATTAGATTTTTAAGTGAATAGCTGCTGGCCGACTGCCACGCGCTATCGACAAGCCCATCGATCAGCGGGGCCGTTCTTGTTTCCCGAATTTCTGCAACATTGTCGACAGCATCTAAACATGGATAGGAGAGGACGATGCCCGTCAGCAACGCAGTGTCGCCGTTGCCCGCCGGTGATTCAATGGTGAAGTCGAGTTGTTGAGTTCCTCTAGGAACATCTTCAAGGACTAATTCTACGATGTTGAAAGTGCCCTCAATATTGGGGATTACATTGGTTCGTGAGACTTCAACACCACCAGCAGATGTGCGAACGATTATAGAACGCGCAGGATCAAGATTACCAAAGTAGACCCCGGTCACTTTGATGTCTGTTGGGGCGGCAAGTGGATAGAAGTAAATTTTCTCGACTACTTTCTCAGATTGACTATCAATATAGCGGAGCGTTGGTTCGAAGATATTGACATACGGACTGTCGCTTGCATATGTCTGATACAGAACCAAGCCAAGAGGTAATGTGTTGGTAACTATTCAGGCATAAACAAAAGAGAAACAAAAAACAAATATCAAACAAACAGAAAAGAGCGAGAATAGCAAGATGAGCAAAGTCCAAGTGCCGAACGGTGACGTAATTCGCAAAC
>JALHQH010000068.1 GCA_022842065.1 Caldilineaceae bacterium
ATACGCCACGCCTAGATTGCCGAGCTGGTTGCCTTCATTGTGGCGGTCACCGATTTCACGGGCGATGACCAAGGCTTGCTGATACTGCTCAATCGCCCACTCCACCTGCCCCAGGTCGCTATACGCCAAGCCCAGATTGCCAAGGTCTGCGCCTTCGCTGTGGCGGTCACCGATTTCACGGGCGATGACCAAGGCTTGCTGCTGATACTCAATCGCCCGCTCCACCTGCCCCAGGTCGCGATACGCCAAGCCCAGATTGCCAAGGCCTGCGCCTTCGCTGCGGCGGTCACCGATTTCACGGGCGATGACCAAGGCTTGCTGCTGATGCTCAATCGCCCACTCCATCTGCCCCAGGTCGCTATACGCCACGCCTAGATTGCCGAGCTGGTTGCCTTCATTGTGGCGGTCACCGATTTCACGGGCGATGACCAAGGCTTGCTGATACTGCTCAATCGCCCACTCCACCTGCCCCAGGTCGCGATACGCCAAGCCCAGATTGCCAAGGCCTGCGCCTTCGCTGTGGCGGTCACCGATTTCACGGGCGATGACCAAGGCTTGCTGCTGATACTCAATCGCCCGCTCCACCTGCCCTAGGGCGCTATACGCCACGCCTAGATTGCCGAGCTGGTTGCCTTCGCTGCGGCGGTCACCGATTTCACGGGCGATGACCAAGGCTTGCTGCTGATACTCAATCGCCCGCTCCACCTGCCCCAGGGCGCTATACGCCACGCCTAGATTGCCGAGCTGGTTGCCTTCGCTGCGGCGGTCAACGATTTCACGGGCGATGACCAAGGCTTGCTGATACTGCTCAATCGCCCACTCCACCTGCCCTAGGGAGTAATACGCATTGCCCAGATTGCCAAGGTCTGCGCCTTCATTGTGGCGGTCACCGATTTCACGGGCGATGACCAAGGCTTGCTGATACTGCTCAATCGCCCACTCCACCTGCCCTAGGGAGTAATACGCATTGCTCAGATTGCCAAGGCCTGCGCCTTCGCTGCGGCGGTCACCGATTTCACGGAAGATGACCAAGGCTTGCTGCTGATGCTCAATCGCCCGCTCCATCTGCCCCAGGGCGCGATACGCCACTCCCAGATTGCCAAGCCACGCCCCTTCAGCATAACGATTTTGGAGAGCGCGTGCCGCTTGTAATGCCGCCTCAATGGTGGCGATCCGATCGAGATAGTAGCCTTGGCGATCAAGAAAATCGTCAATGGCCCAGGCGAGCTCCAGCACTGCCGGCCAGGCTTGCTGGGCGACACAATGATCTAAGATAGCTCGTACATGCGGTCGCAACACCCTAAGTTGGCCTAAGTCGCTTTGGTGTTCCTTCACGGTGGTGGTCAGGTAGGCGGCCAGTGCAGTGACTTCGGGGGAGGGAGCGAGATTGTGTCGTGCGTAGGTATGGATCAGCGCATGGGTGACTTCATAGCCCTCTGCACTGGGGACCAGCAGGCTGTAACTGGCTAACTCCCGTAATGGCTTGATGGCTGCTTGTGGGGAGGTCAAACCGAGTGCACCCATAATCACTTCGCGCTGGAAGGGTGCTACGGCCAGTAAGCCGACAACCCCGAGCACCTGGCGGGCTGCTTCGCTCACCTGTGCCAGGCTGCGTGTTAGGAGGATATTCACGCTCTCGCTGCTCCGCTGGCCCCAGTCGAGTGCTTCCAGTGGCGAGCTTTCCAGCCAGGCCAGCAATTCAGCCGGCGATAGGGCTTGTTCCTTGATGAGTGCCCCTGTCAGTCGAATGGCCAACGGCAGTCTGCCGACCAGAGCACAAATGCGGGACGCAACTTGGGTATCGGTGACCTGCTGCCCGCCCCACGCCTGCAACAACTGCACGGCATCATCAGGTGGCAATGGGGTGATATTGCGCCATGCTGCCTCAGCGTCAGTGTGCTTGCGGCTTGTTACCAGAATGCCGCAACGGTCACGAATGGCTAGGACCGATTGCAGATTGTCCGCCTCCTCGGTTCCATCCAGTAACAGGAGGGCACGACGACCGGCTAGCGCCCGTCGTGCGGCCTCAGCCGGTGTCGGTTTGGGCTCTTCGCCAAAGGTGCGGGCAATGGCTTCCAGCGCGACGGCTGCCGATCCCTGATTATAGAAGCTGTGAAAGAAGATGCCATCAGGGAAACGAGCGGGTGGCTGGTCATCTGGCGATAAGTGCCAAACCGCTTCCGCTGCCAGTGAGGTCTTGCCAATGCCACCTGGGCCACAGAGGGTAACCACGGCTCCCGGTTGTAGGTCGGCAAGCAGTTGGGCAAGCTCCTCTTTGCGATCTTGGAAGTACGGCGCGCGCGGTGGGCGTTGCAGCGGCACGCGAGGTGGCGGGGCTTGTTGAATAATAACCTTATCGCCGCGCACATAGTCGCCATGAATGTTCTGATCACGACCGATGAAGTCGCCACCGTTGGTGTTGACATCGCCGCCAACATGGACACCGGCACCAACAGACAATTGCTCAGGTGAATCTATAACACCCCCTTGCGCAATAAAGTGCCTGTACTGCTCATAGGGAGCCAGCAGCGCCGGATTCGCCTTGTATTCATCGGGAATCGCCTGCCACAGTGGCTCAAGCTGGCCCATACGGATTGTGTCGGCCAGGATGTTGTGCCAGTTAGTCTGGGCGCGTGGGCTGAAGGCGATCTGCTTTTCGTCAAGGCCGGCGTCATGGGTGACGAGGCGGGCATCTTCCTCTTTGGGGTAAATGTCGGCCAGGGCATCTCTCAGGGCGGCGAAGATCGTGGGACTGTCCATTGCACCTCCACAGTGCTAACTATTCCTGAAACCAAGTCTCCGCGGCCAGCGGCAGTTCATTTAACTCTGCCCTTGCCTCGCGCCAGGTGGGATAGTGTTCGTCGAGCAGGGCCACAAAGCGGTCATTGTGGGTTGGTTCCAATAGATGGATCAGCTCGTGAACAACGACGTATTCCAGCAGGTCTTTGGGCTTTTTGACCAGTTCGGTGTTGAGGCGAATGTGGCCGGCGCGGTGGTTGCAACTGCCCCATTTGGTCTTCATGCGTTGCAGGAAGTAGCCGCTGACCTTCACCCCCAACTTGGGCTCCCACGTCTCAATAATGCCAGGCACTGCGGCATGGAGCAGGGACTTGTGCCAGGTATGGAGCACTTCGGCGCGTTTGGCCGCGTCACTGCCGGGGCGCACGGTGAGGGTGATGCGCTTGTGGTCGAGCTTGACGCTGGGCTTGGCCGCTTGATAGTCGATGGTGAGCAGGTAACGGCGGCCCCAAAGATAGTGGCTTTCGCGCTCGACAAATTGGCGGGGTGTTTCACGGGCCTGGCTCTGGAGTTTGCGCTGCTGCGCACGGATCCAACCCAGTTTGCTGATGGCGTAGGCGCGGGCCACGTCGAGCCGGGTGGTGGTGGGCATCACCAAGGTAACGCGGCCATCGGGGGGATGGACGGCGAGATGGACATTTTTGACGGCTTTTTGCGTTACGGCGATGGAAAGTTCGCCGATTTCGATGGTGGCGTTTGGCATGAGTTGGCTCACTGATAGCTGCGTTGTTCCTTGATAATCCTGAAGATCGCCTCGGTCGCCGCCCGGTCCCGCTTTAGGATCGGATAGATGGCGTTGAGGATCTGCTTTTCGCGCGTGTCATCGCCAACCCAGTCGGCGGGGGCGCTTTCGCGGATGACCCGGTCAAGCTTGATGGCGAGATCGGCGCGCTCCTCTTCCGCGGTCGGGTACTGAAAGGTCGATGCCGGTAGCGATGGCAGGTTGTTATAGAGCACGGTTGCTTCGGTCTTGCCGTGCAGCTGGGCCGGGACACCGGCGGTGGGCTGCTTGCGGCCTAACTGTTTTATCACGGCTTCCGCTTGTTTCAAAAATTCCTCGTATGCCAATGCATCGTTGTTGCGCTGCTCGATCAGATCTTCAAAGAGCGTTGCCATCTCCTCATAAAACCTGGGATCGGTGAGCTGGTCACGGACGATGGTCTTGCGCACGTTGTTGATGATCGCTTCCGCAATCGAATTGTTGGAGAGCAGCCCGCGGGTGTTGAGCTTGTGGGCAATCGCGTCGTGGATGCCGGTTTCAATGATCGCCTCAGTGAGTGAGACTGAACTGAGGTGCCCCAACTCGTCGGCGCTGTCGGCGCGGATGTAGGTGTTGATGAGGTGACGCATGTCGGCCTCGTAGGGCTTGGTGTCCAACTCTTCACCGGCGCGCTTTTTGATCGCTTCGCGGGTTTCGGTATAGAACTGGGTTTCGCGCTCTAGGGTGGCAATCTCAGCCGGCGTGTAACCGGCCTCCACCAGGTACTGCACAATGGTGCCGTAAGCGCGCAGATAGCCGGCGGTGAGCTTATAGAACTCAATGCGCAGCGGCTCGACGGCGCGCAGGGCCTGGGGATCGTGCGCGCTGCCACAGAAGTAGTAGAGATACTGCTCCAACTGGCGCGGGGCCGGCACCGGCTCACAGAGATACTTCAGCTTTTCACGCGCCTCGTCAAACTGCTGCCGCCCTTCTTGCAGCCAATCTTTGAGGAGCACATTGCCATCGCTGCCGTCGCGCTCATCGACCACCAATTGATCGGAGGTATAGACCGCGATGGAGTTTTGCACCTGCTCAAAGAGTTCTTTGAAGTCAACAATGTAGCCATAGTCTTTGTCAACGCCATCAATACGGTTGGTGCGGCAGATCGCTTGGAAGAGGGTGTGGTCACGCATTTCGTGGTCGAGGTAGATGTAGGTGCAGGACGGCGCATCAAAGCCGGTGAGCAGCTTGCTCACCACAATCAGCAGCTTGCAGTTGGCCGGCTCTTTGATAAAGCGGCGTTTCATCTCCTCTTCGTACTGGGTGGTTGACTGGCCAGCTTTGAGCACATGGTGGGTGTAGGTGTCGAACTTAAAGCGCTCATCGCTTTGGCTGGGTTCGCGCGAGATCGCGTTGTGATTCGGCTCGTAGGAGGTGATGATGCCGCAGTAAGGGGCAAAGGCGGTGTTTTGTAACAGGCGGAAATAGTGGCACGCATCGTAGATCGAGGCGGCCACCAGGATCGCCGTGCCCCGGTCGTTGCTGAGGCGTGGCTTCAGGCTGAAATCTTCGATAATGCTGGCGATGACCTGATTTTTGCGGTCTTGGGAACTCATCAACGCTTCCAGATTGGCCCAACGTTTGCGCAGCACCGCCTTTTGATAGGCGTTGAGGCTTTGGGTCTTTTGAGCAAACCAGTCGTTGATCTTCTTGGGCGAGGTGAGCCGTTGCGGCACATTGCGCGCCTCGTATTTGAGATCGAGCACCACCTGGTCCGCTACCGCTTCGTGAAATTTGTAGGTGTGGATATAGGTGCCAAAGACTTCCTGGGTGGTCTGCTTGTCGCGGCGCAGCAGGGGGGTACCGGTAAAGCCGATGAAGATGGCATGGGCCAGCCACCGCTTCATCTGCTTGTTCATGTTGCCGCCTTGGGTGCGGTGACACTCATCGACGAAGACGTAGAAGTTGCCGTGGATCGGCGGTGGGTCACCCGTGAGGTCGAGCTGGAATTTATGGATGAGCGCACAAAGTAAGCGCGGTGTGGTGGCGCTGAGTTTCTGGGTAAATTCGGCACGCGAGGTAATGCGCGGTGATGGCGCATCCTCGCTGACCAGTCCAGCACTGACCAATACGCCCGCGATCTGTTTGTCCAGCTCATCGCGGTCGGTGATGATGAGAATCCGCGCCTGCGGATCATGCGCCAGCAGCCACTTGGCGATCAGGACCATGAGGATGCTCTTACCGCTGCCTTGGGTATGCCAGATGACGCCGCCCTCCCGTTGGCGCAGACGTTCCTGGGTGGCCTTGATGGCGGCGTACTGATGGGGGCGCGGCACCTTCTTTTGACCACCGTCGAAGATGACGCAGGTGTAGATCAGGTCGAGCAGCCGCTCCTTGTTGCAAAGCTCGGCCAGCGGACGGTCGAGATAGACGCCCGGCACTAGGGCACGCTGGTCAAGCGCGGCGGCTTTCCACTCGACATAGAGATTTTCCGGCGTGCCAACCGTGCCATAGCGCAGCCCTTGTGCATCGTTGCCAGCCATGAGCAGTTGCACGGTGCTGAAAAAGCCCTTGTTAAAAATCTCTTCCTGGTTGGTGATCAGTTGGCGCACCCCATCGGCCACCTCCACCGGGCCACGCTTGAGTTCGATCACGACAATGGCAATGCCGTTGATGTAGAGGACAAGATCCGGGCGGCGCTGATAACCGCCGCGCAGCGTGACCTCTTCGGCCAGGGCAAAGTCGTTTTTGTCTGGACAGGACCAGTCAATCAGATGCACGGTGTCATGGGGCCGGCTGGGATCGACCTGCACGGGCACGCCATAGCGCAACAGTTGATAGGTGCGCAGGTTGGCCTGATAGAGGGTGACGCCGGTGGTATCGGCCGCGGTTTCCAGCTTCTGCAACGCCGCAGAAATCTGGGCCGCGGTGTAGCCACGGTTTTGCAAGTTGGCGCGCAGCAGCGCGGTTTCAATGGGGCGGTTGTTGGCGCGCTGGTGCCACTCGCCCAGGTAACGGTAGCCCAGGCAGTCAGGATGGGCGGGATCGGTGAAGAGGGCGATGACACGATTTTGCGTGTGCCGTTCGGAGCGGGGTTGTTCAGCCATTGGCTGCCTCCTGTAGTCGCGTCGGGGACCAAACGATCTCCACCAGCGTGGCGACTAATTCACGGCGGGCCAACTGCTCTGCTTTCCCAAAAGTGGCGAACGGTTGAAAGGGTAGCTTGTTGGTGGCCCGAAAGTGGGCGAATTGGGGCTGGTGTTGATAGACAATCGGATCGAGACTGGCGGCATAGAAATTCTGTTTGGCGTAATGGGCTTGCTTCTCGCTAAAGGGTTTGGCTTGTAGACTGCGGTTGACATCGGCCGGGAGCAAGAGCAGTGAGGCAACATGGTTCCGCCACGTTTGAAACTCTTGGGCGGAGGCAAAGTGTTCACGCACCGGCGCAAAACTATCAGCCCAGATATGCTCAATATCAAAAGGGTTTTTGACCTTGCGGGCGACATACTTGTCAAAGGAATCACTCCGCCCGGCCCCTACTTCGGTGGCGGCGGTGAGCCGGGCCAGCAGGTGAAAGATATAGCGGCGGCTAAACTGGTTCAGCCCCAGGTCGGCAATGCCTTCTCGCCCCCGGCTGGGGCTACCCTGGAAGGTTACATCATCATCGGCCAGCTTTTGGCTGAGGATCGCCACCAGCGTCGGCAGCGATTGGCGGCGAATGTCCCGGCAGAGCAACCACATGGCATAGGAGGTGCTGGAATAGCCGACGCGGATGTAATTGACCACGCGGCGCATGAGCCAGATGTCGAGATAGGTGGCGGTGACGGCCAGTTTGCGGCGCACCGTTTCGTCGTCGTCGGTCGCTAACAGTGGGGCAAGCAGCACCGTGTTCTGCCAGGTGAAATCATTGTGGGCGTTGTAGAAGATGGCTTCTAAGCCTTTGGTGTAGGTGCGGCTGGCGTCGAGAATGCGGCGGTAGGCTTTGGCAAAAAAGGGAAAGCTGACACAGATCATGGCGACGTTGGCGGCCTCGGTGCCCAGTTGCAGGCGGCTACTGTTATCCCGCACCCAGCGATGAAAGACCGTGCCAATGAGTTCCCAATCTTTGTCGGTGGCCCCGGCTTTGCGCTCACGGAGGGTATCGGCAAATTGAGCGCGCAGCCAGGCTTTGATACAATTGGCATCGCGCTCGGCTTCATGCACCCCACCCCAGGAGATCAGCGACAGCACCTCCTTTTTCCATTCCTGGTTCGCCTTGAGCCGTAGGTCAGCATTTTCAACCGGGGCCAGCAAATAAGCCTTCAGCATATCCACCGGGCTAAGCGGCTTGCCACGGTCGTTCATCGTCTCGAAGATCGCATAGGCGTAGTTATCGTTGTCGGTGGCAATTTCGATTAGTCCCACACGGGTCATCAGCCAGTAGCAAAAATGGGGCAGCGCCTCGCCAAGCTCGGCGATCAGGTCGTTCTCCTCAATGTCGCGATAGCGCGCATACATGGTCTGGACCGATTCATCCTTGCCCTCTGGGTTGAAGGCTTCGCCTTTGAAGAGCGCCTCAATCACCGGCAACCGTTCGGGAATATCGAGGTTGAACTTCGGCTCGCCCAGGTTGTCGCTAAAGATCAAAGGGGCAATCGTCTTAACGACTTGGAGCTTCTGCATCTCGGCGCTGCGATAGAGGCAGATTAGCAGCAAGGTGAGCGAGGTGACCCGCTGTTGGCCGTCAATGAGGTAATTCTTGCCATTGCGCTTGCTGACGATAATCGAGCCGAGAAAATATTCGTCGTAGGCACTCACCTTGGTGGTGTTGTCACCCGGCTTGTAGGCGCTGAAGAACTTGCCCTGGAGATCGGAGAGCAGTTCGTCAATATTCTCCTTCTCCCATTTGTATTCGCGCTGATATTCGTCGATGGCAAAGGATTGGCTTTGCAGCAACTGCTGCACACTGCGGTAATGGGGGGTAATGGTGCTCATAGCAGTCTTGTTCTCCCGGTAAGTAATTCTTGCATCATCGCCTGTTTGAGCAGGCGGGTCTTGGCGCGACGTTGTTCCAGGGTGGTGAGTTCAGCATCCATATCAGCGAGGACGGCGGCGATGGCGGTCTGTTCGGCTTTGGTTGGCAATGACAGTGTAAACTTCTTCATATCTGTACCGTAAAGGTGAAATACTGTCGTGCCTTTGACGAGTTGGAGAACCTGGTCTTCCTCACGTCGAATGACATAGCTTAAATACGAACCCAATACATGGTTAATATCGGAGCGAATGACGAGGATGTCACCTCCTAAAATAATTCCATCAACAAGTATACAACTCGCTTTTGCTAAGCCTCTTGGAGTTACGTCAGATGTAGGCATCAGTACGTCGTTTGCAACTGAGCGGAAACAGCCTTTCGTCTCATCGGTTCGACTAATAATTTCACGAATGGTCTCAGGATACCGTGTAAACAGTTCCCCATAATGAATGCATGGCTCTGCGCCAAACGGTTTGAGGGCGCTTTTGGGCAACCCCTTCCCCTTATAAAAGACTGCCACATCTCCCAACTGCTTCACCTCCCACTCCCCCGTAAACCCAGGCAACCGGGTTTGACCGGTGAGGAGCTGCTGCATGGTGGCCTGTTTGAGGTCGCGCTGCTTGGCGATGAGCCGGTCCAGCGCGGCCAGCAGCGCATCCACATCGCTCAACGCTTCGGCGATGGCGCGTTGTTCGGGGAGGGGTGGGAGTGGAAGTTGTAGAAACCGAATATCATCAACTTTAGCATGTCCAACTGTTGAGCCGCCGATCTTTCTCAGTAGATTAGCTTTTACAGGCAAAGACATTAAAGAAAAGAGCAGATAAGTGCTATCAGTTTTTGTCGGCGAAGGCCGGTAAAGCATCATTCTTTGCCCAAGGCACACCTTCCGACCTGATGGAACAGCGCATACCTCGCCTAAAGGGGCTTCTCGCGTGATCATGATGTCACCGAATTGAGGGACAGCCCTAGCAGTCCACTCACGATAAGATACCTCATCTGTGAATCGAAGGTCTTCAAGAACAAATTGTCCATCTCTCACATTTGGTGTTCTGACTACAGCATAGTCACTATCTGCCACAATTGGGGGCGTTCTGTTTTTGCAGTCTACAATCAAATCACATGCGTCATTTGCCGTTATGACTTCCCAATCCTCCGGGATCACCCCCACCTCAGTCTGCTTGTACCCCGGCTTCAGTTCCATGTCGCCCCCATCTTTTTGAGATGTTCGTCCACTCGCGCCGCCAGCGCGTCCACCTCATCAATCAACTGTGGCAGCGGTGTAGCGTAACGTTCGGCCAGTTGGCGGATGCGCCCGGTCAGGGTCTGCGAAACGCGGTCGAGTTCGCCTTGCACAGCGGTGGCGATAGTGGCCAGCCATTTGTCCTCCACCACGAGTGTCTTGATTTCATCCTCGCTGAGCGTGGGATACTTGGCCACCACCTGGGCGGTCAGCGCATCTTGGGCGGCTTTGAGTTGGCCGGCAGCGCTGGCTTCCTGCTCCACCAGGGCCAGATAGGCATCGAGCGCGGCGCGTTCCTCCGCCCCATCGGGGTCGCGCCCGAGCTCCTTGCGGCGGGCGGCGGCGCTGGCTTTGGTCAGTCTGTCCTTGTCGTTGAGCGCCTCGGCCAAGAGCCCGTCCTCGCCCCCCTGCTCTTCGGCCAGCTCCTCCATTGTCTGCTGGAGCGTGGCGATCTGGGTTTCCAATGCCTCAATGGTCCCCTGTGCCGCCCCAAAGTAGCGGGCGATTACCAGGCTGGGCGGGATGAGTTCACAGAGATATTTCTGCTTGCCCAGCACCAGGTCGGGCTTGGCTTTGCTCTTCTTGTTTTTATCCTCAACCAGGGGGCGCGGCTGGGCGGCGCGTTGCCAACCATCGGCTGCGATCAGATAACAATCATCCTGCATCGTCGCCGCCCAGTAATCGAGCAGATGTTGGTAGAGATCATAGGGGTCGAGCAGCGGGGCCTGGTGAAAGGTGGCCAGCAAACTTTCGCCCAGACTTTCGATCAGCGGCTTGGGTTGGCCTTCCTGGGCAAAACTTTTCAACTGCGCCGCGGCCGCCGCCCGCCACTGGTCAAAGCGCCCGGTCGCGGCCTGGTTAAAGGCGGTAAACTCAGGATGGGCAAAGATCGCCGGTTTCACCCCAGCAATCGGCACCTGTAACTGGGCATAGCCAGGACGGTTGGCCTGATCAAAGAGCGCGGCACGCACACCGGGAATCACCTGCCAGTAAGGGGCGAGCGCATCCAGATCGCGCTGGGGTATGCCGCCGCGCAGATGGCCGTCAATATCCTGTAGATCCTCCGGCTCGCTGCTGTCAATATAGCGCGGCAGATTGAGGTTAAAGTCATTCTTGGGGTCGGCGATCTCGGCCAGGCTCACCATGCGCGCATAGCCCGGCGTGTCGATCTGCCGGACAAAGGTATCGACAATGCGGTGGATATCCTGTTCGCGCAGGCGGTTCTTGTTGCCATCCTTGCGAAAGCCCTTGGACGCATCGATCATAAAGATACCGCGCCGCGCCGCTGCATTCTCCTTGTCCAGCACCAGGATACAGGCTGGAATCCCGGTGCCGTAAAAGAGATTGGCGGGCAGGCCGATAATGCCCTTGAGATAACTCGACCGCACCAGTTGCCGGCGAATCACCGCCTCGGCATTGCCGCGGAAGAGTACACCGTGGGGCAGAATACAGGCCGCCTTGCCCGTGCTCTTCATGGTGCGGATAATGTGGAGCAGATAGGCGTAATCGCCCTGCTTGGCCGGTGGTTCGCCCCAGACAAAGCGCTGGAAGGGATCTTGGGCCGGGATCAGGCCGGTGCTCCACGTCTTGTCGGAAAAGGGCGGATTGGCGACCACATAGTCATAGGTGCGTAACTGTTCGCCATCCTTGAACTTGGGCGCGGCCAGGGTATTCCCCGTAAGAATGTTCGCCGTGGGAAAATCATGCAGGATCATGTTCATGCGCGCCAGACCGGCAGTGGTCACATCCTTCTCCTGCCCTTCCAGCGTGATATGTTTGCCCGCCTCCGCCGCCACCTTGAGCAGCAGCGAACCGGAGCCGGTGGTGGGATCGTGGGCGGTGGTCGAGGCGACTGTATTCGCTGTCGAGATGCCAATCACCTTGGCGATGATGCGGCTCACCTCGGACGGGGTGTAGAATTGCCCTTTACTCTTGCCGCTCTCCGTGGCAAAGTGGCGCATGAGATATTCATAAGCATCGCCCAGGATATCATCATTCTCGGCGCGATTTCTGGAGAAGTCGAGCGCCGGGTTCTGAAAGATGCTCACCAGATTGGTCAGGCGATCCACCATCGCCTGCCCCTCGCCCAGCTTGTTGGGATCGTTGAAGTCAGGAAAATCGCTGCGCGCCAGGCGGCTGTTATGGTCGATCAACGGCTGGATCACCTGCGTGTTGATCTTGTCGCCAATATCACTCTTCCCCTTGAGCGCGATCATATCCTGAAAACTAGCCCCCGGCGGGATCACCACCGGTGGGGCGTAGTCATCGCTATTGCCATACTTGTCCGAAATGTACTTGATGAAGAGCATGAAGAGGACATAGTCTTTATACTGGCTGGCATCCATGCCCCCGCGCAATTCATCGCACGAGGCCCAGAGGGAAGAGTAGAGGTCAGATTTCTTGATGGCCATCGAGTTGCTTTCTATCTAAGGCTGGCCTGGTGCGCCGCGCCATGCCGCTAGTGGGTCATGGCGGGCTGGCCGGTTGGCTAATCGTGTTTTCTGGTCGGCACTACAGTGGAGCAAACAAAAACCCCGGCAAGCCGCTGCGCGAAAACAGCAAGACTTGCCGGGGTGCAATTTGTAGGCAGTGTGGTATACTAGCGGCTAGTACTTGCTGCTGGTATGCTTGGCGGCTCAGCAGTAGGTCGAGCGCGGTTGCAGCCGCGCTCTTTTTGTTTAAGTAGAGTTTACGTTCTGTTTGCAATTTTGTCAACTGGAAAAGTGAGCTATAACCAGGGAAAGGCATTCAATTTTTTAAAAGAGGGAAAAGTTGGACAGTATTTCGCTGGGTATTTGGGTTACTGGAGCCAGATCAATTTCAAGCGAAGTTTCTGACTTGGATCCAAAGTATCGAATGGTTGACGGACGGAGAGGTCGTTATGATTGATGTAAATATGCCTAATGGTAACCGATAGCAGTCGACAAGCCACCAAGGGGGCGACTAACCTGGTGAGTGCTTGGACAGCGCAAAGTTAATGACCAGTGAAACGAGCATTAGATGCTACCTTTCTTGAAGATGCTAATCGCATCAGAACTAATTTTGTACCGCTCAATTTCGCCATTGTTTCCCATATTTCGTCCAACAGGAGCGTTCTACGTCAGTGTATATTGAGATACCGAGTTACTAACTGATGTTACGCACTCTCCCCTGGAACGGCACTTTTGCTACCAGAGGTGGCTGCGTAACATGAGTTACTAAAGATTTGGTGACTATTTCTTTCCTTTTATTCTGCTTCCTTGCCATTTTTCCTTTAGCGGAGTAATTTCCATTGCCGTAAGATCGAAGTCTTTGGGCCAGCAAGTTGAACTATTGTAATAAGTATTAAGCAAAATTGCTCCAGCTAAATTCACATCCTCTAAATTAGTTCCCCTTAAGTCGGCTTCTCTTAGGTCGGCCCCACTCAGGTCGGCTCTGCTCAGGTCAGCTAGATGCAAGTTAGCTTTGTATAGGTTAGCGCTGTGCAGGTCTGCTTTACAAAGCTTAGCTAAGAACAGATTAGCTTCGCTCAAGTCGACACTACGCAGGTTAGCTTCAATTAGGTTAGAGCTAGCTAGATTAGCCCGTGGGCCTATAGATTGAGAATTTCTATAGTCATAACTTTTCGGCCATTGAGTCTTGCTGTTGTATATAGAGTATTGTAACTTTACTTCACTTAGGTCAACTTCCCTTAGGTCGGCTCCGCTTAAATTGGCTTCCCTTAGGTCGGCTCCGCTTAAATTGGCTTCCCTTAGGTCGGCTCCGCTTAAATTGGCTTCCCTTAGGTCGGCTTCGCTTAAGTTGGCTTCCCTTAGGTCGGCTCCGCTTAAGTTAATACCGTTGAGATGAACTGCGCACAGATTAGCATTACGCAGGTAAGCCTTGGGTATATTCTTAAACACATTCTTGTCTAAAGCATTAATTGCTTCACTAATAAAAAATTGCATCTGATCAGTAAGCACAACGCTATCCCAGTCAATATCTAAGTGTCTGGGATTACATGTAAGAAACAAATATTCCATAATAGACCGATGCGCGAATTTATAGTTTCCGTTAGCATCTCGATTCAACAATGAGCGACCTGTAATCTGCCAATTATCTAAATCAACGCCCCATTTATTTGCAAGTGGTACTAATTCAGAGACATTCACACGTTCTTGGCCACGCTCTTTACGATTAATAAACAGATCGATCGCGAGTCTTTCCGAAAAATTCCTTAATGCTTCTGGTTGCACCCAATAATCTTCTCTTCTTAACCAAGAATTAATGAGCATTTCATATAGCTCATAGCTATATTTGAACTCCATTTTAGCCTCAAGTAAATCAGGCATATATGTAAGCAACATTGGTCTCATATTGAGCTTTGGAACTTTATTTACAATCTCTTTGGCCTTTCTTCTTTTTATCCAATTCCAGCGAAATCGCTTACGCAGATATTTCGTGATCATCCTGTTACTAAATGGCATGAGGTAGCACTGCTGAAACGTATATTTAGCACTCCCGCTTCGAGGAGCAATACGTACTACATCTAGCGCGGTTGGAATCTCTGCATCACTCAAAAAGAATTGTGTCCTACATGTCAATACAATTCGATTAAAGTTTCTACATGTATTCATCAAATCGGCTAATCGCTCTTTGTGGTCAATAATGGCTAGTGTATCCTCATCGAAAGCATCAAGAAATAGTACTATGTTGGTAACATTCTCATTGTGGTTACTTATGAGCTGTGTGATTCGCATGTCGGCATCTTGCAATCCAAGCGGAATTAGAGCAATTTTATGCTTATTCTTTCTTCTACAATTTCGAGCATAATAGTTAATTAATGCAGTTGTCTTGCCCATACCAGAATCAGCCAAGATTATCATGTGTCGAAACTTACTATCTTTAGACAGAAAATTATCAAGCACTGTGAAAAACTTTTCAGCTGGGGCAACTAGGTTCCAACTCTCATCCTCGAGGGCCGGATCATTGCTTGAACAATTCGGTTCTACATAATACTTAAGCGAGAGTTCTATATCTTCAGGAAGGTACACGCCCTTGCCGAATTCATCTTCTAACTTTTTCTTATCACTTTTCAAATTTCTTGAGCGCCACCAGTCTGTAATAATAGGTATTAGAGCTGCAATTGCAGCTACCACAGCAGCCCAAGTGCTTATATCCCATGAAGGTAAATGGTTAGTAGGTGTAGAAAACATTAGGATCCTTCAACTAATTTCGAATGTGTGGAAAGCGAACCTTTCCTTGCACTCCAACAGTTTCATAGAAATAAAAGAATTGGCGAGTATATAGATTATATATTCGAGCGTGTCAACATCAGTTCTAACGATGCTAAAGCACGCCTATCAGTGCTGTCAGTGAGATGGTGTAGCCCATGCTAGATAATTTGTGGACCAAAAGCTAGCTAGGCGAAATAGAGCAGGGTCATCGCTAGCATTAGTCTGGGTAAGTGTTGAACCATAGCGGTGGGTAGTTCATGCGCGTGATGACGGCCATCGGTAAGTCATTGTAAAGTAGCTACTGTACTTTCTCGCCTACTAGTAAATATTCTTTAGTTCTATGTGGACGCCGTTTAGAATGTGTTTTAAAAGGTCGGAAGTTGATATGAGAAAGATTGTCATCTTTTATGTGCTACGTGGTGGCAATGCTTGGTGTATGCTGCCACACGATATACCGCCTCGCAAACCATTATAGTTACTCTAACTGTTGGAGCAAGGAGGACATCTGGGAAAAGATGAATAGTGTCTTGCGTGATGGCTTACAACTCTTGGCAGGCGAAACGCAATGGCTTTGCTTTGAACATATCGGCCTCATTTGGACTGCGGGGCTATTGAGGACAGCAGATAGTAGGCAGGCTCTTCAACTTACGCATTTGACGTTGGGTCGTTGAACGCACCTTTGCCTGGCTGCGTAATTACCCACGCCTAACAAAGGACTATAAAGTCTTAACCACAAACAGTGCAGCGATATGCATTTTTACGAAGAGTGGCTTTTCAATCAGCTGATGTAGTTGGTTGCCTTTGACCTCAATACTCTTGATAAGCAGTAGACTTGTACACTATTCAACTTACCAATGACTTTATCTAGTGAGCATGAAACGTATCCCGTTGCACTCTTATTATTAGCGATGAAATGAATAAATACAACTTCGGCAACAACTGCACATCACAACAGTAGGTAGGAGCGCAGTTGCAGCCGCGCTCTTTTTTATTTCATTGGAGTTTACGGGAAATTGTGGATTCTGTCAATCCACTTGAATAGATGAAATCAACACGTATACACTACTGCTATTGAAATGTTAGTTAATAAATAAAGTAGCATTTTTTGTAATTTATATAACTCTTTTTGTTTTTTAGCGTGAGCGGAGGGGTGATCGTGAAACTATCCGCCGATCCAAAATGGGGAAACGCGCTTACCGTTTGGCAGGTCTACAAAATGTATACCGTGCAGTTACAGTTTCCTACTGTCAATGGTGATCTCCACCGCGTATAGCAGATAGTCTACACAATATCTAGTGGTACAGACTTGCTGTGCTACCCCATACTGCGTTACTAGATAAGTTAGTTAGTCATATGTGATGTGTAGTTTCACTTGTCACTGGGGATGCTATACCATCCCCAGTGGTATATTCTCTGTTCTCGATAGGTGTTGCTGTCGATCCAATGTGCTGTACAGATGACGCCAGCGAAACGTCGCTTGGCTTTCAATCCTTTACCTTTATCCGTTGGTGATCTTGGTAAATTTACCTAGTCAACAGGCTTGTGTTAACTTGGTAAATTTACCAAGTTACCCATGTCAGGTTGCAATAGATTTGCCGTAACGAAATGTTGACTGGGCGAGAGTGAAATTTCGGTTGATCACTTGCCTCAAATCAACCCTAGTATTTACAAGGTTTGCGTTTTTTTCTATCGTGCGCTGTGTAGAACATGGGTTCTTTTTTAGAACAGAGAGAGCGGGCAAATGGTAGGATTTATCCGGCTGCCCCACTCGGCAACAGTGGCATGCTTGTCTTTAATTCACCATCGTTAGGGCCGGTTTCTTCTGGATACGGCAAATGAATTGCACAAAGACCACTGCTAGGCGCTGCAACATAGTAACCGTCTACACCCATGCCCAAACGTGCTAAATACATCTGTGTGGCTTTCTTGTGGACTCTACTAGCCTCTACATATGAGCTTATCCCGGTAACCCACATGCTTTCTGGTAATGGTGGCCGCTGGATTATTGTTGTATCTTGGCACTTCTCAGCATATTTAGAGCACAATCGCTTTATATAAATGTCATCGTTAGCTACATCAATATCAAAGACCAACTCGTCATCAAAACGCAGGTAACATTCGGACTCTAACGCTGCCCAGGTGCTCAGGGAAACAGTTTGACCCACATACTGTGTTAGGTCACAAAATGGCTCTTGGTCTAGTTCATCTGCTGCCTCGTCAAGTGTTTTCCTGTCTGGTAGGTCTATCGTGAATGAACCCCTGTACTTTGGCTTCGTGTCTATGCCCAACCGCTTAAGCATACCGACTAGGAGAGGCTTGAGCTTACCAGCTTTCAAGAGGTCGTTGGCGTCCATCCCATCCGGCGAACGCATAGATGATGCGCCAATGGCCAACGCCGCGCTATTTGCAATATCTCCTTTGTCGGCCCAGACAATGCAGTGCATATACTGAATCGCAAGCTCTGCAACTATCGTTGGCATTTTGTCAATTACTGATTCAGAACCGACAGATAGGACATCCACCCACTGGTTGCCAACTTGCCAGAGACTAAGTGCATTCATTTCGCCTTCAATGATAATCAGCACCAGACGCTTGTCCGGTCCCTGTAGGGCTTGCCAGCCAAATATTTTGCCTGCTGAACTGCCTCTACTGGTTTTGTTCTCTGTGCGTTCTTTATCATTAACGTCGGTGTATGTGTGATTTTCGGTAAAACGATATTTGACGCACTGCAATGCACCGTCTTTATTGAACCAAGGCAAGGAAATTGCTACCTGCACTGGGTAACACCGGCTGCGGTTTGCTTTGTCCCATGTACCAGGCAGCCCTATAACGGCATAGCCAATACTGAACGCTTTGACCGTGCCCACCTCAATGTCGCGCGATTCCAGGTAGGCAAGCGCTATTTCCGATTGCTTGTTGGTGCATTTCAATAAATTGTCATGCGCTTCTAATGCCTCACGTCGCCGTTTAGGTTCATCCCACATGAATGCCGCTGTTGTCGCTGGTTTGGGAATCGGTTTATGAACGTTGTTGCTCCCTGTAGCAATCGTACCTTCTGTTAAATCTCTACACGCAGCTAAAAAACTTGTGCTGTTTGTCCAACGTAACCACTCAATTCCATCGCCCCACTCAGGATGACAGCGACGACACATGAACTTACGTTCTTGTACGTGAAAGCGATCCGTCCCACCGCACTTGGGGCACGGTCCAGACCATTCGTAACTCGCTTCTTTGCACAATTCGACACGCATTCTAGCTAGCTCTATCAAGTTTATGCGTTCGGCGGCAAGTTTGGCCGATGTGATCATAGATTCTCGCTCTGCCATCAATCGCCCAATCAATTCGCTTGCCGCCGTGATCGTCAACGGTCGCAGATCTCTGTAGCCTAGCTTGCTCAGGGTAACCAATTGCTTGTGGGTGGCAGAATTGGAACTTAGTTCTTTTTCAGGAAAGAGTGTTCTCACTATTCAATCCTCAATAGTTTTTATTGCTTCACACCGCTTACAAACCGGTTTCAAATCGGTTTGTAAGCATTGCTTTATTAGCTCACACACCACACACACCTTAGGTGTGTGAGCTAATAGTGGTGTGCAATAAGATAGTTTCATGACTTTTGCGACTGCATTGCCTCAACAAAATAAACCCAAGGGTTACGCGGGCTTTGTCCTTTGTTTGGATCGCTTAGTGTGCGTTGACATTCGCCGGCTTTTTCGAGTTCGCTGACCAATTTGCGAGTGTAGTTGTCACTCTTTGTGATCACCTCTGATAAGCTTTTGGCTGTAAACTTGGTTCCGGCGAAACGCTGCATTGCGGCGAGAATTAATGCCTTATCCTCAGCCTTTTGCCCCGTGAATTCGTTTAAGTCACTCGGTTCATCCCACCACACACGGACGCTGTCGAAGCCGTCAATGGCGGTGAGGTCGAATGTTTGGTCTTTCCACCGTTCGCCCTCCTTTTGCTTTTCGCAGCACATTAATGCTTTGGTGTGGCTGTCAGATGTGGATTTAATCTCGATCATAAAGTCCATAGCGCCACGTAATGAACTAGAACCGCGCTCGCCCGTGCCAGCTTTGTTACTGTGGTGTACAAGCAATACGGCACACCCCAGTTCCTGCGAAGCCCACCGGCAAGCGTGCAACACCTTACCCATGTCTTTCGCACTATTTTCGTCGGCTGCGGTACTTGCTGCATGCAGCGTATCAATGATAAGTAAGTCTAACGGTTTCGCATCGCCATCTTCCTGTCGTTTTTTCCACTCACGGATGAATTGTCGGATAGTAACGGTCTCTATAGAATCGCCATCGTTGTACAATTGCGGCACCGTTTTGAAAAAAGTGAAATTTGCTAGATCAGTTATCCCATGATGATGTGCTGCGGCAGCAAATCTACCTGGTAGTCCGCTAATACCTTCACCGGCACAATAGGCGATATTCAGATGTCTCCGCACATTAAATCGCAACGCCCACTGTTTTCCCGTACAAGCCGCCATAATCATATCGATGATAACGAACGTCTTCCCACAACCTGGCGGACCGTATATCATGCCCATATCTCCCGCTCCGAGTATTTGGTCGATTAACCAGTCTTTCGGTGGTAGATTCAGTAGATCAGAGAATGAATAGGGGTAAAACGCCGGTGAGCCCACAGGTGCCGGCACTTGTTCCATAAACCATTTAGCATCATCATTGCCTAAAAGGGTGGTGAGTTCAGCCTCGACCACTCTAAGGCCCTCATCATCGATTTTTGCCACCAATGGAACCAGCGTCTTGAATATCGTCAAGCGCTGGTCACGAGCCAAACCACGAGCTGCAATACTCATTCCCTTGATAGCACTGATTATGCGTTCCGTATCGATTGTTGTGGCCTTCCTGGCCTGTGCTGATACTTCATCGGCTGTACGAAATGAATTGTTTAGCATCTCGTCAGTATCAACGAATGGCGCAGAATCGCAGTCGGTGGTTTGTGCAGATTCATTCATCTATAGCCGCCAATACGTTGAGGTCCAACATGGTCGAACAATGTAAGCTGCTCAGATTAATGCCAGGTTGACGGACTGTGGCAATGAGTGTGGAGTAGGCGTAAAACCCTTGTGTAGAGGGTGCGTTTTCAAAGTGGGAATTGACGCCGCGCGCGTCCTGTGCTACAGTAAACATGTAGACTGTCCTTGTGCATGTGCCCAATTATTAAGAATATCCGCGACAAACGAGCGTTATATTCATTGGGATATGTTTGATGGATGGTTCGCTTCAACACCTACAACGCGTCGACCGGCCAAAGTTTCCGCGTTGTGGGTGTTTTCTTTTGATAAGGATTTCGTGTTAGTTCTGGCTTGTACCTTTGCTCTCACCTCTTGATTGGTCTCAGCAATTTGTTCAAGACCACGCCGTTTAGCTTCCTCTCGGATTAACCAAAGCACTTGTGTTTTCATGTTGCGCATATCAGATTTCGACATAGCTTGTAGGATGTTAGCATCATCGCTTCTAAGGTGTATTGTTACTCTGGTTAACATTTCTCCTCCTATGTTTTAGTTGCCAGCTCTAGTATAAGGCTGCCTAGGGCGATTAGCGCCGTCACATTACCTTCACATTGATTGTCTACTCATGATCATGCCATTCCTTCTATTCGGCGCAGTATCTCCTCGGCCACTTTCCCTGCCTGCGTTAGTTCAGCTTCGGTAATAGTGACTATCGCTACTTTATAGTCTTTGATGCGACGTTCAAGAGTTGATTTACTGATTGCGAGTGGCATGTCATCCCAAGGCATCTTTATCTTTTCCAACTCTTCTACAAATCTTTCTTGTGTCAAGCCGCTACGTTTCCATGCAATGGCCACTGCGTATTTTTCTATATCTCCCGAAATACTCGGTTTTACACCAGGTGGGTTGTCGCTGCGCATAACAGCTTCAAGTCTTTTGGCAAGAGCGATAATTTTCATACGGTCATAAGATATCAAATCATGTATGGTTTCGCTACCATTAAGCCCTACTGCTTCTAGGTGGCCTTTAGTGAACCACTCATTTAGGCGATCATAGGTCAGCAAAATGTTCTCATGATATAGATCCAATGGATAAGGCTCGATTATCCGCTTTAGAATCCGCATTATGCTCATGGTAAATATCCTTCGGCTGTATTTGTGGCAGTTGAGACCAAAGCTCATCTGAGATAATCTACTTCACAGAATATACAATTAGTTACCAAAGCGCCCACCACTTCGGTCAGAGAATGTGGTGGGCGCTGGCTGCTTTAGATCAATTGTTCGTTACAGATCAGTGGAATTCAAACGTAGTCACGCTGTATCAGGCTACTCCCAATTCTCCAAGATATTTGTGATTTTTCCAATGTGCTTACCGAGTGGCACGGTTGCTGAATCTTCCAGATGTTTTGCCAGGTCTTTGATGGCTTCTATTTCCACCAGCTTCAGCCCCGCATTCAGCAAATCCAAGATGGTGTAGTCGCCAGTAGATGCACCTGCTTCTAAGAGGGTTGCCTCAATGGTCTTCATTCCCTGCAACAGTTCGCTATGATAAGCGACTCGGTGTGTACTGCTGATCAATTGCTTCTTCATCTGTTTGTCTCCTGTTATTATGACTGAACTCATTCTTACCCGATTCATGAATCTTACATCTACCTGCGATATCCACTGAGGTGCTGGCCTGTGGCTAATCACCCAACTAGGTAAATTTACTAAGTTGCTAAGTGACTCAATCTACCAACTTCACATGGAGTGGGCGCAACATTAATGCCCAGCGCCGTACCCGATCCCATGCCAGGTAGATTGATACTGCAAATATACCCAGCAACAAACATGTCACTATATTCGCCCACGGCACCGCGCCAATGAGGGTACGCAACAGCGCCGCATGCATAACCCCCAACTGTGCAAAGGTGGCTGCATCAATCAACCCAGCTACCCACAAAAAGATCCCTACCAATGCGAGCGCCGCCAGGCCGTTGAGGAGCCCACCAAGCGCTTTGAATAGCTGTTTAATCATCATTTGACAATCCCCCTCTCCTTCGCTACTACTACGTGCGCCAAACGCTATTTACTCGTGTAGTATCGTGCAGTAGTAGCGTTCTATGGCACGTTTAGGTAGTAGTAGTAATGTTCTGAAGCCGCCGCAAAACCTCGCCCGCAATGCGATTGTTTGCCCCCCCTGTGTTGGCATCTTCACCAAACAGAATCCGCACGATGTGCGCTTTGATACCCCGTACTGGAGTGCCATCGGCATCAAAGATATCCTCCACGGCAATGGCAGCAAGCACGGTCGCAACATGGCCGTCAATGCCGTCGGTTGCCGTGGTGTCGGCAGCGCTAAAGTTGATATCAATCGCATAAGGGGTCACCCCATGCCACTTTGCGGCGACTTGTTGCACAATCCCCGCGATCTCATCCTCGGGGAGGTAATGCGCTTGAATGCGTTTCACCTGGCCATTGCGCACAAAGAGAAAAGCACCCTTGCCCGGTAGCAGTTCGGCCCCGGCCCCAGGGATGCCGGTTGCCACCCGGCTCTCATCTTGCGTGCTCACCTGGCCAGCCAGCCGGATGGGCAAGTTGGCGCGTAACACCGTATCGACCACTTCAACCGTCGCCTTTTGCGTACAAGCGATCACATGCACCCCCAGCCCCCGGCCAACACCGACTACACTTTTCAGCGGGTCAATCAGGGCAGATTTCCCATTGCCTGCTTCGATACCAAGTTCGGCAAATTCCTCAACGATCAGGAAGACCTTTGGCTGCTTTAGTTGCCGCTTGCGTGCGTTCATCTCTGCTTTGACCGCGGCAATCGCATCTAGGCAATCCTGCGTTTCCTGAAATAGCAACACCTGCGGTAACCCCGCCAACTGCCCGATTTCTAGCGAAAACTTGGGGTCAAGCACGATAATGATGACATCTGCCGGCGAGGTTGACCACGCTAGCGAAAGTACCATGCTCAGCAATAAAAGCGATTTACCACTGCCAGTGGTACCCGTGACCAGCACATGGGCGACACTGCGGTCGCCAAAGTGCAAGGTGACCGGCTGGGGTGTGACCGTATTTTGGTCTCGCCCCACAATCATCTCGTATTTACCCAGGTTGTCCAGGTTGGCATCGCTCCACAGCAACGGGCGTGTCGCGAGCGGAAACGGCAATTCGATATATTGCTCGGGCAATTTGACTTTGACCGGTGTTGCCTCTCCCCGTAAGCGTGTGACCAACACCGAGAGATCCTTCTCGATGTTAGTCACCGCCGCAATCTTGCCCCCGGCCAAGATATGGTAGCGAATGAAGTTGCCGCTCTGACTGGCAATCACCCGCCGCCGATCAATCCAGGCATCAATGCCGAGCTTCACAAAGATCATGTCAAACTCGGCAATTTCCCTGCGGGCAATGCGATTGATGCGACTTTGCAGATCCCGGCCACTAAGCAGCAGTCTTAATAGTTTGAGTATGGTTTGAAAGCCCATAGTCCTCCCCTCTTAGCGCAGTGCGCTCACTTGTGCCCACCCACTTACTTGCTCAGCTGCGCGGCCAACATCGCAGCCCGTTCTGCCCACACCCGGCGATTCTTGGCCGCTTGTTCTTCGGCGTTGCGTGGTGGTGCATACAGATCCACCACGGTCGGGGCATCATTCTGTGACGTGGCCACCGGCACCGGCGTCAGGTTGAACCATAGCGACAGGGTGACTAACAGCGCCAACAGCACCCATCGTGCCCGGTCAAGCGGATTGCGAACCATTGCCTTAAAAGTTGTCGTTGTCATGCGTTCTATCCTCCCTTACTTATGATTGAGAACTGGAATTGTTAACACCATGCCAACCCGCAACGTGTTACAGTCGCGGACGATTTTGCGGTTAGCGTTGCAGATGGCGACCCACTCACGCCTGTTCCCGTAGACTGCCACGGCGATCTTGGTCAGGTCATCGCCACGTTCGACGGTGTACGTGCGCGCCTCGGTGACCGTTGCGAGCGCATTGTCAGCGTCAGCCGCGGCCGGCCCGCCACCGTCGCCCCCAACGGGAAAGAAGGTTTGCCCACTGTCCGCTGGCTTTGGTGCTGGCCCGTAGGTGGGTGCTGGCGCTGGCCCCATCGTTGTATTGCCACTGTTCCACAAGCCATTGATGCCCGCTGCCGACCACACCGACGTGTCAGGCGTGGCCGTGGGTGCCGCAAGGGCTGCCGGTTGCGCAGTTGCCAGGGGATCGGTATTGGCAGCCGCTGGTGCGCTCGCCTGCGTCTCTGGTGCCGCTTGTGTGTTTGTTGTGGCACCAGTGTTCCACTCACTGCGGAATGATTCCACATAGCCACTAAGACCGGAACCCAGATCGCTAGCGCCGTTGCCAATCGCCGTCGCGCCGCTGTCCGTCCACTGGCGGGCATCGGTGATCAAATCGACGCGCTGCGCATCGTGATAGATGAAGCTTGCGGCGTCGCGCATGACCCACCAACCGCCATAGAGCAGTGCGGCCAGCGTCACAATCGGCCCCACCGTTTTGACGGTGCCGACAATGAGGTTGCCCGACTTCCACGCGTCAAAGGCGACAGGGATAGCCCGCAAGACCAACAGCCCAACCGTAACCAAAACGACGCCATCCCAGCCCCAGGACAAGAGTTGTTCCATTAGTTGACCTCCGTTACGCTACGCATCCGCGCCAGGCGATTCAGCCAGCCGTTACAGTAGCGATAGCAAAGTGCGGCTGAACGATAAAACTGTTCCCGATAGTTGTTAAAGCACCGGACATTCATCCCACAAGCTGCCATTCCCGCCTGTGCTGCGCCGTTGCCGGCATTGAAGGCGAAGTCCACAAAGGTCAGGGCCAAGTTGCCGGGTAACTGCGCTGCGCCGCTGGCTAGCCAGTATCGTTGGTAGAAAATCGTTTGGCGTTGCTGTTCCGTCAAGCTTTGACACACATCCGCCCACCCCAGCCCCTGGCCCATACGCCACGCATCGAACGTCCCTTGGGTAATCCCGCCCATTGTCCGCACCGGGTCATGTTTGCATTGTGCGCCTTCGCTACCGATGGTGATCGCATAAGCTACTTGCCAATCCCCCGGTCTGCTGACCGCTTCATGCCCGATGAACAGCGGCCTGCCCAGAATAACCAACAAGACAAACGCAACGCTGCCGCCGTGCCAGAGCGAAAAGCTAAGCCAGTTGTCCGGTGAAAAGAAGAGCCCGACCACGGCTACCGTTGCCGCGATCCCAAACAGGAATAACCACAAGGGCGCGGTGCCTGTATCCGCGCTGTGGTAAGGGCGACCGTTGCCCACCGTGCCACTGGCCCGTAGTGCCGCGCCTGGCGTGTTGCACAGCGGACAATCCCGTAACAGGCCACGGTCAAAGTAGTCACCAATCAGGATTCGATTCCCGGCGTGGCTGATCTCTAGATGGGTGTGCGGCCCAAAGCTGGTCATTCCGGTCCAACCCACGCGTCCGATCTCTTGATGCTGGCGCACACGGTCACCCGCACGAACTGTGAGACTGCCGGCAATCATGTGCGCCATGATCGAGTAAAAGCCATTGCCGTGGTTGATGTAGGTCCAACAACCATAGCCGCCGGCGTTGTTGCAGCCAGCATAGACGACAATGCCGTCCGCAATCGGATAGACCGACGAGCCATAGGGCGCACACAGATCCCATGCCCGCACACTGCCCCGGTTGATGTGGCGCTGTTCATCACTGCACAGCACCTTGGTTGCTACTGGCAACAGCCACGCACCGCTATGACTCCGGATGCGGGGCGCGGTTTGTGTCGTCTGCGCCGTGGCCTCTGTCGGCAGCAGTGACAAGAAGATGGCAACCATTAGCGCAATTCTCCACATAGATCCACTCCTACTGGCGCAAGATTGTGCGATCTACCCCTCGCTTGCCGGTCTTCATGGCTACCTGTGCCGCCGCAACTCTGCTGGTTGCGTTCGTAAGCCTCCTGCTGAGATCGCAGTTTTGCCGATCCAATTCCTGTCTGTTTCTGGTGGAATGTGATCCATGAATCGCCAAACTTCCACGTACTCATCTTGTTTACCCCCTTTGGGTGATAAGGTGGGCAAACAAATGCCCACCAAACGGTGATTTGTTCCCGTTGGTGGGCATCCGCTACAATAGCTTGTAGCCGTGCCCCGTTGCTACTTCAACGGGTGTATGGTTAGCTGTGCGTCAGTGTTCCCGCACTGGCGTACAGCGTTAATACCGATTACTGGCTCTCTAACATCCGATCTGCCGGACTAAACTGCCCAGCATTACTAATATCTTGGTCAGCGATTCGTGCGTATCTTTGCACCATTTCCAGCGTTGCATGACCTAAGATCGCTTGTAGAAGCAATACATTTCCTCCAGCGCGAAGGAAGTTGATGGCAAAGGTATGCCGGAAACGATGTGGATGCACGCTAGGCACTTCCGTACCTTTGGCTATAGCTTCAAGAATGTTGCCCAAGTTGTTTCGATCAATGTGTGAACCTGTTCGTGTACTGAACAACGGATCGTTTTGATTCGTCCTCTGTCTACTGTGCAAATAACTCTGTATGGCCTGCTGCGATTGCATACCCAAGGGCACAAATCGAGATTTACCTCCTTTGCCTTGCCGTACATGCAATCGGCTTCGTAATTTGTCGTAATCTCTAATTGTCAGATTGCAAAGTTCAGAGGCCCTTAGTCCACTGTCAAGCAGTGTGAGAATAATTGCCTTATCCCTAATTGCGGTTGCCCGTTTACCCCTTGCTGTTCTGCCTGTACGAGTTACATATGGCTGCTGCCACTGTGCTGCATCTAACAGCGCAACGATTTCACACGGCTCCAATGGCTCTATCGTTTTGCTTTGGTACCGTGGTCGCTTTATTTTGCCTCGTATGACGTGAGGAAAATCGTACTCTGACTCTGCCCATGTCCAGAGGGAAGACAAAGCGATCCAATGATTGACAATAGTTTTTCGGCTAAGCCTGTATTCTTTTTGAACAAATGCAAGAAAGCGCCTGATATCGTTGGCCGTAATCTCCGCAAAGAGCGGGTCGCCAAGAAAGGCAGTGAAGCGAGCAAAGGTGAGTTGGTAGTCGCGGATTGTGGCTGTGGAAAGATCGATCTGCTTTTCCAACCAATAGCCACTAATGGCATCATTCAGGAGCATCCCAATTGTCCCTGATTACTGGTGGTAAAGACAGATTCCAGGAAATAAAAAAGAGGATTCTATCTTTACCAAGTGGTAAAGAACAGAATCCTCCCATATTCTGTGGAGTCATCTTGGTTGACTGCCACATCAACCAAGAGAATTATTCGATTAGTGGACGAGGAGGGACTCGAACCCGCGACCTCACGGATGTGAACCGTGCGCTCTAACCAGCTGAGCTACTCATCCAGAATTTGCTCTGTTGCGTCGTTGATTATATCATAGGCAGTGGATTATGCAAATTGGAAAACTTTTTGGTGCGCGCTCGTTGCCGCCCGTTGCTCCCCATGCTGGTCGGGAACATTGTCAACCCGAGCGCCCGTTCATGATACTGATGGTACGCTACAATGGTTCGTAACAGCCGCTTACAAACGCGGATCTTTTTCCTACTCGTGCTCGCCATGGGGCTCTTTGGGGCCTGGTATGTCAATGCACGGATCGACCTCGATCTCACCTCCATCTCTACACCTGCGAATAGTGCCGACTGGGTGGAATTTTTCGCGCTCATCGGCGAAGAGGTTATTCAGCTCTTCCTTGGCATCACGAGTGGTGCCTGACCGAGTGGTAAAGCAGCGTTGACCGTAACGGAACTTTTTTTGCTTTTTACTCGTATTATGTCAAATAATCTGTGTTTTACTCGATAATCACTTGCCCATTGCCTAACCTTATTTAATGGTCAGCGCCAACCGTATCCCCGGAGGTTTAGCATGAACGTCAGGCCTCGATTCCTTTTTGTGCTTTTGGCCGCGCTTGTCCTTGGTCTATTGCTGCGTAATGGCTCCGCGAGTGCCGCGTTATCGGCGCTTTGGCCCCAAGTCGCTCCTGTCAATAGGGTTGCCTCGCCCCATATCGCCGCCGTAACTGCACCCTCTGCCCAATCAAGCACCACTTTACCCGTACAACAGGAATTACGCTGGCGGATCTGGCAGACATTGACGCCCGATGCCCAGGCCAAAGTTGACCCGCGCATTCTGGCTGAATTGCGTGGTGAGGTACTGCCAGCCCATTTAGGTGGTACGGTGACACCAGGGGCCCTGCTGCCGCGCACCCCCATCGCGCTGGAACAGACTCGCTTTCTGGTCTACCTGCGCGAGGAGACCGATCTCACGGCGCTGCGTGAACTGGTCTTTGCCAGCCAGGTCGCACAACGCAATGCGGTCTTTACGACTTTGATGACGACAACCCGCGCCCAACAGGCGAATTTGCGCACAGCCCTTGATGGACAGTTACAGGCGCAGCAGATCAGCGGTTATCAACCTTTTTATATTGTGAATGCTATTGCGGTTGACGGCACGATTGAAACTGTCGTCGCATTGGCCCAACGTGGGGATGTGGCACGCCTGGTGGCTAACTATCCACTGTTTAAGGCGGATGAGCCAACCCCAGCACTCCCCACCCCAACCAGGATTGGGGAAACGCTCCAGGGTGCCGCGGTCACCCTGCTCGACCCAGAGAACTGGAATATTGCCCTGGTGCGTGCGGATCTGGTCTGGAACAATCTGGGTATCCGCGGGGCGGGGGCCGTCGTGGCCGGCTTTGATACGGGGGTCACCTTTCGGCACCCGGCCTTGATCCGCCAATATCGGGGCAACCTGGGCAACAATCAATTTAACCACAACTATAACTGGTTTGAGCCTGATGGCCGGCTTTACAGTGATGGCAATCTTGGCCCCAGCGTCTCGGAAGAGCCGCGCGATTGTGATAACCACGGCACTCACACCATGGGCACGGCGGTCGGCAGTGGGCCAGGGCGTGCTGATGCCGTTGGCATGGCCCCCGACGCCCGCTGGATTGCGCTCCCCGGCATCTGTGCCAACACCATGGGGGGCGGTATTCGCGATGATATTGGGGGGCTCAAAGCCTTTCAGTGGCTCCTCTGCCCGACCGATCTCTCCGGTGTGCTGGCGACTGCTGATTGCAGCAAGGCCCCCGATGTGGTAAACAACTCCTGGGGCTCGGCCAACCCCGTCAGTGAGGTGCTGCGCCCGGCGATCCAGGCCTTGCGCGCCGCAAACATTGCCCCGGTCTTTGCGTCCGGCAATCCCGGGGCTGGCCCAGGCTCAATCGGCACCCCGGGCAACGCGCCGGAAGCGATCACGGTGGGTGCGACTGATCGTAACGATCTGATCGCGCCCTTTAGTGGCCGCGGTCCCTCCTTTTATGCAGGGGAACAGAAGCCGGAGCTCTCTGCCCCTGGCGTCGAAGTGCGCTCCACGGTGGGCAGCAGTGAATATACCAGCGCTTCGGGCACATCCATGGCGGCCCCCCATGTGACTGGGCTGATCGCACTGATGGTGGCGGCTGATTTGCGGGATGGCAGACGCGACTTTTCGGTTGACGAGTTAGAACGTTTTATGACCTATACCGCGGTCGACCTGGGTACCGTCGGCCCCGACGCGGATTATGGCTACGGGCGCATTGATGCCTTTGCCGCGGTCAGTTGGGTCTTGACGGCGGGTGATCTGCGCGGGGTGGTGCGTGATGGCACAACCCAAGTCCCCATTACTGGTGCCACCGTCCGTGGGGTCAGTACACAAGAATTCACTACCCTGAGTGGCACGAATGGCGTTTACTCGGTAACGGTGCCGGCCGGCAATTATAGCGTGATTGTTGCCGCCTGGGGCTACGAAGGCCGCACGTTCGCTAGCCAACCGGTACTTGCCGGGACGCTGTCGTTGGCTGATTTTGCCTTGCCGCCGTTGCCGACGGCAACGGTCCAAGGGATCGTGCGCAGTGACGCGGGGAGTATTGCCGGCGCAACAATCTTTGTGCAAGCGCAGCCGGGCGTACGCACGACAACCGACAGCGAGGGACGCTATCAGTTGACCTTGCCAGTGGGGCAACATCAGTTGGTTGTCGATCACGGGGGGTACCGGGTCACGACTCAAGCGGTGACAGTGACGCCCGGCACCGTGAACCAAGATCTGCTGTTGGCCGCGGCCCCCTCGATTTTGCTGGTGGAAGCCGATGCCTACCGCGGGTGGTTTAGTGGCTGGTCAATCAGCAACCTCTTCGATTGGGCACTTGCCCAGCAAGCCTATCGCTATGACCTGTGGCGGATTGAGGGCACCAGCTTTAATGATACGCAGATCCAGTCTGATGGCTCGACCCTGCATGGCATTCCCTCGCTGGCCACGCTTGCCCAATATGATGTCGTGATCTGGGCTCAGATCGGCTGTGACTCCGGCTTCTTAGGCTGTTACTTCAGTGGCTCGCCATCGGCAATGGGCGCGGTTGATGAATTGATGGCTTATATGGATGGCGGTGGGCGGCTGATTATTTCCGGCCAGGATCTGGGTTTTTGGGAGGATGGGGGCAAGCTCTTTACCGACTATCTCTATGCCAACCTGGCTGCAGACAATGCGGCGGCAGGCGGTGATCTCCTTGCCGGCGCGGGCTTTCTGGAAAATCTGGCGCTGACCATCACCAATGCCAGTCTCTATGGCTATCGCAACGGGGCGATTGCGCTATCACCCGATGCCGTGACCGCCGCACCAACCGACGCGACGGTCTACCCACTTTTGCGCTACAGTCGCACCAATCTGCCCGCGGCGTTGGCGATTGATTCCTGTGCCAGCGATTACCGGGCAGTCTATTACAGTGTCGGTTTTGAAAATATTGGCCCCCGGGCCGACCAGCGTGATCCGGCCATTGCGGAAGCGCTGGGCCGCTCGATCCGCTGGGTAAATAACCAGCGGCCGATGTTCAACATCGAAATGGCAACGGCGGATGCCATTGCATTTAACCCGCCCGGCCAATCCATCAGTTACCCCTTGCGCCTCTTGAACACAGGCGCCCAGACGGTGACGATTGGGGTCGCGCTGTTGGGTGCCCAGTGGCCAACCCAACTCTTGCGGGACAGTACCGTGTTAACCAACGCCGTGCAAGTCGCCCCTTGCCAGACGGTCGATCTCACGGTGACAGTGCAGGTGCCGGCAAATGTGACAAATGGCGCGCGCGATGAGGTTATCGTCAAGGCGACGCTCGCCGAGGATCTGCAGCTAACCACGCAACTGACCCTCACCTCGGTTGCCTTTGCACATTGGCAGTACGCACGCGTCATGCCGACCAGCCGTTATGGGGTGGGCGCGGTGGCCATGCCTAATACGACCCATTTCTATGCACTGGGCGGTTGGTACAATGATGTAAGTGCCCTCGATCCCTTTATCCAGCAACGGGCGGCGGCGGTGAATGAGCGTTATAACGCCTGTCGCGAGCGGTGGGAAACGCTCGCCCCCTTGCCGGCACCGCGCGCCAATATGGGGGTGGGGCAGTTGAACGGTAAGCTCTATGTGGTCGGCGGCAGCAGTTTGCTCTTTAGCTTTGGTAGCAGCACCCTCACCCAACATGATGACGTTTTTGTCTACGATCCGGTGACGAATCGCTGGGACGAAGTGGCTCCGCTGCCCGCACCCTATGCCGGGATGGCGGTGGTTGGGGTCGGTGGTAAACTTTATGCCTTTGGCGGGCTCGATCGCGATGGCAATGTTTCCACGCGGACCTATATCTACGATCCGGCCACCAACCAGTGGCAAGTAGGAGCGTCGATTCCTGGGGCTGGCCGTTATTTTGCGGCGGCGGCGTACTTTGGCGGCCAGATCTATCTGGTTGGGGGCTTCCCGGCTTTGCCGACTGTAACCATCTATACGCCGGCCACAGATAGTTGGCGCACGGGGCCGGCACTACAGGTTGGTCGCCACTCCTTTGGTCTGACCGCCGTGCCCGATGGCTATCTTTATGCCGTCGGCGGGGCTGCGGGCACGGCAGAATTGGACGCCGTTGAACGCTTCAGTCTAGCGACGGAGCGCTGGGAGGCGGTGCCAACGACCCAAGATAGTAATCGTGATGGCGTCGCTGCGGTCTATGTGGCTGGGCGGCTCTATGCGGTGGGTGGGGCCGGCGCCGCTATTGATCATGAGGCGTTGGTCCTGGCTCCCTCCTTTTGCCTGTCTACGCATACCGTGGCCGATGATAGCACGGGGCTTGGTAACCCGATCACCTATACCGTCGAACTGCATGCACCGCAGAATGAGTTAGTGGCGGCCCGGTTTAGCCATCCCCTGCCGCCCAAAACGAGCTTTGCCGGCTTTGTGGTCAACCCGGTGGGGGCAGCGTACAATGCGGCCAAACGCCAGGTCGAGTGGCAGGGCGCGCTGGCCGGCGGCAGTGCACCACAGCAGGTTACCTATCTTGTCAATACCGATGCCTCTACCCTGGTTGATGCCGAGCGGTTGACCAGCACCGTCTATTTTGACAATGGACATGGCACCACCTTTACGCGGACAGTGGCAACCCTTATGGTCGCCGTTGACCTCCAACTCAGCGCCAAGTCGGTCAGTCGTGCTGCGGCGCTAAGTCGTGATGTTTTTACCTATACGATCCATTTGCAGGGGCAAGGCTATGCGGGTAGTGCCGTCACCATGCGTGATCCACTGCCAGCCGGCATCACCTATCTGCCTGGCACCCTGACCTACAACACCGGCAGTGGCTATTATGATGAAGCCACCCGTTCCATCCTCTGGGCGGGCACCACCAGGGAGAGTACCGTTACCTATCGTAACCTGACGAATCAGTATGTCTGGGGGGATTCGGCTGGGGCTGGCGAGATCAAGCAGGTGGACTATGCTTGGATCGATATTGCTGACACGGGCAATCGCATCGGTGGTGGCGACATCGTCTATACTTGTGGGCTACCGCTCGGTTTTGCCTTTCCTTTCTATGGGGAACAGATGCAGGAATTCTGTGCCAGTACCAATGGTTTTGTCTCTTTTGACCGCACGGGCAGCGCTGCGGATACCAATATCTGTCCGTTACCCAGCAGCGGCAGTAATCGTGCCATCATTGCCCCCCTTTGGGATGATCTGGTGATCGATGGTCAAATCTACTATGAAACCTTTGGCGATGCCCCGAACCGTTATCTGGTGGTGCAGTGGCAGGATGCGCGTCGTTATGGCACAGCGATGAGCAGCTACAGTGATTTTCAGGTAGTGCTCTTCGAAAACGGGGTAATTCGCATGGCGATCCAAAATGCTGGTGCGCTGCGTGGCTTTTCTTCCACCACGGGGATTGAAGCCCCCAATGAAGTCGAAGGCGTTACCTATGCCTGTGATGAAGCCGGAACGATTCATGATGAACAGGCGATTATCTTTGTCCCCCCTGGCGTAACGCTGGGGGCGGCCATGGCCGAAATTCAGTTCCAGGCCACTGGCGCGACCGATGTGGCCGTGAATGCTGTGGTGACCAACACCGCGATCATTACCACTGTCTCTTCGGTGTTCCAGCGCGCCGCACCCATCTTGCTCAATCCGGTGAATCTCGAGGCGTCCACCTTGGCGATCCAGCAAACAACGGTGGCACCGGGGGAAAAGGTCTCCTATCAGTTCTTGCTTCAGAACACAGGGCTGCTGAGTGCCACTGCGGCTAGCCTGTCGGTTAATCTCCCCCCGGCGTTGCAATATAGCGCGGGGTCGCTCCGCTGTAGCAGTGGCCTCTGTGATGAGCAGGGGGGGGCGCCAACCTGGCATGGGGCCATTGTCCCTGGGCAACAGTACACGATTACCTTTGCGGCTGAATTGACCGTTGGCTTGCCCGATCGCACCCCGCTGGTGACGACGGCAACCCTGTTAGATGGTTATGGCAAAAGTTATCCGCTGGTGGCGATGCTGCTGGCGCGTCGCTCGGATTTGCGTACTTCGCGGTTAGAGATTCGTCCGCCCTATGGCGAACCTGGTCATTTTGTCAGCGTGACAATGTTTGCCCACAACCAGGGGGGGCTGGGGACCAACGGTGACGCGACCATTGTGCTGCCGCCGGGCTTGATCTACCAGGCTGATTCGCTGGTTTGTGGGGTGGGGCGCTGTACCTATGCGGATGGTCAGATTGCCTGGACGGGCGCGCTGAGCGCACGTGCCATTGTCCCGATTCGTTTTGAGGTGCAGATTCCGCCTACAGCCAACTATGGGGATCGCTTCACCTTTAGTGCGACGCTACGCGATATGGATTGGGCAGAAAGCTTTACGCTGGACGGGGCGCTGCGCGTGGCGCATCTATTTTACCTACCGGTCGTTAATGGACCCGAACTGGCAAACCAGCTCTATCTGCCATTAGTCGCGTATAAATAAACTGGTAAGCGAGCGTAGGCTGAGCTTGTCGAAGCCAAAGCGGCTTCGACAAGCGCAGCCTACGTTTGCCGAACTATTTTCTTAACCGCATCAGTACACTAACGATGCGTTACACGTAGCTCTGTAACTTCTGGGCAAGGGCAGGGGTTGTTGGCTCGGTGAGGATGCTGCCATCGGGAAAAACAATCGTGGGGACGCTGCGGTGGCCGTTGTTAAGGCGCATCACTGTCTCCACCGCTTCCTCATCCTCGTTGATATTAATTTCCTGATAGGATACCTTCATGGCACCCATGACCTGTTTGGCTCGCCAGCAATCTGGACACCAGTTGGTGGTATACATCACAATGGCGGCTGCTTCGTCTGCTTGTGTGGTTGGTTGGTTACTCATCTTCTCTTATCTTATACTTTCTACAAAATCGTGAGCGTATTAACGTAATGGCTAATCAGCGCAAATCTTATTTGCTCGTCATCATTCAGTTTGCGGCAATCGTGATCATCTTGCTGACGGGGCCGCTTTTCGCCCGCCACCGCCTTTATCTTGTGGGCGAGAGTATTGGGCTGCTGGTCGGGGCCTGGGCCGTTGTGATGATGCAACTGCCGACCTTTACGATCTTCCCCGATGTAAACGTGCAAGGGCGGCTCACCCGGCGCGGTCCCTACCGCTACATTCGGCATCCCATGTATCTGGCCGTTCTCCTCGTGACGCTGGCCCTAGTGCTGGATCACTTCTCCCTCTTGCGCTTGTTGACCTGGGTGATCCTGCTTGCGAATATGTTATACAAGATTCGCTATGAAGAGCGGTTATTAGGCTTACATTACCCTGAATATATTACCTATCAGCAAGTGAGCAAGCGGCTGCTGCCCTGGATTTACTAAAATTTGCCCGGCGTTGCCCTTATTCCCCTTATTGTTCCGTGTGGAGCCACTGTTGCAGCGCGTGCCAGCGGGCCTGTTGCTCGTCTGTCAAGGCAACTAAGGTTGGTGCCGTCATCGCTGCCGGTGGGGATAGGGTGAGGGCATGGGCAACCTGGCCTGCAAACGTGTCGAGGGGTCCAATACTTGCGGCCGGCAACGCCGCTAAAATCGCTGAAGCTTCAATGCCTGCGTGCAAGAGTGCCCGATTTTCATTAAACGTCGTGACTTCACCTGGGACAGCCATCGCCTCGTTGTGTTGAAACAGTTCACGCAGAATCTCTTCGCTGATCTGTTTGAGCGTTTGCGAAAAGATCGCCACGACGGTAACGCTGTCCGTCTGCGCGGCGAGAATGGCCGAACGCGTAAAGCAGTAATCACCGGTCAGAATTACACTACCGGTAATGGAACGCTGGTTGCTATCCCCGTCACTGTTGATCGGCCCCACCAATAAGAGGCGATGAATGCGCAAGGCAATGTGCAACATTTCCAGCGCTGCCGCCAGCATAATCCGTTGAGTGCGCAGCTTGGGGCTATCTGGCGCGCCAACGCCGGCTGTTAACGCCATGGCCGCCCGCACCAGTGGCCGCACTTGGGTAAGCTGGCCGCGTGCCAGATAATCCAGCGGCGGATACAGCTCGGCTACCGCGGCGTCAAGTTGCTGGCTCACTTCTTCTAGTTCCGCCTGGAGCTGTGCCAACGCGGTTGGATGAGTGGTTGTCAACACCTACTCGTCCTCCTGTGTCAATTCTTCAAAGATCGCTTCATCGTTGAACACATCGTCATCAGTGGCGGCAGTAAGCTTCGGTCTGGCTTTATCGCCCAAGAGCTCATTGGTGCTCTCAATGGCTTCAAGTGCACTATCCCCCATATAGATCCCTGTGATTGTGTTGCGCAGTTCGGGTTTCTGCTTGAAGACACGGCCCCCATAGCCCAAGATCGGGCGTTGCCCATCCAGCGCAGCCAACTGGCGCGTCAGATTGCCCAATGCTTTTGCCGCCTCTTCGGTGCTGGCACTAAGCAACACCAATGCGGGTTGAAAGCGGCGTACATCGGCAACAAAATCTTCTGCTTTCGGATTTTTGCCAATATATTGAACTTGGTAGCCTGCGCGCCGCAAATAGATAGTCAAGAGCATGGCCCCAATTTCATGTTCTTCTTTGGGCGCACAACCAACCCACAGCAAGGATGTCCCTCCACTAGTCGGGACCGTGCGTAAAATGGCCGCCAACCTATGTTGTAAGTACGAAGAAGCAAAGTGTTCGGCGGTCACACTGACTTGGCCCTTGTGCCACCGATCACCAATTTCGATCAACACCGGCGCAATTAACTTTTCCCCCACTAATTCTAGTGGATAGAGGGCAAATGCTTCGGCTAGAACCTCCTCGGCGCGCTCTTCACTAAATTCGAGCAGGGCGTTGAGTAGCCCTTGTTGAAGGGTCTCATAGTCGCGCAGTGCCATATGCTGCGTAATTGGCGTGACCCGATCGGCGTAGACTTCCTGCATGAGGGGCAGACTGACTTGTTCCAGCCCACCCGCCTCTTTGGCCAGCGTCTCCAGCCAGGAAACAGCTTGGCTGATTGCCATACCGGCATCGACCTGGGTTTTGAGCCAACGAATGAGCAGTATATCACGATCTGAATAGAGGCGATAGCCACTATCCGAGCGCTGTGGCTGCGTCACCTGATAACGGCGTTCCCACGCCCGTAGGGTGCTAGAGCTAATCCCCGTGGCCTGCACAACGGCCTTGATATTATATAAAGGGCTATTAGGATAATTGCGTAAATGGATAGTGCTCACACTTGCCTCGTTCGCCTTTAATGCACTTGCTATCTGTGTTGTTGCAACGCCAAGTAGAAACCTGCATGACCCAATGTGTAGGTTTGTGCAATGAATGTACAAACTTTCCTGGCAAGCATATCATAAAACGTTGGCATTTTCAATATCGTATCGTCTAATATCATATCGTAAAGGGAGTGGTGCAAAAATAGGATTATTTTTATCGGATCAGCTACTCGTTTGGTAGGGCAAGGTGACTGGCTGTTTGGTCCAGATCGATTGGCGCGCGGCTGCGACCACGGTTAGCGCATAAACCCCGTCGGCGGCGTCGGCCAGTAGCTGCTGACTGTCAGCGGTGGGGGCGGGCTGGGGGAAACGGATCAGATTGGTGAAGGCCGCCAATAAGCTCTGGCCTGGCTCGGTGGCTGGGATGGGCAATTGTTGGGCTGTTTCATTGCGGAGCAGCCATAGTTCGCTGGGGTAGCGTGAGGTGGCCCAGTGACGCACTTGCAGCACACCGGTTGCCCCGTAAAATTCGATCAACGTCGGGTGATGGGGAATGAAGAAGGCGTCGTGTAGTTGAATCGTCAGACCGTTGCGGTGGCGGACATAGCCCAGTATCTCTTCTTCGGCCTGGCCTTGGCCCCCTTCGGCCAAAACGCCTTGCGTGGCGCTCGCAAAGATCTCCACAATCGGTTCTTGTAACAGGTAAGCGAGCAGATCGATATCGCAGAGGGTGCGATGGAGCAAGGCCCCGCCTCCGTTATCCCGTAGGCGCCAGCTCTGTTGGTGGGTTGTTAGCAAGGTGGTATTGCTAATGCGCCCACCGATTAAATCGCCAATGGTCTCTGCCTGCAACATGCGCCGCAACTGCTGAATCGCCGGATCTGTACGCCATTGATGGCCCAAACGTAAGATCAGCCCGCGTTTCTCCGCCGCCTGCCCCATCGCGCTGGCCTCATCGCTCTGCAAAGCGAGTGGCGTCTCACAGAGGACATGTTTACCCGCGGCCAAGGCCGCCATGACCAAGGGCGCATGGTGGCGCGGGTGGCTGCCAACATAAACGCAGTTGATCTCGCGCCGTTGCAGCAGATCGGCCAGGTTGAGAAACGCATGGGGTAAATAATGGGATTTGGCGAAAGCATGGGCGCGCCGTTCGTTATTGCTATAGACGCCAACTGCCCACGCCCCCACCTCGTTTGGTCGGCCCGGTGGGGGCGGCAATTGCCGGATCGCGTCAATCAGCCAGCGATCGGCGCGATCGCTGGCCCCAAGGATGCCCCAGCCGATCGATGCGGGGCCAACCTGGCTGGGCTGGTGTTGACGCGGCGCAAGTGGGGTGGCGGGCGTCTGTACCCACCACTCACTGGAGGGATTCGTCGTCATCCTCGCCTGCAATGATACGATAGATATTGTTCAGATCATCGTCGCTGTAAAAGTGAATGACCAGGCGACCACTGCCATTGGGCTGGCGATTCAGATTTACCCGTGTCCCGAGCCGAGAACGGAAGCGATCTTCTAAATGGCTTAGCTGCGGGCTGCCATTGCTGGGGGGTGGTAGTGGGGGTGCCATTGTCGGCAGGGCTGCTGTCTGCAAACTTTTGACGAGCAATTCAGTCTGCCGTACGTTGAGTGCGTCATCGATTACCTTGACCAAGGCTGCTTCAATCAGCTCGGCTATTTCCAGCGCTAACAGGGCACGGGCATGGCCGGCGGAGATGATCCCATCAATGACGGCTTGCTGTACGCTGCTCGGCGCATGCAAGAGCCGCACCATGTTGGTGATCGCGGAGCGACTCTTGCCCACCCGCTCTGCCACTTCGGCATGGGTAAGCCCAAATTCCTCGATCAGTGTCTGGTAAGCCGCGCCTTCTTCGATCGCGTTAAGGTCGGCACGCTGCACATTTTCAACCAGTGCCCATTCCATCAACTGCTGGGCCGATGCTTCGCGCACAATGACCGGAGCTTCTTCCAGCCCGGCTAGTTGCGCCGCACGCCAGCGTCTTTCCCCGGCAATCAGCCAGTAGCTATTCGGTTGCTCTGGGTTCGCCGTCACGATTAATGGTTGCAGAATCCCATGGGTCCGGATCGAAGTCGCCAGTTCCTGTAGCGCGCTTTCATCAAAGTAGGCGCGTGGCTGTTGCGGATTTGGGGTAATTGCGCGCAGCGGACAACGCAGAAGGCCAGCAGTTGGTTGTTCGTCTGTGGGGGTTGGCGTCTCGGTTGGCGTGGTATTGACAATCAGTGCGCCAAGCCCACGCCCCAGCCCGCGCCGTTTTTGTATAGTACTTGACATACATGCCTCAGTTTATTGCAACATGCGTAGCCCGGGCCGACGATGATGTGCCTGCTCAGACTAGGGCTGGGCCACAGGCGGCATGACCGGAATGGAGGGCGCTTCCTCCCGTTCCAAAAATTCTGCGGCGAGCGCTTCGTAGGCCATGGCCCCGGCGCTATGGGGCGCATAGCTGAGGATGGTCTGACCATAGCTGGGTGCTTCGCTTAACCGTACATTGCGCGGGATGATCGTGCGAAAGACTTTGTCTGGAAAGTGATTTTGCACTTCTTGCACGACTTGTTGGCCCAGGTTGGTGCGTCCATCATACATCGTCAGCAGCACCCCTGTAATGGCTAGCCGCTCATTGAGGACATCGCGTACCTGCTGAATCGTGCCCAGCAACATACTCAGCCCTTCGAGCGCCAGATACTCGCATTGGACTGGAATGACCACCCCATGTGCTGCCGCAAGCCCATTAATCGTTAAGAGTCCTAAACTAGGGGGATCATCGATCAGGACGTAATCATACTGGTTGAGGATCGGTTGCAGGGCGCGTTCGAGTAACCGTTCGCGCGCCATCAACCGTGCCATCTCTACTTCTGCGCCAGCCAGATCAGTCGAAGCCGGGATGAGATCCAACCCCACCCGCTCAGTGAGTGTCAGTGCTTGTTGAATCGGGACTTTATCAATCAGCACATGATAGAGACTAACCCCTAGTTCACGCGGGTTAACTCCCAGGCTCGTGGTCGCATTGCCCTGGGCATCGGTGTCGATCACCAATACGCGCCGTCCGGCAGCAGCTAGATATGCCCCTAAATTGACGGCAGTGGTGGTTTTGGCGACGCCACCTTTCTGATTGACAAAACAGTAAATTTTAGCTGTCATCCTGTCGTCATGCCTTCACGACCCAAATGGGTGTGCTTCCATATAAGCCAATACCTGTTCGCGGCTAGGGATGCCGGCGACGCCCTCTTGTTCCACGCCAAAGGAGGCTGTGATATTGGCAAAACGCGCTGCCTGTACGGGATCACCTGTCTCTTGCAGGCGAATGATAAAAGCGGTCGCAAATGTATCACCGGCGCCAGTTGGATCCACCTCATTGGCCGGCCGGGGAGGAATTTTCGTTTCGATCATGCTGCCATCTGCGTCCCTCTGGTAGAGTGTGCTGCCGGCGCGATACTCAGTCAGCACGACAATCGGCACATGGACAAAGAAGGGTTCAAGGCGACTGAGATCGAACGCGATATCTTCCAGCGAAAGGACCAGTACATCCAGCTGCGGTAGGATCGTCTCCGCACTTGTCCACGCCTTGCTGCTGACTCGCCCGGTCTCATCCCATTGGCGCATCCAACCTTGGGGGACCGCGGTCACCAGGCTGGACTCGTGAAAGATGGCGGCCACATCGCCGGCGATCTCATCAACGAGCGGGCCAAGCAGTACAACGCGCGGCTTGCGCCATTGGGCGGCGATGTCAGCGGCAACAATCGGCAGGGCCGGTGTGTAACAATATTGCACCCGCCCTTCCGCAGTGTAGATGTTGGCAAAAGTCGTCGTGGTTGGGCTGGGCAACACGTGCAAATCAACTGCGGCCGGCAGCTCAGTGAGATCAGTGTCGGCGGCTGCGCGTGTAATAATGGTTGGTTTGCGCCCCAGACGCAATGCAGTGACAGCGGCAAAGCTAACCGTTCCGCCCAAACGATAGGAACCCTGTTGATCGTTTTCAAGTAGATCGCGCGTCAGATGTCCGATCAACAAAATGTCTACATCGGCCCCCATATTGGACCCAGCGGCGGTGAGTGTCTGTGATTGTAGCATGGCTTATTATCCTGGTCAAAGCGATTAAGATTACTCACGGTAGATTGTCCGCCAAAGTGTACTATAGAGCGCGGCTTCTGGCTAGTGTTCAGTGCGACACATGCGCCAAGTGGTGCAACCATCTGCCAATCAAAATGCCCTGCCACAATGGGCAGGGCACGAACAGCAGCCGCTGATACGGCCGGCTCACAAGCAGTTGGCAAAGGCAGAAAGCGCCATGCGCGCTCTAATCTTTGGCAAAGATATGCACTTTCCGCCGGTTGCCATCCCCATAGCTCTCGGTATAAACGTCGGGATGATCGCGAAGTGCCATGTGGACAATGCGGCGCTCATTGGCCGGCATGGGTTCTAGGGAAACGGCCCGGCGGTTGTGGGCCACTTGTTCTGCCATGCGCTGCGCCAATTGGGTTAATTGTGTGACTCGCCGCGCTTTGTAACGTTCGATATCAATAATGATATTTTTCCAGCGATGGAGCTTCTGGTTAACCATCAGGCGCAAAAGATATTGAATATTCTCCAATGTTTCCCCGCGCCGACCAATCAAGGCACCCAGCTCGACACCTTCAACATCAAGATGGAGGTAGCGGCGAGCCGTGGCTGAGTGGCCTTCCTCGTCTGCCCCACCATCCTCATCATCAAAGTCATCCTCATCTTCATCTTGCCAGGTTGCCGTCACGGTTACATCGAAACCCATTAGAAAGATCATACGGGTCAGCATTTCAACCGCCATCGTTTCCATGACTGTGTCGTTGAGGCTTTCCTCGTCAGCCGATCCAGTGTCAAGCGTACTCGGTATCTCGGCTTGATGATCACTGGGAGCGACAGGTGCTGGTGCACTACGAACCGGCTTGGCTGGTGCCTCATCAACCACAGTTTTGGTCACTGGGCTGGCAGCCGGGGGGGGCGGTGGTGCCTCTTGCGGCATGATAACAGCAGGTGTGGTGGGGGCGAGGGTGGGAGTTGGGCTGAGGACGCGCTGCGTCAGACGGACAACCGCTGGCTCACTGCCGATCCCAAAAATGCCCCGGCTCCCACGATTTACCACTTCTATATCAACCGCTTCGCGTTGAACTTTTAGCGTGGCGAGTCCTTCTTCAATGGCTTCATCGACCGTTTTTGCTTTGAATTCATGCGCTTGACTGGCCATCTTTATTTCCTCTTTTTGCGTCGCTTGGGAGGTGCTGCCTTTTCTTCGTTCTGGTTGTCGAGGACCTCTGCTGTGGCCACATTGCTTTGGTCTGCCAGCACTTTACTGGCCGAACCACCACCAGCGACGGCCAATGCGGGTTTGGGACCACTGAGATTAAATCGATCACTTGTGGTAATCCACTGTTGTAACATTTGGAGCAGGTTACTGGTTACCCAGTAGAGGGTCAAGCCGGCGGGCACTTGCAGGGTAAAGAAGCCAAACATGAAGGTCATGACATAGGTCATCTGTTTCATCATGTTTGCCTGGCTATCATTGCCAGTGCTGGGGGCAGCCGGTGTCATCCACCGCTGCATAATGAATTGAGAGATAATTAGCAGCACCGGCAGAATCAGGTAGCCAATCAGCCGCCCGTACTCACCATTTTGAAACAATTCGGCAACCCACCCCATGCCCTGCGTATACTTGGGGAAGCCCAAGTCGGATATCCAAAAAAATGGGGCATTGCCAAGCGATGGGCCAATTGCAACAAGCGCAGAGTATAACCCAAAGAGGATTGGCATCTGGATAACAAGGGGTAAACAACCACTGAGCGGATTTACCCCTGCTTCTTGATAGAGCTTCATCTGCTCTTGGGTAATACGTTCGCGATCCTTGCCGTACTTTTTTTGTAACTCTTGAATTTTAGGCTGAATCTCTTTCTGTGCCTGCATGCCCTTGATTTGGCTCAAGGTCAGCGGAAAGAGTACGATGCGAATAATCAGCGTAAAGAGGATAATCGCAAAGCCCCAGTGGTAGGGGACGCCTGAATCTTGTAGAAACTGATCAATATAGATCAGTGCTTTGGCCAATGGCCATACGACTAGGGCTTGCCACCAACCATCCGGCGCGGTTGTGGTTACATCCACCCCGGCTTGATCGACACCACAACCGCTGAGCAGTAAGAGCAGCACAGTAATTAAAAGCAAAAAAAGCCAGTGCTTGCGTTTCACAAATTCTATCTCCTATCGGGTCGACAGTACGATGGGACCCAATCGCTAACGCTAAAAGTTACGGAACAGGGTCAAAGCCGCCTTTATGCCAGGGGTGACAACGGGCAATGCGTTTTATACCCATCCAGCCACCGGCAAAAAAACCATATTTCTCAATTGCTTCGTACGTAAAGTGCGAACAGGTGGGGTAAAATCGGCAATTACTGCCAAGCAAGGGAGAAATAAAACGCTGGTAAAACCGGATTGTATAGAGCGCAAACGTGCGCATAGTATGGTTGACCCACTTGAACTCAATTAAAATGCGTTCGGCTTTGGACGGTTCAGCGAACACACTTTCGCTCACGGCTGCTTGAACGCGCTCCGCTGACGGTCGGCTGCGCCAACGCGAATGTACCTTGCCAAAACAATCGATCCTAACGTGACCGAACCTTAACTTTGGCTATGCAACAAATGCGCCCGCCGAAGCAGGCGGGCGCAAGCGGCGTCCATCTGGTGATAATCAGCACGGGTAATGGGTCGTCTGGCAATCAAAACAATATCCCATCCCGGCTGAATCATCGCCATTTGCAAGCGCAACGCTTCACGCAAGCGACGCTTGATGCGGTTGCGCACTACTGCTTCGCCAATCCGACTACTGACCGAAAAGCCAAAGCGGCTGTAGGGCAACCCATTAGGTAGCACACACATGACCAATAGTTCGTTGCTGTGGGATTTACCCTTGGCCCGAACTTCCTGGAAATGTTTGTTGTCCCGAATCCGAAACGCTTTCTTCACAGCAAAAATTCGCTACAAATTTGCACCATCAGGTTGCACAAATTTTTAGGTAATCGACTTGCGAATGGTCAGCTGTACAGCAATCTTTGCGCGCCCGCGCAGACGGCGCCGTCTGAGGACATTGCGGCCATTGGGGGTGCTCATTCGGTTGCGGAACCCATGGGTGCGCAAGCGCTTACGAACTTTGGGTTGCCAAGTGCGTTTTGTTGACATTTTGACTCCTGAATTATCGCCGAATTAGTCGGCCCTTAATAACATTTTTAACGAAAATATTCTTATCGTTCTATAAAGCTGCCGGCAATCCATGGATTCAACCTTCCCCAAGCACGCTTTCCAAAATATGGACGCGTTTGACGGGAGCTAGCTTCAAACCGCTATTATACGTATAGTGATTTGTCACGTCAAATTCTGTCAAGGGTGCTGCTTCTCTATTCTAACATATATCCCAAGCCTTACCCCTAAATCAGTGCGTTAAACCAGCGGCTAAACCTTGGGAAACCAGCGCGATATGGTATACTTGTACCACGCCACGCGCTTGGCAGCAGGCGTAAAGAGTGGTACGATCTCTGATAGATGAATGGTCCTCCAGCGAATTGTGGCGCGTATATATTGTGGCTAGCGCTTGTTGTGTTAAAAACTGCGTAATGACCTGATCCGGAAAAAGATGAAAAACGTAAACAAACAACTACTCCCCTTGCTATCTCCCGCGCAGCAGAATGGGGGCCAGCAATGAATGGTGCGGTTGGTAATGAAAATGGGGCCAACGCCCAGGATCAGAATCCTGATCTCTTGCACTGGCGTGCTAATGTATTGCTCGACGAGATGATGTTGGGGGCAATTGATATCGCGGCGGATGAGTCATCCCCCGCCCGTGCAATGGCCGCAGCACGAAATCAACGCTCACTGCCCGCCGCGAATGGCACTGCCGAATCACTAATGGCAAATCGGTATGTTGCCGAAGATGAAAGCGGTAACACCGCCGCAGAACAATATCAGTGGGCAGCGCGGCGTGTTGCCCATACTGTCGATACGAACCCGGCGTCGCCGCACGATGATGAAGTGCCGACCCGTGCAGCTGTCATGCGTACAACTGTGGCTGGTGCTTCACGATTTGTCGAGCCGCCGGCCTCCCCGAAGACGAACCCGATGACGAACCCTGTGACAAATCGGACCTCTACCACCGGCAATGGATCCGGTAATACCCCCGGTAACGGTACCGAACAGTGGTTATTTGCCGCGGAACAGCGCTATGAGCAACTGGCCACACGCCGGCAAGCGACAAGCGCAGCCAATGCAACCTACGAGTATGATGGCTGGTCGGCCGCTCCTGATTATGCCGGTGAGGCAGCAGACCAAGCCTTGCGGGTGGCTGTCCCTAAGTATCCTGCGCCAGTGGATGCACAGGCTGTCCCAGTCGGGGCGCTAAATCCAGCGGCCGTGAACAGTCCAACGGTACGCAGTAAGCGCTCAAACTTGCTCCCCCGGATGTCTACGGCCGATGCACGTACCATTCAACAGGAGATGGGAATGTTGCAAAGCGCCATTGAAGAGGTGTTGCCGGCTGGCCACGAATCGCGCGAGCGCTCACAGCATCTATTGCAAAAGGCTCACGCAATCTTGCAGCGTGATCCCAATCGTTCTGCCGAGGTGGACTATTATCTGCAACAGGTGCGGACGATTGTCCAACGGGTACAAGAGACGGCTCACTGGTCGAATCTTTACCATCGCCGGCTGCGCACCTACCTGTTAGGTTGGGTTGTCCTCAGTGTACTGGTTATCCTTGGCCGCTTCCTCTATGAAAGTCAACTGTTGGCCTGGAGTAGCGCTTTTAGTCAAGGCGGTGGGCAGAGTCTCTTTGCCTACAATCTGCTCACCGGCATTAGTGCGTTTTTTGCCGGCGCGTTGGGGGGAGCCGTCGGCGCATTCCTGAATATGTATAGTCATGCACATAGGGAACATGGCTTCTTTGATCGCAAATATGGGTTGCGCGGCTTGATTTTGCCGCTCATCGGTGCCGGGGTTGGTCTCCTCTTGTGTCTGATTTTTGGCATCGGTTACTATCTGTTGGGCGTTGAACCGTCTGAACAGCTCTTGTTGGGGCTGCTGCCTGCTTTCCTGGCCTTAATCTTTGGCGCGCTCCAAGAATATCTCTATGGTGTGCGTAGCTGAGTGAAATCATGATTTTTGTCGAGCTGATCGTCAACCGCCCGATCCGCCGGACCTTTAGCCGGCTCCATGAAACGCCCCCCCCCGAAGGACAGGGTGAAGATGAGCTGGTTGAAACGTTTGATCCGCTAACCGATACACTGGCCGAACAGCAGGCGGCCCTGCAACTATATCACTATCATCTACCGGTCGAGCTAGAGCAGATCGTGGTGCCTGGCCATCTCGTGTGGGCCCCTTTTGGCGCACAGCAGGTACAGGGCTTTGTTGTCCGCCGCTGCGATCATGCACCGGTGCCAACCCGGGCGATTTCGCGACTGGCACGGGCGGAGCCGGTGCTAACCGCGGCGCAAATTGCCCTGGCCGGTTGGATTGCTGATTACTATGTTGCCCCCTTGGCCGAAACAGTCAAACTTTTTGTTCCCCCTGGCCTGCTCAGTAAAGCGGAAGGTGGGCCAAGTGTACGGGCTAAGCGTGAGTGGCAGGTGCAACTAGCCGTTGCGCCGGACGTTGCGTTCGCACAATTAGCCACGTTAGGGCGGGAAAATCAGCAGAGCCGCGTGCTTGGTTGGCTATTGGCAGAACCTGCGCGCCGGTTTTCACTGGCGCAAGTGCAACAGGCCTGTGCCTTAAAAAGTGCTGCGACTGTGCATACCCTGGTGAAGCAAGGTTTGGTGCAGATCGATGAAAATGGCGAAGTTGCACTAAGCGGCCCTACCGATGCCGCACAGACGGCCTGGTTGACATTGCGCGGTGCAATCAAGTATAAACCCGTCGTGGAAGCCCTCGCCACGCTGCGCGCGCCCCTGTGGAAAAGTGAATTACAGGCCCGTGTGGCGGTCGATTTGCAAATGTTGCGCGAGTTGCAACAGGCTGGGCTAATTCACCTGGTAGAGCGGGTGCGCTTACGCGATCCATTAGCTGGGCGCACCTATGCACAGACGACGGCACCCCCATTAACGGCAGAACAGATCGCCGTCTGGCAGCAGATCGAGCAGCAAGCCTTTGCTCATGCCCCAGGGCTGACCGCTGCCCCAGTCACCGCGATCGCAGTTGTTGGTGCGAATCAGGCCCGGCCGGCTGCTGCTTTATCACCTTCTTTTCAGGCCGCACGGCCAGCGGAAACCAGTGCCCAATTCCTGCTGCATGGCGTCACTGGCAGTGGCAAGACTGAGATCTATCTGCGCGCCATTGCCGCAACGCTGGCGCAAGGCAAACAAGCGATTGTGCTGGTCCCTGAAATTGCCTTAACCCCCCAAACGGTTGCCCGTTTTGCCGGGCGCTTCCCTGGGCGAGTGACGGTGATCCATTCTGGTTTGAGCACCGGCGAGCGCTATGATGTGTGGCGCCAGTTGCGGGATGGCGTTTTTGATGTTGTCGTCGGACCACGCAGCGCCCTCTTTGCTCCGTTGGTACGGTTAGGGCTGATTATTATTGATGAAGAGCATGAGTCTTCTTACAAGCAGCAAGCGGAAGCATGGGGCAGCTTTACGGTTTTCTACGATGCCAGAATCGTTGCCCGGCAGTTGGCGCGCTTGACCGGCAGTACGTTGATCATGGGTAGCGCGACCCCTAGCCTGGAGCATTACAGCGCAGCCCAGCGTGGTGATCTGATCTTGTTAGAGCTATTGCACCGCGTCATGGGGCATCGGTCCTCATCACTCACTGTTGACGACAGTGGGCCAATGCGCCTGCCGGCGCCATCAGAAACCCAAGCACCCTATACCGATCTGCCGCCGGTCGAGATTGTCGACATGCGCCAGGAACTGCGGGCCGGCCATCGCAGCATTTTGAGTCGGACTTTGCTGGCCGAACTACATGCGACCCTGGATGCTGGTGAGCAGGCCATCTTCTTTTTAAATCGCCGCGGCACCCGTACCTTTGTCATGTGCCGTGATTGTGGTGCCGTGCAGTCTTGTGAACGTTGTGACGTGCCGCTGACCTATCATGAAAATACGGCAATTCTCATTTGTCACCACTGTAATCAACGCTACCCCGTGCCTGAGCAGTGCGCGGCTTGCCAGAGCAAACGGATCAAATACTTTGGTAGTGGCACCCAACGGCTGGAAGAGGTCATTCAGCAAGTCGCACCCCATGCGCGCCTGATGCGCTGGGATGCGGATACCGCGAAGGGTAAGGGTAGCCATGAAGAGATCTTGCGCCGTTTTGCCGCGCAGGAGGCTGATATTTTGATCGGCACCCAAATGATCGCCAAGGGATTGGATTTTCCCCTGGTGACGCTGGTTGGTGTAGTGGCGGCTGATGTGGGCTTGTACTTGCCGGACTTTCGCAGTGGCGAGCGCACCTTTCAGCTGTTAACCCAAGTGGCAGGTCGTGCTGGGCGCAGCGCGGCAGGTGGCCGTGTGGTCCTGCAAACTTACAAACCAGAACATTATGCTATTCAGGCCGCAGCCCGCCACGATTATCACGCCTTTTATGCACGCGAGATCAACTTTCGTCGCGAACACGGGTATCCCCCCCTGCGGCGCATGGCGCGCCTAATCTACTGGGACAAGAAGCTGACCAAGGCGCAGGAAGCTAGCGAGCAGATGGTGGCTGTGCTGCGGCATCGCTTGGTGACAATGGGGTTAGAGGGGGATGCGGCTACCGTGCTTGGTCCGGCACCGGCCTTTTTTGCCCGCTACCGGGGTTATTATCGTTGGCAAGTGCTCTTGCGCGCCGCCGATCCTGCCGCCGTCTTGCGCGGGGTTACTATCCCCTTTGGTTGGCGGGTTGATATCGATCCGATTTCCATGTTATGATTGAAGCCTAACCAAGGCCAACAATTTAAAATTTACGCAGCCAGCGCCTATTTTGTGTAGGCCCTATAAACGTAATGCTGGAGAATTCATGGGGAATGAACTGACAGCACCCGATGCGCATGACGGCACAGGGAAGGGTGAGATTACGGCACAACGCCAATGGTTAACGCTGAAAGATGCGAGTGATGTGCTCGGTGTTCACTTTACAACATTGCGTACTTGGGCAGACAATGGTGAAATTCAGGTCTTTCGTACACCAGGCGGCCATCGCCGTTTTAGCGTGACAGAACTGCGGCGCTTTCTTAAGGAGCGGGTTGAGCGGGAAGGGAATGGGGCGCAGACCTCGGTGATTGCAACGGCCATTCAACACGTGCATGATGAAATTGCCAAAGCGCCTTATGACCAACTACCCTGGCGTTATCCTTTAGACGAAGAAGCCAAGATGACGCGCCGGAATCGTGGTCAACAACTCTTTGCCCTGGCACTCTCCTATGTGATGAAGCCAATGCAGCGGGAGCGCATTCTTGCCGAAGGCCACCGCTTGGGCGAAGAATATGGCCGGGAAGCGTACCAGAATCGTGTCACGCTGGCCGATGCGGGCCGCGCCGTCCGTTTTTTTCGCAATCAACTGGTGCAAGCGGTACGTGCGGAAGAGGCGCCGGACTTAGTAGATGCTGATGATTTACGCATTCAGCAGCAACTTGATTTGTTTCTAGATGAAGTTCTCTATGCCGTGCTCAAAGGCTACGAACAACCACCGCTTGTGGGCTAATATGACTGGGCTCGCCAGCAAATGCGTCTGCGCTGGCTGCCTTTGCTGGACATGGGCAGACAAAGGCAGACCGCATTTTTTTGTTTGCTGGCTGTAACAAGGTTAGTTGATGGTGTATGGCTGATGTAAACAACATTTTAGCCCTATATTTTGCTGTGTTTGGACTATAAACCAACACCATTTTTGCGATTTGCATTTACTGGCACTTATGGTCTATTATGGTTTTACTTGTAATGTAGATTGTGGGTCATCTCTCGGTTCTAAACAGTCTCTGCGTTGGATGTGATTGAGATGTAAATTGCTTTCTTCGCAAAATGGTGAAGAGTCGCACACTTTCAGGCAGAGCGGAATATAAATACAAAAAGTTGAAAAGGGTGCTTTACAAAGCCATTTTCAACTCGCTATCACTTGAATACACCCACAATTTATACTACATAAACAACTTGTAGTTACTCCGACTATGGTTACTCTCCGGAGAGAATGCTGCAACGGTCTGATCCCCAACGTTCAGTCTCTCCCCAAGCCTGGTGGTTGCTACAAGATAGCTGCAAGCTTGAGTCTGGCGATAATTCTGGATTCGACATTTCATTGTCTCCTTAGTTCACACCGCATAATCGTTTCACCGTTCGAGCGCTGAGGTAGGCAATTTTGTGGCACACAGGATTGAGGCTTGACTATCATTCGGGTTCAGGCATTTGTTGCGATTGAAAAGTGTTGCTTTGATCATCATCTGTGGTGCAAGCTTGTCACAATGGTGGTTAAATCGCACTTCCTAATCTGATCAATGGTTGCATCCGATCATTGATGGCGTTTCTCTTCATCGTCGGTATCAAGTTGCAATTCATTCTCAACGTTTTATACACTATCTACACAACGCAAGGAGTAATCAATGGCAAACCGCAGAAGTCTATTTGTAATTGGTGTAACGGCTCTCTACCTGGCAGTGCTGTCGGCCTGTGCGCCTGGTAGCCCAATGATGGCCGACCACGAAGTAGAAATTTCGATTGATGAAGCGCTTGCTGGTCAAGAGGCTGTGATGACTGGCGCAGGGGTCGGTAGTATTGCGTTGAGCGAAAGCCAAGCTAGCAGTCTGTTGACTGAATTGCTCAAGCAGAATCAGCTCAACAAGGTAGAAATCGCCGACATCTCTGCCGAAATGGATGGCGATGTCAATACAATCACCATTGACCTGGCTAGCCCGGTTGGCGGGATTGACTCGCTGGGCGTCGCCGGTACACTCGCCTCTGCAGATGGCGTCGTATCGGTCGAGCTAGATCAAGCATGGGCCGGCAACATGGGGGTTGATCCCGCCTTGCTCGGTTTGGTCAGCGCGCAGATTAATGCCTCCTTGGCTGGCATGCCCATGGGGCTGCCCGATGGGCCATTGGGCATCTCAAGCGAGCAAGCTGGTATGGTGAGCGATATGCTTGCGCAGATGGGGCTCAATACCATTGAAATCGCCGACGTGACGACGCACTTCGAAGGTGGCAACATTGGGATCATGAGTTCACTCGCTAGCCCGATCATGGGCGTGGATTCCTTGGGGCTTTCCTTTGGGCTAACCGTTGATGGTGGCACGGCCGAACTCTCCGTTGGTGAAGCCTTTGCCGGCAACCTGGTTGCTGACAGTGCGCTCACCGGCATGGTGGCTGACCAGATTAACGCCCAACTCGCTGCAATTCCGTTGCCACCAATCACCATTAATTCCGATGGTGGCGAACTGATGGTTGCTTTGGGTCAGTAACACATAAGTCGCTGTTGCGCATGCGGACAAGCGGGCCTATTGCCATTAGGGTTAACGGTCGGCTTGTCCGATTTGCCTGAGCCGTCGGATGGTTGCGCTGGAACAGTTGTTCAACTGCCGCGTGGCTTACATAATCGTACAAAATTAGGAAGAGGGGCGCAGTTCTCCTGCGTCCCTCTTTTCTTTTGCCTATAGGCGATGGGTAACGGCACTGAATTAATTTGGTTGTAGAATATTTGTGAGTTTTCTATTTCGCGATTTGACCCCTAAACCGCTAGTGTGATACACTCTCTTTTCGTGGGTAAATAAGTTGTTCACAAGCCGTACTGCCTGACGGAGTACGGCATCTGTGTGGGTCTTTGATTATCGCTACTGCAGTTGGTTAATCAGTTCGTGCTGATCAACTAACCGCTTTCACATCAATCATTCATATGCGTTGTTACGCAGCAGCATTTTTGATGAATATATAGATAAGTAATAGATGAATAATAAATGTGCGATGTTTTCGTTGCATAGTGGTTGTACTATTAACGACTGGTAGATCTGGAGGATTCTTTTGCCAACGATTAATCAATTGGTCCGCAAAGGCCGCAAAAGTTTAGCGAAAAAAGAAAAAGCGCCGGCGTTACGCTTTACCCAAAACACGCTGACGGGCAAGACTAAGCGCATGAAAAAGGGCAACCCCATGAAGCGCGGTGTCTGCACCAATGTTCGTACGACTACGCCAAAGAAGCCGAACTCTGCTTTGCGCAAGATTGCCCGTGTACGTCTGAGCAACGGTATCGAAGTGACGGCGTACATTCCTGGCGAGGGGCACAACCTGCAGGAACATAGTGTGGTGTTGGTCCGTGGTGGGCGTGTAAAAGATCTACCTGGCGTGCGCTATCACATCGTGCGCGGTGCGTTGGATAGCACTGGGGTAGATAAGCGCAAACGTGGGCGCAGCAAGTATGGTACCAAGCGTCCAAGAGCTAAGAGCTAAGTAACGCATAAGGCGGCTATTTGCTGCTTTTGTCGGCTATTGACAGTTCAGTCGATGGGTTTACTATCGGATTATGGATGAATACTTAAACTGCGCTTGTTGTAAAAGACCAAACCTTAGCTGCATTATACTACTAAGCGAATATTGGTCTTTGTACAGAGCAGCGTAGAGGCGGAGAAAAAGATGCGAAGAAATCGTGCTGACAAGCGAAGTGTGATCCCGGATCCACGCTATAATAGTGATGTCGTAGCAAAATTTATTAATAATGTGATGGAACGTGGCAAGAAGAGCTTGGCTTCGCGCGTTGTTTACAATGCGTTCCAGCTTCTAGAAGAGCGTACCAAGCGCCCAGCCATGGAAGTCTTTGAAGAAGCACTCAAAAATGCGACACCACTGGTTGAAGTCAAGCCGCGGCGCGTTGGTGGGGCGACTTATCAGGTTCCCGTCGAGATTGCCTCTTCCCGTCGGATGGCCTTGGCGATGCGTTGGTTGATCGACAACGCCCGCAAGCGTAGTGGCCGCGATATGGCTGCTCGTTTGGCTGGTGAATTGATGGACACCGCGCGTAACGAAGGTTCGACTGTCAAAAAGCGGGAAGATACGCATAGAATGGCAGAAGCCAATCAGGCATTCGCACATTTTCGCTACTAAAGTAAAGTTCTTGCCGCTGGTCACTACAATGTTAAGGATTACTTGTGTTGGCCAGCGTTCTATGGCACAAGTATTTAGTAGCTTTTTGTACACTGCGTGTGGTTCGCCGCAACAGTTTTGTTGAGCGAACGTACGTAATTTATGGTGCGACGCCAGGACCACGAAATCCAATCACCAACCGGACCCCCGGTATGGAAAGTGGAAGCACTTGTGGCTAACAGGCGTCGCTTTATTTTGCTTAAAATAAGGTCTTAAAATATGGGCATTGAATATCCTATCGAACGGACACGGAATATCGGGATCATCGCACATATTGATGCCGGCAAGACGACAACCACAGAGCGTATTCTCTTTTATTCTGGGCGCATCCATCGCATGGGCGAAGTGCATGAAGGCACAGCTGTGACTGACTGGATGGTACAGGAGCGCGAGCGCGGTATCACCATTACTTCGGCTGCGATTACGACAACCTGGACTGACCGCGTTACTGGTGAAGATTGCCAAATCAATATTATTGACACACCTGGTCATATTGACTTCACGGCCGAGGTGCAACGTAGCTTGCGTGTGCTGGATGGTGGTGTCGTGGTCTTTGATGCAGTAGCTGGTGTAGAACCACAATCGGAAACGGTGTGGCGTCAAGCTGATCGCTACAAGGTGCCGCGCATCTGTTTTGTTAACAAGATGGATCGCATTGGTGCCAGCTTTGAACGTACCTGCCAAATGATTATTGAGCGCCTGGGTGTGACACCAGTGCCGATCCAGCTGCCGCTGGGTCGCGAAGATACATTCAAGGGTGTCATTGACCTCTTCACGATGAAGGCTTTTGTCTTTGGTGATGACCTGGGCGCAAAACCCACGATTGAAGAGATTCCTGCCGAATTTATGGCTGGGGCAGTGGCTGCTCGTGCCACCATGGTTGAGCGCATCGCCGAGAGTGATGAAGACCTAACCATGAAGTTTCTTGAGAGTGAAGAGATCACGGTGGAAGAGCTATACACGGCGTTGCGTTCCGCTGTTGTCCATAGCAAGATCGTACCCGTCCTTTGTGGAACTGCACTGCGCAATAAAGGTGTCCAATTGTTGCTTGATGCCATTGTGCGCTACCTCCCCAGTCCATTGGACGTGCCAGCGATGCAGGGCACTGATCCTGTCTCTGGCGATGTAATTTTACGCCATGCCGATGACAAAGAACCCTTCTCGGCCCTGGTCTTTAAGATTATGACTGATCCTTTCATTGGTCGTCTAGCTTATGTTCGGGTTTACTCGGGCCGCCTTGAAGCGGGGACCATGGTCTACAATGCCAATAATCGTCGTCGTGAGCGCATTGGCCGTCTGCTGCAGATGTATGCAGATAAGCGTGAAGAGATTAAAGAGTGTAGCGCTGGTGATATTGCGGCCGTCGTCGGTCTCAAACAAACATTTACCGGCGAAACGCTCTGTGATCCCAATAATGAAGTTTTGCTGGAGACGATCGAGTTCCCGGAGCCTGTGGTCAATGTGGCGATTGAACCAAAATCCAAGGCTGACCAGGACAAGATGACGGAAGCGCTGATCAAGCTCGCTGAAGAAGACCCCACCTTCCGGGTGCGCTATGATGATCAGACTGGTCAGACTGTTATTGCCGGGATGGGTGAGTTACATCTTGACATTATCGTCGATCGTATGAAGCGCGAGTTTCGTGTCCAGTGTAACGTCGGTGCTCCCCAGGTCGCCTACCGCGAAACGATTACAAAGCATGTGAAGATCGAAGGTCGCTTTATCCGCCAATCCGGTGGTCGTGGTCAATTTGGTCACGTCTGGTTGGAATTGGAGCCAAACCCACCTGGCACGGGCTTTATCTTCGAAGACAAAATTGTCGGCGGTGTAGTGCCACGTGAGTTCATCCCTGCTGTACAAAAGGGTGTGGTCGAGGCAATGGAGAGTGGTGTGTTAGCTGGCTATCCTGTTGTTGATATCAAAGTTGCGCTAATTGATGGCAGCTACCATGATGTTGACTCAAGCGAAATGGCCTTCAAGATTGCTGGCAGTATGGCCTTTAAGGATGGTTGCCAAAAAGCTGGTCCGGCTCTACTGGAGCCGATGATGCGGGTGGAAGCGGTTGCCCCTGATGAATATGTTGGCGATGTCCTTGGCGATTTGTCTAGTCGCCGTGGCACTGTTGAAGGCATGGAATCGCGTTCTGGCAAAGTGACGGCAGTAAAAGGTGTCGTACCACTGAGCGAAATGTTTGGTTATGCGACGACCTTACGTTCGATGACAAGTGGCCGTGGCACCTTCTCGATGGAATTCAATAGCTATTCACAGGTCTCCTCGTCGATTGCAGAGAAGATTCTGAAGAAGTAGATTTTTGGAAGTTCATGATCATTTTGTAAACGATAAATTAAATCTGTCGCTTATAAAATTTGCGAACTTTCAACCGTAGCGGCTATAATAGGTAAGTTGCGTCAGGAAATTGAGCTATTTTGCTCTTTCCTGTAGTAACCGAAAAAGCTGTTTTTGCTGCACCGCCAAACCAATGGTTGGCGGTGCAGTGTTGCCTAGCGTGAAAATCTGCTGAAAATAAAACTGTGGCAATTGGAACTTTGGTGGTACGTTGGCTTGGCTGGCGTTACCGTACAATGTAGAGCACTTCTCTCAGTTTTTGTTTTGCCATACAACCTATCCAGAAAGCTATTTGCATCGCTAGCCGAAATAAAATTTGTCGGCAGGGCATTTGTCGAAGCGCATTTTTGGATAAATACTTAGTGTAGTTATTGCTGAAATTTGTGATACGGAAGGAAAAATCGTCATGTCCAAAGCAGTATTTGAGCGGACGAAGCCCCATGTGAATGTGGGAACCATCGGACACATCGACCACGGAAAGACAACCCTGACCGCAGCGATTACCAAGACGCTGTCGCTGAAGGG
>JALHQH010000069.1 GCA_022842065.1 Caldilineaceae bacterium
GTCAGTAGCGTGATAATATCCATCTGGAGCTTTCCTGTTTGCTAGATTTCCAATGTGAGAGTTGAAAACCTATCTTACTCGAAAGCTCCTTTTCTGCCTCATTTTGGCGAAGGTATTGTGCATACCGGGTGATTGATTAACCTTTATCTACGGACGAATTGTATCACTCCGTCAGCCGCCGGGCCCAGCGTTTCTATGACGATGCTCGTTTTGAAGATCTTCTGCAAGCCGCTAGGTACTAGCCATCGCGCCAGCCTTTTTCACGCACGGCCTGTTGGGCCAGGGCGACAAATGCTTCTACGGCCATTGCGCCCAAATCTTGCTCGCTGCGCAAGCGGACTGCCACCTCGCCATTTGTCATTTCGCGGTTGCCGATCACCAACATATAGGGGACCTTTTGTAGTTGCGCGTCACGGATCTTGGCGTTCATACGTTTGGTCGACTCATCAACTTCGGCGCGTAACCCGGCCTTGCGCAACTGCGCCGCGACACTTTGTGCATAGGGCAGCTGATGGTCGGTAATCGGAATGATGCGCGCTTGCACCGGTGCCAACCAGATCGGTAACGCGCCGGCCGTGTGCTCGATCAGAATGCCGATGAAGCGTTCCATGGAACCATAAATGACGCGGTGGATGACGACGGGTGTCTTTTCACTGCCATCACGATCCACATAGGTGCAATCAAAACGCCGCGGCAACTGAAAGTCAAGCTGAATCGTCCCCATTTGCCATTGCCGCCCCAGCGCATCTTCCATCAGGATATCTACTTTGGGACCATAGAAGGCGCCGTCGCCCTCGGTAATCAGATAATTCCCAGGGCCGGTATGCTCATCTAGGATCCGTTTCAACGCCCATTCGGCCTTGTCCCACGTCGCCAGATCACCCACATAGCTCTCCGGGCGCGTGCCCAGCCGCAGCTTGTAGGTCAGCCCAAAGATATGATAGAACAGGTCGGCCAGGGCAAAAATGCGCTCATACTCCTCTTCGATCTGATCCTCGGTGATAAAGATGTGGGCGTCATCCTGTTGGAACTTTTGCACCCGCAGCAGCCCATGAAGCGTCCCCGATAACTCTTTGCGGTGGAGCATGTCACAGTCGGAGAGACGCAGCGGCAGCTCCCGATAGCTGCGCACCTTCATGTTGTAGACCACCATCGCATTGGGGCAGTTCATCGGCTTCAGCCCATAGGTCGTATGCTCGTCAACCGGAATCAGGAACATACTCTCACGATAGTGCTCCCAGTGACCGGAAAGTTCATAGAGTTTGCGGTCGTTGAAGAGCGGCGACGCGATCTCTTGATACCCATGTTCCTCATGCACTTGCCGCCAAAAGGCCAGCAGTTCATTGAGCATCTTCAAGCCCTTGGGCAACCAGTAGGGCATGCCCGGCGCGGTCGGGTCAAAGTGGAAGAGTTCCAACTGTTTGCCCAGCCGCCGATGGTCGCGTTTTTCAGCCTCGGCCAGCCGCCACAGATATTGGTCAAGTTCCGCCTTGCTGCGCCAAGCCGTCCCATAGATGCGGGTCAGCATCGGGTTCTTTTCGTCGCCGCGCCAGTAGGCACCCGCCACATTCATCAGCTTGATGGCATCCGCAGCGAGCTCGCTGGTGGCGGCCACATGGGGACCACGACAGAGATCGACAAAGGTATCCTGCTGGTAGACGGTGAGTATTGGCGCTTCTCCTGCGTCCCGCTGGTTGCCATGCTCATCCTGCTCGCCCTGGACAAGCTCATCAATGAGCGCCAGTTTGTAGAGTTGATCGGCAAAGAGGGTGCGCGCCTCATCCGGTGATACGGTGCGCACCGTAAAGGGATAGTTGCCCCGAATGATCGCGCCCATCCGCGCCGTCAGCCAGGCAAGGTCTTCTTCCGTGGGTGAACGGGGCAGGTCAAAGTCGTAATAAAAGCCGTCTTCGATGGGGGGGCCGATCGCAAGGCCCGCGCCGGGGAAACGTTCCAGCACTGCTTGCGCCAGCACATGGGCCGCCGAGTGGCGGATGCGGTAGAGTTGTGGATCATAGCCCTTGGGTATATAGGGGCTAGCGAGCACAACCGCGGGTTGTTGTACACTCATCGTGTACCTCCTTCTGGGTAGAACCAGTGTCGGCCGTCGCATGGTCATTTCGTCATATCGTCGCCGCGCCGTTGCCCTTGCGCTAGACCGGCAACGGCAGACCCTACGACCATATGAAGAGGCGACTAAGCGACCACCAATAGAAAGAGCGCCCGTCATTCTGGGACGAGGGCGCTCTGGCTCGCGGTTCCACCCAGCTTGGCTAAGCAGCGGCACGTGCCGGCTAACTCAACCCGCTTTACGGCGCATAACGACGCCACCCGGATTGCCGTACTTGATCCAATAGGATAGAAGCTGCCTGATTGGGCGACTACTGGTTGGATGCACTGCATCCACCACAACCCAATGATCCAATCCTCTAACTAGCGTTTCGTTCCGACAACCAGCTCGGAGAAGGTACCGTACCATCTGGTTACGAGCAGGGCTTGCAGCCGATGACCCCGCTTCTCTGGCGCAACGCAATGGCACGACTTGGTCTCGTCGATGCTGTTGTTGCTTTAGTTTCGCACAGGTAGAAAGGAATGTCAATCCCCCAAAAGTGTACTTGTACCGGGTTACATATCCAGCCCCCGTATCATTGCCTATCGTTTTCGCCCATCGAGCCGTTATGCTAAAGCAAAGGAGTTATCTTTATCAAACAACACCCATTTGAGGAGCAATGACGATGGCAACCAAAACAAAAACCAAAGCGGAAGAGTCACTGCGCGGCCGTCAAAATAGCCGCCATACGAATGGCAATCTGCGATCCTATGCAGTACCCAATGCGCTGGCAACGCCCACTGATCTGAGCCAGGAAGAGGTCGCGGCGGTGACGGCTGCGGTTAACCCCTTGATCGCTGATACACTGGCGCTCTATCTAAAATCGAAAAATTTTCACTGGCATCTCTCTGGGGTCCATTTCCGCGATTTTCATCTGCTCTTTGATGAACATGCCGAAGTGCTCATCGAGTCGGTTGACATTTTGGCCGAGCGCATTCGTAAGATCGGTGGTACGACCGTGCGCAGCATCTCGCATGTCAGCGAATTGCAGACCATCGGCGATGACAATGACGACTTTGTGCCACCTTCGGCGATGATTCGCCGGTTGCTGGCGGATAATCAGCAGATGGCAAAGGCGCAGCGGGCGGCAATTGATGTCTGTGACGAAAACCGCGACAGCCCCACCGGCAATTTGTTACAAGAAATTTTGGATCAGACTGAGCGCCGGATCTGGTTCCTCTTTGAAATTGCGCAGGGATTGGATGAGGCTGACGCATAAGCCACCGTTAATCAATTAAAAGCCGCAGCCATGACTATGCATCGCCCAATGCACAGTTATGGCTGCGGCTTTTTTGTTATTATTTGCGCGCCGCTGCATAGATGACTCGGTGCGTCGTATCGGGCACTGCCGGTGGGATCACCCGCAACGGTACCCCTGCACCCTGTTCTGCAATCAATGGCGGTGGCAAGACCGGCGGTAGCGTAATGGGGGGACCGTGAACGAGGCGTTGGCAGATCTTGGCGACGCGGCCTTGTGGCGCCAACAGCTTGTGGTCTAAGATACGTTTACGCAGTTGACCGACAAGTTTACTGGCAAGTTTACTGGCTTGGCTTTTTCCTTCAGTCGCAAATGCGCCAAAAAGTTCTACCGAACGAAACCCACTAGCCCGCAACCACGAATGCAACTGGGGCACCGTAGGGTAATGAATACTCATGCGGCCAGGGGTGAAGTGTGGCCAGTGGGGGTTACTCGTGCAGATCAGCAGCGCTCCTGCCGGCCCAAGGACACGATGACATTCGGCGAGCAGCTGTTTGGGTTCGCGCAGATAATAGATCGCCTCGAAGTGTAGAATCCGGTCAAAACTGCCAGCAGCAAAAGGCAGCTCATGCCCATCCGCACAGAGTAACGGAATATCTGGGTTATGTTGTTGTGCGATCTGCAAAACATTTTGCGTGTAGTCAAAAGCTACCAGCGTTGAGCTGACCGTGGCCAAATGCGCCAGCCCCAGTCCCGCGCCACAGGCGATTTCCAGCGTGCGCGCCCCTTGGGCATGGTCGGCCCCAATCGCATAACGTTGACAAAGGCGCTGCAACTGCTCCTGGCTAAGGCCACTAGCCGGTAGCTCCGTAATTGTTGTGTAATCATCCATCTACTTGCATACTCCTCATTCCACTTGACACTACTTTCTCCTCTTCATCGCTAGCTTCACCACTGCCATCACGCGTAAACCCTAACTCGATCCGATCCGATGTGACTTTTGTCGCATTCTAGTCGGGGGCGAAGCGCGATACTGTAGGCGAAATCTGCTTATACTCGGCTCTGCCATAATTTAACATTTTTACTCGTGTAGAAAATGCTAAATTATGACAACCGCTGGTATAACTAGCCAGGTGGCTGGTTTATAAATAGATCTTTATCGGTATGATGTAAATCCGCTGTCCATTTGGATGTTGATCGATTGATACACTGCTGTTTGAAACGGTGATGATCTTTCTTAGCTAGTGGTTACCCGTATCAATGTTTACAGCAACCGCCATCGCGACATGGTTTAGGGGGTACGCATGTCATTTTTTTCGTTATTCAAGGATCGAATTCTTTTTCTCAGTTTGGGGGTGGGTGTATTAATTGGCCTGGCCGGCTATACGTTTCAATATGCCGAGGGCACCGCCTATCTCTCGAATGATCCCAAAGCGTGCGCCAACTGCCACATTATGCGTGATCAATATGATGGCTGGCAAAAAGGTAGTCATCATGCGGTTGCTACCTGTAACGATTGCCATACGCCCCATGCGCTCATTCCCAAATATCTTTCAAAAATGCAAAATGGCTTCTGGCATTCCAAGGGCTTTACGCTGCAGGATTTCCATGAGCCAATTCAAATCAAACCGTACAATGCGGCGATCCTACAGGAGAACTGTCTCGGCTGTCACGCCGCGCTGGTCAGTGCGATCGCATCGCACAGCGATGACGGGCAACAGGAAGTCGATTGTGTCAAATGCCATGCCGATGTCGGCCATGGTCCTAGTCAGTAGAACAGTAAATCGGTAAATCAGTAAATCGGTAAGTGAGTAAATCAGTAGATAGGTATGTCTATACGTATGTACCGATGTACCTATCTACCGATTTACTGCTCTACCAAAGCGGAGGAAATAATGAAATTTAGTACTAAGTTACTTTATGGATTGACCGTGGTGGTCGTCGCCGCGGCTACGATTGGGGTCATGTTTTTGCTGCAAAATATCAATGAGCGCAAAGAAGAGGCCAAGGAAGATGTCTTTCAGATCGTTGCCTTGAGCGAAGAGATTGTTGATCCTGCGGTTTGGGGCCAAAACTATCCCCGCCAATATGACAGCTATCAGCGCACCGTCGACATCGAGCGTACCCGTTATGGGGGTAGTGAAGATTTTCAAAAGCTTGACCAAGATACCCGTTGGCGAACGATCTTTAATGGCTATGGCTTTGGCTTTGATTATCGAGAAGACCGCGGCCATGCCTATATGTTGATTGATCAGCGCGAAACTGAGCGGGTCAAACGGATTAAGCAACCGGGGGCTTGTTTACACTGCCACGCCTCAGTAATTCCTGCGTACTATGAAAAGGGCCTCGAAGCCGGTATTGGCACCAGCGAAGAGCAGCGGTCGGAAGCAATTATGAAGGGCTTTGAAATCGTAAACGCCATGCCCTATAGCGTGGCCACCACCTTGGTCGAGCACCCAATTACCTGTAACGACTGTCACAGCCCAGAGACGATGCAATTGCGGGTAACGCGTCCCGGCTTTATCAACGGCATCAAAGCCTTGGCCCAGTCTGACGATCCCGTCTCTCATTTGCCGAGCATCGAACGGTGGCGCACAAGCGGCAAGGAAGGCGACTATGACGCCAATACGATGGCCAGCCGCCAAGAGATGCGATCTTTTGTCTGTGCCCAATGTCACGTTGAATACCACTTTAAGGGTGATGAAAAGTTGCTCACCTACCCCTGGCAAAATGGGCTGAAGATGGAAGAGGCCGAAGCCTATTATGATGAGATCGGCTTCAAAGATTGGACGCACAAGGATAGTGGCGCGCCGACGCTCAAGGCGCAACATCCCGAATTCGAACTATGGAGCCAGGGCGTCCATGCCGCCAGCGGTGTTGCCTGCGCCGACTGTCATATGCCCTATGAGCGTACGGGCGCCGTTAAAGTTAGCAATCATCAGACGCGCAGTCCCTTGCTCAATGTCAACAACTCGTGCCAAACCTGTCACAATTTCCCTGAAGCCGAGTTGACCCGGCGCGTGCTGCAGATTCAAGAGCGCACCGAGGCCTTAATGAGCCGTGCCGAAGACGCCGTGATGGCGCTCATCGCTGACACTAGCGCGGCAATGGCCAATGGTGCCACCGACGAACAGCTAGTCGTCGCCCGTGACTATCAACGCAAGGCCCAATGGCGGCTTGACTATGTCGCTGCCGAAAATTCGATGGGCTTCCACGCACCCCAGGAGGCCGCCCGCATCCTCGGCGAAGCAATTGATTATGCCCGCCAAGGTCAGTTGGAACTTACCAAGTTAACCGCCGCCGTAGCCACCGCCCCATAATCGAGCGCTACGCCCGGACTTCTATCGCAATCAGACTGATGCCCATAAATAGATATAGCGAGCAACGCTAGTTGCTCGCTATATCTATTTATGGAACCTCACCGTTTTTTCCCTCTGCCCATGATCAGCTATCATAGAGCGTAGAAAATAATCGTAGAGCAGTAGAGCAGTAGAGCAGTAAATCGGTAAATCGGTAAATCGGTAGACAAGTACCGATATACCGATATACCGATTTACCGATTTACCAATGACCCGTCCAGTTCCAGGAGTGTATGCATGCCACAACCCTTCCGGCTTGGCTTTTTTACCCATCTCGAAGGGCCAGGCGCGCCCAAGCAGATCTACCAGGAGACAATGGAGCTTTTTATCGCCGCCGAACAATTAGGGTTTGATGCGGTGTGGGTCGCGCAACATCACTTTGTTGGCCATCCTGGTCGTCTGCCTTCTCCCTTTCCCTTTCTGGCAGCGGTGGCGGCGCGGACTGAGCGGCTGCGCTTGGGGATCTCGATTCTCGTTTTACCGCTGGAACACCCTGTGCGTGTGGCAGAAGATGCGGCCGTCGTCGATACGCTCAGCGGGGAGCGGTTGGAAGTCGGGATTGGCAGCGGTGGTGACCTCAATGAATATACTCCCTTTGGTGTCGCCGCCGAGGAACGGTTTGTACGGACAACGGCTAGCTTGCACGCCTTGCAACATGCCCTGCGCGGTGAACCACTGGGTGATGCTGGGCAGATTTTACAGCCGCCGGCTCCCACCCTGGTTAACCGCCTCTGGCAGAGCGCGGCGAGCGAACAGGGTGCCCACTACGCGGCGCAGAATGGTGTGGGCATGTTATTGGCGCGCGCAGCTTGGGGTAATGATGAGCCAAGTGATCAGATCCAACTGCGGATCGCCCAACGCTATCTGGTTGAGTGGCAACAACAAACTGCGCCACGCATTGGTCTGTCGCGTGGTATCTATCCGGCTGCGGATCGGGCGACTGCGCTGGCTGAGGTCCGAGCGGGTGTGTTGCGGGAGATGGCGCCCAGGATCAAACGTGGCCAGTTGGCGGCTGGTCTACCTTTGGAGCGCTATTGCGCTGCCATGAACCTGGCCTATGGTCATCCGGCAGAAATTGCGGCCACATTAGCGGCCGATCGCGTCTTGCCCCATACGACTGACTTAATTCTGCAATTTAATCCAGTCAAACCGCCGCTTGGCCAGGCACTGCGCATGTTGGAGCAGGCTGCAACCGAGATTGCGCCGGCACTTGGTTGGCGACCTGCCCCTGCCTTGGCCACGGCGGGTGTCTAAATCTTTTGAATCCGCGGGCATTTCTGAATCCGCCAGACAATTGGTAAGTTTTTTTACTGTAATGCCCGACGCGCAAGCGTAAAGTCATAAACGCAATACCCACTCCGTACTACAAAGCCAGTCCATATTTTTGCGTTTATGCAATCAATAGGTATGATAGTGTGATACAGTTCTTGTCGAAATCGATGGCAGCATGTGCCATGTTGCCTTTACAGCGCTGCCGTTGATTATATACTAGCGGTTGTCATCGTTTAACATTTTACTTGTAATATAAAATGTTAAACGATGACAGCGCCAAGTATAAACCGTCATCTACTGATTCTTTTTATTTCATCAATTTGTTTGGGAGGAAATTGTGAGAAAGATTTTGTTAGTTCTGCTGACCTGTTTGCTTGCTTTTGCGCTCGCGGCCTGTGGTGGTGATGAAGAAGAACCAACCCCAGCGCCGGCCCCAACCGAAGCGCCAACTGAGGCCCCGACGGAAGCCCCAACGGTGGCCCCGACCGAAGTGCCAACCGAGGCACCAGCAGTGACTGAAGCCGTAACCACGACGGAAGTTGTAACGGCAACTGATGCCGTGACCGCAACCGAAGCTGTAACCGCAACCGAAGCTGTGACCGCGACTGAAACCACGACTGATGCAGCCGCAGCGGCCCCAGCCAATGTCTCGCTGACGGTCCCTGCGGGCCTCACCCCAGGTGATGCTGCCGCAGGCCAAGCGGTCTTTATGACGCTCTGTTTCGCCTGTCACGGGGCAGACGGCAAAGGTATCCCTGGCTTGGGTAAGGATATGACCACCAGTGAATTCATCGCCGGCAAAAGTGATGAAGAGCTGTTCGCCTTTGTGCGCGTTGGCCGGCCCATTGATGATCCGCTCAATACCACTGGCGTAGCGATGCCCGCTAGCGGTGGCAACCCCAACCTGGCCGATCAGGATCTGTGGAATATTGTTGCTTTCATCCGCTCGATCCACGTCAACTAAATTTCCCCTCTGTTTTACACAGGACGTAAGCAACACCTGCACATAGCCCTACAGCAGGCCATATTGCTATAAGTGGGTGTTGCTTACGTCCTATTATGAAAAGAGCTAAGGGGCGGTTGGGTCGCTTTTGGGTGACCAACCGCCCCTTAGCTCTTTGTCTCTGTTCCCATCGTTAGGTAAACTGCCTGCGCTTGTACCTCTTGAGCCGGTTGGCATTCGCTCAGATCTAGATTATCATATCCCCCCAACTGATTTGCCGTGGCGCGTCCGCTGGCTTTTCAACACGCACAGCAGCGACCTGTGCGAAATCAGAGAGCCGTGTAAAGTTTGGAAAGGAACCGATCATGCCTGTAACCAAGGAACAGTTTGCGCAGGGCCTCACGTACGAAGCATATAAGGCGCAGATGACGCGCAACCGCGAGCGCTTTGATGAAACGGAAGCCGCGGTTGCCCTCTCGGGTGACGATTTTAACTTCTTTCAGCAATTGTCACAGCCGCTTCATGTGTTAGTGCTTGCCGAAGATTGGTGTGGCGACGTGATTGCCAACCTGCCCGTGTTAGGGCGCCTTGCGCAGGAATCGCCGCAAATCGACCTGCGGATCTTCTTGCGCGATCAGCATCTTGATCTCATGGATCAATATCTCAAAGAAGGGCAGTTTCGCTCGATCCCCGTCTTTGTGCTCTTTGATGCCGATTTTAATGAACTTGGCCACTGGATTGAGCGCCCGCGCAAAATGACCGCGCTCCAAGCCGAAATGCGTGCCCACCTTTTTGCCACCGAGCCGCTGTTGGCCGATGTCGCCCCCGATACACCGATGGGCCAAATGCCCGAAGCTGCACGCGATCGGATCATGCAAGCCTTCATTGCTTTCCGCCAGGAACACCGCGATTATTCCAATAACGAAGTGGTGCGCGAACTGCGTGCGATTGTTGAACAAGGGCAAACACAATTTCAGGCCCAAAGTCAGCGGCAAGGCAAAGCGATCCCGCTCTCCGTCGGGACGAATGGCAGTACAGCGCACCGCACGGCGCGCGTGAAGGTAAGCATTACCTATTGTGCCGCCTGTGGTTATGAACCGCAGACTTTACAATTAACCTCTGCCTTGATGCATGAATTTGTTGATAGCCTCTCCACCATCGAACTGATCCCCTGGCACGACGGCGCGTTTGATGTAGTCGTCAATGGTGACTTGATTCATTCCATGTATCGGGATGGTGGCTTCCCTACTGATGAGACGATTGTGCAGGCCGTGCGCGCGCGTTTAGCCGGCTAAAGACGAAACACGCAATGGCCCACAGCACACAGAAACCACTTGTACTCTGGCAGGCGGTGCCCTATCTTACCAACCTGGCACCGCCGATTATCGACGCGTTGGCTGATACGGCAACTTCCCGCCACTACAACCCCGGTGTCGTAATCTTCACTGAGGGCGATCCGGACAATGCCCTCTACATGGTCGAGCAAGGCAAGGTAAAGATTTGTCGCTACTCCAAAGAAGGGCGCGAACAGACCCTGAATCTTTTTGGCCCTGGCGATACATTCAATGATGTTGCCGCGCTTGATGGCGGTCCCAGCCCGGCCACCGCGATTGCGTTTAGTGAAGTCACACTCTGGCGGGTGGCGCGCGCGGATCTGCAAGCCTTGGCCACTCGCCACCCGCCCCTAGCCTGGGCGCTAATTGAAAGTATTGCGCGCCGTACGCGCTACCTGGTCGGGCTGGTGCAGGATCTCTCCCTGCGTAGCGTCAAAAGTCGCCTGGCCAAGTTGCTGCTCGAACAGGCCCAAACCGCCCAACAAGAAGCTGTGCCGCGTATGCTCACCCAGGAAGAGATGGCAAGTCGTTTGGGCACCGTGCGCGAGGTGGTAGGCCGTGCCCTACGTACGCTGGTTAACGCTGGCATTATCGAATTCGACCGCCACCAAATTGTGATCCTCGATCTCGAACGACTGGCTGAAGAAGCCGAAGTTTAACGTCTGCTCCCTTTTTTCCTAAACTATACGACTTTCGTAGGGGCATGCTGCAGCATGCCCCTACTTTTTGGTATCTTGTAGTGGTCAGTGACATGGTAAAAACTTACCGCAGAGTAGCAAAGGTGCAGCGCAGCAAAGGGGTAACGTAGGTTAAACCGCTGCGCCGCTTTGCCCCTTTGTACCCGTGAGCGCTAGCAACGCAGCCGCTCTGCGGTAAACGCGTTGATTTCAGCATGTGTTTGACCACTACAACTTTTTTGATTTCTTTCTGCTCTTCTAGAGACTTTTGTCGCAGCGCACCCTAGTTTTTTTCAGTACGATAACCTCATCTGACCTGGCTGATCGAGCTAACCGCTGTCAGGCTGTTGATGTGTAGATGGTCCGGTCGCTCTAGCCTGCGATTGTCTGCATGAGGAGGCCAACTGTGTCGATGCTTCCGTTACCCCAAATCAATCATGAACGGTGTACTGGCTGCCATGCCTGTGTCGATCGCTGTCCAACCGGCGCGTTGGCCCTGGTCGGCGGCAAAGCGGTGCTGCGCGTCCCGACGCGCTGCACCTATTGTACTGCCTGTGAAGAGATCTGCCCCACCAATGCCATCGCACTGCCTTTTGTGGTGGTTATTAAAAACGCGTTTGTTACCATCAGATAATCAGGATTGAAGGAGGAAGTATGTCGAAACGTCTACTTTATCTCGGCTTGATCGTTCTCTTGCTGGTCACCGCTCTGCCGGCCTGCGGTGGCGATGAAGAGCCAACGCCGACCCCAGCACCGGTGAGCGTGGAAGGGGGCGGCGTCGGTCTGCCGGCCAGTGCTATGCAAGTGGCCGCTGACCGCGGCCTGACCCCCGATGATATTGATGCTGCGCTCAAAACCTATATGCCCAGTGGTAAACTGGACGATTACCTGATGTTTACCTCGTCTGGGCACGCCGGCCAGCTCTTTGTGATCGGCATCCCCTCCATGCGTATCCTCAAGAACGTGGCCGTCTTTACGCCCGAATCGTGGCAAGGCTACGGCATTGGCTCGGTGGAGACTGAAGCGGTGCTTGATGGTGGCAATGTTGATGGGGTAAAGATCCGCATGGGCGATACCCACCACCCGGCCCTTAGCGAGACGGCAGGTGATTACGATGGTCAATTTGTTTTTCTGAACGACAAGGCTAACGCCCGTGTCGCCGTGATCGACCTGCGCGATTTTGAAACCAAACAGATTGTCAAAGATCCCAATATTATCAGCAACCACGGCTCCACCTTTGTCACCCCCAACACCGACTATGTGGTACAGGGCACCCAATACGCCACGCCGCTGGGCTGGGAATATGCCCCGATTGAAGAGTATCAGGAAAAGTATCGCGGTGTGATCACCCTGTGGAAATTTGACCGTGCGGCCGGTCGCATCGATCTTGATCAATCCTTTAGCATCGAAGTGCCGCCCTATTGGCAGGATCTCTGCGACGCCGGCAAATTGGCCAGCGATGGCTGGGCCTTCTGCAACTCCTTTAACTCCGAGATGGCGACCGGTGGGATCGAACAGGGCAAACCTCCCTTTGAAGCCGGCGTTAGCCAACGCGATACCGACTATCTGCACATTTTCAACTGGAAGAAGGCCGCCGAAGTTTTCGCTGCCGGTAAAACCGAAGTGGTTAACGGCATGGCGGTGATTCGCATTGCAACCGCGGTCGAGGAAGGCGTGCTTTTCCTGGCGCCCGAGCCAAAGAGTCCACATGGTGCCGATGTGACGCCGGACGGCAAATATATTGTTGTCGCCGGCAAGCTTGACCCGCACATCACCATCTATGCGTTTGACAAGATTGAAAAAGCCATTGCCGACAAAAACTGGGAACTCGATCCCTTCGGCATCCCTGTGCTCGACTATGATAGTATCCGCCATACACAGATTGAGCTGGGGCTAGGGCCGCTGCACTCGATCTTTGACGACCAAGGCTACGGCTACACCAGCCTCTTCCTCGATAGTATGGTCGCACGTTGGACGGTGGGGGATGAAGATCCGGCGAGTTGGCAGTTGGTCGAAAAGCTGCCCGTACAATATAACATCGGCCACTTGACCGCCGCCGAAGGGGACACCGTCAGCCCGGATGGCAACTATGTGGTCGTGCTCAATAAATGGTCGGTTGATCGTTTTGCCAACGTCGGCCCGCTCTTGCCGCAGAACTTGCAACTGATTGATATCAGTAACGGCAATTTCAAAGTGATCTACGACATGGCGATGGGCATCGGCGAACCACACAACGCCCAGATCATCAAGGCCGACAAGGTCAATGCCTGGCAGACCTACCCCGAAATCGGTTGGGATCCGGTTGCCCAGGCGGTCTCCGAATTTGCGACCCTGGCCGGTGAGGAACGCATCGAGCGTAGCGGCAACACCGTGGAGATCTTCATGACGGCAGTGCGCTCCCATTTTACCCCCGAGCATATCACGGTGAAAAAGGGCGACCATGTGATCTGGCACATCACCAACATTGAACGGGCCGTCGATGCTACTCACGGCTTCCAACTGGGGGGCCAGAATATCAGCCTGAGCCTGGAACCGGGCGAAACAACGACCATGGAGTTTGATGTGAACCAGGATGGCACCTACGCCTACTACTGCACCGAGTTCTGCTCGGCGCTCCACCTGGAGATGATGGGCTACTTCTTCGTCGAGCCGTAATCGAAACTCCTCGTCTTCCTATGCTTGTTTGTTTATAAGCAAGCATAGGAAGACGAGGAAGCGGATGAGAAGTGCCCTGTGCACGCCATCCTGAAAACAAGGAACGCATGATGACCGAAAATTTTGAACGGATTGCCGGGCCACGCGTGCCATCGACCGAGTGGCGCGCCCACCGCTTCCGCTATCTGGCCCCGACCGTGCTCTTTCTGCTGGCGGCGCTGCTGTTGCTGCTCTCCGCCTGGCAACCCTACTGGGGCTTGACCCTGCATGCCCCCCAATATCCCAAAGGGCTCCATGTCCAGGCCTACTTGAATCGGCTGGAAGGGGATGTCGCCGAGATCGACGGCCTCAATCACTACATCGGGATGCGCCCGCTTAATGAGGCGGCCACACTCGAACGCTCGATTGCCATCCTTGGTGTTATCGGGCTGGCCCTGCTCATTCTGGCGGCGATTCTGGTGCACAGCCGCTGGGCGGCGTTGTTGGCGCTGCCGGCCCTGCTCTTTCCGCTGATCTTCCTGGGGGATCTGCAATTCTGGCTGGCGAATTTTGGGCAAAATCTCGATCCCACTGCCCCGCTCTCCAGCAGCGTTAAGCCCTTTGTGCCGCCGGTGTTGGGGGAAGGCAAGATCGCCCAATTTAGCACTGTGGCCGGACCGGATCTGGGACTCTGGCTGGCAATTGGTGCCAGCGGCTTAATCCTGATTGGGCTCTGGTTTCACCGGCGTGCGTACAAACCGTTGACGGCTGCGGCAGAGGCGTAATATCGCTAGCGCGGGATTGATAGACCAGTGGAGTCGTTTATGTTGCGTGGACTGATGTTACGACGAAAAGGTTGTTGGCTGCTGCTGTTGGTTGCCCTCTTGGGGCTGCCACGACCGCTGGTGGCGCAGACGCAGCCATTTGATCTGGCCGCTGCGCTGGCCGCTGCCGCCCCTGGTGCAACGATCCGCATCCCCGCCGGCACCTACCCCGGTCCGTTGATCATCGACAAGCCGATTACCCTTGAAGGGCATGGTTGGCCGGTGATCCAGGGGACATTGCATGGTGATGTAATAACGGTTAACGCCCCCGATGTGACGCTGCGTGGGTTGATCATCCGTGGCAGTGGTGATTCGCTCGATCTGGAAAATGCTGGTGTTACTGGTCTAGCACCCCGTCTTACCGTCGAGCACAATCGGTTGGAAGATGTGCTCTTTGGCGTCTATCTGCGTGAGGCCCCCAACAGTATCATCCGCAACAACGTGGTCGCAACAAAACCATTCGAACTAGCTCGGCGTGGCGATGGGATTCGGGTCTGGTATAGCGCCGGCACCTTGGTCGAAGGGAACGAAGTGCGGGATGGGCGCGACCTGATTATGTGGTTCTCACCCGACGGGATTGTGCGCAACAATTTAGTCGCGGGGGGCCGCTATGGCTTGCATTTTATGTTCAGTGATAATCAACTGGTGGAAGGCAACATCGTCCATCACAACTCGGTGGGGGCTTTCCTGATGTATGGCCGTGGGCTAACCGTGCGTAACAATCTCTTCTACGAAAATCATGGTCCCAGTGGCTATGGCATCGGCATGAAAGAGGTCAATGATCTGGTCGCGGAGGGCAACCGTTTTGTCGCCAACCGCATTGGGGTTTACGTCGACAACTCGCCCTATGAACCAGGGGCCACGGTCCACTTTGCCCATAATCTCTTTGCTTACAACGAAGTCGGGCTGGAACTGCTGCCCTTAGTGAAACACAACACCTATACCGCCAATCTCTTTCTGGAAAATGGTGAACAGATGGCGATTGTCGGCGGGGGCGAATTGAAAGAAAATGCGTGGTCGGCGGGCGGTGTCGGTAACTACTGGAGCGATTATGTCGGCTTTGATGCAAATGGTGATCAAATCGGTGAGTTGCCTTACCACAGCCAAAGTCTCTATGAGGATCTGATGGAGAGCCACCCGGCCCTGCGCCTCTTCCAACTGAGCCCGGCGTCCGATGCACTTGACTTGGCGGCCCAAGCCTTCCCAATCTTTCAGCCGCGCGCCAAGCTGACCGACGAACACCCCTTGACCCTGCCGCCCACTTTGCCGGCAATGAACAACTTGCCGCAGCCTCCTGTCACCAGTAATGTGCTGGCCGCGGTGCTGCTGCTGCTGTTGGCGCTCTTGGTGCTTGGGGCAGCCATGCCACGGCGGCTGACCAGCGAACGCGGCTAGTAACAAATTTTACGACGGAGGAGTAATCCGATGATACGGCGCTTGACTTGGGCCTTAACGGGCATCGCCCTCTTGCTGGGCGCTGGTTGGCTGGCTTATAGGCCCGCTGCACCACCGCCGGTTTATGGTCAGGTTTTTCCAACCCCCCGCCCCGCCTATGACTTTGTCCTCCCGGCGACAACCGGGCAACGGGAACGCTTGCACAACTTCGCCGGCAAGGTGACGCTGCTCTTCTTTGGTTATACCAGTTGCCCTGATGTCTGCCCGCCAACCTTGGCCACGGTTAAACAGGCGGTGGCACAACTGGAAGACGACGGCGCTGCGGTGCAACTGCTCTTTATCACCGTTGACCCGGCGCGCGATACCTTGGATCGGCTGACCGAATATCTGGATTACTTTCACGCCGGTTTTATTGGCCTGCGCGATGATCCCCTTAGTATCGCTGCGGTGGCCCGCCAATTTGGGGCGCGTTTCTATCGCGAAGATGGAACGGCCGCCCAAGGCAACTACGCAGTCGCCCACACCGCAGACTTGATGTTGATCGACCGCCAGGGCAACTGGGTGATGACGATCCCGAATGGGACAACAACCGACGAACTTGCCTCAACACTGCGCTACTGGTTGGACGAGTAAAGCGTGAAACGTAAAGCGTAAAACGTAACTACCACGAATCACGCATCACGAATCACGTTTTACGCATCAAGAAACGAAACAATCATGATCGAATTTATCAATGTCACCAAACGCTTTCAACGGTTTACGGCGGTCGACAAGGTTACTTTTACGGTGCCGACCCAACAGGCCGTTGCCCTTTGGGGTGCCAATGGGGCGGGCAAGACGACGCTGCTAAAGTCACTATTAGGGCTACTCGGCTATGAAGGTACGATTCGGGTTGCCGGCCTTGATGCGCAGCGTGATGGCCGCAAAGTTCGTCACCTGCTCGGTTATGTCCCCCAGGAATTAGCGTTCTATGATGATCTCAACACGCTGGAGAGCACACACTATTTTGCTCGCCTGAAGCAAGCGCCCGCGGCCCGTGTCCAGATTGTGCTGGAACAGGTCGGCTTGTGGGCGCACCGTAAGAAGGCGGTGGGGGCGCTCTCTGGTGGGATGAAACAGCGCCTGGCTCTGGCGTTGGCCTTGCTGGCTGATCCACCGGTTCTGGTGCTTGATGAACCGACCTCAAATCTCGACGCCGCGGCGCGTGAGCATTTTCTGGAACTGCTGGGTGTTGTGAAAGCCGCAGGCAAGACGATCCTCTTTACGTCGCACCGCCTGGAAGAGATCGAACGACTAGCTGATCAGGCGGTTGTGATGGCCGCGGGCCAACTGCAGCAGTGCTGTGCCGCCCGCGACCTCAGCACACGGCTGGGCATCCAGCGCCAAATCAAGCTGCATGTTGCCGATCATCTGCTGGAACAGGCTGTGGCGACACTTGCCGCCGGTGGCCTAGCCGCCCGGCGCAATGGGATTGGCGTGCTTGTGAACGTGCCTGCCGCTGCCAAGGCCCAACCAATCCACCTATTGACGGCGGCGGGGATTACGGTTACCGATTTTGAGTTGGAAGGGCGCGATGCGTAAAACGTGAAACGTAAAAAGTATCACGTATCACGTTTTACGTTTTACGTTTCACGTTTCACGTTTTACGTTTCACGTTTTACGTTTCACGTATCACGTTTTACGTTTTACGTTTTACGTATCACGTATCACGTATCACGTATCACGTATCACGTATCACGTATCACGTTTCACGTATCACCTCTAAGAAACGAGCGACGACGATGCAACTACAGACAATTTGGACGTTGGCGCAGAAAGAGTTGCGCGATGCCCTACGTAACCGTTGGTTTGTGCTTTACACCGTGGCCTTTATTGCCCTTTCCCTGGCCTTCTCCTATCTGGCGCTGGCCGGTGCGGGCATGGTGGGTTTTGCCGGCTTTGGGCGGACCGCGGCCAGCCTAATCAATCTGGTGCTGCTGATTGTGCCGTTGATGGCGCTGACGGTGGGCGCACAAAGTCTTGCTGGGGAAGTGGAACGGAGTACCCTTGCCTATCTGTTAGCACAACCGATTACGCGTTTGGAGATCTTTGTCGGCAAATATGTTGGGCTGCTGCTGGGGCTGCTTGGCTCGTTGACGCTGGGTTTTGGGATTTCGGGCTTGGTCATGGCACTTAACGGCACCGGTGCCAATGATCCGCTGATCTATATCCAACTGGTCGCGCTCGCCTTCGCCCTGAGTCTGACGATGCTCAGTGTCGGCTTTCTCGTCTCCGCCCTGACTAAACGGGCCAACGTCGCGATTGGGATCGGCCTCTTTCTCTGGCTCGTCTTTGTCTTTTTGGGCGATCTGGGCATGATGGGTACGGCGATCACCTTGCGCGTGCCGATTGAAGGGCTCTTCTGGCTTTCGTTGAGCAATCCGTTACAGGTTTTTAAGCTGGCCGCGATCCTCAATATTCGTGGCACCTTGGAAATGTTAGGCCCTGCCGGCATCTATGCCACCCAGCGTTACGCCAGCCAACTCCCCTGGATTTTCTTGGGCGTGCTGTTGCTGTGGACACTCGTCCCCGCGACGTTGGCCTATCTTCGCCTGCGCACGAAAAATGATTTCTGAAGGAGTTTCATCAATGCCATATAGACACCACCTACGCTTTGGTCTGCTGCTCCTGTGGTTATTCATTGTCGTTGGTTGTGCTGAGGGCAGCCCAACGATTGCGCCCCCTGAAATTCGTTATGGCGAAGATCTCTGCGCTGAATGCAATATGGTGATCAGTGACCCGCGTTTTGCCGCTGGTTATGTCTATGAAGTGAGCGAAGGGCGCTATCAAAGTCTGGCCTTCGACGATATCGGCGACATGCTCGTCCACATGGACAAACATCCAGCGCACAAGATTGTTGCCTGGTATGTGCATGATTACCAGTCGGCGGAGTGGCTCGACGCAACAACTGCCTATTACGTTGTCGGTGAAGGGATCCGGTCGCCCATGAATCACGGGATTGCGGCCCACGCAACGGAAGCTGCTGCCACCGCAATGGCTGCCAACCTCGCCGGCGAGGTGATGGACTGGGCCACACTCTTCCAACGCTGATCGGAAAGTATCGTTACCATTTATCTAAATTAACCTAATGAAGGGAAAAATCGCATGAAACGGTTTGTTTTGTTATTGATCTTGCTGATCTTGTTTGCTACCCTGGCCGCCTGTGGCAGCGACGAAGAACCAACTGCGGCCCCCACGGCCCCGCCGGCTGCCGTTGTTGATACACCAACCGCTACCGCTGTACCAGTTGCGGCAGCCGGCGGTGGCGATGTGGCGCTTGGTCAGCAAACCTTTGCCACCACCTGTGCCGCCTGTCACGGCTCCGCCGGTGAAGGTGTACAAGGGCTTGGCAAAGATATGACGACCAGTGAATTTATCGCCGGCCTTTCCGATGAAGAACTGCTGGAATTTGTCAAAGTGGGGCGCCGCATTGACGATCCACTCAACACTACTGGTGTCGATATGCCGCCCAAAGGTGGCAACCCTGCCTTGACTGATGAACAGATGCTCGATATCATCGCCTTTATCCGCACGATTCACAAATCATAGGCTTAAGTGTGCCAGCGCGTAAGCAGTTAGAAAAAGCTGTTAGCTGCTTACGCGCTGGCGCGCGATTACCAGCATACGCTTTGCCCCAGCCAAATTTCTGTAGCCTTACGCAAATAGCAGAGCGCTTCGCCATGCTAGCCATTGTTTAGTCTATATTCACTGTTAATAACAACGGGATGTCTACGCTCTTTGACTGATTTTTCCTCATTGCCCCTTTAAAAATATCCCAAAATACAGTAGATTTACTCGTGCCAGGGTTTACACACTCCTGCGCGCATCGCAAAATGGCCTGCTCTGTCGCTGTGTAGGCGTTGCGCAAGTCCTAGTTACGTTTTGCCCTGTTGTTCGTCTACTACAGTGCGGTTGTTTTGAAGACAGTAGAATCGCTGGCCTTTACCAGCGCGCAGGACTACCGTTTTCAAACAGAGCTCACTTTAGTAAGTGGAGCAACAGCAGCGAGTGAATCTACTGATGGAGCGTGGGATGTTATTAAAGCGGATGTTTGCAACTGGATTTTTGGTGTTGACCATGGGTTGCCTGGCCATCTTTGGCATGCAAACGCTATTAGGCCAAGCGCTGCTGCCCGCTTTCCAAACGCGGGCGGCGCAACCACTGGCTGCCAACCACGCACATTCGGCTGACCTGGCCCTCACGCCCAACTGTTATGCAACCTATGATGGGGGCAACTCAGTCTTCAGCAGTAGCGATGCCCATGCCTTACAACAGGCGGTGGACGCCGCTGCACCCGGCGACATCGTCCGCGTGGCGGGCACCTGTGCCGGGGTGACTAGCCGAGTCGGTACAACCCAAACCCTCTACATTTCGAAAACGGTTACGATCAGTGGCGGCTATAGCCACAGTGATTGGTCAACCAGCGACCCACTTACGCGGCCAACGCGGCTTGACGCCCTATCAGCTGGGCGGGTGTTGGCGCTGGTCGGTGGTAGCCGTACCGCCATCTCCGTTACCGTTGCCAATCTCACCGTTGCCAATGGGCTGGCGCAAGGTGGTTACGGCGGTGACAATGGTGGCGGTGGCGGTGCCGGCCTGGGCGGCGGTGCCTTTGTCAACCGTTCGGCGACGCTGGTGCTCGATAATGTCATTTTTACGGCGAACCAGGCCAGGGGCGGCAATGGCGGTGGCTTCCTGGCGACCAAATGGGGTGGTGGCGGTGGGGGCGGGATTGGCGGCAATGGCGGCAGCAGTGGTGCTTTCGCGGCTGGTGGGGCTGGTGCCGGCTTCCCTTTCGGTGGCAGCGGTGGTGCTATAACCGGTGATGGCAGTGGCGGTGGTGGTGGTGGTGGTGGTGGTCTCTTGGGTGGCAGCGGTGGGGCCGGTGGTACTAGTTTCGGCGCGCCGGCCACTGGCACAGCCGGGACTGCCGGCGGTGACGGGGCCGGCGGTGGTGGCGGCGGTCTTGGGACCCAGGGCGGCGCAGCCGGTGATGGCGGTGACGGTGGCTTTGGTGGTGGCGGTGGTGGCGGCGGCGATGTCATCAACGCCACATTGGGCGGCAATGGTGGTAATGGTGGCTTTGGCGGCGGCGGTGGCCGTGCCGGTAATCATGGCAGTGGTTTACCCATGGCCCCTGGCTATAGTGCCGCCTATGGTGGCCGGGGTGGCGCGTCTGGCGTTGATGATCAGGGCGGTGGTGGTGGCGGCGCGGCACTGGGTGGCGCAATTTTTGTGCAAAGTGGCGGTGCCCTCCAACTGATCAACAGTAATATTGGTGGCAGTGGCGTTGCCGGCGGCAGCGGTGGTGATGTCGACAACAGCAATGGTGCCCAAGATGGCCAAGGCGGGCTGGCGCGCGGGGCTGGGATCTTCCTGCAAGATCTAAATTTGGCGCTGACCGTCGACACAGGCTACGTGCGCACAATCAGCGATGGTATCTTTGACAACAGCGCGGCCAATGGGGGGCCTGGTGTTGCCAGCACCGTCACGAAAGTGGGGGAAGGCACCTTAGTGCTGACCAGTACGAGTGCTTTCCGCGGCTCTTTTAATATTGACGGTGGCACGGTGCTGATTAACGGCGTGTTGAACAAAGTAAGCGGCGTCGCGGTCGCCAGTACGGCGACCCTGGGCGGAGCCGGTTTGATCCGTGGTCCCATAACCGTCGCAACCAATGGCAGCTTGGCCCCAGGTAACAGTCCTGGCCTATTAACCACCGGTAGCGTTATCCTGCTCCCCGCGGCCCGTTTTGTCGTGGAAATCGATGGCAGCACCAGCGCAGGTATTGACTATGATCAACTGCGTGTCCTGGGGGCAGTGAACCTCACCGATGCCACTTTGGTCGCAACCGGTTCGATCAGTGGCCGTCTGCCGCGGACGATTACCCTCATTGATAATGATGGCAGCGACCCGATTATTGGTACGTTTAGCGGCGTGGCCGAGGGCGCGCTGGTGACGATCAATGGCGTCCCCTTTGTGCTCACCTATGTGGGGGGCAGCGGTAATGATCTAGTCCTGACGACCTTTATCCCCACGCCGACCCCAACCGCGACCCCGACCCTAACGCCAACGGCGACACCCACCGCGACCACAACCCCAACTGACACGCCGACCCTAATGCCAACCCCGACCGCGACTGCAACACCCACCGAAACGCCGATCGATACCCCGACCGCGACTGCAACCGAGCTGCCGACTGCGACAGCAACGTCTACTGCAACCCCAACGGATCTCCCAACCGTGCCGACAATCCTGGCCCCAACGCTGACGCCAACGACCACCCCAACTGGTACACTCCTGCCGACTGCGACTGCTACCTTTACACCCAGTGTGACGCCGACCACCGCGCCCTTGGCCACCGTTACCCCAACCGCGACCGATATCCCGTCGGCGACGCCCAGCGTGACCCCTACCGCGACCAGCACGTTACTGCCGACCCCATCACCAACGGCGACCGCGACGCCGACCACCGCGCCCTTGGCCACCGTTACCCCAACCGCGACCGCGACCGATACCCCGTCGGCGACGCCCAGCGTGACCCCTACCGCGACCAGCACGTTACTGCCGACCCCATCACCAACGGCGACCGCGACGCCGACCACGTTGGCTCCAGATACACCGACGGCGACCGCTACGCCCATCGCCACGGCGACCGCAACGCCAACCCCATTGCCAACAGTCACTGCAACGGCCACCGCGACGGCTACGCCAACGACACTGCCACCCCAACTACGCTTTGACCTGTCGGCAGATCCTTCGTCTGGTCGCAATGTCTTTCTCGGTGAGCCGATTACGTATACAATTTTGGTCACAAATGTTGGGGAGACTGCCGCTCAAATTGTGATCACCGGTGTGGTACCGCTGCAAACTGACTATATTCCCGGCTCTGCCAATCCGCCAACCGCCACAGCAAAATCTACGCTGGCTACTGTTGCTCCGATAGAGACCATGGACGTCGTTGGGGCGACCACTGCGGTTGTCTGGCAACTGCCATCGCTGACCACCGGTGCGAGCTTTCGCGCTGCTTTCCAGGTGCGGGTCCATGCCCTGGGGCCGATTAGTAACCAGGCGCGTTTGGCCGCCGCGGGCAATCTATTTGTGCTGAGCAACCCGGTGGTACATCAAGGCCAGCCACCAAAACCGACCGATCTCCCGCACGAGGACGAACCGCACATCTATCGCCTTTATCTACCCACGGTCCAACGCGAGTGAGTAATCCTGCCCTGGCGGCGCGATGTCGCAGCGCGGTTATTCATTTCAAGTTTGAAATTGCTGTGCGCTTAATAAAACGCTTGACAGACCACCAATCATCTGCTAAACTTGTCGGCTGTGGGCGGAGTACTGCTCAATCTTCTTGTTGATTATTTTTTGTTAATTAGTCGAGTGATTGATTATCATGAATCCGATTGTTCGAGTTTTCATCTCCAGAACTTTACCCTTGGGTAACCAAGGGAGGAGTGTGCCCTCGAACAGCTAGCTCGATTTACGATCGGTTAGTGCTTGCGCCGTGGGTCGCCTCTCTGGCACCCACGGCTTTTTTGTTGCCACTTTTCCATTTCATTGCCAACTTGGCTGAAACAGGAATGCGTAGCTGCTGCAATGACTAAAGCCGTGGGTCTGTGTGGACACCAACGGCTTTTTTGTTTGTCATCGATACATCGATTGAATTTAAGGAGGAAGGAGCATATGTCACTTTTAACTGCACATGGGTTGGTCCAGCGCTTTGATAGTTATGAGATCTTTCACGGCATCTCGGCTAAGATTGAGCACACCAGCAAAATCGGCCTGGTTGGCCCGAATGGGGTAGGCAAGACTAGTTTTCTGCGTATTCTCGCCGGGATCGACAAGCCCATTGAAGGCGGTGTCCATCGCGCCGGCAACAGCCGGCTGGGCTATTTGCACCAGGAAGCAGTGGACACCTTTGCCAGCCGTGCCAATACCGTGCATGGCGAAATGCTGACGGTCTTTGCCGAGTTGCGTGATCTGGAAGTGCAGATGGCCGTGCTCGAAGCGCGCATGGCAGCCGGCGAGCTCGACGACGCGCTCTTTATCGAGTACAGCGATCTGCAAGCCGCGTATGAGCATGGCGGCGGCTATACCTATGAAACGCGCATTGAAGAGGTCCTCCAAGGGCTTGATTTTCTGGCCGACGATTGGCAGTTGCCGATCAACCACCTGAGTGGTGGGCAGAAGACGCGCGCGCTGTTAGCCCGTTTGCTGTTGGAACAGCCGGATCTGCTGATGCTCGATGAGCCGACCAATCACCTGGATGTCGAGGCGATTGAATGGCTGGAAAAGATGTTGCAGAATTGGTCTGGTGCGCTGCTAATTGTGAGCCACGATCGCTACTTTCTCGATAGCGTGGTGACCACGATCTGGGAGATGAGCAGCACGGAAATCGAAGTCTATCGGGGTAATTATAGCGCCTATAGCGTGCAGCGCGTTGAACGCTGGGAACGCCGCCAGAAAGAGTTCGACGCCACCCATGAACGGCTGAGCAAGGAGATGGCCTTTATCTACAAAAATCTGGCTGGGCGTGGCCGCAACATGGCCATGGGCAAATTGCGTCGCCTGAGCGATGAATTGGAAACCGATGGCCAAGCGATCAAGGTCGCGCGCGTCAAGAGTAAATTCAAGGAACTGCGTCGCCCCTCCGGCGAGTGGGACCAGATGAAGATGAGTTTGACTAGCGCTGCGCCCAGCGGGCAAATGGTTTTGCAGACGCGTAACCTGACGGTGGGTTATACCGAACCACTCTTCCGTGCCCCGGACATCAAATTGCGTCGGGGTAACTGTGCCGCCTTGATCGGCCCAAATGGCGCCGGCAAAACGACCCTGTTACGTACGCTGTTGGGCGACTTAGCGCCGCTGCAGGGCACCGTGGAGTTTGGTCACAATGTGCAGGTGGGCTACTTTGCCCAGGCCCATGATCGGCTCAACCCGGCGCGCACGGTTTTGACCGAGTTACTTAGCCACCCGCGCCACACCGACCACGCCTTGCTAGATGAAGGCGGGGCACGCCACCATCTCGCTCGCTATCTCTTCCAGAGTGATGATGTCTTCAAACCGGTGGGGGCGCTGAGTGGTGGGGAACGGGGGCGATTGGCCTTGGCGATTCTCGCCCTGCAAGGGGCCAACCTGCTGCTGCTCGACGAGCCGACTAACCACCTGGACTTGCCGGCCCAGGAAGTGTTGCAGAGCGTGCTTGATCAATTTGATGGCACGATCCTGCTCATTTCCCATGATCGCTACCTGATCCAAGAGGTGGCGACGGAAATCTGGGAACTGCGCGCCGGCGCGTTGCGGATCTTTGATGGTGGGTATAAGGATTTTGTGGCGGAGCGTGCGGGTGGGGTGGTAGTGGGTGCCCGCTCGCGGTAATGGTGGGCGTCCTGGTGGATAGTGATTTGTTTGAGTGCTAGGAGGATGAGGGAAAGGTCACGTTTTCCCTCATCCTCTGTGAATTATGCCGCTACTTCCAATACTTTAGATTTTTTTCCCATGACATTTTCATAATAGTTAACCGTTGCCTTCAGCCGGTCCGCAAACTGGTAGATGTCGTCAACCCCTTGAATCGGTAAGCGTTCTTCTTTCAGACTTTCTTTGCCGTTGTCCGCTTGTCCCTCAAAAAAGCCGATATATTTTTGTGTACGGTTAAAGTGCAACCGGCAGATTGGTTTGCGATTGGTATCATCCAACAAAATGCCACAGTAACTTTGTACATCGCGTATCGCAATCCGCTTAACATCAACTACCTGCCGCAGAATTGCCCGAACAATGTGATAACCGTCGATCTCTTCTTCCGTCGTGATAATAATATCGGTTGCGGCATCGCCATTGGTTCCCACTGTCGCATCAATCGGTGGCACCGCTGTCTCGCTGGCGCCATTCGTCCCATTTTCAGTCGCGAGCGCATTTTTTAAGCGGTCATTGATCTGGTCATTGATCACCTGCTTAAAAGCAAGCTTAGTCAATTGGGCAAATTGCTCTCGTACCGGTTGGGTCATTCTACCGCTATATACTTGTGCCGTAACAAATTTAACAAACTCTTCTGATGGCTCTTGCATCTGCTCGATAATAATGCGACGGATTTCGCGTGTGTATTTGAGTTGGCTGGCAGTCGTCAAAATATTTTCGAGGTCAAAGGCACTTTTTGAGAATTTCTTCAATTCTTCGACGGCTGCTTCACGGATGTCGAGCATATTGAATTCAAAGAATGGTTTGCTGTCCATTTTATTGGACGCTTCCAGGTCGGTATAAAACCAGTAGGTAATGCCATTCGTCAACAGGCTGAAGCGCGCATCGGTAACACTAAAGTAGCGGTATAATTGCGAGGCATGGGCGTGGCTGAGGTCAACAGAATGATGTTTGCACTCAATCAGAATAATTGCTCGACTCTTGCAGCTTAAAAAATGAATACTTAAACTGGGCAAAACAGGCAAAACTGCTGTAGTTTTCCGAATTCGGACAATGCACAGCCAACCACGCTCAAATTTGAGCGTAGAAACATCACCAAACAAAAGCACAAAGCGTTAACTCAAAGGGCACAAACGGTGCGCAACAAAGGTGCCATAATTGTTTGCAGAGACTGCCCTTGCGCTAACCCCGTGCTGATGAACAAAGCAAGCGACCAGAGACTCTGCGCTTGGGTGGCACGTCGCCAAAAGGGTGCGCTGCCTTCAAGTTCAAACTTGAGTTCACGTTGAAGTTTATGGTGGAGCGCATGGTCATGTTGGGCTGTGCGCAGTAAGCAGTAAACCACGGCGACCAAGGCCACATGTCGTTGAATAGCCGTAAAGTCCCGTACCTGATACTGGTCCAGCCCGTCCGCCTTGCCCTCTTCATGATAAACTTCCACGGGCCAGCGATGACGACGGATACGCGTAATCCCTGCCGCTTGCCATTGTACCTGATTGGAGATGTAAAAGACTGGCTTGTCCGAAAGATCCGCCTTGCGATGGTTAATCACCAGACGGACTTTGCCAAAATTGTTCAGCCGATGTGTCGCACAGTAACTGTAGTAGTGTTCTTCTGTTCCTTTGTAACGAATCCGCAGCGGACGAAAGACCGGTGGTTTGCCGGCCGCAACTGCCGCCTCGTGTTCAGTTTTGAGGTGCTGGGCAAAGTCACTGATTTGCACCTCGCCCGTTTTTAGCTGGATCACGGCCTCTGTGGTCAAGGTACCGACGTAGGGCAGCTTGAGTTGCTGATCGAGATAATGGCAAAAACCTGGTGTCGTGTACGCTTCGCAAGCTCGCGCCGCGTACCAACTGTCGAAGGTGACCGGCAGTTGTAAGTCGGGGTGATCGGCCACCCACTGGGGCAGCAACCGTTCGGCAATCCGGATCTTACTGTCGTACAGGGCCGCCACCTCGGGTTGATCCTGGTGACGCCGCCACACCCCGAGTAGATAGTGTCGCCACTTCACCGGATCGTTGGCTTTCAACAGCTGCTTACTGGCGTTGAGTGATACATTGGCGGCCCGTAGCCCAGCTTCGATTTTATCCAACTGTGCCGGCCGCCAGAATTCAAAAGCCGCTGGGTAGTCGGTCTCATCATCACTGTAATGCAACGTTACCAAATTATGTGCCCAGGTGTAGCACCCTTGGCTCGAGTCAAACAGATAAGCAATCTCGTCAAAGTGCTTGCCTTCATGCGTTAACAGCGTGTCATCAATGCCTAACACCCCTTTGGGCTTCAGCCGCATCGCCGCCACACTGTTCATCATCGCAAAACGCGCCTGCTCTAGTTCGGCTAACGAGAACGGGCTCGCCGTCAACAACCGGTTCAGGCTGCTTTGGTTACGCTTTTCAAATACACAGATCTGGTTGATGCCCTCAATCGTCTTGTTCTCACACACCAGCAGCCCACTGATGTAGCGCTGAAACTCGATCAAGGCGGCCGGTGAAAAGACCCCCGTATAGTACGGTGTGTAATGTTCGACAATTGTTGGGAGTTCAACCAGTGGTATCATTGTGTTTCTCCTTTGCGAGAATGACCCAATTCTTGCCACTAAGTATAATGCTGTTTGCCCTGTTTTTGCCTATTCAAGTCTCGATTTGCTGCAAAAGTTGAGTAATTGGTTTGCCTTCGCGCAGAATGGCGTAATCGACCTTTTCGCCTTTTTTGACACCGATATCAGCATTGAGTTCTGGGGTAACTTCCGTGGGGTCAAACACATTGTAGCCGAGTGCGCTGAGGAAAGGCATCACCAGCGCATTCTTGGTCGCTTCCTCAGTCTGGATAAACTCCAACTGTTTAGGAATGCGCACCGAGATCTCGCGTAACCGATCGATGAAGTCCATAAGGCCTCCTGTAATATTCATGTGTAGGGAATGAATGTCCAACCCATGCCGGGGGTAATAGTGGTAACCTTACGTCATGGTAATGCTTTCAGTATAAAGTATCGAACTCACTATGTCAACTGATTTTGTCGCTCTGTAAGAAAAATGAAAGGTTTGACTTCTCGGCCAGTTCAGGCAGTCAATCTGGTTTGGGGTTGCCCTGCGCTTCGTCCTGAGCGGCAGCATCATTCTCACTTACTGCCTACCCCTCGTCTGTACCACGATACACGACAACCGCCCACTATTCAGCTATACTAATTAACAGTTGTCCCTCCCCCACCTTGACAATAATCAAAGGAAAACAATTATGAAACTCGACAGTCTCAATAAACTCTATATCGAACAACTCAAGGATATCTATAGTGCCGAAAACCAACTGGTGAAGGCGCTGCCCAAGATGGCGAAGGCGGCCTCTTCGCCAGAAGTACAGCAGGCGTTTCAAGAGCATCTGCTGCAGACTAAAGTCCATGTCCAACGCATTGAGGAGATTTTCGGCACGCTTGACTATAGCCCGAGCGGACATAAATGCAAGGCGATGGAAGGGCTGATTGAAGAAGGCGCGGATCTGATCAAAGAGGCTGATATCGAACCGGATGTGCTGGACGCCGGTCTAATCGCCGCCGCACAGCGGGTGGAACATTATGAGATCGCTGCCTATGGTACCGTGCGCACCTATGCTGAGCAACTTGGTTATGATGATGCCGCCGACCTCCTACAGCAGACGCTAGATGAAGAGTACGACACCGATGATAAGCTGAGTGAGCTAGCGGTAAATACCATCAACGTCGAAGCAATGGCGTAACTTCAGGAATGAAATGAGCGCGCCGCCAGCGAGTGATACAATCACTTGCCTGGCGGCGTTTACTTTAATCCCAACCAGAAAGGACCCAACCGCATGCGCTATACGCTTAAAGAACGCATCTTCAGCCTACGCGAGAGTTATTACATTCAAGACGAAAGTGGCCGCAATGCCTTTGAAGTGCAGGGCCGGCTGATTTCTATACGCGACTCGCTCGCACTCCATGATCTGAATACCGGCGAGGAGATCAAGATTCAAGAAAAGATGCTTTCCCTGCGCCCTGTCTATACGATCCAACGCCCCAACCAGCCCGATGTCAGCGTCCGTCAAGACTTTATCAACTTTCTGCGCGAAGGTTTCACCATTGATTTGCCCGGCAATCAGACCGACCTACGCATCCAAGGCGATATCCTCGACATGAGTTATACGATTCGCCGCGCGGGCGAAACCGTGGCGCAAACCTCAAAAAAGTGGATCTCCCTGCGCGATAGTTATGTGGTCGATGTGGCGGCCGGTGAAGACCCGGCTTTGATCATTGCTTGTGCAATTATCGTTGATCGAATTGCCCATGAGGGTGAAGAGGGGCGTTCCTGAACGCACTCTGTCTCATCACCCCGTAAACCTATTTGACCCAACGCCTAGTGGGGACGCTATAATTACCTTCTATTTGCGAAGTTTGATACACTAGAAAGTAATTTATGGCTAACCCACATCGCGTATCCTCTCCTCCGCCCGACGACCCAACTCTTTTACTACCTTTATCAGCTGATCCTGCGCTTGTCGGTTTCAGTAATCGCCCCTCACCCTCGCTCTGGCAACTTTTCCGTGTCTGGTTCCAAATGGGGCTGCAATCCTTTGGTGGCGGCATGGCTACCCTTTACATGATCAGGCGCGCCGTGGTCAACCAGCACAGCTGGCTCACGGCTGACGAATTTACGCGCGATTGGGCCCTCTGCCAGGCCGCGCCCGGCATCAACTTGATCTGTATGACCATTTTGATTGGGCGGCAAGTGGCGGGTATCCCTGGCGCGCTGGTGGCTGTCTTTGGTCTGCTGCTGCCCAGTGTGGCGATTACGATAACCATGACCGCGCTCTATGCCACCTTTCGTGACTCGGCCCTCTTACAATCCGCGATCCATGGTGTTGTCCCGGCGACGGTTGGTTTGGGCCTGTTGCTCTCGGTCAGCATGGCGCGCCCCTTGCTGGCCGCCAACCGGCGTGAAAGTATGCTTAGCCTGGTGGTGGGGGTGATCCTGCTGGTGGGCAGCGCAGTGGCCTTGCTGCTTTGGCAACTGCCGGTAATTCTCGTCCTCTGCACTGCCGGCCTGGTTGGCGCGTTACTGTCCTGGTGGCAAGCCGCCCCGAAAGTGCAGGCCGCGCATGATTGAGCCTTTGGTCTACTTCTGGCTGCTGCTTAAAGCGTCGCTCTTCTCTACTGGCGGCACGGGCAACCTGCCCAGCCTTCACGCCGATCTGCTGGCGCGCGGCTGGGCGACCGACCGCCACTTTGCCGAAGCGCTGGCAATTGGCCAGATTAGCCCTGGTCCGAATGGCCTCTGGGTAGTCTGTTTTGGTTATCTGACCGATGGGGTACGCGGCGCGCTATTGGCCACGCTGGCGATTACGATTCCGCCCTTTTTTGTCCTCGCCGTCGCCGCACTCCATCGGCGCGTCGGTGATCATCCCGCAATGCAAGGCTTTGTACGTGGATTGGGGCTGGCTGTCTCTGGGATCTTCCTCGTGGTGGTGGTGCAATTGCTGCAAGAGAGTGGGATCGATTGGCGCAGCCTCTCGCTGGTCGTTGCTGCGATTGCCCTCGGCTTGACCAACCGCTTGCCGATCCCGGTGGTATTAGGCGTAGCTGCCGTGGCCGGCATGCTGCTTTATTAATGACCAGCGACAGATCATAGTGTAAGTTCATTTCGCGCCCAGCAGGCCCCCGACCTTATCGCCCAGGAATCTCGGTGTTGCCAAGTTGAGATTCCTTACCAAAAAGCCGGTTCGGAATGACAGAATACTACCCTACCCTATGCTCGCAACAACTCATGCATCAACCCAAGCACCTGGTTGGCTTCTGCTTCGGTGCGTCGCCCCAGACCGCAGGAGGAGGCAATATCGACGGCCCCACCACGTGCGGTCTCAATGGCGTCGCGGATGGCGCGGTTTTCTGCCAGACTTAGCTTTTCGTGGATAAAGCCGGCGATAAAGCGGGCGTCCTTGGGCAGTCGAATCGCGTGCAGTGGTTGGTAATAGCTGTCCTGGGTCGGTGGTGGCACGGCCCCTTCGGCCAACGGATAGTGGATGTAGGCCAAGGTCTGGTTGGCTGGCCAAGTGTCTACTAAGCGGTTGGAGAAGGCAACCATTTTGTGTAATGTTTTAGGATGAACCAGCGCTTCATTGTGAAAGTCACCCAGGCAGAGATGAATGCCGATCTGCGTGCCTGGGGTGATTTTGCCCAGCAGGTCATGAATCGGGCGCAGCGCCAGTCCCATCAATGGCGCCGGGAGCATGTAGGCCGCATAAAGTTCCGGCGGCACTTCAAGCTGCACGATCAGATCATCGCCGGCCACCTGGCGGGCCTGATTGACTTCGCGGGCGATGACTGTGTTAAAGGCATTCGTATAGCGCAACCAATCAATTTGACTGTGAAAGGCAAAACCCAGTGCAAAGCCGGTGGGGACGCCAAGTTGAAATTTAAGGTGGGGATAGCCGCGTTCCTGGCGTAGCTGGGTAAAGAGCGGATAACTTTGGCGGAAGTAATGGTCATAGCCGAAGCTGACATGATCGGCCATTGCCTTGGGGCTGCGGCGCGGCTTGAGCTTTTGGATGCCCGCATAGTTGACCGCCATGCCATCTGCACCCCGCACCGGTGGCTTAACAATCTGCCAGCTCGCCGCATCGGCTGTCAACCGTTCGACCGCATAGATCACCCAGGCGATGCGGTTGCCGCGCGGAAACGCCTCACTTTTGTCGCCAATTTCGCCATCGGGTAGGGCAAAGAGATCCGGTCCGAGCTGGTCGAGCGCCCGTTGCATGCAGGTCGCTTCATCCGCAAAGGGCAGACTGCCAACAAGAAAGGCCGCGCGTTGATGCATTGATTTGCTCCTGAAAATAATCGCAAGTTAGTCGAAATTCCAGTATAGAACGTATACTTGTCTCTGTCAACGGCTGATTTATGTAAGTATGGGATGTAAAATCTGATCATCAAGAAAAAGTGTCAGGGCGCACACCGCCAGAAAGTGAATGATCTATGAAGACCAAAGTGACCGGTGCTTTTGTCATCGGTTTTGACGGCAATGACCATGTGATCTACCCCGACGGCGAGGTCGTTTATGCAGGCGATACGATTATTTATGTCGGGCACCACTATGGGGAACCGGTTGACCAGACTATCGACGCCGGTCTGGCCTTGATCAGCCCTGGTCTGATCGATCTTGACGCGCTGGCCGACATTGACCACGCGATTCTCGACACGTGGAATCCGCCCCACCTCGATCTAGGGCTGCAATGGTCGGAGGACTATTTTCAGCACCGCCGCCATGACGTTTTTACGCTGGAGGAAGAACTTTTCAAGCGGCACTATGCCCTGGTTCAACTGATCCTCAACGGCATCACCACTGCCATGCCAATTGGGGCGGAGACTTATAAAGGGTGGTGCGAAAGTTATGCGGAATTTGCCGGGGTCACCCAGATCGCCGGCGATCTGGGTTTGCGCATGTACCTGGGACCCAGTTATCGTTCCGGGATCAACGTGGTGCGCGCTGATGGCAGCCGCACGGTCCTTTGGGAAAATGCATTGGGTGAACAAGGGTTGGATGACGCCATTCGTTTTGTGCAGGATTTTGACGGGGCCTACGGTGGGTTAATCCGTGGTGCGCTGCTGCCCTGCCGCATTGAAACCGTAACGCCTGACCTGCTGCGCCGTACCAAACTGGCCGCGGCTGAATTGGGTTGCCCCATTCGCCTACATGCGCTCCAAGGGTTGGTGGAATTGCGGCTGTTGCGTGAATGGTATGACAAAAGCCCCCTTGAACTGCTCCAGGAATTGGATCTACTTGGCCCGCAGCTGCTCATTCCCCACGGCATCTACATCGGCGGCCATCCAGACACTGATCAACCCTACCGGGGCGAACTCGAATTGCTGGCGGCAACTGGTACTTCGATTATCCATTGCCCCCTCACTTCGATTCGTTATGGCAATGCGCTGGACTCGTTGGATCGCTATCGCCAGGCCGGTGTCAATCTCGCCCTCGGCACCGACTCCTTTCCGCCTGACCTGATCCGCGGGATGGATTATGGCAACAACCTGGCCAAACTGCTCACTGGCACCAAATATGGGGGCAGCGCCGCCGACTATTTCCGTGCTGCTACCCTGGGCGGTGCCCAAGCGCTGGGTCGTGACGACTTGGGCCGCCTGGCGCCGGGGGCAAAGGCTGATCTGATCATCGTCGATTTGAGCAAATTACGCACCGGCCCCGTCGATGACCCGATCCGCACCCTGTTGATGAACGCGGGTGGGGCGGATGTGCGCACGGTGATCATCAACGGCCGTACCGTCATGGCGGACGGCGTGATCCCTGGCCTTGATCTGGGGGCTTTTAAGGTACGTGGCCAAGCCTATTTTGACAAACTGAAAGGGGCCTACCCAGAACGTGATTATCAACGGCGTGTGGTGGACGAACTTTTTCCCGCCTCTTTTCGTGTAGTTGAGAAAAAGAACGTGTAATAATCATTCAACCATCCGCTTCGTCGGTCAGCGTTGCCGGCGTGATATCGGCTTGTCACGCCGGCAACGCTGACCGACGGCCTATCCCCTCATGTGACTTTAGTCATGGTCATTGGGTATCATTTGCGGCAAAGTAAGGGCAGTGCGTGATCTATTCGTTCGATACCAAGAAAGTGTCATCCCTAATCATGTCTGAAACCCAATCAATTCTTAATCTGGCCGAAGTATTAGGTCCCATTCCCACCGACGCCATTATTAGCCGCACCTTGCACCAGAATGGCGCTTTGCGGGTAATCCTCTTTGGCTTTGCGCCGGGCCAAGAGCTTTCTGAACATACCAGCCCAATGGCGGCGACGCTCCAACTGATTAGCGGCCATGCCACCGTCACGCTGGGCGCTGAATCACATGAGTTTGGCCCTGGCGCGTGGGCGCAAATGGCCCCCAAACTACCCCACAGCATTCGTGCCCACAACGAGCCGGTGGTGATGTTGTTGACGATGGTGAAGTCGGATCCGTTGTGAGCATCTATGCCACCATTGACACGCCTGTTTATCAAAACTGGTTTGCTCTACTTTGTGACCGCACTGCTCTTGGGCTGTCTAATTTACGTGCGTCCGTTGGCGGCAGTGATTCCCTGGTTGGCCGGCGCAACCCCCGTCTATTTCCATCTTTTTATGGTTGGCTGGGTGACCCATTTGATCATCGGCGTCGCCTATTGGATGTTTCCGCGGTTCAGTCGTGAACAGCCGCGCGGTTCGCATTGGCTGGCTTGGAGTGTTTATTTTCTGCTCAACAGCGGCCTACTATTGCGTGTCGTGGTTGAACCATTACAAAGCCGAGTCCCAACGCTGGGCTGGTGGTTGGTCGTGGCTGCCTTCTTACAGTGGTTGGGCGGGCTGGCCTTTGTGATCAACACCTGGCCGCGCGTCAAGGAGCGTTGAGCAACCATGCCCCGGCTCTCGATCTGGATGATCCGTACCGCGCTCAGTTATCTGTTGCTCGGTTTTACGATTGGTGCGCTTTTGCTGGCGCACAAAGGAATTGGGCTGCACCCTATGCTCTGGCGCTTGTTGCCGCTCCATATCGAATTTTTGTTGACTGGTTGGACTGTGCAACTGGCAATGGGGGTGGCTTACTGGATCTTGCCCCGCTTCATGAGTGAACGGCGGCGGGTCGGGTTGGCCTGGCTGGCCTATTTGTTACTCAACGGCGGGATCTGCTGTATCGTGATCAGCGTGAGTTTTCCGACCTGGGGCAGTTTAGCAGTCGTAGGGCGGAGCTTAGAGGCGGGGGCAGCTGTGGCCTTTGTCTTGCACGCCTGGCCGCGCGTCAAGCCAATGAGCGCGTAAGGCTCCCCGTCGTTAAAGCCATGAAAGCCTACCCGTGCAAACCTGTTCGTCGTCTATCGGATCTGGCGCGTATAGCGAAAAATCAATTATAGTCTGTAAAGCAGGGGGAATTGTTTGGTTGGATAATGGTAATTTCTCTATAATACAACAGCGGGCCAGCGTACGCTTACAAACCTTGCGTGTGCTATGCCCGCTGTGCTGTCGATCAATATCTTCTATCCAACCAATTTACACGGTGGTGCTCGGCTCCACCACAACTGCTAGCGCATCATCAATGACGGCAACGGTGGTCATTAAATCATTATCCAATGATAGTGCCATCTCATTGGCCAGCAGTTCGCGCCCATGATCGAGCAGCCGTTGATCTTCAATGCCTAGATGCTTTTTATCACGGCGGTGCCAGGTCAATTCACGCACGGCTTCGGCAATCTTGATGGGATAACCGGAGAAAATAAGTAATTCCATCTCCTTGCGCCGTTGCTTGTAATCGGCGGGGAGCTCTTGAGGCGCGGCACGTAGGGTGGCTAGGACCTGCTTCACTTTTTCTTTTGACATAATATGGCGCAGCCCTACTGCCGTCACCCGTTGAAACGGGACGCGGACAGTCAGCTCTTTGTCGGCAAAACGCAGCACGTAATAATTTTGTAGATTTTCACCTACAGTAATTTTTTCTACGTCGATGATTTTACCCGCGCCGTGGGCAGGATGCACGATCGTCTGACCAATGGCGTATTCCATTACTGCTCCTTCTTGACCTGCAAGAAAAATTTCACGAACATTGGTTGATTATAACATAAAATTTATCATTTGTCAGATCCACTTAACCGCTCAACTTGTCGTGGTCGCAAATTGCGTCTGTACAGGGGCCTCCGGCACGCATAAAGAAGAAAAGCGGTCGCAAAGTGGGTCGTCTTGTGGTCTCGTCATCCAGACTAAGCGACCACGAGCCCAGGCGACTTTGCGACTTCGCGAAGTCGCGCCGATTTACAGAACAGCAGGCCAATCGGCACCAGCGCTATGCTCAGGCTGCTCCACGCCGCAATCCGCAACAATAACCCGGCTGTGATGGGTAAAAACTGGATTAGCCCGACACTTAGCAAGGCCAGCACCATTGTGCTGACACCGGCCGCCCAGGGCCAGATGAGCCAGCGCTGGAACCGTAAGCAATTGGCCGGGCGCACCATAAAGATTGCTCCTAACAAGGCACTGCTGACCCAGCCTAACAGTAAATTGTGCAGGAAAAAGATGCGCAGTTGGGTGCCGGCACTCCAGCGCCAGAGTCCTGGCCAGCAGAGCACAAGGGCGGTAACAATGTGGATGGCAAGAAACGCAAGCGCAAAGCGCGCAAAAGGTGAAAGCACAGCACGGCGGCTCCACAATGCCAAGAGATGCCGGCCAAGCAGCAGCGCAGCCCCCAGATTTGCGAACGCAGCGATCCAGAACAGATCCGGGGTGAGCACGGCCGGCGAGACCCCGAGCATAAAGGTGGGCACTAGCAGCAGGGCCAGACTTTGGCTGGGCAGCCAACCGGGCACGTTTGTTGTCTCTCCCACTTGGGCCCAGAGCAGGCCAAGCAGGGCCAAATTGAACCAGCCAGCTCCAAAGAGATCGAGAAAAAGGTGGAGCGCAAGCTGTTGGATCAGCGGGTGCTGGGCATTACCAATGATGGACGCGACCAACCCCAACGCGCCGCTAAAAGCTAACATCAGTAACAGGATCGCCCAATCCCACAATTGTATGGCGAGCGGACGTTGGGGCAGCCGCCAGGTCACCTGGACATAGAGCGCCACGAACCAGATCCAGAGCAGTCCATTCAGCCCGGCCGCCAGCGAACCCAAGGGCAAATCCGCGCTTCCCAACCGTGTGGTGCCATAGCCGTTAAGCCAGAACGCGGGGAACCTGAGGAGGGCCAACAGCGTACTTGCGCTCATCTGGACATTGACCAGCCGAGGCAAGGCACGGCCTGTCAATTGGGGTAGATAATGCCAGATCAGCGCCATCAATGCCAGTGTGACCCAGCCAAAGTACATGAGGTGGCTGTGGGCATGGCGCACCGCGGGATAGTTCTGTGCCCAACTTGGCAGCCCATACAGCAGGCCGAAACGCAGTAAGACGCCAGTGGCCGCGGCCAGGGCGAGGGCAAAGAGGGCGATCAAGAGGTAGCAGCGAGTTTGGCGCATGTTCATGGGTAGCAACCGCTTTCTTGCAACGGCAACTGTCTAGCAACACGCACTGTGGTCGCCCCCTAATGCAAGGGTGTTACGGTGTGCAGCCGGCTGATACTGGTCAGGTATCAGCCGAGCTGAGAAACGCGTTTCCTAGCCAGATGTATCATCAGTGACAATTTACACCTATGATAGCAGCAACGCGCTTGCACGACTGCGACTGAAGTCTCATGCCGTGGGGTGAAGCAAGCCTGCACCGTGCATGACTGCTGTTGCCGTACGCTCAGGACCCAAATTTTGCCCCTTTGTTTGCTGCCCGCGACGCGTTGCGGCATTACGTCGGTTCCGCAGCAGACGATTGAGCGCATCCGGGGCGCGACGCTTTGCGCGAGGAGCGGGGGTCAACCGTTGCTCCGCTGCAGGTAGCGACTGTGGCTGGGCCAGGATGGCCGCCGGCAGCATAATCGTAAAGGTTGCTCCCCGTCCGACGACACTTTCGACCCCAATGGTACCGCCATGCAACTCAACAATCCGTTTGCTGATCGCCAGCCCCAGGCCGGTGCTCTTCTCGTGGCCGGTGGGGCGTACACTGGCACGCGCAAAGAGGCCGAAGAGTTGATGAATTTCATCCGGGGGGATCCCCTGGCCCTGATCGGTGACACTGATCAGGAGATCCTGGCCATTGCGCCCAAATTTGAGGATGACGTTGGTGCCGGCATGTGAATATTTGAAGGCGTTGCTCAACAGATTGCCAAGCACCTGCTCCATGCGTAGCCCGTCGAGTAATACTTGATCGATGGTCGGTTCCAACTCGATGGTGAGATTAATCTGCTTTTGGGCCCCAATATGGCTATTGCTATATCTAACGCGCGTTACCAACTGGCGCAGATCAGTAAGTTGGGGATTGACCGTCAGCCGACCCGCCTCGATCGCGGCTGTGTCAAGCAGATCATTGGTGAGATAGAGTGCGTTGGCGGTGGTCTCCTCGATCATCTGGAGGAAGTGCGAGTATTCATCCTGCGTTGGTTGTAGCGTCTTGAGGAGATCAACTGCAAACTTGATATTGCCCAGCGGGCCACGCAGATCATGCGCTACCATCCCCAACACATGATCCTTCTGATGATTCAATTGCCGTAGTTTTGTATTGGCATCATCCAACTCGGCCAAGCGCTCAGCAATATGTTCTTCGAAAAATTGGTTAATATCTTGCAAGGTTGTCAACAACCGGTGATTTTCGACAATTAAGTCCAGTTTACCAAAGAGTTCATGGATTAGCCCCCCTAATTCATCGGCGTTGAACTGTGCAACCATCTCGCGTAAGCCGGCACGATTAATGGCGAGCGGGGGCGTACTTTGCGGCATTGGCACGGTCGCAAGCCGCCGGCGCAACTCTGCTAATATTTCGTATTGGCCGCAATTGGCCGTGCCGGCGGCTGTGGCAAGGGATTGGTTGTTGCTCTGCTCTGCAATATGTAAGAGTTGATTGAAGAGAGCTTGCTCTGTGTTATTGGTACTGTTGGGCTGGGCGGCGCTCCCTTCTGTCGATATCGTCGTGTGTTGCTCTTCCTGACTGATCTGTTGGCAAAGTGTTTTTAGGCTATCGGCGCTAAATTGTCGATCAAGGCCGGAGCCTGTTCCTTGCCCGGTTGGTTGCCCGGTAATTAGAGGGACTGACGGACGTACACTCATGATCATTTCCCTTTGGCAGAAAATTATACTCGCCGTTGTCCGACTGCAACCTTTTTTTAAGTGATGGGAAAGCTTGCGGTCACACAGCGCTGAGTATAGTGGAGGCATGGCAACGCTGATTCTCTCCTGGTAAACTTACGCAGGGGTGGTGCCCCTACGCATGACGAAGTTTACCGATGGGATTGCGTATCTGTGACGAACATATGGCGTTGCCTCATTTCACGGCAAACATGCCGCAACGACTCAAATGCGGTTACTTTCAAAGCGATTGGCTGATAGTGGTGTTTCGTAGTGGCGATAATAGCTCCACGATTGTAGTCAATGCTCACAACACGGTTGGCTTGATCTCCTCATGTTTCTGCTAAACACGCCTAATTGTTTGGCGTAAGTGTGCCCGATGTAAAATTCCTTACTGATATCATTTGAAAGTTTACTCCCCCGAAAACAATGATACATCAGTCAAATAGTGAGACTTTGTTAGTACTGTAGTACCCATTTTATACCGGCGATTGACTGATCAATCGTGAAAGACATAAACAACGGACTAACCTGTGTAAATGGCAAGCCCCCCCTCTACTCCCTTTACCCGTCATCTCCGCGTACGACGACCCGCACCTCGCTAAAACCCAAGCCGCGCAACAAGTTCTCGTAATACAACTGTCCATCGCGGGCCACTTCGTCGAGGATCCCGCTACGCAGCGAGGCGTTGATCAACAATTGCCGCCCTTCGGGTAACAGTTGGGCTTGAAAAACATCAAGTTGGTTCTGACAAAGGAAATCAGGACAGCGATCATTTTGCGCCAGCAGGCGACTGTTTTCCAGATCAAGGTTGACATTGTCGGCAAAGATCTCAGGTGGCGGTAGGATTAACTGTACCCGGCTGCCATCACTGCTCACCCAGACATCGGCCTCGCCCAGTGTGCTGAGGTCAAAACCGGCCGGGACGCGGCCTTTGAGCAGCAAGACAAAATTTTGCTCAATCGGCAGCACGCGCAGCCAGCCTTGGGGTGCTTCGCTGTAGTCAATATCAACCGTGTTGTAATGTTCGATGAAGATCTGCTTGTTGACGCGCCGGATCGACTCGACGACCGCCTGGCTGGTGACGATGGTGGTGCGCGTATCCAGGCTGAAGAGATCGCGGGCCGTGTTGCTCATTAGCCAGACGCTGCCCACTGTCACCACTGTCCCCAGCACAAGGGTAATGACCAGTAGCCAGCCGATAAAGCCCAAGACCGAACGTAACAGTGACGGCTGGGTAGAAGGGGATGGGTTACTGACCGGCGGCTCTTCGATGGCCGCCGGCGGGCGGCGTGAAATGGCATTGGCTGTTTCAATAATCGACTTATCCATCGTTTTGTGCCCCCTCGTCAAAGTGAATTTCAACCTCGCTAAAGCCTGTCTTGTGCAGGAACTCGGTAAGCTGGAGCCGGGCGAACTCCTGGGCTAGCTTCATCATACTGGCGTTTTCGTCGATCTCGGTGCGCATCTGTTGGCGCGCCTGTTCGAGGGCCGCACTTTCCAGCCCAGTATATTGCGAGAGCAGCCACACATTGGTACGCTCAAAAATCTGCGAGCGATCGGGCAGCAACTCGACACTCGTGACGGCCGGCTTGGGCGCGGTGAGCGTAATTTTGGTGCCGCCAACCTTGACGTCACGTACCTGCGCTAGATCGATGCTGACCTGGACCTTCCCGACCGCCTTGAGCAGCAGACGGTCGCTGACCACTTCGCCGAGTAGCGGCACCTGGGTGGTGCGCTCTTCTTGGGCCACGGTTGAGGTCGTAAATTCGACGACGGTGAGATAACTCAGTTCGCGCCAACTGGGGGTTGCCAGCGGGGTGGGGATCGGTTGCAGCTGTTGTTCAGTTGTCTCGGCCAGGGTTGGCGCGACATACGTTGCGGGCACGGTTGGCCAGGGATCGGCGCTGACGGTGGTGGCGGGCAAGAGCCACCACCGCAACAATGGGCGTACTGTCAGTGGTACCAGGATCGCCAGTAACAGTAGGGCAATGAGCAGTAGCGCGATGACGCGCTGTGGGTGAGCGGGTGCGCCGGCCGCAAAGCCGGAGCGCACAAATTTAAGCATCTAGAGCAACCCCTTTAACTATAAGCACAGCAGTAATTACCAGCAGTAATTGCCAGCCGTTATTATACGCAGAAATTGCGAAAAGGTTGCATTGGGGTGTGCCGACGATTTTGCCGGGTGGTGTATTCTGGACTGCGTGTTGGTGGATATGGCATCATGCCAATGCCCATTGCAGCCGTCAGACCACGGTTAGTCACTGCTTTGGATCAGCGGCAGATAAGCAACGGGCGCGAGGGGAGGGGTGGGGACGGTCGGATCAAAGCTCATAACGCTGTAGCTAAAAGAGCGCAGAACCCCATCAACTAGCACATTGGCAATCGTGGTTGTGTAGCTCGCTTCTGTACTTGCCGTCCGGTCAGATTGGGCAGCCTGTAGCGTGGGCATCTCCCACACTAGCGTGTTTTCACCATAGCCATTTACTGGCGCGGCCTGTTGTACGGGAACGTTACTTCCATTACTGATGACTGTCACGGCTGCCTGACTGAAATCGGCCTCAGGGTAGGCAAAGGACCAGCGGGAAGAGATGAGTGCTGCCGGTACAAAACCAGGTGGCGGCCAGGCCACAAATGGTTCGCGGGTCGCAGGGCGTGGCTCCCCCCTATGCGCATGATCAAAGATCCACAGGGCATTGGCACTATGCTGCGTGCCTTGGCTGGGAATATCACCCGTCCCCATTAATTGTGTTTGTGGATAGAGGATCCATCGCCGATGGCCGACAAAGAAATTGTTGGACCCAGGATCTGCAATATAACCGTCAATGGCGGCAGGGCCAAAGGACCCCAAATAGAGATTAGCACTGCCGGCGGCGCGCTCACCTTCGGCTGAATAACAGCGCCAATCTGGCGCAGGACTGTGACTTAATTGCGCATTGGCACTCATCATCAAGGCGGCCTGCTGCGCTTGACGATTGTAGTCATCCGCAAAGGTAACTGTGGCTGGTACACCGGCCATGGCCCGGAAGTAATTGATGCGTTGTAAAATCGCTGTGCGAAAGGTGACACTCACCTCGCCCGCATGACAGTTAGAGAGATCGCCATTCCATTCTGGGGTAACAGTTGTGCCGGGTAAGTAATAGTCCTGGTAAAAGCGCCGCGCCGCTTCACGGCTTTGGGGGTTGACGCTAAGTCCTGTCTCGGCTTTGTGTACATTATTTGCAACAAGTTGTGATTGTTGGACCGGCCTCATTGCTGGCGTAGCCAACGGTGCTGTGCTTTGGGCAAAGGTGGCCAAGGGGGTATTGAGCCAATAGAGGAATATAAACAACAGTAGGCCCCCGCAACGAGCGTTGGTCCATGTAACCCGCTGCTGTCTATGTTGTAAAGATGTGTTAGTGCTGGCAAATCTGTTTGGAAAAGTGGCGTTCACCGCTAGTGCAGTGGCGAAATGAGCGAACGGGGTACGCAGATGCATCGATCCTTCCTTACGACGATAAATGGCATTAAAATTTTTTGATAAGGGTCAAGAAGATATTGTAAGGAAGAATAGCAGAAGTAGCGGAAAATTGCTTTGCGATTGCGCACTTGATTGGCTACAATTGGTTACTTGATTGGCTACGTAGGTACAGCGTATGGAAAATGATAAGTAGTACGACAACGTTAAATGATGTGCCTAGCTGGTCCACGACCAGCGGTAGCTGCCCCAGCCACTGGTCATGGACCAGCTAGGCACAGAGCACAGCGACTGCCAAGTTAACGTTGTCGTAGTAATAGATAAAACCGTCGCCCCACTGGGTAGCAGTCCAAGCTAAGGCCTGCTACCCAGTGGGGCGACTCGATAAAATTGGGTGTGGAATTACTTAACGAAAATGTACGCTAGCCGTCACCTACTGAGCTAACTCGACCAAGGTCGCAACGGTGTTCACCTCAATGCCTTCTTCCTCAGCCGTGTTGGTGTAAGTGGGCACCGTGATCACATATTCATCGGTCCAGATTTCGGCAACGCTGGTCGTATAGGTAAAGCTACCAGCAGCATCAGCGGCGACCGATACTGTGCCTGCATCATGAAGCGCCAGGGGTACGACTTCTTGTGCCGCAAAACCGCTCCCGTGGACAACCACTGAACTGTCGGCCGGATTGTAGGTAGCACGGATGGTCGGCAAGACCGTTGCCATGCTGGCCGCGACGGTCGGGTTGCGGCAGGCACCAACGTTGGCCAGGCGAATGGTTGCACCCGATGAGAGATTAAGCTGACAAATCCCACCAAGTTGGCTGTAACTGTGAATGCTCACACTGTAAAGGCGTAGCCGGTCTGTGCCCCAGACAAAGTCATGGATGATGTCGTTGCCATGGCCAAGCGTATAGTGGAAGGTGTCTCTGCCGGTGCCGCCCCAGAGATTATCATCACCATTGCCGCCATAAACCTGATCATTGCCGGGATCACCATAGACGAAGTCATTGTCTTCGCCACCGCCTACGGTATCGTTACCATCATTGCCATAGACCATATCGACATTCATCCCACCATAGACCCGGTCATTCCCAATCCCGCCGGTCGCTTCATCATTGCCTTCGCCGCCGTCGACAAAGTCATTGTCCTTGCCGCCGGTGACGTTGTCATTGCCGATCTCGCCATAGACGCTATCATTGCCTTCATTGCCATGCACCGCGTCATTGCCATCGCCGCCGAGTAGGACATCTTTGCCAAGGAAGCCGCAGATCCGCTCCGCTCCGCTCGTCCCATAGAGGGTGTCATTGGCCGGTGTACCCAAAATGGCCGGCAGATGGTTATATTCAGGGAAACAGTTCGTGGGCGGCGGCGTACTACCTGCATTGATATAGAGCAGCCGATTTGGTGAACCGGTCCCTGGATTGCCAACCACATTGGTGGTGGCGTTGCTCACAATGGCATTGGCAACCTGGGCCGGTGTTGCCCCAGCATTGCTCTGCAAGTAAAGTGCCGCTGCACCAGCCACATGGGGTGTTGCCATTGAGGTGCCATTAAGATAAGCCGCCGCCGTGTTACTGGTATACCAGGCGGAAAGCACCGAGACGCCAGGAGCAAAGAGATCAACACAGTTGCCGATGTTGGAGAAACCGGCGCGGATATCATTTGAATCTGTTGCGGCCACTGTTAGGGCTTGTGGGGTGCTGGCGGGACTTTTGGCACAGGCGCTGAGGCCATAGTCATTGCCTGCCGAGACCGCATAACTAACCCCAGCGGCAATCGAGGCTTGGACAGCACTGTTCGTAGGCGCATAAAACGAGCCACCTAAGCTCATGTTAGCGACCATTGGCACGCTAGGGTTAGCACGCTTTTGATTCGTTACCCAATTTACTGCTGCAATCACTGTCGAAGAGGGGGTGCCACCACTGCAGCCAAAGACGCGCACCGCAATCAACTGGACGCCTTTGGCAACGCCGTAGGTGCGCCCACCAACGGTGCCGGCCACATGGGTGCCATGCCCGTTACAGTCATTGGCCGGCAAGCTGCCATCGAACAGATCAACCCCGTAGCTGGCGCGTCCCTGAAATTCATTGTGCGTAATGTTAATCCCCGTATCGATGATGTAGACGCGCACACCGCTGCCGGTATTATTATAGTTATACTGGCTGTTCAAGGGCAGATTGCGCTGGTCGATGCGATCCAGCCCCCAGGGTGGGTTGGGTTGGGTGATATCAATGGCGGCAACCTCCGCCGCGCTGACACTTTCGTCAACGGTTTCATCCGCCGCTTCGGCCGGCGTCTCGGCCAATGCTTCCGGCACTTCGATGGGATCAAGCATAACCAGCCGATCTGGCTCCACATAGCTGACTCTGGGATCGCTTTGCAGTGCTGCTAATGCATCACTACTGGCTGTGGTGGGCAACTTGACGGCAAACCCGCTCAGGGCAGCATCATAGGTGTGCAGCAACTCACCACCAAGCGACGTTGCTAATTCGGCGGCGGTGGCCTGCACACTGGCTGCACTCACCAACTCATCGGCAAAGACGACAACATATTGGCCGGGAATGACGTCAGCCGCATCAGTCTGTACCGCGGCTTGATTACCACCAGTGATCAGGGGCAGATAAACCTTGCCCGGTACATCTTCGCTACTCTGGGCAAACCCCGGTGCAGGGATCCCCAAAATCATCCCGAATAGCAATAAGACCGATAACCAGGTAGAAACGTTTTTGGTGCGTCTCTTTTGCATACACTTTCTCCTTCGTTTGCGATGTTGTTGATGAAAGGTAAAGCGAAATACGATACGTCGTCGCAAGCAATGCTGGCACCAGGATGCGTTCGAGATACCGCAGCCATTTGCCCGCGCATATCCTGGGGGCGTCAGGTGCCGCGTTGCGCGCGACTGACGATTACAAATCACTGTTGGCGATTGGTCATCTTTGCAGTGATTAATAATCAGGCTTTTGCCCTATTGGCAATGACTAAAGTGCCGCTGTTTTGTAAACAGGCGTGTGATGGGCATTTACCATTGCGAAAATACTGGCTTCAAACCGAACTTGCTTGATTCAAATTGTGTGTAGTGCTTGCATGAAGAAGAGAGGGTGTGGTCGTGAGTGTGCAATGCTCTTCTGCTATGGATTGGTATCGAGCTGGTGCTGGCAGTTATATATTGATGAATACAGGATAATTTTATCATGAATTGGCGATCAAGAACTACCGCGATTCTATCGAAACCTGTCATCCGTCTATCAGCATTCTATCAAGCTTGATAGAAAAGCCACTGATTGGTCGAATTTTTGATAGAAGGATGACAGGTATTCAGCTTATTCCCCGCCGATGATCGGCAAGAAGAGACGTGATGCTGGCGCAATGGGTTCGGTTTCTTCGGTAATCGCCAAAGGTGCACACAACCGGATATCAGCGGCGACGCGGGTGCCGTCGGTGGCAACTACGGTGGCTACGATCGGTTCGTCTGGCATCGTACAGGCGGTAATCACGGCGGACCAATTGCCCAGTGCATCGAGGGTGGCTGTGATGGGCGCACCACCGGCGACGCTAAGCTCGACCCGTTCAATACCTGCTGGGCTAATGCCAGGTAGAATCGTACTTAATTGGCTGGGATCACTGACCACCGTGCAGACCCCACCGGTGGTATTGGCAATGATGAAAAGCGTATCGGTTGGGTCACAGCCGGTGCCATTGCCGCCGACCGAAAATGTGTTCACGATCGTGCCTGCTTGGGCGGCAGTGGCCAATGGGGAGCCTGGTTCCGTCCGGAAGATCCCTCCATTATGTTCCCCGTCGGAAAGAAAATAGGCGATCTTGCGCTGAGTGTTTTGTGTGGCAAACGCTTGATTCATTGCGGTCAGCGCATCGTTGAAATCGGTGCCGGCGCTGACGTTACGCACTGTAAATTGGCCAACGCGGTGGGTGGTCAATGCACGCGCCACTTCGTCGATATCAAGGAGCGCATTACTATTTTTATTTGCATTTAAGGGGGTGAAGTTCTGATTGCCGGCTGCGGGGTCAATATCCGCCACCGCGGCATCGGCCGCGAACAAAACAATTCCGGCGGAGACAATTGTGTTGGCGGCAATGCTGCGATTGAGGGCAATGATCCCGCTGATTTCACAGTCTAGGGTATCCCCGCGCAAAGTATTACTATTGAAATCGTCCCCATTATCCACGGTCCCGTTCCCATCACAATCTTGATTGCGCGGATCTTCGGTGCTGGAGGAAACATCAACGACATAGAGCAAACTGGCGGAGGCATTAAGGGCCCCAATCGCCGCCTGCCCGGTGAGGGTAATGGGGGTACTTGGCACAAAGTCTTGGCCAAGCACCGGCTCGACAATCTGAATTCGTAGGGGTTGACCTGTGGTGGTCGTGCCTTCCCCGGGGTTGTCTGCAAAGGCCACGCCGATGCAAAGCCAAAGGGCGAAAGGGATGAGCGCCAAGATCAACGTGGCGCGCCGATGGGTAAACAGCGGGTGGGCAAAAAATGGCAGGGATGTGCAGGGCTGTTTCTGCATAGTGGGTTCCTTGTCTGTGTACTTTGATGAATGGTAGACCGCAACCGCACATTACGGTCGGCTCCGATTATATCCTGCATCTGACTGAGTTGTGCTACACAATTGCTCCAGCCATACTCTAGCATTTGTGGTAGAAGTGGTGCCGCTTCTGGATGGAATACACTTGTGTCACTGCCACATTAAAATTGCTCACGGCTGGGGGTGCCCACGGTATCGACGGCAGCAAGCGTAGGCGATGGAATGAATTATTAATTTTTAGAATGATGGAGGGCGCATTCTCTAATCAGCTACCTCTTGGGTGTGATCAGGATTAGAGAATGCGCCTTCCACGTTTTGTAAAACTAACGGGTCAGATCACTACTTTCATTGCAGCACAACAGGCAAAAATAACTGGTAAGAGGCTGGCGAACTGTCTTGCTCCTCTGGATCTACTACGTCGATTGCGGTTGGATCTTCACTTTCGAACAATAGCCCCGCTTCCACCAACTCAATCCCTTCACTCGCATTTAAGACAACATCGTTTGCTGGATTGTTACTCACCGTAAGGGTATGGAGCAAATCATTCCAACCTGAGGTAGTTTTCCAGGTATTGGTGTTGGCAAACCGAATTGAATAGGCCGGCTTTGTGTTCAAGCTAACATAAGGATCGGGCAGATGTAGAAATACACCATAATTTCCGGCGGCTAGTGTTGTCGGCAAAGTAATCGTACGGGCAATCAGATGGAGCTGTCCATTTGCTAACCAACGGCGTGGGTCATCGGGAAGTTTAGCTTTCCAAATGACGCCTGTGCTCTTATTTTGCAGTACCAAATAAAGATCACGTGGATTGAAGGGGGCCGCAAATCCTTCATTGGCCAATTCAATCTGAATGGTTAGGTTACCACCTGGCCTTGCCGATGTCGGGTAAGTACCCTTTTTGAGAACCAGCCGATAGCCAAGTCGATCAAGTATGCTGCCGGCAATGTTGCTGGTATTGTGGATACACTTGCCCTGTTTCCAGCTCTGCAACGTTGGAATATAGTAATCAGTATTGATGTAGGACCAGTGGTACTTGCTCATTTCGCTCAGCGCGTTGGTGCAACTGCGCGCGGGCGCACCGCTTTCTGGCTGATTGACTTCGCCACCCATGGTTAGATAGAGACTTTCCGCCTGGAGATAGGTGCGATCGGCCTCGGATTGAAAGGTGCCGCTGTCGCCATAGGAATTGAGAAAGGCGTCATTGTGAACACCCAGTCGTGCCAGTGGTGTGTTCTGAAAGGCTTCGGTGGCTGTGATGGGGGTCTCGCGGCCAAACATCTTCTTTTTGAGCAATGGGTAGCGCAGAGCAACCATCCGCGGCGCTGGTAAGGCTTCTAACAGTCGTAATACAACTGCCTTGCGGCGCTCATATTGCTGCACAGAAATGACATCCGGCTGCGTTGGGTTATCGACAAAATGGTCGGTATAGTACCACTCACCCCAGATGCCAATGAAACCAGCCTGTAGCACCGCAATCACATCGGCATACTCTTGCAAAATCGGTTTCAGTTGATCAATATGTTCCAACAATTGTGCTAGTTCGGGTTCAGTGTCGAGCGCTGCATTTTCTAGAATGTCGGGAATGTCATTCTGATTGTTGTCATCACTGTTATCCGTATAGGCAAAGCGCAGAATGCACTTACGTCCGGCATTGCGGATATTGGTTAGGTTAGCACGAATGTGGCTGAGATAGGATTGGTTGAGATTGCTCTTTAGGAAAGTATCTAGATAGAACAGGCAGTAGATCTGCGAAATCGTTGCTTCCTCGGCAGCAGTTAACCAAGACACCGCATTGGTATTGGTGAGCGCAGCGACTGTCCAACTTGTCGGTGTGGAACTGCGACTCTCAAAATAGCGATAAAACCCCCGTTCCGGATTGGCGAACAGGGTGGTTGTCGTCGCATAAGTCACTGTTCGCGTTGTTCCTGATGGCGTGGGCGTTGGTCCTGGTGTTGGTGTCGCTGTTGGTGGCGTTGTCCCACTATAGACATGGGTAAGTTTGGTTGTTGATACAATGGGGGCTTCTACTTGAAAGACCAGATCGGCTTGGTTGGGGGTAGCACTCTCACCAATATCTACGCGCGCAACCGTCCATTTTGCTAAACCGCCGCCCTTAGTATGGGTGATGGTTTTAATCCCTGCCCACTGCCAATCACTACCTGTGCCCGTGTACCGGTAAAGCCTGTTGTTTTCTACCAAATAATTGGCACCGATTGCATTCGCTTGAAAACCCGTGTTGGTACTTTGATCGGTGTCGATATAGACGCGAAAGAAGTTGTAGGTACCTGAGTAGGCAACTTGGTAGTAGACGTTGGATGCATCATTCGTCGCTCGGGGTGCGCTGATCGTCGCGACCGCTGCTTCCTCTCCTGTTGGTCTGAAATCATCATGGGCAAACGTGTAAAGTGGCATAGATAAAAGGATGGCGACTGCGGTCAATAAAGCTAATGGTTGCCAGACGCGCACTGGCGTCTGAAACAAGGGTTGCATAAAATTCTCCTGTTTTGCGTAGAAACCTAAGGCTATTTATTGATTGAGTGAAGGAATACCGGCAATTATTTGATCCATCACCCCTTTAATTGTGTCATAAGGCAAGTTGGAAGCATCCATGCGTTGATTAAACAAGATTGCCACATTTGTGCCGTTGACGTGCTGATAGACTGTATATGCACCGGATTTGGCTTGTGACCGGAATTCACCTGCCTTTCGGTTAGTGGAATTTCGCCGCGGGCCGTGGGTAAAACAACCACGGCCCGCGGCGGAAATGGTGCCATTGCCGACCGCCGCGCTAGCGGCAGGTAGATGACGTTGGCGGCCTTGTTTAACTGTAGATTTAGATCAGTCACTGCCGGTGGGAGGCCTATCAACGGGCTAACCTTGTGTGCTGCACCAGCGGTGTCTACAACGACAAACCTGGTGCAGCGGTATGAATAGTCACTTTCTCACCAATGGCAAGTAAATAAGCGTTCTCCCAATGCGCCTGGGGTCCTCTGTGCCGATACGCAGGTCGTCAATGCGCAAACCGCCGATGCGATCATAGTAGTCCGCGTAGTATATTCGAATTTTGAATCGGTTATTTAGTGTTAACCCATGGTCAGCCGCAGCTGCTGATACATTGGAAATCAAATGATTGTAGGACTGAGGATTGCCATTTAAATTGCTGATTTTCTTCCAGTTCGTTCCTTCGTCATCACTGATATAGACGCCATTGGTACCTTCATAGGCTTCACCGGTAGCGCGCCACCAAAAGTCTAAAAAGACGTCGGTTTGATTTGATAAATCTATCATTATATCTAGATAGGCACCACCATTCCCAGTCACATTTTGCCCAATAAAGAGATGATGAGCACCACTGTAAGCACCTTCGTCACTGCTTTCTGCTCGTCCAGCTCCCCAATTTTGTGGATACAATCCCTGTTGCACCGTCTGGAACTCAAAATTTTCTTGTAGGGGAAAGGAGCCAACAATCTGTGGTCGGTTGGTAATGCGTAGGTCATCAATCCGCAGGCCACCGATCCGGTCATAATAATCTTCATAATAAAGGCGGACCTTGAAACGGTTGTTGAAAGTTAAGCCAGTGGCTGCTGCTGCTGCCGAGAGGTTGAAAATAGGATGGCCATAAACTTGCCCATTGCCGTTTAGTTCACCAATTTTTTTCCAACTTATACCGTCATTGTCGCTGATGTAAACGCCATTTGTTCCTTCATATGCTTGGCCTGTTGCCCGCCACCAAAAATCTAGATAAACATCGGTTTGATTGGCTAAATCAATCACTAAATCAAGGGCTGCACCACCGTTGCCTCCGCGCTTTTGACCAATAAAGATCTGTTGACTACCATCATGCGGATCTTCGGTACCCAACTCGGTCAACCCTACTCCCCAACTTTGCGGATATAAGCCTTGTTGCACTGTAAGTGACTCAAAGTTCTCTTGGTAGGGAAAAGTTGCAACCACTTGTGTCCGGTTCGTCACGCGGATGTCGTCGATGTAAAGTCCCCCTATTCGATCATAGTAATCGACATAATAGATCCGGATCTTGAAGTGTGAATTTAGGAGTAAGCCGTTGGCGGCTGCGGCACCGGTGATGTTAATAATCGCATGTCCATAGACCTGCGAATTGCCACTTAGGCCTTCAACTTGCTTCCATGTTGCTCCATCATTGTCGCTGATGTAAACGCCATTTGTTCCTTCATATGCTTCGCCTGTTGCCCGCCACCAAAAATCGAGAAAAACTTCCGTCTGATTCGACAAATCAATGGTTAGCTCAAGATCGGCACCGCTATTCCCAGTTAATTTTTGCCCTAGGAAAAGTCCGCTTGTGCCACGGTAGGGTGAATCGCTACTTCTTTCTACCCGCCCCATGCCCCAACTATTTGATGACCAGTCAGCATCCAGTGTACTCGCTTCAAAATCATCGAAAAACGGAAAAGGTGCGGTCGATGGGTTCAGCACCAAAGCTGGCATCATCAGTTGGGTGCTGCCCTCGGTTGGTGTTTGGCCATAGGCCGGTTGCGGTTGAACTGCACAACATAAACTGTTAAGCAGCAAAAGTAAAGCAAATACAAAGCGAAACTGATAGCCGGGCATTACGTTCTCCTTTTAGGTCTTGATTGATCGAAGAAGGATAGGTAGATTAATTTTTTGTTGTTTACATGTTGATAATGCCAGGAAAACATATCACAGAAAATTCTTGTTGATCTACTGAATAGCTATCAGATTTCTCCATTACACGCGAAAGGTGCCTTCCCCAAGTTGGTTGCGCTGGGTTGGCACTGCACAAACGCAGCGCGGGAACTGCGCTTGTGCAGTGCGCAAGGCGCTATAGATGGGTAAGCGCCTGTTGCAAATAAGCTTGAATTTGTTCCAGGTTTAGTTGCAACAGCAGGGTTGGCTCCTTACTCGTGGTTGTACCGTTGATGTTATGCGCGATGAATAGCTGCTTGACATAAAGTTCAATCACTCTGAGCTGTGAATATGCTTTGGCTAGCGATAGGCGCAGGGCAAACGATCGATCGGCCCGTTTGGGCGCGGCCCGGTGCACCGCCGCTTCCAACGTCTGGCTCAACTGTACGGTGTGGCTGGGCAGCTGGCCGGCGGCAGTGCCTACTTCAAGATCGACCAGTAACTTGCCGATATCGTAAGCCAGGTCACCGGAATCGCTGAATTTGTCCAAATCAATGAGGCGAAAATCGATGTCTCCTGTTTCTGCTCGTACTTCACAAAGCATAATGTTACGTAGGTGCAAGTCACCGTGCATCACTGTGCAGGGCGGCTGTTCAAGATCGACGATGCCCCGTCGCAGGCGCACAAGCTGTGCTTGGATGGCTGTATAATTATCGGCAAAATCCAGTAAATAGTGCCGGCATTGTTCCAACTTTTGAAGGGAGCGCACCATCGGACACAGATATAAGCTCTCTATAAAGGCCGCAACTTCAACCTCCCGCTCCGCGCTGATGGGCATTTGATAGAAGCGTTGCAGGAAAGCGACCAATTGTTCCGTGATTGCGCTTAGAACGCTTTCATCTGCGCAACAGAGTGCATCATAAAGGGTCCTATAGCCAGCTAGGTCTTCGAGGAGCAAGTAAGCCATTTGCTCCTGTTCTAATCGATGCGGACCTGAGAGAATACGGGAAAAATAGCGTTGGTAGTGAACGGGAATCTGTGCAAAAGCAGCCTTTTCCTGCATCAGGGCGGTCAACGCACCGACCTTGACTACGGTTGAGCCCACAGGGGTGGCTGATCTGGTCGCCTGGTGTGTCAAGGTCGGTGCGGATGTTTCCCATTTCATGGTTAAACGTGTAACCACTGCCCCAGACATACCACCTAAGAGTGGGTGTGATTTGTCCGGCTGCCAATCAATCGTCAGCCATGCGCGCAGTTGGTTGAGCAAGTGATTGTATTCTTGTTCAGGCCAGTGTATTGTCAACGTTCGCCTCCGGGGGATATGGGCGTTATTGATAGTGACAGCCGATCAGCTCCTGCGCTTGCTGGTTGACAACGCCTTAAAAGTCGCACGTTTCCAACGTGTCATAAAGATTAACTGTGCGACTTTTAAGGCGTTTATCAATTAGGTAAAAGTGCGCCAACTAGGTGACACCTGCCGTAGTCTCATTGAGGAGCAATTCAATGGCAGCGCGATCTAGCTTTTCTCCCGTTTGATCGGCGACACTTTTGATGATGTAATCAATGAGCTTGCGCCAAGTGTCTTCAAATGGAGCTGTGCCTGTGATGACGATCGGTTCGTCTGCTGTCCCGCTGGTGGTGGCCGGTGCTAGGGTCAAGGTCTGCGCGGCCAGCATCAGCTCGATGTTCCGCGTTAATTTGTTGCCCAAGCGTGGTGCCGATGCTGGTTGCTGTGCGAAGTGTTGCATAAGGTCTGCCACAGAAAGTCCCTGTTTCACCGTGGCTTGTAGTTGATTAATGGTGTTCAGCACAACGCGGATGGTGTTTGCATCAATCAGCAGTGATAGGGCCGCTAAGAGCATGGTTAAGCGAACCGCGGTATAGGTAGGTGGGACGGGTACCGCTGCCGTTAGTTGTCGCAACTGATCGGTCATACAGACAATATAGTCGTTTATTTCCAGGTTAAATTCACAAGTCACTAAATTTTCAACACTCATCGCTTGAAAGATCTGTTTGAAACCGCGTGTTTTAGCATAGCCATACTTGGGTAGCGAAAACGTCGGATCCAATTGCCGGATAATCGCCCCCAAGCGTGAGGAGCGGCTAATGCGATCGGGCAGTGACTCGATCAGTGTAAGCGAATGATAAACCAGTGCATAGAGGGCCACTTTGTTGTCGTCATCAGCTGGCATAGAATTTGTCCTACTGCTGCTACCGCTGTTATGTTCGGCGGCGATAAGGTGGTTGTTCGTCGTCATGACGGGGGCAACATAGCCCCGATGTTCCGCCGTCTGTAGCCCCGTGCAATGCGCCGTTCGGCTTTGTGTCAACGCAACTCCTTTCAGCTTGGTGCTGAGCGGTGCTGGTCTGTTTGCCTCCGCGAGTGGATCGAAGTGCCCGATCAAGTTGTCATAATAGATAAGTTCATCGCAGCAGCTGCTCAAGAGTCTGCTGACCTGCTTATGTACGCCGATGACACAATCCCTTCGCCAAGTCAGGGAATGGTGTTGAAAGCTGGTTCAGAGTGAATGGCACCGAGCGGGGGCATGGCGTCAAGCAGCTGAGTAATTAAAAGCGGGTCAACG
>JALHQH010000070.1 GCA_022842065.1 Caldilineaceae bacterium
CGTGCGTCGCACTGACCAAAGAATCTAGCGGACTGGAAACAGTTGGCGGTCAGTGCGACGCACGCGATCCCGTTAGCCAGCAAAACGCCGGTTCTCAACTTGACTTCAGTATAGCAAGACAAAAAGGCCCAGCCATCTCGGGATGGTTGGGCCTTTTTGTTGGCTGTGCGCTTTCCTGCCGACGAAGCGCTCGGGCGAGAAATCATTTGCCTGCCGGTCAGGAAAATGCAAGTTCCGCTAGCGCGGTTGCGTCCAGCGCCTGATCCAGCCACCGCACGAGTTGCGTGCGATCCTCGGTTTCCTCAATACGCTGGATGACGTTGGCCGGGAGTTCTCCAAACTTGTGGCGCAGGATATGCAGTAGCGTTTGACGCTGTGTGCGCAATGCACCTTCTGCTTCGCCCCGTGCTTCACCCCGTGCTTCGCCCCGTGCTTCACCTTCTGCTTTACCTGCTGCTTTACTCTCATCCAATGCTTCACGAAATGTTGGCAACTTCTGCAATGCCTCCGGCATTTCGCGGAAAAACTGGTCAATATACGGCCACGTCTCTTCACTGATTACCATTTTCATCTGTTGTGCCTCCATCAATTTTCGCCAGATCACTTCGGGATCGGTCGCCAACCCAATATCCACCACCAACTGTAGATAGTCGGTCAACCCTGCTTGCAGACAATGGTCAATGAACTCTTCCAGCTTAGCCCCACGTGCCAATGGCAGCAGGGGATAGTTCTTGGGCGTCACCGCTAACTCCGTCGGATGGATAATCCACTGTGGCAGCGCTTGGTTGCAGTGGTAGACACCGGCTTCTGCGGTTGGCGCAAAGCCCAGCACGTCGGCCAGTTCATCGAGCACCCTTGCCGGGCGCGTTACACAGATCATTGTAACTGTCCGCGCGTTGGGCAGCGGCGTCGCCGGAAAGCCGCCGTCCTCACGCTTTCGCATTGCGCCCAAGCCCCACGCTCGCATCATGATACGATTGTAATCCACCAGCGTCAGGGGATCGTTGATTCCCTTCAATTCCAACGCGTTCAATGTGCGGAAGTGGCCAAAGATCGTCGCTGCCAACTGCGCCAGGTTGTCGCCCGTGCAGTGCGCCACCAAGTCAATGGAACGACTGCGGAAGAAGACGCTGTACTCAGATTCAACTTGCGCACCATATTGCTCCAAAAAGCGCCGATAGAAGAGTTTTGCCCGATCATCAAATGGTTCTGCCATGCGTTCGCCTTGCTGGTAGTCGCTCAATTTCTGGACAAAGTATATCACCGGCACATCCCGTTGGCAATCGGTACGAGCATTTATCAACGACGCCTTTGTCGGTTCAGCAATCTCTTGGTGGTACCCAGCGGCGGGTGCCTTCTGGGCGCAGAAGCAGTAGGGGGGGCAGGTTGCCGCAGCCCTCTTTGCCGACGGCCTCTCTCTGCCCTCGGGATCGAACTTGAGTGATGGCGAGTTGGCGCGCGTGGTGGGGGTGGTGCCCAGCCACAATCAGTATCTCTTGCTCTTCTTTAACTTTTCGGTGATTGATGTGGGCAAGACGCTGGCACAGATCGAGCATAGTTTTAAAAACAATTGTAACACGGCCATTGCTGCACTGCGTACGGCGTATGCACCCTTGCTCGGCAAAATGCCGCCACTTGTCATGGCCGATTCCGTTTCCGATAACCTGGAGAAACTGTTGAGTTACATCTTGACCAACAATTTACCCCAGGTTTATATAATCATTGATGAGTATGACAACTTTGCCAACCAATTAATCGTCAGCAACCAAGACATCCTCTATCGCGACCTGACCGCCGCCGATGGCTTTCTAAAAACGTTTTTCAAGACACTAAAGGCCGGGCGTGAAAGCGGGGCAATCGCCAATGTCTTTATCACGGGTGTGGTTCACTTGCCTCATTAAACTGAAGTAGTGCAACAGTCACGCGGCCCGTGGCGGTACGGCCATAGATACAGAGCAGATTACGGCTACGCCGAAAGTGTTCCGACCAGCGATCGCGGCGGGGATTAAACAACGGGGCTGGGCGCTTAGTACGGGGATCGATGGCCACGATTTTGTCGCTTTTCAACAAGTTACAGCGTCGACAAGCAAAGGCCAGATTGTCCGGCTCGCTTGCGCCGCCAAGCGTACGGGGCAAAATATGTTCGACTTCAAAGAAAAGTACGCCGGTCATGATTTTGTAGCGACGACAATATTCAATTAACATAAGTCATACAGCGATGAACTACACCAGTTTTGCCCCCGCGCCAATGGCAGCAATGGATCCTTGTCCACGCTTGTGGTACGATAGTTTGCCCTCTTTACAACCGCGCATTACCCCAACGCTCAGAATGTCACCGTTATCGATCAGCTACCTTGCAAGCTTCACCTTCTGTAAGGTAAACCAGCCTTCTGTAAGCAAAAGTCTCTGATTGTAAGCGCCGTTAACTAGTTTTCATGCTAAAATTATGTGTTAGGTAAGTCACGACGAACCAAGCGTCGGCGACCCTTCGCGCGCCTGGCGCATCACCGCCAACCTTACAAGAATCCGAACAACAGTCGGTTTTATCCAAGGGCATGATCAGTCGGCAATCACCACTGCGCCAAACATCTACCGCTGGGCAGCTTTATCCCTGCGCTCGCCGCTCACCAGCGGCAAACACGTCAGTGTAAAGCAAAGGTAAGGGCCGGCCAAGCAGGCACACACGAGCAAGGTGCTGCGAAGTTTACAAAAATAGCTGTCAACATTGTAAGCAACAACCTGCGTCTTTTGTCTTATACTTACATCGATTGTCTAACAAAGTAATAAAGCCAATTTTCAGTTTAACGATGCTTGAATATTTGCGCGGCTCGGCACAACCCGGCATAATTAACTGGTGCATAATGATAAGGAGACCATGATGACCCCATCTGCTAGCTTACAATCTGCTACTACCTTCTGGCAGGGCAAACGCGTAATTGTTACCGGTGGGGCTGGCTTTCTCGGTTCTTTTGTCGTCAACAAACTTTGGAAACGCGGCGCAGCGGAAGTGATCGTTCCCCGTCATAAAGATTATGATCTGCGCGATGTTAACGCGATTCGCCGGCTGCTGAAAGAGACGTCGGTGCCAAGACAGGGAGATACGAGATACGAGACACGAGATACGAGACACGAGACAGAGAGACAGGGAGATACGAGATCGTTTACTGTTCGCCACTCGCCACTTGCTACCCGCCACACCCAACCGGTTGACATGGTGATCCACCTGGCCGCGCATGTGGGTGGGATTGGGATCAACCGTGAGAAGCCGGGCGAGTTCTTTTACGATAACCTGATGATGGGGGTGCAACTGCTGCATGAGAGCCATGCGGCGGGGGTGCCCAAATTTGTAGCGATTGGCACCATCTGCGCCTATCCCAAATTTGTGCCGATTCCCTTTAAGGAAGAGACGCTGTGGGATGGCTACCCCGAAGAGACCAACGCGCCCTATGGGTTGGCCAAGAAGATGATGCTGGTGCAGAGCGAGGCCTATCGCCAGCAATATGGCTACAACTCGATCTATCTGCTGCCGGTGAATCTTTATGGCCCGCGCGATAATTTTAATCTGGAAACGTCGCATGTGATCCCCGCCCTGATCCGCAAGTGTCTGGAAGCAAAAACGCGCGGTGACAAAGAGCTGACCGCCTGGGGCGATGGTTCACCGACGCGTGAGTTTCTCTATGTGGAAGATGCCGCCGAGGGCATTCTGCTCGCGGCGGAACGGCACAATAACAGCGAGCCGGTCAATTTGGGCAGCAGCTTTGAGATCAGCATTCGCGATCTGCTCCAGACGATTGCGCGCCTCACCAATTTCCAGGGCCGCATTATCTGGGACACGACCAAACCGAATGGTCAGCCCCGCCGCAAGCTGGATGTGAGCCGGGCGCAAGCGGCGTTTGGCTTTACCTCATCAACCAGCTTTGAAGAGGGCTTGCGCCAGACAATTGCCTGGTATGAAAAAGAACAGGCCAAGAGCTTGAAGTTGGCGGCGTAACCCAACAGTCGTCACCACGCGGTGCGTGGTGATGCGGACAGGACGCGCTGCGTCCAAGAGGAACGGCCTGGGGGAACCCGTTTCAACCGGTTAATCGTACGCCTGGGGTTGAAACACCCAGGCTGCTACGCAAAAACCCATTAAAACGGGTTAACCGTAACTCGTAATCTATCATTCATCACCCGAAACTTACTTATGCAAAAAGCACTAATTACCGGCATTACCGGCCAAGATGGCAGTTACCTGGCAGAATTTCTCCTGCACCAGAGTTATGAAGTCCACGGCATTATCCGGCGGGCGAGCACCTTTAACACGCGGCGGCTCGACCATCTCTACCGCGACCCCCATGTGCAGCATGGCAAATCTCTTTATCTGCACTATGGCGATATCAGCAATTCGGGCAATCTCTCCGACATTATCAGCGAGACGCAGCCCGATGAGATCTATCACCTGGCCGCGCAGAGCCATGTGCGGGTGAGTTTTGATCTGCCCGACTACACCGGCGATGTGACGGGCTTGAGCACAATCCGCATTCTGGAAGCGATCCGCCGCGCCAAGCCCGATGTGCGCTTCTATCAGGCTTCGTCGAGCGAGATGTTTGGCGCAGCCCCGCCGCCCCAGCACGAGTTGACCCCCTTTGCGCCGCAGAGTCCCTACGCCGCGGCCAAGGTCTATGCCTATCATGTCACGCGCAACTATCGCGATGCGTACCATCTTTTTGCCAGCAACGGCATTCTCTTTAATCACGAATCACCGCGGCGCGGGGAGACCTTTGTCACGCGCAAGATCACCCGGGCCGTGGCTGCGATTGTGGCGGGCAAACAGGAGCACCTCTACCTGGGCAATCTGGACGCCAAGCGCGATTGGGGCTATGCCCCCGAATATGTCGAGGCAATGTGGCTGATGTTGCAGCAGGAAGCGCCCGATGATTTTGTGATCGGCACCGGTGAGAGCCACACCGTGCGCGAATTTCTCGACGAAGCCTTTGGCTATGTGGAGCTGGATTGGCACGACCATGTACGCATTGACCCGCGCTACTATCGCCCCACCGAGGTTGATTATCTGCTCGGGGACACGACCAAGGCGAAGACGGTGCTGGGCTGGGAGCCCAAAGTACGCTTTCAGGAGCTGGTACAGATCATGATGGATGCGGATTTGGAATTGCTGGGCGTCACGCCGCCCGGCCAAGGGCTGCGGGCGTTACAAGGACGCTTTAATGGCTGGCACCGCTGGGAGAGCCAGGTGGTAAGTATGGAGATAGGGTGACATCACAACACGTATAGCGATGAGTGGCTCGTTATTACCGATCACACTTGCCAGTGATTTTTGTGTGGCATATACTGTATCTACGGCTGATCACGTTTATACCGACAAGGAGATACAGCGATGGAGTTGAATGGCACTACCCAAAGAGAACTGGTCCATGAAATCGTTGGCGGGGAAGTTTACGAATATTACCCTCTCGGTGACCACATCGTCGCCGCCCTTGGCGTTTGTGGGGGACGTCCAACCTTTAAGTATACACGCATCGAAGCAACCGGAGCGTTGAACTTGCTGGCAGCCGGCTACACGCTTGAACAGATCGCACAACGCTTTGCCGTCTCGACCCAAGCCATTGAGGAAGCGGTACGCGTGGCCGCGGCCCACCTCCATGCGTGGAAGATTGCGGCAGATTGTCGATGAACAGTTGAAGCATTCAAGTGTACAGTATCATTTGTTTTCCGCTGACTGATGATCGCATTGATGAAATAGCAGGGCTGCTATGTCGACTTTTTCGGTTACCGCTTTTCCATACAAAACAGACCCGGTGCGGCAAAGTGATTCGGGTCAGCCAACAACAAATTCAGTACTACCAAGTGCGGTCACATCAACTCTATACAGTGGCTTGGTTAGCGTGAACAACGAGTGGCTTTTAGCAGAGCTGACGATGCAAGGCAAGTCATTTATGCAGTTGTTTCGGTCAGATCTACGATGACGGATGCCTACCATGTGACGCGCAACTATCGCGACGCATACAATCTTTTTGCCAGCAACGGCATTCTCTTTAACCACGAAGCACCGCGGCGTGGGGAGACCTTTGTCACGCGCAAGATCACCCGGGCCGTGGCTGCGATTGTGGCGGGCAAACAGGAGCATCTTTACCTGGGCAATCTGGACGCCAAGCGCGATTGGGGCTATGCCCCCGAATATGTCGAGGCAATGTGGCTGATGTTGCAGCAGGAAGCGCCCGATGATTTTGTGTTTGGTATAGGCTGCAAGCCATCGGTACCGGTGAGAGCCACACCGTGCGCGAATTTCTCGACGAAGCCTTTGGCTATGTGGAGCTGGATTGGCACGACCATGTACGCATTGACCCGCGCTACTATCGCCCCACCGAGGTTGATTATCTGCTCGGTGACACGACCAAGGCGAAGACGGTGCTCGGCTGGGAGCCCAAAGTACGCTTTCAGGAGCTGGTGCAGATGGCTTGCAGCCTGTACCAAACATGATGGATGCCGACCTGGAACTGCTCGGCGTCACGCCACCCGGCCAAGGATTGCGCGCTTTGCAAGGACGGTTTAAGGGCTGGCACCGCTGGGAAAGCCAGGTGGTAAGTATGGAGACGGCTTAACTCGCCGCTGACTAGGCGAGCAAAACAATCGGACTGACGCGCCGGTGTGTGTGTCAGTCCCAAACCAATAGTACACAGCGGCGTAAATAGGCCAATAGCTCACCTGTGCTTAGCTGGTCCGTGACCAGCGCTGGTCACGGACCAGCTAAGTACGATTCTACTGTGGGTGTATTTAGGCCGCCGTGTACTGGGCTGATAGAAATGCAAGGACAGGCGCGGTCAACGCGATCAGGTCCAATCGATTTACACACAGCATAAAGAGTTGAGATGAGCATATGAGCTTGCGCGCGTATTTTCAGCGTATATCCCTGATTACCATTGTGGCCACCCTCATCAGTTTGACACTGTACCAAGGGTTGCCGGTTCAACTCTATGCGCAAACTGCCCAACCGACAGCCACCGCCATGCCGACCTTGCCGACGCTAACCCCCTGGGTCGTGACCGCGACGCCAACGCCGGCGAGTGTCCTGGCCGCCGCCACCTTGGTGGCCGAATTGACCGCGCAGGCAACCATCTCCGGCACGGCCACCGCCTTACCACCCAATCTGGTGCTGGCAACCAACACGCCCAAGCCGATCATCATCACCGCGACCCCCACTGCAGCCAGCAGTGCGACGGCCGTCATCATGGCTATGCAGGAGACTGCGATTGCCGTCACCACCGGTACGCCCAAAGTCCCCGTGCTGGTGGTGACCAACACAGCAGTGCCGACCCCAACCTTAACGCTGACGCCGTGGGTCGTGACCGCGACGCCAACGCCAGAAAGTGTGCTGGCCGCGGCCACCCTGGTCGCCGAATTAACGGCGCAGGCAACCATCTCCGGCACCGCCACCCCCTTGCCCCGCAATCTGGTGCTGGCGACCAACACCCCCAAGCCGGTCATCGTCACCGCGACCCCCACTGCCGCCAGCAGTGCCACGGCCGCCATCATGGCCATCCAGGAGACCGCGATTGCCATCACTACCGGTACCCCCAAAGTCCCCTTAATTGTGGTAACCAACACACCAGTCGCAACACTGACGCTGACCCCCTGGGTCGTGACCGCGACGCCAACGCCCGAGAGTGTCCTGGCCGCCGCCACCTTGGTGGCCGAATTGACCGCGCAGGCAACCATCTCCGGCACGGCCACCGCCTTACCGCCCAATCTGGTGCTGGCAACCAACACGCCCAAACCACTGATCGTGACCGCAACCCCGACCGCCGGCAGCAGTGCCACCGCCGCCGTCATGGCGGTGCAGGAGACGGCCATTGCCTTTACCACCGGTACGCCCAAGGTGCCCTTGGTTGTCGTCACCAATACACCGGCAGCAACGTTACCCCCAACACCAACGTTAACCTTGACACCTTTTGTCGTGACGGCCACGCCCACCCCGGTCGATGTCTTCATGGCGGCAACGTTGGTGGCGCAAGCGACAACAAATGCACAAACCACGGGCACCGCGACGGCGACGCCCCCCAACCTGGTGCTGGCCACCAAAACGCCAACCCCGTGGGTCGTGACGAGCACACCGACGGCAGAAAACAGTGCCACCGCCACCCAAATGGCGGCCCGTGAGACGGCGATTGCTTTTACGACTGGTACACCATCCAGCAACCAGGTAACGGCGACGGCGACGGCAACGCCGCTGGCGGTCCCAACAACACCACCGGCCACCGTACCACCGGCCACCGTACCACCGGCCACCGTCGCCCGTACGCCGACCGTAGCGCCGACCCGCTAGCGCAGCAAGGCTTAACAAGAGCCGGCGGGAGAAATGGTCACTAAATTAAGGTATATTTGCGAACAAAGGTAAACTATGCGCGTTGCGGTCTTGTGGACGGAACTACCTGGTTACATGAATGCTTGTCTTAAACGACTGGTCGAGCGGCATCAGGTAGAATTATTAGTATATCGCATTGCAAATACCGCACAATCAAATAAATATAATTTTAACGCTGACTTATTTCAATGGATACCTGAATTACACACGCTTGCTAATCCGTCTGCCCAACAAACGAGTGAAATGCTTGCCCGCTTAGGCCAGTTTAACCCTGATGTGATTATTGCCAGCGGTTGGTCAGTGCCAGCCTATCGGGCCGTGCTACGGGCAATGCGCAAGCAGGGTGTACTGATTATTGGTGGTTGCGACAATTCTTGGCGAAATACACCAAAGCAGTGGCTTGGGGTTGCGACCGCGCCCTATTTTTTACATCCGCTCTTCGATGCCCTTTGGGTGCCGGGCGAACGTGCGGGCCAGTTTGCCCACAAGCTAGGTTTTAGCGGCGACAAACTATTGTATTCGTTATACTGCGGCGATGCTGAATTGTTTAGCCAAGCGGCAACGTGGCGGCTAGCGCGCTGTACCACAAATGCAGCCTGGCCCAGGCGCTTTCTCTTTGTTGGTCGCCTGGTAAAAGAAAAAGGGATCCAAGATTTATTGGCGGCTTACAGAGAATATGTGGCACTCGTGGACGACCCCTGGGAACTTTGGTGTGCCGGCAGTGGACCGCTCGTTGATTTAGTCAAGGCAGAACCAAATGTGCGCTATTTAGGCTTTATTCAACCGGATGAATATCTAGACATTCTGAAAGAAGTAGGGGTTTTTATCCTGCCAAGCCATTTCGAGCCCTGGGGTGTGGTTATCCATGAGGCAACTGCGGCCGGTTTACCGATTTTATGCAGCCGACAATGTGGCAGTTCTGTCGAGCTGGTCCAAGAAGGTTATAACGGCTTGCGCTTTGAAGCTGGTGATATTGCAGGACTTACCCAAACGATGCGCCATATCACATCCAGTGAAGTTGATTTAGTGGCATACGGTAAACAAAGTCTTGCCTCATCAGAAAAATTCAGTCCAGCACAGTGGTGTGCAAATTTAATTGGTTATGTAAACCATCAAAAACGCGCACGCCCACAAATTAGTATGATGATACGATGATCAATGATATCGCGGTCTATTTAACCGAGCATTTTGATGAATTGTTCGAAAAGCGCTTGGCCTGTCCGATTTGTCACGCCGATGCGACCAACCTGAAACCCCAGGCATGGGCAACCGTTGGGGCCAAACAGCAACTTGCCATTCTGTCGTGCCCCGCCTGCACCTGTCGGTTTAAACAATATGTGCCGACGACAAAGCTACTGGCACTGATTTACAACAGTAATTATGTGCATTTTGCGCCGGCAACGCCAGCCACCACGGCAAGCACCAGCGATAGCGTCGCCATTCATTCACGGCTAAATCGCATTCAACAATGTAAACCGGGGACAAAGAATTTAGCGGTCTTGGACATTGGGTGTGGCCGTGGGGATATGGTCGCGCACTATCGGCAACGAGGATGGCAGGGCTTTGGGATTGACCCCTTCACGCCACAAAGTATGCTGGCCAGTGAATTAGGAGCATATTTAGTCCAAGCGGAAATTGCCCAGGCAAAAGCGCATTTCGCCGGCGAGAGTTTTGATGTGGCTACGGCCTGGTATGTTTTTGAACATCTCAATGATCCGGTCGCGGTGGCACGCCACGCGTACGACATGCTCAAGCCCGGCGGTTCACTTTTACTACTAGTGCCCTATGCCGATAGCTGGGCAGCCAACCGTTATGGTGGGGCGTGGATGGAAACCACCTTAATTGAGCATATTGTCTTTTACACCAAAACCTCGCTCAAGCGGCTGGCTGCGGAGGCCGGCTTTACCGGGCCGATCGCCTTCCGGGTCGCAGGGCGACCGTTCCCAATCGGTAAGGTCGAACCCACCCTGCAACAGCAGGGTATCGCACATCTAGCAGCGACTACGCAGCAGGCGGTGCAGCCAAGCCAATCCAGAGCGGTCAGCCAGACGTTTTCGCACAGGGTTAAAAGCGTCGTTCAGCAAAATTTATGGGCGAATGAGCTACTGCGCTGGTTGATTCATTCGGCCCAGATTGGTGATTATATTGAAGCACGCATTACCAAGTAACGCGCAGAGCGTCAGTTAGCGCAAACCAATTACTAACAGTTAGAGCCTTTTACGCAAGGGTAAGTGTAGAGCAGCATGATCCGTAGTTTAATGGCCCTTTTTGGCGTTGATCCCTATAAAAGTGTAGCGACAGTCCGGGCGCTTCCGGCTTATTTCCAAAACTATCGGGCACTTGCTCGGCAGCGCACAAAGGGGGCGGATGAATTTAAATTTGGGAAATTATATCCCTGTTTGGCCGACAAAAGCGCCGAGGGCGGTACAGCAACCGGCCATTATTTTCATCAAGATTTATATGTGGCTCAAAAAGTCTATCAAAACAAGCCACAGGCACATGCTGATATTGGTTCCCGCGTCGATGGCTTTGTGGCCCATGTGGCAGCCTTTCGCAAGCTAACGGTGCTCGACATCCGCAAGCTCACAAGCACTACACCCAATATTAATTTTGTGCAATGTGACATTATGAACGAGCCAGGCCCATCGTTAGCATTTCAATATGATTCGATTTCATGTCTCCATGCACTAGAACATTTTGGGCTGGGGCGTTATGGGGACCCGATTAATTACCGGGGACACCTTGTCGGCTTTGCCAATCTAGGCAAATTATTAAAGCCTGGTGGCAAATTTTATCTTTCCGTACCGATGGGGCCGCAACGCATTGAATTTAATGCCCATCGGGTCTTTAGCCTTGCCTATTTGTTACAGTTGGTGAAGGCAAGCTATGCGATTGATTCGTTTGCGTATGTGGATGACCGCGGTGATCTGCATACGAATGTGACGTTAACCGCTGATCACATTTCAAACAACCTGGGATGTACCTTTGGATGTGGCATCTTTGAACTGACCAAGCAGGAACCGAGCATATAAACGATGATGTTACGCCAAACAATTCGCAACTTAATCCGCACTACCGGCTGGGAGCTAGTACGGGCGCAGACAAACCCGTGGAACACCTTACTTGGACTACAGAGCCATCCGTTCAAGACGATCTTTGATATTGGGGCGAATGTAGGGCAGAGTGCCAAGGAATATCGCCGCCTTTTTCCGGCTGCGCAGATTTATTGCTTCGAGCCGGTGCCCAGTGCCTACCATACTTTAGCAACCTGGGCGAAAAGCCAAAACGGGAAAGTTACGCCGCTGAATCTTGCCCTTGGCAATCGGACAGATGTGCTTGACTTCAACCATCATACCGACCACTCTGTTTCTTCGTCGCTGTTGGAAACAACCACGACCTTACAGCAGCTATATCCACAAACGGCCAACAAAGAGACGATTAAGGTTGCAGTAAAACCACTGGACGAGCTCTTACCAGATCTGGTCATTCAGCCGGATTTATTAGTGAAGATGGATGTACAGGGTTACGAAATGAATGTGATTGAAGGGGCACAAGCGCTCTTACAGGCGACATCAGCCTGTATTCTGGAAATCACATTAATTCCTTTTTACAAAAATCAGCCCACATTTATCGATCTTGTGCAAGCGCTGGACAAGCTAGATCTTGCCTATGCAGGCAATTTAAGTCAGGCCTATACGAAAGTCGGTAATCCCATGTTTATCGATGCGGTATTCACAAAGCCTAATTTTTGGCCATCTTCCACGTTATAGAACGTGCGAAATCACACAGGATTACGCTATGGATACTAACTTACAGGCTTTGGAAAAAGAATTATTTTTCTATCGAAGTCAGCCCTTACAAAAACTATTCTATGGGGCTCGCCGTATCTCCAAGTCACAATTATTATCAGTGATGTCCCAATACGCGAACACGGTCATCGAGACTGAAGCACGTACATTTTGGGGTAAAGTAATGCATGTGGTCTTGCCCGAACAGGTCTCAACCTCAATTGCGCGTTATCGTTTCTATGAAGAAAGCTTAACCAAGATTTTTCTGGCTTCGCTCAAGCCGGGCATGGTGGTCTATGATGTAGGTGCTCACTTTGGTTATTTTAGCCTCTTAGCGCGCCATTTGGTCGGTACCAAGGGCCACGTACATGCATTTGAACCAACGCCCAGTACCTTTCAGATTCTAACAAAAAATCTCTCTAATTACAGCAATGTTACGTTGAATAATTGTGGGGCCTGGTCCAAGGCCGATGAGTTAGTGCTAAAGGATTTTGGGCTAAAGTTCGCTGCCTATAACAGCTTAAGCGACCCACGAATTTCCTTGGCAACCCAAAATTTGCAGGGGATCGTGGAGCACAAAATTCCGACCGTAGCACTGGATGATTATGCGAAGGGGGCAGCGGCCAGACCGGATTTTATCAAAATTGATGCGGAAAATGCTGAGTATCAAATTTTACAGGGCATGACCGCGATTCTAAGCCATGATCGGCCCTTGCTTTCATTAGAGATGGGTGATAGTGCCGATAACCCACAGCATAGCCAAACATTGGTGCAATACCTGATCCAGCGTGATTATCAGCCATATGAGCTGTGCAATCAAACATTGGTTAAGCACCAATTACAATCTGCCTATCGATATTCAAATCTACTTTTCATCCCGTGCGAGGCAGCATGAATAAAAGTGCGCTTTTTCGCAATGCGGGGATGGCGATCCTGCAGCTCATTGTCTCAACAGCAATCATCTTTTTTCTCTACCGTTTTCTGCTCCAGACGATCGGGGTGAAGCAGCTAGGCATCTGGTCATTAGTATTGGCCTCCTCATCCGTCAGTCGCATTGCCAGCCTTGGTTTGGGGGGCAGTATTGTTAAATTTGTGGCTAAATATATCGCGCGCAAAGAGCATGCCGCCGTAGCGCTGCTCATTCAAACAACAATGATTACCATGTCGGTGATTATGGGTGCCGTGTTATTGCTTGCCTACCCACTACTTAACTATATTTTAGTTTATATCGTTGATGCCGATGCGTTGTTGGATGCCCGTGCCATTTTACCAGTTACGTTACTCTCGGTCTGGTTGACCGCAATTGCAGGGGTAATGACGAGTGGCCTAGATGGCTATCAGCGCATTCATCATCGCAGCATCTTAACCATTGTGAGCATGCTCATCTATACGCTACTCTGTGTCTTGCTGGTTCAGCACAATGGCTTGATGGGCCTTGCCGTCGCCCAAATCGGCCAGTATGCGTTTTTGTTAATTACCGGCTACCTGTTGCTGCGTAAAGATGCCCCCCTCCCGCTGCTGCCTTATCAATGGGATCGAGGTCTATGTCGTGAAACGATCGCTTATGGCGCAAACTTTCAACTAATTTCCCTCGCGACCATGCTTTATGAGCCAGTCACCAAAGGTTTGCTGGCGCGCCTGGGCGGCTTAGAACTTGTCGGTTATTACGAGATGGCTACCCGCTTAGTTATGCAGTTGCGTGGACTTGTCCTGGCCGGCAATCAGGTGGTCATCCCGGTGATTGCGGATCTGCACGAAAGTGATCCCAGTCAAATCGAGCGGGTCTATACCAAGAGCGTCCAGGTTACCTTCTTTATCTCCGTGTATAGCTATACACTCTTAGCGATCTTTGTGCCTAGCATATCGACCCTATGGCTTGGCTTTTATCAACCTTTTTTTGTTTGGAGCGCGCAGTTGCTGATCAGTGGTTGGTTTATCAATACCCTCTCGGCTCCTGCTTACTTTGCCTTTTTAGGTAGCGGGCGGCTCAAGTGGTTGCTCGTTGCGCATGTGGCGATTGGTGTACTGAATGCGCTGTTGGGCTGGGCATTAGGTGCGCTTTACGGCGGCGCGGGTATCATTACGGGATGGGCAATCGCCCTCGTCGTTGGTAGTCTATTTCAGATTGTCATGTACCAATCGGAAAACAAAATTGCTTGGGCAACCTTTACCACGCGCGCGAACGGCATCCTGCTTGGCTCGAGTATTGTCGCCTTCCTGTTGAACTGGGGTATCAATGCCTACTTCGCAAGCCAAATGCAGACGAGCCTACTGCGCTTTCTTAGTGTTGCGGCAATTACGGCGCTCATCATGTTATTACCCATGTGGATCCACCCCGTGTGGGGTCAGTTACAAGCTGTATTGTTCAATAATTTTGCGCGACGCCAAACTTTAGGCAGTATCTCTTAATCAATTTCCAAAAATTTCGTCAGTCACTTCCTAGCAGAGCCGCTTAACCTATGCGAATACCCGATGCTTTTCCGGAATTACTGTTGTGGGTGATCCTCTTCTCAGGCCTAGCCCTAGCGTTAACAAAGCAACATCTCGCCATTTATCTTGCGCTCGTCTTGTATAGTGGTGTCGATCAAACTCGTGCGGTCTTTACCCGCACAGCATTACTAGGGCCATACTTCAATCTATACGATGCTGTTACACTTATCCTGCTATTTGCGACCCTTGCGTTAGCTTTCAAGCAGCGGAAAAGTTTGGTATTTCCAGGGCCAGTCGTTACAGTCATTCTAACTTTAATCATGGGATTGATCGTGATCCTCATGCAAAGTGTCTTTAGCTATAGCCTGATCAGTGCACTTCGGTCATCGCTAAACTTTCCACTCGGCTATTGGATTGTCGCCAATTTAGTAACCTTTGACAGAAAATTTATCAAAGGAATCCTGCTGAGTTTACTGCTAGGGACCACCATCGCGACGCTCCAACATTACATTGTCATTATTGCTGGGCAAAGTGGCTACCGCATTGCACTTAGCGCTGATGGCACACTGCGGACGGTACGTTATCTATCACTTGCCCCCTATTTTATTCTGGCAATGCCCTATTTACAGGTTGAAAAACTCTTGCCGAGTCGGTACTTCAGCCTTTATTGGGTAGCCTGGCTATTGTTTATCGGTTCGGTTCTACTATCACAGACGCGCTCGATATTGATCGCGTTAGTACTAGCTTTTCTCTGTCTGTCATTCTATTATCGCAAACTCAATATTAGAGTGCTCCTTTTACCAATTATCGCGTTAGCATTTTCAGGAATTCTGCAACTGGTAACCAACTATAATTTAATTAATATCATTCTTGAACGCTTTAGCTATCTGGCCACCGGTGGTATTGATGATAATTTCGGCTCTGGGCGGGCCTTAGTGGTGCGGCTTGAGTGGCAACTTTGGTTAGATGGCAATCTACTCTGGGGGCGGGGCACCAATTTTAATTCACTAGAAACAATTCAGCGCATCACGACTGATGTTTATGGCTTTGTCGGTTGGGGCCACATTGGGCATCTCAACTACCTTGTGACCTACGGCTTAATTGGTTTTGCCGTCTATTCAATTTATATCCCGGTCTCAGCTTTACTTAACGGGATAAGGGGACAGCTCTTCCAAACTGACCCTTATCTGAAGGCAGCGATTAGTCTTAGCATAGCAGCGCTGTTCTTTGATTGGTTTATCAGTTTTATGAGTGGCAGCTATCTATCGCCAATCAGTATGGCTTCTGGTCTCCTATTGGGCATGGGTTGGGCCGTCGCCCATTATCATGCCGCGCGGCAGGTCACCTTCAGGCTAATAAAAACACGCGCACGTATCCAAATCAGTCAGCCCAAGACCCAATCAGTAACACAACTGCGCAGAAATTATACATAGAATTTATTGACAACAGTCGAAATATATTTGTGGAGTCACAAGATGCATTTGCTCCTAAAGGCCCTCACACAGGTTACAAACAATCGCTTTGCACAGGATGGATTGAGCAAGGCAGTCGCTGGCCTTCAATTTCTAAGAGGAATTGGTTCAGGTGGTAGCGTCAAATCTAGCGGCGAAGGGGCAGTTTTTGAACTCGTATATCAAAAAAGTGCAGTGCCTTATTGTATTTTTGATGTTGGCGCTAATCATGGCCAATATTTAGCAGAAGCGTCAACTGCTTTTTTACACCAAGAGCTTACGATCCATTGTTTTGAACCAAGTCAGGATTCATTTGCACTTTTGCAAGCAAATATACCCAACCGGAATAATCATCAGGTCATTCTCAACAATATTGCCCTTGGTAAGGAGCAGGGAGAAGCGACGCTTTGGTCCAACACACCAGGATCTAGTATGGCCTCCCTCACCAAGCGCCGGTTAGACCATTATCAACTAGCCTTTGATAACGCTGAAACAGTTTATATTGATACTATCGATAATTATTGTAGCAATCGGCGTATAAAAGTGATCGATCTACTTAAAATAGATATTGAGGGGCACGAACTAAACGCGCTCGAAGGTGCCAGCCAAATGTTTGAGCAAAAAGCCATAAAAATCGTTACCTTTGAATTCGGTGGGTGTAATATCGACACCCGCACTTATTTTCAGGATTATTATTACTTTTTTAGGCAAAGAGGGATGAAGATTCTACGGATTACACCTTCTGGCTATCTACACCCGATTGAACAATATAATGAAGGATTAGAACAGTTTAAAGCAGCCAATTTTGTGGCAGTGCAAGGCGCATAGTTTATGCAACTTTACGGACATCCTATTTTAGGGCGCTATGGGCTTGGTAACATGCTCTTCCCCTGGGCAAGGTGCTTCCTCTGGTGTAAAGACCACCAAGTGCCCATGTTGGCCCCGCGCTGGACGTATCTGCGCATTGGCCCTTATTTGCGCGGCGAGCGGGATAAGCGCAACTATCAGTATTTATTTCATGGTAAGGGTTATATCCGTGAACCACGCCGCGCGTGGATCCACTTGACTGGCCAGGTAATTTCTGAACAAGCAGTAGCACAGATTAGCCAAGCAAAACCATTGCCTAAAATGAAAACGGGGATCGTTCAATTTCAAGGCATGCAAAATCATTTTGCGGCATTAATCGGCCGCCATCGTGAAGTATCGGCAGAATTGCAACGGATCACCAAACCGCAACATCGACCTGAGCAAGCCAACACGGGCAATTTTATCGGGATTCACGTCCGCCGTGGTGATTTTGTCCCCGTTGGCCGCGAGGCCGAATTACGGCAAGGCCGCCATGATTATCAGATTTCGCTGCAATGGTATATTGATGCCTTAACCGAGATCCGCAAGACGACGGGGCAGCAGCTTAGCGCCAAAGTTTTTTCAGACGGGACAGATGATGAGCTGGCTGAATTGCTGCGGCTACCAAACATCGAGCGCAATACAGGCGGGTCAGCCATCAAGGATATCTTAATGCTTGCGCAGTCAAAAGTCATGATCGCGTCTGGTTCTACCTTCAGCATGTGGGCCTCTTATCTGGGTCAGGTGCCGGCCATCTGGTATCCAGGCCAACGGCGGCAATTCATCCTGGCCGCTGGTTGCGAGGCCGCTTTGGAGCCAGAGTGGGAACCAGGCCAGATTCTACCCGAAAAGTTTGTGCAGATTGCGGCACAAATTGCCTGAATGGTGCGCTAGGTGCAAGCGATAGCACCTATATATCAATAATTTGCTTGAAAGGTAAATGATGAAGACTGTTCTAGTGACCGGGAGCGCAGGTCTAATTGGCTCAGAAGCCGTACTTTTTTTTGATCAGTTAGGCTGGCAGATCGTTGGCATCGATAACAATATGCGGGCCGACTTTTTTGGCAAGGACGGTGACACGACCCACAATTTACAGCGTATCCAAGGGTTAGCCAAACACTATACGCACTATGCAGTCGACATTCGCGATCGGCAAGGTATTGGGCAAATCATCAAAACCGAGGCCCCCCACTTAATTATCCATTGTGCCGCCCAACCATCACACGATTTGGCCAAGAGTCGCCCCTTTGATGATTTTGATATTAATGCGGTTGGTACACTTAACCTACTAGAGGCGGTTCGCCAACATTGCAGCGAATCCCCTTTTATTTTGATGAGTACGAACAAGGTCTATGGGGACGCGCCCAATGAACGGGCATTAGTTGAGCAATCAACGCGCTGGGACTATGCGAATCCGGCTGATTTCAATGGCATTGACGAAAGCTGTCGCATTGATGCCACGCTCCATAGCCTCTTTGGCGCGTCAAAGGCCGCAGCAGACTTGCTTGTCCAAGAATATGGGCGCTACTTCAACATGCCCACCGTCTGTTTACGTGGCGGTTGTTTAACTGGTTCCAATCATGCAGCCGCCGAGCTACACGGTTTTCTGGCCTATCTCGCACGCGCAGTCCGCGAAGCACGGCCTTACCGAATTTATGGCTACAAAGGCAAACAGGTCCGCGACAACATCCATGCCTATGATGTTTGTACCTTTTTCTTTGAATTTTACAAAAACCCGCGCGCCGGCGCGGTTTACAATATCGGTGGTGGGCGCAACAACAGCGTCTCAATTATTGAAGCGATTAGCGCACTCGAGGAATTGTTGGGCAAAACGTTACAGACCACCTTCATCGATGAAAACAGAATCGGCGATCATATTTGTTATATCAGCGATCTCACCCGGATCCAACATGACTACCCGACCTGGCGTATCACCCGGTCACTAGCGAATATTATCCATGAACTTGCAGGTGTGGCATGAAGATTGCGGTCGTTTACCAAGGGAATTACCCACCAGCAAAAGGAGCTAGCGGGGCAGATCGACGGGTTGGCAATATTACCCGTGGCCTGGCTTCTGCCGGCGTTGATGTCTGTATGTTAACGCCAAGACGCGGTCGCACCGAAGATCGCGTAGAAGCAGATGGCTTTCCAGTCTATTACTTTGGCACCAACACCAGTCAATCCGCCCTACGCAATCGCCTTGCATTTTGGCTACAGGTCTGCCGTTTTGCCCAGGCCGAAAAGATCGACTGGCTTTTACTCTACAGTACCTTGGCCGACAGCATCCTACCGGCCCTTTATTTAAGAGCGCGTGGCATTCATATCGCGGCAGAATTCTGCGATCTGCGCTCCGCTGGGTTTACCCCGAGCAATGGCAAGGAGACCTTAATCCGGTTCGCACTGCGGCTCGACGAATATTTTGTGCCGAAAATGACGGATCTAAATATTGTCATTAGTAATTATCTAAAGCAGTTAGTTCTCCAGAAAGCACCTGCAACCCCGGTGCTACAATTACCGATCTTGGTTGATACCGATAAATTTGTCCCTGATCCAGTGGGGGCCACCACTTTTCGCAACAAATGGCAATTAGGCGACCGTCCCCTCATTGTCTATATTGGTGGGCTTTGGGCCCCCGAAGGCGTGCGCTATCTGGTTGAAGCCTTTGCCCACTTAGCCCAGGAACATGGAGATGCGCGCCTTGTTATCGCTGGCCGGTTAGAAAAAGGGCCCCACCATGACGATATCGAGTCGCTTAGTCATCAACTAGGGCTCAATGAGCGGCTCATCACGACCGGTTGGATTGGGACAGAGGAAGTCATTCAACTCTTGTCCGCGGCAACGATCTTGGTCTTACCCCAGAGTAACGATCTGTTTGCGCGTGCCGCCCTGCCCACAAAATTATCAGAATATAGCGCCATGGGCAAAGCCATCGTTGCCACACGCGTCGGCGATGTACCACTCTATTTTACCGACATGGAAAATGCCATGCTGTGTGAACCGAATAGTGCAGAAAGCATTGCCCATGCATTGCGCTTGTTACTTAGCCAACCAGCACTACGGGAGCAGTTGGGCGCAGCGGCAAAAAAACGGGCCTTTGCCTCGTTTGATTATCGCACGGCCGGCAAGACGATTTTCCAAATGATGCAGCAGGCCATGCCGCCACTTGCACCAAACAAACGCTATCATGACAGCACAGCCTGAGGGTAGGCGGAGACTTTAACGCAATGAAGATCCTACATGTTATCCCGTCGGTCAGCCCACAACGTGGTGGCCCAAGTGCCGCGGTGCGTGCCATGGCCCAGACCATGGCCGTGCGCGGAGCAGATGTACACATCGCCACCACAGATGATGATAACCAAGGTCATCTAGCAGTGCCGCTTAATCGACCAGTCGTCGAGCAAGGCGTTACTTTTCACTATTTTCAGCGGCAAACAAATTTTTACGCGTTTTCTTGGCCGCTGACCAAGTGGCTGTGGGAAAACATTGCGGCGTTTGACTTGCTGCATATTCACTCATTATTTTCATATAGCACCCTGCCGGCGACCAGAATGGCAAGGCTGCGACGCGTTCCTTATATCATCCGCCCACTGGGGCAGCTCAATCGGTGGGGTCTAGTCCACCGGCGCGCTCGTTTGAAAAAATTATCACTGCAGTTGGTCGAGTATCCTGCACTAAGGCACGCACAGGTCATTCATTATGCAAGTGAACAAGAGCAGTTGGAGGCACAGCAACTTGGGATACATAACCGCGCACAGGTTGTACCACTGAGTACGGATGTAGAAGCCCTGGCGCATCTACCATCGACTGCACCATTGTTAACGCAGTACCCGCAATTGCGCGATAAGGTTCGAATCCTTTTCTTGGCCAGATTAGATGAGATCAAAGGCATTGACTTACTCTTACAAGCATTTGCGCTGGTCCACCATAAATACCCCAATCTAGCCTTACTCATCGCCGGTAGCGGCGACGAAGCATATGAAGCTGCGCTACGGCTTCAGGCAGCAGCCTTAGGGATTGCGGCACACGTCACTTGGTTGGGTTTTGCCGATAGTCAAACAAAAAAGCTGGCATTAGCGGCAGCAGACATCTTTGTTTTGCCCTCTTACTTTGAAAGTTTTGGCATTGCAGTGGTGGAGGCAATGGCCGCAGGCATCCCAGTCATTGTATCCGATCAAGTTGGGTTATATCGTGAAGTAGAAAAGTTCGCGGCTGGGTTAGTTACTAGTTGCCATGCGGAGACGTTAGCCGACCAGATGACAGTGTTCGTCACCGATGCTGAGTTGCGGGCACAGATGGGACGCAATGGCCAGCAGTTGGCACAGGAACGCTTTTCGTTAGAGGCGATGGGGAATGGGCTCATGCAGCTCTATCAACAGGTGCTCTACGAATCGACGAAAGCCGGTGATCCTAATCCACTTTCAATCCAGCGACCGATTGCGAGTAAGAAATGAGCTTACCAAGAACCATCCTTGAACGTGTCAGCAGAAACGTTGTGCTAAAGCGCTTGCTGCCGAAAGATTTGGGTCGAAAACCACTGATGGTCTCGCCAGGGGCGGCCTTGGCCTATTGGAAACCTGGATTCGACGGTTTTGATCCCATGCTCATGAATATTGTCAGAAAATTTGTCGAGCCAGGGGCGGTGGTCTGGGATCTTGGGGCCAACATGGGTCTTTTTGCCTTTGCGGCGGCTTATAAGGTGGGCCAGTCGGGTCGGGTGTTAGCCGTTGAAGCCGATGCGTGGTGTGTGAGTCTCTTGCGCCAATCCAGTCGGCTGCCGCAAAATCAAAACCTAAAGGTTGAGGTCTTACCGGTTGCAGTCTCTGATCGGGCCGGCATTGCCCACTTTAATATTGCCAACCGCGGCCGTGCCACTAATTTCCTGGCCAGCGTCAATGGCTCTTCGGTAACAGGCGGCGTACGTGAAACAATCCTAGTACCGGCCGTCTCCCTTGATTGGTTATTAGCGGAACATGCAGCACCCAATTTTGTAAAGATTGATGTTGAAGGCGCAGAGTTGCTAGCCCTACAAGGTGCCCCAAAATTGCTAAGCACCACACGTCCGCAATTGATGTGTGAGGTACAATCCACCAATGCACCACTTATTGCCGCGCTACTGCAGAAGTATGACTATACCATGTATGATGCCGCCGATCTAAGTGATCAGCGTCCGCTAACGGTAGCAACGGAAAATATTATTGCCCTACCACGCGAAACAGCAGACTAACAGCAAACATGCAGAAAAGTATGTTACACATCAGTGTAGTCGTTTTGACTTATAACGAAGAACAAAATATTGCGCACTGCTTGGAAAGTGTCAAAGAGTGGGCCGGCGAAATCTTTCTAGTTGACTCCGGCAGCACTGATCGCACCGTCGAAATTGCGCAACGATATACAGATCAGATTTATACACACGAATTTATAAACTATGCGGCACAGCGTAATTGGGCACAAACAAATCTGCCCCTCACCTACGAATGGGTATTCCATCTTGATGCTGGTGAACAAGTGACACCAGAACTAGTGCAAGCAATGCGTAGCGCCTTTGCAGGTAACATCGACGGCATCAATGGCTTTCTACTCAATCGGCGTGCAATCTTTATGGGGCGCTGGATCAAACATGGTGGCATCTATCCCACCTATCATCAACGCCTCTACCGTCGTCACTACGGTTACTGTGAAGAACGTGAATACGATCAACATTTCAAGGTTGAGGGGCAGGTGGTCAAATTACAGGGCGACATTGTCGATGAGATCGCAACCGATCTCAACAGTTGGACACTGAGCCATGCTCGGTGGGCGACAGCAGAAGCCAACGAACAGTTACGACAGGTGGAAAGCCAAGACCGACACGCAAAGCAAGTGACACCGCGGCTCTTTGGGAGTGCGATTGAGCGACGGCGTTGGCTACGCCAGGAACTCTATGGACGGATCCCGCTTTTTGTGCGGCCCTTTGGCTATTTTTTTGTTCGCTATTTTCTACTGTTGGGCTTTCTCGACGGTATTGAAGGGTTTATCTTTCATTTTCTCCAGGGCTTTTGGTTCCGTTTTTATATCGATGCCAAGATCTGGGAAGCAAAGCGTCAACAATCAATCTAATTTATGCAACAAAGCGCTGACTTCTCTGCCCAATTCCGCCGTAATCGTATCGCCTTAGTACGCGAAGCACCTTGGCGTATTACCAATGAAGTACGCCGCCTGCTGGCTTTACCCTACATTCGACTGCTGCTACGCATGAATCGGGTTGTCTGTGGGCACGGCTGTCGTTGGCTAGGCGCGCCAATGGTCCAGGTGCTGCGCGGCAGCCGCATCACCATCGGCGCACGGGTTACCCTGCGCTCATGGCCGAATAGCAACCCGCTGTCACCCAACCACGCCGTTGTGCTCGCGACGCGCAAGCCAGGTGCCCTCATCCAGATCGGCGATGACTGCGGCTTTACCGGCACCACCCTCGTCGCCGCCGAACGGATCCAGATCGGCAACCGCGTGCAGGTCGGTGCCAACAGCACGATTGTCGACACCGACTTTCACCCCCTCACCGCCGCCGAGCGGGCGCGTGATTTTCTGGCCGGTGACCATGCACCGATCATCATTGAAGATGATGTCTTTATCGGCATGCAGTGTTTGATTTTGAAAGGGGTGACGATTGGGCAGGGCAGTGTCGTGGGTGCCGGCAGCGTGGTCACCCGCAATGTGCCGCCGGGGGTTGTAGTGGCCGGCAACCCGGCACGGGTGGTCAAACAGTTAGAATAGGTATACCAAGCTCACACAATTAGCACTTTTCATTTGACAAATGCTGTCGCCCCCGTCAGCCATGTAGCAATAGAACGATAAAGCAATCATTCATGGCGAAAGTCCTACTCCTAACCCTAGTCTTTGCACCGGACGGCGTCTCAACGGCGGTCCTGATGACCGAGTTGGCCCAAGCATTACAAAAACAGGGGCACAGCGTTACCGTACTCACGACGACGCCCCACTACAATGTGGAGCCGGAAGCCCGGGCACGTCAGCCATTGCGCCCCTTTTGGGGCCAGTGGCTACAACGCAGCGAGCTGGACGGGATGTCCGTCTACCACGCCTCGATCCCAGTCAAAGGCGACCGCGTCGGGGCGCGGCTGCTCGACTATCTGCGCTTTCACCTGATCAGCACGCTGGCCGGTCTCTTTGCTGTGGGTAAATTCGATGTGATGCTCGTGCCCTCCCCCCCGCTGACGATTGGACTAAGCGCCTGGATCCTGCGCCGCTTGCGCGGGGTGCCCTTTATCTACAATGTCCAAGAGATCTATCCCGATGTAGCGGTCAGCCTGGGCGTGCTCAAAAATCGGCAGGCGATCCGCGTGCTAGAAGGGCTGGAGCGCTTTATCTATGGGCAAGCCCGCCACATTACGGTCATCTCCGAATGGTTTCGCCGCCGCCTGCTGGAAAAAGGGGTGCCGGCCACCAAGATGAGCGTGATCCCCAACTTTGTGGACACCGATTTTATGCAGGCGGGTGCCAAGGCGAATGACTTTGCCCTGGCCCACAACCTGACCGACAAATTCGTGGTCCTCTATGCCGGCAACATCGGCCTCACCCAAGGTTTTGAAACGATTCTAGGCGCGGCGCGCCAGCTCCAAACGTTGCCCACCCTGTACTTTGTCGTTGTCGGCGATGGCACGCGGCGCAAATGGCTGGCAGAGCAAGTGGCACGCGAAGGACTGCCGAATGTGTTACTCTTGCCCTATCAACCCCGTTCGCGCGTGCCACAGATCTATGCCACCAGCGATCTTTGTTTGGTGCCGCTCAAACAGGGGACCGCGACGGAGACTTTTCCCTCCAAAATTTACACCATTATGGCCGCCGGTCGCCCGGTCGTCGCTTCGGCCGATCCCAATTCTGAATTGGCTTGGGTGGTGGCACATGCCGGCTGTGGTTGGGCCGTCCCCCCCGACAATGTTGCGGCGCTGGCCGAGGCAATTGCCACGGCTTATCACGAACGCAGCACCCTGGCGGCGCGTGGCCAGGCGGGGCGCGCCTTTGTTGTCGCCCACCATTCACGCCAAGCCGTCACTGCCCACTACGACACATTGATTCGCCGCCTGACCGGGGAAAACCAACCGATGGTGGTACAGTCAGGGCAACAGCACGAAAGTGAGCAGGTACGGCTGTGAGTAATCACCAACTTGTTACCCCGCCAGCCACGGGCCGCCAAGAACGCGTGCTGGTTACAGGGGCGACGGGGGCGGTCGGGCCAACGGTCGTCACCGCCCTACAAACCGCCGGCTATCTTGTCCGTGCCCTCGTCCGCCAGCGCCCAGCACCCCCACTTTGGGACCCAGCGGTTGAATACCAGATTGGCGACATTACCGATCAGGCGACCGTCATGCGGGCCGCGGCTGGCTGTCAACGCGGGTTGCATATGGCCGCACTGTTACACATCAACAACCCGGCCCCGGCCTTACGCGATCAATATCTGGCTGTCAATGTCGAGGGGACGGCCAATTTTCTGGCGGCTGCGCAGCAGGCCAGCTTCCGACGCGTGGTCTTCTTCAGTACGATCGCCGTCTATGGTCACGGCGGCGTGCAGCCATATACGGAGGCCTCGCTGCCTACCCCGGATACGCTCTATGGGCAAAGCAAATTAACGGCCGAACGGCTAGTTTTGGCAGCACGACGGGCGGATGGGGCACCGTTGGGGGTAGTCTTGCGGCTGGCGGCGGTCTATGGTCGCCGGGTTAAGGGCAATTACGCCCGCCTGCTGGCCGGACTACGCAGTGGGCGCTTTCTCCCCCTGGGCCGCGGCGCCAACCGACGCACGCTGATCCACGAGCAAGATGTGGCCGGCGCGGCTTTAGTGGCGCTACAACACCCGGCGGCAGCCGGTGCGCTCTACAACGTCACCGATGGCAGTGCCCACAGCCTACACGACATCATCATCACGATCTGCCAAGCGCTGGGCCGGCGCCCCCCACGGTTGGTTTTGCCACTCTCCCCCGTACGGGCAGCCGTTGGTTTGCTGGAAGATGGCCTGCAGCGCTGTGGCGTGAAGTCGCCGATTGGGCGGGCGACGATTGACAAATATAGCGAAGAGATGGTGGTAGATGGCAGCCGGATCCAGCGTGAACTGGGCTTTACGCCCGCCTATGAATTGGCCAGCGGCTGGCGCGCCGTCGTCACACAAAGCAGACATGGCTAAGAGGCTGAACCTGGCACCATTAGCTCACACAAAATCATAGTAGCCCGTAATCCAGCAGTAAGCAACAATATCGCGCAGCGAGCTACGCCATTGATGACGGCAAGGCATGTATTATGTTACCAAGTGCGACAGCTGCCACAGATTATAATCGCTAAACAAATATACTCGGCTCTGTCATAATTTAACATTTTTACTCGTGTAGAAAATGTTAAATTATGACAACCGCTGGCATAGCTTACTTTTCAAGGACTTATTTGGTCAATATTACACTAAAGTGTAAGCAAAAAAGCGGCAAATGTAAGTAAAAAAATCAAATATTTAGTGTAAAATTAGGACTAACATTATAATAGTCTTAAAGTAGGGTAATTCTATATGTCGGGAAGATGCGTCCCAAAATTGGGGGCGTCTGCGGAAACAATCCCGGAATCTGTGAAGATTCCGGGATTGTTTCCGCAGTAGTGTAAAGCGGTAGCCACGATCCTTTTCAAATAGAATATGTTTTAGCAGTCATTCCTTGCAACAGATGGAGCACTTTTATGGCTGAGCTACTCAGCATTGGTCTTTACACCCTTATCATTGCCTATACGGGGGTAGGCAATCTTCGGGTTTGGGCTGAACACCGTTTGGTCGCACTGCCCAATGAACGTAGCTCCCATACAAAGCCAACCCCCAGTGGGGGCGGCGTTGCGATCGGATTGGCTAGCTTGTTGGGCATCCTGCTCTTTGCCCTGCTCGACCAACGTCTGACCCTGTCACTTTGGTTTTATAGTACGGGTGCGCTGCTGATCGGTGTCGTCAGTTGGTACGATGACCGCTTTACGGTGGCCAACCGCATTCGTTTTGCCGTTCACAGTATTGGTGCGCTGCTTTTACTAGGCAGCAGTGGCTTTATCAACCAGATCGAATTACCGTTAGTCGGGATCATTACGCTCCATTGGCTGGGGTTTCTCGCCAGCTTTCTCTGGGTCGTTGGGTTGACCAATGCCTACAACTTTATGGATGGCATTGATGGGCTGGCCGGCAGTCAGGCAGTCCTCGCCGGCAGCAGTTGGGGGCTCATTGGTTATCTGCTCAATCAACCGCTGCTGATGGCCATCGGCCTTGTCCTCGCGGCCGGCAGTTTGGGCTTTCTGGGCTATAACTGGCCACCGGCGCGGATTTTTATGGGTGATGTTGGCAGCGCCTTTTTAGGCTATAGCTTTGCGGCGCTGACCTTATTCGGTGCCTTAATTGATCCACGGCTTACTGTGGTCGGGCTGTTGATCTTTTGGCCCTTTGTCTTTGACACACTCTTTACGCTCGTCCGCCGCTGGCAGCGCGGTGAGGATATCTTTCAGGCCCACCGTGCCCACTTGTATCAGCGCCTGATTATTAGCGGCTATAGTCACCGCGCGGTCACCTTGCTATATAGCGCGCTGACGCTCATCGGTGCAACGCTTGGCATTGCCTGGCTCGTTGGCGTACCTGGTAGCGGCCTGACGCTGCTGCTGTTGACACCACTACTCCCCGTGAGCCTCTGTTGGTTTGTTAGCAGCCGTGAAAATCAGGAACAGCAAATTGCCGCCAGGTTAGGTGCCTCTACCTCGCAGTCGCTTTCTGGGTAGGCGTCGCACAAGTAGCCAAACAGCACAAGCCAATCAGGACAGGCAATATACCAATATCGATGAAATGCGGTCGCATAATCACGTGGTCGCGCCATCCGGACGACACGAGCACATGACGACACGAGCACATGACGCTTTTCCCATCAGGTAACATGCCTGCGACACCAATAACGATGAAAATTTTCGGACGCGGATTTGTTTTTATCCGCGACAATCCGCGTTTATCCGCGTCCTATTTTCACATCAGTTTTCCATGCGTGGCGAGTGCGCCACGGTGGATGAAAAATGGTAGAATCGGATCTGCGACCGCATTGTAGGAGAGATCGAAATTTCCGTGGTGTAACTAAACTCGCAGAACAGTTAGATCCGCGTATCTGACCGCACCACGGTTTGTGGGCGTCAGCGCAGCAAGACGTACCACGCAGGGCAGAGTGCTCTTTCCCAGATACGCCTAGGCGGTCGCAGAAAGGCAATCGAGAATGATAGACGTCATGTTTCCTTACTGTAGCGGGCTCGATGTCCACAAGAAAACGGTAGTTGCCTGTGTCCTGACCCCCGACGGCAAAGATGGCGGGGTCAAGAAACAGAGCAAGAGCTTTGCGACGACGACAGCAGGTCTAGAGGCGCTGGCGGCGTGGCTGAGCATGAATGGTGTGACACACGTGGCGATGGAGTTAACGGGTGTCTACTGGAAACCTGTGTACAACGTGCTAGTAAGCCTGTTTGAGATCTGGGTGGTCAATGCCTACCATCTCAAACAGGTGCCAGGGCGCAAGACCGACATCAAAGATGCAGAGTGGCACCCAGGGAGTACCCGTCAACTGATGCGTCTAGGACTCTTGGAACGCAGTTTCATTCCTGATGTCGAGCAGCGCGACCGGCGCGATCTAACTCGCTTCCGCACTCGGCTAATTCAGGAGAAGAGTGCGGCGGCAAACCGTCTACATAAGACGCTGGAAGATGCGAACACCAAGTTGACCTCAGTGTTGACCGATATCCAAGGCGTCTCGGCCCGGCTGATGTTGGAAGCGCTAATCGCCGACGAGCAGGATGTACCACAGATCGCAGAGTTGGCCAAGGGTCGGCTGCGTAGCAAGCTTCCGCTTTGGTCGAAGCGGCTTGGGCTGCTTCTCGCATTCACGGTACCGATCTGCGGGCGCAGTTTCAGCGCCTCGCCGCACGCCGCGACTGTCACCGGCTGCCGCCTAACCCGCAGCCGCACTCAACTTATAGACAACGTAGATTAACATGGCACAATCGTGTACTGCGCATCCCCTGATGCGCAGCCCGCTTGGTGCCAACTCTATTTGTCGTATCTATTAGCTGTTGTCGGTAGGGGTAGCTCTGCTCTCTCGTCTACCCTCTACTTTCTTATTGCCTATTTCCGTCGTTAACCTACTTCTATTTTTCTGGGCAGCAAAATTGATAAAAATTTAGCGAAACATTAATTCATCACAAAAAAAGTCCTAACAACCGTAAGCGAAAAGTAAAGATTGTAAGCAAAAATGGCCTGACAAATACGGTATACTAGGCACAGCTTTTGACTTACCAGCGTTACTCGTCAACCACCGCCCACCTCCCTTGCAGCCACTATTTCCAACTTATCGTGAGAACCCCCAGGTGTGATCTATGCTCAGTCCAAATCAAGCTTCACAAAAAGTTCAGCACTCACTGGCGCATCAGCTCCTGCATCTGCGTAATCGCCATTTTGTTGCCATCGATCTGCTCATCTTTCTCGCAACGCCTTTCCTGGCCCTCTATTTGCGCACCGACAAGCTGACGGCAGTCGGTCTAGTGGGCGAGGCCTTGCTGCTCTACACGATCGTCGCCCTGGTGATCCGTATGGGCTTTAACTATGCCTTTGGTATGTACCGCCGCTACTGGCGCTTTGCCGGTGCGGTTGACTTTGCCGAATTAGTCCTGGCGACCAGCCTGGCCCTCTTGGTTATTGCCTGTTGTTTTATTGCCGGCAATGTGGGGTGGCCGGATCTCTTTCTCCTACCGCGCTCGCTGCCCTTGATCGATAGCATGCTGGGGTTGCTGCTGGTGGGGGGGGTGCGCGCTAGCGTGCGGCTGAGCGAAAATGTGCGGGCCCGCCCCTTGCCCGCCTCCCTGACGGCACTAGAAAGCCAGCGCACGCTGATCGTCGGGGCGGGCTATACCGGTGCCCTCCTCGCGCGCGAGCTGCGCGACAACAGCCAGATCCATCTTGATCTGATCGGCTTTGTCGATGATGACCAAGAGAAGCAGGGCATGCAATTGCACAACGTGCGGGTCCTGGGCAATCATCAGCAACTACCGGCGCTCCTGCGCGACTATCGGATCGAGCGGGTAATCATTGCCATGCCTTCGGCTTCCGGCAAAGTAATTCGTGCGATCGCTGCGATCTGTCAGGCGGCCGACGTCTGGGTCCAGACCATGCCTGGCGTCCACGAACTGCTCAACGGCAATGTCAGTATTAGCCGCTTGCGCAATATCCAGATCGAGGATCTCTTGCGCCGTGCGCCGATCCAGACGGACATAGGCGCCGTGCGGAGCCTGCTCGCCGGCAAACGGGTTCTGGTCACAGGCGGTGGTGGCTCGATTGGCAGCGAACTCTGCCGCCAGATTCTCCGCTGTGGGCCGGCCCAATTACTCTTGGTTGGTCATGGCGAAAATTCGATCTTTGAGATCAGCAATGAATTACAGCGACAACTTGCCACGGAAGAGCTAACGCACACAGGGTCACGTCCAATCATCAAGCCCATCATCGCCGATCTACGTTTCCGTGAGCGGCTCTTCGGCATCTTCGCGGCCGAGCGTCCGCAAGTTGTCTTTCATGCCGCGGCGCACAAACATGTGCCGTTGATGGAAGGCAATGTTGTAGAAGCGATTACCAACAACGTGTTGGGTACGCGGCTCTTACTCGCGGCGGCGGAACGCTACGACGTCGAGCGCTTTGTCATGATCTCGACCGACAAGGCCGTCAACCCCACCAATGTAATGGGCGCGAGCAAGCGCGCAGCCGAGTTATTAGTCTTGGCCGCGGCGCAACGCACCGGCCGTTTCTACCAGGTCGTACGCTTTGGCAATGTATTAGGGAGCCGGGGTAGTGTTCTCCACACCTTCAAAGCACAGATTGCCGCGGGTGGGCCAATCACGGTCACCGACCCAGAGATGGTGCGCTACTTTATGACCATCCCGGAGGCGGTGCAATTGGTCCTGCAAGCCGCGGTGGTGGGCCGGGGTGGCCAGGTGCTCATGTTGGATATGGGCGACCCGATCCGGATTGTCGATCTCGCGCATGATCTGATCGAGCTGTCCGGCTTGCAAGTTGGGCGCGACATCGAAATCGCCTTTAGTGGCTTGCGCCCCGGCGAGAAGCTCTACGAAGAGATGTTCACCCCTGGGGAAGATTACCGCCGCACCCAACATGCCAAGATCTTCATGGCGCATAATGCTAGCACATTTGTACCCCCCGCGCTCGATGAGGCCATTGATAGTCTGGTTGCGACCGCATTGGCCAACAACAGCGAGCGCGTGATCATGTTACTGTCACAGCTGCTGCCCGAATATCAGCCATGGGCAAGCGCAGCAGCTGTCCTCCCTGCCGATCCGCCCCATGAGCGGGTCGCGCCATCAAACCAGCCCCTGACCTTTACCCCTGCATTAGGTGGTTAGTGATAGGGAGCTCAAGGGCGTAGGGTTTAGCAAAGGACAACACTGCATTTTTTGATGCTATTTCGGCCCCAATGGGCGATCAGATCGGCGGTGAAAGACATTGGTAGACCCTACATGAGCCCCCTATCCGGTTTTCGCGTAACGACTAACCCCTCCCGCGCCCCAAGGGCACCCGCTCCCCTGCTAAGGGAGGGAATCGTTGACCCCGAGACCGTTCCTCCCCTTACCAGGGGGAGGAACGGTGGGGGTGGCTTGGTAGTTACGTTTTCGCTGAGAATGATTTGACATCTGTCCCCCAGTTGCCGTAAGCGGCTACGACATTTTCCCGATCTTTGGGCCAAAAGATACGCATATTTGCAAGGTTACATTCTGTGCGCTCTTCAGTATAATCTGTAGGACACTCGTCATCCGTTGCGTCACGTACGCGCGTTGCTCAACCCGTTCTATCGTTATACCAGCCCAGCGTTGTGTTACGGACTGTGTCGGTCAAATCAATTACTCACTGTGACACGTATTCCCCCAAGAGGAGGCATACCCATGAAATCTGTTTTCGCGAATTCTGTTGCCAGATCACGACACGTTCGCACCGGTGTGAGCATTACCCTGGGCGCGCTCACCCTGGCGATCCTGTGGCTTGCGAGCGGCAGCAATTTACCACGCAATGCAATGGCAGCAACATTGGCAGGGGTATCAACCCTGCCGACGTTACCGACCCTGCCGACGTTGCCAACCCTGCCAACCCTGCCGACGTTGCCAACCCTGCCAACGTTGCCAACCGAGACCCCAACCAAGACACCAACCAAGACACCAACCCCGACCAAGACACCGTTGCCGCCGAATACCGATGGGCCGCTGGAATTGGTCACGGGTTTCCCGAAAAGTGGCGATTACTGTATGGCCTCGGGTGGTGCCGGGCTAACCTATGATGCCAGCGATAGTTTTTCGCTCAATGTTAACGGCACGCCTGTCGTTGCCTACTTCATCTGGTCAGCGCGCTATCTGGCCAGTGTTGCCGGCGATGCCGAGATTGAGGTGAAGATCAACAACGGTTCGCCGATTATGCTCAGTGCAGAGGAAGCACGCGAGGCTGCCTCTGGCTGGACTGATCGCAACCATCATACCTACCGTTCGGCCAATCTGGTCAATGATGCACGCTTTAATGGTTTGCTTACCGGCACGTTGGATGTGGTCGTGAGCAGCCTCGATTCAGCGGGGGAAGAGGATGATCAGGGTCATGGCGCAAGTTTGGTGATCTTCTACGAAAGTGCCAGTGACTGTCCCGATACCAAGGTTAACTTCTTCTTTGGTCTGGATGGTTTCCATGAGCGCTACCTGCCGCCTTTTGGCCCCAATAGCGAAGTTGTCTGTGTTGATGTGCCGATTAGCACGGAGGAGCGCATCCTGAATGTGAAGCTCTTTGTCGGTGGCGCGGAAGGCACACGGCCCAATGCCATCTGGTATTATACCGGCACGGGCACGCATCCTATCGACATCATCGTCAATCCCATCGGGACGCTACTTGCTGGTGCGATTGGTGCGCCAGCATTAACGGGTAATGCCGGCCAAGAATGGGATGATTACACCACCATGATCACGGTCCCGGCCGGCGTAGAATTCGCCTGCATCCAGCTCCAATCGATTAAGACGCAGACGGCCCTCATTGATTATGGAACCAGCGGGGTTTGGGTCGGTATGGCCACCCAGTTGTTGCCCGGACCAGGCAACAACCCGTTAACCCCAACCCCAACTGCGACGGCCACCGGGACGCAGCCAACCGCAACCCCGACCCCAACCGTCACGGCGACCGGGACACAGCCAACCGCAACCCCGACGGCCACCGACACGCAACCAACGGCCACGCCAACCATCACGCCTACGGGGACACGGCCCACTGCAACACCAACCACGGTGGCGGCACCGAAGTTCGAGCTCTTCATTACGATTGAACCGGATCCACCCGTGCCAGGGCAACCGCTGACCTTTAGGATTCATCTCAAGAATACCGGCAACACAATCTTGCCTGGTGTCAAGCTGATTGTGATCATTCCCAACTATACCAGCTATCGCACGGCACTTGCGCTGCGCGCAGCCGGCTGGCAATGTAAGGGCAACAGCGCCGGTGACACTTGTGAGTATCCCGTTGGTGATATGGGGCTTGCCGTCGGTTCGGATGTTGACTTTGATGTGGTGGTTGATCGGGCCATCCTTCATAGTTCGGAGATTGTCCTCAATGTCCGTGCTGTCACCTCCGATGGCTTTGCCCTCAACGGCAACAGCGGCACCAATGCCGAAACCGCCGTCGAGCAGACAGTGACCATGTTCCCGCTGATCTCGACTGACTAACCGCGATGGCGTACGGGCGTTGAAAATGGCACTTTCAGGCCAACAACCGACAAGCCGAAGTAACGTTTTCACCTCGCCGATCTGCCGGCGTTGCTGCGCAAGGATGGGTAAGATACTGGGCACTATTCCCAAGTAAGTGTTTGTCCGCACTACACCCACTTACTTGGGGACGATCACCAGGAGCAGCGAGGAATCAACAATGCAGATGGCCTTTGCGCAGCGTGCTGCGACCAACAACTAAAAATGATTTACAGGGCGCAGGCAAGAGATTCAACGGTGATTCTTTGCCTGCGCTTCCTTATTGGTGCATTATGTAAACCCTAAATGTTTCGTTATTCGCCATAACGATGCAAAGGTAGGGATGATCAGGTGCGTCGCACGATCCAAACGCCGCTCGTCCGATCCATTGCTTACTGGACAGTGCGACGCACCTGAATCGTTATAGTTCACCCATAGATAACATGTTACGTTCTACAAAGACGAAGGAGAACCCAAAACTATGTACCTGATTCATCGACTTACGCGCGCCGTTACGCCACTACGCCGTCGTCGCTGGCAACACCTGGGTGTGCTGCTCCTGACGCTGTCAGGTTTGGTGAGCGAGGCAGCCCCCGCGCTCTATGCCCAAAGTTGTGTCCTGTATCCCAACGACCGGGATCGCTTTGGCGTTAATGTTGCGCGCGATAACAACCGAAAGATTGACGACTATAACCTCACGCCCCTGAATGCCAACTGGTATCTCGACTATACGGCCCAGAGTTTTCCCTCACAGCCTGGAGGCATCGCTTTTGCGCAGATGATACGCACCTCGCTTTGGAAAAGTGCCAACTTCACCAGGACCGTCGAGAATGCCTTAACCCACAATCCCGGCACACTCTGGATTTTGGGAAATGAACCGGACCGGGACAAACAGGATGGCGTGACCCCAGCCGAGTACGCCCGCTTCTACCATGATGTCTACCACTTTCTCAAGACGCGCGATGCCACGGCCCACATTGCAGTTGCCGGCATAGTACAGTCGACCCCCTTGCGCCGTCGCTATCTGGACATGGTATTAAGTGCATATAATGCGGCCTATGGAAGTGCAATGCCCGTTGATGTCTGGACAGTGCATGGCTTTATTTTGCCCGAAAATTACGAATGGGGGGCATCCATTCCTCCGGGCTTGGCAGATTTTGCGGCAGAAGGCATGCAATACACGGTGAATGACCATAACAGCGTGACCATCTTCCAGCAAAATTTGATCGCTTTTCGCCAGTGGATGGCCGACCGGGGTTATCGGGAGCACCCATTGCTGGTTACTGAATATGGTATTTTGCTGCCGCCCGTTTTTGGTTTTACCCATAGTCGGGTCAGTGAATTTATGCGCAGCAGCTTCGATTTCTTCCGCACGGCCACCGATAATACTATTGGCTACCCGGCCGATGGCAACCGCTTGGTGCAGAGCTGGTCGTGGTTTAGCCTAAATTACCCGCCGTTTAATGAGGTCACCGGCGAAGGGCAAAATGGTAATCTCTATGAACCTGATACAGCCGAGTTATTACCCCTGGGCGCTGACTATGGGGCCTATGTCGATGCGTTGACGACCGATCAGCAAGTGACATTACGGCTCGACAATCTACAGTTAGCCCCGACCAGCCACATTCTGACTTCGACACAGGCTAACGGGACCATCCCCCAGGTCACGACTGCCGCTGCGCCAAGCGCTGGGGCAAGCCTGCTGGTTACGCCCACCGTTACCTTAAGTGGCGCAGTGGTTAACACCGGCACAGCCGCTGGCTGTCGGCTCACCCTCCATCTCTGGCAGCGTACACCCACCGGCCAAACAACGCGGATCGAGAGTCGCACGATTGAGACATTGGGGCGCGCCGCACAGAGTAACTTTACAATTGAGTGGCCACTGCCCAATCTGACCCCTGGCGCACACAACATCATTATTAAAGCGCAAGCAGATAATGCGGCCATTGGTCTCCCGATTGACACAGTGCAGCGCCAACTCAATTTCAATATTTACATTGCGCCACTGACCAACAACCTCTATCTGCCGCTGATCAACCGGTAAGGAAAGCAAGGGCCTAAGTCCAATCAAAGAGCGGGGCTGCTGTCATCTGCAGCCCCGCTCTTTGATTGGGTCGATCAGTTCTTACGCTGTTACCTGTACCCTATTACCTTTTTGCAGGGCGGTCGTTTTTGCAGCTAGCTGCTACTCCACCGCAACGACACTCTGCCCTTCTTCAAGCCCAGCAACAATTTCAACCAGATCAGTGCTGATCACACCGGCGGCCACATTGACCCGCCGCAATAAATCACCATCTTGCACGGTGACAAAGTAGAGCCCATCCTCTTCCTGCAAGACACTGCGTGGGATCACCAGCGAATTGGGTTTACTGCGTAGCCGGATATCGACCGCCACCGTAATGCCTTCCAGCAATTCGCCATTGTCAGCGCGATCAGTCAGGGTTACCTCAGTCAGCGAGCCTTGACTGGTGCCAAAGGGGCGGGGCAGGGCGGCAATGATCCCAGGCAAGGTGCGTCCCGCCAAGCTAGCCGTGGTGACTTCCACAGCCATGCCCTCACTGAGCGTTTCCAGCTGTGTACGGGGTAAATTCAACTCGATCATCACGCCACTGTTATCAACGAGCCGTGCAACAGCAACATAGCCCTGCACAGCCACCTGCTCATCCCCCTCGGGCAGGTTAATAAAGCGCACTTCCCCGTTAAAGGGAGCTGTAATTTGTCCTTCTAGAATCGACTGCTTAACCCGCTCAACGGCAAGCTCAGCCCGTTTGACATTAAGTTCGAGCACTGGATCGATCTCGTCGGCAATACTTTCGCGGTTAAGTTCCGCTTGGCGTAATTCCAACGTGCGAATTGATTCCAATGTTTCATCAGCAATTGAAGGATCATTTGTATCGACGCGGTCGCTGGCCCCCTGCAGACGCAGTTGGTTAATCTCTAGGGCGACATCCGCCTGTTGACGCCGCAGGGCCAGTGCGTTCTCCGCCTGTTTCAAGTTTTCATTGGCAATCGCCAACCCAATCAGTGCGGTCTCCAGGTCGATCTCCAAAACTTCATTATCAAGGGTGGCAATCAGATCGCCCTCTTCGACCGCTTCCCCATCTTCAACCAACAGTTCGGCAAGCCGACCACTGCGGCGGAAGAAGAGATCCTCTTGGTGCATGGGAGTAACGCGCCCGGTCAGGGTCTCTTGTTGCACCACTTCGCCACGCATCACCGAAAAGGTTTCAGCCGCAGCCACTTCAACTTCACGGCCAAGGCCAGTGATACTAGCCGGCAGGACAGGAGGGGTAGGCGCCGCGCGCCCGATGCGACAGCCGGTCAAGCTGCCCACCACTAGCGCCAATAAGAGCATTCCGCGCAGGCGCGCGTATCGTTGATTAGACATATGCAGGGTTCCTAACTCAAATTCGCAATGAACAAATAGAGGTGACGATAGCTGATCAATCGGTGCATCAAATCAACCTGACACATGGCCGGTTACCCAAACAGCAAAGCAGCGCGACCAAGTTGATTTACGGTGTCGATCAGACAATACTAAAATAAGCAAAAGAGAGCATTTGGTGCTCTTATCCACCAGCAGAGAGCACTAGCACTTAGGCACTTTCAAAGAAATAAGTACCACAATCACCAGATTTTTCTTCGTGCGTTTTCATGGATGGTTCAAAGCCCACGACCTGACCATTTAAATTTTGCAATAGCCTTACCGCGCGATTTTTACAGCTTCCTGATCTGTACGCACCTTACCCTGTTGCCAAAGTAAAGCGGCCAGCGCATAGAAGAGCCAGGGTAAAAAAGCCAATTTCGTGCTCCAGGTCACGGCGTCGACGAGGCCATGCACCAACATGCCCACCAGCGCAGCGAGGGCACCCACCGCTAATGCCCACCGCAGTGCCGCTTGTCGATGGGCCGAACGACGTTGCGCATCGCGCAGGTGACGTTGGCCAGGTTGGAGCGGGGTGACAAGTGCGGTCAACTCACCACCGCTGCGAATGATGTCCACCAATACATACACCACAGCCACCAAGAGCCAGCTAAAGAGTAAAAGCCCAGGCAAACCAAGGTCGACAGCGACCTGTAAGAGTAGATTATGTGCGTGCTCAATTGCACTATACGAAGCCTGCTCATAAGGATATAAGGCTGGGATAATTAAACTAAAGGTGCCAATGCCAATCCCCGTTGGCCAAAAATCGCGCAGGGCCAGCAAGCTCTTGCCCCAGATTTCAACGCGACCGGAAAAAGAGGTGACCGAACCGTCACTACCGATAGCATCCAGCAGCAACACCGAACCATCAATGCTAATAGCGACGGTGGTCGCCAGAAGGGCCGCGCCAAAGCCGACCCCAGACCAAGGCCAGCGCAAAATCAGAACAAGCAGCAAAGCGATCAGCAAAGCCAGATAGCTGCCACGACTTTGGCTCAACAGCAGCGCCCAGCCGATATAGAGAGCCGGTACCAGCACGAATGGGGCCAGCCAACGATAGCGGGCCCAACCCCGACGAATCCCCAGCGCCACCAATAGTGGAATGGGCAACAAGAGGGCACCAGCCAATACATTGGGGTTGATGGTTTCACCGCTGCCAAAGAGATCGGCCGGTTTCGATTGTGCCACGGTCGCCTCAAAAGTAAAAAACTCGGTTGGCAACGATGGTAAGATGGCTGGGCCGATGACCGCCAACAGCAACCCGACCGTGGCAATCAGTAAGACAACCAACCAGGGACGGCGTTGCGCCGGCCGCCAGTTCAGTAAGGCAAAGTAAGTCGATCCACCCAGCGCGATCAAACCAAGCACATGCCATGAACGCTCCCAATCTACACTCATCCACAGACCGGCTGGGCTCCACACCAAGAGCAGTAAGACGGGCAAGTTAATCGGTGTGGGAGGAGCCACACGAAAAGTAGCCAACAGGCGCAGCGGCCAGAAGAGAAAAAGGGCAGCGATTAGCCATGGGTGCAACCACGGATCCCAGAAGAGATCGCGTACGATCAGCGACGGTGCGAGGAGTAGCAACCAGATCGGTTCTAGCCACAGAATCCTGTGCCACCAAGCGGTTGACGCCGGTGACGCCGCGGCCACTAAGGTATAAGCAGCTTCTGAAGCTACAGGCTTTTCAGCATCAAACTGTTGATTGGCAACTAGTCTTTTCAATCGGCTTAGTGCTCCCGTTATACATTACAATGAGAAAGTCTAAACGTAAACTCCCAGTAATTCTATCACTGATAGTGCGGATATTAAAGTAGATAGTGAGTCAATTGACGCACTTAGCGCAACCAAAGTACAGCCAAAGCACAGCCACGCCTTGCGCGGCCGGCTCACCTTACAGCGCACAAATTCGGGGTCAACCACTGAGAAAATGACTTGGGTACTGGTACTTTTGCCTTCAATTAACCATTTCCTTGTAACCTTCGCCAATTTATCAGCAAAATTAATGAAGCAAATGTCACAGAAGGGTAAGTATAATGTAAGTTAACCAAAATGGTGATTTAGTTTATACTGAATTTATGCTATATAAGTTGAAACAAGTGGCAATTTCTACAAAATATCATGTCTGTTTGCCACTTTCGTAATAACCCGTAGTTTAAGTGAGATTCAACTAGCAAACAAGGAATGTATCGTGCAGACTCCATCCAGTTCGACCCCGGCCACCAGCACTGCTCAAAATAGCGCCCCGTTGCGTCTTGATCAGTTACCTGCGTATGGCGCAGCAACCAGCGGTCAACCGCTGACGGTTCGAGGAATCCCCCAAACCAATCAATTTTTTGATCTCAAGGTCTATGCACGGCTGCTGTGGCATTGGGCTTGGCTATTGGTGCTGGCCACAGTTGTTGCTGGCCTGGCCGCCTATCTTTTTAGCATCTTCACGATACCCATTTATCAAGCATCAACGACCCTGCTGATTGATCAGGCCCGCAATACCAACACCACTTATCAGGATCTGTTGACCAGCGAACGGATTGCCCGCACCTATGCCGAGTTGATGCAGCGCGAGACAACGATGGTCAAAGTCGCGGCCGAGTTTCAGTTGGAGCCTTCTGTTATTAATGACGTCATTACTGGTATTACAGTAACGCCGGTCCGTGATACCCAGTTAATCAAAGTCGTCATTGAGGGCACCTCGCCAGAACTTGTGGCCGCCGTGGCCGATATGCTACCACGGGTCTTCATTACCGAGATCAGCGAAGTCCAAACTCAGCGCTTTGATGAATCCAAGAAAAGCCTGGAAGGCCAACTCAGTACCCTCAACAATCAGATTGAGTTGCAGCAAATTGCCATCAACGAGATCGGCAAGTCGAATACGGCAGAAGAAGAAGTACGGCTGGGCCAATTACGCAACCAACTAGCCCAATATCAAAGTAGCTATGCGAATGTGTTGCGCAGCTATGAAGAATTACGGCTAACCGAGGTCCAATCAGTTGATAGTATTGTGGTCGTTGAACGAGCCAAGATTCCACAACGACCAATTCGCCCCCAGATCCTGCTCAACACCTTACTGGTCGCGTTGGTTGGCGGTGTCTTAGCCCTTGGGTCAATTTTCCTCATTGAGTACCTTGACGATCGCATTAAGACACCCACTGATCTGCAAGGGGTAGTGGATACGCCAATCTTGGGTGCGATTGCCCGTATTCCCCAGCAAAATGGTCGTATGAAACAGCGTGGAGATCTAGAGCGTGCCGAAGGATTGATTACGGCCCATCAGCCGCGCCACCCCATTACAGAGGCCTATCGTAGCCTCCGTACCAATCTACAGTTCTCTAGCGTTGATGATACCCTCCACTCGCTCCTAGTAACCAGTGCAACGCCCGGCGAAGGCAAGACGACGACGGCGGCCAATTTGGCCGTGGTGCTGGCCCAATCCGGGCGCACAGTACTCCTTGTTGATGCCGACATTCGCAAACCACAACAACATAAGGTTTTTCAACTGCCCAAAAGCCCAGGGCTGACCGATGCACTGTTGGCCGGTGAAGCACCACTCGATCTGTTCATTCGGCAGACAATGGTCCCCAACTTGCGTATTCTGACCAGCGGGAAAGAAGCCCCCAATCCAGCCGAATTGCTGGGTTCGCAGCGTATGCACCAGCTCGTTGAAGCGCTAGGCAAAGAGGTCGATATCCTCATCTTTGATGCCCCCCCGCTACTAGCGGTGACCGATGCCCAAGTGTTAGCCCGCGAAACGCAGGGCGTGCTCTTGGTAATTAACACAGAGAAGACCCCGCGCGCCATGATTGCCCGCGCGGCAGAATCACTCCACCGTGCCAATGCGCGCCTGTTTGGCACCGTGCTGAATCGCCTGGCACGCTCGCCGCGCAGCTACTATTATTACTATGATTCCTACTCCTATTATTACGAAGATGAGCAGGAACCACCGCACAACTCGAAGAAGGGTCGGCGAGAGCGTAAACAGGCTGAGGCCAAAGGCCGTGCCGATGGTAAGCTGGCACCCCAAGCAGAAGGCAACAGCTTCTACCGTTTACAACCAGAGAAACCAACCGCATCATAGCGCATATTGGGCCTACGCTCAGCTACAACCGCATACGGTACAGGGGACTGTTCAACTGGTACCCTGTACCGTCCATGTAAAGGCATATCAGAGGGCACGGCAACAAAGTGGCAGTGACACGCCTGCTTAAGTTTATTATCAGTAATGCAAGCAAAATGTAAGTCACAAAAATGCCATGTATGCTTTATAATGGTAGGGATGTTATAAGGAAACCCGGAAATGTTTGTAGTTGCCGTTAAGTAATGCGCGCCTGTGTATATCCATTCGCACCAGATTTGATTGCACTCTGTTTGAAAATTGGCGTTCTTCTCGGGCCGGATGAAGTTACCAGTCCAATTTTTGCAACAACCGCAGGAGAAGTTCTCCACAATCATCATTGTTCTTTGTTACCGGCGTACTTTTAGCGCAGGAAACAAAGGCAATGCTATAAGTGTGTGGCTAATGGTACGCGTGTATGGAGTACTCTCAGCCAGCACCCACCTTTATGTGCGCGCATTTAAGGATCAAGGCAACGACAAACAACAGATACATAAAGGAAAGGTGCCGTGCAAACACCCTCACCAGAACCGAACGATGTGGCTGTCAATCTCCTACCAGAGGTTGACCTGAAGGTCTATGTCCGTATTATCTGGCATTGGGCCTGGTTGATTATTCTCTGCGTTGTACTGGCCGCAGTTAGCGCCTACATCACTAGTAGTCTCTCTATTCCAATCTATCAAGCGTCATCGACGTTATTGATCGATCAGGCGAGCAAGCCGATTGCTAGCCTAACTGATATTAACCTTAGTCGAAGCATGGCCAGCACCTATGCCGAGATGATGCAGCGCCGGAACATATTGGCGAAGGTTGCCGAACGATTCGAGATTGAGCCAAATGTCTTGTATGAGGCAGTGACTGATATTAGTGTCACCCCCGTACGTGACACCCAATTAATGAGGGTACAGGTAGAAGGCATCTCCCCAGAACTGGCGGCTGCGGTTGCCAATACCTTGCCAATTGTTTTCATCGAAGAGATTAATGGTGTCCAAACCCAGAAATTCAATGAATCCAAGGCGAATCTCGAACGCCAATTGCAGACACTAAACAGTCAGATCGAGTTAACCCAAGTGGCGCTCGATGGACTTAATTCTTCCCGGACGGCAGAAGAAGAAATTCGCTATGCGCAGCTACGCGATGAGCTAGCGCAATATCAAAGCAGCTATACGACAGCCCTGCGTAGCTATGAAGAACTACGGCTCACCGAGTTGCAATCAACGGATAGCATCACAATCATCGAGGATGCAGAGACTCCAGGTGCACCAGTCCGGCCACGCGTGTTGGTCAACACCTTATTAGCAGCGATTGTTGGTGCGATGCTAGCGCTAGGGGTAATTTTCCTGGTTGAGTATCTAGATGATCGTATCAAAACCCCACAAGATCTCTATGCGGTCATTGATGCGCCTTTACTAGGGGCGATTGCGCGCATGCCAGGCAAGCGCCGCAATAAAAAGCATGACTCATCCGAAGAAAGTTTGATTGTCGCGCATCAGCCCCGTCATCCCGTCGCTGAATCATACCGCCGGTTGCGCACCAACTTGCGTTTCTCCAGTGTAAATGAGCCATTGCGGATGCTGTTGGTCACCAGTGCCGCACCAGCGGAAGGCAAGACAACCACAGCCGCCAATTTGGCTGTAGCAGTTGCGCAAGCTGGGCATAAGGTTGTACTGGTTGATGCTGATCTGCGCAAGCCACAGTTACACAAGCTCTTTGGGTTAAGCAAAAGCCCTGGTCTCACCGATGCATTGCTGAGCGAAGCGGGAGTTGAGCTCTTTATGCGCGAGACCCAAATCCCAAACTTACAGATTATCACGAGCGGTAGTATCCCACCCAATCCAGCTGAGTTGCTCGGTTCACAACCCATGCAACGCTTGCTGCAACAGCTACAGCAAACAGTGGATCTAGTGATTGTGGATGCCCCCCCCTTGCTGGCAGTGACTGATGCGCAGGTGTTGGTTAGCCATGTCCAGAGTGTCTTGCTCGTGGTCAATGCGGGCAGCACCTCACGCGCGATGCTCAGCAACGCGGCAGCTGCCCTGATGCAGGTGGAAGCGCGGTTACTCGGTGTTGTGCTCAATCAGTTAGTCCGCTCGCCACGCAGTTACTACTACTATGATGCTTACGCCAGTTACTATGCAACAGATGAAGAGCCAGAGGCAGCACCAAGCGTACAAGCCGGCACAGAACTCAAGCCAGCAAATTTTCCGGCACAAAATTTGACGGCACCAGAGACCGCCGAAGCGTTTGTCTTACACGGCAAAGTCAATGGCCACAACAATGGTTATTATCAGTTGAAGCCAAATTCAGAAACAAAGACCTAATGTTTATTTAGGCAATGTGTGCGTTATAAGCTAGACTTATAGACAAGTCAAATAAACATGGCACTTAGGCCATTTCCATGTCAGCAGCAAAACTATACCATGTTTATTTGCGGCATCTATTAGGGCAGATTGAACAGCTTTCGATTAGCCATTCGAACTAACTGGCAGTTGGTTCGAATGGCTAATCGCAGTAGAAGCGATAAAGCGGCAGTCATCTAACGCACCTTTACCAGTAATGAGTCCACTGCAAAAACCGAGTTTTTCCGAGGAGTTATCGCATTCACCCGCGCGCAATTTGCTCAAAAACGCGGTTTTTAGCCTTTTTGCAGTAGCGTCATTAATAAACAAACTTAGAGCAAATCATGCCATCGATCTTACTTGTTTGTACAGCTAATCAATGTCGTTCGCCGCTGGCAGAGGCCCAATTGCGCCGTGCCCTGACAACGCAACATCCGGAGCTAGAATGGCGCATTGAGTCGGCAGGAACATGGGCTTCGGCAGGTCGCCCCGCCCATCCGGATATGCGTATTGCGGCCAGTGAAGTAGGGCTCGAACTCACAAGCCATCGCGCCCGCAATGTGGAAAGTTTAGGGTTGGCTGACTATGATCTGATTTTAACCATGGAGCAGAGCCACAAAGAGGCCATCCGTGTCGAGTTTCCAACGATTCGTGAGCGTGTCTATCAGTTAAGTGAGATGGTTGGCATCACCTATGACATTCCCGATCCAATTGGCGGCTCGCTGGCTGATTTTCGCACCACGGTGCGTGAATTGGATCGTCTGCTCAAATTTGCACTGCAACGGATTGTCACCTTAGCCAGCCAACAGGCCGAACGTCGACAATCGGTGCTCACGAGTGAGACAGGCGCAACCCAACGTGCGCTGGATAAGGCAACTAATTTATGAATGAATATCGCCGCCCCCGTCGATCAATTCGTCGCCGTATTTGGCTTGCTGTAACGATCATCGCGCTCTTATTCTTTGGCCTTGTGCTTGTTCAAGGGATACGCGTGGGCGTGCAGTTACGCAGTGCCTACCAACAGGGTCGACAATTCGCGACCTTTGTCCGCGGTAATCTCAGCCCCGAACGATATACATTAGCCCAGGCGATGCTAGATGAAAGTGTCGCAGCGGTTGTCAAAGCCGAAGAGAATTTTTCACCTTTTCGCCCTGTGTTACAGCGCTTACATTGGGTACCCTGGATCGGCGAAGATCTGGCGGCAATGCCCATCCTCTTTCGTGCCGGTCGCGATCTGGCCACGCTGAGTGTCACCGGCTTTGCGCTGGCCGAGCCGATTTTGCTGGCACCGGCCGGTTCGTCCCCCTTGGCGCAACTACCACTTGTCTTTCAGCAAGCGCAAGATGAGCTCATCACAATCAGTACCGCAGCGGATGCAATCAATGCGGATCTACAGGGCATTCAGGCCCAACAACTCTCCCCATTGCTCCGGGAAACGGTTAGTGAGATCCAGTCCGCCGTCAGCATGATCGCCCCCAGTTTACGTCTAAGCAACTACCTCCCGACCATCATGGGCATCGGCGAAACGCGCACCTATCTGGTCCTGGCCCAAAATAATCATGAATTGCGCGGCACCGGTGGCTTTGTCACCGCGATTGGCCGAGTGACGCTGGCCGACGGACGGGTGGTTGGTATGGAATTCATGGATAGCTACGATCCTTCCGTCAACCGCACCGACCTGCCCTTGCCCAAAGCACCGCTCCCCATGCAGCAGCACATGGGCATCGACATTATGTTGCTACGTGATGTCAATTGGTCGCCGGACTTTCCCACCACGGCAAAAATTGCGCGTACCATCTATAGCCAACAGACCGGACGTACCGTTGATGGCGTCATTACCGTTGATTTGCAGGCAGTGGAGCAGATCGTAACCGCACTGGAACCACTGCAACTTGCCGGCATTGCCGAGGCGATGACCGGTGCCACCGTGGTTGCGCGCATTAGAGAGTTTTGGGCAGCCCCCCCCGAAAGTACAGCAACCTTAGCCTCTGGCGATCCAGGCTGGTGGCAGCAACGTAAAGATTTTATCCCCAAGCTGGCGGAAGGGGCGGTCGCCCGTATTCAACAGGGCAACTTTGATTATTTGCGTATGCTCTCAGCCTTGCAAACTTCACTGAGTCGGCGCGCCATCCAACTTTGGTTTGCCGATGCGGCATTGGCCAGCGAAGTGGCCAACCTGGACTGGGATGGTGGTCTACACCTGACGCGTGAGGGTGATTTCCTGGCGTTAGTCGATACCAACTTTGGCTATAACAAAGTCAACGCAATTATTGAACAGTCAGTCAACTATATGGTCGCCTGGCCCACAGATGAGGCAACAGGGCGTGATGGGCGCGGGGTGGCGACACTCGAAATTCAGTATCGGCATCCAGTAGTGCGTGATGGTTATGTTTGTGACCAGACCCCGCACTATGATGGCAGCTATGAAGAGATGATGGTCCGCTGTTATTTCGATTATCTGCGGATCTATACGCCTGCCGGTAGCGAACTAATTGGCATTGAAGGCTTACAACCGGAGAGTGTGGTGAGTCAGCGCGGGGAAGGGGGGGCACAACTCTTTGCCGGTTACTTTATTTTGGCCCCCGGCAAAGCCACGACCGTACGCTTGCAATATCATTTACCAGCGACCATCACCCAGGAAAATTATACCCTTACCGTGCGTCGCCAATCCGGGACGAACGCATTGCCGGTAGTGGCCCACGTCGGTGGGCAGTTACTTGAGACCACCCTTAGCGTTGGTACCCTACAATGGCAACCAACGAACAGCACCAACGCGGTGGCTGTGGCACAGCCATAAGTGACCGTCCAATTAAAAGGTAGCGACCAGCCAAGTCAACATGACTTGGCTGCTTTTTTACTTGGCCCTGTCACAAATCAACTTTTTTGCCAGTGCAAAAATGGTTGATTTGTGACAACCGTTGGTATACATTTAGGCCCTTGCCTGCCGCGGCCAAAGGTCGGGGTTGGCACGCTGGAAAGGGATTTGGGCCATATCGGGGACAAGGGTGCCGGGCGCGCTCACATAGAGAATCTTGGCGGCGATCGGGGCAAAAGCGGCATGAAAATGTTGCATCGATTTGACGACCAGGATCTGCTTTTGGGTCGGATCAATTCCTACGTTCGTAAAGACATGGGGACTAAAAGTCTGGGTCCGATGGCTAATCGCCACAATGTCGATCCCATTGGGGCCATGGAGGGCGACACTGTCACCAAGCTTGCCACTGCCTTGACCAAAGACTTGCATGGCATTAGGGGCGATTTTACCGACACGCACGCGCAAATCAACCGGATCACCAGACATTGGCCCCATCTTACCGCCAATGCGTAGATCCGCTTCCACACCTTCGCCCAGTTCCATCGCCACCGCGACCAGCACGGGATCCCAAATACACCCAATCGCAGCATTGCCAATGCCCCGCTCCAGCAGACGGCGCAGGATAAAGGTCGAATCATTCGGCGCGCCTCCCCCCGAATTGTCAGCCACATCAGCCAGTACAAAGGGTTTGCTATTGCTGGCAACCGCGGCATCCAGGGCGGCGTCAATCGTGTGGTAGGTCGGCTGCACCTGGTCGCGCAGGGCGTAGAACGCTTCACCCAGTTCGCGCGCCAACGCCGCACCCTGTGCCGGCTGATTGTCGGTTACCACCAGGATTCGTGTGCCCAAATCCGGCACATCACCCCAAGGAAAACCATGCCCCAGGGAAACGGAGAGCACCCCTGCTTTGCCTTCTAGGGCTTGCAACTTCGCGACAAAACTTTTTACCGGTTCTTGAGTGGTGTGATAGACGCCGATCATACCACAGTCATAGAGTGAGGTCACTGGTTTGGTTTTACCGGCCACGGCATCAGCGATAATGTGAAAGAGTTCCACCGCGCGTTCGGGCGGATCAACGTGGGGATACTCTTTGTAAGTGACAACCGCGTCAGCATTGTCGATCAACTGTTGCGTCAAGTGGCAATGCAGATCGAGTTCGACCCCGATGGGCACCTGCGGACCAACAATTTCACGTACACACTGGGTTAAATCGCCTTCACAATCATCATAGCCCTGGGCGACCATGGCACCGTGCATGTAGAGCAATACCGCATCGACGGGCATAGCCGCCTGCAGATCGGCCAACACTTCAGCGCGCAAACTTTCATAAACTGCGCGAATGGTGGTACCGGCGGGCACAGCAAAGGCCGCTAAGCCTTCACTGACGTCCCAGCCTTGGGCTTGTCCCAGGGCGCGCCAGCGCAAAAGTGGCACAGCTATCGAAGCAGGATTGTCACCATGCTCGCCATTACGGACAAAATAGGTCTGTTCAAAATTCTGCATGCCGGTAAGAAAAGGCGAAAAGGTGTTGGTCTCGGTCCCGAGCAACGCAGTGAAGAGTTTCATAAGCGATCATCCTATTTTTGTGCCAGATTAAGGAGACTAAGTTAGCAACAACTTGGCAATTAATCATTGTTGTTTTATAGTAAAATCTATCGTAAGTCAAACAGTCTTTTAATTACACAAATATCAATTAGCTTCCGAAATACGTAAGACAAATACAAAATATCAGGTTGCGTTGCACTTACACAGTATTATTTTTATCTTATCCAGCAATCAACAATCATCCTTCACCAGCATAATGGGAGACTCTATGCTCATCATCAGGCAGCTTACGCGCATTCAGCCAATCCGCCGGGCAATTCTGGTACTGGCAGTCTGCGCCTTACCGCCACTTTTGGCTTTCTTTTTGTCCACAACATTGATGCCTGCACAAGTGGCTGCCCAGAGTGAACAAGTCTCCGGCTTCTTGCCATTGACGGCAGTGCCGGCCACCGCACAGCAGGTAATTGTCGGGGTTTACCCTGTCTCAGTTTACAACATTGACTTTACCGGCAACACCTATTTTGTGGAGGCCTATATCTGGTTTCGCTGGACGGGTGAGATTGATCCGACGGCAACCATGGAGTTCGTCAATATTGTTGATCAATGGGGGTTGATGGTTACGCCAATTTACGAGGAGGCCCAAACGATGCCCGATGGCAGCCTCTATCAGGGGATGCGGATCAGTGGGCGCTTTTCCCAGCCCTTCTTGTTAGAAGATTACCCCATGGATCAGCAGCAACTCTCGATCTTAATCGAAGATACGACCTATTCCTCTGAGGAGTTGGTCTATATCGTGGATACGAAAGATACGGGTTATGGCGATATGGTCAAGGTCCCTGGTTGGCGGATCGAAGGGTGGCAAGCGGAAAGTGTACTCCATAAATATGACACCGAATTTGGCGAGCTAGGCGATGCAACGCTTAACTCCAGTTTTTCAGTCTTGCGCTATGAATTAACAATTACACGCCCCCTCAACTTTTTTATCTGGAAGTTGCTGCTCCCCTTAATTATCATTTTGGCGATGGGTCTGTGTGCCTTGGTCATTCATCCGACGCAAATTGATGTCCGTACAGCGATGCCGATGACAGCACTGCTCACCACCGTCTTCCTCCAACAATCCTACACCGATTCGCTGCCAGATGCCGGCAACCTGGTTTTGCTGGACAAGATCTATGTACTGGCTTATCTGGTGATCATTGCATCGGTGATCGAAGTAATGTGGAGCGCGGATCAATTAGAACGCGACCCTGCGCATCAGAGCCGAGTTCGTAGACTCGATCGGGTCTTGCTCTTCAGCTTGTTAGTGGTGATGGTAGGTGGTACCACTTTCCTGATTATAACGCGGTGATCGACTAAGGCCGATGCACCATCGCCGCGTGGTGCACACGCAGCGATGGTGCATCGGCCAAGCCTTACTCATCCGCAAAAATCTCTGCCGACCGCATGGCAAATCCCGGCAAGAGATCCTCACAGGTCAAGGTATCGCTCAACTTATAGATCTGCACTTCATCCACAGCGCGATAGCTGTGGATCTGCTGCAATTTGGGGTCAACGACCCACACAACTTTCACATCAATGGCAAAATACTCGGCCAGTTTTTCTTGCACTTCACTCCAGGCCTCTTGGGGCGACATAATCTCGACAATCAACTCGGGTGCCACATCCAAATAGGATTTTGATTGCAGTTGTCGAAACCGTTCGTTAGACATATATGCTACGTCAATCCCGCGTACAGTGTCCGGATTTCGTCCAGTGTAGACGCCAGTTTCGCCAACGAATGTTTTACCCAATTTGTGTTCACGCAGATAGATATTTAGAAAAGTTACGAGTAAAGCTTCAACATTGCCATGTCGGTGTCCTGTAGGCATGCGCGCAACGATTTCTCCCTTTACGAGTTCACTGGGACCAATGCCTGTCATGTAATAAAGTTCTTCACCCGTGACGAGGCGATGGGTAGTTGGCAGGTTCTGCGTCGTCGGTTGGACAGCAACCATTTGCGCGCTCATAACAAAATCCTTGTAACTATTCAGGCATAAACAAAAGAGAAACAAAAAACAAATATCAAACAAACAGAAAAGAGCGAGAATAGCAAGATGAGCAAAGTCCAAGTGCCGAACGGTGACGTAATTCGCAAA
>JALHQH010000071.1:0-1361 GCA_022842065.1 Caldilineaceae bacterium
GGGTCGACCCGATCGCGTCCGACCAGTGCGACGCACACCGGTTGCCCCCAAACTAAGTTGCACCCCAGAATGCCAACTAGGGTGAATTCGCCCAGTAAATTTCGTGCAAAACGAACATAGCGCGGCGGTGCATTTCGTGTTACGCTCATGGTTGGCCTTTTTACCAAACTAGTTCATCAATTTTATTGACAACCGATCAAATGGAGTCCTTATGTCCAAACGAATTTCTCTGCTGCAACTCTGTTGCACCCTCTTATTTGTCCTCATCGCCGGCTGTGCCCCCGCAAGCGCGCCCGCTGCTCCTGCGGAGGCCGGCACAGTCCCCGCCGCTGAGGAGGCAGCCCCGGAGGCTACCAATGATCTGGGCATCGCCCCCATCAAGATTGCCCTGATCATCCCCAGCACGACCAATGATGTTTCATGGAGTCAGTCGATCTACACCAGCCTGATGCAGATCCAGGCCGAGGCTGGCGAGGATGTGGTCGAGATCGCGTACAGCGAAAATATGTTCAGCGTGCCCGATGCCGCCGCCGCCATTCGCGATTACGCCGCCGATGGCTATAATCTGGTCATTGCTCACGGCGCGCAATATGGGGACACGCTCTTTGAAGTGGCACGCGACTTCCCCGAGACGAGTTTTGCCTGGGGCACCACCACCAACACGGGCGTGGAAGATGGCATCACCAATGTCTTTGCCTATGAGCCACGTGGCGATGAAGCGGGTTATGTTACCGGTGTATTGGCCGCAATGCTCACGACGAAAAAGCTGATCGGTCTCGTCGGCCCGGTCGATGCCGGTGATGCCAAGTTGCACGTTGACGGCTTCCTAGCCGGCGTCAAAGCGACCGACCCGACGATTGGGGTCAACGTCTCCTTCACCGGTTCCTTTGGTGACACTGCCCTTGCCGCCGAAGCCGCCAACACCCATATCAAAGCCGGGGCCGATGTGTTGACCGGTTCCTCACAACAGGTCGTTGGCGCAATTGGCGTCGCCAAAGAAAATAGTATCCCCTGGATCGGCGTGCAGGCGGACCAAAGCCCAGTCGCCCCTGAAATCGTCGCCGCCACCGCGATCTATGATTGGCACGCCACCCTGTTGGAGATGATCACCCTGCACCAGGGGGGCGAACTCGGTGGCAAAGTGATCCAACTGACCTACGCGAATGGGGGGATCAAGACCATCTATAGCGAGACCTTGCCCGCCGCAGCCGTTGACGCGGCCAAAGCTGCCGAAGCCGGGTTGATTGATGGGTCGATCACCATCGTCGTCGAGCCGCGCTGAGCCTGGGGTTGAAACACCCAGGCTGATATGCCAAACCCGTTTTAACGGGTTGAGAAATTTGGTATCGTCGTAGCGTCAT
>JALHQH010000071.1:1371-49714 GCA_022842065.1 Caldilineaceae bacterium
GGAACGGGGTTCGCGTATGGCATGCCAATGACGCTACGACGATACCAAATTTAATGATTAATCCGCATAAACAGGTTGGACCGTCAGTGCGTTTAAACGCACTTCTGCCTATCAGCAGGTGTGTTTCAACCACCTGCGCTGCATCCCCATGATCAGCCAACAATGTTTCATGCGTATCACCCCATCAATCAAGGAGCAATGCCGCAATTATGACCATCAACGCCACCCAATCCCAAGCCGCTGACCTCGCCTATCTTCGCCAGGCCATCGCCGTTGCGCAGCGTGCCCGTGCCAACGGCAATCATCCCTTTGGCGCATTACTCGTTGATGAAGCGGGGAACCTGCTGCTGGAAGCCGAAAACACGGTGAACACTGAAAACGATTGCACCGGTCACGCCGAAACCAATTTGATGCGCCAGGCATCACGCGCCTTCTCGCCGGAAAAGTTGACCCAGTGTACCCTCTACACCAGCACCGAACCCTGCGCCATGTGTGCCGGCGCGATCCACTGGGGCAAAGTGGGGCGCGTCGTTTTTGCGCTCAGCGAAGAGAGTCTCTATGCCATGATCGGCAGCCACAATGAGAATGAAACGTTGCGCCTGCCCTGCCGCGAACTCTTTGCGCGGAGTGAACGACCGGTGGAAGTGGTCGGGCCGCTGATTGAGGAGGAAGCGCGGGTGGTGCATGCAGGGTTTTGGACGTAGGCCGCTGGTCTTGCGTGGGTCGTTCAAACGTACTACAACGGATTCAGAAAACAACCGATTTTTCAAGCATCTGCAAAGTGAGCAATGTCTTCATCGGTTGTTTTCCGCATCTGCTGTAGTAATGGCAAGCGATTGTCTAGCCGTACTCCCTACCCCGACGCCCGCCGCATCAACTGCGTCACCGGGATGATCAACTCCTCATATTCGCGCTCCGGCGCTTCAATCATCTCCAGCAACCGCCGCATCTGTAACCGCCCTACTTCAAAGGTGTCCACGCGCACGGAAGTCAATGCTGGTTCGACCATCGCGGCCAGATCGGTGTCGTTGTAGCCGATGACGGCACAATCTTCCGGCACTCGGCGCCTGGTCTCGCGACAAACTTTCAGCGCGCCAATCGCCATCAGATCATTGTGCGCACAGATCGCGGTGATTTCCGGCGCAGTGGCGAAAAGATGATGTGCCGATTGATAGCCGCCTTCCATCGTCAACGGCCCGTGACAAATCCAACGCTCGTCGATGGTTAACCCAGCATCGCACATAGCGTCGCGAAACTCATTCAGGCGGAGCGCGTTGCTCATGGTGGACGCAACCGCGGGGCCGGCAAGCATGGCAATCCGCGTGTGCCCCTGCTGTTGCAGATGGTCAACCACCAGCCGCATCCCCGCCCGGTGATCGCTGCGCACCAGGCTGGCATGGGGATGGGTGAAGAGCCGTCCGCCCAACACGATGGGGCGATAGCTGTCACAAAACGCGCCTAGTTCTTCATCGCTGCTACGCGCACTACAGAGGATAATCCCATCCACCGGATAGGAGGCCAGCGAGTGCAGCAGTTGTTGCTCTTCCTGGGGATCCCACTCGGTGTTACCCAGAAAGATGCTGAAATGGCCGGCGCGTGCGACCGCTTGCGCGCCGTGCGCCACCTCGGCAAAGTAGGGGTTGGCAATGTTAGGGACGAGCAGCCCCACGGTCATCGTGCGCTGGGTAGCCAGATTGCGCGCGGTGCGGCTGGGGCGAAAATTGAGCTTTTCAATGGCGTCCAAGACTCGTTGACGCGTGGCCGGGCTGATGGCACTGCGGTTATTGATTACACGCGAGACTGTTTGGTGCGATACGCCGGCCGCGGCCGCGACTTCGCGAATCGTAATTCGTTCTTTCATCACTTTACAATTTCAGCTTTCAGCGTCGATAAAATTAATTCAACCCAATCGTGTTAGAGCCCAACGCCTTTGGCATCGTCACCAACCGCATGCGCAACGCCCCCAAAGTCGTGCCCAATTCGTGGATCTATCCCACCCCCGCCCCCTATAACCCAGAGCAGTTCTGGGTGCAAAGTGCGTAATGCTTGGCTTTATTCTTTGCCACCAATGAACGCAGATAAACACAGATGGTTGTTGCTTATCTGTGTTTATCTGCGTTCATTGGTGGCTATTTGTCAACAGAAACGAAACCTTCATCATGTCCACACCCACCTGGTTTGATCGCCCCATGCGCTGGGCACAACTCACCTTGGTCGAGAATGATCCAGCCCACTATGACCTCAACTTCTGGCTTGACTATTTTAAGCGCACCCAGTCGGACGCCACCTACCTGAGCGCCGGTGGCTACACTGCCTACTATCCAACCCAAATTCCCTATCATCATCGCAGCGCGTGGCTGGGGGATGGCGATGCCTTTGGTGACCTCGTGGCCGGCTGCCGGGCATTGGGCATGGTGGTGGTAGGGCGCAGTGATCCTCATGCAATGCGCCAGGATGCCTTTGACGCCCACCCCGAATGGGCGGCGGTTGACCGCGCTGGCCAGCCGCGCCGCCACGGGGCCCAACCCGATCTGTGGGTCACCTGCGCCTTGGGCTCCTATAATTTTGAGTTTATGACTGAAGTTCACCGCGAGATGATGACGCGTTACCAATTGGATGCGATCTTTAGCAACCGTTGGGCCGGCCACGGCATCTGTTACTGTGCTTCTTGCCGTGCCCAATTTCAAGCCGCGGCGGGGCAGGATCTGCCGCAGCGTCGCGATCCCCAGGATCCCGCTTACCGCGATTGGTATCTCTGGCGGCAGGCACGGCTTTTTGAGTTGTGGGATCTGTGGGATGCCGAGATTCGCGCAATCAATCCTGACGCCCGCTTTATTGCCAACAGTGGTGGCGGCGCGTTGAGTACGCTGGACATGAAGACGATCGGGCAGCGCGCCGATATTCTCTTTGCCGACCGCCAGGCCCGCCACGGCACGATGGCGATCTGGTCGAATGGCAAAAATGGCAAGGAGTACCGCGCCACGATGAGCAATAAACCGATCGGTGGCATCTTTAGCGTGGGCGTCGAAGAGCGCTACCGCTGGAAGGATTCGGTGCAAAGTCCTGCTGAAATCACCCTCTGGATCGCTGAAGGGGTGGCCAATGGGCTGCGCTCCTGGTTTACCAAATTTGGCGGGGTGCTCTATGATCAGCGCTGGCTCAAACCGGTGGAGGATGCCTACCGCTGGCAGGCCCAACACGAGGCCTATCTGCGCAATACGCGCCCGGTGGCGCGGGTGGCGTTGGTCTATTCGCAACAGACCGCCGCCTTTTATGGCGGTGAACAAGCCGCAGCCAAAGTCGAAGATCACACCCTGGGTTGGTATCACGCGCTGATCGAGGCGCGGATTCCCATTGAGATGGTGCATGATGGGCTGCTTGACGCCGCCCATGTTGATCAATTCAAGACCTTGATCCTGCCCAACATTGCCGCCCTTTCCGACGCCCAATGTCAACAGTTGCGTGACTTTGTGGGGCGGGGCGGCAGCCTGATCGCCACCTTTGAGAGCTCCCGTTATGATGAAGCCGGCCAACGCCGCGCCAACTTCGGTTTGGCCGATCTCTTTGGTGTGGATGTCGCCGGTGAAATTGAAGGGCCGCTGCAGAATTCCTACCTGCGCTTGGAAGCGAGCGCCGACGGCACGCAGCATCCCCTGTTAGCCGGCTTCAGCGACACCGCGCGCATTATCAACGGCGCGCAACGGCTCCCGGTCAAGGCCCACGTCGCTTTCCCCAACCCGCCGCTTACCCTCATTCCCTCCTATCCTGATCTGCCCATGGAAGAGGTCTATCCGCGGGCCGATCATACCGGCATTCCGGAAGTCTACCTGCGCGAAGTGGGCAAGGGCCGGGTCGTCTACTTCCCGTGGGATATCGACCGTACCTTCTGGGAGGTGCTCGGTGTCGATCATGGCCGGCTGCTCGCCAACGCCGTTGATTGGGCCACCAACGAGGATCGCCCTGTCACAGTCGATGGTCCCGGCGTGCTGGATGTAACCGTCTGGGAACAGGCCAATTCCATGACCGTCCATCTGGTCAACCTGACCAACGCCATGATGATGAAGGGGCCGGTGCGCGAATTGACCGCCGTGGGCGCACAGCAGATAAAGGTGCAGCTTCCCGTTGGGAAAGTGGTTAAAGGTGTAAAGCTGTTGCGGGGTGGTGGTTTACCACAGTGGCAGGTGAATGATAGCTGGTTGCAGTTGACCGTGCCCTCGGTGTTGGATCATGAAGTGGTGGCGGTCGATTGGGTATAGGCAAGCCAGCGTTACTTACTTGGCGGATGCCAGCCAGCTTCGATCCAATAACTGCGGACGAGCAAAGCATCGGGATCATCGTTCAGTTGCAGCGCGGCAATTGTGGCTCGACCGACTGGGGTCAAGCCGGCGAGATAAAGTCCATTGTCCGTCCAACAAAAATGGTCAGCCCAAGTTTGTCGGCGTGGATGGAAGAGCGGTATCTCCTGGCCCGATTCAGGATCAACCCCAACGATTTTATTGGCCTTATGGCGGTTGCAGAGGGGACAAGCCAACCAGAGGTTTGACTCATCATTGCTACCACCTTTCGATAGCGGAACAATATGTTCGATTTCTAAGCGCGCCATCACCAGGTGCTGGGGGCTTAAGCAATAGCCACAGCGATGATTAGCTGCTGCTCTGCTCCTACGATCTAAAGCCAGGGGTAGATATTGACGTGCCACGTTTATGCTTCGTCCAATGGTGAGCGCAAACCCCGCGCGACTGCAGCTTTGATCGCCTGGGCTTTGCGTACCAACCCGCGCCGGTAAAATTGCATTAACTCATCCAGGCGGATCCGTTGTTGCGGCCCCAGTTGACTTTCGCGATTTAGCGCCAGCAGATCACTTAGTTCATGTTGCAGATCCAGCGGTAGCTGCAATGCCGCTGTCGCTAGCAGTTGCTCGTCCGACAGCAATTCTACTGGCGTGTCGTTTGCGCCGCGTTTTAACCATTCAAGCAAGACATCTTCTAGGCGTTGCTCGGTTTGTTTGGCAACTTGATGCGCGTTCTGGGCCAGTACATCGGGTAACTCAAGGGTCACGCTGAGAGACATAAGTTAATCCCTTTTAGAAGCAATAGAAACAAAACAAACTTCAGTCGGTGAGCGACCGATACGTATGAATTATACCATAAGGTGCAACCAAGATGACTAAAAATACCCTCCCCACCTTCCCCTACGGCGCGGTCTACTTCCGTAAATCGAACCCACCCCAGGCCGACTGGGCGCGCGACTATGGCGTCGCGGCGGCAGATGGCATGAACCTCTTCCGCCACTGGGTGCTCTGGTCTGCGATTGAGATCGAACCAGGTCTCTTTGACTGGGCCGACTATGACCGCCAATTTGATCTGGCCGCGGCCAATGGCATGAAGACGATCATCGCCGAGTTCAGCATGGCCGCGCCGGAGTGGGCTTTCCGCCGCTACGCCCACGCCCGCTATGAAACGGTCAACGGCCAGCGGCTGGAAAGCCAGATGAGCCCCAGTTGCGCCACCGGTGGTTTTCCGGGCCTCTGTTTGGACAATGAGGATTACAAGGCGCTGGTTGGAAACTTCCTGACTGAGTTAGTGAAACGCTACAAAGATCACCCCGGCATGGGCGGCTATGATGTCTGGAACGAGTGTAACTACAACCCTAACACCTGTTACTGAGAGGGGACGGCGCAGCAGTTTCGGGTTTGGCTCCAGCAGAAATATGGTGATTTGCGCACCCTTGGCAACACCTGGCAGCGTCACAGTTTTGCCGCGTGGGAAGAGGTTCTACCGCCGCGCCACCTGGGCCCCTATCCCCATGTGCTCGACTGGTTGCAGTTTCGCATTGACAACGCTTATGACCTGATGCGCTGGAAGGTGCAGTTGATCCGCAACCTCGACGACAAAAATGCCATCACCGGGCACGGCATCGTCGGCACGCTGACCAAAGCTGCCCCCGGCGGGGCCGATGACTGGCGCGCCGCGGCCGAGGTCGAAAGTTATGGCTATACTTGGGGTTCCTCGCGCCACGGCGACGAACCGTGGAAACAGTTCCACGCCGTCGATCTGGTGCGTGCGGCCTCCCGTGGAAAACCTTTCTGGCATGCGGAAACCTATGCCGGTCCGCTCTGGATGCAGCCCCAGGTGATTGGCAAGCCGCGCAACGAAGGGCGCATTGCCAGCCCCGAAGATATCCGCTTCTGGGACTTGACCAGTTTTATGCTCGGGGCGACCGGGATGCTCTACCTGCGCTGGCGGCCCCTGCTTGATGGGCCGCTCTTTGGGGCCTTTGGCAGCTACGGCATGGATGGTGCGCGCACGGAACGGTCGGCGATGGTGAGCAAGGTTGGCCAATGGGCGACCGCGCCCCAACAGGCCGCGCTGTGGCAATCGAAGCCGATTCGCGGCGAAGTGGGCATTGTCTATGCGCCGGAGACCCAGTTCTTTCTCTACGCGCAACAGGGCAACACCGACTTTTACGCCCGGTCGATGGAAGGGGCCTACCAGGGTTTCTTCGCCAACAATATCCAGGCTGATTGGGTCCACATTACTGACATTGACCAGTACGACTTCCTCTATCTGCCGATCCCGGTCATGTTGACGGCAGAGAGTGCCGCCAAACTGAAAGATTGGGTGGCCGCCGGTGGTACGCTGATCGCAGAAGGGTGCCCAGCCTACTGGGGAGATCGCGCCCATGTGGGCACGGTGCAACCGAATCTGGGGCTGGATGAACTCTTTGGCTGTCGTGAAAGTTATGTCGAATTTACACCGGATATTCTCGGTGATTTGCAATTCAACCTCAGTGGGATTCCCGCCTGGGGTGGCATCTTTATGCAGGCGTATACACCGACCACGGGCACGCCAGTCGGGTGGTATAGCGACGGCCAGGTGGCCGCGGTTGACAACACCTTTGGCCAGGGCAAAACGCGTCTGTTGGGGACGATGGTCGGCGCGGGGTATGGCGCGCATCCACAAGCGGGCGCATCACCACTTTTCGCCAACCTGCTAGCGTTTGCCGGCAAAACACAGCAGGTGATCAGCAGTGATCCCCAGATGAAAGCACGCTTGCATACAGGTGACGGTGGCACTTATCTGTGGGTGGCCAATCCAACCCGTCAGGCGCGGCCGGTACGGGTAACGCTGGCGGCAACGTGGGGACCATTTACCAGCTGTACGGCCCTGTGGGGAACAACGGCTAATATGGATCAATCGACGGTGGTGCTTACGGCCCCGGCCCGTGATGTAAACGTTTTACGGTTGGAGTAGGTTCGGCCATAGCCTGTTCTAAAAATAGTCGCGTGGTCATGATGTCGTGTCGTCCAGACCACGCGACTACGCGACCAAAAGACCACCTGACCGCTTTTCATCGCGGGGGCCCTTTGGGCGTGGTGCCGCAGGTCTGTTCCCTGTTCAAGCGGCGCAGCAGTTTGGCGAAAAGGTGATCTTCTGCTATCGTAACGGTAACCTTGGATACAGTTTAAGCACTGCACGTGTACGCTTGGCTGTGTTCACTACATCTACTTCACCATTGACACATATCTATAGAGGAGACAACCCATGACCATTGGTGGTTTTACCAATCGTGTTGCTTGGATCGATCTAAGCAGCAGTGCAATTGAGTATAAGGGCATTGATGAAAGTGACGCCAAGAAATATATTGGCGCACGCGGGCTGGGCGTCAAATATGTCTTTGAAAATGGTCCAGAGGTTGAACCACTTTCGCCGGATAACCTCCTATGTATCATGAATGGCCCGTTGACCGGCACCGATGTCAACATGAGCGGCCGGCTTGCGGTGGTCACAAAATCCCCGTTGACCGGCACCGTCGCCGATTCACACATGGGCGGCTGGACCGCGGCCAAACTCAAGTGGGCCGGCTTTGATGGCTTGGTCTTCAAGGGCAAGGCGGACAAACCAACCTATGCCTATGTCGAAGATGGCCAGGTGACGCTGCACGATGCCTCGGATCTCTGGGGTAAGGGCATTCACGAAACGCTCAAGATCCTGCGTGAACGGCACGGCGAAGCGTGTGACGGTATGGCGATTGGGCCGGCCGGTGAGAATCTAATTCGCTTTTCGGCTTGGGTCAATGTCAATGATCGTGCTGCCGGTCGCAATGGGACCGGGGCCGTCGGTGGCAGCAAAAACCTGAAGGCGATTGTGATCAAGGGGGATCGCGCCAACCGCCCCCGCCCTGCCAACCGTGACGCCGATCGCGAGGCCCGCAAACGCGCCTTGGGAGCCATTATGGCCGAAGAAAATATCACTTCGCCCAAGAAGGGTGGCCTGAGCCTCTATGGCACCAACGTGCTCATGAATATTACCGAGAGCATTGGCGCTTTGCCCACCCGCAATGCGCAAACGACCTCGTTTGGTACGGAAAATGCCGAACTGATCTCCGGCGAATATGTACGCGAAAATATTTTGGTCGCTGAACCGACCTGCCACGCTTGCCCCGTTGCCTGCAAGAAAGAAGTAGAGATCACCGAAGGGCCATACAAAGTGCGTATGGAGAGTGTCGAGTATGAGCCGGCCTGGTCCTTGGGGGCCAATTGCGATAACAACAATATCGCGTCAGTTGCCTTTATCATCGACCGCTGCAATGACCTGGGCATGGACCCGATTGAATTGGGCAATGTCTTCAGCACCTACATGGAAGCCAGCCAACGTGGCTATACCAATGGGGATGGGACGCTTGAATGGGGTGATCACGCCAGCATGGTGCGGATTGTTGATATGATCGCTCACCGCCAAGGGGTTGGCGATAAATTGGCCGAAGGTACCGCACGCGCCGCCGCAGCCTTTGGCGACCCAAGTATCGCGATGACCGTCAAAGGCCAGGCGATTCCCGCTTACGACCCCCGTGGTCTGAAGGGGATGGGCATTGCCTATGCCACCAGCAACCGCGGTGCTTGTCACCTGCGGGCCTATACACCGGCGGCCGAATTGGGCGTCATGCCCTTTGGTTCGCTCAAGGTTGACCCTTTGGAATGGAAGGGGAAGGGCGAGCTGACGAAGATCTTCCAGGATGTACACGCCGTTTCCGACTCGCTCGATCTTTGCAAGTTCTCCGCCTTTGCTGAGGGGATGGACGAGTATACCCAGCAGTTCAACGCCGTCACCGGCTTGGAATACTCCAGCGCCGATCTGCTGCTCTGTGGCGAGCGCATTTACAATCTGGAGCGCCACTACAACAACCTGGCCGGCTTTGGCGAAGGCTCCGACTATCTACCCAAACGCTTCACCCATGAGCCCAGCACCCAAAAAGGCTCCGCCGGCCACGTCTGTGAACTGGACCAGATGCTCGAAGAGTATTACACGCTACGTGGTTGGCACAACGGCGTCGTGCCGGAGAGCAAACTGCGCGAGCTAGAGATTATTGCCTAGCGTTGCATGACAAGGTGACAAGGTGACAGGGTGACAAGGTGATACGAGACAGTGTAAATCTCGTGTCACCCTGTCACCCCCACGCGTGTCACCCTGTCACCTTGTCACCCCCTCACCCCCCGCCCCGCAATGTCTTCCAGTGTAACTTTTCAAACATGGCGGCGAGCGCGGCTTCATCCCCGGAAAATTCTACGGTGGCCCCGCCAATGACTAACGACCCGATGCGATTCGGCTCAGCCTTACTAACCTGTGCTTGCCAACCATCGGCGATCATCTGATTCTCTTGCACTTCGGTCGCGCCCAAATCAGCCAAATATTCCTTCATCAGCCAGAGCGGCACCCCGTAATAGTCATGGCGACTCATCTGCAACCGCCGCCCACTGGCGGGAAGATACAGATCTCGGTCTCGGCGGGGATCGCCATCTCTAAACCGCCCAGGTAGCGAATATCGCGACCGTTGAGAAAGACATGAATGCTGGGATGCAGTTCAGCTTCTTTGATGAAGAGTTTCGGCTTGAGCGCGGGCCAACGGGTCACCAGTTCATCTAACATGGCACGGACTGTATCACCGGGGGCGGCTTCCAACTCTACGGTGGATCGCCCAACAATCGGGCGTAGCGTTGCATAAAGACGAATCTGCATCGTTGCTCCTTTTGGCCCGCAGGCGCTGGAAGTAAAAAATGGTCACAGTTAGCAAGGGCAAGATAGCATAGGGTGTTGACCTTGTCAATGCGTTTGGGGAGCAACGCGGTTTGGGTTAATCATCCGCTTCCTCAATGCCAGGACATCCTGCTGCTAAACAAGGAAACGCCTGGATCACCGTACTAAGCCCCGCCCCATCGGTTGCCCCTACCGCCAGTTCCAGCGAACGCGCTTCAAGCCGCCAACCATCTTCACGCCAGGCGACTACCCCCTGTGCGCGGTCGCGGACCCGCAACTCAATCTCCTGGCCGTTTTCTACCAAGATCCCGCCATAGGTGGTAATCTGATCAAGCAGGGCTTGGGGATCGGGCGCTTTAATCTCGAGCCGATTGGGCGTAAAGGTGATCTCTGTACGGCGATTCTCTTGCAACCGGGGTGTTTGTTGACGCTCGGCGGCCGGTAATTTGAGCACAATGATCACCTGCTGGAGATCATTTTCCGGATCGGTTGCTTCAACCGCGATACGGAAGCGACCACCCTTGGCATTGATCTCATCAACCGGCACCAGGGCGGCGATGATTTGTGGCGGCTGATTGAGCACCGGCGGCGGCGGTACGCTGGTGGGCGTCTCAGTGGGCGGTGGGGCTGGGGTTGGCGGCACCGGTGTTGGCGGCGCTGGGGTTGGCGCTACGGTAGCCGTTGGGGTCGCGCTTGGACTAATCGTGGGGATGATGGGCACGGTTACGGTCAGCGCGGCGGTTGGGGTGGCTGGGATCGCCGTTGGTGTAACTGCTGCCGCCCCTTCACCAACGGTAAAGGGATTTTGCGCTTGCAACCCACTTTCGACCGCTTCGGCAATCACGCTGTATTGGCCAGGCGTTAGCCAACGCGCGTCAAAGGGATAAAGAAAGCCGGTGGCAAGCCGGCCATCAGTGCTCGTAGTTTCACGGGCCAGAATTTCGCTGCGCCCCTGGGCGTCCGCCACCTGGACAATAACCAGCGCTGCGCCCGGCCAATCAGCCCCGGTGACCTGCACATAGCTGCCGGCAGGACCGCGATCTGGATAGATAACGAGGGTGGGATCACCGCCTTGGGCAATGGGGATGGGCGTCGGCGTTGGTTCGGGGCTAGCGAAGAGACGGCAACCGGTGAAACTTATGACACTCAACAGTAGGAAGGGCAAGGCCCAGCGCCTATACCCCCGCAAATCAATCGACAAATCCATACCTCCCACCCCAATCAACCAGACACATCGCGCATTATTACATCGCGGATGGCAATCTTAAAAGAGCGTCTAGTAAATGTCAAATCAGTTACGGCCGCTTGTCTACCCCATTTTTGCTACTACCTGAGTTGCGCCCCCAACAATTCCCGCTATAATATTTTGATGGCAATCTCCCAACGCAACAAGGTGCAACACCATGCGCAAACGACCACCGACCGTAGAATGGCATATTGCCGAGAGTGACGCCGAGTGGGAGGCTGCGCGTTCCCAATCTGCCGTATCGCCGCCACCGGCGCGACGGTCGCGCTGGCTACCGCTGTTCCTCGTGACACTCGTGCTAAGTGGGGGCGTCTGGCTCCGCTTCCGGGCAGCAGCACCCCCACCAGCGGACCCGCCTCCGGCCCCCAACCCACCAATCGATTGGGGCACGGCCGCCCAGTTTACCACCCCGCATTTTGTCTTCCATTTTTACGCGCGCGACGCGGCGACGGTTGCCACGGTTGCGCCACGCTTGGAGCAATTTTACACGGCACTACAGCAAGACGTGGGTGTACAAGCCCCGGATACCCCACCACTGGTCATCACGCTGCGGCCAACCGCCACGCTGAGTAGCGCACCGTACCGACCCCGTCTGGCGACAACGATTACGGTCGGCTCGCCAACGCGCTATCCCATGCCTGAATGGCGTGCCGATGAGATGTTGGCCCAAGCGCTTGTCCTGCCGCTCATCGACCATACCTTGGCGGTGGCTATAAGCCACTATGCCATGGCCCCTGCCCGCCAGCCGCTGTTGGATGGGATGCGCCTCTGGCAAGTTTGGGAGGCGGAGTTACCACTGGCCCGCTGGCGCCCGGCACTGGTCCAGTGGATCTATGTGACCTTGCCGACCACCGCCACGACCACCGTGCTACCCTTACCAGCGGACTATGTGGCCCTCTGCGCGGCGCATCAACTTTGGATGGTCTACCCCGTGCAACTGCAGATTCCGCTGATGTGCCAGGGCATGGACGAATCGCCCCGCCGCTTCTCCTATACTATGATCCGGCAAGCCCCGCGCCGTTTACCACTGCTGGACCACCCCATCTATCCTGATGAGGAGGTCGACGCCGCTGGCCAGCGTACCGTGATCCGCCACCCCGGCTATGCGATTGCGGTGGCTGCCCTGATTGACTATGTCGAGCAGCGTTATGGGCGAGCCCATGTGTCGCGCCTGGTGGCCGCGTGGAGCAGTGGCAGCACGTGGGCCGAGTTGACGCCTGCCCTCTTTGGCCTGCCTGCCGCCGAGTTCGAGCGCGACTGGCAGGCATTTCTGGCTGAGCAGACACAAACAAATGGCTTGGGATTCAGGGGCCAATAGGCGCTTGCGCGCAATATTTTTAGCACAAAGAGGATAGATGGACCATACCGCGTTATACTATGCCATTGTTACAGAGGAAAATCGCGAGGATTTATCTTTACTTATCGCTGAACAACTCGATTTAATTGGCTATAAGCTAGTCAATTTCAACATTAATAGAGCCGATGCATTGCCCTATATCTGTTGCCAAATTAAAACGACTGAACTGTTTAGCGCGCAGATGATTGGTTTTTTTGTTGCAATTGGTTCAATGATTACGGGCTATGAAAAGCCCTATTATTACTTACCTATTATCGTCTTTTGCGCTGACTACGACGAGCGCGTTAAGCGCCTGATTAACCTGCAACTGGCCATCGAACATGAAATCCAGCATATCAAAGATATGCTGGATTTGATCAAACAAAACCCTGATTACCCCGAAAAGTCATATCGATATGGCATGAACAGCGCGCTCAGCGTTGAAGACCTGCCGACAAGCATTGACCTTGAACTCTTCAAGCTCTTTGCCATTGAACCCCAGGCCATGCGACTCGACTTTGACAAAGGCGAAAAATCGATATTGATGCCGTTTGATAGTGAGGCCAAAACCGTCATCCGCTATGATTGTGATAGTGTTGAAGAGTATATTGAACTTAACATCAAGAGTTATATTGAAAACATAAAAGATGGTTACAAAGCACGATTTAATCACGACGCAGCCGTAGCAAAAATCGTCGATCAGGAAGTTGAGCGCGCGTTAAATCGTTATGGCAAAACTGTTTTTGGTCAGGATCCACTTGTGGGTTTGCAAGAACTCCAAAAACGTGCTGCGCCCAAATTTTTTCTAGCGATGGCGAGACGCCAGTTTGTTTAACAACGGTAGCCGCGGTTGGCGGTGACTTGCCCACCATTACCGGTCCATCCATGCATCTCCACAGTTTTGGATGAATCTCCAGCCCAACGATGATTTGCGCCCGTTGTTGCTTTATTAGTCCTCTCGGCACCGCGGCGATTAAAACGAATTGCAGGCGTCCAGCTCCCCGCTCTGCAGGCCGGCCATCAGCGCTTGCTGGCGTTGGGCCGACGAGCCATGCGTCCACGATTCGGGTGAGACACGGCCTTGGGTTTGGCGCTGGATTTGGTCATCGCCCACGGCCGCCGCGGCGTCCAGGGCCTGGGCAATCTCCTCATCAGTGATCTGCGTCAGGTAGCCAGTGTCTGTGGCATGGTAAGCCCAGACGCCGGCCAGGCAATCAGCCTGCAACTCAACCTGCACGGCAATGCTTTCTGGCCCTGTGGCACTCGATCTAGCGCTCTGCTCCAGCACACCGGAGAGGTTCTGAATGTGATGGCCGTACTCGTGCGCGAGCACATATGCTTCGGCAAAAGGGCCACCTTGGGCGCCAAAGCGCGTTTGCAGTTCGTCAAAGAAAGCGAGGTCCAAGTAAACGGTCTGATCACGCGGGCAATAGAACGGTCCCATCGCGGCCGAGGCATAGCCGCAGGCCGCCTCCGTCGCCTCGGTGAAGATCACCGTCTTGGCCTGCCGATATTCGCCGCCCTGACGGTTAAATTCGTCAGTCCAGAACGCCTGGATACTGTTGACGAAACCGACAATGCGACAATCCTCACGCGTGTTGGCGTCTTCCCCCGTCTGGCACTCCTCGGCCAGGACGGTGGTGCCTTGGGTGTTCTGCGTCGATGCGGCGGGCGCCTGCTCAAGGACGCTAATGAGGTCGCCGGGATTGCCACCTAACAGAAAGACCACGAGCATAATTACCAGACCAAGACCACCGCCTCCAAGGGCAATTGCGCCCCCGCGCCGGCCACCACGCTGACCGCGCCGGTCCTCAACCTGGGAAGCATCCAAGCGCGATCTTTTATTGAACGACATCGGTATATTCTCCTAATTTTGAAGATTTTCTCGAATGCTCCAGTTGAGCACCCAGGCATTGATCGCCTGTGCGCGGCACTGACTTGTTTGTTTGCCGCGTTGGCGTCTATTATTTTCCATTATAGTCAAGCATTGGATTTGAACCAAAACCGCATTGATGATTCTCGCCCATCATACAGTTTTGCCGCTATCACAGCCAATAGCAAGATAGACCACGAAGATACACACAAGTATATAAAAAAGTTGCCTCGCGCTGCGGTGGATCACGGCTGGGCTGCCGGCTAGATGCATCAGCAGGCGCGACCAGCGGGCGATCGTGTAATGTTAGTAGAAGCAAGGGTTTGTTGGGGCGTGGTGAGCGCTTTGGGCTTAATCACTTGAGCGCGAGAGCAGCCTTCGTCAAAGCGCCAATGACAGAGTTTACAAGAGGGCTAAGCCGTTGCGCGAATCGTCGTTGTGGCTGATTGCCCAGGGGATAATATGCGCGGCATCAATCACGGTGTGACTCAAGGCGCAAATAGTTGGACGACCATGGCCGGTCCATCTAAGCGAACAACAAACCGATTCAGCCAATCCCGACCGACGATTGCCTCATTGAGTTGCGGATCGCCAGCGACTGCTAATCGGATTGGCGGTAGTCCACCGATCTGCATGGCAACCAAGTACATATCAACTTGTGCACGCTGACCAGTTACCGTGCGCATCCACTTCTTCTGATACTTCCTTGCATCAATCTGTTTCAACTGCTGTAACGGAAGAATCGTACCATCTGCACCAGAATCCACCAATGCCTTGATGCGCACTGTCGGCGCAGTGCCGGTGGCCCCGATGATGACTTCGACGGTTGGCATGGCCGGATCATAGTCGGTAAGATAGTCGAATATATCAATCAGCATCTGCGGTATCCAAAGCGGTTGTGGGGTGGTTATGCTTGTGATGAAAAGTGTGGTGAGCGAACCGTAAAGGTCTCTAGCGGCTCGTCGCCGACTTTACTAATCCAGACAAACTGATGCGGATAGGCGTGGTCGATGCGATCATAGAGTACGTCAAAGTCTGCATCATGATCAATGAGTTGACCACCATAGATGGCAACATATTGACCACTATACCGATCTTTCAAATGCGGATAGAGGGCCAGGTAGGCTTGCATCTCCCCTGCGGCCTGTGGGTCCGGTTCCGATCGATCCACCCATTCCACGGCGTCGATGGTTTCCGGCAACCCTTCCTCTAGGATGCGTTCGACAACGGCCACAATCCCCTCTCGCCGCTGTTGGGCAAGCTGCCGCACCCGTTGCGACAGCCGATCGGAAAGCGTAATTGATATTTGGGCTGACATGCCAAACTACTCCTTGGGTTCGTCCATCACCTGAATCGTTACCGGCATTATACCACAGATGACGAAAGGAAGTATAGGCTGCATAGACGTCTTACCGGCGCAAGCACTGTTCCCGATGCCAACGCAATGCGTTGCGATCCGGCCAGAGTGCATCCTCTATTGGCGCGACCAGCGGGCGCTCGTGTAAGGTGAGCAAGTGGCCGGCAATGTTGTTGTGTGCGGTGAGGGCCTTAGACGTAATCACTTGGTAGCGGTGAGAGACGCCCAACAGCCCCTCATCAAAGGACCAGTGACAGAGTTTGCAGAGCGCTAGGCCGTTGCGCGGATCGTCGTTGTGGCTGACGGACCAGGGGATGATGTGGGCGGCGTCGACCGCGGTGTGGCCATCGACGGTGCACATGCGGAGGGATGGGGGGCAGCGTTGCTCACGCCGCTTCAGGTTGACGCAGTCGTACAATCAACCGTAAGCCCCCAATCAGTACTTCATTGCCGTGCGTAATCACAGGGGCGGTCTCGGTTACATCAAATTGAATTTCGTCACCATGAATGACGCCAGTGACTTCGATTGTTTCCACGATTGCCTGTTCCGCTAGCTGATTGGTCGCTTGCTCAAACGCAGCAAAGGACAGGGTATCTGGCTCTGGCCGATCAATAAAGCTATCAATCAGGCTATCAAATTCTGCTGGCCCCAACGTGCCAAGTATCTTATCCGCCATTGCTCGCTCCCTGATGCTGATGATCTAACAGACGCGCTTTCCAGTACTCATATTCTACCACAACCCAAGGTTTGCTCAAGATTATCACTAATACCGGCCTGGGGAAAAAACGCGGCGCAGTTGATATCGTTGCCGGTAAAGGTATCCCGTTCAGCTGCTTCCAAATTTCCGGATATAGGAATACGACAAAGCGGAGTTTTTGTTGCTGGGTGTCGTACAACTGGGTAATGTAAAAATCAGCTGTCGGGTCACGCAAATGATCAAGAAAGTAAAGGGATGCTTTGACATCACCATTCCCTACTTCGGAAATCACCAGATCGTACTGCGTATATCGTTCTCGCCCTGTTTCTACCGCATGAGCTTGATAGCGAATACCGCTCTTGTGCAAATCGCGAAAAATAATCTGCTCAAATAGATAGCCTCTGGCAAATGCAGCCCACCAGTACAGTGTATAAATGATCAGAAATTCTGCGTTTTGTACAGCAGAGGCCACAATTCCGTTTGCACGCAACCAAGTCAGAATCTTCCGGGCAATTGTGGCCTGCAACGCTGCCCCCTCCTGCTCAAGATCGCGCAACTTGGGCAGTTGTGCCAAAAAAGGACGGGCATAGGTGCCGTTGACAAATGTGGCATAGAACTCTCGAAACGTATAGCTCCGACCACTGAAATCAACCATACACTGCGCCAATCGATCAATCACGCTGCGCAAAGTGCGCCATTCCTCCGCCGAAAGATGGTGCGCGTCTAACAAGTAGCCACGCAAAATGGTCATTTCTTGATCTGTTGGCTGCGCAATGAGTGTAACGACAACTGTTGGCTGCATAAAACACAATTTCTATTGATAGTTTCAGTAGCAATCCCGCATCATCAGATGATACTACAGAATATTTGTTCTGATGAAATAAGAGAAGCGCTAATCCGTGCTATCTTTCGTCAGTCGATTGTTCCACTTGAGTGACCGTCAATAGCGCAACGCTTCTCGATCCGGCCAGAGCGCCTCATCCACCGGCGCGACCAGTGGGCGTTCGTGCAGGGTGAGCAGGAGCAGGGGCTTGTTGGCCGCGGTCCAGTGGGTGCGGCCACCCGATTTTGATGAAGTGGCGGTGTGGAGGTGAGTGAAGGGGTGACTAAAAGTGTTCAACTATTTCTACCAAAATCTGATGATTAACCGCATCGACCCGATCAGCATCATTGCGGCGGATGTTGTTTTTTATGGTGTCTGGTAAGTCGTTGACAATCGCATCATGCGTGTGCCGATTGGCGACATTGGCACACGCGAGCAATACGTCGAGTAGTCCCATCTTCTGTTGGAAACTCAGTTAGCCTTGTTTCATCGTTCCTCTAATGGTTGGTGATTGTGGCGGTGGCGTGACTAACGGTTTGGATTGATTTGACGAATCAGTGGCAAAGGTAAAAGTGTCTGCCGCGCCCGTTCGCGTCAACAGATGCAATGCACTACTCTCGCCCAACCCCGCCAATTCAACCTGCACCTTCCCCAGGTCGAAGGCATCCGCAATTGACTTGTCATAACCCAGCCCACGGTAGAAGGCGGTGGCGAACTGGCGTGCCGCTTCATCGCTGATCGCATTATCAATCCCCACCACATAGTCGATCACTTCGGCGAGACCCTTGGCTTGCGCTTCGGTGTAACAGGCGTTGAGCACGATACAGCGAATATTGCCCTTGAGTACCGTAAAGAGTTGCCGCAGCGCATCACCGCTTACCCGTACCCCATTGCCATTGGCATCGATTAGGATCAACTCATTTTCCTCGGTGCCATGCCCGCTAAAATGGACAATGTCCGGCTGGTGGCGTAGCAGCAGATCTTGCAGGTCGTCGATGCGCACAGCCCCGTGGTCGCTGATCTCAAAGTTGCGGTTGGCGGCTTGACGCAGGGCGGCATCAATGGCGCGCTTTTCCTCGTCTGTGCGCACGAGGACGGTGTCGAGCGGGTTGGCGGCGAGAAAGAGAATTTTGATGGGCCGACCGGTTGGGCGGTTACCCTTATCTGGTTTTGCAGATTCCGCATTTGCAGGCTCTAGAGCTTGCTTGATGATTGACTGCATCATGGAAGCATTTAGGCGCTCTGCTCCCAAATAAATCTGTATTAGAGTTGAATATTCATTTATCGGAAACGATTCAACATACAAAATAGGAATTACCTTGAACTCTGCTATGATTAGCTTCGTGTCAACAGAGGGATCAATTGGATTAACAATGTCTCTTTCAATTGACCAAGATAACATGCCATTGTAAACCTCCCACATCTGACCTCGATTTTCTTGAAAAAAAGATCGCAACCAATCATTGAGTGTTGCTGTTGTAGTAGTATTTTCATAGATTAACTGCCGATCCGGCATCTGTATACCTAGGGTAGATTGATGGCCCCCTCTTTCTTCTTTAAGCTGCACTTCAAATTCACGATGTATCCATCCAATGATATCGTCAATTCGTGATCTTATATATTCTGGGGAGTGTGGCGCAGAGGGATACTGTTCAATCTGAACTTTGACTGTACCCTTTGTATGTTTGATTAGAGTGGCAGAAAACTGAATCTTTCGAGGCTTCCAATGAAATATGTAGAGAATTTTTGCTTTTGTGATTTTGCGTCTGACGGGATAACATTGATTAGCCAGGCTGTAGCGACTAAAAATTTCAGACAGCCCTTCCTCAAAGCGATAATCAAAGCTTTCTAAATCGATATCAATTGTAGCCGACCAACGGCTCATGTTTGTAACTGTTTGAACTTGCTTATTCCATTGTTGTATTGATTCGATGATTCCTACGGCAGCTTTGTTCATGAGTGGTACGCGCTCAACAAACCCATGAAGGATATCACTCGTTTGTTTCGATATTTTTATTGCTAACCCCACGGAAGCAGATTGAAAATGCTTATAAGTTTCGCTAGGCAAAAAATCAGGCAAAGGCCAAGGCTGCCTAATTGCCATATAGCGATAATTGATGGCGAGAATTTCTGATTGGGCAGATTCATTTAGATATTCTTTCTCGCCTTTGCCAATCCAGACAGCACGGACAAATTTCTTTTTTTCTACCGTTTGAGAATCTTCATATGCTAAGTCAAAATCTTGTTCCTCCAACCAAGCTGTTGTCTGTCTAATATGAATAGGTCGTTCAGCCCAAGAGAGATGAAAATCAATTTTGCGCGTTCCTGGTAATGTGTGGATGTATCGCTCCACTACTTCAATCAGCTGAAGTTCTGTCCCATTAAACGTAAAATGAGTGCGTTCCCACACTGGTGTTTGATTTTCAAGATCCATGGCATTCACCTGTCCCAAAGCAAGCACCCACTCAGCGGTTGAGCTTTGTTTTGGTCCAGAGCGTTTGACCAGGGTCACACTCGCTTGCTCATAGAACTTTTGCGCATCGAGCGAACTACAAACATTGGGCACTCGGTTTTCCAGTTGCATCTGTGTGTGAATGGTGGCAGCTTGTATCTTGATCGTTGCTTCGCCGGCAGTACGTGCTGGTTGAATAAAGTGGTTAATTACATATTGCCGAATTTGCTCAGCTTGCGTCATTGCCGTTTATCCTTTAGGTAGGTGTAGGCGCCTAATCACGGTCAGACTTTTTCAAAATACTGCTTACTTGTTACCCTCATTATAGTCGATGACCCACCAAAGCGCATCTAGGGGCCATAGGTCAATCTACAACGTCGCGGCCAGCGGTAGCAATAAATTAGCTCTTCTGTGCTATACTGCTGCTATCGAATCCATGACGTTGTGATCATAGCGTATAATGAATGGAAACGACGTGTTTTACAACGGCAAGGAGAAATCTAATGCCCATGCAGCGCTTTTCGGAAATGAATGAGCAACAATTTGATAACCTGATTGACAATTATATTGACCGTGCCGCTACGGATGAAGCAGATGTGCCCGCCGACTTCTTTTTTGAGCTGCTGGCGCAACGGTTAGCACAAAGTGTCGATGAGACGGTAACCCTACTAGTTGACATTTGATAATAACGATCTTACCTTGCGCTCTGAGCAAGAGTTCGCTGATGTTGTTATCCACGGAAATGAAATCATTGTCGGCAATCATCGTTTTATCCTTCAATTAGCTACACCGCCCAATACATTACCTATTCTAGTCTAATGTTGCGTACACTGGGTGCCACCATGAATTGTCAAGCTTATATCCATACGGACCCTAATATTTTAGTTGGCAAGCCAGTGGTCAAAGGGACTCGCCTTTCGGTCGATTTTATCCTGCGCCTTTTTGGCAATGGCTGGACCACAGAACAGGTGCTGGAAAGTTATCTCCAGTTGACGCCCGCAGCATTGCAGGCGGTCTTTGCCTTTGCGCCACGGCAGTCTGGTGCGGGTTGAGCAAAACGGCGACTCACTCACCCCCATTATACAACTGCTGATCCAACGCCTGCTTCACCAACCCCATCACATAGGGCAACTCCTCTGGCGTGCTCAACCCGACTTCCACATCGCCATTGCCCCAGCGACCTAGATTAGAGACATCTTTACACAGCCCCTGTGGATCGTTGATCTCACCAATGCGCAGGTTAAGTGACAAGCGGAGCCGCCACGCTACGCTACTCCCAGTGCCAAAATTTCAGCCTCTACATATGTCTGAAACGTTTCCAGAGCCGTAAAACAGCGAAAACCGGCACGGCTCGCAACTTCAAGCGCCTCGACATCTTCTTCCAACAAGAGTGCAACCGGATCACTATAGCCAGTCTGTAGTCCTTCCGGCCAGGCCAGATCGAACACTGCAAGTAAATCACCAGTTTCAGGATCGGTTAACTCGTATAGAAGGTCACCTTCGGGCAGACCATGGGTGGCAACCCAGTCACTAGTCTGTTTGAGTAATGCCGCTTCTGCTTCATCATTGATCCCACCAGGTCGCGGTGCAGACATGATTGTAATCACTTCTGTCATGGGTTCCGGCGCTGGTCCGCTAAGCAAACTGTTGAGAAAGCGATTGGCAGCTTCGGCAAGCAGTGCTTGGCGCGCATCCAGAAAATCGAGGTAGTTCTCCATGCGCCAAAGTTTTGGATCCATGGGAATCCATTGCGAGGCTAGCGCACCTGGGTGTTGTTTCTCGATTTCAGGGAAGTACTGTACAGGAAACTTGTTGCTAATGCTCAGATTGGACGCCTGGGTTAGAAAGCAAAAGTTCGCCAGAGCGTTCACTTGGGCGCGATCTCGGCCCTGGTCGTAGAGACGCGACTTAGGAAAGATGTGATGGATCTGCAAATGATTCACTTTGCCCAACAGATTTGCCTTAAGTGGCAGCCCAGTATCCCAGTCGCGCGCTTCGCCGATCCGCGTTAGTAAATAGAGCATGGGATAAAAACGTGCGCCCAGGCTCCAACCAGCAAAGTTTTCTGGGCGCACCAGCAGATCGCCACGCCAAATCCTCAGTTGCTCAATCAGCCGATCAAGCGCGCCTTCCGACGATTCCATCAAGCCGAGATCTTGATTGATTGTAGATTCGGTGGAACCCGCAAAGCGCCCCCAAAGTAAGCTGTGGACATACCAATAAAGCAATTTGTCCCGCTCGGCGGCACTTGGCAACTTGCCGCCATGTTGCACGACGTAACGACTCATGATCGGAAAGGCATATCGCCCCCCTAGTACGCGGTCATGATCCAGACCTAACCGTCCACCCACAACATTGAGCAGATAGTTGACTGCTTTCTGCGTCTGTTTGAACCCAGCTTGAAATTCCTCGGCACTAACATCTTTGAGGGCAGAAAAGAGTGCTTCACCAGTGAGCACAGTGTTGACATTGCGTAGTAGCCAATCCATTTTGAAATCAAAGCCGGCACTTGCCCACTGCTGAAGCGCAATCCGTAACTCCTGTCGGGCATCGGGCCACTCGGCACAGATGCGCGCTAGTGCCAGATCACCTTTGGAAAGCTTGGTGCCACCACTGTTGACACGATTGAAGATATCAACGACGACGTCAACTGTTTTGTCGGCTCCTGTCACCTTTTCAACATGCATGTGAATGTTTTTGATGTCTAAAATTTTGTTAATTCGACCAATATAGGTGCTGGCATTGGTGGCGAGTTCAGCATTTGCAAAAATATGCTGAATGAATGGGTCCAACCCTTTTTTCATGAGTTTTGTCACGCTGATCCAGCAGGGGTTATCGTGCATTTTAACCGGCCCATAAAACTCAAAGGTTTCATCGGCCAAATTGAAATGGAGATCGGTAAAGGCCGTAGCATTGCCCTCAAAAAAGGGGGGCGGTGTGCCGCGTATAATGCCATAGAGCGAGGTGATGCGCTGCTGTCCGTCAAGTACGAGTTCGACATTGCCTGCGGCCAGGTGCTGATTGCCCCGTGCTTCAGCGCTGTCAGTTTTGGTGACCCAAACTAACAGGCCACCGACTGGATAGCGCCGATAGAGCGAATTCATCAAGTCGCGCACTTGCGTGCGATTCCATACATAGCCGCGCTGAAATTCGGGAAGCGCCATCGCGCCGAGATCGATTTGGTCTAAAATTGTGCTGATTTCCATGAAATATACCTATCCATTAACAAAAATCTGACTCTTCTTTAATTTCGCTTGAAATTTCGCTGGGGCTACGGTAGCTTATATTCAAACAGCGCCAATCGCGCTCTTGCCACCGCCCGTTCTTCCTCGGTAAACAATCCTGCAAACGCAGGCAACAGCACCTTCGCCTCTACGCTCAAATCGAGCCGGCCACATTCCCAGAGCGTCTTCAAGCCGGCGGCCGGATTTTCGCTGGCCAACAGCCGCTTCGCTGCCTCGACGCCACCTACCTCAAGCAACAGTTGGAGAAAGTAAGTCGCATTATAGCGGCATTCACGCTTGGCGCGGTGATAGGTATCCATCATGGCAGCATCGAATTGAACATGCAACAGGTTGGTGGTTGGCTTTGTCATTGGGCGATGCTCCCTTCAGTTGTCAATAGTTGCTGATCAAAGGCATTATCAAATTAATCGTACAATTATGCTGGGATCCTTCAAAAGACGGATTAATTCGTCATCAATCTAACCAAGTCCGCAATCAGAATGAAGGAATCGTAAATCACTTGTTGCGTATTATAGGGCAAAGAGAGCTCAATCATAAAGTGCATTTTTCGTTATGCCGCTGAACCCACAGTTAACCAAGCAGGCGTGCCAGCGCATCACACTCACGCCACCCTAACCATAGACGAAAACGCGGCGCTGATCTTTCATGCCAAAAGTACGAATTTTGCTGAGGAATGGGCGGCGCAACAACGCTAGCTGGACGCCAATGTCGCCAACCGCCGCGCCTCGTGCGCGACCAACTGTTCCCGCTCCGCCGGCGCACAACTCGCCAAATACGGCGCGCCGACAACGTCCAACGCATAGTCGGGAAAGACAGCACGAAAATGCCATGTCGCTCTGGCAACATGAAAATCGGAAGTCACCACGAGCAGTTGTTGCGCGCCGGTCGCCGCGACAAGGGGCCGCGCCAGCAGGGCATCCTCGCCGGTGTGGCGGCTCAGCGCAAAGGGGCGAATCGCCTGTGCTGGGACACCTTGCGCCAGCAACCACTGTTGCAGATAGTGGGCATGGGGCAGTGCCGTGCGGTTGAAGTGCGCGCCAACGCCGCCAGTTAACAACAACGGCCAGCCCAGATCGCGATGGCGCGCATAACCCAGCGCCACCCGCCCCTGCGCCATCGGCGAGAGCCGGCCCTGGTCGTCGTTGGGCGCACCCAAAATGATGATCAAACCGGCAATTTCGCACATCGCTGCTCAGTACCCCCTGACGATATCGCTGGACCTAATCCCCGCGCCCCCATCCGTTGAGGGTAGATGAGAAAAGCTGAAAATAGCAAAAACTTACTGTTGTGTAAAGCCGATAGTTGTGGTTAACTGCAAGTATACAGAATCCATCGCAAACGGCTGCGATGGTGAAAAGTGGGACACGACTAGCCAACCATGATCAATCAGATGCGTCACCGCCAGTGGGTGATGGTAGTGCTAACGGCCCTTTGCCTTGTCTATCTGCGCCCAGACACCGCCGCTGCCGCGGCATCCCCGCCCAGTCTGATCGTTGGGCAGATTGGGGTGCTGGCCGATCCAGCGGCAACGGCGACGCTTGACCAGATCATGGCCCGCCGCGCCGAATTTACCGATGTGTACAGCCCCGCGCCCCAATTTGGCTTTACGGCGGCGGCCTACTGGCTGCGCATCCCGGTGCAGAACCAACAAGCCGTAGCAACCACCTACTATCTGGACATCAAAAATCCGCTCCTTGATTACGTTACCCTCTATGTCATCAGCGACGGCGTGCTGCTGCGCACGCAGCAATCGGGCGCACAAGTCGCGACCTGGCGGCGGCCTTACCTGGCGACCACCCTGGTTCTGCCCTTTGACCTGGCGGCCAATGCATCTGCCGAATTGTATGTCCGCGTCCAGTCGGATGGGGTGACGTTGCAAATCCCTGTTGTCCTCATGGACGCGCGCGAACTCCAGGCTTCGGTGACCTTTGGCTGGGTGCTGAGCAGCGTGCTGGTGAGCATGTTAGCGGCCATGTTGCTCTATAACCTTTTGCTGCTCACGCTGCTCAAAAGCCGGCTCTATTTATATTATGTCCTCTACTTACTCTTTGCCGGCGTCGCCGTTGCCACCCTTGGCGGGATCGGGCCGGCCTACCTCTTCCCCAACAGCACCTGGTTTAGCAACCGCGGCATTCCCTTTGCAACCGCCGTGGCCTTTGCATTGATGATCCTCATTACGCGGGAATTTGTGGTTAGCCGCGCCGATCGTTGGCTCAATCGCTGGATGAAGTTCTTAACGACTTTGGCCTTGCTGGCGAGTGCTGGTTCCCTCTTCTGGCCGATGCGCTTTAATTACCAAATGCTAATCACGATGGATTTGACCTATCCATTATTCTGTTTTTTTGTCGGCGTACAGGCATGGCGCCGTGGTCACACGGAAGCGCGCTTTTTAATGGCCGGCCAAATGTCTTCCTGGCTCGCGCTCGTGTTAACCGGTTTGGTGGCGGCTGATATTCTCCCCTACCATCCACTGGTCTACCAAGGGCCGGCGGTTGGCGCGGTTGCGGACGCGCTCTTGCTCTCGCTGGCGCTCGCCGACCGGATTCGGATCCTGCAGCGCGCCCAGATCGCAGCCGAAGAGCAAGCGCGGCGCAACCTGGAGATCCGCGGCGATGAATTGGAACGGCTGGTGGCCGCACGCACGGCGGAGATCAAAACCCTGCACGGGATCTTGCCGATCTGCGCTAACTGTAAAAAGATCCGCACGGATGACGGGGCGTGGCAAGCATTGGAAACGTACCTTAGTCAACATACCGACGCCCAATTCAGTCACGGCATCTGTACTGAGTGTATGACCAAACTCTATCCACAATACAATCCGCAGCGCAAAGTCGGTGCGTCCTGATGACGCAGCTTGCCCATTGCGCGGCCATCTATGGTGATTGCGATGAACCATTCCCGTTGGTTATTCATAGTATTGATCGTCCTCTGTATTCCCTATCTATTGCCCAAACCACTCTATGCGGCTGCCGCGCCCACTAGTCCCATTCTGGGACAGATAGGCGTGCTCGAAGATCCATCGACCCGTGCCACGATTGACCAGATCCTTGCCACCGCGCCCGCTTTTGCCGACTTGACCACATTTGTACCCAATTTCGGCATCACAACATCGGCTTACTGGCTGCGCATCCCGGTGCGGAATCCACAACCGGCGGCGGCAACCTTCTACATCGACATCAAATATCCGATCATTGATTCTGTCACGCTCTATGTCGTCGGCACTAACGGTGTGCAATCCACAACCCAATCGGGCGCGAGTGTAGCCCAGCAACTGCGCCCATACCGTGCGCCTACCCTGGTTCTGCCTTTCCCGCTGGCGGCCAACGAAGCGGCAACCGTCTATATGCGGGTCTACACAAAAAATCTTGCGCTCTATCTCCCTTTTAGCATTTCGGGGGAGCAGGAACTTGAGGCGATGGTGACCTTTACGGTGATCTTCAGTAGCGCAATTCTTGGTCTCATGGGGGCGATGATTCTCTACAATTTCTTTATCTTTTTACTCCTCAAGGTGCGCCTCTACCTATACTATGTGCTCTACTTATTCTTCGTGGCACTGGGCATCGCCAGCATGGGTGGCTTTGGCCCCGCCTATCTCTATCCCAGCAACAGCTGGCTAGGCGGTGACGGCATCCCCTTTGTCATTGCAATTTCCTATGCCCTGATGATCGTCTTTGCCAGGGAATTTCTGAACTTACGTGCTTACCGTTGGCTTGAGCGGGGGGCGCAGTTCTTGATCGCCTGGGCCTTCCTATTAAGCCTGGCCTCTTTCCTCCTACCGCTTGCTGTAAGCTACCAAATCATTATGCCGATGATCTTCATCTACAGCTTATTTTGTCTTTTCGCCGGCGTGATCGCGTGGCGCCGTGGGCGTACCGAAGCGCGCTTTTTTATTGCCGGCCAACTCGCCTCGTGGGTTAGCCTCATGTTGACCGGTTTAGCGATGAGTAATGTGATTGCGGCACACCTGCTCATTGGCCAGAGCCCAGCCCTTGGCGCAGCCATTGATGCCATGCTCTTCTCGCTGGCGTTGGGTGATCGCATCCGCGTCATCCAGCGCGCCCGGCTCGCCGCCGAAGAGCAGGCGCGGCGCAACCTGGAAATCCATAGCGAAGAGTTAGAACGGTTGGTGGCAGCACGCACGGCAGAGATCAAAACCCTGCATGGCATTTTACCGATCTGCGCCAACTGCAAAAAGATCCGCACGGATGATGGGGCGTGGCAGCAGTTAGAAAGCTACATCAGCCAACATACGGACGCCGCGTTCAGCCACGGTATCTGCACCGATTGTATGCAGGAATTGTATCCGGAGATTTATCGCAAGCGGCAGCAAAATGCCGCAACATAAACCGCGGGTGGCTGTGGGGTGCGTCCCAAGAAAGGGGTGCGTCGTACGACGTCCCCGGCACAGGCGAAAAATTGGTTCGTCTGCGTACCACTTCCTCGCCTGTGCCCCGAACGTTTACCCCAAAATGGGGACACACCCGCGGCTGCGCAGCCGGTTGACAGCAGGCATGCTGCAATGCGACAATGGGACCAAAGCCTACGACAATCCCAAAGAAGTTCCTCTTTGTCGAGAAGCAGATGGGCAGTGAAGGGCACGCGCTCTTGTCAATTCACCATCCCCATCAACCCGACAAGTATGAACTGCGCACCTTGCGCACCCTCCAGCCGATCATTCGCGGCCAGCGTTATCACGCCCACCCGTTCTTGGGGCCGGCGCGGCAGTGGTTATATTACACTGAGGTGATCGACGGCTATTCGCAGGTCTGCGCGCTGGATGTGGCGGATCTGGTGGATTTGGATGAGTACTGGGGGCGCGATAAGGGTAGCGCTGGGTGAACGGCGCACATACTATCAAGAAAGTTTCTACAGCGCTCTGCTATACTCTGGCACCATGACGACAACTGATCTGATCAATCGCGCCCTGATCTATCTGGAAACCCATCTGACCGAGCCCGCAACTGTTACGCACGCGGCCGCGACAGCCGGCTACTCGCGCTATCACTTCAGCCGCACCTTCTTGGCGCTCACTGGGTTGACCCCGACCAGTTATCTGCGTAAGCGGCGACTAAGCGAGGCCGCCCGCGCATTGGTGACCTCGTCAAAGTCGATTCTCGACATTGCGCTCGACTATCAATTTGGTTCGCAGGAAGCGTTTACCCGCTCATTCAAACAGGAGTTTGGGGTCAGCCCCGGTTTCTATCGGCGGCGCGGACGGTTACGGCGACTGTGGGAGAAGCTATCCTTTGGTGTCAACAATCTGCTCTACCCAGGGAAAGGCATCAACGGCGCGCCACCCCTGCTCATCCCGGAGCCAAGCATTATTCCGGCCCTGCTTGTGCCGCGTGTCCGCATGGGGTACAGCGGCCCATTCGTGCAAGAAGTCATGATGACCACACAGCAGAAGATCACCATTCGACTGGCCCATCGCCAGGACATTGATGCGCTCTGCCGGCTATACTACGAATTCCACGAGGGCATGGTGCAAAGTGTGCCCCAACGGCTGCAAAGTTTGGGCGACGATGAGTCCTTCAACGCAGCGACCCTCTCACTGACCTTACAAAAGCTGATCGCCGCGCTGGATGTCGCCATTTGGGTGGCAGAGATCCACGGCGAAGTCGTCGGATTGGCGGAAATCTATCTGCGGGAAGATGAGCAAAACAACCAAACTATGACCTATCGCTACGGCTATCTCCAAAGCTTGATGGTGGCGCGGCGCTGCCGTGGCCGGGGCATTGGCGCGCAACTGCTTGACGCGGTCGAAGCATGGTCTCGTGCCCAAGGCGCAGCCGAACTGCGGCTGGAGACCTGGGAATTTGCGCAAGGACCGTTGGGTTTTTATGAGCGACAGGGGTATCGCACGCTGCGCCGGGTACTAGTGCGTTCCCTAGTTGAAACCGAACTCAACGCAGACAGCGCGCCTAGGTCGGAGTCAAGTGATCGCGGAATTGTCGAGTACAGAAGATAGCACATGCCATCAGGACAGATTGCCGAGGGTCTGCCAGCATAGGGTGAGTCGTTACTCATCATCAAGCCTCACCACCCATCAGATCGGCTAGTAATCATGTCACAAACGATAACGTCAAATCTTTGGCACAACCGCGATTTTCGCAAACTCTGGACAGCGCAAACCATCTCAGCGATTGGCTCAAAAGTCTCCTTTCTGGCACTGCCGCTGACCGCCGTGTTGCTCTTGGACGCAACGCCGACACAGATGGGTTACCTCACCGCGGCCGGTTCGCTGCCGGGGCTGTTGTTGGGTCTCTTTGCAGGCGTCTGGGTCGATAGGAATCAGCGGCGCGGCTTACTGATCATGGCCGATGTGGGACGTGGGCTGTTGCTACTGCTGATTCCACTGGCGGCGTGGCTGGGTGCGCTGCACATCGCGCTGCTTTATATCATTCTCTTTCTCACCGGGAGCTTCGACCTGCTCTTTGGCGCGGCGTACCATGCCTATTTGCCCGCCTTAGTCGAACGTGCCAAACTGGTTGAGGCCAACAGCAAATTGGAGATCAGCCGTTCTGCCGCCGAAATTGCCGGCCCAACGCTGGGTGGCTGGTTGATTCAGATCACCAGCGCCCCGCTTGCCATCCTGGCCGATGCCTGTTCCTTTTTTCTCTCCGCCTTTGCCCTATCCACGATCCGCCAACCGGAACCGGCACCAACCACAAGCGATCGCGAAGAACCGTTGTTGCGCCAACTCGGCGCAGGGCTACGGCTGCTGTGGGCGAATCGGATTCTGCTGACAATTACCGTCAGCACGGGCACTGCCACCTTTTTCAACGCGATGCTGGAGACAGTCTACCTGCTTTATATGACACGCGTGCTGGGACTCTCGTCGGGGATGATTGGTCTTATTTTTGGCACGGGCAGCGTTGGCTTTTTGGTTGGCGCGTTGTTGCCCGGCTGGCTGGCAAAGCGGATTGGCTTGGGGCCCATGTTGATTGGCGGATTGGTGATAGTGGCAGTCTCAGACTTTGCCCTGCCGCTGGCCGTCGACGCACAGGGCTTCGTCGTTGCGCTCTTGATTGGCGCGCAAATTAGCTTTGGGCTAGGGCTGACGCTGTATAACGTGGGACAGGTCAGCCTCCGGCAGTCGATCACCCCCGACCACCTGTTGGGGCGGATGAATGCCACCCTCGATTTTGCGGTGGCCGGGTTGATCCCGCTGGGCGCACTGTTGGGTGGGTTTGCCGGCGAGTGGCTTGGGCTGCGGGGGACGTTGTTGCTTGCCGCCGGTGGGGAGTTGTTGGCGGTTGTCTGGTTGATGTTGTCGCCGGTGCGTCGCTTGCAAAAATCATCATAGTGGCTGACCATTGTGACATATTGCTATTTGCGGTTCGATCCTAAAATTTCGTTCTGTTTAAAAATAGTGTTACTATCATGAGATATTGCTCTAGGAAGCTTGTCTTGAGCTCAGAACGAGGAAAGGTATAAAACTAGCGATGAAGTATGAACGGGAAACACTGGTTGCCAAATTACGCGAATACGGGATTCGTTATCTAGCGCCGAGTGATGCCATCGCCACCGAAATCGTTCCCTCTGAGCAAAGCTTGCTCCTCGCGCTCCTGGAGCAAGCTGACCCGAGGCTACAGATGGCTTTGGTGCCGCTTTTTGTTCGTAATCCACATCTCTCCGCCCATATTCCCGCTTTGGTCGACAACCTTTCCCCTGCTTCTGTTTTGAACTTAAAGACCTATTATATGGCGGCCGTCTACTTGCAGCGACTTTGGCACTTTCGGTTGGGGCTTTATATCGACAACAAGAGCTTACTCCCTGATTTCTATTCGCAAGACTTGGAACTGCCCCCAGCCACAGAACGTTTTGGCAAACCCGGGTTGTATGATTTGGCTGATGCGTGGCGCAATCGATCGCCCTTCCCATTCAATTGGCTTGCTTCGCTCAACAAGACAATGGACCTCTTTTTTGAACAATTAATTTTAGAAAACAGGCCTTCCGATGCGACAGCGCGTTGATCAACAACGGATCGAGCTATTTCTCCAACGTCTTGGTCGGCAATTTAATCGTCCTGGCCGAATATACCTTGTTGGCGGCACGACAATGGTCTATGAAGGGCTGCGTCAGCAAACCTTGGACATCGATCTTGCAATCGAGGTTGACAATCAGGATCATAGCGCCATTATCGCTGTAGTGCGCGAATTGAAAAATACCCTCTCGCTCAATATTGAGGAAGCATCGCCGGCAGATTTCATCCCCTTACCTGGAGGGTATAAAGAGCGCAGTCAATATGTTGGTCGCTATGGGCAACTCGATGTCTTTCATTTTGACCTGTACAGCACTGCGCTCAGCAAAATTGAACGCGGTACCGGAGAAGATATCTCAGATGTCATTGCGCTTTTACAAAACGGTCTTTTAGAAATGACAGAATTGACTCGGTACTTTGAAGAAATTTTGCCCAAATTTGCAACGAATAGCTTAAAACAGAATCCTGATGAATTTCGCGATAAGTTCGATGCGTTCACCAAGATGTGGCAAGCGATGAATGAATAGAATCCCTGCATAGACTTTGCCTTCAGTACACCGGATGATTACGGTAAGGAGAAATAGATGCTATCCGAACCGCGACTAGAAACACGCACTACTCAACCCTATGTCGCCATTCGCCGCGCGGTAAAGATGGGCGGGTTGGGACGTGTGTTGCCGCCGCTCCTGGATGAAGTGCACGCATGGCTGACAGCTGAACGCATTAGACCAACGGGCGCGCCCTTTTTTCGTTATTGGCGGACGGACATGGACGCTAATCATTTTGTTGTCGACGTGGGCTGGCCGGTGGCCGAACCGGTGGCCGGCGAGGGCGCAATCATCGGCGATACGCTACCGGCAGGGCACTATGCGGTGATTTTGCATACCGGCCCGTTTGACGATTTGTTTGGCGCGTACAATGCGTTGTACGACTGGGCCGAAGCGAATGACATTACCTGGCAAATCAGCACAGACAAAACCTGGGGCGCCCGCGTCGAACACTATCTGACCGACCCCGCCGATGAGCAGGATCCACAGCAGTGGCAGATGGCGGTGGCATTGTTAGTTACCTTTCGTCATGGGGTAGATAGGTAGCCGCCGCTTCCGACACCTCTGTGACAGGCCAACGAGGACAAGCATTGGATTACCTGCGCCTGAGTGCGCAAAACTCATAAAAAAACGCATAAACTTTTACGTGGCGCGGGCATTATATACTAGCGATTGTCACAATTTAACATTTTTACTCATGTAGAAAATGTTAAATTGTGACAGAGCCAAGTATAAAGTAGAATGATATTGCCTGTTGCCAAGGAAAAAAGATGCCCATGCGTGTACCTCAGTTTGACCACCAGCTTGAAACCGTGCTTTTATCTGCTGACGAACGCAACCGACTCGTGCGCCTCTGCAGCCAATTGACGGCAGATCGGATTGTGGCCGATGATCTAGTGCAGGAAACGCTGTTAACCGCGTGGCAGCGGCGCGACCAAGTGACCGATCTGGCTGGCCTTTCTGCCTGGCTGGCCACGATTGCGCGCAACCATTATCGCCATTGGGCGCGCAGCCAACGGCGGCGGCAACGATACGTTGTGTCTGCCAACGAAGATGCGCTTGCGCGCGTTGCCATCACTGACATTGACCTCATAGCAGAGCTGGACCGTGAGCAGTTTGTTATGCTGCTGGACCGGGCCATGACACACCTGCCCGCCGAAACCCAAACCCTTCTCGTCCATCACTACCTTGACGAAATTCCCCAAGCCGAGCTAGCCGCGCAGATGGGGATCAACAGCGGCGCGGTTGCCGGCCGATTGCACCGCGGCAAGGAACGGTTACGTCGGCTTCTAGTCACCGAGTTTAGCGATGATGCGCTGGCCCTTGGTCTGCTGCCATCGGCAAGCATCGGTTGGCAAACCACCCGCATTTGGTGCAGTGCTTGCGGTCAACAAAAATTATGGGGCAAATTTATCGATGGCGGGAATGGGCAATTGTGGTTGCGCTGTGACTGTGGCGCGAACCACGGCATCAACGGTCCTACCGATCTGTTGGCCGGCGTGCACGGCTATCGCCCGGCGTTGACCAGAGCCAAGCAGTGGCAACATACCTTTCTGCAGCGCGGTCTGTGCAATGAGACAGTGGAATGCCCCCATTGTAGCCATATGGCACAGCTACATCTACCCTCTACTACCTCACATTTTGCACCAAAGTCGCAACCTGAAACAGAACCGACGCTTTGGGTGTGCTGCACCGTCTGTGACTGGCAACTCCAGATGGATCTCGCCGCCTTCGCCGCCAGCTTCCCCGCCCACATCCACTTCGGACGCCAACATCCCCGCGTGAAAACCCTGTCCATCCACAAAATTGACTTTCACGGCGCACCAGCCTTGGTTGTCCCCACCCAATCCATCACTGCCCGCGCCCAACTCGACCTTATCTTCCATGCGCATACCTTCGCTCTGCTCGATACGGTAGAGCAGTAAATCGGTAGATCGGTAAATCAGTAAATCGGTGAAACGATAGGACACTGCGCCACTGTCTCACTGTTTATTGTCCTACTGCACCCACGAAAGGTTCATTCTATGCAAATCCGCAACCCCGCGCGCCCGCTGCGCGCCTTCTGGATACTCTGGGCTGCCATGTTTCTATCTGGTATTGGCTCCAGCCTCAGCGCCTTTGCCTTTGGCGTTTGGGTCTTCCAGAAAACTGGCTCGACGATGCAATTCGCAGTGACGACCTTTGCCTTTGTCTTGCCCTATGCGCTGTTGGCACCGGTTGCCGGCACTTTTGTCGACCGTTGGGATCGGCGGTGGACGATGATCGGGGCAGATAGCGCGCAGGCGTTGATCACGGCGCTGATTGGCTGGCTGTTATGGTCGGATCAGTTGATGGTGTGGCATCTCTATGGCGCGGCTGCGTTGAGTGCGGTCTTTGGTGCATTTCATGGCCCAGCCTATGGGGCGTCGATCCCACTATTAGTGTCAAAGGCGCAGTTGGTGCGGGTGGGTGGACTGGGACGCCTTAGTGGCGCGGGCAGCCGCTTGTTGGCACCACTCTTGGCCGGTTTTCTCGTTGTGCGGATTGGGTTGGCCGGCGTTGTCTTGATCGATCTGGCAACTTTCCTGATCGCATTGGTCGCCTACAGTTTAATTCAGCTCCCCCAACCGCCCCGTTCCCAGGCGACAGCAGTGACGCAGAGCTTCTGGCAGGATCTCAACTTTGGCTGGCGCTACTTAGGGGAACGGCCGGGCTTGTTGGGCCTTGTCTTGATCGGCGGCGTTTTGAATTTGTTCAACAACATCGCCAACACCGTACGGATTCCCATGCTGCTCACCTTTGCCGATGCCGACGCCGTGGGCTTTGTGCTGGCACTCAGTGCCGGCGGGAGTTTGGTCAGCGGGGCGCTGCTGGCAATCTGGGGCGGTCCCAAGCGCTTGCTGCTGGGGATCGTGGCATTGATTGCGCTGAGCGGGATCGGTTATGTAGTGGCTGGCCTCTTTCCCCTGATCTGGCTGATTGGCGTGGGCTCTTTCGTGGCCAGTCTGGCCGGTGCCGGTTGGGGCATGTTGATGACCGCGCTGGAACAGCGCAAAGTCGCGCTCGATGTACAAGGGCGCGTCTTTGGGACGGAAGGGATGATCGCCCTGCTCTTTGAAGCGGCTGCCTACCCGTTGGCCGGCCTGCTGGCTGATCGGGTTTTTGCGCCGGCCATGCAATCAGGCGCGTGGTTGGCGGCGATAGTTGGTCCACTCTTTGACATTGGCCCAGGTCGCGGGCTGGGTTTACTGATGATGGTCATGGGGAGCTGTGTGTTATTAACGGCCGCGTTTGCTTATCTCTATCCACCGCTGCGCCAAATCGAAGCAGCGTTACCGGATATTCAAAGTAGCACATGCACGCAAGACTAACTTTGGTCATCTGCAATCAAATACTGGGGCTGTATTCTTCATGTAAGCGCATAAGCTTGTTTATGTATATTCAATGTGTTACAATTGTGATCACATAACGCGATATTGAATTGACTGCTGAGGGTAACAATGCCAAAATCATCCGCTACGTCTGCTAGAATCGATTTGGCCAGATTAGTTCAGCAAAATCTGGGCGAGGAATGGCTGGAAGGTTATCTTGAAGCGGTCGTCGGCGGCTGGCAAGGAGAGCCATTAATGCGGCCCATCCAACCCAAGCTAGAAGAACGTGACCCAATTCGCTAAATCCTGCGCCACAAAAATTCCCGCTTGACAACGAAAAGATGCTTTGTTATGCTAATCCTTATAACGCATTGTGCGCGTTAGCGACCAACATTGACATTCTATACCCAAATCAGAATGAAAAGCGGAGTTTCGGGTTAGCCATCTTCCTGGAAGGGGTCAGTCAATCTCGATATAACAGCAGGAGAAGTGACCCCTTCCAGGAAGATTAAAACTAGGGTGTTCAAGTTGATTTGGGTATAGATGACTGACCATGACTTTACTGACCTGGGTTTCACCACTTCACAAAAAAGGCGATCCTGGCACCAAGGGAGAAGTGTGTCTATCGGCCTAGAACGAATGTTCGCTGAGTAAATCGTTTTAGGGGCCGTGGACGTATCTCTTTGCTGTCCACGGCCTTTTTGATCCCAGTTACTGATCCAAACTACTGATCCTGATTGGGATGCGTACTCCGTTGTGATGTGCGCATAAATGGCCGTGGACACTGATGATGTTCACGGCTTTTTTTATTTTCAACACCCATGAGGAGAACGCACATGTTGATGAATCTTTGGGGAAATTGTCGGCTCTGTTTTACACAAACACGCTATGCCCGCTTGGTTGACCAGCGCGTTAACCGCAGCGGGCTGCACCGGTTGAGGAGCTTCTCCAATGCGCATTACCAGTCTACAAAACCAACGGATCAAGGATGTCGTTAAGTTACAGCATCATCGTCAGCGCACACGCCAAGGCAAATTCCTGATTGCCGGCTACCGGGCGCTATCTCATGCGCTGGAACAGGGCTTTGAACTACTCGAGCTTTACATCGCGCCGTCACTCTTTTTTGGAGCGAATGAACAAAAGTTAATTGCGCAGATCAGGGCAACTACCACGCCGGTCTTCGAGGTGACGGAGGCAATCTTTGGCAAACTGTTTGACAATGGCCGCCCTGATGGCCTGCTGGCGGTGGCGCAGCAACCGGTGCGGCCGCTAGGCGATCACCAGCCCCCCGCCACTGGCTTCTACCTGATTGCCGAAGGGGTGGAAAAACCAGGCAACCTGGGTACGATTCTACGCTCGGCGGATGGTGCAGGGGCGAGCGGTGTCATCGTCTGCGACCCCTGCACCGATCTCTGGCATCCTGAAGTGGTGCGCGGCAGCGTGGGCGCGTGTTTTGTCGTGCCAAGCTTTGAAGTGGAAAGTGCCGCAGCGATGACGTGGTGTCGTCAACAGGGCATCGCGATCATGGCGGCGACACCCCAAGCGGAACAGCTTTATACCGAGGTTGACATGACCAGACCGGTCGCGCTGGCCGTGGGCACCGAACAACACGGTCTCAGCCCGCGCTGGTTGACGCAGGCCGATCACTGCATCAAATTACCGATGCTGGGTAAGGCCAATTCGCTCAACGTCGCTGTGGCCGCGACGCTCTTGCTCTATGAAGTTGTCCGTCAACGGGAGCAAAGCTAGAACGCGGATTTTACGGATTAGGCAGATTTTCGCTGATTTTATCCGCGTTCATCCGCCAAATTCGTAAAATCCGCGTTCGATTAGAGTCTCTCAACAAAGCCCGCCGCGGTCTTGGCCCGCACTTCCGCCAAGGTCGCGCCGGGCATCAATTCAACCAGGGTCAGTTGGCCCTCGATAAAACGGAAGACCGCTAAGTCGGTAATCAGCACATCGACGGCGGCGGTGGCAGTTAAGGGTAAGTTACAATTCGGGACGATCTTCGGTTCACCCTCGTGCGTGGTGTGTTCCATCATGATGATCAGCCGCTCGGCACCGGAGGCCAGATCCATCGCGCCGCCGACGCCCAGCAACGGTTTGCCCGGCACCGCCCAGTTGGCAAGATTCGCCCCAGCATCCACCTGCAAGCCACCCATCATCGCCACATTGACATGGCCGCCGCGAATCATCGCAAAGGAGGTGGCGCTGTCAAAATAACTGGCCCCCGGCAGCGCCGTCACCGGAATTTTGCTGGCGTTGATCGGGTAATCAAGCGCGCCACCGGTCGCCGGTTCCGGGCCAACGCCCAACATGCCATTTTCTGTGTGCAAAATAATCCCATGTTCGGGGGTAATCAAATCAGCGACCAGCGTGGGGATCCCTACCCCCAAGTTGACCACATCGCCGCGCCGCAACTCCGCCAAGGCCCGTTGCGCCATCACCATGCGCGCCGCGTCCACCTTTTTACTGCTGCCTGCGACCGACGCGGAGGAGCCCAGATCGGCCAGGGTGACCTGGGCCTGCACCAGATAGTCGACAAAGCAGCCCGGCGTATGAATCTGGTTAGGATCCAACACCCCCACTTCAACAATCTCTTCGACTTCGGCGATCACCAGGTCGGCGGCGGTGGCCATCGCCTGGTTAAAGTTGTTCTCGGTCATGCGATAGACGAGGTTACCGGCGGTATCGGCCTGCCAGGCGCGGATCAACGCAACATTGCCGCGCAGTGCCGGTTGAAAGACATAGGGTTTCCCGTTAATGATCTTCGTCTCTCGCCCCGCGGCCAGCACGGTGCCGGCCGCGGTTGGCGTATAAAAGCCGCCGAGCCCCGCGCCACCGGCGCGAATCGCCTCGGCCAGGGAGCCTTGGGGCAACAACTCAAATTCAATCCCCCCCGACTGCGCGGCGGCCACCGCCTCGCGGTTGCTGGTGAAAAAGGAGCCAATCGCCTTTTTGATCTGCCCATTGCGCAACAGGCGACCGCCCCCCAACCCCGCTTCGCCCACATTGTTGGCGACATAAGTCAACTCGTTGACCCCCAGGTCGGCAATGGCATGAAGCAGATGCACGGGGTTACCGGTCATGCCAAAACCGCCGACGAGGATGGTATCGCCCTGCTTGACTAGTTGGGCCGCCGCGGCAACGGTGATTTGCGAAACACGTTTCATAGAGACACCAGTGAATTGCAGAGTGAGAAAAGCTAGAACGCGGATTTAGCGGATTAGGCGGATAAAAATCAGCGAAAATCCGCCTAATCCGCTAAATCAGCGTTCTATTACACGAGTTCAATAATGGTTGCTTCGCCTTGGCCAACGCCGACACAGAGGGTGGCGAGGCCGTAACGCATGGCTTCACCCGCTGCCGCTCGCCGTTGCATTTCGTAGATCAACGTCGTCAAAATCCGCGCGCCAGAGCAACCCAACGGATGGCCCAGTGCAATCGCCCCGCCGTTGACATTGGTGATCGCTTCGCGCAGTTCGAGTTCACGCAACACGGCGAGGGCCTGGACCGCAAAGGCTTCGTTTATTTCGGCCAGATCGATATCGTCAAGCGGCAAGCCGGCACGCTGTAGTACTTTGCGTGTCGCCGCGACCGGGCCAAGCCCCATCACTTGTGGATCGACGCCCACCGCCGCCGAACCGACCCAGCGTGCCAGCGGCTGGATCCCCAGTTGCGCGGCCTTCGCTGCGGACATTAGCACCAACGCACACGCGCCGTCATTCAACCCACTGGCGTTGCCGGCGGTGACGGTGCCCTCTTTACGGAAGGCGGGGCGTAATTTGCCCAGTTCATCCAGGCTGGTAGCCAGTTCGTAGCCGTTCGTGGTTTTGTGATAGCGCGGATACTCGTCGGTGTCAACAATGATCGGATCGCCGCGGCGTTGGGGAATGGCGACGGGCACGATCTCGTGCTGAAAATAGCCCAGGTTGATAGCGTTGACGGCGCGCGCCTGGCTTTGCAGGGCAAAACGATCCTGGTCGGCGCGGGTAATTTCACCACCGCGAATTGCGCCGCCGCAACTCATCGTATAAATATTCTCGGCCGTCTCGCCCATTGCTTCCAACGGAAAGAGCTTCTCCATGGCCGGGTTGGGGAAACGCCAGCCCAGAGTGGTGTCATAGGCGGTGATGTTGCCGGAGGGACCAAAGGCTTCGCTGTTTTTAGGCAGCGCGTAGGGCGCGCGGGTCATACTTTCGACACCGCCGGCCACATAAACTGCCCCTTCGCCACAGCGGATGGCGCGCGCCGCCTGGTTGACGGCATTGAGACCACTGGCGCAGAGGCGGTTCACTGTCACCCCGGCGACACTTTGCGGCAAGCCGGCCAGCAATAGCCCCATACGCGCCACATTGCGGTTATCTTCGCCGGCCTGGTTGGCACAGCCAAAGTAGACTTCTTCGATCAGCACCGGATCGACACCCGCCCGTTCCACCGCGGCTTTGATCACCAGCGCGGCCAGATCATCCGGGCGAACTGCGGCGATCGCGCCGCGAATCCGGCCAATTGGCGTGCGCACGGCGCTGACAATGACGACTTCGTTCATTCGGGTTTGCTCTCTCTAGGTCAGGTAAAGGCGGGTGATGCCAAGTTCAGCATAGATTGCCTCAACCTGCCCGATACAGTTCTCATCACTGAGAATGAGTTGCTTCGCCATTCTCACTCCATAACTTTCGAGCTTTATCGCGGAGGGCATAGAATGCGGCCCGTTGTGGTGTCATGGGTAGCTCGCTAATCAATTTTTCACGCTCTGCCGCAAGCGCGCGGTGATAGCGCTCGTGTTCCGCCTTTTTGGCGAGCAATTCAGGTAACTCGGCCTCCAACTGTGCGCGATGTTCCTCAATATATTCAAGCGCGACCATCACCTGTAATGGGCGCAGGTTGTGGATCACACAGAGCGCGTTAAAGTCTTCGCCTTCTTGCTGCGAGCTCAACACATCATAAACCGAAGTGCGACTTTGGCTGATCATCGGCCCGATCTCGGTTTCGAGGATGGTGTAGCCTGTGAAACTCATCTTTATCTCCTTTCTGCTACCTGTGTAGACGGGCATGTGGTGCGGCGAAGCAAGCCCGAGTAACGCACGCCACACCACATGCCCCTACCATTTCATCTACTCATTATAGCACAGATGGTTTCAGATTCTGCGCGGTGTTGCCACGTTGGGGACGTAGTGCGACGCCCCAAAATTGGGACGCACTCCTATCACGGTCGCCACAAGGTCGCGCCAATGTAGCGCTCGGTGTCAACGTGTTCGTTAAAGTAGTAGACGGTGACAATCGTGCCGTCAGGCCGTTGGATCGAACGCGGGTAGCCGAGATCCGAGCAGGCACCATCGTCACGCAGGTGGATGGTTTCGCCCCAGCTTTGACCGCCGTCGTCACTGAGCACGGCGCGGATGCCAAAGGGGGCGGCGCGGTAACCATAGGTGAGGCAGAGGCGGCCATCTTGCAGTTTAAGCATTGACGGCGGGTTGCCACCGGAGCCGGCATTGGGCACGGGATGGGACAACGGTTGGAAGGTCGTGCCATTGTCGGTGGAGCGGTAGAGCGCGATCCAGGTGGGTACTTCTTCAAATTCCCCTTCGCGAATGCTACAGCGAACCGCCGTGAGGATCGTATTTTGGTCGAGCCGTACGCTGGAAGGCATGATCAACTCGTCCTGCTCTGATTGCCCAACCCAGGCACCGAAGGTGAAGGTACGACCACCATCGGTGGTACGGGCCATCAACACGCCCTTGCCCTCTTCCCCCTTTTCGTTGGCGGCGGCGACAAAGATCAGACAATCGCTAGGCCCGTTGATGATTACGTCGGTGCGCGCTTCAATCCCGGTTTGGTCAAACATGGGCAGGCGGTAGGGGCCTTGCCAACTGTGCGCCCGGTCAGTTGAGAGGTAGAACCAAGGAATGGTGCCGCCGCCCAAACCGGTGCGCGCACACATCATGGCAAAGTCAGGGTGGGTAAAATCAACGTCGCCGGGGCAAGGGCCAAGTAGCGGTTCCAGCCCCAATTCAATGGCTTTGGCGACACGTAACTCGGGCACCATATGCTCATCGGCGGAAAAGGCGCGGCCACCGGGTGAGCGGGCTGGATTGCGGATCGTGGTCCAAGTACGCCCCCCGTCGCGGCTGCGCGCTTGGAGGATATTGGCTGGTTGCGCGCGGTCACGCGTATGAAAGCCGGCCTTGGGCAGTTGAGTGCACTGCGTAAACCCGACAACCAGCTCATCTCCCCAGGCCCACATCCCATAGTTAGCCGGCCACCCAGCAAATTTACCCGCGGCGCGATAGACGATCACATGTTCTTTCTGCATCGTGCTGACCTTTGTGTTGGTTGATAAGTGACGACGGACGACTGGCTTTTACCGATCCTGCACCGAGCCGTCAAAGCCAAGCGGTGTGTCGAGGATCTTGTCTTTGATCGGGAAACGCAGGGCCGCCTCATTGAGTTCGATGCCTAAGCCGGGGCCGGTGGGCACGGTCAGGTAACCATCCTTCAATTCCAGCGGTTGGACAAGCAGGTCACTTTTGGGCGGCTGGGCTTCGCCGGTGTACTCTTGCAGGGCAAAGTTCGGGATCGCCGCGTCGAGCTGGATACAGGCGGCGGTGCTCACCGGACTGAGCGGATTATGGGGAATCACCTTGACATGTTGGGCCTCGGCCATCGCCGCGACTTTTTTACAGCCGGTCAAGCCGCCACAGAGACAGACATCCGGGCGTACATAGGCCGCGCCTTTGGCTTCGAGCAGTTGTTGGTATTCAAAGATCGAGGTAAAGCGCTCGCCGGTGGCAATTGGAATGTTACATTGCTGTTGGACATCGGCCATGCGGGCAGGGCTGTCGGGCAACATCGGGTCTTCGTAAAAGTAGGGGTGAAATTGCTCCAGCCGTCGCCCTAGCCAGATCGACTCGGCAGGATTCATCTGGCGGTGGATCTCGACACAGATATCCACATCTTTGCCGACCACTTCCCGTACTGCGCCAACGCGACGGACGGCTTCCTCGGTCCACTCACTGTAGGATTTGTGCAAATAATAATCGGGGGCAAAAGGGGAAAAGCGCACGGCAGTAAAACCTTCCTGGGCCTTACGCTTGGCATCGGCGACCAGATCATCCAAGGTTTCGCCGTTGACATGCATGTAACAGCGCACCCGCTCACGGGTCATGCCCCCCATTAGCTCATAGATCGGCACATCTAAGCGTTTCCCTTTGATGTCCCACAGCGCAATGTCAATCGCTGAGAGTGCGCCCTGTACCACCGCGCCAGTAAAATGGGACGAGCGATAGAGCCACTGGTAATGGTGCTCAATGCGTGAGGGATCTTTGCCCAGCAGATAGGGGGTCATCACTTCGAGCATTGTCTTCGTCGGGCGCTGCCAGCCATGCACGCCCCCTTCCCCAATCCCGATGGTGCCATCTTCACAGTAGATCTTTAAGAGCAGCCAGCGATCCCAGAGGATCGGCTCGACTTTTTCAATTTTGGTTGGTTTCATGGGTTCCTCCTTTTACCTATCCACGAAGACACACGAAGGTTTTGCTTTTTTGTGCGACTTTATGGGAATTTGGTGTTTAACGCTCGCTTTATTTGATCGAAAAATAGAACGCAGAGTAGGTGGCACGCGGAGAGTTTCAGGACGAATAAAAATTAGCATGCTATTTTGAACATATTTGTGCCATAGCCATGGGGAGTATCCTGAAAATAGCCACCGATAAACACGGCTACTTGTTTCTTTCGCGGTGTTTATCGGTGGCAATATAAAGGTAGGATTTACGTCGCTTGTGCTGGTCGAAGCCGGCTTCGACCAGCACAAGCGACGTGTATATCCAACTTGCTGTTTTGCTATTCCTCTTCCGCCGCAACCAGCAGATCAACCAACTCATCGCTGGCGGTTTGCAGCGCATCGGTATCATCTTCCTGGGCCGCGTCATAAACGGCGTCGATGGCAGCGAGGATCTTGCCGCCCATGTCGCTATCAGGACCGATGCTCTCCAACACGACGCGTGCCCGGTCTAATAGCGCCCGTGTCTCTTCGTCAAAGGTGATTGGCGCGGTCGCGTAATCGTCGCTCAACCGGCTTTGACTGGCGGCGATCTGTTCGGGGGTAAGGCGTTGGCGGTCGGCGGTTAGCCTTTCGCTCTGTTGTTTGCCGGTCGCCCGCTCGGTGACGGTAACCTCGAGAATGCCGTTGATATCGAGCTGAAAGTTGATCGTCACCTGGGCCAACCCATCGCTGGCATTGGGGGTCAGATTCTCCACCATAAAATCGCCAAGCAGCACATTGTGCGAGGCCAACTGCTGTTCGCCCTGATAGACCTTGACGTGGATCGTCTCCTGGCCAGGGAACATGGTAGTGAAAATCTCGCTCTTTTGCACGGGGATGGTGGCGTTGCGATGGATCAACGGCACAAATTGATCGGTGTTCAGTTGGCCGGCCATGTTGATGCGCGCCGTCTCAATCCCCAGCGACATCGGCGTCACATCGACCAGGATCGCGTCGATCTCTTCACCGGCGATGATGCCGGCCTGCACCGCCGCGCCAAGCGCCACCGCGGCGTCGGGGTCGATCTCCATGTGGGGATCCTGCGCCATCCGTTCGGCGACCATCGACCAGACCGCAGGAATGCGGGTTGAACCACCGACGAGCAATACGCGGTCAATATCGGTGGCTTGGAGGTTGGCATCATCCAACGCCTTATCGATGGCCACCAGGGTACGATCAAGCATATCCTCAATCGCTTCGACAAATTCGCTGCGTGAGACTTCGCGACGCAGGTGCAGGGCATTGCCAGCGTCATCCTGGGCAATATATTCAAGGGACACGGTGGTAATCGGTTCCGAGGAGAGCCGGATTTTGGCTTCTTCGGCCTCGCGCAACAACCGGGCCCACGCCTGGTGATCGTCACGCAGGTCGATCACATGTTCTTCCATAAATTCGTCGGCCAGGAGGATTGCCAACTGTTCGTCAAAATCATCACCGCCGAGAAAGTTGTCACCGGCGGTGGCGAGCACATCGACCACCCCCATGTTGAGTTCGATAATCGAGACATCAAAGGTGCCACCGCCCAGGTCATAGACGAGAACGCGCAGATGCTCATCAGGGTTAACACCATAGCCATAAGCGAGCGCGGCCGCGGTCGGTTCGTTGATAATGCGCTCAACAGTGAGGCCGGCAATCGTCCCCGCTTCGATGGTTGCTTGGCGTTGCACCTCGTTGAAATAGGCCGGCACGGTGATCACGGCCCGGTTAACAGTTTCGCCTAAGGCGCGTTCGGCCGCTTCTTTGATCGCGCGCAAAATAAAGGCGGAGATCTCTTGGGGGGTATAACTTTTCCCCGCCATACTCACCGTTTCATCCTTGCCCATCTTGCGCTTGATCGAGCGCACGGTGCGGTCGGGGGAAATGACCCACTGATTACGCGCTGGGGTGCCGATCAGTAGCTCATCTTGGGGGGAGACGCCCACCACCGAGGGTAAAAGCCGTGCACCCTGCACATTGAGCAGGATCGGCGCACCCGCCCGGATGACGCCTAATACAGAATTGGTGGTGCCAAGATCGATGCCGATGATTCTGCCGGTACGTTCACTCATAGAAAGCTAGTCCTTACTCTGCGGGTTGACGCGCCACCACAACCTCGGCGTAGCGCAAAATGCGATCCTGGCGACGGTAGCCCTGGCGCAGTACGCGCACGACGGTATTGGGGGCGACATCAGTCCGCTTTTCTGCCTCCAACGCCACATGCAGCTTGGGGTCAAAAGGCTGATGAAGGGCATCGATTGGCTCAATTTCTTCGGCAGCCAAAAGCGCCTTAAAGCGATCCTGAACCAGCCGCAACCCTTGCAACCAAGCGCGTGTCCCCTCGTGCAGTTCCTGTAAAAGGGCACGTTCGGGGGGGGCGGCAGGTGGCGTAGCTGGGGCCATTGGCTGGGCGGGTAATGCGGTAGGGGCCGGCGCAAAAAGACGTTGCCAAAAAGTCGTCGGGGCCGCAGGTGGCGCAGCAATCGGTGCGGCAGCGGCGGGTGTGGTGGCTAAGGTAACAATGCGCGCCTGTTGGCGCGTGAGCAGTGCTTCGCCATTGACCAGCGCCAGGTCAATGCTGTCGAGGGCCGGCAGCAATTCGGCCCCAAATTCGACACGTGCATCGGCGCGCACTTGGTTCAGCCGTTCACTTTGGCGCACATCAGTTGTCTGCTGGAACTGTTCACGCCGGGTGGCAAGCTCGCGCAGTGCGGCTAGTGCACTCTCCACCTGCTGCTCTTTGCTTTCGGCCAGGGTATTACCCTTGAACTGCGTACGTGTCAGCTTTTTCACCCCGTCGGCCAGTTCATCGATCTGGCTCTGACTGGCGACGACGGCAATCAGCCGTTCCAATTGCTCTTGTTGTGCAGCACTACGGGCGATCTGTTCAAAGCCTTCTTGCATGCCATCAAGGGCCGTGGAAAGCATGGCCAGATGTTCATAGATCGGCTGCATCGCGGCACGGTCGGTGAAATGATGAACCAGCGTTGCCACCTGTTGGCTGCTCTGTTCGCTCTCCGCGCGTAAAACATCCACAGTCTCTTGTAGTTGCGCAAGTTGGTTACCCAGTTGCAACAGGCGTTGTTGGGCCTGAGCCACCGTTTGGCTCTCGGCAGAATGCAGCAGATCGCTCACGATTGAAAGTCCTTTGCTGGCGCGGTCGCCACTAGCTCGACGGCAAACAAGCAGAGATCCTCGTTGTGGAGGGCCAGGTCATAGCTCGGCCGGCGGCGGTTGGGTAGGGGTGGTGGCGGCTGTAAGAGAAAGAGATCAATACGGGCGCGACTTTCTGGGGTACGCAGCTGATCATAGGCCGCGCGAATCGCTTGAAATTTTACCGGCTCGCGCTCGGGGGGAAATTGACGGACCAGCGTAAAATAGGCGCGCTTGATCTCCGCGTCACTGGCATTGCGCGCAATTTGCAACACCCGATAGGGATCAGGAGCAACGGTATTTGGCTTAAAAAAATCAGCGGAAGGCATTGAAGAAATCGTCCCCTAAATCATCCAGGTCAAGATCAAAGTCATCATCGTCATCATCAAAATCGTCATCACCGAAGAGCGCGGCAAAGGGATTAAAACCGCCGCCGCGTACCCCTGGCCCGCCGCCAAAGATCGAGAAGAGCCCCTGGAATGAAATCCGCTCTTCAAACGCTTCGGCCAGCATGACTACCCCGACCTCGCCGGCTTTCGTGGCATTGGCTTTCGCTTTGTTTAGCGCCGTGCGCACAGGGCCAAGCTTTTCCTGATTGGCGGTGAATTTTTGTATAGCGTCAATATATTCGGGTGCCCCACTTTTGGGGTGTTGACTGCTGATCCGTTGGGCATAGCGCGCAGCCAACGTTGCCGACTCTTCGGCGTCAGCCGCACTCCAGATCAGCAACAGGACTGCCACGGGACTATCTTCGCCACGCATGGGCTGCGCCAGTTCGATCGCGATCTGCCAGAAGAACTCGGCCCAGTCATCACCAAGCTTACAATGTAAAACCTGGGCACCTTGGCTGACCCAGAAGGCGGGGCGTACGCCTTGAATCTTGCGCACTTGCGGCATGAGTTCGCGCACCAGGTCGCCACCATCAACATGGAGCAGTTCATGAAGCGCCACGCTGACGATCTGCAAATCGGTGGGGGCTAGTTGGATCGCCTGGTGGAAATGGGTACGGGCCGCAGCCTTATCATTATTTGCTTGATAGCGACGGCCTAAGGTCAGCAGCAACTGGGGCTGGCGCGGTACTGCAGCCAGGCCATCCTGCAAAATCTGGATCGCCATTTTGTGATCCAGCCGCTTATGTGCGCTGTAGTAGCGCTGAAAGAGGAAAGGCTCTTCGGTAATTGAAATATACAGTTGGGCCAATGCCTGGCGGGCATCCTCATTCGTCGGCTCCAGCGTGAGGACCCGTTTCCAGATCGGCATCGCATCGCGATCCCAACGATTAGTCGATAAAAAGCCTTTGCGGACTAGTGCCGGCACATAATCCCCATCTTGCGCCAGGATGCGGTCGATCTCATTTTCGGCGGCGTCGATGCGATCCTCACTCATTAACAACTGCACCAGATCAAGGCGCGCTTTGAGATCGGCCGGCGCATACTTCACCGCATTTTTCAGACAGGTAATCGCTTCTTCGCTGTCGGTCAGACGCACGTAACAGTGGGCGGCGCGCTGCCAGATCGCCGCGACTTGCGTGTCAGTCAAATAATCAGGGTGATCTTCTTTGCGTGGGCGGCGGCGCACCATCTCGCGCCAGGCGGTGGCGGCCTGGCCCCAATCTTCGCAAGCCTCTGCGGCCAGCGCCAAATTTTGGGAGAGCAGCCGACTTTTGATCAAGCCATCAGCCGCTTGAAAATAGCCATAAGCGAGCGGCCACTGGGTCTCCTGCGCCGCATCAAAGCCCAGTTGAAAGTAAGCATGGCCGGCGATTTCACCAAAAGTGCCATCCATCTCATCCGGTTTCGTATCCAACCGGGCCTGTTCATAGAGCGCGACAATCCCTTGCCAATCAGCCGCTTGGGCAAGCGCCGTGGCGCGCTCGCGCCGGCTGAGGCGTAGATTATCAACTAACCAGGGAGTGGCTAAATGATCGGCCAGATCGCTCCAGACTGTTTGTGCTGCGAAACTGTCGCCCTGGCGCAAAGCCAGTAACCCTTGGGCATAGTGCAAAATTGGATTCGCAGCCAAGGTTGGGTTGTTGGCCAGTGCACTTTCAAAAGGCGCAACCGGTGCCGAACTATTGCTGCTGCTCAGTTGCAGAAGTAATGCCCAAAGTTCGGCCTTGCCAAGCAATTCCTGGTCGGCCACACTTTTGGCATCCGCTTTGCCCTGTTGCACTTGAGCCAGCAAAGACAATGTATTGCGCTCTACGGGAGAAAAACCTTGGGGATTAAAGGGTTGACCGGCGGCAACTTTGCCCAGTTCACGCAGGAAGGGCAAATCGGGGTGGGTTTGATCGTTTTCTGCGGCCGCACGTAAGGCTTTGGTGGCGGCATCGATCTGGCCCATGCGCCAGAGGGTAAGACCACGGTGATAGTGCAAGCGGGCCTGGTGAGGTGCCTGTTGAATCGCCTGATCCAGCAACGCCAGTCGTTCCCAAGGTGGTTTTGCGACCGCTTGGCGGAAATAGATCTCTGCCAATAACGCACTAGCCCGTTGTTGGGTTTCGCCATCAGTGCCGGCCCGCTGAGCCGCGCTGGCAGCCGTTAGCGCCTTGGGCAGATCATTGGCTTTGAGCGCCGCTGCTGCCTCTTGTAGACGAGCGGCAGCACGCGAAGCTTTTTGTTGAGCACCTTTGGCCGCGACTTTTTTGCGCTGATTTCGTTGTTTGGCCATGATTGTTCGTGGTTATGGTGTGGCAGAACGGGCGTCGGTCAGGGCGCGTGCCCTGACC
>JALHQH010000072.1 GCA_022842065.1 Caldilineaceae bacterium
ATACTCCATCCGCGCATCCTAAATCCGCGTCTCTACACCGCCTGTCAACCTAATACACCTTGGCGTAACCGGTAGTGCGGATTGCGTCCAATTGTACTGAGTTTTAGCAACGAAATCAAGCAACAAAAAAGCCCGGTCGGCTGACCGGGCTTTTTTTCATGGGCTAATTGATTTTGCGCTTGGCTACACGGTTACCTGTGGCGACTGGCTGCGCAGGCTAACTTAACTGCTCACTCAGCAGCTGTTCGGCATCGGCCACCGACAGGCGACCTTTGTGCTGGTGTTGCACCTTGACCTTACCAAGTTGGCGATCCAACTTGGCAATCGCCCCATTCACTGCGCCGTGGATATCGGCCGCGCTCTCGGTGGCTTGCAAAACACGATGATCAACGGTGGTGGTAAATTGGCAACTGAAGTGCTCATTGCTGACGCGACTTTCGTCAACCATTACTTCGACGCGCACTTCAGTCAGGGCGGGCATGTGTTTGCCCAGTTTTTCACTTTTGCTGGTGATATACTCCTCAAGATGGTGGCTAACGTGCATATGGCGACCAGTGATGATCAGTTTCATCTGAGGCTTCTTTCTGGTGGGTGCGCTGTTTGAAAAGCATTGCTTGGCGCGTCCGTCGTGGGCGTCAAAGCGCTGCTTGGCAAAACAACCGCAGTTGATTCACAAACATGACTTCGATTTTGGGGCCCTGGAAAAACACTGGTAAATTTGGGTAGCTACAGCTTTAGCATACGCCTAATGGGTGCAGGCACTGCTATCCTGCAAACGAGGATTTGCCCTGGTCGAGTGGATAGGCTATTTCGCTGTCAATTTAAGCAATTTGTCCATCTCCACATTGCCACCACTGACGACGACCACAACCGGATCGGCCACGGTTGCCAGCTTGCCGGCGAGCAGGGCTGCGATCCCCACGCTGCCGCCCCCTTCTACCACCTGCCGCTCTACTTTTAAGGCATGAACCATCGCCGTGCCAATCTCATCCTCGCTGACCAGGACAAACCTATCCACGACCTGGCGAATGAGGTCGAACGTATGGCGATTATCTAACCCAATACTGCCCAGCAGGCTGTCGGCCAGTGATGGCTCTTCGACCACGGGCGTAGGGCGGCCGGCTTGCAGACTGAGCACCATCGCTGGACCAAGCTCCTGGGAAACGCCGATGGTCTGAATCGCGGGATCAGCCCCTTTCAGCGCCACGCCAATCCCACCCAATAAACCACCGCCGGAGAGCGGCACGACCACCGTCGCCACCTGCGGCAGCGCTTCCAAAATCTCCAACCCAATCGTGCCCTGGCCGGCGATCACATCGAGATCATCAAAGGCGGAGATCAGGGTCAAGCCCTGGCTGGCCTGCAACGTTAACGCGTGTGTTTCGGCGTCGTCCTGGATCGCACCGTGGATAACAACCTCCGCCCCTAAGGCCTGCATGGCGGCGATCTTATGCGGTAAGACCAACCCCGGCACACAGATCACGGCACGGATGCCCAGTTGCTGGGCCATATAGGCCACCCCGCGCCCGTGGTTGCCGGTCGAGACGGTGACCACGCCCCGTTTACGTGCGTCGTCCGGCAAATTACAGAGGCGATTGGCCGCGCCGCGCAACTTGAACGAACCCGTTTCCTGTTGATTTTCCAGTTTGAGATAGATCGTTTTGCCCGTGCGGCGGCTCAGTTCGTGGGAATGGACCAATGGCGTATGCCGGGTAAAAGGGGCAATGGTCTGTCGGGCACGATAGAGATCGCGCAAGGTGATAGGTGTTGACATCGGCTTAACTTTTCACCCGGCCAGTGCGCGTGCCGACAATGTAGGCGACGATGCCCACAGCAATATAGATCACGCCGATGAGGGCAATCGTGCCCGTTAATGGTGGTGCCAATTGGACCAGCGCCGACGTTACCTGATAACCGCCATAGAGCACCAAGCCGGCAGTCGTTAACCAGATGCCTATGGACTGGAGGCGCGGCTGGTTGACCAGAAAACCGAGGGTCGCCAGCAGTGCTCCGCCACCCCCCACCGCATCGAGCGCGATTAGGATGTAAAGCCGCGTTCGTTCGGCGGCCACGCTTAACCCCAAGAGCGCGGCAGTCCCTTCCAGATTGGTGGTGAGGCTCCCCCAGTTACTCAACCAAAGTTCGGATAACATGAGGAGGGCAATAAACAAGAAGAAAAGAATGCGGGGCGTATGGGCTCGCCACATAACCGGTGACTCCTGTTGTGCAATTGATTGGTGAAAGATCTACAGTTTATCATTGTCGCTGCTGCTCCCCAAACTTTCACGCAGAGTCCGCTATACTCGTCAAAAATCTGTGTAAATGGGTCTAATCGGCTAAATGAGCGTTCAGTGGCGCGCACATCCTGTGGTATCATTGGCTCAACTGATAATCACCTGTGCTAAAAGGAGAAAGTTTCATGTCTACTGTAAAGCTGGCCTTAGTTGGGGCCGGCGGCTATGGTCAATTTTATCTGCGTGCGCTGGCAGCGAAAGCGGCGCAATACAATGTTGCGTTGGTCGGCATTGTTGACCCCACGATTACCGCGCCTGTCATGATCGATGGCGTGACCGTCACTGCGCCGTTATATGCCACCCTTGCTGCCTGCTTAGCTGCCGGCCCAGTGGACCTGGTCGCCATTGCCGCTCCGATCCACTACCACAAGCCTTATGTGTTAGAAGCGTTGGCCGGCGGTGCGCATGTGCTTTGTGAAAAGCCCCTTTGCGCCACGATTCAGGATGCGTTGGAACTGGTCGACGCCCAACAGCAAGCTGGGCGCTTTGTCGCCGTTGGTTACCAGTGGTCCTATGCCGACGCGATTGGCGCGCTCAAGGCAGATATCATCGCCGGCGTGCTGGGCAAACCCTTGCGTTTTAAGGCCAAAGTACTCTGGCCACGCACTGCCACCTACTATGCGCGCAACAACTGGGCTGGTCAACTGCAAATGCCGAATGGCAACTGGGTGTTGGATAGTCCGGTCAGTAATGCCACGGCGCACTATCTACACAATCTTTTCTACCTGCTGGGTGATCAGCGCGCGACCAGCGCTCACCCGCAAACCGTACATGCCGAACTCTACCACGCCAACCCGATCCCCAACTGTGACACGGCCGCCTTACGCTTTACCACCGCCACAGGGGTGGAGATCCTCTATTATACCTCCCACGCCATTATCGAAAACCGTGGTCCTACCTTTGATCTGGAATTTACTGACGCCAACGTCAGTTACAGCACCGATGGTGGCGCCCGCAGTGCCCAAGGTCCAATTACTGCCACCTTCCATCAGGGGCCACGGCAAGGTGAAACCGTTGTCTACGGCGATCCCTTTGCGGATGAAACCAACAAGATCTGGCAATGTGCCGACGCGGTGCGTACTGGCCTCCCCGTCGCCTGCGACGTCGAAACCGCCATTGCCCACGTCCTCGCGGTCAACGGCATGCACGAAGCTGCCCCGACGATCCACCCTTTCCCTGCCTCACTCATCCAGCAGACCGATGGGCTGACCTTTGTCGACGGTCTACAGGCGTGCCTGGATCGCTGTTATGCCGAAAATAAATTGCCCACTGAACTGGGTGATGTGACCTGGGCACAAGCGGGTAAAACCGTTGACCTGCGTAATTACCGTCACTTCCCGCGGGGTGATCGGTAGATCGGTAGATCGGTAGATCGGTAAATCGGTAGATAAGTAAATCGGTAGATCGGTAATTTAGGCCGATCTACCGATTTACTTATCTACCGATCTACCACTCCTACCGACTGCCCAGTTTGCCTCCCGCGCGCAACTGCGTTGACGAAATGTCATGGCGGAAGTGCGTTTCGGGAATGGCCGTAAACATAGCGGCAAAGCGGCTGGGCATCGGGATCTCGGCCAGGGTGCGGAATTCTCCGGCGCTATCCGCCCGCCCGGCGACCAGAAAGTGACAGCCTAATGCCTGGATTTCTGCCAGGGCTTCCATCATTGTCTGCTGGCTGTTATTGTAATAGCGCGGGGCAAAGATGCGCACTGCCGTATCATAACCAACAATGAAGGTGGCACTGGGATAGAGACGGGCTTTCTCGATATAGGTCGGGGCGTCGCTGGCAATGATCCCATGCCGCCCGGCAAATTGCCCCATGCGCGCCAAAATCGTTGCGGTCGGCAGCGGTGGTTTGTCCACATTGACGGCCGACAACTCAAATGTCACCGGGCGCTCCAACAGCGCTGCTGCGGCCGCTGCCATCCCTAGGTGACCACTATGGAGCGGATTAAACGAGCCGGATAGGAGCACCGCCGGTCTTTCACCCTCTGCGTAAAGCTGCCCATCCGCATGGATGCCAAACCAATGGCGCTTACCCGCTGTCAATGCCTGCGCTGGGCCGCGAAAATCAATGGTACTACTGGTTAACTGATCGCCCGCACCTAACGTCAGTGGCAACTGCAACGGTAAACCACCGGCTTGGCTGATCGCATTGAGGATGAGGTGGCTGACCAGTGCTTCTTCGCCGGCCCGATCCCGCACTCCTTTTTCCATGAGCAAAAAATACTCAGTTAGCGCGCTCTCTTGCCAGATGGCCACATAGGCCCGATGTTCACCGCGTTTTAAGCGATTGGTGGCAATGGTCGCCGTCCCGGCAACGCCCAATAGCGGGGTTTCGCTGTCGGCTAATTGGCGTGCGCGCGTATAAGCGCGCCCAGCCAGGTGGCGTGCGGTGTTGCCGGCTACATGTTGTTGCGGGGTAAAGCTGAGAAATTCATCAAATGCGGCTGGACTGTAAGGGACGAGCGCTTCTAGCAGCGTACGGCTCGCCCCCGCGACATTGAGTAAACTGCTAAGGGCACCGTGCCCAGCGCCAGCGATGACGAGTACAAGTTTATAGGGGGCTTCATGAATGTGCTGTACAAGTTCCTGTAGTTGATTGTCCATCAGGCTGTCTATTTCATCTTTTATTTTATTAACGATTCAGGCACCCCTCCTAGCCTCACCCAGCTTGGGGAATGATCCGTTATAGTTCCCTCCCCAAGCTGGGGAGCGGTGCCCTTGGGGCGAGGGAGGAGTGAATAGTTACCTATTTTATTAGAGTAACAATAACATCTATGCCCCGTTATTCACTTCGGTTAAGTCAAACCCGACATCTGTTTGCAAAAATGTAAGGAAGTTGTAACTGTTGGCTTGGTCACGTTGCTGTATGCTTGACCTTGCGTTCGTCAGCGCCATCTGTCACTGCTTGTTGCGAAAACAAGGAGCACCGTCCCGAGGAATCTATGAAACCTGCGAAACAACCAAATTACTTTGCATTAAGCTCACACCGTCTGCTGACCTGGGTCGCAGCTTGCTTTCTTTTGCTGAATACTACCGGCTGTAGTACGATCATGGGCTTCTTTGGCTCTGAAACCGCCGTTAATGCGGCCCCTGCGGCCGACACATCACGCCTGTTGGTGCCAACCGCTACCGCTGAAGTTGTGCTTTCGGTGGCCGCAGCAAAACCTAGCCCCACCCCAACTGACGCAGTGGCGATTGGGGCAGTCGCGGAAGCGCTCCCCGCCGTTGCTGAGGCAGCGCCAGCGGTCCTGTCTGTACCCGCTGCGGTTACCCCTGCCGTCACACAAGTGGTGATTACCGCACCCAGTGTCAACGTCCGCACCAACCCTGGTCTCGACGGTCAAATCTTACGTACCGTGCCGGTCGATACTGTTTTTGAATTAGCCGGCAAGAATGATGCGGGTGATTGGCTACGAATTTGCTGTGTTGACGGTGCTGAAGGTTGGGTTTTTGCCGAACTAGCGCGGGTTGATACCGCCACGCCTGTGGCCAGCGTCGCCGCACCAAGTGCGGCTGCACCCACCGTTTCGCGTTTGCCAGGTGAACAACTCCCACCTGCTGTACACCCTGTCGCGACTTTGCCGGCGGAAGCAACTAATTATTCCTTTCCTGACCAAAATTTCGCGATTACCCTGCCGCCTCAGTGGTTGCCGATCATTGGGGGTGGGGCGTTAATCCAAGCGAATATGGTGAACTTGGGCAACGAAAATCCCCAAGTTGCGGCGCTGTTGAGCCAACAGCTCGCGACACTCGCACCGACCCCGATCACATTTATGGCCTTTTCCGCGGCACCGGATGTGGTTGCTAGCGGCCATGTGCCCAGTGTTACCATCCTGCGGCAACCAGTGCCACCGGATATCGAGCTGGCGTTTTTTCTCCAATTTAGTGCGACCCAATTAGAGCAGATTCTTGGGCTGCCGGCGCCTGCGGCGGCAAGTAATGTACAGCTAGGCGCGGGTGAAGCGCTATTGCTCTCCTACCAACTCGCCGATCTTGCTGTGACTGCGCAACAGTACCTGCTCTTGCATAACAATACTGTTTACATCATTACTTTTACTAGCGCACTGAGCCAATCCGCAACTAACATCGCGACCTTTGCTGCCATAGCAGATTCCTTTACTGTGCTCGATTAACTGACGACGCCCGCTGCCTTACCTGCTGACAACAGTGTTGTTGCCAGTGGGTAAGGCATTGTTGGTTGCTGTCGTCTGCTCCCCTTTGACACTTCTTCTAGGCCCGTGCCCCGCAGGCTTGCAGCGCGGCTTGCATGTGTCCGCGCGACTCCGCCGCAATTATACAGCATTGTTCAAGGGTATACTCTTTGGCCCCAATAATCTCTAGATTTAAGGGACCGGTATAGCCATTTTCATGTAAGACGCGAATGTAGCCAACCAGATCAATATCACCGCGGCCATTTGCCTGCATTTCTGGTTTGCCGGGACCTTGTTGGCGCCCTTTACAATCGCGAATGTGTACATGTCTAACGCGTGAAATCACGGCTGCAATTGCGTCCACTGGATTTTCATTGGCGCGATAAATGTGCGAAGGATCCATATCAATCCCAAAGTTGGGGGAAGTAATCGCTGCCATCACAGCGAGGGTAGTGGGTGTGTTGTAAACCGCCGCACCGACATGCGCTTTGACACAGAGGGTGACGCCATAGTGCTCGGCTAGCTTAGCCAGTTCGCCTAACTCATCAAGCGTCTGTTGGAGGGTGCTCGGATCCTCAGTTTTGCCCCCAGGGCCACAGTTGATAATTGGGATCCCGATCTCAACCGCAGCCTGCATCGCCTTTTCCATCTTGTCACGTTCGCGAGAGGGCTGTTCCATTGCCAGCAGTTCCAAATTGTAAACTTGGGCTAGGCGCTTGATTTCTGGGGCGATTGTTTGCCACTGGTCGAGCACCAGATGTTCACTCATGCGGTCGATAGCCGAAATTTCAATTCCATCATAGCCCGCCAAAGCGGTGTACTTGAAGGCGGTTTCTAAGTCGAAACCACCAAAGAGTACAGTATTGGCACCGAGTTGCATAGTACTTCCTCTTCCTTGCTGTTTTTGATTGGATGTAGACCGCAACCGTGCGCGGCATGGCCCATAACCTGCCGTCAGTCACCGGGGAGCTATTGGGCACGGCTTGGCACAATGTTTGTGTTAAAGCTGCTCCTATTGTAGTCTCTCCGCGGGCACACTGCAAACTCATTTTGCCGGCTAACCTCTTCGTCTATCCTCTGCTCTGTTGGCGAACCTGAATTTTCATAGAAGTCAAAATTGTGCTTCTCAATTCAGCTCCCTTCTCGTAGCCGCAGCTATTTTCACGGCATCTGTTGTTTCGACGATTTCACGACGATAGTATAGTACTTTCATTTAAGCGATTGTTGCCTTTGAGATTGGTTGTCAGCAAAACATCAAGGCTTTTAGCCTGAGGATGGCTTGCGGTTAAGCACTCTTAACCGTAAATATGAATCAATTGTTTATATTATTGTATTTTATTGCTGACTGACAAGCAGGTAATAAGTTGCTAAGCTTAGCTATTATTTTCATATTTTATCGATCAAAGGTGTTATCATCTCCAGCATAAGTAGTGAACCTTCTATGTCATATTCCGCATTACCTCAAATTCTAGTCGTAGACGATAACGCCGAGGATCTCCATCTGTTGGCCACACGGCTACGCCGGTCAAACTATATCGTGATTGAAGCCGATACGGGTGAGCGTGCGCTTACTTTAACCTTACAGACGCAGCCCGATCTGATCTTAATGGATGTGCTGATGCCTGGGCTTGATGGCTTCGAAACCTGCCAACGCATCAAGGCAATTCCGCAGACCGCAGAAATCCCTGTGATTTTTTTGACTTCGCTAACGCAAACGACTGATCAGGTGCGCGGCTTTGCGGTTGGTGGGGTCGATTTTATTGTCAAGCCACCTCAATTCCCCGAAGTGCTGGCACGCATTGAAAATCATCTGGCGTTGCGGCGTAGCCGTTTGGAGCTGCGGGAATTAAACCAGCAGTTAGAAGAGATCATGCAAAAACGCACCGTCGAGTTGCACAATGAATCCCTGTGGCGCCGCCAATATGAGCAGGAGGTGGGCAAACTCTTGGATGTTGTTCACCATCAGGGCAAACAACTAGGGGTATTAATGCAATTTTGCATGGATCATGGCTGCGATACACAGACTGATTTTTCGCAAACACTTGCTACGCTTGCGATCAATTACTTCAACCTGATCCGTACCCATCTGCGCTTTATTGAAATGCATACCGGCTCCTTGGCCAATAATAGCATCACCGAGCTAATTAAAGAGCACCTAACATCCGCGACCCACTTGTTGGATACCATCGATACCCAAATCCAGCAGGCAAATACGCCGCTCAATCCACTCTCGCGCGATAAACCCGAAGGGCACAACGCGTTGTCCAAACTGTCTGCGCGTGAATATGAGATTTTGCGCTTGGTTGCTGATGGGCGCGCCAATGCGGATATTGCCGAATTGCTCTGCCTGGCTGAACCGACGGTACGCGTCTATCGTAGTCGCATTATGGGCAAATTACAGCTAGATGATGCCGCCGCGCTGATCAAGTTTGCGATCAAACATAAGCTTACTACGGTCAATTAATCGGCACATCCCCACCAGGTGGTAAATAGCCCATTTTCGAAAATCTATTGCGTGGTCGTCTGGTTGCGTCGTCCAGACCACGCGACTGCGCGACTGCTTTTCATCGTTAGTGGTGCCGCACCTAGATGCGGTGTGTCATTGGGGGCGCCATTGGGTGCAGCATATTGCTTGAGCTGAAACCTGATTGCTTGGCAATGGCCTTAGCGTAGATTGTCAAACCGTACCCCAAGTTTGATGCTTTCTGCTGGTTGCGTGACGAGCTTTGGATACTCCGTCAACAGCGCAGCAAAGGGCACAACCGGCTGGACAATTGTTTCTGTGACAAGCGCACCACTGGCCAATAGACGCCAGGCAACTTCAAACAGCCGCTCTTCATCCCAGTTTGGGTAATCCGGATTAGGCTCGCTACAGGCCCGCGAAAAGATAATTTTGGGTCGATTCATATGTGCCTCAGCCCCAAAATCTAGTCCGGCTGGGTAGGCCCCTGGCCAGGCACCGGCCACGACGGTGCCCCCATAAGCCACCGCACGTAACGCCCCTTGTAACGCCAATTGATGACCACTGTATTCGATGCAGACATCGGCTCCTCGTTTCGCCGTTGCGCGTTTGATCTCCAGCCCTACATCACAGCTGGCTGGATCAAACACTAAATCGGCACCACAGCTCAGCGCTACCTGGCGACGCCAAACAATCGGATCCACGGCAATCACCGGATAAGCCCCGGCCAATCGCGCCAGTTGTAGCGCAATCAACCCAATCGCGCCCAGGCCAAAGACCGCAACCGCATCACCGATCCGCACATGGCCATCGCGCACGGCACCGAGTGCAAAATCAGTGGGGTCAAGGCAGACGGCCGCCTGCCAGGGAATGCCAGCCGGTAATTTGCGTACCCGCGTCCTGGGCCAGACATGCTCTTCGGCAAGGCCACCATAGCTGAAAACAATCTCCCCAAGCGCAATATCTGTTACCTCTGGCGCTTTCTCAATCACTTCGCCGACACAGATATTGCCCAGGCGGACTGGGTAATTCACCCCCGCCGTATGCGCCATAAAAAGCTTGTATTCGTTGTCGTAACGGCCACGCGGGTTAGCGTAGCCTTTGAAGAGTGCCATTTCTGTGCCATGTTTCGCCGCCCCATAATGGCTGCGAATGCGTAACTGTCCAGCCTGTAAGGGCACATAAGGTACTTCTCGGAAAGTGCATACCCCTGCTTCAGGAGAAATTAATTCTTTAGGCATTTTCCCCCCCAATTTCTATGTTTTGACACGAAACTGACGCTTGACGCGCCCCCTGATTCGAAATATAATTAAATTATCTGGAAATCTTCTGGATCGTTATCCGGCAACACCTATTGTAGCGGTGTTACCATTGTGATCACGGGAGTAGTTGTAATGAATCATCGTCCTAATGTTTGCCCCTATTTACAGTGTACTGAGGCGCTGCTTACTAATATTTCTACACCAAATATTTCTACATCAATCGAAGCGTATCAGTGCCACGCAACGGAAACCCCTTTTGCACCCTCGGCTGTTCAACAAAGTAGCTGCTGTTTCAATTCGGCCCTTTTTGCTCGCTGTCCTTATTATGCTGCCATCGGTGAGGCTAAACCTATGACGGTAATGCCACATCAACCCGCGCGCCATGACTCCTTGTTTGCCCAGCTAAGTCGGCTTTTTTCTTTTGGTAAAAAGAAGCGTCGGCGCGTTTATTATATTTGAAGCCTAATGAGCTAGCGCGGATGCATCACTTTGTGCTTCATGTCGGTGCAGTCAGTTGGTGTCGTAGCCATGGGTTCAACGCGCGATCATTGGTCGCCTCCATCCAGGTGAGCAGCTGTAAGCGTAGTTCGGTTAATTCATTCGTGTAGTCATGGTTGATGGCTTGGTTATGTAGCTCATTTGGATCGTTAACTAGATCATACAGCTCATCTTCTGCGGTCGCATTCCACACATACTTCCATTGTGGCGTACGTACCATCCGCTGCGTATATAGCCCAAACTGATTGCCATGATAGGTGGCGAAAATGGCTGTGCGTGGTTTCTGTACTGCTGTGACGGGGGCACCTGTCAGCTGCAACGCGGGGAGCAAGCTCTGGCCGGCAAAGCGCTTTGGCTGCTCGACTTCCGCCAGGGCACAAAAGGTCGCGGCTAAGTCGAGGGCATGGCTAACAAAGGTATTACTCTGCTGCCCAGCAACAATTCTGGCCGGCCATCGTACCAGGAGGGGAACCCGCACCAACTCTTCATACATGACATAATGTTTGTCGATCATCCCGTGGCTGCCACAGAGATCCCCATGATCGGCACTATAGATTACCACTGTATTCTCTGCCAGCCCTAGCTCGGTCAAGGTTGCTAAAACGCGCCCAAGTTGGTGGTCGAGCAGCGTGATCTCGCCCAGATAGCGGCTGACAATCGGTGCCCAGGCTTGCCAATCCCACCCCTCAATGCCCCAAGTCCGCCGCTGCTGCTGTTGAATAAAGGGCTTCCCGACCAATGGGTCAACAAAATTCGGCCAGGGTGCGATTTGTGCCGGTGGATACATGCTGGCATATGGTTCCGGCACCACGTTGGGGAGATGGGGTTCACTTGGATCCCAGCGCAGGAAAAAAGGTACATCCTGCGTCGCCGCATGACGAAGTAACTGGATCGTCATATCCGCACCCCAGGCCAATTGTGATTGCTCTGGCCGGATGGCCCGATCAACTTCACCAAACCAGCCATTCTGTCCGGGTTTGGGTGGCAAGCCCAGGCTTTGTCGCTGACGCACGTAGTCACGCTCGGCGACATAGAGATTGAAGCCAAAGTGGGTTGGTGGGCGTTGGCTATCAACGCCCCACTTGCCCACATAGCCCAGAAAATAACCACTGTCACGCAGGGTTTGGCTGAAGGTCGGCGTGCCTTCGGGCAAGCGGCGTTCGGCTTCGGTTCCCGGATTGGCGATCACGCCATGTTGGGTTGCCCATTGGCCGGTCAGCAATGAGGTGCGGGCCGGCGTACAGAGCGGAATCGGTGTATAGGCACGCGTAAAGTTGGCGCCCTCGGCCGCCAACTGATCCAGGTTTGGGGTCTGGATGAAGGGATGGCCATTGGCGCCAATACAGTCCGCACGATGTTGATCGGCATGGATTAGGAGGATGTTGGGTCTTGGCATAGAAATTGTTGTTCTGTCTCTAGTGGTTAAACTTGTGGCTGTAGCCAGTGATTAATCCAGCCGGCAATAAAAGCCCCCTGCTGGGCGCGAATAGGTTCATGAAAGTGGACATGGTCGTAATAAAGGTCGGGTCCCAGGTTATTGGTAAAGGTGAAAAGGTCGATCATGGGCACGCCGGCCTCAGCCATAATGTGATCTGCGGCTTGATTGTACGCCACACAATCTGCCGCAAAACGATAAAAGCTCACCTGGCGATGATTGTGTACCTGCTCATCGCAGGGCGTTGTCCTGATCCAAACCAAGCTCGGCCCCATTGCCCGTACGATCTGGATAATGGCCTGTAAGTTGGCTTGATAGGTTGCTAGATCAACTTGTTTTGTCTCAGTTATGGGATCGATTTTGATGTCGTGGAGGCCACAATTAACCAGGAGGAGGTCAGCGTCAAGGCCGCCCTGGTGGTGCAGGTGCTGTAGAAAATCCAGCACCATGGTGGAATCGCCACCATTGGCCCCTTGGGGGCGATCAAGATTGAGTCGCGCCTCTGCCTCACCTTCTTTGCGGGCATAGTGCATTACGCCGTGCAGTCCTTGTTTCAGATAGGGACCATATTGCATCGAGATGCTATCCCCAATGACATAGAGCTTTTTCATGCTTTGCCTCCCTTTGAGCTACCAGGCAACCGATGCTCATCATTGATATACTTGGCGCTGCCAGCATCTAGCATTTTTACGCGTGTAGAAAATGTGAACTCATGATAACCGCTAGTATTAATCAGCACTGTGTACAGCCTCTATACCGCGTTTTTCTTGACTCGCCAATTGGTTGCTCTACCCAGTATAATCAGCTGGGTAAACAGCCGGGGTGACAAGTAAAAATCGGCTTTTTAAGCGGCGCGCAAATGACGATGCTACTAGCGCGTTGGCGGGATGTGGATTGGGAAAATCCACTTGTCTAGTAAGTATACTGCGTTTGAAGAGCGGAAGCAAGGGGAAAAATGAGGTAGGTGTGGCTTCTAAGGCGTGAAGTGATGGACTGCGGCAGCAGACCACAGCCCATCACTTCGGCAGATCCTGGTTTACGGCAGACTCACGTTGACATCTTCGGTGGCCAGCAGGCCCCCTTCGGCGCTAAGGATATATTGCGCGGTGACATCAGAGTTGTTATAGGCGATCACGGTATATTTGCCACGACCAGAGGCCTGAAAGCTCACCCAAAGTTGGTTGGGATCGATGCCAAAACGACCAAAACTCCCGGTCGCAATATCATAGTCAACCGGCCGCCCACCGCTGACCACGGCGCGTAGCCCTTCCTCTGTTAGCACCAGGAAGTTGATATTTTCGCGCAAGGTCTGACTATCCTGCGGATCAAAGGTCATGCGTAGGGTAATAAAGCCATTGCGCAGGGTGGGGGACAACGCAAAGTAATGGTGTTGATAAGGTTGCGTAAAGTTGCCGGCTAACGAGGCTACCCCAAAAGGGGTGTTGGCTAGATCGCTGCGGCTACTGACCGCTAGAACTGTGGTGGCCGCAGCTGTCGGCGTCGACTCTGGGGTTGGGGTTGCTGTGCTGGGCAAGGCTGCTGCTTTTGCTTCAGAGCTCTGCCCATAACGGTCAATTAATGCACCACCTTCTACGACCATTTCATAGGTGGCAGGAATGGCGGTGCGGTTAAAGAGGACCGCCGTGTACTCGTTGCGCCCGGAGGCATTAAAGCTCGCCTGTAGATCATTAGGGAAGGGGCTAAAGGGGGCGGGAAAGCCAGTGGCAAGGTTGACATCGGCCGGCTGATCCCCGCGAATAATCGCATTCAGTCCGGCTTGGTCGAGAATCCAAAAGTTGACATTACCGTGGAGCGCCGGCTGATCAAGGGGATCATAGTGAAAGTTAAAGATCATTGTGCCGTTGCGAATATTGGGGGCCACCCCCAGGTAATGCCGGCCAATGGTGTTGTCAAGTGTCCCACTTAAGCGGCTGGCCACCGCTGAGCCGAGTGGATTGGGCGGGGGCGTTGTTGTCCCCGCCGTGCTATCCGGCAATTCATCCTGGATGGTATCGAGTGCATTGGCCCCAGCTTCTGCCGCCGCGGCGAGCGATTGATTCGCACTATCAACCAGCATGGCCCCTTCGGCAACCAGGGTATAGCGAATCGCGGTGCTGGCGTTGTTGTAGACGATCACGGTGTAGTTGCCGCGCCCAACGGCACGAAAGGTAACACTCTGTTTGTTGCCAATGGGATCAAAGTCAACGGGGTTGCCCTGGGCCAACTGTAAATTTTCCGGATCTTCACCAGCACTGAAGCGGCGCATGCCATCTTCATCGAGGACCATGAAGTTGAGCAGCCCGAGCAGGTTGGGCACATCTTGTGGTTCATGCACCAGGGTTAGCGCAATCAGCCCATCGCGTTCATTGACTTCCAAACCAAAGTAGTGGGCTGTGTATTGATAGGGCAATTCACCTTGGAGTAGTGGTCCACGGATGTTGACAATCTGGCCGGGGGGGGCAGCGAACAAGGGCAGTGGGCAGAGGCTACAGCAGCAGGCAATGATGAGCGCAGTGATGAGGAAGCGCTGTACCACCGTGATAGGGGTGTTGATCACGCGTAGAGCGAACATGAATTCTCCTATGTTGGTAACGGTTACTGTGGGTCGGAACAAACCACCAGTGCTAAGAGCCGTTTGTCGCGTCCCGCGATCACGGGACGCGACAAACGGCGTTAGCCTGTCCCAAGCATAACAGAAAAATGCTAGAATTATGTAGGTATTAAGGCCCAGTTAATGGTGTATTAAAGTACTGATTGCTGCCTTAACGACCTGTGCACTGGCTGTTAACTGTGTTTGTTCAACCACATTAAGCGGTGGGGGCATGGTTGCCAGAATGCCCTGCGCACCGAGCAGATGGGGCAAGGCAATGGTCACATCTTCAACCCCGGCGATCGCGGGCTGGGGGGTACAGACCGTGAGGATCGCCCGTTGGTCACGGAGGATGGCATCGACAATGCGGGCCAAGGCACTGCCGATCCCATAGTAGGTCGCCCCTTTGCCTTCAATAATATAGTAGGCGGCGCGCCGGACTTGCTCGTCAATACCGGCGCGTACGGTTTCATCGAGCGTGATCCCCTGCTGCTGACAAAACGCCTCCAGCCCCATGCCGCCCACGGTGACTAACGACCAGGTGAGGACTTCCGAATCTCCATGTTCGCCCAGTACATAGGCATGAATGTGTTGCGTATCTACCCCCAGGTGGCGGCCCAACAAGGTGCGAAAACGGGCGGTATCGAGGGTCGTCCCCGAGCCAAGCACGCGGCTGGTCGGTACACCCCTTTCGGCCGCCAACTGCGCGGTGAGATGGGTCATCACATCGACGGGATTGGTCGCCACCACTAGCACGGCATCCGGGGCATAGGTCAACACCTGGGGCACCACTTGGCGAAAGACCGCAGCATTGCGTTCCAGTAGCTGCAAGCGGCTCTCGCCGGGCCGTTGGTTAACACCGGCCGTAATGACAACGACGCGTGCGCCGTGTAGATCCGCATAGTCGCCCGCATAGACATCGAGGCTATGGGCAAAAGGGACCGCGTGAAAGAGGTCATTTGCTTCGGCTGCGGCGCGCGCGCGGTTGAGGTCAACGAGGACAATTTCGCGGCCAACTGCCCGCATGACCATGGCATAGGCGGCCGTTGAGCCAACAAAGCCGCTGCCAATAATACCGATTTTGCCCGTTGGGCGTATTTCTGTCATAGAAATCCTTTCGGGAAACCCATCGCCTTTAGGCAGGGGAGGGATAGAGAAGCCGCCTGTAATCAGGCAGGAAGTTGGTACGCGTACCCGTCTGACTTGTGTAGAGCGCGACAATGCTTCCAGCCAATTCCCTGCACACTGCCTACGTTAAAACTACCAGTGGTACGCACCGCAACGCGTCCGACGTGCGTACCCATCTTGACGCCACTTGGCACAAGTGCTTTAACCATATCGCCGGTCTGAAAGCCCTTGACCATGCGGTGGTACTTTTCAAGCAGGTACTCGCGCACTTCATACCCTACTAGCTCGCCCTGCTGGTACTCTACGCCACTGATCTCGGCGTCTTGCTGCCTTCCCTTCGTTGAGCAGTTGCCGCGCTCTTGTCGCGCGGCAAGGTGTTACTGGTATTCGATTGGTATCTAATACAAAAATTCGGCTTGGCATTGATAGCCCTCGTGCCTTGCGGCAGTAATGTTTCCCTCGACAATGTTCCAAAGGCTTGTTAGGTCTAGCACACTTCTTTAACCCACTACAGATGTTTAATGCTAGACGATAGGGCCAGGGGCTGGGACGTTACCCCTAGGTATCATGACCTATAGAACGTAGCTAATTAAAGCTTAGTCTGGTAAGCTCTCGTCTGTTTCCTCAAAGCCCAAGGACTTCAGACTTGGGTGGCTTACGGTCTCGTTAACTCCACGCTTTGATTAGTAGGGGGAACTGGGACGACGGTGCGCTGGGCGCGGCCTTGGGGCAAACGCACCCGGTCCGCCAAAATCGCCTGGGCGACCCGCATGCCACCCAGTGCCACCGCGGCGGTTGACTGGCCAGGGAAGATACTATCCCCCACCATCCACAAGTCGCGGCCAAGTTTGGGGCCCCAAGTGCGGAACAGGTTGGTCTGTGGGAAGCCGCCAACCCAGCCCCAAGTACGGCGGGTGAAGCGCTGGAAGGTGACTGGTGTGCCTGGCATTACCAGTGTTTGTTTTTCGTGTAGTGATGGTAGGGCTTGTGCCGCTGCCGCCAACATGCGCGCTATATAGGCTTCCTTGCGGGCGGCATAGCCGGCTTGATCGTGCTGATAGAGTTGCCACCAGGGAGCCAGTGCGGTATGGGTGCTAATTGTTAAGGCGCGCTGTCCAGTTGGTGCACGATTGGTGTCCCAGGCGGGACTGAGCGAGAGAAAGACCGTATTGCCTTCGCCCATTGGCTCACGCACAATTACCTGGTGGTGGAGCGGAAAAGCGGGGGGGACGGTCTGAGCATCAACACCCACATAGACCATAAACGCGCCCCACCCATCAGCCGGCTGTGCGGGTAATTGCTGGAGCCGCGATGGTAAAGCCTCTCCCAATAGCGGGACAATATTCCAGGGTGGTAGGTTGGCAATCACCAAATCTGCGGGGTAATGGTCGCCCCGTTTGGTTTCGACCCCGACCGGCCGGCCGTTGACCATGCGAATGCGCGTAACCTCCTGGCGGAAATGGACCTCACCTCCATGCTGGCGTACCGCCGCCACGAGCGTTTCCGCGATCGCGCCCATGCCCCCCGCCAAATGCACAACTCCCCGCCGTGGCAGATCAAGGGCCGAAGCGCCATAAAGTGCATTGGCGTGGCGACTGGTTGTCTGTGCGGCAATTAACAGTTGCGCATCGATAAAGAGGCGTAGCCGTTCTGGTGCGTGGCGTAGATGGGCTGCTACTGGCCGGATTGCATCGGCCGCGAGTGTGGGATTCAGGTAAGCGGGAAAATTAGCGCCTAACCAGCCTATCCCTTTTTGGATAAGCCAGAGGGCATCACGCCCACTTTGTGTTGGCCAAGGCGGGATCCGCAGCGCCAAATCCCAAAGCAGATCAGCCGTGTGCTCCTGCCAGGCAAAAAAGGGCTGGGCTGCCGTGCCAAAGGCGGCTTCATAAGCCGCCCAACGCCGCTCGTCACCCCAGCGCGTCACACTGCTGCCATCTGGCAGATGAACCACCATAGCTGGATCATCATGTTGTGCGGGCCACGCTGTGACCCCAGCCGCGGCTGCCACCAGATCCATCGGTCCACCGGGGTAAAAGCCGCCGGCCAAGGTCGCCCCAGCATCAAATCGATAGCCCTTGTGAAAGAAGGTGCCGGCACAGCCACCGCCATAGACATGGGCTTCCAGTACAGTCACTGCCAACCCGGCCTTCGCCAGCACTGCCGCCGTGGTCAAGCCACCAATCCCGGCCCCAATAATGACAATCCGTTGCTCACTCATCGCCACTTACTCATCGCGCGGGCGGGGTTGAAAGGGGCATGGTCACCGCGTCGCCATGCTCAAGCAGGCGCCGGGTTTTCCAGCCGCGAAAGGCAAAGAGAATCGGCAGGTTAAACCACATGCCATAACCAACCAGCCGCCAAAAGGGGTTGGTACCAGGCACTACTTCGACTTCATCGATCACTTCGGTTGTTGTCGGATCAATGGCGCGGAAGGTGTGGGTATGTACCCACTGTGTAAAAGGGCCACGCAGTTGGCGATCAACAAAGCCAGTGGGGGAAGCCTGCTCGATGCGTGCCAGCCAATGAATCGGTAACGGCCCTAGCCAGAGGGTAAAGTCCATTTCGTCGCCATCTTTGAGCAGCGCCGGAGCCTGATGAATCCGCACAATCACGGGGGGTGGGGTAATCGCGGCCATGCTGCTGGATTGACGATGAAAGGCTGCTACAGTTTCAATCGGTGCTTTTACGATAAAGGTATGATGATATTTCATAATTTCACGGTTGCTTTAGTTTATACGAATGGTTGGTGAAAGGTGATGGGTGAAACAGGCTACGCATCACGTCTCACGCATCACTTTAACAAATTACTCAACGCCTCTTGAGCAGTTCCATATTTAAAGGTAAAGCCGGCTGCTTCTAATTTCTGTGGCACAGCCCGCTGCCCATCAAGCAGGATGGTAGACATTTCGCCCAATACCGTGCGGATGGCAAAGCCAGGGGCGGGCAAAAAGGCTGGGCGCCCCAAGGTGGCACCAATCATCTGACTGAACTGCTTATTGGTGACGGGATTCGGTGCGCTCAGGTTAAAGGCCCCATTGGCTGTCGCGTGGTTCAACAGAAAGAGCATGGCACGGATCTGGTCGTCGATATGGATCCAGGGGGTCCACTGTTTGCCGCTGCCTAGTGGGCCACCCGCAAAAAATTTAAAGGGTAACAACATCTTGGGGAAGGCACCGCCGGCGCGGCTTAACACAATGCCGGTGCGAATGACCGCACGGCGCACGCCCATCCGTACGACTGGCGCCGTCGCCATCTCCCAGTCAAAACAAACCTTGGCTAGAAAATCACGTCCAGGCGGCGAATCTTCCGTAATCACCCCGTCGCTATGGGATTGGCCATAATAACCAACGGCCGAGGATTGCAGCAACACCTTTGGCTTGTTACTTGCCTCCTCGATGGCCTTTTGGATGGCAAGGCCGGCATGGATCCGGCTTTCGCGAATCAGATGTTTGCGTTTTTCGGTCCAGGGTGCATCCGCAATCCCCGCCCCGGCCAGATTCACAATGGCATCGGCATCGTTGACCAAATGGCCCCAACCTTTGGGGGTTGCCCCATCCCAGCCTTCAATCCGTACCCCGCTAGGCATCTCGTGGCCTTTGTCCGGATGGCGACTCAGCACCGTGACCAGATGGCCTTGTTTCAATAATGATTGGCTAAGTGCTCTACCGATGAGTCCTGTTCCCCCGGTTACAATGATCCTCATTGAGGGAAATCCTTTCTTCTGCTTTTTACTATTGTTCTTTACTAGGCGTGTTGCTTATCTTCAAAACAACCGCAGATTAATCTTCATCGCGATTGGTCGCCACTGCTCCTTGGTTTACACTGGTGACCAATCTTTGTTGTTTTTGTGCATGACAGTGCTGGCGTGTAAGCCATTCACAAGCACCCGTTCATCGTAAAGCACTTGTTCTAACCAGCCCGAGAGCACCACCCCGCGGCCATGTAATTGCGAACGGACAGCTTCCAGGTAGGCCGCCAAATAGATGTGAACCTGCCCTTCCGGCATCTGATAGTGATTCGTCAGCAGGCCTTTTAACCAGACCAGATCCGGCCCCATAAATTGAATATCACCCAGTGTGAGCGCGGCAATGATATCACGGCTAAAGTTGATATTTGCCTTGCGTAGGAGCGAGTAAGCGATGCCCGATGCGCTCAATTTTTGCCAGACTTCCGATTCAATTAATGCCTGATGCAACCGAAAATGGTGAAGGGCCTCTTCATATTGCTGAGCGAGCGGGATGGCGCTTAATGGCAGCCGCGGCGTCATCATCAGTTGCTCAATCAGCTCAATTGCCTGGTCAAGCGAATTGCCTAAGTAGTGGCCACTGATACTATGTTGGAGTGCCGGTAGCTGGGTAAAGATCATGCCGCCATAAGCCAAGGGCACCCGCGCTTCATAAAAAAGATCGGCCAACTCACGTAGCCCAGCCGCCGTGAAAAGCAGTTGTGCTGTCAGCACGACCAACTGTGGCCTGGCCGTCTGTGTGGTTAACACAAAGTCTTGCTGCGGAATATTGGCACCCAAGAAAATCACATCCCAACCCCGGCGGCGCAAGAGCAATGAAAGGATGAGCGGAATGAAGGTATGGGCTTCATCCGGGGGACAGCCCACGAGCAGGCGACCGTTGCGTGTCGGCGCAGGGGTGGCCGCGAGCAGGGCTTCTAAGCGCCGCACTGCCAATGCCGAAGCAAAGTGCTCTTGCTGCACAGTAATGCGCCCATCATACCAACCATCGCCAATAGCGGCCAAGCCCTTTTGCAGCAGATCGACACAAACCTTTTCAACTGGGAAGAGGGAAAAGGCTTGCGTGACTACGCGTTCAGCATTTTGCTCGTCAAATTTGAGGCAATGGGCGATCCATGCTTGGCGCAATTGGGTAATGGTATCACGACCACTCTCGGTAAAGGACACTGGGAAGGATACTGGGAATGGCTCTGTCTCGCGGGTTGGGTTGTTAATGCCCACCGGAGACGTCGGCTGCTGAGCAATGGCGCTGACAATTTGGCTGGCAATAGCCTGAAAAGGGTCGGCCTGTTCAGCTTCCACCCGGCGCCACAGTTCTACAGCGCGGCTAATACTCAAGCCCTCTTCTTGGCGGGCAATTAGCCATTTGAGTAGATTAATGTCATTTTGCGAATAGAGCCGGTGCCCGCTCTCCGTGCGCTGTGGCTCCGGTAGACCATAACGTCGCTCCCAAGCCCGCAGTGTATCCGGCTTTATGCCAGTTTCTTGGACAACCGCTTTTAGGTTATACGTGGGCGTATCCGCTGATGATTTCATAAGTTAGCCATTTCGCAGACTAATCTGCTATATTTGAAAAGAAGATAAATACATTAAATTTGTTATTGTATTATAATGAGTTGGCTCATAAAAATCAAACGTTTGTGTGATCTTTGTCTAAAACAGTGTGGCAAAACCTGAACAAATGTATGAATCATACCTTGACAGAGCCAGTTTACCATGCTAACTTGCACAACACTTGTTCGCTACATTACTATTGTACATAACTTTGATAAAGATTGTGCAAATCCTATGGGACAGGTCTTATACTTTTCATTGCCATTAGCGATCTTGTCGACTATACTGTGGTAGAAACGAGCATCCCCGTTTTGACCATTACAAAAATTTCGGTTCTCATTCAGAGCGAAGTAATAGCAGGATCGATCTCTATCCACATTGATAAAATAGGAGAAGCTGGCTATGCAGTTGCAGACGCATGCCTGGGAAGGTGCCCTGCTTTCATTGGCCCATGAAGGGCGCCAGACCGACGTGACGACGGCGAAATTACACCTGGATGCATCTACGCTTGCCCGTGCGTATGAATACTGCGAATCAGTGACTGCGGTGCATAGCCGTTCGTTTCATTTGGCCTCTGCTTTGCTTCCACCTGAAAAACGCGGTGCCGTTCGTGCGCTGTACGCCTTCTGTCGCGTCACTGATGATCTAGTTGACCGCGCAACCGGTGATTGTGAAGTCCAGTTACAGACTTGGCGCCGTCATGTGTTGACAGCGACGCCGCCCCATGATGATCTGGTCGCGATTGCTTGGACCGATGCGCGGCTGCGTTATGGCGTTCCTGTCCGTTATGCGGAACAGCTTATTGATGGGGTTGCGCGCGATCTGTCGCAGAGCCGCTATGAAACATTCACCGAATTGGCGGCTTACTGCTATGCGGTTGCTTCCACGGTCGGGCTGATGAGCATGCACATTATCGGCCATGCCGGTGCCGATGCGATCCCCTATGCAATTAAGTTGGGTGTTGCCCTGCAATTGACAAACATCTTGCGCGATGTGGGCGAGGATTGGCGGCTTGGTCGCGTCTATCTACCCCAAGCTGATTTGGCCCTCTTTGAAATCAACGAGCACGACCTGGCCCGCGGTGCTGTGACCGACCGCTGGCGGGCTTTTATGCGCTACCAAATTGCGCGTAACCGGTTACTCTACAAGGAAGCATTGCCCGGTATCCAACTCTTAAATCCTGATGGTCGCTTTGCCATTCGGGCCGCGGCTGATCTCTATCAAGCGATCCTAACGGACATTGAGCGTCATGATTACGATGTCTTCACACGTCGTGCCTATGTGGGTAAATGGGGCAAATTGCGGCGCTTGCCAGGGATTTGGTTGCGCAGTCAATGAAGGGGTGAAAGGGTGAAGGGGTGAAGGGGTGACAGGACGATGTCGTAGACGGGGTTACCCCTTCACCCTGTCACCCCTTCACCGTCACGCTGTTACAGCCAAAAGTGTCTGCTGATAGTGGTGGTAGTAGCTTAACAGTTGGCGGCGGGCGCTGGTAATCAAGGCCAGCGCTTCGTCTTGTTTGTAATTGTCGTCGGGCCGCCAGTAGCGGGTCTGCAAGCGGTAGGGGCGCAAGCCATGTTCGACATCTTGCGGATTGCAGAACATCTCGGTGATCGGCGGCTTATCGATCCAGGTGTCGCCCATGTTGGTCTCCAACGCCAGATACCAGAGCGCGAAGTGGCGGATGCGCTCGTCGTCAAAGTAACCGGTCGGGTTGACCGTCTCAATAAAACGCTGTAATGGCTCGCTGGTGAGGTAGCGATGGTAATCAGCGACCCATAAACTCTCCGACATGAAGAGTGGGGCACCATGCAGCAGCAACCCCTTCTTGCGGATTGTGTTCCCGGTCTGTACTAATTCCAGCCCCACACTCCCCGGCTGCGCATCCATCACCGCATCTTCCACATCTTCGACCGACTCAATTTTTAGTTCCGGATAGGCTGCCGTTACCACGCCGGTATAGCGCCCCTTGACAAAGACGCGTCGCCCATTTTCCGCGAGATGGGCCAGAAAGTTCTTGGGATAGGGCAGTACTTTCTGCTTACGATGGCTGCTGCCCTTTTCGGTATAGGGTGATTGATAGCGGCTGCTCGGTTTGGAGATCAGGAAAAAGCCGACAATATCCTGTACCTCCTGGCCTAGCACACTGTTGTAGCGCGTCAACTGTGCCGACCCGGCAATGCGGATGTCGGTTGGCTTTTCGATCTGGTAGTTGTACATCCCCCACTTGGTTACCGATGTGGGGTCATGCAGATAGTACTGGGTCATCGTCAACAGCTCGTCCAGCCCAACGACGGCACAGTCGATCTCATCCAGGCGGATCAGCGACGAGCCGTTGTGCGGCTCCTCGCCCTCGACGCGCACCCGTACCCCGTTGATCGTCCAATCATGGCCGAGAAAGCCGACGCGATAGGGGCGATGGTGGCGCTTGCGATCAATAAAGAGGCCAAAACCAGGTGCTTCCTGGGTGGCATGGTGCAGATAGGCCATCGCCTCGCCATAGTGCGGGCTGCTCATCCGCTTACTCGCGGCTGTCACGGCTAGGATGCGGTCGATCTCGGCATGGTCAACGTCAAAGCGCTTCATATTATTGAGAAAATTCTCAAAGGTGCGGCCGGCACGGGGGATGGCACAGGTGATATCAAATTGCTCGGACATGGTTGTGATGAGTGATGAGTGAAACGTAAAACGTAAAACGTAAAACGTAATTGTCCGCTTAGGAGCAGCCATTACGTTTTACGTTTTACGTTTCACGCATTAGTTTAGACAAACGCTGAAATGCCCGTCAAATGGCGCCCAATGATCAGTTTTTGGATCTGGCTGGTGCCTTCGTAGAGGCTGGCCACACGACAATCGCGCCACAGGCGTTCGGGCTCATATTCGTCCGAGAAGCCGTAGCCGCCGTGGATCTGGATCGCCATGTCGGCGTTGCGTTTGGCAGCTTCGGTGGCGTAATACTTGGCCATCGAGACCGGGATGGTGCTCACTTCGCCCTGGTTCTTCACATAACCGGCCTGATAGACGAGCAGCCGGGCTGCCTCGGTATCTACCGCCATCTGTGCCAACATGTCCTGCACCAGTTGAAAGCCGGCGATTGGCTGGTCAAAGGCAATGCGCTCTTTGGCATAACGCACACTGACATCGAGTGCCCGTTGTGCCGTGCCGACACAGCCGCTAGCCACGCCATAGCGCCCATTGTCAAGCGCGCTCATCGCCACCTTAAAGCCTTCACCGGCCGCGCCCAGGCGATTGCTGTCCGGCACGCGCACATTGTCCAGGAATAGTTCGCCGGTGTCGCTTGCTTTGAGCCCGAGTTTGCCGGTCATTTTGCGGCTGCTAAAGCCGGGCGTCTTCGTATCGACCAAAAAAGCGACCATGCCTTTATGTTTGGAACCAGGCTGGGTTTGCGCAAAAATAATCGCCACATCGGCCCAGGTGCCATTGCTGATCCAAACCTTCTGGCCATTGAGCACCCACTCATCGCCTTCTTGTTTGGCGGTGGTCGAAATATTGCCCGCATCCGAGCCGGCATTCGGTTCGGTCAACCCATAGCAGCCCAGCCACTCGCCGCTGCAGAGCTTGGGCAGATAGTAATGCTTGAGTGCTTCTGTCCCCCATTTGAGGATCGTCAGCTCGACTAGCGACATCTGCACCGAAAGGGTCGTGCGCACGCTCGAATCGGCGTAGCCTACTTCCTCAAAGACAATCGCTTCGGAGATGTAATCAAGCCCGGTGCCGCCATATTCTTCAGGCACTGGTACGCCGAGATAGCCCAATTCACCCATCTTGTAAAGCAGATCGCGCGGGAACTTGCCGGCATGATCCCAATCGCGGGCATTGGGAATAATCTGTTCAGCGGCAAATTTGCGCACCGAATCCTTAATCATTTTCTGTTCAGCATTCAACCCGAAATCCATAACAAACACTCCTTTGTGCACGCTCGATAGTTGCGCATTTTTATCAGATGCGCCGTCCAAAACTTGCAATTCGTGTAGCCATAATAATGGCGATACAACGTTTGTTTGATCTATCTGCCAGTGTACCACAAAAGGGGCAATTAATGGAAGAATTTGTGGCAAACTTCACATTTGCAGTCGGGTTACAAAGCCACCGTTAACCTTAGGTCATTTTGTCATTCCCAACCGGCTTTTTGGTGAGGAATCTCTACTTGCCCAGACCGCGATTCCTCGCTGCGGGATTTGGCTGACAGTGTACAAGCTAGCGTTCGCAATTTTTATTCGTGTAGTCACGATTGTCGGGATGTTAGTCTTTTCTTAACGGCTGACCTTGCACAGAAAAAGTGATTCGCTGCGGAAATTAGAGCAGCGGATCAACATGGCACAATTCGTGTACTGCGCATCAGGAGATGCGCAGTACACGAATTGTTGCTGGTCAAATCACCCCATCAGTCCGCAACTGTTGTACTTCACTCTTGCTATAACCAAGTAACTCCCCCAACACTTGTTCCGTCTGTTCACCCAGCCGCGGCGGGGCGCTGCGGATGGAGGCGGGCGTTGCGCTCAACTTCGGGACTGGCCCCACCAACTTGATTGGTCCAGTTGTAGGGTGATTGACTGTCTGCACCATCTGGCGCGCCGCGGTCTGTTCGTGGGCAAGGGCGGTGGGGATGTCGCTGACGGGGCTAAAGGGTACACCAGCGCGTGAGAGCAGTGCATCCCATTCGTTGCTGCTACGGGTACGAAAGATCGCCTCAAGTTGGTCAATCAGGATCGCGCGATGGGCGACGCGGGCGGGGTTGGTGGCAAACCGCGCATCCTGTGCCCACTCAGCTCGATCTATCGCCCCACAGAGCCGGGCAAATTGGCCATCATTGCCCACCGCCAGCATGATCCAGCCATCACTGGTCGGCATCGTCTGGTAGGGGACAATCGAGGCATGGGCGTTGCCATAGCGCTGGGGTGTTTCCCCCGAAACCAGATAGTTACTGGCGACATTGGCCAGCCAGCCCAGTTGACTGTCAAAGAGCGCGATGTCAATGTGCTGACCCTGCCCGGTCAAGGTGCGGTGGTGCAGCGCCGCCAGAATCGCAATCGCTGCGTTCATCCCCGCGGTGATATCGACAATCGCCACGCCCACTTTATATGGTTCGCCGTCCGCCCCAGCAGGGCCGGTAATACTCATCAGCCCGCCGCCGGCCTGGATGGCGGTGTCATAGCCTGGGTGATCAGCCAATGGGCCAGTTTGACCGTAGCCAGTGATTGAACAGTAGATCAGGGCTGGATTAATTTCGTGTAGTGAAGAATAGGCCAAGCCCAACTTTGCCATTGCCCCAACTTTAAAATTTTCCAACAGCACGTCGGCTCGTGTCGCTAGTTGACGCACCAGCGCCCGCCCCCGCTCTTCTTTGAGGTTGATCGTAATGCTTTCTTTGTTGCGGTTAACACAGAGAAAGTAGGCGCTTTCGCCATTGGCGGTGAAGGGTGGCCCCCAGCGACGCGTATCATCGCCCGTGCCAGGTTGTTCCACTTTAATGACGCGCGCCCCCAGATCGCCGAGCAGCATGGTGGCATAGGGGCCGGCAAGGATGCGCGAAAGGTCAAGGATGAGTAGATCGGATAGGGCGGTCATAGTTTGGGTGCTTAGGTGATTGGACGATTCTTAATTGGTTGACAGTTGGTCGGGTAATGATACCATACTGTATACTGAAGACTTTCAATCCACCTACTGAACGCAGTGAGAAACCGTATGATCCTATCATCCGCTACCCCGCGCCCGTGGCGCACTCTCCTCCGCACCGAAGTGCTGGCCATCTGTTTTGTTGTCTTCTGTGCCGATGCCGTCACCGGGATGGTGACGGCCACCTTTTCGCGCTTTGCCACCAACCTGGGCGCGTCAGTGGCGCTGGTGGGAGCGTTGACCGGTTTTATGGCGCTGGTCTCGATCTTCATCGCGCTGCCGCTGGGGTTGCTCTCGGATCGGGTGGGACGGCGCTGGGTAGTGGCCGGCGGGATGCTCTGTTTTGCGCTCTCGAATGTGCTCTATACCCTGGCCCCCAATCCCTACTGGCTCTTTCCGGTGCGCATTCTGGCCGCCGTGGCCATATTTGCCGTCTTTATGATGGGCATGGCCTATCTTGGCGATGTGGTCAGTGATGGCGAGCGCGGGCTGGCCGTCGGCCTCTACTCGACGAGCATGGGGTTGGGTTTTACGGTGGGACCAGCGTTGGGTGGCCTGTTAGCGGAACAGTATGGCTATGCCACAGCGTATCGAACTGCGGCACTATTGGCGCTGGTTGGCTGTGGCGTGGCCCTCTGGGGCTTGCGGCGTGAAAGCAAGTCGACGACCACGGTCAGTCATCAGCGGCCGGCACTGCTACCCCAACTACGCTTGTTAGTACGCAATCCCCAGTTACTGGCGGCGAGCAGTGGCGCGCTGGTTAACAGTTTGGCCTTTGCGGTTCTCTTTGCTTTCTTTCCGCTCTACGCCGCGGCCAACGATCGTAGCGATGTGGCGATTGGCACGTTGTTGGCCGGACGTGCCCTGGCCTCTACCTTTACGCGTATTCCCACCGGGCTGCTTGCCACCCGGCTTTCCAATCGGCTGCTGATGAGCGTGGCCTTATTGTTGACGGCGGTAGTTCATCTTACGCTTTTCTGGCCTGGACTTGCGCCCAGTTGGGGTGCCCTGCTCATGATCGAAGTCGTTGCCTATGGCATGTTTCTGGTCGCCGGCCAATCATTCATGACAAAACATGCTGGGCCAAGCGAACGGGGCGCGGCGATTGGACTCTACGGCATGGCAAGCAGCATTGGCGGCGTGGTTGGCCCCGTTGTGCTCGGGATTGTGGCCACCTGGTGGGGCCTGCCCAGTGTTTTTGCTTTAACAGCACTGGTGCTCGTCGTCGGTGTCGGGCTGATTGGGCTGTTGCACAGCGAGTAGCATTGTCATTCCGAGGAGTGGAACGACGAGGAATCTCTGTCCACCCACGCGGAGATTCCTCGTTTCACTCGGAATGACAGTTGGCTGCTTTTGATAAATGGCTCAACCGGAATTCAGGGGGGGTGCCATCCCGCCCCGCCGTCAACGCGCCCAGTGGGCACCCAGGCTACCCAACAACACCGGGTTTATCCGGCTAAGGGAGACGGGTTTACCCGGCGTTGTTAGGTAGCCCTGCGGCTTTAGCCCAGGGCGATCTCGTCACCCCCCTAGGATCCCATTGAACCTGATAAATTCCCAAATTTTCCTGCTTGACAAAGATTGACAACCAATGTTATGCTCTGCGCTATCAATTCGTTAGGTTTATTTCTGGCTTTTTGCTAGAAGAAAGGAGGTGCAGCCATGTTATTGACCATCCCCACAACTTACTGCGTAGCTGAGACTGCACTTCCGATGGATTGCCGCGCCTAAGCGCCTATCTCCTTAATGCTTCGCTCCAGTAAGTTTTCTTCTCTTTGACCAAGTGACCTTGTTTTGCGTATAGCGATTTTTTCGCTGCTGGCTTTTCGTCGCGTCTATGCGCGGTGGGAAGGCGCAAAATAGCTTGCAACGGTTGTCATCGCGTTATCCTGACTAAGAAGACCCTTTACCTGGAGCAACTATGCTTCTCTTACAACAATATATACGCCTGCTGGCAACCTATTTCCGCCCGCAGCGGGGACGAGTCGCGCTCCTGGCGCTGCTGCTCGGCGGTGGGATTGGGCTGCAACTGCTCAACCCCCAACTGGTGCGTTATGTGCTCGACACGGCGCAGCAGGGGGGCGCGCTCACCACGCTGGTGACGGCGGCGCTGCTCTTTATCCTTTTTGGCCTCTTGCAAGCCGGAGCCACCTTTGCCGCTACCTACGTTGGCGAAGATGTGAGTTGGACCGCGACCAATGCCTTGCGTGCTGATCTGGCGTTACACTGTCTGCGGTTGGACATGGGTTTTCACAACGCCCGCACCCCCGGCGAGTTGATCGAACGCATCGACGGCGATGTGAGTCAACTGGCTGATTTCTTCTCGCAACTGGTGCTTAATGTGATCGCTAATGGGCTGCTTGTCCTCGGTGTGATCGTGCTGCTGGGGGTGGAGGATTGGCGGCTCGGCGTGGCCGCGTTGACCTATGCGCTGCTGATCCTGCTGGTGTTACAGGCTGTCCAGGCACGCACAGTTCGCCTGTGGGACCGCGCACGGGGGACCAATGCGGCGCTCTATGGTTTTATCGAAGAGCGCATGGGCGGTCGCGAAGATGTGCGCGCCAATGGTGCGGTCCCTTATGTCTTGCGTCGGCTAATGTTGCTACAGCGGGACACCTATCTCGCCCACTACGCGGCACGTGTCTTTGGCATCTTCACCTTTGCGCTGACCCATCTCTTTGCCGTGGCGGCACGGGTGTTGGCGCTGGGCTTTGGCGTCTGGCTCTTCTACAACGGTCAGGTGACCGTGGGCGCGGTCTATCTGATCGTTTACTACGTCGGGTTGCTGCAAGATCCGCTGGAGAAGTTGCGCGCGGAGATTGAGGCGCTGCAACATGCCACTGCGAGCATCAACCGCATCAACGAACTCTTTGCGCACAAGCCGCAGGTGGTGGCGACTGCGGTGAAACCGATAGCGCAAGTGGACACGTCCCTCACCCCAGCCGGCATACCACCGGCGGTTGCTTTTGCTGGGGTTTCGTTTCATTACAATGATGTGCCGCATACTAATGGTAGTACCATCAAATTGAATGGTCACCAGCTAAGCGGGCCTGTTACAAATGGTACTGCTGATGTACTCAGCGGTGGCGACCAGTTGATCAGTGCGGTCCTCCACGATGTGTCGTTCACGCTGGCCCCAGGCCGGGTGCTAGGGCTGTTGGGGCGCACGGGCAGTGGCAAAACAACCTTGACCCGCCTGCTTTTCCGCCTGTACGACCCGCTGACCGGCACGATCAAGCTTGATGGCACCGACCTGCGTTCGCTTTCTCTGCCCACTGTGCGCCAACAGGTGGGTATGGTAACCCAAGAAGTCCAGCTCTTTCAGGCCTCACTGCGCGATAACTTAACCTTCTTTGATGATCGGGTGGCTGATGAGCAAATCCTTGCCGTAATCCATGAACTGGGGTTGGAGCGCTGGTATCGGGCACAACCAAAGGGGCTCGACACGATCCTGACCGGTGGGGGCAGTGGCCTCTCGGCGGGGGAAGCGCAACTGCTGGCCTTTGTGCGCGTCTTCCTCAAAGCGCCTGGGCTGGTGATCCTCGACGAGGCCTCCTCACGCCTCGACCCGGCGACCGAACAGCTGTTGGAACGCGCCATCGACCGGTTGCTGGCTAATCGCACCGGCATCATCATCGCCCATCGCTTAGCGACTGTTGCGCGCGCCGATGATATCTTGATCCTCGACGGCGGACGTGTTGTGGAATTTGGCGAACGTATCCACCTGGCCGCCGACCCAACCTCACGCTTTGCGCAACTCTTACGCACTGGCCTCCAGGAGGCGCTCGCATGACTGTACAAGCACCTAATCAACCAATAACCAAACCATCCATGGCGACCCTACCCTTTGTCTGGGCGCTGATCAAAATGTATCCCTGGCCCTACCTGGGCTATACCCTGGCGTGGAGCGCATTTTCGCTGCTCTTGCTGTTACCGGGGCTGCTCGAACAGCGCATCTTCGACCGTCTCACCGGTGACGCGCCGGCTAATTTGTCGGGGGCGTGGGGCGTCTGGACCCTACTCGCCGCGATGGCGGGGGTGGAGGTGATGCGGGTGCTCGCCCGCTATTGGACGCTGCTTAGTGATATGGCGTTCCAAGAGCCGTTGCGCGCGCTGCTCCAACGTAATCTCATGGAAAGTGTGATGAACCAACCGGGCGCGCAACCGTTACCCGTGGCACCTGGTGAAGCGGTCAGCCGCTTTGGCGATGATGTGGGCGAGGTAAAGGACTTCCCAGTTTGGCTGCCTGATATGCTGGGCAAGCTGCTCTTTGCACTGGTTGCGCTGATCATTATGTGGCGCATCAACTGGCAGATGACCTTGGTCGCGGTTGGGCCGGGGTTGTTGGGACTATGGCTAGCCAAGTTCGCCTGGTCGCGCATGTTGCGTGCCTTTGAGGCCAGTGCGGTGGCGCGCGATGCCGTCAAGGGCTACTTGGGCGAAATCCTGGGCGCGGTACAGGCGATCAAGGTTGCCGACGCCGAAACCAATGTGATCAACCACTTCCAGCGCATCAACGCCACTCGGCGCAAAGCAGAATTGCGCGAAAAACTCTTTCGTAACCTGGCTTTCTCCACCAGCGATCAGGTGACACAGGTGGGGATTGGGCTGGTGCTCTTGCTGGCGGGGCTGGGCATTCGCAACGGCAGCTTTACCGTCGGTGACTTTGCGCTTTTTATGTCCTATATCTGGTCGATCACCTGGTTTTTCCGTGATTGTGGCTCCTTTATCGGCGACTACCAGACGCAGGCGATCTCCCTCGCCCGGTTGGAAGAGCTGGCGCAAGCGCCGATTGCTGAATCGTTGCTGCCGACACGCCCGATCTATCTGACGCAGGAACCGCCCCCACTCACCTTCCCTGAACGGACAGCCGCGCACCGCTTGCAATCGTTGACCGTCAATGCGCTGACCTATCGTCATCCCAGCAGCGGCCAAGGGATTGAAGGAATCGATCTACAACTTCAGGCCGGTTCCTTTACCGTCATCACCGGAAGGGTTGGCGCGGGCAAGAGCACCCTGTTGCGTGTGCTGTTGGGTTTACTGCCACGGACCGCGGGCGAGATCCGTTGGAATGGCGAACTGGTGACCGATCCAGCGGCCTTCTTTACGCCGCCACGCACTGCTTATACGGCGCAGGTCCCGCGCCTCTTTAGCGAATCGCTACGGGACAACATCTTGATGGGGCGCAGTGACAATGGGGCCGCAGCCAACAGCTTGACAACAGCGATCCATGCAGCTGTCATGGAAGCAGATATCAAACAGTTAGATGCCGGGTTGGAGACCATCGTTGGCCCACGCGGGGTAAAACTCTCGGGGGGCCAGATGCAACGCAGCGCGGCGGCACGTATGTTTGTGCGTGATGCGGCGTTGTTGGTCTTTGACGATCTGTCGAGCGCACTTGATGTGGAGACGGAGCAACTGCTTTGGGCACGCTTACGCGAACAGGCCAGCGTCCACGGTGCGCGTCCCACTTGTTTAGTGGTGGCCCATCGTCGCGCCGCCTTGTGTCAGGCTGATCACATTATTGTGCTGAAGGATGGCAAGCTTGATGATGCGGGCACCCTTGACGAATTGTTGGCGCGCTGCGCGGAGATGCAGCGACTATGGCAACAGGAGGTGAAGGGATGAATCAGCAAGAACAGACAATCGTTTCGTAGGGGCGCACCCTTGCGGTCGCCCTGGCGCCTAGAAGGCCACCGCCGCAAGGGTGCGCCCCTACACAAACATATTAACTTATCGATGTGAGGAAAATTTTGTGAATTCACGAAGTAAAAAGTTCTTCTCTTACTACAAACCCTATCTGGGCTTGCTCTGGGCCGATCTGGCCTGCGCGCTGGCGGTCTCAGCGGCGACCCTGCTCATTCCGCTCTGTGCTCGGTATATCACCAAGAATATATTGGAAGCGGGTATGCCGACCGCCATCAGCCAGATCTATGGTATGGGCGCGGTAATGTTGGGGCTAGTGGTGATCTATGTGCTCTGTAACGCATTTGTTGACTATCAGGGCCACATGATGGGTGCCCTGATGGAACGCGATATGCGCGCCGAGCTGTTTGCCCATCTCCAAAAACTCTCGTTTCGTTTCTATGATGAACAGCGCACCGGCCAGTTGATGACGCGCCTCACCAACGATTCGTTTGATCTCTCAGAGTTGTATCATCATGGGCCGGAAGACTTTATCATCTCGGCGCTCAATTTTTTGGGTGCCTTTGTGATTATGCTCAACATCAATGCGCCCCTGGCCTGGCTGATCTTTCTCTTTTTGCCGGTCATGGCGCTGTACGCCTACTACTTGAATATCCGCTTGAAGCGCGCCTATCGTAACGGCAAGGATCGCGTCGGCGATATCAACGCGCAAGTCGAAGACTCACTGGCCGGCATTCGCACGGTCAAGTCATTTACGAATGAGCGCGTGGAAGCGCAAAAATTCACGCAAGCCAATGACCAGTTTGTCGCCAGCCGTCGTGATGTCTATCGAAGCGAGATGTACTATTATGGCGGATTGATCGCCTTCACCCAGTTGATGCCGATTGCGGTGATCATCTTTGGCGGGGTGAGTATTGTCAATGGCAACTTGGATCTGCCCGATCTGCTCACCTTCCTGCTCTATGTTGGCATCCTGATCGAGCCAATCCGCCGCTTTGCCAATTTTACCCGGCTCTATCAGGAGGGCATCACCGGTTTTGAGCGCTTTATGGAAGTGTTAGAGGTCGAGCCGGATATCCAAGACGCGCCCGCTGCGCTTGATCTACCCCAGGTGCAGGGCCAGATCGAGTTTAAAGCGGTCAGCTTTAAATATCGGGAGGAGCATGATGATGTGCTCAAGAACATCTCGTTGCAGATTCAGGCGGGTGAATATGTGGCTTTAGTCGGGGCTTCCGGCGTGGGTAAAACCACCCTCTGTTCGTTGATCCCGCGCTTCTATGAGGTCACTGCTGGGGAGATTCTACTGGATGGCATGAACATTCGGCAGTTGCGCTTAGCGTCGTTGCGCGCCAACATTGGCATTGTCCAACAAGATGTCTACCTCTTTGCCGGCACCGTGGCCGATAATATCCGCTACGGTAAATTGGATGCAGGTGAGGAGGAAATTATCGCTGCCGCCAAAAAGGCCAATGCCCATGACTTTATCATGGCGTTACCCCAAGGTTACGCAACTGATATCGGCCAGCGCGGCGTCAAGCTCTCTGGTGGGCAGAAACAACGACTGAGCATTGCTCGCGTTTTCTTAAAAGATCCGCCAATCATTATCTTTGATGAAGCGACCAGCTCGCTCGACAATGAAAGTGAAAAGGCGGTGCAAGCGTCGTTAGAGCGCCTATCCAACAACCGCACCACCCTGGTCATCGCTCATCGGCTGTCCACCGTGAGAAACGCCCAGCGCATCGTCGTCTTGAGCGACAGCGGCATTAGCGAACAAGGCACCCATGACCAGTTGATCACATTGAATGGCACCTACGCGAATTTGTACAACATTCAATTGCGCATGTAAATGTGAGAAACAAGATTTAGCCCCTGTCATTCCTCACCGGCTGTTTGGTGAGGAATGACAGGATTACCTTATAGAGATGACACTTAGGAATTGAGGTGACCATTCCTCCCCTTACCAGCACCCAACGGGTACCCGGGTTAGGAGGGGGTTACTTGTTGGTTTAATATAATCCTCATTCCTTAAACTGGGATCTTAGGGGGTTGACATCCCGCCCCGTCGTCAACGCGCCCAGTGTGCAACCGGGCTAGCGAACAACGCCGGATACCCCCCTCCCTTAGCCGGGTTTACCCGGCGCTGTTCGCTAGCCCTGCGGCTTTAGCCCAGGGCGATCTTGTCAACCCCCTGCATTCCCGCTGAGCCACGATCCTGACTTATTCGCTTGATCCACCTGACTGATCTCCACCAACTCACTGGTAACCACTAATCGTTGACTATAGGTCTGGCGATTGCGATCCCAACTCCCCCGACAGGTGATCAAGTTCAAGCGACTCGCTAGGTCAAAACCAAAGATCGCCTTCAGCGGTGCTTTGTTATACGAATAACTCTGGCTGCCGGTGACCACATAGCGATAGCGGGTGCCGCTGACATCGGTGATGATAATCTCATCCCCTTTGACCAGTTTACCCAGATCCCAGAAGACGGCACGGGAGGCGTCGGCTTTATCGAGATGCCCCGCCATGACGACGCTGCCATTTTCGCCGGGAATTGCGCCGTAGCTATACCAGGCGACATTGTTTGGATCAGTCGGTGTAGCCATCGCCCCATTCGCTTGTTCCCCGATTGCTTCAACGGCGGCATCGACGCCAATGGCGGGAATTTGCACTTGGACCGGGTAAGCTGCTTCCCGCGTAACCTTGTTACGTTGATTCCAGGCAGCAAAGGGATCGTCAGCGGTTGTGGTGATTGTCGTGGCGGTCGTGCTGGTCAGTGCGCTGGTCGAGTTGAGTGTCGCTGCGTCAAGCAGATTCGTTGCGACACCTTGGTCCCGTACGGTCAACACTGGCGTGCTTGATTCAATGTCACGCGCATAAAGAGTGCCAGGCACGGTATATAACAAGGTGAACAGCAACAGCGAGATAAAAAATGTTAGCTGCTTGCGTAAATGCAATCGTTGGTTGAAATAAGTGCGGTTCATCAAGTCATCCTCCCATCCACGAAGAGACACAGAAGAGAGACGCTGATACAGCGTATGCCCTTCGTGTCTCTTTGTGTGCCTTCGTGGATCGTTTTTACACCAATTTTACTGCGAAAGTTGGGGACCAAAGCTGCGGGCAAAACCACCCAACCCGGTGCTGGGCATCTGCGTTGGCATCTCGGTCTGCTGCAAGATCGGGGTGATGACCTGCAACACCTCCGCCATCGTCTTGGCTTGACCAAAGGCCGGCGAGGGCGAAATCCCAATCAGATCAGCCAGGACGGCGGCATGTTGCGCCTCAACATTATGAATGCTGACCGCGGCAGTCAACAGGTCGTCGTTGTCGATCAGATTGGGGGCTTGGCCTAGATAGGCCGCCGCACCGAGCTCTTCCACCATCTGAAAATACTCGAGCACTTCCGGCTCACTCTGGAAGGCTGGCCAGTTATAATTCTGTTGGGCCTGCACCGGCATCCCACCAAGGCTCTGGATGGTCTGCGTGAGGGCATCGACATGGGCCGCTTCATGCGCCCCAAAACTCTGGAAGTAATCACGTGCGGTGCCAGTCACCAAGCCGGCGGCCAAAATCTCGCGGTAGGCGCGCGCCTCTAGATGTTCGAGCGTCAGGGCATAGTTCAAGATGTCAATGGTGGCGTTCCCGCTCTGGGCCAACGCACGCCCACCACCCATCCCCACATTGGTTGTCGCCAACGCACCGACCACTAAGGTTGCCGCGCTGACCCGTAGAAAATTACGGCGATTCATGCTGATTGTTTGTTGTGTATTCATCACAGTTTCTCCTGTTTGTTGTTGTGTTGATAATGTAAATCAGTAAATCGGTAAATCAGTAGGGAAGTGACGATTTCACCGATATACCGATTTACTGATTTACCTCCCTTCCTACTGCCCCAGAATCGGGTTGACGGTCTGGAGTACCTGGTCTACGCTCAGGCTGGAGGTGACGGCCGCAGGGACGGGATCGGTGCCAATGAGCAGGCGCACAATCGCGGCGTGACGCGCTTCGATCTGGACAATGCTGCCGGCGGCAGCTAGATAGTCGCGGTTCTGGATCGCTGCGGCGGCACCTTGATAGGCCCCAACGCCCAACTCTTCGGCGGTGCGGGCAAAGTTGAGAATATTGCCACGGTTGTCAAAGGCGGGGAAGTTGTAGCTCTCTAAGGCCTGGACCGGGTCGGCCCCGGCGGCGCTCAGTGCATTCGTCAGCGCGTCCACGTGGGCGGCTTCATGGGCACCAAAGCTCTGAAAATACTGTTGCTCTTTGCCGGTGAGAATGCCGGTCGCCAACATGTCGGTGTACATGCGCGCTTCCAGATGTTCCAACGTCAGCGCAAATTGGAGAATATCCACATCGCTCATGCCCTGGGCAAAGGCGCGCCCTAAACTAAACGGCGTGACCAACGCCGCTGCGCCACCGATCAACGAACCACGTACATAATTGCGGCGGGAGAGGGCAAAGTCCAAAATCTCGTTAACCTTCGTCTGCATATCCATGCTCAAATCCTTTCAAACAATGAGTCAGCCGCCAACCGTAAACATAAAATATTGGGTTAGCTTGCGGCCGATTGTGATTAATTTCATTCTTCACCTAATCTGACGCACGGTTGCGGGAAGTGGATCACATGAATTGCAAGTAGGCCTTGTGTGCCGCGTACGCGGCACGATATAGCGTACCCTTACGTGGCGGAAAAGGTAACACAAAAAGCCCGCCCACTCTTCAGTGGGCGGGCTTTTTGTGTTTATCGTGTACTGCGCATCAGGGGATGCGCAGTACACGAAGATTTGCGGGTTTGCGGCCTTATCGATTAAGCCCAGCGGCTGACACCGGTTTCGTAGGGATTGATCAGCCCATCGTGGGTGGGGCGGGCGCGCACGCCGACGAGAAAGACCCCGCTATCGGACGGGGTGAGCGCACCTTCAAAGAGCAACGCGCCATCATGCTGACCGACCCCTTGCATGGGGACCACTTCCGGGGCCACCAGTTGACCACGCCCATCTTGGGCACCGGTGATCAACTCGACCGCGACTTGACTGGCCGAGACGCCATTGAGCCAGAGCCGGGCACGCACCTGTAAGGCTTCGCCGACGGTAAGCTGCGGGCTGCCGCCCATTTCGGCCTGCAGGTGGATCGCTTGCCACTGTTGCGCTAAGTTACGCTTCCACGCCGACACTTCGCGGGCAAGTTGGAAGTTATTTGCCTGGTAGCGTTGACCGCTCACCGCAGCGGGCAGATAAAAGAGTTCGGTGTAATCTTTGACCATGCGACGCATGCTAAAAGCGGGGGCACAGGAGCGAATCGCATTTTTCATCGCTTGCACCCAGCCACCGGGCACGCCATGATTATCGCGACTGTAAAAGAGCGGGACAATCTGATCTTCGAGCGTGGTGTAGAGATCCTCGACATCGGCGTCATCTTGCGTTGCCTCATCCTTGTATTCGCGCTCTTCGCCAATCGACCAGCCATTGTCACCATCGTAGCCTTCCACCCACCAGCCATCCAACACGCTAAAGTTGGGAATACCACAGAGCGCCGCCTTCTGGCCACTGGTGCCGCTCGCTTCATGGGGCCGCCGTGGGTTGTTGAGCCAGACATCGACGCCGGCGATCAAATGGCGGGCGACATTCATGTCGTAGTTCTCGACAAAGACAATTTTGCCGCTAAACTCAGGGCGTTGGCTGATTTCGTAAATGTGTTGAATCAGCCCCTTGCCCGGCTCGTCGGCGGGATGGGCCTTGCCGCTAAAGACAATCTGGACAGGCCGTTCAGGGTTATTGAGCAGACGCAGCAGCCGCGCTTCATCTTTGAAGATCAGGGTCGCGCGCTTGTAAGTAGCAAAACGGCGAGCAAAACCCAGGGTGAGGGCGTGCGGGTTGAGCAGCGTTTCTGCTTCATGAATGCGCCGCGGCCCTTCGCCATAACGCAAATATTGACGGCGCATGCGATCACGGACCATCTCGACCATGATCTCTTTGCGCGCCTCGTGGATCGCCCACAACTCACCGTCGGGTACTGTGTCCAGCGCGGCCCAAGTGGCAGGGTCATCAACTTTTTCCAGCCAGTCGGCGGGCAAATATTGGGTGTAGAGCTCCTTGAGTTCTTTGGCCAGCCACGTTTTGGTATGGACCCCATTGGTAATGTGCCCAATCGGGGTCTGCGCAATTGGGGTGTTGGGCCAGAGGAATTGCCACATCTCCCGGCTGACTTCGCCATGCAGCTTGCTGACGCCGTTGGCGTAGGCACTCAGGCGGATCGCCAGCACGGTCATGCTGTACTGGGGCCCCCACGGCAATTCTTGGCGGGCAAAGCCGATAAATCGATCACGATCGATGCCGAGTTGCCCCCAATATTGCCAGAAGAATTTTTCGACCAGCTCAAAGGCGAAGGAATCATTGCCAGCGGGGACAGGGGTATGGGTGGTGAAAAGGGTATTCGACCGCACCGATTCGGCCGCCTCGTCAAAGGTGAGTCCCTTGCCTTGCACCAGCTCGCGGATGCGTTCTAGACCCAAGAAGGCACTGTGCCCTTCGTTCATATGCCAGATCGCCGGGGTATAACCAAGGGCGCGCACGGCGCGTACGCCCCCAATCCCCAACACCACTTCCTGGCTGATGCGCATTTCGCGATCGCCACCATAAAGGCGTGCGCTCAACTCGCGATCCTGGGGCGCATTGCGTGACACATCGGTATCCATCAAAAAGATCGGAATGCGCCCGACCTGAATGCGCCAAACTTTGGCATAGACCGTGCGACCGGGCAGGTCAACATGGATCAGCACTTCGTTGCCCTGGGGATCGAGCGCCGCAGTGACCGGCATCTCGGCAAAGTCGATCTTTTCATATTCGGCCTGTTGGCGACCAGCCGGGTCGATGCGTTGGGTAAAGTAGCCTTGGGGGTAAAGGAAACCGACACCGATAAAGGGTAGGTTGAGATCGCTCGCCTCTTTACAGTGATCACCGCTGAGCACACCAAGGCCACCGCTATAGATGGGTAATGCTTCATGCAGGCCGAACTCGGCGCTAAAATAGGCGATCACCTGGTCGCGCTTGTCCCCATGCGTTTCGCCAAACCAGCCCAGGGTAGTCGGGGCCAGGTATTCATCAAAGGCCGCCAAAACGGCTTGGTAATCATGCAAATAGGCACTGTCGGCGGCCACGGTATCCAACCGCTGTTGATGCACATTGCGTAGAAATTTGACGGGATTGTGATTGGTTGCAGCCCAGAGCTCACCATCAATCTGCGCATAGAGCGCCTGGGCATCGGGTTCCCAACTCCACCAGAGGTTGTAGGCAAGTTCTTGTAAACGGGTGATGGCAGCGGGTAGTTTGGGAAAGACCGAGACTTTACTGATGAATTTCATGACAAAAATTACTCCTTTTGTGCCGGCGCATCAATAATTAACGCAAGCGGTTGCACAATTTTGTTTGTCATTATTGTACTTGAATTTGACCGAAAAGAGCTAATCGAGCGGGGGGATAGGATGACAAGGTGAAGGGGTGAAGGGGTGAAGGGGTGACACGCGCCGTAGGGAGCACCCGACGAGACACGAGACATAAAGCAGTCTAACCTCCCCATCTTGTATCTCTCTATCTCTTGTCACCCCTTCACCCCTTCACCCTGTCACGCATTACGCCAATGCGCGCAGCCGGGGGGTGAAGAAGAGAATCACCGCAGAGAGGATAAAGGCGATGCAAGCACTAGTGAAGATGGTCATACTTAGGTTCCACCGTTCGGCAATCGCGCCCATGGCCAGGTTACCAAAGGGGGTAAAACCAAAGAAGGTGAGGGTATAGAGGCTCATCACGCGGCCCCGCATCTCGTCGGTGATCGAGCGCTGGAGCAGGGTGTTGATCAAGGTGAACTGGCTCATAAAGCCCATGCCGAGAAAGATGGCCAATCCCAAGGCGATGGTGTAGTTGTGGTTGAGTGAAAAGAGGCAAAGCGCGACCGGGAAGGCCAAGGCGGCGTAACTCAACCAGCGGCCGCGATAACCGCTGTCGCCATAGCGGGCGATCAGGAAGGCGGTAATAATCGCTCCAACGCCCGTGGCCGTGTTGAGCGCGCCAAAGGCAGTTGGCCCTTGCTGCAACACTTCATCGACAAAGGCAGGCAACACCGTACTGTAGGTGATGCCAAAGAGGCTGAGTACAAAGGCAAGGGCAAGCAGGGCGCGCACTTCGATAATGCTATTGGCATAGGTCACCCCGCTAACCAATTGCGCCCACGGCGAAAGGGTCGATTTATGTACCTCGTGCGCGGGAATCCGCATGGCGAGCAAACTGATGATCACGGCCAGAAAGGTGAGCCCATTCCAAAAGAAGCACCAGCCAGCCCCAACCGCGGCCAGTAAAATCCCCCCAACCGCAGGCCCCAGAACGCGCGAGCCGTTAAAGGTCATCGAATTAAGCGCGATGGCATTGGAGAGATCTTCGCGCCCAACCATCTGCACCACAAAGGCTTGGCGCGCCGGCCCATCAAAAGCGTTGACCACCCCCAAGCCCACCGCCAATAGCACCACATGCCAGACCTGTACCACGCCCGCAAAGGTGAGCGCGGAAAGAATCAGGGCCAGCAGCATCGACACACTTTGGGTGATCACCATGAGCTTGCGCAGCGGCACCCGATCAACCACGACACCCCCCCACGGCGTAATCAACAGCGCGGGCAATGCCGCGGCAAAACCCACAACCCCTAGCGCCAACTCAGATTTGCTCAACTGATAGACCAGCCAACCTTGGGCAATAATCTGCATCCAGGTGCCGATGCCAGAGATCAGCTGGCCAAAGACATAGAGGCGAAAGTTGGGGTGGCGCATGGCCGAAAAAGTTTTCGGCACCCGAAACTGCCGCGCCCGCAAAGGAAATTCCGCGACGGACAAGTCAGGGAGGCGGGGTGGGTTGATTTCTGCGGCAGCTCGATCATCCTGGTTGCCCACAATCGGAGCAACCAGATTTGACCCTTCGGCACGGGCCGCATGCTCTTTCTCCATGGGAAAAAGCTCCATTTCTAGGGCAAGGTAGACGGGAAGCAGGGACAGGTGGACAAGTAAACAGGTAGATCGGTAGATCGGTAAATCGGTACTTGTCTACCGATTTACCGATCTACTGCTTCAAGCGGACCGATCTACTGCTTCAAGCGGTGGGCCAGTGTCATCAAAGTGACTATCTGTTTTGGCGCGGGTGAGCATCAGGCGTAGGGCTTGCAAGGCATCGATGACCTGTTGCCGCTCTTCGGGGGCGAGCCGGGTGACGGTCTCGGCCAGGCTTGCTTGCGCGCCCTGACGGACAGTGGTGAGCAGCGTTTCGCCTTTGTCAGTCAGTTGTAGGGCAATATAGCGCCGATCGGTGGGGGATGACGTGCGGTGAACCAACTCGCGATCAACCAAATTGCTGACTTGGGTGGAAGTAGAAGGCAGGGTCAGCCCTACATAATCAGCCACTGCGGAGAGGGGCGCACCAGGATTACCGGCGAGAAAAGCCAGAATGCGCAACTGCATGACAGAGAGATCCGGCCCGCGCCGACTGCGCACATGACGCCGAATCTCTTGCATCACTTCGGGGATCACCTCGATCAGGGCATGGGCACAATCATCGGCTGTGGGCGTCATCGCTCTTCTTGCTGCTTATTTAGTATTTCAAACTATTTGACGAACGAAGTATGGACGAAGTATAGAGGAGAGCTGTTTGCTTGTCAAACAACCAAAATGCGCGGGGCGCACATGCCGCGTCCTGGCCGCACAGCTTACCACTTAGGGGTGATCCGTATTCAATTCTCCCATCTGCCCCGTAACGCGGTAGATCACGCGCTCGGCGATATTCGTCGCCAGGTCGCCAAAGCGTTCCAACTCGCGCGCGACCCGCACCATCTCATAACTATCTTCCACTTTGTCCGGATTGTCGTCGGCGGCCATCTGTTTGATCAACTGCTTGAAGATGCGCCCAAAGAGTTCGTCTACCGTATCATCGCGGGCAACGACAGCGCGGGCCAAACTGGTGCTATCATTCGCATAGGCCAACATACTTTGGCGTAACATCTCTAAAACAAGATCACCCATCTGGGTTAATTCAGGAGGCAGGGGGGCCGGTTCGCGATCATGTAAGTGCAGAATCACCTTGGCAATGCCTTTGGCCTGATCACCCATGCGCTCCAGATCGATGATCATATTCATCACCGTTACCACCGAGCGCAGATCACGCGCCGCCGGCTGTTGGGTAACGATGATCGTGAAACATTTCTCTTCGGTGGCAAAACGGATCCGGTTTACTTCATCATCAGCCGTATATACTTGTTTTGCCAACACCGGATCCAACTGTTGCAACGCACGCAGCGCCAACAGCAGTTCATCCTCCACCAATTTCCCCATGTGGAGAATATCTCCACGCAATTCACCTAATTGCTGTTCAAAGCGCTCTCGCATCATCATAAGCAGGTTCCTTTGTGGTTAGTGGTCGTGTGGTCATTTTATCGACTACGCAACTACGCGACTAATTGACCACACGACTAATCAACTTTATTACCCCCGCCGCCCTGTAATATACGCTTCGGTCAATTCTTCCTGCGGGGCGGTGAAAATGCGCTGGGTGCGGTTAAATTCAACCAGTTTGCCCAGCCAGAAAAAGCCGGTGTAATCGGATGCGCGTGCGGCCTGTTGCATGTTGTGGGTGACGAGGACCAGGGTATACTCCTCAGCCAGCGCGCGCATGAGATCCTCCACGGTGACCGTCGCCACTGGATCAAGCGCCGAGCAGGGCTCATCCAGCAGAATCACCTCCGGCTTGACGGCAATGGTACGGGCGATGCACAGACGCTGTTGTTGGCCGGGATTCAGATCAAGCGCACTGTCGCGTAAGCGGTGTTTGATCTCATGCCAGAGCCCGGCCCGCTGCAAACTTTCCTGTACGATCTGGTCAAGTGCACGCCCTTTCGCCATCTCCAAAACGCGTGGCCCAAAGGCGACGTTATCATAGACGCTCTGGGGGAAGGGATTAGGCCGTTGAAAGACCATGCCAATCCGTTGGCGCAATTCTACCACATCCACATCGGAATCGTAGATATTCTTACCCTCTAACAACGCTTCCCCTTCCACCCGGGTTTGGCCAATCGTATCATTCATCCGGTTGAGCGAGCGCAAAAAGGTTGACTTGCCACAGCCGGAGGGGCCAATTAGTGCCGTGATCTTGTTGGCATAGATCGGAATATTCAGATCCTTGAGCGCCTGAAACGCGCCATAGAAGAAGCTGAAATTCTTGACCTCCATCTTGCTCTGCATGGCGCTCCTTTGCGTGATGCGTGAAACGTAATTCGTGAAACGTGAAACGTGAAACGTGAAACGTGAAACGTGATGCGTGAATGGTTGCAGATGCGGATTTACGTTTTACGTTTCACGTTTCACGCTTTACTTACCCAAACCGACCGGTAATATAATCTTCCGTGCGTTGCTCTTTGGGGTTCATAAAGAGGCGTTCGCCGGTGTCGAGTTCGATCAGGTGGCCATCGAGCAGGAAGGCGGCGCGATCGGCGACGCGGGCGGCCTGTTGTACGCTGTGCGGTACCATGATGATTGTGTAGCGTTCTTTCAGCTCATAGAGTGACTCTTCCACGGTGGCTGTAGAGAGCGGATCGAGACCGGAAGTGGGGTTGTCGAGCAGGATCACCTGCGGTTCCAGGGCCAGGCTGCGGGCTATACACAGGCGCTGTTTTTGACCGCCGGAAAGGGCAAAGGCGCTGCTGTGCAGGCGATCTTGTACTTCGTCCCACAGCGCAGCCTGTTGCAGCGACTTGACGACGCGGCGCTCCAATTCATCCTTATCGCGGATGCCGGCCATCTTGAGCCCATAGACCAAGTTTTCGTAGATCGAGCCGGGTAAGGGGGTGGGAATCGCAAAGACCATGCTGATCGCCCGCCTTAACTGGCTCACATTGGTGCCGCGCTGAAAAATATCGGCATCATTGAACCGTACATCCCCTTGCCGCCGCGCCCCTTCATCAAGATCCGAAAGGCGATTGAGCAGGCGCAACAGCGTTGACTTGCCGGCACGCGAAGGACCAAAGAGCACAAAAATCTCGTTGCGATTAATCTCCAACGAAATATCGCTGAGCGCCTCGGTGCCATCGGCATAGGTGTAATAAACATTTTCCAGCGCCAGAATTGGTGCCATTACCATTCCCTTACCATTCACGGCGGCGCCGCATGTTGGTGCGCACCAGCGTCGCCACCAGGGTTAATGAAAGGACGATCAACAGCAGCACCAGCGCCGTGCCATATTGAATCGCCAGCGGCATGCCCGGCACTTGCGTCGCGATCACATAGAGATGATAGGGCAACGCCATACTCTGGTCAAAGATCGAGCGGGGCAGATCCGGCAAGTAGAAGGCGGCGACCGTGAAGAGAATCGGCGCGGTCTCACCAGCCGCCCGTCCCAAACCCAGAATAATCCCCGTAATAATGCCGGGCAAGGCGTGGGGCAAGACTTGGTAACGAATCGTCTGCCAGCGCGTGGCACCCAGGCTGAGGCTCACCGTACGGAATTGTTGCGGCACCGCGTTAATCGCTTCCTCCGCCGTACTGATCACCACCGGTAGCGTCAGAATCCCCAGCGTCAGCGAGCCGGCGATGAGCGAAGTACCAAAGCCAGCAAAGAGCACAAATGCGCCCAGGCCAAACAGTCCATAAACAATCGAGGGAATCCCCGCCAGGTTAACAATCGCCAACCGCACCCAGCGCGACAGGCGGTTTTCGCCGGCATATTCAGCCAGATAGATCGCTGCCGCAATCGCCAGCGGAAAAGCCGCAATCGCCGTGCCAAAGGTGAGCAGCACTGTCCCCACCAGTGCCGGCATAATCCCCCCCTCCCGCATCCCATTGCGCGGCACCGCGGTGAGAAACTCCCACGAGAGCGTGCCAATGCCCTGATAAATGACAAAGCCAATCACAAAGACGATCGGCAAAACCACCAACCCCGCGACCAGTGAAATCAATAAAATCGCCAGGCGGTTTACCTGTTGACGCTTCACAACCGTTCCCTTCTATTAAGTGACAAGATGACAGGAAGGACAAGATGACAAGATGCGTGTGGGGCGTGAATCCCATTGTCATCCAGTCATCTTGTCATCTTGTCCTTCCTGTCAAAGCTGCCCGCCCCGCCGCCGCCCCGACCGTGCCCCTACCAGCTTGGCGGCCAGGGTATTGATCCCAAAGGTGATCAGAAAGAGTAGGATGCCGATACCAAAGAGCACATGATAATGGAGACTGCCATTCGCCACTTCGCCCATTTCGGCGGCGATGGTGGCGGTCATGGTGCGGACGGGCTGGAAAAAGAGGCCACTGCCCAAGCTGGGAATATTCGCCGCGTTGCCGGTCACCATCATCACCGCCATCGTCTCACCGATGGCGCGGGCAATGCCGAGCATCAGGGCGATGACTAGCCCAGAGCGCGCCGCCGGCAAGACCACGCGCCAGATCGTCTGCCATTGGGTCGCGCCAATCGCCAGCGCACCGTCGCGATATTCTTTGGGCACAGCGTAAAGTGCATCCTCGCCGATGCTGATGATGGTGGGCAGGGCCATATAGGCGAGAATCAGCGAACCGGTAAAGGCGGTGAGCCCCGTCGGCGCGCCCAGTTGTTGGACCAGTGGGGCCAACGCGACCCAGCCCAGAAAGCCCAGCACAATCGAGGGGATCCCCGCCAACATCTCGATCAGCGGTTTAAGGATTTCGCGCTGCCAGGGCGGCGCGATTTCCCCCAGGTAAATCGCCGTGATCATGCCCAGCGGCACAGCGATCACCACGGCACCCAGCGTCACCAATAACGAGCCGACCAGCAGCGAGGTCAACCCGAAGAGCGCCTCAATCGGGTACCAGCGCACGCCAAAGAGCTGGCGCAGGGGAATATCGAGAAAGGTGGGGATCCCTTCGCGCAGCAAAAAGAAAAAGATCAGCGCAATGATCACCACCGTCGACAGCCCCGCCAGCCGGATCCCCCACTCGATGATCCACTCGCCCAGCCGGAACTCGCCCCGCCGTGTAGTCATTGCCGGCGGCGCACCACTCGTCTCATCAACACTCGTCATAACTCACTCGGTTCTTTAAAGGTGGCAAGGTTGCAGCGTTGCAAAGTGGCAGAGTCGCAACGTAACCGCCAAGACGGGCTAGTGACCAACCTTGCAACGCTGCAACCTTGCCACTCTGCAACTATTTTGGCAACGGCACAAAGCCCAGGTTGGCGACAATCGTCTGCCCTTCGTCACTCAGGATCCACTCCAGATAATCACGGATGGCGTCTTGCGGTTCGCCGGCGGTGTACATATAAAGCCCACGGGAAATCGGGTAGCTACCATCCGCCCCCGCGGCGACAGAGGGTAGGACATAGGGCGAGTCGCCATCCCTCGCCACGGCGATCAACTTTTCGTGGGCGGCGTCGACATAACCAAAGCCATCGTAGCCAATCGCGTTGGGGTTACGCCGCACTTCGCTGGTAATGCCGACCGACGAGGGCATAAGCAAGGTCTGCGGAGCAAAGATGTCCGTATTGTCGCCATCGCCCAGGCGCACCACCTCTTCGAGAAAGTAGACATGGGTACCCGAATTGCTCTCGCGCGAGAGCAGCACAATCGGCGCATCGTTGCCCCCCACCTCGCGCCAATTTGTAATGCGCCCCGTGTAAATATCGGCAAGCTGCGCCATCGTCAACTGGCTGACCGGGTTATGGGGGTGGACAACAATCGCCAGCGCGTCGATGGCCACAGTAAACTCGACCGGCTCAATGCCATTGGCCTGGGCCTGGGCCATCTCATCGTCCTTCAGCTGGCGCGAGGCGTTGGCGATATCGACCGTGCCGTTGATCAGCGCCGCGATCCCCGTGCCCGAGCCGCCGCCCGTCACCGCTATCGCCACCTCTGGGTACAACTGGCGATAGCGCTCCGCCCACGCCAGCGCCAGGTTGACCAGCGTATCCGACCCCTTGTTTTGGATCGCCCGGTCGGTGCCGGCGGGGGCAGCCCCTGCGCCCGCCGCGCGCCCACAGCCGGCCAGGGCCAGGATGATTAGGATACCAAAGAAGATCCGCATGATTGCCTCTTGGCGAATTCATCTAGCGTAGGCTGAGCTTGCCGAAGCCGCAGCGCTACGACTGCACGCCCATTGGGTACTCGCTTACCTACGCTTAAGACCAAAAATATAGCCTGCGCAGGCAGGCTTCGTTGTGTGGCGTGGGGTTTGAATCACGGCACCGATATAGTGTACTGCAAAGGGAAAATATTAACAACGTGTTAACGGGGCGTTTGATAGTATCTGCGCTGTGGTTGGGGATAGAGGGGACAATGACTACAATAGATGCAGAAAACAACAGATGAAACGTGCGACCGACATCTGTTGTTTTCTGCATCTATTGTAGTCTTACCACTGGCCTGTCCACCTAGGATGGCACAACGTTGAACAGTAGCGGAGGCTGAGCTTGTCGAAGCCAGAGCGGGGCCGCTCTGGCTTCGACAAGCTCAGCCTCCGCT
>JALHQH010000073.1 GCA_022842065.1 Caldilineaceae bacterium
CTGCCCATTGCGCTCACTTTGTTCAGCGCTTGGCTAGACATCGAGTGCGTTTTTTTGACTATTTTCTCGCTCGCCTCTACATATCTGCTCTTTCGTTAGAATTATGAGCGAACACCAAGTATGCAGTGTGGAAAAAGAAAATTGGGCAACGACAGGAGTATCAGGAGGAGTAACCATGGATAACAAAAAGATCGATGAGATGGAAACAACTGAGTTTGAGGCCATTGTCGAAGCTTTTATTGAACGCGAAACCCAAGGTTTAGGAGAGCTGCCCGCCGCGGTCTTCTTTGATGCGCTGGAGCAGGTCTTTCGCAAACCAGAAGAAGCTGTGACCGTGGCAGTGGCTGCCCAAGTCATCGGTACCGAACTACAATTTGCATTACAAGATGTGGCCCTGCCTGGCATTGTCGTCCATGATAATCAGATCATGGTCAACAATGTACGTTTTGTGATCCACCTATCACCTGCAGCCGTTGCCTAGCTGCTCTCCCCATACAACCCCATCAACGCCCAATGCGCTGCCACCCCTTCCAGAAAACTCCGCCGCAGCCCCAAATCACTAATCCCCGCGGCATATTCCTGCAACAGCCGTCCACCTTGGGCCAACACGGTGTTGGCCCGTTCATCCTGGTTGGCGGCCAGCACCTGATAGCAGGTTAGATAGGTAAAAAAGGGCGTGGTGCCGCCGGCGCGGGGCTGGGTGGCGAGCACCGGCAAAATCGCTTCGACCCAGCGCTGTGCCTGCCAGATCTCGCCGGCGCGCAGGGCAAGTTGGGCCAGCCCGGCCTCGGCCTCGCTGGAGAGGCTCACATTGCCCAACTTGGTGCAGGCAGCTATCGCCTGCTGATAAGCATCGGCAGCGGTGGGTTGATTCATGGCGGCACGGGCATGGCCGAGCAGCAGGTAGACGGTTGCTTTGCGGCTCGCCACAGTGCTGGGGGCAAGCTGTTGTTGTGCCGCTTCGGCATAGGCCAGGGCAACCTGATCTTCCTGGGCATAATGGGCTTTGAGCGCCAGCGCCGTTAACCCCTCACTTTGACACTCTTTGGGCAGCGTGCTGCGTTCCAGTAGAGTCAACAGTTGCGCCGCCCAACGCTGTGCCCCCGGTTGATCGCCCAGGTAACTATAGAGGCGCACCAGCGCAGCTAGGCCCATAGCTTCGTAGTAGGGGGCACCAATTTCCGCGGCGAGCGCGACCCCTTGCGGCAAGAGGCTGGCGGCCAACATATAGTCACCTTGCTGCGCGTGAACGGTCCCCAGCCAAACCTGCGAGACCATCTCCTGCCGGCGCGAGCCAAGCGCACGGGCGAGTTGCAAGACCTCTTCATATTGCTGCTGCGCGGCCATATAATTGCCTTGAAAAAAATGGCTGAGGGCAAGGCTGGAACCGCATTCCATCTGGCCTCGTACTTTGCCTTGCGTTTGACAGAAGTGCAACGCTTGTGAAAGGAGGCTGCGGCTCTCTTCATACTTTTCTAGGGCCAGGCGGTTGCCGTGTAACCAAATATGGGCCATCCACAGCGCCTCGCGCACCAACTCGTCGGCCCCAGGATCTTGTTGCGCGGCGTCCGCCAGTGTGATCGCGGTCTTCCATGCCTTGGCGGCGTCGTGGATCTGGCCAAATTCCTGCAAGGCGCGCCCCAGCACAAAGTGACCAAAAATTTGCCCTTCCACAGAGCCGCTGCTTTCGCCTAACGCAATGGCTTCACGCGCCAACGCCGCCATCTGTTCATCCTGCCCCTGGGCAAAACAATAGTTAGCGTGGATCGCCAGCAATTTGCTGAGGAGCGCGTGGCTGCGCTGCAGCGCCGCCGCGTTGTGCGGTTGGGTGGCGAGCCAACCGCGAACTCCCTCTACGGCCAGCGCAAAAGTGCGCCGCCCTTCATACTCCAGCCCGCGCAAGATGCAGAATTGCCACCAGCTAAAGGCGGCTGGCCTCAGCGCGTCGATCTCGCCCGCGGTCGCTGCATAGATCCAGGCTTGCCGCACATTGTCCAGTTCCAGCGCGATCTCGTCACAGGCAAGCCGTGGTTCACCGCGTGCCAACCGGGTGGCGCGTGCGGCCAAGTGGGCGAGATAAGAGTGAGTGTGCCGCTGCTCGACTTGCGCGTGCATGGCGGGGAAGAAGGCCAACTGCTCGGCGGCAAATTGGCGCAGTAGCTCATGCAGCAGAAAACGCGGCGCAGCGGTTGACTGGTCCGCACACACCAGCAGTGATTTCTGGACCAGGCGATTTAACACGGCTAGGGTCGCGCCGGCCACGGTCTGCGCCGCCTGGGGGGTAAAGCCACCGCGAAAGACGGCCAACTGCCGCAGGGCCTGTTGCTCCTCATCCCCCAACAACTGCCACGACCAGGCAAAGACGGCGCGCATGCTGCGTTGCCGTGCGGGCGCATCGCGCCAGGCGGTGGCAAGGATATCAGCACTGTGCGTGATCGCGTCGGCAATGGCGGTGGGGGTCAACGTCTCGATCCAGGCGGCGGCCAGCTCCAGCCCTAGCGGCATCCCTTGCACCAGGCGACAGATGCGCAGCACCGCGGCCACATTCGCTGGCTGAAGGGCAAAGTCGGCTGCAATCCGCTGCGCACTCTGGGTAAAGAGTTGCACTGACGACAGGGCGCTCGCCAGCGCAACATCGTCTCCCCCGGTTGTCACTGGCGAAACGTTTTGGCCATAATCGAGGGGCGGGATCAGATAGAGATGTTCGCCGCGTACCTGCAACCGTTCACGTGAGGTGACTAGGATTTGGAGCGCCGGAGCCTCCTGCAAAAGCGTAACCACGAAGGTAGCGGCATCGAGCAAATGCTCAAAGTTGTCAAGGATCAGCAGTAGATCCTTATGGCGCAGCCCTTGGATCACCGCCTGTTGTGGATCACCTTGCAGGGTCAAGCCAAGCGTCGTGGCAATGGTCGGGGCCACGGCCGCCGGCGTCACCAGGGGTGCCAGCGAGACAAAATATACACCGTCGGCACATTGCGCGCTACGCATTACCCCCTGTACAATGGCTTGCCCAACGCCCAGTGCCAACCGCGTTTTTCCCATGCCTCCCGCCCCTACAATCGTCACCAGGCGCGTCGTCCGCTCCTGCAAGCGCGCACAAAGTTCCGCAACGGCAGCTTCACGCCCCACCAATGGGGTCAATTGCGCGGGTAGGTTGTGGGGATAAGGTGACAGGAGGACAAGGTGACTTGGTGACTGAAGGGTTGGAGAACTCACCTTGTCACCTTGTCCCTCGGTCACCACGCGTCGAGAGTACTCTCTCGTGGCCTTGTCACCTTGTCCCCCTGTCACCACGCGTCGAGAGTACTCTCTCGTGGCCTTGTCATCTGCCTGCCCGGCGCGGATCTGTGCCACCAGGGCAAGCGTGGTGGCATCGGGATCGACGCCTAGTTCCACCCGCAGCAGGCGACAGCAGCGCTCAAATTGGGCGAGGGCCTGGCTGGTAAGACCACGCCGGGCGAGCAAGCGCATTAGTTGGCGGTGCGCATCCTCGCGATAGGGATCCAGTTCCAGTTGACGGCCGGCAAAGCTGTGGGCCTGTTCATCATCGCCGCGTGTTTCGTAGGCGGTGGTCAGTTTTTGCAACACGAGCAACGCTTGTTGGTGATAGAACTCGCGGCGTAACAGCAGCCATTCCTCAAAGGGGGCGGCATCAACCAGCCCAAAGCCGGCCAACAATTCGCCGCGGTAAAGTGCCGCAGCCTGGGCCAGATCGCGCAGACAGGTGTCACAATCGGCAAGCCTGGCATGGTGATGAGCTTCACTCGCCGCAAGCAACGCGGTAAAGCGCGTGACATCAACGCTAAATGCTGATGCATTGAGTTGCAAGCTTTGGCGGGTGACCATAAAGAGGCGTTCCGCACTGCCAGGCACGGCGTGATCAAGCCCTGCGCGCAGGCGGTGGAAGGTTTGGCGCAGGTTGGTCAACGCGGATTGGTGGCTGATCTCCGGCCAGAAGAGCGCGGCCAATGTCTCACGCCGATGGGCCTGTCCCGGTTGGAGGGCGAGATAGGCGAGCAAGCCGCGCGCTTTATCGGTGGCGAAGGCCGTTACCTGTTCGCCGTTGGCGGTGACGGCAAAGGCACCAAAGAGGGTGAGGGTAAGGTGGGTCATAGATGGTTGTTTCATTGGCAAACAGCGAGTACTAATAATTAATGGAAAACAATTAATTATTAATGGTTGGCTAATATCTGATCAACTTCGTTGGTCGCTCGATCGAGGAAAGTATAGCACAAACGGGAAAAACGGGCTTGTCACGCTTTTTGTCACGCTAGCAGTGGTTTTTGTCACGCTAACTGGTTATGGCGCGACGGGTTTGTCACGTTCGCCTTGTACGCTAGGGTGTAGGCGCGGTTCGTAATGAACGCACCCGCACCAATCGCATTTTATATTTTTGTCCACGTGGGATCTATGAAGGGAAAAGTGACGATGCCATCCGAATCCACACCGGCCCCTGCCGGTTACTGTGCTTACTTGGTGCGGCTCTGGCAGGAGAGTCCGTACACTGCCTGGCGCGCTTCGGCACAGAGCGTGCAGACGAGTGAAACGGTGCGTTTTGCCGATCTGGAACGACTCTTCGTTTTCCTGCGCACACAGAGCGAAGAGCGGTTACCAGCACAAACTGGGGGCGAGGAACGCGCAACGACGGCATGAGCAAGCGGGCTTTTACGACCAACGCATCAGAAACGGTTGTTAAACGTTGCCACTGGTAGGCTATAGCAGCACCGGTAAAGAAGTCCAATCATCAATCATAAGTCTCACGGCTTGCAGCTTAATATATCAAGGAGTAACAATGAAACAGACACTTTCAACCATCCTCATGATCTGGGAATTTCTCGGTTCACAAGAGTGCCGCATCTGGTTGCGTATGACCCTGAAGCCGGCTGCCGTCATGGCAACGCTGGCCGTCATGCTCTGGCTGGGTGCTTGGTTTGATGCCCGCATCGCCCATGCCGAAACGCAGGATCTGGCTTGTCCAGCCGGCACAGAACAGGACGGGCAACTCTGCTATCCCCTGTGCGAAGCCGGCTTCACGGGCATCGGTCCGGTCTGTTACAAAAATTGTCCGGCCGGCTACACGGATGATGGCGCGCTCTGCCGCCTGAATGCCCATATCTTCGCCAAGGCGAGTTACGGCCGCGGCGGGGGCACGGGGCTGGTCTGCGCAGCCAATCAGGAGGCGCAAGGTGGCTTGTGTTACCCCAGATGTATTGCAAGTCACTACGGGGTTGGCCCGGTCTGCTGGCAGCGCTGCCCAGCTGGCTATGCTGATCATGGCGCAACCTGCTTTCGCCACATTTTTGACTTCTTTGGCAAGAATACCTATGGCCGTGGGGCGGGTGCTCCGGTCAGCGTCTGTCCGGCGGGGCTGGAACGCAACGGTGCCCTCTGTTATCCCCGCTGCGCCGCCGGCTTTGTGGGCAATGGTCCTGTCTGTTTTCAACGCTGCCCGGCCGGTTACAAAGATGATGGCGCGCTCTGTCGCAAAGATGCCATCATCGTCGCCAAGGCAAGTTATGGCCGTGGTGCGGGGGAAGTGCTGAACTTTATCCCGGTCGCCGACTCGTTTCAGATTAGTACCCCTAAGGACACGCCGGTGACCTTTCAGATGCCGGTCACCGATCTCAATGATGATGTAGCCAACGGCAGCGACGTGATCGTTGTGCAGCCGTTTGAACATGGCACAACGAGCGCTGATAAGCTCTATACGCCTGAACCCGGCTTCGAGGGCACCGATTTCCGGGTCTGGAAATGGTCCGACGGCAAACACGAATCGAACCAGGCCATTGTCACCATTGTCGTCGGCAATGTGGGGCCGAATAGTGCGCCGGTGGCGCTGGATCGCACCGTCGTCGTCACCGAGGAGACGCCAATCACCATTGATGTCCTCTGCACCGACGCGGAGAATGATGAACTCTTTTACCAGTTGCTGGAAAAGCCGCAACATGGCGACTACCAGTGGATTCCACCCAACACCGTCATTTACACCCCCACCGTCGATTTTGTCGGCACGGACTCGTTCACCTTCCGCTCGCACGACGGGCAGGAGTTCTCCAACGTCTCGACGATCACGTTGACCGTGAACGCCGTCAATGATGCGCCGGTGGTGGTGACGCAGCCGATCAGCACGACGCGCAACAACAATGCCGCCGTGGTGCTCTCCGCCACCGATGTGGAGAGTGACACCATCACCTACACGCTGGTCAGCAGCCCGACTCATGGTTCGTTGAGCGGGGAGATGCCGAACCTGCTCTACACACCGGAAGAAAACTTTGTGGGCGACGACAGCTTCCAATTCCAGGCGCGTGACCCACAGGGTGCGGCCACCGTGGCGACCGTCAGCATCACCGTGCTACCGACCAACACCGCGCCCCTGGCTGAAAATCTGGTGCTCACCACCGTTCAGGAGAGCGCCGTCGCCGTGAACCTGACGGCCGGCGATGTTGATGAGGATGAACTCACCTATACGCTGGTCACCAGCCCCACCCACGGCACTTTGCTTGGTGCGGGCACAGAGTGGGTCTACACCCCGGCGGCAAACTTTGTCGGTGTAGACAGCCTGACCTTCAACGTGAACGATGGCCAAGCTGATTCCCCGGTGGCGACGGTCACCTTCAACGTTACTCCTGCACCGAACGAAGCCAGTCTCTTCGGCCTCGTCTTTGAAGATCGCAATGGCAACGGCCAACCCGATGAGGACGAAACCGGCGTTAGTGGGCTGCTGGTCACATTGACACCGACCAACAGCCGGACCGGCGACGAACTTAGCACACTCACTGAAGCCGGTGGCGGCTGGCGTCTCGATGGCGCGGTGTTTGGGCAGTACACGCTGCGCATCGCCTCAAGCAGCAGCATCCAGATTGCGACACCGATCGAAACCGTGATCACCCTCGACCAGCGTGGCGTCCAACCGCTGCAACCCGCCGGGGTCAAGGTGACGGGTCGTGCGCTCTTCCTACCATTGGTGGTGAGATAATGGGGTGGTGGGGTGATTCGGCGGTTGAGCTTGTCGAAACCACCGAATCACCCCATTACCAATCACCCAATCTCCCAAACGCTTCCCCAACGCTTGCGAGACGCAGCCTTGTGTAAAGTGGCTGTATCAACAAATCCTGAACGGTCGCAAGTAAGGAGTTTTCAATGAAACGAACGCTTTCAACACTCGGCATGGTCGTTGAGTTTCTTTGTTCACACGAGTTACGCATCTGGCTACGGTTTGCCCTGAAGCCGCTGGCCGTGGTGGCGACCTTGGCGATGATGTTATGGCTGGGCGCTTGGTTTGATGCCCGCATTGCCTATGCCCAGACCGCGCCGTTGGCCTGCCCGGCCGGCACCGAACAGGATGGCGCGCTCTGTTATCCCCTTTGTCAGGCTGGCTTTTACGGTGTGGGGCCAGCTTGTTATAAAGATTGCCCGGCCGGCTATGAGAGTGACAGCAGCTTTTGCTTTAAACCGGCGCATATCTTTGCCAAAGCCAGTTATGGCCGTGGGGGCGGCACGGGCCTGGTCTGCGCGACGAACCAAGAGGCGCAAGGCGGGCTCTGTTACCCACGCTGTGCTCCTGGGTATTATGGCGTTGGCCCGGTCTGCTGGCAGTATTGCCGGGCCGGTTATGCCGATCATGGGGCCACCTGTTTTAAACATATCTTCGATTTCTATGGCAAGCCCACCTATGGTCGCGGGGCCGGCGGGCCGGTGAGTGTCTGTGGGGCTGGCTTGGAACGCAATGGCGCGCTCTGTTATCCCAAATGTGCCGCCGGCTTCTATGGGGCGGGGCCAGTCTGTTTCCAACGCTGCCCCACCGGCTATGTCGATGACGGCGCAACCTGCCGCAAAGATGCGATTGTTTTTGCCACCCCCAGTTATGGCCGCGGCGCCGGCACGGTGATGAACAGTGTGCCGGTGGCGATTGATGAGACTGCACGCACCCCCAAAGAGACCTCGATCAAACTCGCCTTCAAGGTTGACAACTTTGATAATGACGCACTTTCGAATGTGATTTTTGTGCAAAAGCCAGGCCACGGCGAGGTTAACGCCGGGATGTATACACCGGCCGCCGGTTTTGAAGGAGCCGATACGATCCAATGGAAGACCAATGATGGCAAACATGACTCGAATGTCGCCATTGCCACCATTCTCGTGGGGAATGTGGGTGCCAATGGCGCGCCGGTGGCGGTGGATCGCACCGTGGCGGTGACGGAGGAGACCCCCATCACCATTGATGTCACCTGTACCGATGTGGACAACGATGAACTTTTCTATCAGTTGATCGACAAGCCGCAACATGGGGACTACAAATGGGTGCCCCCTAACACGGTAATCTACACGCCGACTGTCGATTTTGTGGGCACAGATGCCTTCACCTTCCGCTCGCATGATGGGCAGGAGTTCTCTACTGTCTCGACGATTACGCTGACCGTGGCGGCCACGAATGACGCACCGATCGCCTTGGCGCAGACGATCAGCACGACCCGGAATAGTAATGTTGCGATTAATCTCTCCGCTACCGATGTCGAGAGCGACACGATTACCTATACCCTGGTCAGCAGCGTGACGCATGGTTTGTTGAGTGGCGACGTGCCCAATCTGCTCTATATACCCGAACCGAACGTTGTCGGCGACGACAGCTTCCAATTCCAGGCCAGCGACAGCCACGGGGCCACCACGGTCGCCACGATTGGTATCACCGTGCTGCCTACCAACACAGCACCGGTTGCCGATTCACTCTTCCTCACCGCCACGCAGGAGAGCGCCTTGGCCGTCAACCTCAGCGCCGTTGATGGCGATGGTGACGAGCTGACCTACACAGTAGTGAGCAGCCCCACCCACGGCACCTTACTCGGCACCGCGTCCGACTGGGTTTACACCCCGGCGGCCAACTTTAGCGGTGTGGACAGCTTATCCTTCAAGGTGAGTGATGGCCAAGTTGACTCAGCCCTGGCGACGGTCACCCTCAACGTCACCGCAGCGCCGAATGAAGCCAGCCTCGTTGGCCTCGTCTTTGCCGACAGCAATGGCAACGGCCAACCCGATGGCGAGGAAAGTGGCGTCGGCGGGTTACTGGTCACGCTGACGCCGGCCAACGGCAGAGGGGGCGACAGCCTGCGCACAGTCACCGAAATCGGCGGCGGCTGGCGTATTGACGGCGTTGGCTTTGGGCTATACACGGTCAACATTGCGTCGAGCAGCACCGTGCAACTTGCCACCCCCGTTGCAGCCCAGGTCACTGTGACCCAACGGGGGCTCCAAGCAAGTGCCACCGCCGCTGTCCAAGTGATCAGCCGTGCCCTCTTTCTGCCGATGGTGCAACGCTAACTTTACGCAATGGCTCGTCGGCGGCTCAAGCGAACGCTTGAGCCGCCGACGAGCCATTTTTGTTATCGACAAAATAGAACGGATGCTCTATACTATTGCTGCGCTCCCTAGAAACTCAAGCCTGAGTTTCTTTGCCAGGCTGATGTTGCCAAGGCAACATCCGTAACTCAGAATGAGAACCGGCATTTTGCTGGCTAACGGGATCGCGTGCGTCGCACTGACCAACAACTGTTCCCACTCCGTTAGATTCCTTGGTCAGTGCGACGCACGCTGGTTAAAACTAGGGGTTTCATTCTGATTTGAGTACAAGCGCAGCAAGCTGCAAACGATAGAGCCACACAGGAGGAACTGATGCGCAAAGTGATTGTCTGTAATTTTGTCACGTTGGATGGGTATTACGAAGCAAAGGATAAGACCGTCCTTGCCGGCGCGGGTATTCCGCTCTTTGATGGCCGCCCGCCGGTTTCGCTCAAGCTGCTTCACTCGCGTACCTGGCAGGGGTCGGGTAACGTACTCGCCTGTTATGCCGTTAGCCGTAAAGAACAGTAAGGGGCGACCCCCTTCCAGCACGGAGCTATGCCCATGTTACCCAAGGAAATTGCCCAGAGCTATGACCAGATCGCTGAACAGTGGCACAGTGACACCTTCCCGCCCACCAATGGCCTTGCGCAACACGAGCGGGCCATGGCTTTTCTAACCCAGAAACGCCATGCCCTCGATATTGGTTGTGGTGCGAGCGGACGGATTATCGACCTGCTGTTGCGCCACGGTTTTGCCGCCGCAGGGGTGGATATTTCGACCCGGATGCTGGAACTGGCCCAAGCGCGCCATCCGACCGTGCCCTTCTATCACGCCGATATCTGCCAGTGGACTTTGCCGCGTCAATATGATTTCATTTCTGCATGGGATAGCATCTGGCACCTGCCGCTGGTGGAACAGGAACCGGTGTTGCGCAAATTAATGGGCGGCCTGACCCCCGGCGGCGTCCTGATCTACACCACCGCCGGCCTAGATGCACCCACAGAAAAGGTCGATTCGGCAATGGGTGTGCCGGTCTACTACGGTGTGCTTGGCATTCCCGACACCCTCAAACTGATCGAAACTTGTGGTTGTGTTTGTCGCCATTTAGAGTATGATCAATATCCAGAGTTGCATCTCTATTTGATCGTGCAGAAGCGCTAGATCCGCTTCACCTGTCACTTGCGCCACCATAAATATAAATCATGCTTGATCAGCCGGCGATTCCCACCGATACCATTCTCGACACCTTGCGCACCGCGTTCGGCCTGCAAGTGGTTGATGTGCGCTTCCTGCCCCTGGGTGCCGACACCAACACGGCGGTCTACCGCGCCGAGCGCGTCGACGGTGCGCCTTACTTCGTCAAGCTGCGCCTCGATGACTTTCACGAAGCATCCCTCACCATCCCGCACTACCTTTATGCCCAGGGCTTGCACCAGATCATCCCGCCGTTGATGACGCAGAATGGCCAATTGTGGGCAGCGCTTGGCGATCACCACCTGATGCTCTATCCTTTTGTGTGCGGGCGTCCCGGCTATGAACAGGGCATGACCGCGGCCCATTGGTTTACCTGGGGTGCGGCCATGCGCCATTTACACACGTTGTCGATCCCTGTAGAACTGAACCGGACTCTGCCGCGCGAACGCTTTACTCCTGAATGGCCGGCGCGGATGCAGCGTTTATTGCACCAGTTGGCGGATACGCCAAGCGACGAACCGCTTGTCCAGGCATTAGCCTTCTTTCTGGGCACAAAGCGCACTGAAGTGAAGGTGGTAAGCGCACGAACGCAGCGGCTGGCGGCCGCGTTACAGGCCAATCCTCCTGACTTTGTCCTCTGTCACGGCGATATTCACGGCTGGAATCTCTTGATTGACGATACGGGGCAATTGTTCATCATTGATTGGGATACGTTGATTCTGGCCCCCAAAGAGCGCGATCTCATGTTTATCGGCGGTGGGCATGGTGATAGCGGCTATTCCGCGACGCAAGAGGAAGCGCTCTTCTATGCTGGCTATGGCCAAACTATCGTCAACCGCGTGGCCCTCGCCTATTACCGCTTCGCCCGCGTGCTGGAAGATATTGTCCTCTTCGCCGAACAGATCCTCACCACAGACGCTGGTGAAGATCGCCAACAGGCGCTCGTCTATCTACAATCGAATTTCCTGCCGGGGAGCACACTGGCGCGGGCTTATGAGGCGTTAGGTGGTGGGGAGTAGATAATAATCAGACTTTACACACAGTTGCGAATGCCATTAACCAACAAACCAAAGGAGCAGCGTCATGCGAAAAATTATTGTCTACAACGTCATCTCACTGGATGGCTATCATACCGGTTTAGGGAATAATCCTGCGGTTATGTTCCCGATGATGGGCGACGTTTTCGATGCCTATAATACCGAACTGCTGCGTAACGCCGACGTGCAGTTGATGGGCCGGCTTTCCTTCGAGCTCTTCCAAAGCTTCTGGCCCAAGGTCGCGGCGAATCCAACCGCGGCTGAGTGGACGGACGCCCAACGCGATCTTTCCCAGGCGGGCAAGACCGTCAAGGGCATCGTCGTCTCCGATACGCTGGAGGGCGAGTGGCAGGGTCTCCGCATCATCCGGCGGCGTGACGCCTATCAGCAGCTTGCCGAACTCAAACGCCAGCAAGGCAAAGACATTTTGATCACCGGCAGCCGGACCCTCTGGAACGATCTGCTGGCCCATGACCTGGTGGATGAGATCCATTTGCTGATTGGCAACCGCATCTTAGGGCAAGGCGTTCCGGTATTCGTGGGTAAGACACCCGCCACGCTGCGCCTCATCGAGACCCGCCGCTGGGAAGCGTCCGACAACGTTCTCTTGCGTTACGAAGTCCTTCACCAAAGTGGGTAAAGTTCAGTATCAGGCGCAAGGGACGTGAAGTTGTGGGTGGTACTAAATTACTGTACCATTTCGGATCATTGGAATCTCAGGTGGTTGACAACTGGAAGCCCCTGTTGTGGTCGCGTGGTCTTGTCGTCGTGCCATCCAGACCACGCGACGACAAGACGATTTTCAGAACGGTCCAAAGGCCATCTATACTTAGCAGGGTCACCCCGCAAACACCTGTCACAGCAGTTGCCGGCGCGGAGATGATCCGGCCGCCATTCGAGAGCAGAGGAGATCACCATGGAGTACCGAAGAATGGGTCACACCGGGCTAAAAGTCTCGGAGATTTGTTTGGGCACGATGACCTTTGGTCATAGCACCGACGAAGCGGAAGCAAAACAGATCGTTGATCTGGCCTTTGCTGCGGGCATCAACTTTTTCGATACCGCCAATACCTATGCCACCAGCCGGTCGGAAACCATCCTCGGCAACGCCCTTAAAGGGCGTCGTCACGATGCGATTGTGGCAACCAAAGTCTTCAACCCTACCGGCGATCAGCCGAATAACTCCGGCATGTCGCGCGTCCACATTATGCAGGCGATTGAGCAAAGTTTGACTCGCCTGCAAATGGATTATATTGATATTTATTATATTCACCATGTCGATACACAGACACCGCTTGATGAGATGTTGCGGGCCTTTGATGATCTTGTCCATCAGGGCAAGGTACGCTATATCGCGTGCAGCAACTACGAAGCGTGGCGCCTGATGGAGGCACTATGGATCAGTGACAGTAAGGATCTGGCGCGCTTTGCCTGCTATCAACCGCAATATAGCTTGGTCGTCCGCGATATTGAGGAGGAGATTGTGCCGGTCTGTGCACTAAAAGGGCTTGGGATCGTAGTGTGGAGTCCACTGGCCGGTGGCTTTTTAGCCGGCAACTATAAACCGGGCGAACGGACCGTGGCCGGTACGCGGTCGGCGGAAGGCTGGGCTTACCCGCAACGCTACTTTGCGGCCAACGCTGATGAAACGCTGGCCGAGCTACTGGCCGTTGCCCAGGAATTGGGTAAAACGCCGGCGCAAGTTGCCACCCGCTGGGTATTGGAGCAACCAGCCATTACGAGTGCCATTATCGGTGCGCGCACAGTGGCCCAAGCGCGCGATAATATGTTGGCCGGCGGTTGGCACTTGCCGCCTGAAGCAGTGGAACGACTCAACCGCGTCTCTTTCCTGCCGCACCGTTATCCCCGCTCCATGGAAGAAAATATCCATGAACGGCGCAACAGTGCCATCAAGATGCCCACGTTAACGGCGTGAGGACACAGGCGGCTAACCTTACGCCACACAGCCTGATACTATTGTAAGTCAGCTTGACAGCGGTAAGCTTCATAGCAATCAATTGCTGAATGACTTTGTGCCAAAAGTCACAGATGGTGCAGGCTACCCTCGGACAGAACGATGAAGTTTTGGCAAAGTAGGAAGAGATGCTACATTCCTCTATTGACAGCCGATCAGCCCCATGCTAACATTTGCGTTAGTTGACTGACGTTAACAAGTGTACCCATCGTTTAACGGATACCGATGTTTATGGATAACTTGCGCCAGTGGCAACTTGGTAGCCTGGTAAGCAGCGGTTGAGGCATAGTTCGCAGGTCATGTGTAATGAACCACTTAAAAATCCTATTCCCCACGCCACGCGCACAACCAGTTGATGTTCTATAACATGTGATACCAGCAAGCAATCGTTGCAGGTGGCCTGCTGGTATCACGGTGGCACCAATACCATCACTAATCCAATTGCGTATAGACAGCGATGCAGCCGATGTCATTCGAAGCGGTGATATTGCAGCGCGCCAGTTCATCAATCAAAGCCATTTGGCATGGGTAATTGAAGTAAGGAGGTTGTCTGTCGCATTTTGTCTTGTGACACTTTTTGTTGTCCTACCCTATGTATCGTTTGATCCGTTGCGCGCAATCGGTAAGAGAGGTGTTCGTATGAAATGCAAATTTCTACTCTTTCCACTACTATTTCTGCTGTGTGTCTATCTGTTTACCTTTGCTGCGCCGCTGCAAGCGCAGTCAATTCCGCCCACGCCGTTTATACGCGAGCTTGAAATTGTCGGTGGCCAGCCGGCCAGCCCAGGCGAATGGCCCTGGCAGGCGGCGGTGCGAGCTGGCCCTTATCTTTGCGGCGGTGCCCTCATCAGCCGCGAATGGGTGATCACAGCCGCCCATTGTCTCTTTGATGGCAATAATCTGCTCTTTGCCCCAACGGCAGTGACCGTAGTGCTTGGGGATCATGACCGCACGCGGCCCGAAGGCAGCGAACAGCAATTTGCCGTCATCCAGGTAGTGGCGCACGAAGCCTTTAACGATTGGACAAACGATAACGACCTTGCGCTGCTGCAATTGGCCACACCGGTAAATCTTAGTGCCCAAGTCGCGCCGGTGCGGCCAGTATTGACCAACCAACAGGATACATTGACGGCAGTGGGCCTATACGCAACAGTCACCGGTTGGGGTGCAACGGCGGAAGGGGGCAATGGGGCGACAGCCTTGATGGAAGTCGAAGTACCCATTGTCGACAATGTCATCTGCAATCGCTCCTATGGCATTATCAATGAGAATATGCTCTGCGCCGGCTATGTGGAAGGGGGCAAAGATTCTTGCCAAGGCGATAGTGGGGGCCCTTTGGTCGTGCAGGATGGCAGCGGTTGGCGATTGGCCGGGATCGTCAGTTTTGGTCATGGCTGTGCGCGCCCACACTTCTACGGAGTCTACACCCGCGTTGCGCGTTATATTGATTGGATCCAGGAGCATACGGGGCTGCGTACGGTTGCTGATCCCACACCAACGCCGACACCAAGACCAGCGCTGACATCAGGGCCAACGCCAACCATGATCGGCACTGATACGATACCGGTTACAGTGACAGCAACAGCCTTGCCACTAGTAACGGCGACCCCTGCCATAGCCATAACCCCGGCCGCAACGCCAGTGGTCTCCTTTAGTCCGCTCAACCCAGCGATCAGTGTGGTTGTTTTGCCGGAACAGGCGAGTAAGGTGACTTATCTGGGGCAGGCAAGTCGGATTGAAGTTGAGATCCCAGCAGGGGCCGTTGAGCGACCCACCACACTGCATTACCAAGTACAAGAGCTGGCTGGCGACGCGGCAGCAGAACCGACAGTCTTACAATTTAGCTTTATGCCCGTACCGGAGGCGCGGTTCCCGCAAAATTTCACCTTCAAACAAGAGGTTACAGTCGTAATTACCTATAGTCCGGCGTTGGTCAGCCAGCTCAACCCACTAGCGCTGACCTTGTTGACCTATCATGAAACCAGTGCGCAGTGGACACCAGCAACAGTAACCGCCTTGCACCACGATAGCGCGCAAGGACAATTAACGGCACGATTGATCTATCCCGGCCGTTTCGCCCTCGGCATCAGCAGGAAGCTGCTTTATCTGCCGCAGATATCTAGGTAGGTACATCAGTATATCGGTACATCAGTATATCGGTATATCGGTACATCAGTATATCGGTAGAGCGGTAGAGTAGTAGAGCCTATCTGGCTTACTCTTAACCCGTTGGGCGACAGTTTCGGTTTTAGCAGGGAGTACATGTGCTCCTTAGACAAAAAACTGATACAATCAACCATGTGCGTGCAGTTGTGCACGCACATGGTTGATTGTATCAATAATTTTACTGAAACTAACGCGATGATTGCCCATGAAGAACGCGCCTATCACCCTGCAAGCTGTGACCCGTTGGCGGACCACAGCCCTAGCACTCTGTATATTCGGCTTGACTAGTGGCTGCAGCCTAGTTTTTGGCACGGCAAGCGACACCATTGAACCAACCCCCACCCTGACTCGTGTTTATGCCGCGGTGCCGACTTACACACCGACGGTTGAAACCACTATCCCTGCTCCGCTAGCACCAACCCTAGCCCCCATGCATGTACCTACCGTGACAGCACAAGTGACGTTGGCTAGTGCAGTCTCAGTACCAGTCCTACAGAGGGCCCCGCTGACAACCTCAGTCCCGCTATCACGCCCGGTGACAACACCATTATCAACAACCGCAGCCGCCCCTGCGCTGCCCGAACTGACCATTAGTGCTGATGTCGCCAACATTCGCAGTGGCCCCGCCACCACTTTTGACCTGGTTGCCAGTGTCTTAAAGGGCGAGCGTTTTCAAGTGACTGCGCGCACTGCCACCAGTGATTGGTGGCAACTGTGCTGTATCAACGGTCAATCCGGCTGGGTCTATGGCGAGTTAGCAACAGTGGTGGCGGGTGAATTAGTCGCCATTGCCACCGTCTTGCCGCCCACCGCCTTGCCGCCCACTGTCGAAGCAACACCCCTACCGGTCGCGGCCTTACCAACCACAACCGGGGTAGAAAATACGGAGCAAGCCACGGCATTGTCCCCTACAGTACCGCCTGCAACCACTGACCCTAGCGCCGGCGACTTTAACCCCGCAGCCCAATATCAAATTGTGCACTTTAAGGTCTTGGGCTTAAACGAAAATAATGGCGGCATCCGTGATAGCCGGGCCCAGCATCACATCTTTCTAACCGTGCTTGACCAAAACGGCAACGGGTTGGATGGCGTGCTCGTCGAAAATTTGGTCGGGGCCAAGGAACAAATTGTCACCGGCAGCAAAGGGCCAGGCAAGGCCGAGATCACCATGTATTATGAGCCCTTTAAGCTGCGCGTTGCCACTGACGCCACCGGGCCAGTCAGTAGCCAGACCTCCAATCAAATGGGGCTGACTTTCCCCCATCTACCCGATATTGTCGGCAAATTGGGTGGTCTCGACTATGAATATGCAGTTTGCCCAACGCTTGAAGTCAAGTGCAGTTGGCCCATTCAGGCAGTCCACTTCTCGTATGAGATTACGTTTCAGCAGCTGCGTTAGACCCAACACGCTCCTTTATTCAACAATTAACATAGTGCTCATAGGCGATTTCGGCGATTGCTTTCGCCGATGTGCTTGCTTTGCAATCCTGGGCAAAAGCGAAAACCCATCCCCAAAGTAAATTAAGTGCAGGCGTTAGGCTTTGCAACGTTTCACACATACATATATATGTATGTATGCCACATGATTGCACAGCCTTTGTCCACCAGTTCACCACTTGGCAGCCCCTAATCAATTTCAGATATAACGCAGTGTAAAGTTGAGGCGTAAACTTTGTCTGTGCACTATAGCCAAGTGGCTAGGTCATTCCCTGATAGTTTTGTTGCCCTAGGATGATACAGAATCATCATATTTTTGCAGCGCGTGATGATTTTCGCCAATTTCTATTGACAGGTGATCAGCCCCATGTTAACATGAGAAAAAATTCACTAAGAAATAATTAATCAAGCTTACCAAAAAGCAAACGAAACATTGACAAATATTAAACTAGCCAATAATGTCCTAGTCATAATTAAGTATTTTGCTGCGGTTGTGTAGGTTAGAGTTTGGGAGACTGATGATGAAAAACAAATATAGCGTTTTTACACTATTCTTGCTACTCTATCTTACATTTTACCTATTCCCAAAACAAGCACAGGCGCAGGCCAGTACGCCAACACCAACACAGCGAAACATAGAAATTGTTGGCGGACAACCGGCGGCGGTTGGGGCATGGCCGTGGCAGGCGATGGTACGTTCCGGCCCCTACTTGTGTGGGGGTTCCTTAATTGCGCAGGAATGGGTAATCACGGCAGCCCATTGTCTCTTTGATAGTGAAGGGAACGCAGTTCCAGCCAGCGCCGTTACCGTCATCCTCGGCGAACATAATCGTGCCCAAAGCGACGGAATGGAACAATTCTTAACTGTTACCGAAGTGATCGTCCACGAGGAATTTAGCGACTGGTCAAACAATAACGATCTTGCCTTGCTCAAGTTAAATCGGCCGGCAACGCTCAATGCACGTGTCAAGCCAATCGGACTGCAAATGAGTCCGGCACAAGACATGTTGGTCACCGCAGGACAGATGAGTATTGTTACCGGCTGGGGTAGCACTGGTGAAGGGGGCAGCGCGGCCGTGGTTTTGATGGAGGTATCAGTACCGATTGTAGACAATGAAGTTTGCAATCGTTCGTATGGCACGATCAATGAGAATATGCTCTGCGCCGGTTATGCAGAGGGCGGCAAGGATTCTTGCCAAGGCGATAGTGGCGGTCCGCTGGTCGTCTCTGATCAGGAGGGAGGCTGGCGGTTAGCAGGGCTAGTTAGCTTTGGCTACGGTTGTGCGCGACCTAATTTCTATGGGGTGTACACGCGGCTAGCCCATTATATCGGTTGGGTTGAAAGTCACACCGGCGCACTAGCAGAGCCAACACCGACAGTAACGCCGACCCCCACCGCCATCCCTTCGGCCACGCCGATACCCTTTGATGCGACCGTGGTGGCACTGCCCGATACACCAAGCACACTCAGTCATAGTGGCCGCAATGGGTCCATTTCAATCACTATTCCGGCTGGTGCCGTTGAGCAACCGACCACCTTTTTCTATAAGAGCGATGCGGATCCACTCCTGCGTTCTAATACAGCTTTTAGCTATGGCGGCCTTGCCTTTTCGCTCAGTACAACACAGACCTTAACCGTAACACCTGACTTTGCTTTTCAGAAATTAGTCACAGTTAGCATTGATTATCAAGAAAGCGAGATAGAACGCTTAAATGAAGCGGAACTCACACTCTTTGCATTTGATGCGACCATCAATCAATGGTCAAGCCAGCCGATTGTTATCCTGGCCCATGACCAGCAACAAAATCAACTAGTCGTCCAGATCGCGCAACCCACCCTCTTTGCCATCGGTGCGCCAAAACATGAAATTTGGTTACCATTGGTACAGCGATAAACGAATGGTGCAGCAGGGATGGCAAACAATTAAACCAAATTGTTTGCCATCCCTGCGCTTAATTACCCAGCGGAATCGTTATGAGCCACAGCAGGGAGTTACTGGTCCACCACTTCCAATGCTTCCGCCAAACTACGCTCAATCAGATCACAGAGTTCGTCAATATCAGCTTTTTCAGCGGTGAGGGCCGGTGCCACCGCAAACCAGGAGGGATCAATTCGCATAATCAGCCCATTTTTGAGGGCAATCGGCTTGAGCACTGTCCCCAAGGCCGGGAACGGTTTCAGCGAGCCATCAGGCTGCATCAACTCGACGCCGCGCAACATGCCTTTACCACGCACCTCGCGGATTACCCCAAACTTCTTCAACCCTTCTAACTTACCGGTCAGATAATCACCCAGGGTCTGCGCCTTTTGCGCCAATCCTTGTTCAGTAATTTCATCAAGCACGGCCAGGCCAACGGCAGAGGCCAGCGGGTTACCGGCAAAGGTGTGGCCGTGGGCAAAGTGGACCTCATCGGCCGCTTCACCCCAGAAGGCCTCGGCCAACTCCGCCCGCGCCATCATCGCGCCCAGGGGAATGGCCCCGCTCGACAGCCCCTTACCGCCACAGATAATGTCGGGGATCACATCAAAGGTTTGGGCCGCAAACATGTTGCCGGTGCGCCCAAAGCCGGTGATCACTTCATCAAAGATCAGCAACACCTGGTGGCGATCACAGATCTCGCGGATGATCTGGAAATATTCCTGCGTGGGGGTGATGATGCCGCCGGTATTGCCGATTGGCTCCAGGATCACGCCGGCCACCGTTTCCGGATCTTCATTGATGATTACATCTTCAAACATACGCGCACAGAAGCGGTTGCACTCGTCCCAAGTGGCAAAGCGGTCGCGATAGTAGGTGGGGGGGAAAACTTTGACAAAGCCGGCCATTTGCGGCTCGAAGGGGCTTTTGCGTTTACCGGTGCCACTAGCCGCCATCGCGCCAAAGGTGCCGCCGTGGTACCCAAAATAGCGGCTGACAAACTTATACTTACCGGGATGCCCCTGCTGTTTCCAGTATTGGCGTACAAATTTCAGCGCCGCCTCCACCGATTCCGATCCACCGCTAAAGGGCTTGATATAGTTGAGCGTCCCCGGTGTCACCGAACCCAACTTTTCGACGAAATCCAGTGTCACATCGGCGATGCCATGCAGAGGGGGCGCAAAACTCATCTTCTCCATCTGCTTGCGCATCGCTTCCAGGATGCGTGGATGGCCATGCCCGAGCACGGCAACAAAGATGCCGCCGATGCCGTCAAAGTAGCGTTTACCCTCTAGATCCCAGTAGTAGAGTCCCTGGGCGCGCTCCATGATCAGTGGATTTTTCAAGAATTCGGCGGTCTGCTGATAATCAATAAAGGTATGTTTAAGCAAGTCAATCCGGCGCTCGTCCAGTTGCATAGGAGTTCCTTTGTAAAAAGAAGTTGTCGATCCACGAAGCCACACGAAGAAAAAGCGCAACGTTTTGAGCGCTTCGCCGCCGCAGGCCGCGGCTTCATTGATCCTATTCTTATCGAGTAGAAGTTACACACTTTCCTTGCGTAGCCGCACAGCATGCCGTGCGACTACGCAGGATCGCGCGGACAGTGAATGTGAAAATTTTGTTTACTTCACACTTTTTGCTTCGAAATTGGCATGCGAAACTAAATAGCGCAACCAGGTGTTTAAGGAGATATCCCCCATCATGTTATGATTGGCTTTCGCCGTCTGGGCAAGACCTTTTTGTTCGATGGCGCGCGCCAGTGCAATCGTCTCGGCCCGCGTCCGTGCGAAGTCATCACGTAGCGCAGCCAGATCGAGCGTCTCCGCTGGTTGGTAGCCGTCATACTCGTCCTGAATTGGTGGCTCATTCAGCATCGTCTTGAGGCGCCGTTGCCCCCAGCGTTCAATCCCGATGATATGCCGTAGTTGGTTGCGATTCTGTGGGGTATCTGTTTTGCCGGCTAAAGTAGTGGTGATCGTTTGACCACCCTGTTCGGCGTTGCTGATGGTAGTGGCAAGCGATTTATTGATATTCTGCAGTTGAAAGACTGAGCGCATAATCAAACCGATTGGATTCATTGGAGACCTCATCAATGTGTTGCAAAGGGTGAAAGGTTGTGCATGTTTGCCGGCTCCATCATACTCGGTTCGCCCGCTCCTGCCAAAGCGGCACCACCACAGAGGGCAACTTTGGTTAGGGCGGTGCGCTCGTGATAAGATCTAGCGATCTCCACATGTTACAGAGAACACAGAGAGGAATAAGTTTTGTCCATGTCCGAACGTCAGATTTATGTGCCACCCGGTGGTCCGCCACGGACGGAAGCCCCTAGTCCGGAAATTTATGCAGCGATGGGGGAAGCGAACATTTTCGCAATGCTGGCAGATTTTTATCGCGAACTGGAACAGTCACCCCTACAAGCGATGTTTCCGCGCAATATGTTGAAGGCATCGCAGAAATCAGCGGCCTTCTTTGTCGGGCTGTTGGGTGGGCCGCCGCTCTATCACCAACGCTACGGCAACCCGATGATGCGTGCCCGCCACATGCCCTTTGTGATCGACGAAGCAGCACGCCAGGAGTGGTTGGCCTGTTTTAATCGGGTATTGGATCAGGCACCGGCTAAGTACAATTTCCCAGCGGAGCACTTGCCGGTCTTCCGCGCGTTTCTGGTAGGGTTTTCCACTTGGATGGTCAATACGGCACCCCCAGGGGAAGCGGGCGGGGATGGCTTGGAGTTGTCGGGGTAACTTGCGGAGCCCTGCCGTGTAGTGCGCATCGGGGGACCGCGGCGAGTACTGGCGGGGGATGCGAACTACACGGCACGACCCAAGCTATTTTACGTGGTGGTCAATACCTTCGTAGGTTTCAATGAATTGGCCGATTTTTTCAGCGTCAACTGTCTCCAGTTTAAGGAGTTTACGCCAGGCAGTGACGACAATTGGGGCACCCATGTCTGTATGGGGCTGATCACCGTCGGGCAGGGTCCAGGTAGGATCATTGGGGACGACAACAATGTGGCGGCCACCATCGAGGAAAGGTTGCACCACGGCCCTTAATTCTGCCACCAGGTCCGGGCAGGCCGCGGCACATTGATAGTAGATGATCACCCCACTATCCTCTAGATTATGGACAAGCTGTTCATACCGGAAGGGCTCGGCATAGATCTGCCAGGCGACAATATTGGGATAGTGCGGGCCAGAAGTGGGCGGTGCGCTATTATAGGCAACCGGAGAACGCTTGCTATTCGCGATGTGGATGTTGCCCTGCATCGGGTAGGTCTGTTCACCCGTGACGGCAGGATAGAGGGCCATGACTGCGTCGGCCAATGCCGGCGGCACGATGACGGTGTCGATAATATGAATGACGCCGTTGTTAGCGACAAAATCGGCCCCCAACACATTCGCCCCTTGGACGGTGGCCCCTTCATCGCCAGCCAACATGGTTAGTTGGTTACCACTTAAACTCGTGGCACTGCCGACAGCAATGAGCTCAGGCATCAGGGTTTGGCCCAGGACAATGTGGTCAAGCAGAATGGTGCGCATCAGTTCGGGATCGGCGGTGATGGCTGCGGGCAAGTCATCCCATGCGCTGGTGGGCGGCACAAAGACGGTAAAGGGGCCGGCCCCGGTAAGCTGTTCGGCCAGGCCAACCGCTTCGGCGACGGTGGCAAAACGTTCCATTCCCTCGGCGCGGGCCAGGATGACAAGGATATCGGCAAGCTCCGGGGTGGCAGTGGCGGCAACACTTTGTGTTGCGGTAGACGAGACAGTCGATGTGACCGCAGCACTATCGGCAGCCGTTTGGGCGGTGGTCGAGGCAGTTGTTGCGGTCGCGGGTAGTGGCGTCGCGGTGGCAGGCACAGGGGTTTCGACTGGGTCAGCGCCACAGGCAGCCAAGCCGATCAATAGTAGGCTCAAAAGGATGAATTTAGCAGAGCGTGCGTAAATTTTGGACATTGTAGACAAATAACTCCTAATGACAGCAGCCGGCATCACTCGCCTGCGGTGCAGTTATCCCACAGAGTAAAAAGCTGGAATAGTAACGATTTTGATTGATAGCAGGGGATGAACGGCGTAAGTATCATCAGCCCGCCAGGGTGTGTCCCAATTTTGGGGCAAACGTCCCCGGCACAGGCGAGGAAATGGTCCGCAGACGAACCAATTTTTCGCCTGTGCCGGGGACGTAGTACGACTCACTCCTGTCGTGGGACGCACCCAACCCGCCAACGATTGGCGGCGAGCTTGATGCTCACGCTGTTGCATGATAGGCTACTTCTAGCTGTTGGCGCAAGTTGACCAACCCCGTTTGCAACAGCCGTTGTTGACGCGCTTTCAGCAAAACGAGCAAGGGCACCGCCGCGCCGCGATAGAACTTTTGCAAGGTAAAGCAACAACCCCCTGGCACCGGCTCTCCCCAGGCGTGACAGATGGTGATCATGCCGGGCGCACGATTTTCCCAGATCAATTTTTCATCAGCACTAGGCATGACCGTGGCCGTACTCCCCACCGTCATCCCCAGTGAATTTTTCACCTGAATCGCCATCACCGCGTCCGGTCGCCAAGGCGTACCGGCCACCCAATGCGCCCGCAAGACGCCGGGATACCAAGCCGGCCAGCCTTCGATCTGCTGAAAGGTACGCAAAACCGCGGCCGGCGCGGCCTCGATCATGGTCGTTGCATGTAGAGTCGTGCCACTCATCAGGCAGCTTGGCTGCGAAACCAGACGCGCATCTCGCCGGCGGTGCGGTTATCCCAGACAGGATAGGGAATCGCGGTGACAGTCAATTTCTCGCCGGTCGCGGGTTGATCATAGCGATAGAGCAATTGTTCATCCCACCCATCGTGGCTAACGACGGTGGCTTCCCCTTGCAGGACGGTTACACCCCCTAGCAGTTCAGGTTTATAAACCGCGCTAAAGTTAGCCACTGCGGCAGGATCTAAGGTGATGCGGTCGAGATTTTCGACACTGTTGTCCGCCCCTTCCAGGCAGTAGACCAACGGGCCACGCTGAATCGCCAAACGCCCTTGCATCTGACGCACGGCTGGATGCGCCCAAACGGTCTGTACCCCCATCGCCAGCGTTAACTCGACCGTGTCGCCGGCTTTCCAGGTGCGGGTGATGGCGAGATAGCCATTTTGGGGTGGCAGATCCATGCGCAGCGCTTTGCCGTTAACCGTCACCGCCCATTCCTGACACCAGCCAGGGATGCGCAAGTGCAGCGTAAAGGGCCGCTCATTGGCGAGATCCAGCGTAAATTTAATCTGGCCATCCCACGGATATTGGGTCTCCTGACCCAGTTGGACCGCCTCGCCATTGATGTTCAGATCCACGGTGCTCTGCCCATAAAGGTGGACCCACAGGTCATGGCTGCCAGTCGAGTAGAAATAGTTGCCCAGGCTGGCCAGAATCCGGCTGACATTGGGCGGGCAGCAGGGGCAAAGGAACCATTCCTCGCGGTGGTGGTTGCCTGGACTCGCTAGCGGGTTGACATAGAAAAAGTGTTTGCCGTCAAGCGCGATGCCGCTGATAAAGCCGTTGTAGAGGGTCTGTTCAATAATGTCAGCATACTTACCTTCACCGTGGAATTGCAACATGCGGTGGTTCCACATGATCAGCGCAATTGAGGCACAGGTTTCGGCATAGGCGGTCTCATCGGGCAGGTCATAGTCGGTGGTAAAGCCTTCGTTGTGGCGCGATGGCCCAATCCCGCCGGTGAGATACATACGCTGGTAGACCAGGTTATCCCACAGTTGTTCGCAGACGGCGAGCAAACTTGGATCATCATATTCATGGGCCAGGTCGGCAACGCCGGAGAGCAGATACATCACGCGCACCGCATGGCCGACGACCTTCTCTTGCTCACGAATGGGGGCATGGGCCTGGCAATACTCGTAGTTCTTGAAATGGAACTGCTTGGGATCTTCCCCGCGCGCCACTGCCTCCAGATCATAATAGTGAGGATTTTGCTGGCCACGTTCTTCGACCAGGTATTTGGACAGCGCCAGATAGCGCTTTTCGCCGGTCGCTTCGTAAAGCCGGACCAAGGCCAGCTCGATCTCGGGGTGACCACCGTAGCCGCGCTGCTTACCTGGCTCTGTGCCAAAGAGACTGGCGATATGATCGGCGTAGCGGCTAAGCGCGTTGAGCAACTTGGGATCGCCAGTCGCCTGGTGATGGGCCACCGCGGCTTCGATCAGGTGGCCGGCACAGTACATTTCGTGCCAGTCGCGCAGATTCTTCCAGCGCATTTCGGGTTGGATCGCCGTGAACTGGGTATTGAGATAACCATCCGGCTGCTGCGCCCCGATGATCAGATCGGTCACCTCATCGACCAGCTTGGCAATTTCCGGATCGGGCTGGGTGGCGAGGACATAACTCGCCGCCTCCAGCCACTTGGCCGGATCCGAGTCGCCAAAGATTTCGACAATGTGCGACGGCACCTTGCGTTCAAAGTTCAGCGTAAGCGCCTTGATCCGCTCGGTCTCGACCAATTTGTCATAGATGTGGCGAATGGTCACCGTGCGGTTGGTTTCCTGGCGCGGGGCCCAAAAGGGATCATCCAGTTTAACCTGGGTGAAGGGAACAGGGGTAAGTTGGCGTTTTGCGGATTGAGTTGTCATAGGAATGTGGTATAATTGGTTCAGTGAAAAGGCAAATTTGTTTAGTTTATGTAAAGCGTACAGATTAATTACAGGGATAAATTATGTTATCACTTGAGTTATCACCAGTGCTTGAAAAGCAATTTCGCAAAGTAATTCAAGAAAGTTATCAAGGTGATTTGCAAGCTGCCATTTCAGCTTTTTTACAACTCCACGAAAAATATGGTTGGAAGGAACAACTACGTCAGGATGTAAATGTGATTCGGACCGAAGTTCGGCAAGCCGGCGGTATTTCTGAGCAAACGATTGATGATGCGATCCGCCGCTATCGTGAGCAACTGACGACAACCAATGGCTGAACTTCCTGCTTTTAATCCACTGCGCGTTGTGATTGACACAAATCATATTATTTCGGCCATGCTCAGTGATCGTGGTGCATCGCTTAAATTAATTGATTGGATGCTCCATGACAATGACTATTTCCATCTGCTTTTATCACAACCTATATGGGATGAATATTCTACCGTTGCCGGTTGGCTTATTCCCCCGGCATTGCATGAGGAACGAGATCGTATCCTTGAAATCCTGCGACTACAGGCCGTTTGGATCGAACCACGGCAAACGTTAGAGGTATGTCGTGATGCCTCTGATAATCGCTTTCTAGAGTGTGCTGTAGAGGGAAACGCTGATTACTTGGTGACCAAAAACATCAAACATTTTCCATATAAGCAATATCAAGGGATTAAAATCGTACGCATCCGTGAGTTTCTCAATGCTGTAGAATCGATTGCAGTTAAATAATTGGTTCGTATGTCCAGCTTTGGGTTTATGGCTGTGATTGCCTGTAGGGGTTGTGGGGAGGCTGGAACGCTGCTTCAAGCTCGGCATCATTTTCATCAGAGAGTGCAGTGGCATTGGCACGCATCTCATCCAATGGGGTCCAACCAATAATATGACCCAATTCCATGTCCACCATGACCGCACCAACGGTCCCGACTATGCCATAACCTGGTGATGTTAGTACCAATGGGATAGACCAGGCAGACTGTAATCCACTAACCATTTGATATGGCCGACCAATGCCGATTAGATTGCCAAGTTGATCTTCAACAAACGCTTGCGCGATCATAGCAGCATTTTGTGCAGTAATCGAAGTTCTTGCTCTTGTTGCAATCATCATTTATTGACCTTTTGTCGCTATACTTGCGTGAATATGTCTGGACTGAGTATAGCATACTTTTGTGAAATTCCGCTGTAACTATGGCCAGCGATACTACCAAGCCACCGGCAACCCCGCCACACCACGAATGACAAACCCACGTTGATAATTCACCGCTGCATCAGCAATCGCCAGTCGAAGCCCAGGCAACCGGCGCAACAGTGTCGCTAATGCAACCTGCAACTCCAAGCGGGCCAGGGGCGCGCCCAGGCAGTAATGAGTCCCCAGGCCAAAGGTCAGATGGGGATTATCAGCCCGGGTGACATCTAGTTGATCGGCATTGACAAAGCGCGCTTCATCGCGATTGCCGGCCCCATAAAGCAGCGCGACCTCCATCCCTTGTTTTAGTTCAACGCCCTGATAGGTAAAATCCTGCAAGACCCAGCGTGCAAAGAGCGGCAAGGGTGTTTCATAGCGCAACAGCTCTTCGACCGCAGTTTTGAAGATCGCCGTTTCCCCTTGTGCCGCGGCGTGCTGCAAGCGTATTAACTGTGCCGGTTGGCGAAAAAGCGCCAGCATGCCACCGGTCAGCCCGTTGACACTCGCCTCGTGACCGGCGTTGAGCAGGAAGATACAGTTGGCGATCAACTCGGCCTCCGTGAGCCGATCGCCCGCTTCTTCGGCCTGGACCAAGGCGGTGATCAGATCGTCCTGTGGTTGGGCGCGGCGTTCGGCAACCAATTCATGCAGCAGCGCCGAAAAATCGGTGACCGCCTGCTCGGCGGCGGCGGCCTGTTCGTCACTGTAGTTGACCTCATACAGCTTGACAATCGCGGCCGACCAGGGCCGTAATTGAGCGCGCTGTTCTTCTGGTACGCCGAGCAATTCAGCAATGACCGTCACCGGCAGTGGCTCGGCAAAGTCACGCAACAGATCCATTTCACCCCGGTTCACCACCTGATCAAGCAGTTCGTTAACAATGGTGGTGATCTTGGGGCGTAAGCTTTCCACCCGTTGCCCCGTAAATGCTTTGCTCACCAACCCACGCAACCGGGTATGATCAGGCGCTTCGTGCTCCATTAGAATGTGCTGCTGAAATTGGTTGTACGCTGTCAGCCGCGGATCAGGGGGTGGCCACCCCAGCGCCTCACGCGAAAGGATGTGTAAGATCGAGCGCCCCAGCCGCCGGTCACGCAGCAGGTAGGCAATATCCGCATAGCGCGTAAAAAAGAGCTTACGCCAGCGTGGTTCCCAAAAAATTGGGGTCTGCTTCCGTAACTCGGCCAGCAGCCCATAGGGATTGCGGATAAAGGCTGGGTCGTTGAGATCGAGTTCGCGTTCAATCATGTTGATTTTCTAGTATCATTATGGTATCATCTTGCCATGCCAAGAAAAGTACGCGAATTGATTGCCGATTTGAAAAACGCTGGATTTATTGACCGTGGTGGAAAAGGTAGCCACCGTAATTTCGTACATTTCAAAGGTATACGCATCACAATCTCGGGTAGAGAAGGTGATGATGCCAAGCCGTACCAGGAAAAGGCAGTTCGTCAGGCATTAGAAGAGGTGAAACCATGAGACTTTCTGATCGTTACTTAAAAATCGTCGAATGGAGTGAAATTGATCAATGCTATATCGGCCGTTGCCCAGGGCTGATGTTGGGCGGTGTACACGGCGATGATGAGATCCAAGTCTATCGCGACCTTTGTGAGGTGGTTGAAGAGTGGATTCAGCTTCATCAAAGCGATGGCACACCACTGCCGCCCTTTACGGCACCTAAAGATTATAGCGGCAAATTTATGTTACGCATTCCGCCTGAGTTGCACGAGCGACTTACCATTCGCGCCTTGCTGGAAGGCGATAGCTTGAATAACTATTGCAAAAAAGTACTGGAAAGCGCCCACTATTAAGCGATAATACGCTGAGTAAGTGACAGTTAGTGCAAAGGAGTAGTGGCCATGACTATCTTAGTGACCGAAAAGCCAGATTCTGTTATAACTTATCCGGTGACACAAAATACCAATGATACACCTCCCCTCGTAGCCGGCGACTACTTAACGCGCCCCGAATTTGAACGACGCTATCATGCCCATCCTGAACTCAAAAAAGCCGAACTCATTGAAGGAATTGTCTATATGCCATCCCCTGTGCGTGCCGACAAACATGGTGATCCTCATTTTGATCTCATTGCCTTACTCGGCGTCTATCGCATGGCAACGCCTGGTGTACGGGGCAGCGATAATGCAACCATCCGCTTTGACTTGATGAATGAACCACAACCAGATATTTTGTTGCGCCTGGATCCAGAAGTTGACGGCAATTCCTGGATTGACGGCGATGGTTATCTCCAAGGGGCACCCGAATTAATCATCGAAATTGCCGCGAGCAGCACCAGTTATGACTTGCATCAAAAGAAAGCGACCTATGCCCGGCATGGCGTACAAGAATATCTTGTCTTCCAGATGAACGAGCGCCAAGTTAGTTGGTTCACTCTCCGCGACGGGGTATATGAGTTGCTTGCAGCCAACCCCGATCAGATCCTGCGTAGCCAGGTTTTCCCCGGCCTGTGGTTAGCGGTCACGGCCTTTTGGGCAGACGATATGGCGGCCGTGTTAGGGGTATTGCAACAAGGGCTGGCATCGCCCGAACACCAAGCTTTTGTGGCAGCATTGCCAAAGCGTTAACCCGCCTGCCAAACGCGAATCGCCTCAATCGGGTAGAGCAACATCAACACGTTGAGCAGTAGACTGTCACGAATCCACAGGGTCAAGAGCACTTCGGTAAGCACAAAGAGCGCAAACGTGCGCCAAAAACCAAAGCGCCGCGCCAAGAAGATCCCGACCCCACAAAGCAGAATATCACTGAGCGAGTTAACAATCGTATCACCTTCGTAGCCCAGCGAGACGGTTGTCTCGCGATAGCGCTGAATCACCGCCTCGGTATTTTCACTCACTTCCCATGCCGCTTCCACCACGATCGCTAACCAGCTTTGCCAACCAAAGGCAAGCTGTGGCCACAGCCAATTGAGCACCCAAAAGAAAACGAATCCATGCAAAATGTGCGTAAAACTGTACGGATCCAGCAGGTGCTGCGAGTTATCGGCACTCCAGATATCGCCGGCCCACAAATCGACGCGGCCACATTTGCAGATCCACAGCCGTCCTTGCTCGTCTAAAAGTAGCACGGCCACTGCACAGGTGACCAAAATACCCAGCCACGGCAAATATCGATGCACTAGGTTGTCTTTGCTCTCTTATACTCAAATCAGAATGAGACCCCTAGTTTCGGTCAGCGTGCGTCGCACTGACCAAAGAATCTAGCGGACTGGAAACAGTTGGCGGTCAGTGCGACGCACGCGATCCCGTTAGCCAGCAAAACTCCGGTTCTCAACTTGACTTCAGTATAGCAGGGGGTCTCCATAATGCATTTCATTAACAATTAATTATTGACTATTCTCAATTAATAATTATTACCCTTTCAAGCCGCTCAATACAATCCCTTCCACAAAGTAGCGCTGGGCAAAGAAAAAGAGCAAGATGATCGGTGCGATCATTGCCGTTGACGCGGCCATCAGCAGATCCCAGCGCGTATTCATGACGCTGCGAAAGGTGGCCAAGCCCAGGGCAACGGTAAAGTTATAGTCGGAGCGCAAGTAGAGCAGCGGGGCGAGAAAGTCATTCCAGGTGCTGAGAAAGGTAAAGACGGCGACGGTGGCCAGCGCTGGTTTACAGAGCGGCAACATAATCCGCCAGTAGACGCCAAATTCGCTGTTGCCGTCAATACGCCCGGCGTCGGCCAACTCTTCGGGCAGCGAACGGAAAAACTGGCGGAAGAGAAAGATGTTAAAGGCACCACCGCCAAAGAAAAAAGGCACCGTCAAGGGCAGATAGGTGTCGATCCAGCCCAACCTGGTAAAGATGATAAATTGCGGCACCATCAGCACAATGTAGGGTACCATCAAGGTGGCCATGACAATGCCAAACCAGAAGTCACGGCCAGGAAAAGCGATGCGCGCAAAGCCATAGCCACAGAAGGAAGCGGTCAACAGAATGGCGATCTGGTTTGCCACGGCGATCAACAAGGTGTTCAGAATAAAGCGGTAGAAGGGCTTGTAGACCAGCGCTTCCACATAGTTCTGCCAGCGGAATTCACGCGGAATCCACTCCGGCGGGAAGATGAAGATCTGCTCTTGCGGTTTGACGGAGCTGATGACCAACCAGAGAAAGGGCAACATCATAATGATCGAGCCGCTGATGAGTAGCAGCCAAATCAGCAGGCGCCAAAGTGGCTCTGCGCTGGTCGCCTTAACGGTGGGCCGTTCACTGGCCTTGAGGTTGATCGTAGCTTGTTCTGCTGTCCTCATTTGACATCCTCGTAATAAACCCGCGAGCCAATATATTTAAAGACAAAGAGGGTTAGCAGCATGATCAGCGCAAAGAGCAACCACGCTAGGGCCGAAGCATAACCCATCTTCAGATTTTCAAAGCCCGTTCGATAGAGGTAGAGCACATAAACCAGGGTCGCATTTTGGGGACCACCGCTGGTGATCAAGCGCGCTTGGGTAAAGACCTGATAGGAGCCGATAATGCCGATAATCAGGTTGAAAAAGAGGACCGGTGACATTAGCGGGATGGTGATATGGCGTAGCTTGGACCAACGCCCCGCCCCGTCGATCTCTGCCGCTTCATAAAAGGAGCGCGGAATGCCCTGTAAACCAGCTAAATAGATAACCATCCCCCCGCCAAAGCCCCAGAGTGCGACAATGATCATCGCGGGGAGCGCCCACTCCGGATCTTGCAGCCACTTGATCTTGGGCAGGCCAATAGCATGGAGTCCGGCATTGGCCAGGCCAAATTCCGTGTTAAAGATCCAGGCCCACAACACGGCGTTCGCTACCGCCGGCACAATACTCGGCAGGTAAAAGATGGTCCGAAAGACGGTAATCCCACGCACCTTAGTGTTAAGCAGCAGTGCCAACGCAAAGCCCAACACCAGACTGATCGGCACCGAAGCCAGCGTGTAAATCGTGGTCACCTTCAGTGACTGCCAGAGCAGTTCATCGGTCCACAATTTTTGAAAGTTGGCAAAGCCTACCATTTTGGGCGGCGAGATCAGATTCCACTCATGAAAAGCCAACCAGGCCGCGGTGCCCGCCGGGATCAAGAACCAAAGTAAAAAGCCCAAGATAAAGGGGGAAATAAAGATATAGCCGGCCACCGCCCGCCGCCCCGTCATCGTCCGCGGGGTGAATCGACTTAGCCATCCGTTTGCTACTGTCATCGGAAGTTCCTGTGGTAAGGAAAACGTGAAACGTGAAACGTGATGCGTAAAACGTGAAACGTGATGCGTAAAACGTGAAACGTGATGCGTAAAACGTGAAACGTGATGCGTAAAACGTGAAACGTAATGAGGAAGGCTCACGCATTACGTTTTACGTTTTACGCATCACATCTTCATCCTAGCCCGCATTTTCATCAAAAATCGCGTTGGCCGCCGGCACGACTTCGGCCATGGCCTGTTCCGCGGTGGCGTCGCCAATCCAGATCTTGTCAAAGCCGGGGGTGAGCAGTTGGTTGGCTTCCGGCCAGCCGGCGGGCTGGTAGATGCTCTGGCCGTAATTCTTGACGAATTTGGTCGGAATATCCACATACCCTTCGGGATGGACGCCTTCGGTGATCCACTCATTCAGCCCTTCTTCAGTCATCAGGGCGGTCTGGCTGGGTAACCACAAACCGATCTTGCAGAACTGAGTTTGGTAGAAGGGCGTGGAGAGGAAACGCACCCATGCCCAGGCTTCCTCGGGGTGGGCGGTGGAGGTAAAGGCGGAGTGCAGGTGGGCGGTCATCGCGGTGCCGGTATGGTCGGCCCCCATGCGCGGCAGGGCGGCCGTGCCCAACTTCGGCGCGATCTTATAAATCCACGAGAGCGCCCACGAACCGTCGATGACCATCGCCAAGCGGCCATTGTCGAGCATCTGTGAATTGCTCATACCAAGCGCCTGCAAGGCGGCGCTAGCCGGCTTGACATGGTGCTTTAAGGTCAAATCGGCAATGTTCTGGATCGCCTCGGTGGCCGCCGGCTGATCGATGATCAGGTGGCCGTTGTCGTCGAGCCAGTCGCCCCCGTTGCCTAGGATCGCGGAATGGATATGCAGCGTGCCCGTCGGCCAGTCAACGCCCCAGCGTTCAATGTTCTCCGGATCAAAACCAGCATCATTTGGGTGATTGCCATTCGCATCCACCGTCAGCGCGGTCGCTACTTCCAGGAACTGATCCCAGGTCCAGGCCAGGTCGGGATCGTTGCTGGGTGGTTCAATCCCCGCTTCGGCAAAGAGATCGGCATTGTAATAAATATGCGGAGCGACCCAACAGGAACCGATCCCATACCATTTGCCATCCTTAGCACAGCGTTGCTCTTCCTGGGGCTGAATAAAATAATCGGCCGCGCCCATCAACGAATCGCCCTTGACCTTATCAGTAATATCAAGCAGGAGACCATCTTTGACAAAGGTGCCATAGGCTTCGGCCCCCACAAAGGCCGTATCCGGCGGTGTGCCGGCAGCAATGTTCGTGACCAACTTGTCCAGATATTGTTCTGGCGTGTGCAGCCAGGTCACCTTCACCTGGTCCTGCTCGGATTCAAATTGGGTAATCGCAGCTTTTACGCCTTCATCTTCCTCGGCGGCCCCCCAGCCCATAAAGGTGACTTCGACGGCTTCGCCGGATGGGGCAGCGGCGCCACCGCCGGCAGCGGGTGCGGCGCCAGGTGCAGCACAGGCCGCCACCATTGTCACACCGGCGATCCCGGCCGTGGCGCGCAAAAAGTCGCGGCGGGATAAACTATGCAAAGTCAATCGTCTGTCCATGGTCGTTCCTCCTGATTGGTTCAACAATAAATAAAAGAGAGTAAGGGTTATGCCGATTTAATGTTTTCACCTGACAAGATGACCCAAGGTTATTCATTTTGTCATCCGGTCAGCTTGTCATAGGTGTACAAAATAAATCGGCATAACCTCTATTATTCGTGTTGGGGCGCTTTGCCGATCAGCCGATGGCGCACCGTTGTGCCGACATCCAACGCATCGTGGGTTTGCTGGGCTGGATCAGCCCCACACGATTCACGGATATAGAGCTGGCCGCAGATCTTTACTTCGTCAAAATCGACTCTCTGCCCAGCAGTGTCATTGGTAAGGTCATCTTGGATTTTCTGCCAGAGTAATGCCGCCGCCCGAAAGCCCATTTCATAGGCCGGCAAGCTAACCGTCGTCAATCTGGGGTGATGGACCCGCCCAAACTCACGGTTGTCATAACTGGCGATGGCGATGTCATGGGGCACTTGCAGTCCAGCGGCTTGAATCGCCGCAATCGCCCCAAGGGCCATATAATCATTGGCGACAAAGATCGCAGTCGGCGGGGGTTTCACCTGGAGTAACTGACGCATGGCCCCCGCCCCGCCATCATACTCCCAGTTACCCTCGGCCACCCAGCTCGGCTCGACCGCAATGCCCCCTGCGGCCAGGGTTGCTTGATAACTTTCTAAGCGCCGCTGTGCAGAGTGCCAGCCTTGGGGACCGGCAATGTGCGCAATGCGGCGGTGACCAAGCCCTAACAGGTGTTCAATCACCAACCTGGTGCCCTGTACGTCATCAGGCACAACAGAATTTTGGATAGAGGCACCAAAGAGGCGATGCACAAACATGTAGGGCTTTTGTGCTTCAACCAGCGCCTGTGTCGCCGCCAGATGACCCGATTCGACAAAGATGATGCCTTCAACAGCGTGGCTGAGCAAGCGGTTGATCGCGGCTTGTTCCAGCACCGGGTCCCAATCGGAATTGATAATCAAACCAAGATAATCGATGGTCTTGAGATAATCCTGTATACCACGAATAATCGGGGGAGTGAAGGGACTGAGCAGATCGTCAGCAATGATCCCAATCGTGTAGGTACGGTCGGTACGCATACTGCGCGCCAGCAAGTTGGGCCGATAGCCCAGCACACTAGCCGATTGGAGCACGCGTGACCGCGTCTTGGTACTAATCGGATGATCGCTGTTGTTGAGCACACGCGATGCCGTCGCCAGCGAGACACCAGCCGCCCGCGCAACCGCGGCTAAGGTGATTGACAACCGGGTACGCACCTATTGAACTTGCACTCTGCGCCTGCGCGCCAGAGAAACGATAGAATTGTAGGATTTGCTGAGCCTATCATAAGAGAAAACGTTTTCCCTGTCAAATAGATCGAGAAGGAAAACGTTTTCTTTTGGTCGATAGAGTTGCGTGTGTAGTAAATCAGTAAATCAGTAAATCGGTAAATCAGTGACTTATCTACTGATTTACTGATTTACCTACCTTAAAGAGCAGCGACGACGGCGGCCCGTGTGCTCGCCAATAGCTCTTGTACCTTGACCGGCTGCCCGGTGTGGCTGCTTTGGATCGCCGCAAAGATCAGCGCCATCGACTGCAAGTTGTCCTCGATGTTTGTCTCCATCGGCACCCCGCTGTCGAGCCATTGGACAAATTGCTCGACCAGCCAGGTGTTCATCCACTTGGCTTGTTCTAACGGCGCAATTTCAACGCCTTCGCCCTCGCGCTTGTAGATGCGCCCGCCTTCATAGGGGTGACGTTCGACGCGACGCCGATCCATGATCAGGGTGGCATTTTCACACTCGGCGCGCACATACTCTTGCGCCCAGCCGTTGAGGCCAATGGCATTGGTTTTCGCCCCTTCGTAGAAGGCGCGTACCCCATTTTCAAAATGCATGGTCACCAACCCTTGCGAGTCGCCACCATATTCGCCCCAACTTGGGTTCCAGGTCTGCGCATAGAGGGTGTCACATTTCGCCCCGGCCAGATCAGCCAGGATATCCAGGTGATGGACCGAGCCTTCGATCATCAACGCATCCTTCATGGTGTGGCGGAAGTGCGCGCCCCAGTCGCCAAAGTTGCGCATGTTGCAGGTAAAGCGGCAGATCAGATAGTCGAGGCCACCATTGCGGCCGGAACGCAATTCCTGGCGCAGCGTTGTCTTATCCTGGTCAAAACGGTGGCTCATCGTCACCCCCATCTTTTTGCCAGCGCGCTTGACCTTCTCGGCGATGCGCACCGCCCCTTCCAGCGTATCGGCAATCGGCTTTTCCGAGAGGATGTGCACATCATGGGCCAGCGCCACATCCACCACCGCCTCGTGATAGGCCGGCGGGGTGACAATGACACAAAAATCGGCCCCATTTTCAGCAAAGGCGCGGTGCATGTCGGTGTAACATTTTTCAGGCGCGAGGCCCAGGTGCTCCTGCGCATTTTGCAGAGCAGCCTCATTCACATCAATCGCCGCCACTACCTCGATCAAACCATCAGCAATATTGGGCGGCAAAAAGCGTTGACACCACGCCCGCCCTTGTCCGCCCGTCCCGACAAGAATTACTTTATAAGCCATGATGAGTCCTTTTTTAGAGTTGCAGGGTTGCAGAGTTGCAGGGTTGCAGGGTTGTAGGGTTGTAGGGTTACCTTGCTACTTTGCAACCTTGCAACCCTGCACCCTTGCCACCTTTACGCCAATGCGCTCAATACCTTGTTCAGTCCTTCAATCGTCTCTTCCACATCTTCGTTGGTCAGTAATGGGCTGCAATCGAGGTGAACGGCGCGGCCGAGCAGTTCGAGGCTGCGCGGGCACATGTCGTGATCATAGGCGATGGGACGTTTGGCCCATTGCCAGGGGTTGCCCCCCGCCGACCAGGGACGCTGTTCCATGATCGGCACCCAGTGGGCGTAAACATGGTAGTCGATGCGATCGCGCTGATAGAGGCGACTGGCCCCAATGTTTTCCGCGTGCAAGGCCTGCACGACGCGTTCGGCGACTTCAGGTGATTCCACAAAGAAGATCGAGCAGATGCCGGCATCGCCCCCATTTGCGCTCTCGTGATTCGCATCATTGGCGTGACGGAAGGTGATCCCCTTGCGCTGGGCAACCTCGGCCATGCCCTGTTGCAGCATCCGTTGACGCAGGCGCATGTCGGCGAGCAATCCTGGCAGACGATCCAGTTGGACCAGCGAAACCGCGGCCAGCAATTCGGGCATACGGTAGTTGACGCCGCAGAGCAACTCATCGACCGCAAAACCGCGCTGCAACGCGCCGATCACATCGTGGGACATAACGGCGCGCTTCCAGTACTCCTCGTTGTTGGTTACGACCATGCCGCCTTCGCCGGAGGTGATAATTTTGTTGAATTGCAGGCTAAAACAGCCAACATCGCCCCAGGTGCCACAGAGTTGGCCCTGGTAGCTGGTGCCATTGGCTTGGGCACAATCCTCAATGACAAGCAGATTGTGTTGACGCGCGGCGGCCACAATCTCATCGATCTTGGCCGGTGCGCCGCGCATGTGGACCGGCATTACCGCTTTGGTATAGGGCGTAATCTTGGCGACCATGTCTGCCGGATCCATGAGCAGCGATTCGTCAACTTCACAGACAATCGGCACTGCGCCCACCGCTAGGACCGCCGCGGCCGAGGCAATCCAGGTATAAGCCGGCACAATTACCTCATCCCCTGGCCCAACGCCGAGGGCTTGCAGCCCAGTGATCAACGCCGCTGTGCCGGAGGTGACGGCAACGGCATAGCGTACCCCCTTGTTCGCAGCAAAGGCATCTTCCAACGCTTGCACTTTGGAAGTACTTTCACTCGGGCCATAGTAGCGGAAAAGGCGCTTACTGCGCAACACTTCGAGCACGGCGGCTTCTTCGGCCTCGCCTACGGACATCCCGCCGGGGAACATCGGGGGATCGGAACGCTGTTTGGCGGGCGCACCGCCGTTGATTGCTAACGTTGTATCGGACATAATTTCTCCTGTTAGGTTTTGTTTTGTCAGGGCTGCTATGGCTTGTCATACGGGCACGATATATCATGTTGTTGACGAATACGCCAAAGAATAAATTCTAGGCTAAAAACGCAAGTTGGCTGAAGCCAACTGGGCGATTGGCCAGCCCACTGCAGTGGGCTTTCGCTATCAGCCTGCAATTTATTGCCAGGCGATCGCATTCGCCAACAGCATCATATATCGTGCCTTTACGACAAGTCACCACAGCTCTGGTTGTTTAATCAAGGTAACGACAATCATCAGGCCGCAGCCCCCACCACGATCTTGATCGCGGTCTCGCCACCCAAACGGTAGGTGCCATTGAGCGCGTCAAAGCCTTCGCGGACCCGTTCCAGGGGCAGCGTATGGCTAACCATTTCGGCAAAAGGAAATTCATTGCGTTCCAGGATTGGCAGACCGCGCACAAAATGTTCGGTGCTGCTACCCCAGATCGCTTCCAAGCGCAGGTTACGCCGCATCATCAGTTGGTTGATGTTGAGTTCGACCGAACCCATATCGACAAAATGACCCACTTCGACAAAAGTACCGTTGCGTTTTAGATAGCCGAGTCCTTCGGGGGTAGCCGGCAAAAAGCCCGCACATTCAAAGACCACATCCGCCCCGGCGCGGCGTGCGGTTTGGTCGAGCACCAGTTCGGTGCGTTCGGCGGGGGTGCGCACTTCATCAATGTTGATGGTCACATCCGCGCCCATACGCTTGGCCAGTTCCAGCCGACGGGCCGGGCCGCCCACCATGATAATCTTGGCCGCGCCACTGATACGGGCACAAACAAGGGTAACCAGACCAATCGCCCCCGCGCCTTGGACCACGATGGTGTCACCGATTTGGATGCGGGCGCGCATGGCGGCGTGAACCCCAATCGTAAAGGGCTCGGTCAGGACTGCAACTTCAGGGGGCAAAGCAGTTTTGAGAAAACAGGTGTTAGGATAATCGAGATAGATATAATCAGCAAAGCCGCCGCGGAAGTGGGGCGCGACATCAGGCTGGTTATAGAAACCATAGGCACCGTGGGGCGTACCCGGCGCAAAGATCACGCGGTCGCCTTCCTGTACGGGATTCCCCACATAATCCGTGGTCACACCGGCACCCAACCGCTCGATCACCCCGACATTTTCATGGCCGAGCACCATTTCGCCGGGAATGCCGTTTTGCCACATGTGCAGATCTGTGCCACAGATGCCCGCCAATTCCTGGCGCAATAGAATTGCCCCAGGTGTTGGATCGGGTACAGTGTATTCGCGAACCTCAAATGTTTGGCCATGGGCAATGACTGCCCGTCCGGTGCGAGCCATGTGATCTCTCCTTTTGTTTGTGTGGAACTATCTTATCTGAGAGGGCTACCTCATTATATAATAGATTAGTGCGATACATGAATTGTATTTGACATAAACTTCGCAATTTGTTAAGATATTGATTGTAGCAACAGAATCATCTAACCAACCCTTCAGTTACGTGGCAATTCATGCATATCATTACACAGAAGACGTTGCGCTTGGCTTGGGAGCAATACCCGGATGTAGAAAAACCGTTGCGTAAATGGTATACCGAAATGAAGCATTGCCACTTTCAAAATTTTGCGGAACTGCGTCAACATTTCCCCGCAGCTGATCAAGTTGGCCGATTGACAGTTTTCAATATCAGGGGAAATCATTATCGATTAATTGCTCATGTTGATTATACCTACAGTAAGATATTTCTCCGGCGGTTGATGACGCATGCCGATTATGATAAAGAGGAGTGGAAAAATGATCCCTGGTATTGAACTGAGCAATCATCATACCTATGCAGAATTACTGGATTATTTTGAACCGCGCCCGATTACCTGTGACGAAGAATATTGGGCAGCCAATGCGGTCATTGATAAGTTGTTAGCTAAATCCAACTTATCTGAAGATGCCCGCGACTATTTACATTTACTAAGTATGTTAGTGGAAACCTATGATGAAGAGCAAGAAACAGTTCCTGAATTGCGTGGGATAGAATTATTGCGAGCCTTGATTGAAGAATCCGCGTTAAAGCAGCGTAGTTTATTGCCAATCTTCAAACATGAATCGGTTATCTCCGAAATTTTGGCCGGCCGTCGTCATTTAACCGTGACGCATATTGATCAACTTGCTAAATTTTTTGGATTACCTCATCAGCTTTTTTTTGAACAACAGGTTGCTGATCCCGCAGCCCCAAGCCCTAATCTCCAGACACTGCTGGAAAGGATATAAAATTTAATGCGCAAGTACTACGATATCAATCTGCAAGACCAGTCCATCACCACCCACGAGTGGGAGGGCGAAGCGCTGATCAAGGCGGGACGTTATCTGATCGCCAAGACCTTATTGGAACAAAATGCAGCAACTGTCGATCCGCTCTCGCCGGCCAACCCGCTGATCTTTTCAGCGGGGCCCTTTGCCGGCACCAGCTTTTCGAATGCCAACCGGACGAGCGTCGGCTGCAAAAGTCCGCTCACCGGCGGGATCAAAGAGGCGAATGGGGGCGGCACCTTTAGTTATGGGTTGGGCCAACTCTATATCGCCGGTTTTACGCTACACAATGCCGCGGATAACTGGGTGGTGATCCACTTCCACAAAGATGGGACGATTAGCTTTGACGATGCAACCCCTTACCTGGGCCGCGGCAATTATGCGGTTGCCGAAGCGTTGCATGCCCACTATGGCAAGAAGGTAACCTTGGCGATCTGCGGACCAGTGGGGGAATACCAAGGGCTGCTCGCCGGGATCGCCTTTAGCGATGCCGACAGTCGCCCCTCGCGGCTGGCCGCGCGCGGTGGGGTCGGCGCGGTAATGGGCAGCAAGAAGGTCAAGGCCATCATCGTTGATCTGGATAAGACGCCTAGTTTCCACGATCCGAAGAAGGTGCGCGAAAGTGTGCGCGACTATGCCAAAATGTTGCTCGCCGATTCAGTCGTCACCCAGTTTTACCAGGCAGTCGGCACGATGGGCATGGCGGACTATCAAAATGTGGTCGGTGGCCTGCCGGTGCGCAACTTTAGCTCCGGCCAATTTGCCAATGTGGGGGCGGGCGAAACCTTTAAGATGGGCGGCGATTACATCGGTGAGTTGAACAAAGCACGCGGCGGCGATCAGACCCACGCCTGTATGCCCGGCTGCGTGATCCAATGCAGCAACGTCTATCACGACGCCGATGGCAAAGAAGTGGTCTCGCCGGTCGAGTACGAAACCCTCGGCCTGCTCGGCACCAACTGCGGCATTGGCGATCCTGACGATCTGGCGGGGTTGAACCAGATTGCCAACGATCTGGGCGTGGACACGATTGAGGCGGGTGCGATGATCGCCGTGCTGATGGAAGCCGGGTTGGCCGAGTTTGGCGATGTGGGTTTCATGGTTGACGTGCTCAAAGAGATCCGCCTGGGCACCGAAAAGGGTAAACTCTGGGCGCAAGGCACCGCACGGGTCGGCGAACATTATGGGGTCGAACGGATCCCCGTGATCAAGAAGCAGGCGATCAGCGCCTATGACCCACGGGTAATCGAAGGCACCGGCATCACCATGATGGCGACCGCGCAAGGGGCCGATCACACCGCCGGTAACCTCGCCCGTCTCAAGTCGCGCGACATGAGTTTGGAGCAACTCCTGGAAGCCAGCCTCAAAGTGCAGGTCCAGTGTGCCACCAGCGATTCGATCGGCCTCTGCATCTTTGGCCGCACCGTGACCGATGCCCAATATCCCTTCCTGGCCGAAGCGGCTAACGCCGCCTGTGGCACGAGCATTACGCCTGAGTTCTTCCCAGCATTGGGTCGCGAAGTGTTGAAATTGGAAAGTGAATTTAACACGAAGGCCGGTTTTGGTGCGGCGGATGATGAGTTGCCGACCTTCTTTTATACAGAACCATTGGCCCCGGCTAATCAAGCCGCGCGCTTTCATGGCGATGATGTGCATGGGATGTATGCGCAGTTGGCGTAAATTGCACAAGTAGGCAAGCCAGAAACAGCAGCGCCACTACTCCAACGAGTAGTGGCGCTGCTGTTTCTGGCAATACCGACATATTTTGGGCACACCTTGCCCAATCTTGTTGATTTTGGCTAAATCCTCTACAATCAATCAGCGATAGACGCTGCAGATAGATCTATTTTTGTCCCTGGCGGCAAGCGATCTTCAGCCAATGGTTCCAACGCTGCAGCGGAAACCTTTTCTAAAACTTGGTCAAATTTAGTACGACTGCCCTGTTGGGCCCGTTGTTCAATGTAATCCAGTGTCATCAACGTCGCCACCTTTTCGGCGACGGCAATGGTGATAAACTGATTGATCGATACTTGATCTTGTTGCGCCAACGTCCGCACCTGGTTATGCAGCGATTCTGGTAGGCGTAAATTTAAGGCACTCATTGTAACACTCCTAATTGATCCAATAATTCGATTGGGGTAAACAACTGCAAGCCAAAACGTTCACAACCACGAAAATCGCGCTTATTGAAAGTAACGATTGCATCACAACTGGCCGAAACGGCAAGTTCAAGCAGCATTTCATCCCCAGGATCGGGTAAAAAAGGACGCCATGAGTAGTAGACTTGATGGGCGATGCCTACTTGACAAAGATAATCAATTACATCGTCAATATCGGTAGCGGTAACAGGTAATTGGTCCAAATAGCGCTTAGTAACACTTTCGTACTCCAGCACTAACGGCACTGATAGATGAATATCAAAATGGCTGCCACCAATTAAGCCAATGACAATGTTTGAAGCGCCAGTCGGCGAACGCAGCGCAGCATAGAGAACATTGGTATCAATCACTAGATGAAATTTGCAACGACGAAACACAGTTATTCCTTTTGTATAGCATTATATGCGGTACCATGATTGATGTCAATCGCAGAAACAAGTCAAAGAGGATCCCCATGCAAGCCCTTGTCCTAAAGTGAAATCAGCTAGAAACCAGTATATTGCGGTCCAGGTGACTGTCCCAGGTGACTGTCACTGTCTGGCCGATACTACGGTCTGGCCAATTTCGGGTAGACAGTGTCAGTCACCTTCGGCAAAACTATCGTTCTCAAAGTGATTTCACTTTAGAACGCAAAAACGAACTCGCCCTGCGCGACATCGAACTTGACGAACTGCTTGGCCCGCATGCTGTCTGCATTGCGATTCGCACGGTTGGCATTTGTGGCAGCGATGTTCAGCGGCAAGATCAATGTCAAACCGCTGATTACCGATACCTTCGCTTTTGGGAAAGTGTCAAAGCCTTTGACTTTGCCGTTGCGATGCCGCCGACATCGGTAAAAGCGCAGATTGAGTTGGGTTAACCGCTTAGGTACAGGTAGACAAAGATGCGCCCTCAAGGTAGAGCCATGTTACTTGCGTTCTTACAACTCGTTCTGCTTACTGGCGGGTTGGTGGCTTGTACGATTGACACAGCGAGTTTATTGGGGCACCCCATCGTGCCGATTGAAGTTGCGACCACAACCGCAATAGCACGTTGTTGTGCTGATCAAGCTCACTATATGACACCCACACCAGTACCTACCTTGAGCGGTGTTGTTCCCACGCCTGTGCCTTGGCCGGAGATGAGCAATATTGGCGAACCATTACTGGACGAAATTCGCTTCGTGAATGCACGTTTGGTTAACTTACCAAAGAAAGCTGACTCTAATTGGCCAGTTGCAGTTACCCAGTGGTCCTGGTCACCAACAGGTGAAAAACTGATCCTGATGGCCGAGCGCAATGAGCCGCAGTGGATAGGTAATATCAGTCAGTGGCTAGCCGATACATGGTTGGTTGATTTAAAGAGTGGACAAGCAACGTTTTGGCAATCGAACGCGTTATGGCCAACATGGAGCCGCGATGGACAATCGATCTTCTACCAAACATTAGTTGCTGATACATTAGGCGTTCACGCTGATCTATATGAACGAGGTCTCGATGCAGTGACGAGCCGCCTCCTTGTTCGCGATGTTGGTGTAACTGATTCATATCAACCAAGCGCGCTTGATGCGGCGAACGGCGATCTACTTTTCAATGATAGGGATAGTCAGCCAGTTTTGCTCCCGGCTGGAATTCGCTTTGGGCTAAATACAAGCATGACTGACCGAGTATATCCACTAGTGCTTGCAGACTTAGCGCAGAAAATGCCACCCCGTGATGAGCACGGCGCGATCATTCCCACACGCTTTCTCCTTGCCCCTGACGGTGAGAAAGTGGCGATGTTACCCTTTCGTGGAGCGTTTTACATTCTTGATCTGGTTCGTTATACTGTGCTTGCTGAGTTTTCTAGCGAGTTTTATCTTGCAGGCAGCGCGGTTTGGTCAAGCGATAGCCAGGCTTTGGCATTTGCCAATTACGATGGCGTCTTTGTCTATGATTTGGCACAAAATGAAACGCATACCTTGATCACGCGGCAAGATCTCCAATTCCCAACTGAGTCATTTTGGGACTTTTTTAGTGTTTTCGCCTGGTCGCCGGATCACAAAGTAGTAATATTCCAAGCTAGTGCGACTGCTTGGCGACCGCTCGCCAGACAAGGGCGTGAAGCACGATTTGGCAATTTTACGTTTGGGGCCTTGGCTGATGGCTCGCAACGGCGTCCCTTGTTGGCTGAGTCCATTGCGTCAATCTCACCAGATAAGCGCACCGCAATTATTCAGCGCTGGGATGAAGGGACACAACAATATCTCATCTACCTCGTTGATGTTGAATGGGGTAAATAGCGTTCAGCTAGTGAGCGTTGAAAATTGTGTTGGGTTTGAAAGGAAGGGGCCAGATGAGTACCGAAAAGCAAACACAAATTGTTGATGCCTTGTTGGCATCCCAGGCGCAGTTAATTGAGTTTTTTGAAAGCGTTGACGATCCCGCCTGGCAACTAGCACCCGGGCAGTGGTCGCTTCGCCAGATCGCCTGGCATCTGGCAACGGTCGAAAGTGCCTGCCTGTTGCCACGCATCCAGCAGATCGCAGCCGGCACCAATCCAACCTTTGGCATCTACCTGGACACCGAAACCGAATTTAACAGTCGCGGCTTGGCCTTTGCCTTGGAAGAATGGGCGAATGCGCGGCAGGCGGTCGTCGGCTTTGTCAATGCCTTACCCGCAGCCGCCCTGACTTATACCGGCAATCATCCCACCTTTGGCCGCCTGACGGTGCTCGGCTATTTGCAAATTTTTCTCGACCACGATCAGCGCCACTTGGAAGAGTTACAGGCGCTGGATGTGGCCGCCAACCGCAGGCGCTGAATGAATTCAGCGCCTGGCATGCAAAACGTGTTCAAACACGTTTCCCGTCTCAGGCATTAAATTCATTCAACGCAAGTCATGAAAAGAGGCTCGTATGACCACTGATAGTGTCTTAACCGCCAAACCGATCCTTGACCGCTTTCGGCTGGATGGCCGCGTGGCGCTGGTAACTGGTGGTGGCCAGGGAATTGGCCGCGGCTATGCGCACGGCTTGGGTGAAGCCGGGGCCGCTGTGGCCGTGGTCGATCTGGTCCACGCGCGGGCGGAGAGCGTAGCTCATGAGTTAAGCCAAAAGGGCATCGACGCCATCGCGCTGGCCGCCGATGTGACCAAAGAGGATCAAGTCGAAGCGATGGTCGCGGCGGTGGTCAACAAATGGGGCACGCTGACGATTGGGGTGAACAATGCCGGCATCGGCCTCTGGGTCGATTCGGAGACGATGACGCTGGAGGAGTGGAACCGGGTGATCAACCTGGATCTGACTTCGGTCTGGCTCTGTGCCAAATATGAAGCAAAGGTGATGCTCGCCGCCGGCTATGGCAAGATCATCAACACGGCGTCGATGTCCGGCAGTATTGTCAACATGCCGCAGAATCAATCCGCCTACAACACGGCCAAAGCGGGGGTCATCCATCTCACGCGCAGTCTGGCGGCGGAATGGGCGACGCGTGGTGTGCGGGTCAACTGTATCAGCCCTGGTTACACGCGCACTAGCCTGGTTGATGATCTGGTCAAAACGCCCGAAGGACAGGCGATGGTGCCACAGTGGTTGCGCATGACGCCGATGGCGCGCATGGTCGAAGTCAGCGAATTGCAGGGGGCGGTGGTCTATCTGGCCGCCGAAGCGTCGGACTTTACGACCGGCCATGATCTGGTGGTGGATGGTGGGTATGCCGTTTGGTAGTAACTACTTGTAACTAGTCAAGCTCCCGTCTTGCGCTCAATGTCGCGCCCATAGATTTTCTCATCATGCCTGCTCGAAAGGCATGATAACCACGGCACCCGCACTCATAGCTTTTCTGAACACCAGAATTGCTTCGTGTCAAGGGGAATCGCATAAAACAAAGGCAGCAGATGGTAAATTTGTGATATCTTGCCATTCCAAGAAGAACTTCTGCGACTCACTGTCGTTCCGAATCCAGGCGAGGATTGGCGCGCTCATGGCAACAGGTGCAAAATACTGTGTACATTTGGAAGACATGATCGGCACGAAGGTCTCTTGCGTCAAATTATAGATATACAGTGATTGGTGACTATCTGGAATCCAGTAAACCCACTGTTCGCTCAGATGTGCTTGTGCGAATTGCGTGGGAAAATCGATGATATGCGTTAGCGTGCTTTTGCGGTCATAAACACCAATCGACTTGCCATAGTCGGATCGATAGGCCCGTTTCCAAATGACAAATTCGGCAGAAATCTGTGGCTGCGAACTGAGGTGGTCATCGGTCAATGGTTGCCATTGTGTGGTGGCCAGATCATACAGTACTACATCGATACCACCCCCCGCTGCCACATTGCGATCTTGGTCAATGACCAAGCTGTTGCCATAGAGTTGAGGCCACACCCAAATGGTTGCATCCTTAGCACAATCCACTTCTTTGATCAGTTGGTTATCACCATCCTCCAGATCCACAACGCGCAATACAACGCGCTGACATTCATCCGCCGCCGGTTCCAATGCATAGGAGAGGGCAATTTTGTCGGCATCGAGACTTACCCAGATAAACCCCAACGAGAGAATGGGGTGTGTTTCGTAGGGCATGCCAGAATTTTCTAAAATGACTTTCTGTTGACCGTTCTGCTGATCGATTGCCTGAAGTTTCCACAGACCACCAGGATAACGGCTTGCTCGATCCCAGAAAACCAACCAACGACTATTTCGAGAAACCATCATATCCGAGACAACACCGCCGGAAAAAGAACCTTCTGCCACGGCCATAATTTGTGAGGGATTTGCCAACGCAACTCTTTTGATGGTTGTGGGAGCTGCATCGTCAACCCAGTAGACAAATTGATCATCCAACGTTAACCCTCCCCAAGGAAGAGAAATGGGAATCGAGGCACTAATCACAGATACCGGTGGTTGAATGGTGCTTGCGGTTGTAACTGTTGTTGTATATGGAGATCCAACTTCTCTCTGAACGGCTTGCGTCATCACTTGAGCTGAATTTTTTATAACTGGTGGTGACTGATAATAGCTACACGCGCACAGAATTGGAAGAATTATTAAAAAGCCTAATAGACCTTGGTGTTCGCTCATAATTCTAACGAAAGAGCAGATATGTAGAGGCGAGCGAGAAAATAGTCAAAAAAACGCACTCGATGTCTAGCCAAGCGCTGAACAAAGTGAGCGCAATGGGCAG
>JALHQH010000074.1 GCA_022842065.1 Caldilineaceae bacterium
GACCAAAGAATCTAGCGGACTGGAAACAGTTGGCGGTCAGTGCGACGCACGCGATCCCGTTAGCCAGCAAAACGCCGGTTCTCAACTTCACTTCAGTATAGCACTAAAAACTAACCGGGGTGGATGACTATGGGTAAATACCCCACAGACCACGCACCCCATTTGCCAATCTAGCCTGTGCCCTACAGCACAAACGCGCCATGATCTTCCCTACACCCCTTTTGCCAATGTCGATGTATAATGCCGAAGCTTAACATTTCGTAGGCAAATTATTCTAATTTTATTTTAGCAAAGGGGCTATATGCGTCAATCAGTACCTGCGTCTTCGCTACGCGTCCTGCTGGCACTCTTCATCACCATTCCCACCATCTTGTTTCCCCCCACCTCGCCGCCCCTCTACGCCATCGGCCCCACGGTGGTAACCACGACATCATTACTCAACGACCCGAATGATGGTGCGTGCAGTCTGCGCGAGGCGTTGCAGGCGGCCTTTCTCCAACAGGTCAATGGTACAGCGTCCCAAACCTACAACGAATGCACGGTCTACGCCGGCCCCACCACTATCACCTTTGGCGGCAATGCTGCGGCCGGGGTGATCAAGTTGACCGCCGACCAGGATCCGCTGCCCATGATTAACAAAGCGGTGATCATTGTCGGCCCAGTGCTGATTCAGGGCGGGGGCCGACCACCGGCCGGCACCGAAAAGCGCGATACGCGCCTCTTCCAAGTGGCTGCGGATGGCAATCTGACCTTGATGACGCTAACCCTCAAGGATGGGTATACTAGCGGCTTTGGCGGCGCGATCTATGGCACCACCAGCAGCAGTGTGATCAACCTGAGCGGCGTCGCCTTGATCGGCAACATGGCCGAAGGCAATGGCGGGGCGATCTACACCAGCGGCGCGCTCAATGTGCTGCTCAGCAGCTTTAGTGGCAATCAGGCGTTGGGGCTGCAAGCGGATGGCATTACCGATTCACCGACGACCGGCTTTGGCGGGGCCATCGAAAGTGGCGGCACCGATCAGATTCGGCTAGCCGGCACCAACTTTAGTGGCAACATCGCCAGCAAGGGCGGCGGTGCGCTGAGCAACATCGGCGCGACGCTGTTGATTTCGGACACGGTCTTTACCGGCAATATCGCCAACGCGATTGGTGACAACGACGGTGGCGGCGCGCTGATGAACCGTGGCGGGGGCGGCTTTACCATTGCCCGCAGCTTTTTCAGCGCCAATCTAACGCCCAAAGGCAGTGGCGGTGCCATTTACCACAATCTGAATTCAACCCCCGGCCAGATCACCGACAGCGCGTTTACCGCTAACATTGCCGGCGACCTGGCCCAAGGCGGTCTGGGCGGTGCCATCTACAACGAAGAAGATCTGCTGATCAAGCGGGTGACCTTTAACGGCAATATTGCCACCGGCGATGGCCGCGGCGGGGCGATTCTCAACAACCGCGCCGCGCTGCTACGCCTGGCCAATGCCACCTTCTTTAGCAATTTTACGCCGGAGGGTAAAGGCGGGGCGATTGCCAATGTGGACACCCCCTTTCCGGTCAGTGCCGACTCGACGGTAGATCTGCGCAATGTGACCCTTTCCAGCAACCGCGCCAACAGCGGCGGTGCGCTCTATAATGAAGAGCTGTTAACACTGGCCAATACGATTGTCGAAGAGGGCGCGACCGGCAGCGGTGGCACCTGCGCCGGCACAAAACCAGTGACCGACAACGGCCATAACTTGCAAGATCCCGGCACCGCCTGTGGCAATACCATGCAAAGTGCCGGCCCAGCGCTCGATTTCCCCAAACCAGCCGGTGGGCCGCTAGTCTGGCTTTTGGTGCAAGCCCCGAAAGCAGGCAGCCCAGCCATCGACCAGGGCGACGAGGCAATCTGTAGTGCCGACCCGGTCAACAATGTGGATGCCACCGATTCCTCTCGCCCCAAAAATGGAGATAGCGTCCCTGGTTCTGTCTGTGATATTGGTGCGGTGGAAGCGGGGACGGCGCTGCCCGGCTTCGGTTCGGAACCAGCCCAACCAGGGCCCATCGAGTTTGGCAATGTGCAGGTCGGCACCTTTAGCGAAGCCGGCTTTATGGTCTCGGAAACGGGCATTCTGCCATTAACCGTCGTTGCGGCTGAATTAAGCGGCAATCAAGCCGGTGACTTTAGTGTGCTCAGCGCGCTGCCGATCATCATTGCCAATGGTGGCCCGGCACAGCCAGTAACCTTGCGCTGTACCCCCACCGCAGAAGGGCTGCGCACAGCCACCCTCAGTTTGGTCACCGACGATCCCAAAAGTCTCAAGGTTGACTACGATCTGGTCTGCAATGGTACCATCGCTAAAGTGCCTGGCTTTGCCGCCGAGCCCATCGCACCCGGCCCCATCGATCTGGGCACCGTCTATGTGGGGGCCACGGCGACCCAAAGTTTTGCGATTAAGGAGAGTGGCAACGCCACGTTGCAGGTCAGCCAGCAGTCGATCAGCGGCGACAATGCGGCCGACTTTACGGTCATTAGCGGGCTGCCGGCCACCATTGCCGAAGCCGGCGCGGCGGCTTCGGTCTCGGTGCGTTGTGTGCCAACCGCGATTGGTATCCGCACGGCGCAACTCAATCTCACCACCAATGATCCGACCCAGCCTACAGTCACCTTTGACTTGATCTGCAAAGGCGCGGCGGTCCCAACCCCTTATCTCGCCGCGCCGGGCACCAGCGTGGTTAATCTGGATGGTGCGTATGGTGTTGTTGTTAGCCCTGATGCGCGCCATGTGTACGTGACCAATCACTTTGCCGGCACCTTGTCCCTCTTTAGCCGTGATTTGACGAGCGGGCAATTGACCACGTTGGGGGCACCACTCACTGGCTTGGCCGGGGCGCGCAAAGTGGCCATCAGCCCCGACGGGCAACAACTCTATGTGGCCGCGGGCAGTGCCAACTCTTTTACCATCTACAATCGTGATGGGGATAGCGGGCAATTGACCCTGGCCGACAGCTACACCAATAACGCAATTGTGCAAGGGCTCACCGGCGCACATGGGGTTGGAGTTAGTCCGGACGGCCGCAACATCTATGTGACCGGGGCCGGCGCAAATGCGCTGGTTACCTTTAGCCGCGATGCAGATGATTTTGTTGGCTACGCCGATACCCTTAGCGACACGGATGATCTGGCCGGGGCGCGCAGTGTCGTGGTCAGCCCCGATGGACAACATGTTTATGTGAGCGGCTATAAGAGCACCACGCATGGCAACGTAGCCGTCTACAGTCGCAACCAGATCGATGGGACCTTAACCCATCTGCAGAACTGGAGTGAAGGGAGCTTACTTTCGATCAATCCAATTCGCTTTCTTGATGGCTTGGCCGGTGCCCATGCGTTGACGCTCAGCCCGGAGGGGGCCTTTCTCTATGTCGCCGGCTTATATGACAATTCACTGGTGATCTTCAGCCGCAACCCGTTAACCGGTCGCCTTTCCTATCTGCGCACCTACAAAGATGGCGTGGGCGGCTTTGATGCGCTGGGCGGGACAACCGGGGTGACGATTAGCGCGGATGGCAAACATCTCTACACCACCGCGCTCAATGATCGCGCCCTTGGCCTCTTTGACCGTGATCCGGCCACCGGGCTGCTGAGTTTTGTCGAGAGTTTTGCGCGCGATGCTGGAACAGGATTACCAAAACTTGAGGGGGCGAACGAAGCGGTGATCAGCCCCGACGGGGCAACTGTCTACACGGTGGCCGGCCTTGACGATGCCGTGACCGCCTTTGCCGTCGCCAACCCCCAGGCAACGCTGGAAAGTCTGCTGCCTGCATCGGTACCACAGGGCGCGACTGACTTTACATTAGTGGTGAAGGGCAAAAACTTTGTCGGTGGTTCGCAGATTGTCTGGCAGGGCACGGTCAAGCCGACAACCTACATCAGCACCGGCGAAGTGCGCACCACGATCAGCGCCGCCGAGGTGGTGACCGCGGGCAGTGCCGCGGTGAAAGTCGTTAACCCCGCCCCTGGCGGTGGTGACTCGGCCAATCAGGCGACCTTTACGATTACAGCACCGGGCGAAAATCCCCAGCCGTCGATCGATTACATTACCCCCCAGTCGGTCGAAGCAGCCGTCCAACAATTCACCCTCTCGGTCTTTGGGGCAAACTTTGTGCAGGGCGCGGTGGTGCGTTACAACGGCGTCACCCAGCCCACCACCTTCGTCAGTAGTAACCAACTTGATGCAACGGTAGGGACAGCAGCCATTCAAGCCGCCTTGGCCGCGCAGGATCCCGACCTGCTCAGCGCCGCCGCGGTTGACGACAATCAACCAGCCGGGGTCACGGTCCAGAATCCAGCCCCCGGCGGTGGGATCTCCAACCCCGTGCTCTTTACCGTGCTTGAGGCAGGCCAGAATCCGGCCCCGTCGCTTAGCGCGCTCCAACCACTTTCAATTGTCGAACAAGGGGCGGGCAGCAGTGGCTTGACCATCACGGTGATCGGCCAGAACTTCCTGGAGACGGCGCAGGCACAGTGGAACGGTGCCCCGCGCACCACCAAATTTGTGAGCAGCAGCCAACTACAAGTTACCTTGCAGGGTGGTGATATCGCCTTTGCCGGCAGCGGCAGCTTGACGGTCAGCAACCCGGCACCGGGCGGCGGTACTTCCAACGCGCAGCTCTTTACCGTGCAGCCAACGCCGCTCAATCCAACGCCAACGATTGCAACCGTCACGCCCAATCTCGTGCCGGGCGTGGGACAAAACGCATCACCGACCCTGGAACTCACGGGCAGCAATTTCTTACCAAGTGCCGGGGTTTACCTGGATAGCGTGTTACGGCCAAGCAGCTATGTTGACAGCAGCCATCTGCACTTTACTTTAACGATGACTGATCTGCTCAGCAGTGAAGGGGGCACAGTCACAGTGATTAACCCGCCACCGGGTGGTGGGGCGTCAAATGGGGTGGCGTTGACGATTCTGCAACATGGGCTGTGGGTGCCATTGGTGCAGAAGTAACACTGGGCGCGCCGTCATTCTGCCGGCGCGCCCAGTCTGTACATGCGTTCAACGCCGCGCCAGGGCCGGCTCCTCCCGTTGTGCCATTGGGTGTGAGTTTGTCTGTGTAAGCAGCGCAACAGCCTGGCCAACCCCATCCTCCCCGCGAATCTGCGCGCCGAGCTGGGCGGCGCGCTTTTGCATCTCTCCATCTGTGACTGCGCGCGTAATCGCCGCGGCCAGCCCATCGACCGTCAACTGCTTCTGCGGGATCGGCTGTGGCCCGACGCCCCGTTCGTAGACCACTTTGCCCCAGAAGGGTTGATCGGCCATAAAGGGGCAGATCACCGTCGGTTTCCCGGCGTATAACCCGGCTGCAGTGGTGCCGGAGCCACCATGATGGACAACCGCGGCCACGCGCGGGAAGAGCCAGTCATGGGGCACGGCATCAATTTGGAAGATGGTATTTGGTAGATTGGCTGTTTCCAGCCCACCCCAGCCGCTGGCCAGCAAGCCCCGTTGGCCGGCCTTTTGTAATGCTTCCACCACAATGCGGCCCCGTTCCGCCCCGGCGTTACCACTCATGCTGCCAAAACCGACATAGACCGGCGGTGCGCCCGCTTCAAGGAAAGCGCATAGCTCCGGTGATGGTTGCCAATCCGTCGTTTGGGCCAGAAACCAGAAACCGGTGACATGCACCTCCGGCGGGAAGTCAGCTGGACGGGGCACCAGATGGGGGCTATAGGCGTAGAGCATGGGCACCGGTTCGCCATTGGTTTTGACGACGGTGCGGGCAAAGCGACTTTTGGGGGGTAAACCCAATGTTTTTACCCGAAAATCATTGGTCGTCCCGGCATACATCAACCCGGCCAGATCCATCAAACGATAGCTGAATTGGTTGAACCAGCCCCCCAACTTGACACCGGTGAACATAGGATTGGGAAAGGCGCGTGTCGGCGTCTGGAAAGGCAGCGCCAACGACAGCCACGAGGGCAGCCCTAACTTTTCGGCAATGTGATAGCTGCCCAACATCTTGGGATGATAGACCAGCACATCCGGCTGGAAGGCTTGCACGGCGCGCCATTCATCCTCCAGCGAGCGGCGGATGATCGGGCCGATCTGGCGGTAGATCTCCATGACACCGCGCTTGCTCTCCATGGCGGCCTGCCCCGTCTGTGACTGGATAATCGCCAGGAATTCGTTGTCCATAAAGGCGTAGGGGATACCATGTTCCTCGACAAAAGGCTGGTACCCTGCCGCAGTGCAGAGCGCAACCTGGTGGCCTGCTCGCTGTAACCCTTGGCCAAGCGCAATAAAGGGCTGAATATCGCCACGCGTCCCCATGGTGCTGAGAAAAACTTTCATGCTTTGTCCTCCTTTGTGGCACGCTGCATCGCGGCCCATTGTTCACGCGCGGTTGCGGCCAGTTGGCGAATGACCGCTTTCCCAGCCGCGCCGGGATTGCCTGCACCGGAATCATCCATAATGGGCGTCAACATGCGATCCAACATTTCGGCGATGGCAACCATCAAATCATCAAAAGGGGGTATCGTCTCCGCCCGTTTGAACGCATTGACCCCCACCAACCCATAGGAGAGCATATCCATGATATGGCTCATCACTTGTGGGTCCACATCCGGCCGTATCGCGCCCACAGCCTGCATCGCTTGCAGAAACTCCGTGCGTAATGCCGGGGATTCCATGGCGGTAAAGAGATTCTTCGGTTTGCGCAGATAGTTGCCAAAGATCCGCGGATCTTGCTTGACGATGGCGCTCATAAAGGGGCTGTGGTTGATTGCGTAGAGCACAGCCTTGTAGATGCCGCCGATAGTGCCCCCCTGTGGATCTGCTTCGATGCGCGCAAACCAGCTTTCGCTGTAGTTAACCACCTCGCGATAGAGCAACGCCTCGAAGAGTTCCTCTTTGCTGCTGAAATGTAAATAGATCGCGCCCTTACTAATGCCGGCGGCGTCAGCAATATCACTGACGCTGGTCTTGTCATAGCCATAGTGGATGATCAACTGGGCGGCGGCGTCGAGAATGCGTTGTTCACGTTCGTGATTGGCGGATTTTGCACTGTCCATAAAACACAACCTGACTTATTGACCAGATTCATTTAATTAGTCAAATTATAAGGCAAACCTGAAGATTTGTCAAGCGTTTGGCAAGATTAATCACCACTGATTTACCGACAAGATAGGCTTTTTTGCAGATCCGTTGTACAAAAAATTGGCATACAATATAGAGCGGTTGGCAAGCAAGGGTACTTTACGCCATCGCTACCAGCCTCTAATCCAGTAGAACAGGCAGGTTGTTGCATATTTGCCCTTTCCCGACATGCTTGCCTCCCGCGCAACTGCATACCGCCAGTGCAGACAAAGGAAGAGAGATCTTGGACACAGCCCTTCATTTCAAGCCCAACTCGGCAAACAGTGCTTCCGCCCCAGTCGCGACCAGGGATACCCCCATGCAACGGCTCAAAGCCGCCACCGCGGCGCAGCACATTGCATTGGAGCAAACGGTCAATCTAGTCCAGTTGAGTACTTCACTGCCCGCGTATCGCGCTTTACTACGGCGCTTTTATGGATTCTATGCACCGCTCGAAGCGCAGTTGGTTGACTTGCCCTGGTCAACGGTGGGTTTTGAGATTGAGGCACGCAACAAAAGTGTGCTGCTCGCAGCAGATCTCTACTGGCTGGGCGAATCCCCAGCCACCCTGGCCGATCTGGCGCGCTGTACAGCATTGCCGACGTTGGCCGATATTCCCCAAGCGCTGGGTTATCTCTATGTCAGTGAAGGGTCAACCTTGGGCGGGCAGCTGATCATCCGGCAATTACAGCAGAAATTGCCCATCACTCGGACGGCAGGGGGCCAGTTTTTCAATAGTTATGGTCCAGCCGTGGGGCCGATGTGGCAACAGCTAAGCCACTTTATCAATACATTTATCCCCAGTACCGAAAGCGACAGCAGCGAAAACGCAGGAACAGAAAAGTTTGACGCCGAAAAACGGATGTTACAAACAGCCTCTCTGACTTTTCAAGCCTTACACCACTGGCTTGCAGCCAGCACAATGCCGGTAACTGCCCGTTAAAGGGTGGCTACTGCAGGAGATAGAGAGTAATGAGCCAAGCAGCCACCACCATCCTTCCCCTCGACCTCACGAGCTGTGATCGCGAGCCGATTCATATTCCCGGTTCCATCCAGCCGCATGGCGTCCTCTTTGCCTTACAAGAGCCCGAACTGACCATCAGCCAGGTTAGTCAAAACAGCGCCGACTATGTGGGGTTGCCCCCGGAACAGCTACTCAACCAGTCGATTGTGCCACTCTTTGCGCCAGATGAAGGTAGCTTGCTCACCAAAGCAATCTGTGCGACCAAGGCGGGCGAGAGCAATTTTCTCACGATCCCGATGCAGGTTAATGGCCAAAATTATCGCTTTGATGGCTTGGTACACCGTCACAACGGTAGCCTGATCCTGGAAATAGAGAACCGGCAGCCCGTCAACCAGTTGGGCGGACAGGATCGCACACTATTTGACCAACATTTTCTTTTGGTCAGCCGCACCATTGCCCGCCTGCATGCGACCGCCGCGTTGCTGGATGCCTGCAATATGCTGGTGCAGGAGGTCCGCGACTATACGGGTTTTGATCGGGTCATGGTCTACAAGTTCCATGATGATGGTCACGGCGAGGTGATCGCCGAAGCAATGGCGGCCGGTCAGGAAACGTTTCTTGGGTTACACTACCCAGCGTCCGATATTCCACAACAGGCCCGTCAGCTTTATATCCGCAACTGGCTACGCGCCATTGTAGATACCAACTATCAACCGGTGCCGCTTGTGCCCACGCTCAATCCAGCAACGAATGCGCCGCTTGATCTGAGCAACGCCGTGCTGCGCAGCGTCTCGCCGGTCCACATTCAATATTTGCACAACATGGGGGTGACGGCCTCCATGTCCATCTCACTGATCCACGAGGGCCAGCTCTGGGGGCTGATTGCCTGCCACCATCGGACGCCGAAACAGCTGACCTACCAAACACGCACAGCGTGCGAGCTGCTAGGCGTGGTGATGTCCTTGCAGCTCGTCACGAAGGAGTTGGGCGAAGATGCCGCCGAAGAGAGCCGCCGCCGGCAGATCTATGCCCGACTGCTCCACGCGGTCGCCGAAGATGGCATGCGCGAAGGGCTGGCCGCCGATGGACAAGATCTGCTGGCGCTGACTGATGCCGAAGGCGCGGCCATCCTCTTTGAAGACGAATGCAAACTAGTGGGACAAACGCCCCCGCTGGCTGCGGTACGGGCGCTGGTTGCCTGGCTCCAGCAACAACGCCATCACACGATAGCAGATACGCCAATCTTTCAAACCAATTCGCTCTCTGCCCACTACCCAGCCGCAGCCGCGTATCAGGATAGTGCCAGTGGACTATTGGCCATTCCGCTGGCAAAAGCCCAAGGCGACTATCTGCTCTTCTTTCGCCCGGAAGTGATGCAGGTTGTTAACTGGGGCGGTGACCCCAATAAACCAGTCGAGGTTGGCACCGACGAGGCCGCGACCCTCACCCCCCGTAAATCCTTTGCCTTATGGCAGGAGACGGTGGCCCGCAAGTCGATCGCCTGGAAAGCCGGCCACAGCGCGATTGCGCGCGATCTGCGTAATGCGCTGATTGTCTTCATCATTGAGCGCGCCCAGGAATTAAGCCACGTCAACCAGGAGCTACAACGGCGCAATAACGAACTCGACTCCTTCGCCTATGTGGCCTCACACGATCTAAAAGAACCGCTGCGCGGCATCAACAGTTATGCTTTCTATTTGCATGAAAACTATCAGGAGAAGTTAGACGATGAAGCACAGGCGCGGCTACAGGGGTTGATGCGGTTGACCCGGCGCATGGATGATCTGCTCGATTCGCTGCTGCACTTTTCACGCGTGGGCCGCACCGATATGCAGCCAGAAGCAGTCGATCTCAACGAAGTGCTGGACGAAGCGCTGGAAATGATCAGTGCGCGGCGTGAGGAAACGGGCGGTGAGATCCGAGTTCCACGCCCCCTACCAATTATCGAGTGTGACCGGATGCGCGTGCGCGAAGTGTTTACCAATTTGTTGAGCAACGGGCTCAAGTATAACGATAAAACAACGCGGTGGGTGGAAGTTGGGTTTCAAGCGGCAAGCGGCAATGGGCCACTGCACTTCTATGTGCGCGATAATGGCATCGGCATCAAAAGCCGTTACTATGAACAGATCTTCCAGATGTTCAAGCGCCTGCATAGCCGTGAGCAATTTGGCGGTGGCACCGGTGCTGGGCTGACCATTACGCAGAAGATTATTGAGCGCCACGGTGGCAAGATCTGGATTGAATCAGTCTATGGGCAAGGGACAACCTTTTATTTTACGCTACAGCCATAGACTGAAGGAGAAAAAAGTGGTGAAACCGATTCTGGTTGTCGAAGATAGTGATGAAGATTTTACATCCATTCTTGATGCCTTACAGCGTGCGCAAGTGAGCAACCCAGTACAGCGCATTGCTGATGGCGAAACGTGCCTAGAACGACTAACGGAGCGTGGCAGTCGCCGGCTGGATCCCAGCTTTCTCCTCCTTGATTTGAATTTGCCAGGGATGGATGGGCGAACGCTGCTGGCCGAGATCAAAAGTGATCCACTCCTTAAATCGTTGCCCGTTGTGATCTTTACGACTTCGGCTAATCCAATTGATGTCGCAGCTTGCTATCGGAATGGGGCCAATGGTTATCACCTGAAACCGTTAGACGTGCCAGCCTTTCGTCAGGTCATCCAGGATATTGCTCACTACTGGCTGGGTAAGGTTATTCTGCCCTAAGCCTGAAAGGATTGATGATGGCGCAAACCGCCCTGCACATAGCAATTGTCGATGATTTCCCCGAAGATCGCGAAGCGATTCGGCGCGCCTTACGCAAAGGATTGGAACGCCATTTCATCTGCCACGAAGCGACTAATGGTGCAGAAGCGCTACAGCTCTTCACCCCTGCACAGTCCGCGGATCAGCCCGCGCTTGATATCCTGTTATTGGATCTGAATCTGCCTGATCTGAACGGGATCGAAATTCTGCGCGAACTCAAAGGGGATCTGCCTAGCTTACCGCTGCCGGTGGTCGTTTTAACGGGTACACTGCGTGAAGTCGAAGCCCATGCTGCGCTCGCCGCCGGGGCGCAAGACTTTATCGCCAAATCACAGATCACACCAGAGAACATGGCACGCGCAGTGCTCAATGCCATCGAGCGGTTTCGGCTACTGCGTGAGTTACACGCCAGAGAGGCACTTTTCCGCGGTACCTTCGAACAGGCCGCAGTGGGGATTGCCCACGTCGGGCTCGATGGTCACTGGCTGCGGCTGAATCAACGTTATTGTGACATTGTTGGCTATACGAATGAAGAATTGCTGCATGCAACCTTTCAAGTCATCTCGCACCCGGATGACGTAGCAAGCGATATCGCTGCCGCCCGCCAGATTCTACAAGGTGAGATCCAATCTGCCACCCTGCCAAAACGCTACTTACACAAAAGCGGACGCTTGATCTGGGTCAAACGGACACTTAGCCTGGTGCGCGATACCCAGGGCTTACCGGACTATTTTGTTTCGGTGATTGAAGATATCACCGAACTCAAGCAAGCAGAACAAGCGTTGATCGAAAGCGAAGAGCGCTATCATCGTGTGGTCGAAGATCAGACGGAGTTGATCTGCCGTTACGACAAAGATTTACGGCTAACTTTTGTCAATCAAGCCTATGCCGGCGCTGTTGGCAAATCACCAGCCGCGCTGATTGGGCAGCCTATGTTGGACTTTGTCCCGCCCGCATATCATACAAAGTTTCGCGCCCATTTGGCGTCGCTCAGCACCCGACAGCCCGTCGCCACCGCCGAAGCGCCTACGCAATTGGCGAATGGGAACGTGCGTTGGTTTCAGTGGACGGATCGACTCATCTTTGATCAGTGGGGCACGCCCAGCGAATATCAAGGGGTCGGGCACGATATCACGGAACGTAAGCAAGCCGAGGCGGCGGAACACGAACAAAGACGGTTAGCCGAAGCGCTGCGCGATAGCCTGGCCGCGCTGACCAGTTCGCTGGATGTCAACAAGGTAATGGCGCAGATTCTGGCTTCGGTCGCCACCGTTGTGCCCAGCGAAGGGGGCAGTATTATCCTGATCGAAGGTGAGATGGGGCGCGTGGCTTACTTACGCGGCTTTCCACCCAATGCCGAAGCATTTTTCCAGGATTATCGCTTTCCCCTGCGCGAGTTGCTGGCTAAGGGGATGATGGCAAAGTTAGATGCCTACCTTGTACCCGATATTCAGGAACGGCCGGATTGGATCCAACTGCCACCGACAACCTGGATTCGCTCCTCCATCGGCATCCCCATCGAGTTACATGGCACGGTAATTGGCCTGCTTGTGCTTGATAGTGCCACCCCTCATCATTTTCAGCAGAGCGATGTGGATAAATTACAGGCTTTTGCCCACTATGCCGGCCTGGCGCTGGAAAATGCCGAACAGGTTACGCAACTTGAGGCGAAGGTCACAGCACGCACAGCCGAGTTACAGGCGGCCAAAGAGGCGGTTGAAGCGATTCTAGATAACAGTCGCGATGGCATTGTCCTGGTTGATCCGGCCCTCCACATTCAGCAATCAAATCGCGCCTTTCACCAACTCTTTCATTGTATGGGCGAACAGTGTCATGGACGGTCCCTGCTAGATATCGTCTATGATGCGGATCGCGCCCATGTTGCGCATGTGCTGCAAGCCGTGCTGTGTGAACAAACCGGTACCGAAATCGAATTTAGGGCGATGCGGCATGATGGCTTGCGCTTTGTCGCTGAATTAAGTATTGGCCCGCTCAAGAGTGAAGGACTTGTCTGTACTATCCGTGACATTACAGAACGGCTACAAATTGCGGACAGCCTCCGCGAACAACGTGATTTCCTCCAGTTGATCATCGATAATGTACCCGATTTGATTATTGTAAAGGATGAAGTCGGCCGTTTACAATTGATCAATGAACCGACTGCCCAACTCTATGGCACCACCGTCGCGGCCATGCTCGGAAAGACCGACGGCGATTTCAATCGGAATCAAGCAGAAATCAACGCCATCTATCAGCAGGATCAGGCTGCATTCGCCAGTGGACAGCCCCTTTTTATTCCGGAAGAACCGGTAAATCAGCGCTATTACCAAACCACGAAGATTCCCTTAAAAAATCGTGATGGCCGCTATGATCGGCTGTTGGTCGTGGCCTCGGATATTACAGAACGCAAAGCGGCAACCGAAGCCCTGCGTGAACAGCGCGATTTTCTACAACTAGTCATTGATAGTGTCCCGGCGTTGATCACCGTCAAAGGCTATGATGGCATGCTCTATCTGATCAATCGCCGGCTGGCCGAGCTTTATGGCGTCACCCCGGCTGATATGCTTGGTAAATACGATGATGCAATCCCGAACACGCGCGTCCCGGTCGTGATCCAGCGGGCACAGGATCAAGCGGTCATTGACAGTCGGCAAAGCCTGTTTGTCGGCGAAGAACAGATCTATGATCGTTACTATCAAAAAACCAAAATTCCACTCCAAAATGTGGCGGGCACCTATGACCGAGTCTTGATGATTGCCACCGAAATTACCGAACGTAAAGTGGCAGAAGAAGCCTTGCAGCAAGCTTTACATAAGGAAAAAGAGCTGGGTGAACTTAAATCCCGTTTTATCTCCATGGCCTCGCACGAATTCCGCACACCGCTGACCGTAATCCGCACAACGGCGGATACGCTGCTTGCATACCGGCATAAATTGCCGGCGGAACAGATCGACAAACGATTGGGCAAGATTCAGGAGCAGGTGCTCTATCTGCGCGATATTATTGAAGATGTGCTCCAACTCACCCGCTTGCAGGCTGGGCGCGCCGACTTCAATCCGGCGAAACTCGATCTGGATGCGCTCTGTCGGACTGTGATCGACGAATTGCGCAGCCAGTTGGAAGGCGCTCATCGCCTCCACTATCAGTGCGAGGGCAACTTGCAGGAGATCTATTTAGATAAGAAGATGATGCGCCAGATTATTAATAATCTACTTTCCAATGCGATCAAGTATTCCCCCGGCGACAAACCAGTCTTTGCCACCCTGCGTCATGGCGACACGGCGCTCATTTTTGAGGTGAGCGATACAGGGATCGGGATTCCTGCCGCCGATCTGATCCATATATTTGAACCGTTTCATCGCGCCGCCAACGTCGGCAATATTTCTGGGACCGGGCTCGGTTTAGTGATTACCAAAGAATCAGTTGAATTACAAGGCGGTACGCTCATGGTGACCAGCCAAGAGGGTGTCGGTACCACTTTTACCGTCAATATCCCGTTACCTGACAAAAAAGAAGCAGAGCATGAGCAAAATTTTGGTAATTGAAGATAATGTTGATATTTTGGAAGAGGTACTAACTTGGCTCACATTGGAGGAATATGACGCCTTTGGGGCCACCGATGGCGGCACAGGGGTCGAGCAAGCATTACAAAAGCAGCCCGACCTGATCCTGTGCGATATCATGATGCCAGAGAAGGATGGCTATCGTGTCCTGCTAGAGTTGCGGACGCAGCCCACCACCGCGCTTACGCCGTTTATCTTTATGACGGCCAAACAAGCGAAGGTTGATATCCGGCATGGCATGGAGTTGGGGGCCGATGACTATATTACCAAACCCTTTGGCCGCGAAGAGCTGCTCACGGCAGTGAAAAGCCGACTGGCACGGCGTAATCTGTTTGAGCAACAGAGCGAACAACGGGTGCGCGATGTGCGGGACCGCTTGTTACGGATGCTACCGCATGAACTGCGCACACCGTTGGTCGGCATCCTGGGCATTGGCGAACTACTAAGTCAGGATGCCGATGGCTTGACACCCGATGAGATCTCTGAGTATGCCGCCATGATAATCACCAGCGGGCAACAGTTATACCGTCTGATCGAAAACCATCTGCTTTATGCCCAACTTGAACTTTATGCCACGCAATCTCAGCCCGCGCCCACCTTCGACGGCGCAGAAATGGCCCCTGTGGTCACGGTGATTCCGGATGCCTGTAGCCGCGCCGCCCATAATTACGGGCGGATTGACGATCTAGTACTGCTGCTGCAACCAGCGATTCTCCAGCTTACGCCGCAGGATCTCGCAAAAATCGTTTATGAAGTAGCCGACAACGCCTATAAATTTTCCAAAGCAGCGACCAAGGTACAGGTCACCGGCAGCACGGAGCATGCACACTACCGGTTAACCGTCAGTGATCAAGGACGTGGCATCGCGCCAGACAATCTCACCCGCGTGGGGGCCTATGTGCAATTTGAACGGTCAACCTATGAGCAACAGGGCTCTGGTCTCGGCCTGGCCATTACCCAACGGCTGGTTGAGATGGCCGGTGGCACGCTCACCATTGAAAGTAAAGTACACAATGGCACGACCGTTACCATGACCATTCCACTAGCTTGACGTCTGCGTCTTGCCTGGAGGCGCAAAGCCCGCCACCTGTTGCTGATACCAGGCCAGGGCCAACGGTTCGGTCGCTTTGATCCAAGGATCTTTGGCATGATTATAGGCATTGATATCAGCTGGGTGCTGGGCATAGGCCAGCCGTTTTACAGCCACATATTCGGCGCAAGCGGCGGGATGGGCACGCAGATAAGCGCAAAATGCCAGATGACGGGTCACTTCTGGATGGTCGAAGGCATAAACATGCACATTGTGTGTACGCATGCCGTTAGCGTCTTTGTTAAAGTAACGCCGCCCCGGTAAGCCATATTCACCCCACACCTGGTAGCCGGCTGCGATCATAATCGGATTGTACTGGTCAATGCGAGTAATATCGTGGACCAGGGGCAGCAAATCGATGATCGGTTTGGCTGCCAAGCCGGGGACCGACGTGCTGCCGATATGGTGGATCGTCACCAATTCGTCGCCGAGTAACCCCTCCAGGCACTTTACCTCATGCACAAATGCGGCTGGCCAAGTGGCCGCATATTCACCGAAACGATATTGACTCGCCATGAGCAACTCCTTTGCTTCGCGCAGATTACGCCTCGGCTGAGTAGCACATTATAAATGATCTGCGTGCCAGGCGCGCCAACGGTTGGCGCAAATGTAACACCTTGATTATCATCAGGCAACACGTTGATGACACCACTATACTGAAGTCAAGTTGAGAACCGGAGTTTTGCTGGCTAACGGGATCGCGTGCGTCGCACTGACCGCCAACTGTTTCCAGTCCGCTAGATTCTTTGGTCAGTGCGACGCACGCTGACCGAAACTAGGGGTTTCATTCTGATTTGAGTATAACGATGAAAAGTGGTCATGTGGTCGCGTGGTCGTGTAGTCGTGTGGTCTGGACGACGCGACCACGTGACCATACGACTACGCGACGATTTTCAGAACACGTGTGACAGAGCCCATGCCTAAGTCCGCAACAAATTGCCCACCTTGAAAGGAAGACCAAAGTAGATGAGCACCCACTATCTTTTGCAAAATGTCCGTCCCTTGGGCGGCGCGAGCGTCGATCTATTGCTGGCCGACGGCAAGATTGCCCAGATCGCGCCGCAAATCACACCGCCGGCAGACGCAACAGTTCTTGATGGTGAAAACCAACTGCTCCTGCCGGGTCTGGTCAACGCCCATGCCCATATCGACAAAAACCTGCTGGGGCGCGCCTGGCACAAAAACCAAACCCCAGAGCCGCGGCGCATCCGTGACTATGTGGACAACGAGCGCCGCCTGCGCCGCGACCTCAACCTCTCGGCGCAAACCCAGTCGGCGTTGGAAGTGCGGGCTGCCATTGCCGCCGGCGTTACCCACATCCGCACCCATATCGACATTGATACTGATGCCGGTCTGGCCCATTTTGAGGGGGTGCTGGCGACGCGTGACGAACTCAAAGACGCGCTTACGATGCAAGTGGTTGCCTTTCCCCAGAGCGGCATGTTGATCCGCCCTGGGACGGTGGCATTGTTAGAGGAGGCCGTCAAAATGGGTGCCGAGTGTATTGGTGGTCTTGATCCCTCTACGGTCGATCGCGATCCAGTGCGCCATCTCGATACGATCTTTGCAATTGCAGAGCGCTATGGGGTCGAACTCGATATCCACCTGCACGAGCCGGGGACGCTGGGCGCGTTTGCCGTCGAACTGATCGCCGAACGGACCCAGGCACTGGGCTTGCAAGGCCGCGTCACGATTAGCCATGTCTTCTGTCTTGGCATGATCGATGATGCCTATCTCAACCGCCTGATCGAGTTGCTGCTTGAAAATCGGATCAACCTTATGTCGCTTGGCTCCGGCAACGGCCCCTTTCCACCGCTCAAACGGCTACATGATGCGGGGATCACGCTTTGTACCGGCACCGACGGCGTGCGCGACACTTGGGGGCCGTATAACAGCTACGATCTGCTTGACCGCGTCAAATTTCTCGGCTATCGCTGTGGTTTTCGCAAAGATGAAGAGGTCGAGTTTCTGCTGGCGATTGCCACTACCGGCGGGGCCAAGGTCATGGGGGTGAATGACTATGGGCTCACCGTTGGCTGTCGCGCCGATCTGGTCGTCGTGCCGGGTGACACGCCAACCCAAGCGGTGATCGACTTGCCGGCGCGCACCTTTGTCTTCAAAGCGGGGCAGTTGGTGGCGGCGGCTGGGGTCTGTTTGGTCTAATCGCAATACCCTCGTGTAGTGCGAATGGGGGGATGCGCACTACTCGAGGGCCTGCCAATGGGCCAGCCACAAGCCGAACGCGACGCAGCAGAGCCCGATCAGCAAGAGCAACGTTAGCTGCTCCCCTAACAAAAGTACGCCAAGCCCGGCAGCGGTGATGGGATTCAGCGCGAGAAAGACAGTCACATTGGTGGCAGCCCTGTGCGCCAATGCCCATAGCCAAAGGTAAAAAGACGAGAATACCAAATTGGGTAATGCCAAGCAAGGCTAGCGGCAGCAGATCGCGGCGAGCAAACCGGGGCCAGCCGGCCAGCAACGCCGGTGGCAGCAGGCAACAGAAGCCAATCGTATAGCGCAGAAAGGCCAATGCACCGGGCGTGGTTTGCCCGATCACAAAACGTGTCGCGACAATGGTCGAGCCGACAAAGATGCCAGTGGCGGTGGCCGCAGCAACGGCCAGATAACGTGTTCGGCGCGCGGCGGTCGCGTTGGCGGGGGTAAGTTGGACACCCGTCGTTCCGGCACTCACAGGGTCAATTCCCAAGTCTCGCCGACCAAATCATGGCCAAAGCTGTGATGGGGTTCGGCTTCAACGAGCACAAAGCCGGCCTTTTCATAGATCCGCCGCGCCGGCAGCAAGATGCTGTTGGTCCACAACAGCATCTTGTGATAGCCAACCTGCCGTGAAAAACGGATACATTCATCGACCAGCCGCCCCCCGATGCCCAGCCCACGTGCGCTAGGCTCGACCAGTAACAGGCGTAGTTTAGCAATTTCGTCACTTTGTTTCACCAAGAAGACCGAGCCCACAATCGCGCCCTCCCGTTCTGCCATCCAACAGCGCTCACACGTAGGGTCAAAGTGGGTGATAAACTTTGCCACAATCTCCGCCACGAGTGCCTCAAAAGTCGCATCCCAGCCATACTCCTGGGCATAGAGGACGCCGTGCCGATGCACCACCCAGCCCATGTCACCAGGCTGATGGGGACGGAGCAGATAGGGGACGCGCTGCTCCGGCGGCGCACCTAGCAGCCGCGCAATGGTTGCCATCGCCTCGACCAGGCGACTTTGATCCGCTGCGGCAAGGGTGCTGAGCAGTTCACCGATTTCGTGACGAGACCGGCTGTTAATTGTAGCAAAAGCAGCCTGCCCCGCTTCAGTCAGCCCGATCAAACTTTGGCGGCCATCACTGGGTGACGGTTGTTTGTCGATCAAGCCGCGCTTTTCAAAGCTGCTGAGGATGCGACTGAGGTAGCCCGCGTCCAGCCCCAGTTCGTTGCCCAGTTGGGTGGCCGTGGTGTGCTCGTGTTGGGCCAGTTCATAGATCACGCGCGCCTCGGTTAAGGGGAAAGGGCTTTTGAGTAAGCCCTCGTGTAATACGCCAATCTGTTTGGTATAGAAGCGGTTAAAGCGGCGCACCGTTTCAATTTGCTGCGCCAATGGGTGATCAGCCATCATTTTGCTCGCTGGTTTCAAATCAACATAGTTGACAAAGTCAAGTAATAAATTTGATTTTAGCAAGCACTTTGACCTTTGTCAATACCCAATCGTCGCAGAGCGGAAATTCCCCTCAAACTTGCGCCGTGGACAGGTTAGCCAAAATGTGATCCACCGTCTCGTCAACGCTTAACCCGGAGCTATCCAGCCACAGGCCAAGGCGTGGCGTTTGGGTACGGAGCACCTCATCAAAGCTGGCAACTTCGCCAGCGTTGCCATAGCCGCGCTTATCGCGGCCGGCCTCACGCTCGGCTACCACCGCGGGTGCCGGACAGAGCACGATCACATAGAGCGGGTGCGGGCGCAGTTGCGCCACCAGCTCGGCCAGGGTTGCGCCGAGGATAATATCCTGGTAAACAACCATAAAGCCGCCGGCGACATATGCTTGTGCCACTTGCACGGCAATCTGATAGCGCAGGTTGAGTTGCGCCAGTGCTGCTTCATTCAGTTCAAAACCCATCTCTACCCGGCCGTTGACGATTAGGCGCCGAAAGAGATCGCCGCGTAAGTGCACACTTTTGGGTAAACGCTCGGCCAACGCCTGCGCCACCGTCGATTTGCCCGCGGCCATAATACCGGTGATGAGGATGATGGCTGGTTCTTGCATTAGAGTTACCTCTGTGATTCGTGATTCGTGATTCGTGATTGGGTAATTAGCGAAATCACCACTTATCCACGCAGCGATAATCAATTAGGCTGCAAGCGCAAGGCCAACAGCGCACCGATGACAGCGACCACTGCAACCGCGCCAAAGACGATCTGGTATGCGCCCACGGGGAAGCCACTAAAGCCCAGCGCCTGGCGCAAGAGAACACCGGCCAGCGTCGTGCCGATGATACTGCCCGAAAAACGGATCATGCTGAAGAGTCCCGCCGCCGCGCCCGCCTGTGCCTGCGGGACATCACTCATCACGACGTTGGAGAGCACGGCCAGCGAGAGGCCGGCGCCCATGCCCAGCAGGAAGACGACCCCAATCACCAGCGCGACCGGGGCACTGGCGGGCAAGTTGGCCAATGTGATCAACATAGTACATTGCAGCGAAAGGCCGCCCGCAATCAACCAGCGTCCCAAGCCGCGGTCGGAAAGCTGGCCGGCCAGGCGTGTCGTCGTCAGCAGTGCCCCGGAATAGGCCGCCAGGATCATGCCCAGGGTTGAGGGGCGGATGCCATGAATATCCGTGAAATAGAGGGGCAGCAAAAAATCGTTGCTGTTCATCAAGATCATGCGGATCAGGGCGCAGAGTGAGGCCAGCCCAAAGTTCTTGCGCGCAAAGAGCGAGAAATCGATGAGCGGCGCGCGGAAGTGACGTTCCCAGCGATAAAAGCCGACAAACAAGAGCAGCGCCGGCAGCAACAGGCGCCAATCCTGTAGCGGTTCGACCCCCGTAATCGGCCGGCTGGAGAGATAAAAGACAAAACAGATGCAGCTCAAGCCCAGCAGCAAGAAGCCAACCCAGTCAAAATTAAACAGATGTTTGCGCTCAAAACGCTCGGTAGGCCGGGGTAGATAGTTGAGCATCAGGAAAAAAGCCCCCACCGCCGCCACCAACAACATGATAAAGTTGGCGCGCCAACCCCAGTGATCAACCAGAAAGCCGGCCGCAAAAGGCGCCAGCGTGGCAATGCCAGGGCCGGTCGAGCTCCATGAACCGAGGGCGCGCCCGCGCTGTGCCGGCGGGAAAAGTTCGGCGATCAGGGCAATGCTCAGCGGATTGATGCCAGCCGTGCCGATGCCCTGCGCCACGCGCCCAATCACAATCAACTGTTGATCGACGGCAAAGAGCGAGATGACTACCCCAATGATGTAGATCACAATGCCCGTCAGCAACATGCGCCGTTTACCCAAGGTGTCGCCCAGGCGGCCATAGAGCGGGGTGAAGATCACAAAGGGCAAGGTATAGGCCGCCACCAGCCAAGCCGCCTGATCGGGCTGCACCTGGAATTCGTCACGCATGGTCGGCAACGCCACCGAGAACATGGACATATTGAGCACCATGATCGCGCTCGGGATCATCAGACCGAGCAAGATGCGGTTGGGATTATCAGGCAGGCTAAAACGCGATGGGGGCAGCGCGGGCAATGGCTCCGCAGCAAGCGGTGGGGTAAGTGACGACTGACTCAAGGTAGCGGACTCCTCCATGAGCGCGCGGCAGCTCGAAGGGCAGTAGCGTCGGCTTAACCGACCAGCGCGCAGTTGATTGACAATAGCGCGCTATTGTACACGCAGAGGGGGCAATCCGTCGAACAAGGATTTCCAGATCTACACAGGGTCAGGCTAGTTTTGTGCGGTTTCGTTATCTCTGGAATGAAGAGCTGTGCTATAATGGGTATAGAAATTTATATCAATAATGCACTAAAGGTTTATACAATGCCCCGCTATGATTTGTACCATGAAGAAGTAAAACAGGCGCTAGTCAAAGATGGCTGGACGATTACTGACGATCCTTTTTTAGTTGAGTACAAGGGCATGAAATTGTATGCTGATCTTGGTGCAGAGAAGCCCTTTGCCGCAGAGAAAGCTGGGCAAAAGATTGTTGTAGAGATCAAGGTCTTTGGTTCACCCTCGCTCGTAAGTGAATTACAGAAAGCGGTTGGGCAGTATGGTATCTACCGCCTATTTTTAGAACGAGTAAACCCTGAGCGCGAGCTATTCTTGGCGATTCCACATGATATTTATCTGGATTTCTTTCAGGAACCTGCTGTTCAGGATATTGTAGCTGTACACCAGATCCATTTGTTGGTATTTGAGCCGGAAATACAGGAGGTAGTGGAATGGATAAAGTAGCTAGCTACCGGAGTACCATTAAACAAATTCTTTCCCAGCATGCCGAACATACGATCAGCTATGGTGAGATTGAAACAATTCCAATGTTTGATGAACGCAGTGACAGTTATCTGCTGCTGGATGTGGGTTGGAATAAGTTGGGGCGCGTCTATTCTGTACCACTGCATTTGCGCATCAAAACAGGCAAGGTCTGGATCGAGCGCGATGACACAGACATCAATATTGCTAGTGAATTACTCGAAGCCGGTATCCCCAAAGAAGACATTGTGCTTGGCTTTTACCGACCTGAACGTCGCAAAATCACTGACTTTGCTGTTGCGTAAAGTTCTTGAGATAGAAAAAATATTTATGCCTGCTTTAGGTTAACCCTCGCCTAGCCCGCTTGCCATTGAGCACGTACCCAAGCTCTCTTATAACTTGTACTAAGCGCAAAGATGCAACTTAAAAATTGACATAACCTTTTATCACTGGTATCGTTTTATTGAATGAATTTTCAATCAATACTTTATTACAGAAGAGCACACTTTATTTGGCCCGTAATCAAGCAACAAATCAAAAACAAAAAGATGAACGCCGCGAGCAGATCCTGACCAGCGCCCTCTTGCTCTTTTCGACCAAGGGGCTGGCCGCAACCAAAGTCACCGATATTGCGACAGCGGCGGGGATGTCACAAGGGTTGATGTACCACTACTTTGACTCGAAGGAAACCATCTTTATCGAGTTGATCCGGTCGGCCTTTGCGCGCTTGAACAGCGCCTGCTACATCCTGGAAGAGATGGCCCTGCCGCCAGCGGAAAAGATCAAGCTGGCGATCGGCGGGTTATTGCAAGGGATCAACGACAACGCTGACCATGCGCGCTATCACCTGTTGATCGCGCAGGCCACGGCTTCCGACGCGATTCCAGCCGCAGCCAAGGCGATTATTCAAAGCGAAAACCAGATTCCCTATGAGGTGATTGCGCGCATTATGGCCGCCGGCCAGGTCGAGGGCTCGATCCGCCAGCATGATTCTGCCGAGTTGGCGTTGATCTTCTGGAGTACGATTAAGGGGCTGGCGATTCACCGGGCAGTCCACGGCGAGCGCTTCAAAGCCCCCGATCCCAAGCTGCTCATGACCGTCTTTTTGCCGGCACCATGACAGGGTGGTTGAAATGAAAAACGAAATTATAATGATTAAAAGGCAATGATGATGCAAACCGATTTTCAAGATCCACAGTTAGCGAATAAAGTAGTCCCTAAAACCGCAAAAACCGCGTTGGGGCCGATCGAATATGTTGATATCGGCACCGGCCCGGTGGTGGTGGCGGCGCATGGCGCCATGGGTGGTTATGATCAAAGTATAATTCTGGCGCAGACGATTGGCAGTGCCGGCTATCGTTATCTGGCGCTGAGCCGCCCCGGCTATTTGGGCACCCCGCTTAGTGCCGGCAAGTCGTCGGCCACGCAGGGTGATCTAATTGCAGCCTTGCTCGACACATTAGGCATTCAGCAGGCGGGCATGATGGCCGTCTCCGGCGGTGGGCCAAGTGCGCTACAATTTGGCATGCGTCACCCCGCCCGCTGTAGCGGGCTGATCCTGGTCTCCACCTGTGCCGACAAGATAGAGATGCCGATTCCGTTTGGCTTTAAAGTGATGACCTTCCTGGCACGTTCGCCCTGGGTTGCCAAACGGCTTGGGCAAAAAGCCGGCGGTGACTTACAGGCCGCAGCGCAGCGTTCAATTCGTGACCCAGAGATTCTAGCGCGCACGATTAATGATGGCGAAACGTGGCCACTCTTTTGCACCATGATGCTCAGCACCTACAACCGCATGCATCAACGCATCGCCGGCACCGACAATGACATCCGCATTACCCGGACCGAAAGCTACGCCTTGGAAAGCATCCAGTGCCCGGTGCTGGTGATTCATGGCACCATCGATCAGCTTGTGCAATATGAGGTCCATGCGCAAATGTACGCCCGCCGCGTACCACAAACCGAACTTGTGACAGTTGAAGATGGTGAGCATGTCTCGATCTTTACCCACCGTAACCTGGTCCGCCCGCGCGCAGCAGCCTTTATGCAACAACATTTCGCGGCTGAAGCGCTGGTTATGGCATAACAGCGCCCAGTGAAGATAGCAGCTAACCCCAGCAAAAACAAAAGGCCGACGCCTTGGTGCGTCGGCCTTTTGTTTTTGCTGGGGTTATTCACGTTTGCTGCGCATGGCGTTGAGCACTTTGGTGGGGCTGTCGGGGGCGAGAAAACGCTGATACTCGGGTGATTCAACCGCGTAGAGGGCGATCTTGCCTTCGGCGTTATAGTGCGCGCCCCAGCCATAACTTTTGGTCAACGCAGAGGCACGCATGCAGGGATGGCCCTTTTGGAAAAGCTCGTCCCACAGTTCGTCATGCTGGTCCGCCACGATGGCCTCATCGATGCCCTTGTGGCGGACATAAACGGCAAAGATCAATTCTTCATGGTTATAAGTGTAGGGCGCGGCGGTCAACAACTCGTATTGGATCAGATGCTGCGGCTTTTTATCGCCCTTCGCCACCGGCACCACCGCTTGGGTCGCCTTACTATCCGGTGCGATCTGAATGAAGGTGTCGATATAACTCGCGGTAGCGCTGTCACGCATAAAAGCTCCTTGCTTATGCCGGCTTGATGATACAGAGGGCTTGCCGAATCTCGCCCAAATGATAGGCCGTGTGGACCACCATCGAGAGCGCCGCCGAGACCGACCAGTCGGTGTCCCAGTCGTCCAGCCCTGTCATCGTAGCACGCACGCGCTGATAAGTGGCCAGTAAGCGATCTTGAATCGCCTGCCATTCCGCGGGGGTCACCACGCCAACCGTGCGCCAGATCTCGCCCCAATCAACTTTGGTAATTTCCTGGTTGGTCATGACCTGTTCCAAAACATCCAGGTAAAAGCGCACGTGTTCCACTTGGGCGGCCAACGTGGCACATTTGCCACCCACTGGAATCGACGCCTCCTTGGCGGAAATTGTCGCTAGGGTCTCAAAGAGCGAAGTGCCTTTGTCGAGATACATGCCTCCGACCTTTTCAAAGGTTTCGGTGAGCAGGTCGAACAGTTCAGTGGTAAAGATTGTCGTCGAGATCGTTGGGTTCATGTTATTCCTAAATTTAGATCACTGTTTCCAAATAGTCGAGGACCGCTTGCCAACGCTGCTGCATGAGGGCGCGTTCCGCTGGCCCAGCTAGCTGTTCTTGATGAAAGCTGATGACCGTCTTCTCGCCATTGGAAATCACGCGCACTTGGATGGTTGATGGTTTCGCCCACCCCGGCGGTTGCCAGGTTAGTCGGAGGTGGCTAAGTGCTTTGGCAACACGAATTTCGCCGGTGGTGCCATCGGCAGTGGTGTAGCGCGTACCCTTTTCCCATTGCACCGCCGCGCCTGCGCCCAGCCAACGGTCAACCAGCGCCGGGCTGGTAATCAGCGCCCAAGCTTGGTCCAGGGAGATCGCAAAAGTTTTACGCGCCCCGATCTCAAAACCAGCCGCTTTGGTCTGGCCGACCATATTTTCTTTACTCGCCATCCTGTTCACCTGTTTGCTGTAGGGCTAAACGGGCCTGGCCGGCCGCAACGCCCTTGCGCACCACCTCGGCATAGGGGCCATCAGGTAAACGGGCGAGAAGGGCAGTCGCCTGCTCATAAAAATGGGCAGCAGCGCTGAGCTGATGTAGTTGTTCATGCGACCAGCCCAAATTCAGGTAGAGCGAGGGATAGAAACCAGCGACCCGATCATCATCAACCGCCAGGGCATGGTCAAGCGCAACCTGATTCCAGTGGAGCATCTCGGTTGGCGGGCGATGGCGGGCAACATAATGCGCGGCAATACAGGCGTCAAAAGCATCTTGCTGGATCGTCCACGCTTGGAAAAAGAGATCGCGTGCTTCATCGAGTTGGCCGCGGCCTTCCGCCTCCATACCGGCCACACAAAGTTTTACCACTGGATTATTGGGATCCATAAGTTGCGTTCTGCTACTTCCTTTATACAATTTTGGACGTAAAACAAGTGCGGGATTATAGCACAAACGTTCACTCGTGCCAATCAGCCACGATAATCGATAATGAATCTGTTGTAGTCGAGCGGAGGCTGAGCTTGTGTAACATGAGTCATTCACCTTCATCATTCGCCAATCTCAACGTTATGGATGCAGACGTTGCATAAACATCCAACGCTGCCCTTCCAGATCTTCGACGCGGTAACGCCGCCCTGGAAAACCATCTTCGAGATCCGACAAGAAATTGGCCCCTGCAGCTTTGGCCTGGGCATAATGTTGATCGATATCGTCAACATAGACCAAAACGCCATTGAGCACCCAGGGCACTTCCGCCCATTTAGCGGCCGCTTCACAATGCTGGCGATGATGTTTGGGGCTCTCATAGGCGGGCGTTGGGGACGCCAGCATGATCCGCCCGCTGCCGGTTGTCATTTCGCTATGCGAGAGCCGACCATCGTCATCGAGCCAACGGGTTACTTCATGGAAACCAAAAGCAGTGGCCAGCCAGTCCAGCGCCGCAACGCCATCTTCATACGTGAGCATGGGGATCGTATCGGGGCCGGCAGCATCACCAGCCGGATCGTTTGCCGTTTCCAGATAGGGCGGTGGCGCATCGGGACGGTCGGCCCAGTTGGCAAAGAACCACTGGTTGCCGGATTCATCCTGCACACCGGCCCCACGCGGTTCACCAAACGCGCCGTCGGTTGGTTCCATCAACGAGGTTGCGCCGGCTTGAAGCGCGGCTTGATAAGTTTCATCCACCTGTTCCAGGTAGAGAAAGATCATGGTGGGCATTGGTTCGTTAACGGCACCCCCTTCACCACCACTCAGCATGATCATCGAATCGCCAATGCGCATTTCCGTGTGCGTGCCACCGGCACTGCCCTTGGCTTGAAAATGGAGGGTTGCGCCGAAGGCCGCCTGCAGAAAGTCGATCATCGGTTGTAATTCACGCACCATCAAATAAGGCGTGACAGTATGAAAACCGGGGCGGGTTGCTTTGCCAATCATTAGGGTATTTTACCTCCTTGCTTCAAACAATTCCAGCGGATTGCCGGCGGGATCTTCGGCCAGGATCTGTTTACCGCCAGGCCCTTCGATGATCTCATTCCGAAAATTGAGACCTGCGGCTTTCAAGTCGGCAACCAATGTTTCTAGATCAGCCACTTCAATGACCAGTCGGTTCCAGCCACCGGGCACAGGCTGGCGCCCATCGGGCATGGGCTTGGCGGCAGAGGTCTGCGGTCCACTCAGCCAAAGTTGCAAATCATCCTTGCCGACAATAGCAAAAGGGGGACCCCAGCGCTCGACCAACGTAAAGCCGAGCCATTCGGTATAAAAGGCAACGGCGACATCCACATCATCAACAAGATAACGAATCGTAGCCATGTCGATCTCCTTTGTGCGAATTTACAAGGGATATAATTAGGCCTGTTGCTGCCACTGCCAGAGATCGCGCAACAGCCCGATTTCGCCGGCATGGTGAATCAGATCGCGATTGGTCCACCAGAACAATGGGCCAAAGGGCACATGCGGATCAAGGCCATCGGGATAGCTGCTCAGCCCCACCACGTCCAGATCAGCGTCGGCGAGGCTGGCAAGTCCAGCGCGCCAGGCCTGGTGTGACTGTTCTAGAAAAGCCAACGCCGCGGCCGCACTACCGGGATAGTCGATCGCATCGGCGGTCAACGTCTTGCTGCCAAAGGTATAATCACAGCGCAACAGTTGACCGGACACGACATGACAGAGCCGCCAGCCCAAAGTAGTCATGGGGGCCGGTTGGGGATCACCTGGCTCGACCTCACAAACCCAGTCGCCCTTGCCAACAACCTGGCTCGTTTTTGCCTCTTCCCGTCGGCAGACGCGCCAACAATTCGGCGTCGGTTCCCAAAAGTATTCCCTATCGGTCAAGCCTTGCAGGCGGTCAACCAACATACCATATTCGGTATCATACTGGTCGAGTAACAACCCCAACCGGGTGGTGGAAAAAGTTAGCTCATTGCTCATGAATTTGTTGCTTTCATATGGGCGACCGACTGCGCGACCAGTTCACGCAATACGTTCTGATCGATATCTGCCAGCTTGTTAATATACAGGCAGGATTTGCCCGTTTTATGTTTGCCCAGCTTTGCCAGTAACGCGTCATACTGTTCAAAGCCGGCCAAAATATAGAGGACTAAATTCTGTTTACGTGGGGAAAAGCCGGTCAAACAGGCATCGCCTTCGTGGCCGCTGGCATATTTATAATGGTAACTGCCAAAGCCGATGATACTGCTGCCCCACATTTTGGCCGGTTCGCCGGTTACTTCTTGCATCAGCGCCAGAATCGCCAAGGCATCTTCACGCTTTTTTTCGCTTTCGACCTCGTGGAGAAAGGCAAGCACATCAGCATCAGTCGGTTTCGTTTTTAGTTCAGCCATCGTTTGCTCCTTTTTTTGCGGAGGGTTGAAACCCTGCGCTACCATTAGCCATCACGCAAAACTAATTGTCAATGACACTACGCAACTTGTGGATCACCCCCACATGATAACTCACATGCGCCAACAGCATCATCCACGAACTGACCGCCAGTGGGTGCCAATCCTCACGCGCTTGTAAGCGCGCCATCAAGTGGGTATAGGTCTGGGTGATCTCGTCGCGCAAGGTGCGCCAGGCAGCTTCGTCAACAACCTGGATCTGCCAACTAGCGACCCAATCGGGGGCAGGGGTCTCGCCCCGTTCATAGGCTGCAAAAAAGTTGAGCAGCCAGCGTACGTGACCACAATGAGCCGCAATGGTCTCCTCATCTGGTTGCGTAGGGGTCGAGGCGGTGACGGCATCGATTTGGTTGATGGTGCCTAACAGACCAGATTGACCACTATCGAGAAAAAAGCCATAGGGACTTTCCGCCACCCCAAACGCTTCGGCCAGGAGGCCGGCGAGACTTTGCTTAAAGAGATCATGATCGATCAAGACTTGCTCCTTTCGCTAACAGCACTTTGGTACTCATTCAGCCAGCGTTGCAGATCGCGCAAATGTGCTTGACTATGCTGATAGCTCATTGACGCAATCACTTCCCACAACCCCTTGTCGCCCTTCCAGGGTAGACCCTTCACTTCGACTTCGGGCGCGGTCAACAGCTGATCACTCATAGCTTGGACCGTAGCCACCAGTTGCATCCGGACTTCGCGCTGCATCCCAAGCAATTCGTCAAACGAGCGTACGGCCAACGGCGCGGCCATCCATTCGTTCAAGGCATCATCCTGCAGGCCGGCATGCGGAATAAATTCGCCCCATAGTTCATGGGGGGTAGCCGCACGATGGCCCATGTGGGCACGGATCATACCAGTGACAAAGCGTTCCCAGGCCGCAACATGGCCAACGACATCTTTGACCGACCACTGGCCACAGGCACCAGCTTCTGCGCGCAGGGCAGGCGGCACCGTCAGCAAAAATGCTTCCCAGGTCACTTGTTCCTTGCGTAAATATTGGAGAAATTCTACTTGGTTCATGTGCTCTCCTCATAGAGGCCGCAGCCGTCGATTATTCGATCCTCACAGCCAGCAACGGGCTAAAGACTTTGTCTCCAGAGCTCATGGCCGGCCCAGACCTTGTCCCACAGGGCATCAGCGAGGGTGCCGTCCAGACCAAAGGTTTGTGCGATCACGGTGCGATAGCGCAGCCGCTCGCTGATTTCCTCTTCGACCACCCCAGCTGCGCGGTACTGTTTTAAGATCGCCCCGCGCAGGGTAACAAAGCCCTCCGGCGTGAAGCGGTGACAGACGGTCTTCTGCACAAAGCTAGACGCGGGTGATGTTTGCAACTCGTGGCAACGGCCGCCAAAGCTGGCAAATTGCCGGGGTAGCAGGGTAAACCCAAAGCCAGGGCCACCGTGGACATCGTTGTGAAAGTACCAATGATCGCCCTCTTCTGCCAACTGATAGTGGCGAAAATCCTGTTGATAATCACCGGCCAGTAGGGGTAATGGCTCGAAAAAACCATTGCCAAAGCCAACATCAACCAGCCAAGGGCGGGCCAGATCAACCCGTAGGATCAGGTGATCAAAATCGCCATTGCTCCCTTGCGCCGGCCGCCCAACACTGCTACCCAGGAGCGTTACGCGAAAACCAAGAGTGCGCAGCGCCCAGGCAAAGAGGCCATTCAGCTCATAACACCAGCCACCACGCTGCTTTTCTACAATTTTGCGGTAAATATGGTTAAGATCAAGGGTCAGACGTTGACCAAGATGGATATCGAGATTTTCATAGGGGATGGCCAACAGATGGGCGCGGTGGAGTTCGCACAGCGTCGTCAGATTAGCGACGCGCGCCCCCTGGTAATCAATGCGTTGCAGATAGAGATCCAAGTTCATGGTTGATGCAACACCTTTTATAACAAGCTGGTTTGGTCGGCAGAGATTGCTCAAAATGTGCTAACGAGACGATTCGGGTACGACACGCCTGATCACAGAGACATTTTTGGCAGAGGGGGTTGGATAATGCAGAACATTTGGTCTATTATACTTGATCTTTTATGAACATAAAAATTGCCGGTGGTCTATGCAATTTTACACCTATCGGTAAGCCAAACCGCTTGCCGAAAATGTTAGCGCATAAGACAGAAATGCTGCAACATATCTTTTTTGCATATCCTGGTCTATTCAGCCCGCCTTGCGCGTGCAGTACACTTGGCGCAGTCGTAGGCAGCTCCTCCTCGCAAGGTGGTTGTCTGATATCAACAAGCTGTAACTTATAACGAAGGAGTGAAAAGATGGATCTCTTAACTTGGGCGATTATCGCGGCCGTGGTGGCAATTGTGGCCGGGGCCTTGGGCTTCAGCGGCGTCGCACGTGGGGCGGCCAGTATTGCCCGTGTGCTCTTCGCGATCTTCATTATCATCGCGATTATCCTGCTGATTATGGTCTTCCTGGGCGTGGGTGCGCTTAGCAGCGCGACCAGCATGCTGCCAGTGATTGGGCTGCTGATGTAAGGACGTTGGTTTGAACACAAAGATTTGAAGATAAAGCGGGGCACTGCGTGGACGCAGTGCCCCGCTTTATCTTCAAAAAACCGCGACGAATTATTAGAGGATACCGGTGCGTCGCACTGTCCAGGGAGAAGTGGCGCATACGAGCGCCGTTTGGACAGTGCGACGCACCGGTATCCTTACCTCTAATGTTCACAAACCCTTAACGCGCAAAGCGGACTGTATGTGGCTGGGACAACCCTTCGCCACCATTGGCCGCATAGAGCGCAACTGACCAGGCTAAGGGGGTAGCGGTTGGCACGCTGGGAAAGTTGCAATCCAGATCGGTAAAGGTGAAAGTGGTGGCCGGCGCCGGCGTTGGCTGATCACAAGCCCCAAAGTCAGCGACGCCATCCAAGAACCACTGGTATAGCTCGCCGCTCAGGTTGCGCCCCTGCCAGGTGAAGGTGGCCGGCACAGTCACGGTTGTCTGATCAGCCGGCTGCGTTATCACCAAATCGGCAATCTCAAAATCACCGCCCGCCACCCGTTCGCCATAGTCATAATCAGCAATTAAAAAGCTCTGCCACACCTGTAGATAACGGGGATCAACACTGTTGCCGCCATCGCTCCCATTGCGATAGGTGACATGATAGCCGCCAATCCCACTGGCGCTGGGTGCGTCGGGGAAGTTGTAACGGCCATCCCCAGCGGTGGTCACCCGCGCCCGCACATCACACGAGCTAAACGAGCAGACCTCCAACTGGACTTGCAGCCCTGCGACCCCGTTGCCCTGGTAAAAGACCTGGCCGCTAATGCCGCGCGGTGGCACGGCCGTGGGATTGGCAGGGGTGGGCAAAGCCGTCGCCAAGGGCGTTGGTGTCAACGTTGGCAAGATAACAATCTCGCCCGGCAACGTGGGCTGGGCACTACGCCCCACCGCCGACTGTACCGCGGGCAAGTAGAGCCGTTGGGTCAACGCGGGGTTGGGGGTAGAAGTGGGCACAAGCACAGGTTCATTTGCGGTGGGCTGCCAATCCGCCGCAGCGGAGCGACCATCGTTGGTGACTTTACCCGTTGCGCCGTCGGCGACGCGCAGCCACCAGATATCGACGGCATTACCCTCATCGTTTAACAAGCTATAGAGCAGATAGCCACCAGCCGGTGACCAGGTTGGTTGCCCCACCAACTGACCATGATCCACCAGCAACAACAGGCGCGGTGCGCCCAGATTTTGGCGGTCATGCAACATGATCGCGTCGTTGGTGCGCAGGCCACCGGCCAGGTCAGCAATGTTGCTGTAATGCACACTGGGCGATTGGCGGTAGCTCACAAAATGGCGGCCATCCGGTGCCCAGGTCGGCGCGCGTTCGGGGCTGCTGCGCAGGTCGGTGCTGCTGCTGGCGTAGGCCGTCAAATAGCCAACTAGTGGCGCGAGCTGCGGTATTGGGCCGGCCACATCAGCTTCCCAAATGCCTTGGGCCCGATCGGCAAGAACAGGCGCGGCGGCAAAGAGGAGCGTATCGCCCTGCCAACTGCCGCCCGCGGCAAAATCGATGAAGCCCGCGGGGCCACCAATGGTCGTGATCGCAGGCGCGACGGGCAAGTTGTTGACGAAGAGACGGCAGGTCGCATCCTGGGTCGCCTTGTCACTGTTGTACCAGCGCCCACGGCTGCAAACCGTCGAGAGCAAGCGTGCGCCATCGGGTGCCCAGGCCAAATGAATGAGCAGATTGTCAATGGCATCAGTGCCACGATCAGCGCAACTGTTGGTGGGCAGACAGCCGAGTGGCTGCTCCTTGATGCCCTCACGCCCGGTCGTTGTATAGATCTGGCGCAGATTACTGCCATCTGCCCTCATGAGATAAGCTTCACCGATCTGCGCCGGAAATTTTTGTCCATCAGGATTAGCGACGGGCAAGAGATTGTCAAGTTGGAAGAGAAGCTGCCCGCCATCGGGTGACCAAGTGGGGATCTGCGGTTCATGATCCATGTCAGCGATGCGCACACGGTTGCTGCCATCGGTGTCCATGCGAAAGATGGCGTGCCGGTTGGCGGCGGTGCCCGGGCCGGTCAACACGATGGGCTGTGTGCCATCGCCGCGCAGCGCGGCGGGCAAGGCTACCCCCGTGGTCTGCACCCGCATTGGCACCACGCTAATCTCATCCAGATGCAGCGCCCAATTCCAGCTTGGATCGCCCTGAAAGTTGACATAGAGCGAGAGGTAGAGCGTCTGGCCGCGCAGCGCCGTCAACGCCTCGGCGCGCAGATTCTGCCGATAAAGCTGCCAACCGCCCAGCAGTTCATCCATGCGGATCGAATCAACCAGCACAACGCTACCGTCTCCAGCCGTCGGCTTGGTCGTCCAGACGATCTCGATCTGGCCGGCGGGCCAATCACCGGTCGCCGAAAACCAGAAGGCGAGCGTCACGTCACTGGCATCGCTGGGAATGGTGACATCCTCGGCGGCGACTTGGGCGGGACCGAGCGCACCGTTGCCACAGCTATCGTCAATCGGCGTGCCCATGCGCAAGGCGTAGCGCCCACTGTACACCATCGCTGCGGTTGTATCAGGCGCGTGGGCATCGACCAATTGGGCCCCACCACAGAGAATCCACGGCGTTTCCCCGCCATTTTCAAAATCACCATTTTCCAACAGATTGGCGGTGGCGGTGATTGATTGAGACTTGGCCAGGGCGGGCCAGGTTAACAGGTGACTGACCAGTAGCAGCGCCAGGCAGCCGACCCAGATCCAGGTTATTTTCATCATTACCTCTTTCGTTTTGTGGGCACCACGGCCTACTTGCTACGAACGCAGCGGCAAGCGCGCCACGACAACATTTGCTTACAGGTAAGGAAGTGGTGCAAGGTTGCAAAATTGTAAGATCACTTGGCTAATTTTTGTGCAATAATAGCATTCACACCGCCGCAACCACGAGCAGATCCAGCATAGGCTAAACAGCATAGCAGTTTGAGGGCGTACATCAAGGCCCTGTACTTGTACAAGAGTGATACAAGTTGGTTAAGCTATTATAAAATTTAAGTTTACAATTTAAGTTTACAAGGTGATTACCAAGAGCCAAGCCAGGGTTTGGTGACAAACGCCTTTGTGGCCGATCACCAGCCCGTGAACAGTTAAATTTTATCGTAGCCATAGAGAAATCGATTACACCAGTGCTTTCATTTGGCAATAAACTACGGCACTATCGTGAAGCCAAAGGCTTGATGCGCAAGCAACTTGCCCATCAAGCCGGCTGTGCGGTGGTGACCATTCAAAAAATCGAACGGGACGAGCGCAAGCCATCTTTCGAGTTGGCCCAACGGCTGGGGCAGGCCCTGCAACTGTCGCCACCAGAACATGCCTTGTTGCTAGCTGCGCTACAACCCGCGCCGCAACCGCCGTTGCCCGCGCCCGCAGCGCCTGTGGCACCAACCTTCATTGGACGGGCAACGGAACGACAAACCATCGTGCAACGCTTGACAAGCGGCACCACACGGCTCCTCACTTTAACTGGGACGGGCGGCGTCGGCAAGACGCGTCTTGCCGAAACCGTCGCCGCTGATCTGCGCCCTGCGTTTGCCGATGGGGTTCAGATCGTGGAATTGGCGACCATTCGCCAGCCGACCCTGCTGCCGAGTGCCCTTGTGCGCGCGCTCGATGGTACCCCCAGCGATGAACGCACCGCCATCACCACTTTACTTGAATTGCTACGACCCCGCCAGCTCTTACTGCTCCTTGACAACTTTGAGCAACTCAGCACCGCTGCGCCCTTGCTAACCGAATTGCTTGAACAATGTCCACGCTTGACCTTGTTGGTAACCGCGCGCGCAGCCCTACACCTGCCCGCCGAAGAGCAACTGCGCATTGAACCGCTGGCGTTACCACCACGCCCAACCGCCGAGCCAGTTGACCTGGCCGCGATCAGCAGCAGTCCAGCCATCACCCTCTTTGTCAGCCGCGCCCAGGCCGCCCAGCCCAGCTTTACCCTGGATCAAAACAATGTGCAGGCGGTGATCCAACTTTGTACGCTGCTCGATGGCCTGCCCCTGGCCATTGAGTTGATGGCGGCCCGTATCCGTTTAATGTCACCCCAACTGTTATTGGCGCGCCTGATCACCGCAGCAGGCAGACCGCGCCTTGATCTGATTGCGCAACCGCTTGCCAGCCTGCCCGGTAGCCAGCCGACCCGCCAAGAGACCCTGCGCGCCTCTTTGGCTTGGAGCTACCAGTTGCTCAACCCGATTGAACAGCAGGCATTTTGCCACTTTGGCCTCTTTCATGGCGGCTGTCGGCTGCTCGATGCCGAGTTGCTGCTCTATCCGGATCAGGCCGAGCCTGAGCAGACGACCCTTTATACCTGGGATCTGCTTAGCTCACTACTCGATAAGAGCTTGATTTATCAGCGCATGGTCGAAGGCGAACCGCGTTTCTTGATGCTGGAGACCGTACGCGAATATGCGCGCGAACAGCTGCTGGCAATGCCAGGCGCGCATGCAATCCAGCAGCGCTATGCCGAGCATTATCGGGAAGTCGCGCAACGCTTTGCGGAGCGGATCGTCGAAGGGGCCCAGCTTGCGCAGTGGCTGGCAGCGGCCGAACGCGAACATGCCAACTGGCGGGCGGCATTGACCTGGAGTCTTGATCAGGGCGAGGCGGCCCTTGCCTTGCAAATTGCCACGGCGCTCTGGCGCTTCTGGTGGATTCGCAGCTATTGGCAGGAGGGATGTGCGTGGCTGGAACGTGGCTTGGCCGCCTTTACCGCCACCAACCGCACAGCCCAACAGCTGCGCGCACGCGCGCTGCGGGCTGCAGGCGCGCTGCGCTTGGAACAAGGCGAGCATAGCACTGCGCGACGCCACCTAATGCACAGTCAAATCCTCGCGCGCGCCGTAGGTGATGAATACACAGAGGCGTTGGCCCTTAGCTCCTTGGCGACTTTGTTGTGTCGCGAAGGTGATTTTATCCAAGCGGAGGCCGCCATGTTGCAAAGCACAGCTTATGACCGTAAAACCGGCAATGTGCGCGACTTGGCCGTCAGCCTGGGCATTCTGGGTGAGATCGGACTCTATCAGCGGGATTTCCCCAAAGCGGTTGACTATTTGCAACAGGCCCTGGCGTTGCAGACCCAGCGCAATGACCACCACAGTTGTATGATTACGCAGTTAAATCTGGGATATGCCTGTGCTGAACAGGGAGACTATGTGGCGGCAAAACCACATGTTGAAGCAGGCTTACAGCTGGCGCGCCTGTTGACAAACCCACTGGCCGAAGCGACCGGGCTGCAACAGTTAGCGGAACTTTATTTTGCTACGGCACAACCTGCGGAGGCGCGACATACTTTAACGGCGGCCTTTGCTGTGGCCCAAAAACATAAACTCCAGCGTAACTTGGCTAGCCTCCTAGGCGTCCTGGGCGAAGCACAGCTACGCCAAGGGAACGAGGCCTTTGCCATCCAGCTCTTTGGCGCCGTCCATGGGGCAGTCGCAGCGTGGCAGATTAAACTAGACCACCATGAGCAAAGCAGATTGGCGGCGCGTCTGGCACAAGTACGCGCCCAGCACAATCCGACCGCGTTTGAATTCCACTACCGCACAGGCTTCGCCGCACCGGAGGCAACCATCACCACCGCACGCGACTTACTCCGTATATTGTAAATTAATTTGGTTCAATGGGATCTTAGGGGGTTGACAAGATCGCCCTGGGCTAAAGCCGCAGGGCTACCGAACAACGCCGGGTAAACCCGGCTAAGGGGGGGTACCCGGCGTTGTTCGGTAGCCCGGGTGCCCACTGGGCGCGTTGACGGCGGGACTGACAGGTTGCACAGAGGCGATTTGGCAACCAAGTAAGTGTTCCACGCGTTGTCGTAAGGTCAGGTCACCCATCTGATACCCTGCCGCGGTCAGCAACGATCAGATAACGCTCATCAACGACCGGCCCACCCCACAACGCAGACTGCACAGCAAGGTCCACCAACGTGGCAGGACGCAGGTCGGTTGGCAGGGCCGCAAGCACGGTTTCCGCATGCAACCCACCGCCGGTATGCCAAAAACCTTCAATTAAAAGCAACCGTCCCGTTGGTTGTAACAACGCACGCCAACGCGCAAGGACGCGCGCCGGTACCGGCAAAGCCCAGAGCAAATGGCGACAGAGGACGACGCCAAATGCGGCCTGGTCTAACGGCGGCTCGGCTGCTGCCATCACCTGAAATGTGATCGATTGGCCGGCTGCGTGGGCTTTTTGTTTGGCTTGTGCAATCATCGCCGGCGAGAGGTCGATGCCCGTGACCGTATGGCCCAACGTTGCCAATAGCAGACTAAGTGAACCGGTGCCGCAGCCAATGTCCAGGATGGTAGTCGGCGTGGCTGGGAGCCATTGGGTCAGTAGATCCGCCCAAGCCTGCCGCACGATGGGATCGCGTAAGCCATGATCTGGTTCGTTGTCAAAGGTGGCGGCTTCATTATCCCAGTATTGCTGGGTTGCACGCAATTGGTCTTGGTCATCGCGATTTTTAATCATTGCGGTTGCAGTCTACTGCTCATTAAAATAGATCATCCCCTACTTTGTCAGCAGGGCACAGATCATCTGCTGCAGCCCGGCACTCATGGCTTCAGCACTTTGCGCATGGGTTTCGTGCAGCGTTTTCAGCATATCAGGACGCAGCAAAACCAACAAGGCGGCGACGACAAACTGAACGTCACGGTCGGCGGGAATTTCACCCCGGTTGGACGCGGCGCGCAACAAGCCTTGGATCGTCATGCGTAACCAGCTAGCCGGGCCGATTCCCGGTGGCAGTTTTGGCACGTCCGTAAGGCTGCCACTGCTCAAGAGCGGGGCATGACGCAGTTGAAAATGGATATAATACGCAATGAACCAGGTAAGTTGGGCCAAATAGGGTTCACCGGCGACAGTGCGCGCCCGTAGCGCGGCCAACACCTGCTCTTGAAAATCGCGCATCTGGCTATCCATGAGCACCATACACAGATCGCCCTTACTGGTAAAGTGGCGATAAAGGGTGCCCTGCCCCACACCAGCCGTCCGTGCAATCTCGGTCATGTTAACTGCATCGACGCCACGCTCGGCAAAGAGCGTCTCGGCCACGCGCAAAAGCCGGGCGCGATTTTCCAACGCATCGGCACGCTCTGGCCGCGTCGCCTCTACGCCGATTTGATTTAATTCAATGACATCAGGTTGATTCTGTTCCATCGCCCGATTATACACCATGATTACGTTTTTAGCTAGAGGCCTGCTTGACAAACGGACTGTAGTCCGTTATGCTGTTTATCAAACGGACTACAGTCCGCTAGGCAGTAACGACAAGTTCACATTCAAAAAAAGAGAGCGAGCATTCTATGTCAACAACAGGAACAACCGTAGCAGCAACAACAACGGGAACAACAGGGACAGCAACACGTAAACCGGCCATTGGTGCGATCTGGCGCAATGGGCTGATCGCCGCGGTAATTGCGGCAGTGATTAATGGGATTCTCTATGCCGTGGGGGCAGCGACGGGCAATATGCCGCAAAGTATCATCACCCCGGCCGGCTATCCGATCACCTTGGCCCCCATGCTTATCATGTCAATCGTCCCCTTGTTGATTGGTACCCTCGCCTACACGATCCTGACCCGTTTTGTGGCCAATCCACTGGCCAATCGCATCTTTGTGATCGTCAGTATCTTGCTGCTGATTGCGATGGCGATCACGCCACTCCAATTACCGGGCGCGCCGCTGGGCATGATCATCATCCTGGAAGTGTCACACCTGGTTGCAGGTGGGGCGTTGCTCTATGGGTTAACCCGCGCATAACTTATAGATAAATCAAATGAAATTGGCACAATCGTGTACTGCGCATCCGGGGATGCGCAGTACACGATTGTGCCACGTTTAATTATGTTATCTATTAGCTAGTTCTTGTTGCGAAACACGATTTCTACCGAGAAGAACGCCAAGAGCGCGAAGAAATCGCAAAGAAACTTCAGAGAAAACCCTTTGCGAATCTTTGCGTTCTTCGCGACCTTGGTGGTGATAAGGCCCTTTCGCAACAAAAACTAGCTATACTGAAGTCAAGTTGAGAACCGGCGTTTTGCTGGCTAACGGGATCGCGTGCGTCGCACTGACCGCCAACTGTTTCCAGTCCGCTAGATTCTTTGGTCAGTGCGACGCACGCTGACCGAAACTAGGGGTCTCATTCTGATTTGAGTATAGCGGTTATTTCACCCAAAATGGTTGGCGCTCGCCGTTAAGAAAACCCCGCACAGTCGCATAGGCGGGGTTTTTTTGTGCCTGCAATTGGGCAATGACAAGTTGATGGTCATAGTCTACTTTGCGACAATCAAGGTGATAGCCCTGTTCATCAGCCGTCAACAGCACATAACTGGCGCGTAAATCAGGCAACACCGGCAGACTGACACTGCCCAGGTTGACTACGCGCACCCCCGCCACCGTGCGATCCAACGCCCAATGGGTATGCCCCACAAAGATTAAATCCGCCTCAGCGCCGGCAATTGCGGCTGCCACCGCGGCGTCACTCATCACCGGGCGAATGCCCTCCCCATCATCTTGCCCCGGCGCAGCATGGACACAGAGCACGCGCGTCCCATCCGGCAAGGTCACCCGGTACTCCAACGGCAAATTAGCAATCCACGCCAGATCACCGCTGGCGGTGAGCGCGCCTTGGGTCCAGACCATGGCATAAGCCAATTCGAGTGGCGCTGACTCATTTTGTGCGGCCGCCTGGCTAATCGCCGCCGGGGTCAGGGGGAATTCGGTCTGCACATCGGTTAACCAACGGTCGGTATTGCCACGGATGGCGATGTGGTTGGGCAAGGTGCGTAACCGTTGTGCGACCCCCACCGGGTCCGGCCCCATGGCGACCAGATCACCCAGCAGCCAATAAGCCGCAATCGGCCCTTGGGTGGCAATGTCGGCGAGGACTGCGTCCAGTGCCACCCGGTTGCCATGAATATCAGATAGAATTGCAATACGCATAATTCCCTCCAATTTTGTAATACAATTGTAAAGCTAATACCCAATTAGTTAGGTAAGATCAAGAGAGTTTACAACACTGATTTTGAAAACCAGTGGCTTTACCGTGCGACGCCGGATGCAACCGTTTTTAAGCAGCATGGTTGCATCGATCAACTCAATGGAAAAATGAGCACAGGTTTTATACATGAGATTGCAGCTTCACCCCGATCGAGCTTGGCGTACGATCATCATCAGCGGTATCGTCGCCTATCTGATGCCAAACTTTATCTTCTGGTGGTTGACCGAGCCAAAAGCCAGCATTTATTTTCGCGACAGCTATTTTTTTTGCTATACATTGTTTGTCATCGTACTCTTTGTTCTGGCTAGCCGGCAAACCCGCCGACAGGTACCACAGCTTTGGGGCGCGTGGTTCTTTTTTTTATTGTCAATGGTGAGCCTACTGTTCACCGTCATTGTTTGGGTCTTTATCGAAATGATCAAGGGGCAAACGGGCGATGTCGCGACCGGCGCAAGTTTCCTCTTTGCAAGCCATCTGCTCTTTGGTTGGGGCATTTTTCAGATCCCCAAACATCGCCAGACACGCATTCAAGCAGTACGGCAAGCTATTGATGCATTGACGGTACTGATTGGCAGCACTTTATTGCTTTGGCTACTTTGGCTCAGCCCCTTAACCGCCCAAGGCATTCTGGCTTTTGACAAACTAGTTGTTACCACCCTGTATCTTTTATCCGATCTGGTCCTGGCCGCCGTCCTGATTTCGCTCTTTTTCCGCCCCCAGTTGGGCCAACCGCGTGGACCGTTGGTATTGTTAAGCGGGGCCATTTTTTTTATGTTGCTGGCGAATCTCGCCATTGTTGTGCAACCACTAGGTGCCGGTGCACAGGCCGGTGATCTTAAGGATCAATTCTACTTAATTGCCCTCATCTTTTGTGGAGCGGCAGCGGCATTACAGCTCGCCGTGGTCGGTCAACCGCCAACCAAACCCAAATTTGCGGAACAACAGGAGCGGCTTTTGCATGGCATGCGCGTGATCATCCCACCGCTCATCTTACTGGTTACCTATGGCGTGATGATTCTTACCCACGGCAGTGACTATGCCTATTCATCCTACTTAATGGCGCTAGGTATTGGCGTTATGTTTTTGTTGGTCAGTGCACGCCAGTTTCTGACCTTGTGGGAAAATGTTGGGCTAGCCGTGGCCTTGCGCCGAGAGTTGGGCGAACGGCAACAGATCCAAGATGAGTTACAGCGGGCCAATGAAACATTAGAGCAACATGTGGCGGAGCGCACCAAAGAGTTGATGGTCCTCAACGAGCAACTGCGCAACAATGAAAGCAAACTACGCTTTGATGCCTTTCACGACAAGTTAACCGGCCTGCCGAATCGGGCCGCCTTTATTCATCATCTGGAAAGTGCGCTGCAGGCAGCACGGAATGATGTTACCTATCACTTTGCCGTGCTCTTTCTCGATTTGGATGGCTTTAAGGTTGTTAATGATAGTCTTGGCCATTGGTTAGGGGATGAGTTCTTGATTGGGCTGGCCCGCCGTCTGAAGGAACATGTGCCCGTGGGCAATTTGGTGGCGCGCCTGGGTGGTGATGAATTTGTCGTGCTAATTGAGCATCTTGACAATGATCGAGAGGCGGTCGAGATCGCCGAGCAGATTCAACGCCAATTGCGCCGTCCCCTTGAAATTCGCGGTTATCGGCTCTACACAACGGCAAGCATTGGGGTCGTCGTACGCGATGGCGTCCATACCACAGCTGGCGATCTCTTGCGCGATGCCGATATTGCCATGTATAAGGCCAAGGAAAATGGCAAAGCACGCTGTGTGGTCTTTGATGCGACCATGCGTGCCCAGGCGGTCACCCGGTTAAAATTAGAAACGGCACTGCGCCATGCCCTGTTGCGCAATGAACTCTATTTGGTCTATCAACCAATTTGGGATGTGGCCAAGCAGCAGATCACAGGCTTCGAGGCGCTTGCCCGCTGGCAAAATGTCGAACATGGATGCATTGCCCCAGCCGAGTTTATTCCGATCGCCGAAGAGACCGGCCTGATCATCCCCTTGGGCGAATGGGTGCTAGAGGAAGCTTGCCGTCAACTTAAAAATTGGCAGACACAGTGGCCCCAAGCCGCGGCCTTAACGATCAGCGTCAATATTTCGGCCCAGCAACTTTACCAAGGCGATCTCCCGGTCATGGTCGAACAGACATTACAAAAGACTGGTTTAGCAGCCAGTGCGCTCAAAATTGAGATCACAGAAAGCATCTTCATGGAGGATGTCGAGGCTGCCATTAATGCCTGTTCACAGCTACGGGCACTCGGGGTCTATCTGCAGATCGACGACTTTGGCACTGGCTACTCCTCCTTTAACTATCTGCACCGGCTGCCAATCAACACGCTGAAAATTGATAAAAGTTTTATCGATCTGCTCAGCTTGGGTGGGCAACATATTGAGATTGTCCGGACCATTGCCACGCTGGCCCACAATCTACAAATGAGTGTGATTGCCGAAGGGGTCGAGACCGAAGAACAGTTAGCCCATGTCGAGGCGTTGGGCTGTGAACAGGTGCAGGGTTATCTGATTGCCAAACCATTAGAATGGGGGGCAGCCGCAGCGTTTATTCAATCGTGTTTGGCCAAGCCGGTAAATGGACCGACCACCACACCTTCTCTGAGCCAACCCTTGCGCTACAACCTGGCAGGGTTGCCACGCCAAGTAGAGGGGATATCCACCTTGTAAGCTACCCAGCCCGCTCGATCCGACATTGAAAACAGTTGTTGGTCGCCGAGCGAACATGAATGTAGGTGACTTCTGGTCGCGCCAAAAGCGCGGCAGCCCTGGCGGGGAGCAGATCCGTCGGCACAATTTGGCCAGTGCCATAGATGATCCGCTCGGCCTGGTTGTAACCACGCAGGATATATTGGGGCGACCCCAACATTGGCGGGAGTTCGGCTGATTCGGCGTAGCGGGGACAAGCCTCGGCATGGAGAAAGATCGGGCCGGCTTCGGCATAGGGTTGCAGGTTGGTAAAAGGACGATGGGCCAGGATCAGATAAGGTTCATTCGCCCGAACCAAGTCAAGACAGTGGCGACAGGGCACACCATCCCCGTCGGAGATGTGGCATTCGGGCGGTTGGCCGTTGGCGTCGGGCTGGCCCGCTTGCAGGGCAGTCACAATTTCGGTGGGGAGGGCGACAAAACGAATGGCGGACATTTGGGTAGCTCCTTTTGATTAGGCTAGGGATTGGACAACATGACCCTAGCATAGTCCAGCCGGTGCGGCAGATCCACCCGTTTCTTGCACACTTTACACTTCAACGCCATATTGAGAGACAAGTTGACCCAACGCCATATTTTCGGCGATGGTATCGTGGGGGATGAGGGCATAACGCCAGCTTTTGCCGCCATGCGCCTGCGCATGTTGTGAGGCGTGACGACACCAGGCCACAGCCGCCGCACGCTTGGCTAACACATCCGGATTTTGCAGGGCGTTGCGCGCCTTGGACTCCAACATACAAATATACCCCGCGGTTTCCGCCACAAAGTCAGGCTGATACTCCCGTTGATCCAGGCCATCCAGATAGTAGATCTGGAACTGACCAAGCACCGGCTTGAACCACTTCTGCGCGTCACGCTCCAAGATCATCGCTAGTTTACGCTCCTGGTCGGCATCGAATTTCTGCACGGGGTAGAGACAGCGCTGAAAGCCGCCAAAGACGATCTGACGGATCGGGGTGCCGGCCGCCGGTGGTTGGCGAAAGTCTTGCGGGGGCGTGGCCGCGTCCGCGGTAAAGGCACTCTCCTTGAGAGGCGTGAAGCCACAGGTGACGCGCACTTCATAACCCATGGACCGCTCCCAGCGGTGCGCTTGCATCTGCGTGTGAATGATCTCGGCCAACGGCTGCTCATAGTAGCGTACCACATTTTCAACATCGCCCTGCGGTAAATAGCTTTCCAGATGTTGAACCATCTGCCCGGCTAAATCGTAGAGCAATTCGGCCTGTTCATCATAGGCAACATCGGGGAAATCCACCAAGCTCCGCACAAGATAATCCGCAAGTCGCTCTTCGGCGGCGACATGACTGGCAACGGTGAGTGATGTCTGTGCGTTGGTACGCAAATTCTGCAGCAACAGATCGCGATCAACCGGCGCATAGCGCACCATTGCCGTCTCTACTGTGAACGGCGAAAAGCCGGTCACCACTTCGCCCTTGGGGACGACGACGATCCGTGGGATATCGATAGTTTGCTGTTGCACCAGAGCAGTTACCTGCTGCACAACGGCAGCCAGATCAGGTGCCGGTTCAGCTTCCAGCCCTGGCAGGTTGGACTGGGCGGGCACGATGTACTGGGCGCGTACTTCGGCCAGAATTTTCTGCTGGATCTCCGGTTGTTGCAGGGCGGCAGAAGAAGGCAACCGGCTGTAGCGTTGGATGGTCTGATAGGTCAGCTGCGCGGCCTGTTGTTCTGCTGCCGTGTAGAAAGGCGAGGGTTGTTGTGGTGCCGGTGCTGTTGCTTGACCGTGCCCATTCGTGGTTGTTACGATTGGCACGGTGGGCTGAGCGCTGTTTGATTGGCCCAACATGGTTAGCAGATTGGGCGTGGCAATGACGGCCTGCGGGCGTGGGGCGCGGTCCGGTGCATCCAGTTCCAACCGTTGCAGACGGATCACCGAATCGGGGCGGTTGGCTTCGTCAATGATCTCCTGAAACTTGTCGTGGGCCACGATGTTGAGCCGATCTACCGCAGCGACACCGGTGCGCCGACCAAAGGGCAAACGCAGGCCCCGCCCAATTGACTGCTCAATCAGGATGCGCGCATTGGCCGCGCGTAAGGGGACGATCGTATAGAGATTGGTCACGTCCCAGCCCTCTTTGAGCATATTGACGTGGATCACAATCTCGGTCGGTTCGGCGGGGTTTTCCACGGCCAGCAGCCGCTCGACGAGTTCATCCTCTTTGCTGCCGGTGGTGCTGGAATCGACTTGGATCACCTTGTCGGCATAGCGCCCCTCGAAAAAGGCCGCGGATTGGATGTGCTCCAGTAGATGGCGCGCATGGACCGTGTCGCGGGCAATGACAAGCATAAAGGGCTTCACCCGTTGGTTGCCGGTTTGGCGGGCATAGGTATCAAGCTCGACCTTGACACTTTCATGCAGGCGGATGCCATCCTCCAGTTTGATCTGTTCCAACGCTTCACGGCTGTAATTTTGCGGCTGGAAATTCTTTTGGGTGACCACCGCCGGCTCTTTGACAAACCCATCCTGCAGGGCGCGCGCCAGGGGATAGCCGTAGACGACATTTTTAAAGCCAAGCGCCCCTTTGCTGGTTTCGACAAATGGGGTGGCTGTTAACTCTAGCCCTAGAATTGGGTTGAGTTCGTTGATGGCGCGTGCCCCGGCACTGGCGCGATAGCGGTGCGATTCGTCCATCAGCAACACGAGATCGGGCAACTCGGCCAGGTAGTTGAAATAGCTGTCACCGATATATTCGGAGAGCCGTTTGATGCGCGGGGACTTGCCGCCGCGCACTTCCGAGTTGATCTTGGAGATGTTGAAGATATTGATATGGACATCGCCACTATGGAGCGGGTCATGGAGCAATTGGGGCTGCAAGACCCGATCATTGCGTGTCCCGATGCCGCTGGCGTAGTTGTCACCGGTGATGATGACCGGCGGCGCAACGGCAAACTCGGCAATGCCTTTGAAGACATATTTGGGAGTATTGGGCGTGAAGTCGGCAATCAGCTTGTTGTAGATGGTGAGATTGGGGGCGAGGACAAAGAAGTTGCGCAGCCCGTGGGCCAGATAGAGATAGCTGATAAAGGCCCCCATCAGCCGCGTCTTGCCGACGCCAGTGGCCAGGGCAAAACAGAGGGAAGGGAAGTCGCGCTCAAAATCGCTGACGGTGGGAAACTCACTGGCGACGATATCACGAATTTGGGTAAGCGACAGGGTCGCGGCCGGATTCTTGACCCGTTCATCCAATCCGGTAATCGTCATCACTCGATCCAGAATTTCCAATGATCGGCGCTGGGGGGGGCGCAGGCTCAGCCGCCCGCTAATGGCGTTGACTTGTCGGTGCATCTGCTTGGTTCCTTTAGTTACTCTCAGGCAATACTGTGTAGCTGGCGCATCAGCCAATGCCAACCAAGGCGTTATGGCGTGTGAAATAATCACCCGCGCGGGTGGAATTGATGAAGGCGGCCAGCATACCAGTGAGATCACCGCTGTTGTAATTGTGTTGGAGGCACAATTCACT
>JALHQH010000075.1 GCA_022842065.1 Caldilineaceae bacterium
AACAGCGAGAAGCCGCCTCAGCGGCTAGGATCGTTTTCTCAGCCGCTGAGGCGGCTTCTCGTTGTCAGGCCGGGATTTGAATCCCGTTGTAAGATAGTGCAACAGTATCACAGGATGACAGGATGACCAGAAGACAGGATGATGGCGCGATTTCATCTGGTCATCTTGTCTTCTGGTCATCCTGTCATCCTGTCCGGTCACAACGCTAATTTGAGAAGATTCCTTGAAAGGTTTGCTATGACTACTCACCCCATCACCTGGCATTCCCAGTGGCGCGCGCTGATGGCGATCACCTGGAAGAATTGGCTGCACTTTGTCCGCTATCCACTCAATGCGGTCTTTCGCATCGTGCAGCCGATCTTCTGGCTGACACCACTCTACTTTCTGGGCCAAAGTTTTGCCATGGATGGCGATAATCCAGGCTTTGCCGCCTATACGGGTAGCAGCGACTATATGTCGTTTATCCTCGTCGGCTCAGTTTTATCGAGCTACATTGGCGCGGTTTTTTGGGGGATGGGCTATGCCCTGAAAAATGAGATGGATCAAGGGGTATTAGAGAGCAACTGGTTGACACCCGTGCCGCGTTTTGCCTTCTTGGTCGGGCAGACGGTGGCCGATCTTATCACGACGACAATTGTTAATATGGGTGTCTTAGGGATTGGCTGGTGGCTCTTCGGCTTTCGGATCACTGGGAATCTTTGGCAAGCGCTAGGGGTCACGCTGCCCATGTTGCTGGCGCTCTATGGCTTTGGTTTTGGTTTTGCTGCCGTGGTGCTGCTCATGCGCGACGCCAACACGCTGGTTGACGTCAGCGACTATCTGCTTGGCCTCTTCTCCGGCAGTCAATTCCCCGTGCAGGTCTTGCCCGCGTTGCTCTTGCCGGTGGCGCTGGCCCTACCGCTTACTTATGGCTTTGATGCCATCCGCGGGCTGCTGCTCCAGAGCGAAACGCTCTTGCCGATTCCCTACGAAGTGTTGATTCTGCTGCTCTTTATGGTGATCACCGTGCCGGCGGGTTATCTGATCTTCCGGCGTGTGGAGCGGCGGATTAAGCAGTTGGGGACATTGGGGATGCATTGAGGGGGGTGGATAGACGCGGATTTAGGTGACGCGGATCGTACGATCCGCGTCACCTAAATCCGCGTCTATCCACTGCCCTTCACCATCCGGTCATACATCACCAGTGAACCCGCCACTGCCACATTATAACTGGCCGTGCGCACCGACGGAATGCTGATCACCTGGTGACAGCGGTCGCGGATCTCATTGGGCAACCCGCCATCCTCGGCACCCAGCACATAAACGGCGCGGTCGGGGTGGACAAAACCGGGCAGCGAAGTGCCGCCCATCTCTATCCCCACCAGTTGACAACTATAGGCCGACGTTGCGGTCATCTCCCCAAAGGTATCATACCGAAAGAGCGGCACTTGCAGCCAGCTCTTAAAAACATCGTCGGACATGGGCTTGTAGCGCGTGCCGATGGTAAAGAGAAAAGCCGCGCCCAGCTGCCACGCGCTGCGCCACAGCATCCCCACATTCTCGGTCCGCTTGACTTGATAGACACCGATCCCGAAGTAGCCGGGTGATTGCATAGTTTGCTTTCTGTGAAAACGTGATGCGTAAAACGTGATGCGTAAAACGTAAGAAGTGATGGGCAAGCAGTGAACAGGAATCGATGCCAGCTTTACGCATCACGTTTTACGCATCACGTTTCATGTTTTACCCCGTCACCGCGGCCACCGCTTCACCAACAATCTGGACAACCTGGTCCACCTCGTCGCCGTTGATGACGATGGGGGGGGCAAAGGCGAGGATGTCGCCAATGGCGCGGGTGAAGAGGCCACGTTCGACACAGGCTTTGCGTACCTTTTCGCCGATGCCGGCGGGGGCTTTGGTGGTGCGGTCGGCGACAAATTCGATAGCGCACATCAACCCCGACCCGCGCACATTGCCGATCACTTCAAACTCGGCTTCCAGCCCCTTGAGCCCTTCCAGCAATTGCTGACCACGGGCTGCGGCATTATCAACCAGCCCTTCGCCTTCGATAATGTCGAGATTGGCCAGCGCCACGGCACAGCAGGTGGGATGGCCAGAGTAGGTATAGGCGTGCATCCAGCGCTCGTTGGCCGGCGCATTCATGATCACATCGCGGATCTGGTCGGAGATCTGGATGCCGCCCAGGGGCAGATAGCCGCTAGTAATCCCCTTGGCAAAGGACATGATATCCGGCTGCACACCCCAGCGATTAAGGCCAAACCACTCGCCGGTGCGGCCAAAGCCGGTGATCACTTCGTCGGCGATAAAGAGCACTTCGTATTGGTCACAAATCTCGCGGATGCGCCCGAAGTAGTCATCTTGTGGCACGATGACCCCACCGGCACCCTGCACTGGCTCGGCAATAAAAGCGCCAACCGTCTCCGGCCCTTCACGCAGAATCGCCTCTTCGAGCAAGCGGGCAGCGGCCTGACCTTGGGTCTCACCGGCTTTGAGTTCATGGTCAAAGCGGTAGGGATAGGGCGAATCGATGTGCAGAAAGTTGGGCACGCGTGGCTCGAACATGGGCCAGTAGACACTGAGACCGGTCGCGCTCATGGCGGCCAGGGTAATACCGTGGTAACCAAAGCGGCGCGAGATTACCTTGATCTTGTCCGGCTTGCCCATGCGCTTCCAGTAGTGGCGCACGGTTTTGAACGCACTCTCGTTTGATTCAGCGCCGCCGGAGGTAAAAAAAGTGGTATTGAGCGAGGGGTAAGCAAAACCGGCCAACCGCTCGGCCAGTTGAATCGCCGGGATATTCGAAGAGCCGGCATAGCTGGAGCAGTAAGCCAGCGTTGACATCTGTGCGCTGGCCGCAGCGGCCAATTCGGTGCGGCCGTGGCCCACCAACACATTCCAGAGACCGGCCAGGCCGTCGATCACTTCTTTACCTTCGGTCGTCCGCATCCAGACCCCATGGCCCGACTCGAAGATCAGCGGGTTTTCGTGAGCCGAAGGATGGTGCAGCGGATGGAGTAGATGCGCCTGGTCCTGTTCAAGCAGTTCAGTGTGGGAAAGCATGGGAATCTCCTGTGTAGTTGGTGCAAGGTTGCAGAGTTGCAAGGGTGCAGCGTTATGTAAACAAACATTGTTCGTCGGTCGTCAGTGGACAGTCGTCAGTTAGCAGTAGACAGTCGCCAGCGATCACTGTCCACTGCCCTACCCTAGCTCCGGTGGCACAATCGCCCCGGCTTGCTGGGTAATCAGCCCATAGTGTTCGATGCGGCGGTGGGCGGCAAAGTTAAAAATATTTTCTTTATAAACCGTACAATGGTCGAGGTTGCACTTGGCGGTAACCAGTTCATCCTCGAGCGTCATCGCCATCGCCACAATCTCACCGGAGGGGGCGATGATACAGCTCTGGCCGATCTGTTTGACCCCTTCTTCTTCACCGGCTTTGGCCACACCGACCACCCAAGTGGCGTTTTGATAAGCGCCCGATTGCATGCACAGGTGATTATGAAAGTTGGCCAGGTGTTCGTTGCTGGGGATGGGCGGATAGTCGGAGGGGGTGTTGTAACCCAGCACAATCATCTCCACCCCTTGCAGGCCAAGCATGCGATAGGTCTCCGGCCAGCGGCGGTCATTACAAATGCACATCCCCATAATACCACCAAACGCGCGCCAGACTCGGAAACCAAGATTGCCCACATCAAAGTAGTGCTTTTCTAGATTCTGGAAGGGCTGATCCGGCTGCGGTTCGGACCAACCGGGCAGATGGATTTTGCGGTACTTGCCAATGATGTTACCCTGTTTGTCAACCAGAATTGCCGTGTTATAGCGCCGCTTGCGCCCTGCTTCCCAAGCCAGTTCGGCATAACCCAGGTGAAAGCCGATGCCCAGCCGTTTGGCTTCCTCAAAGAGGGGCAAGGTCTCTTTGCTCGGCATCTCCTTTTCAAAATAGGCGTCAATTTCCGCCTCATCGGTGACATACCAGTGCGGGAAGAAGGAACTGAGTGTACACTCGGTAAAGGCGACCAGATCACAGCCGCGCCCGTGGGCCTCGCGCAGCAATTCGATCAGGCGTGCCACAATCTGGCTGCGACTTTCGGTGCGGTGAATCGGCCCAAACTGGGCCGCCCCCACTGTGACATTACGGGCCATAAGTGCTCCTTTGATGACGTAGAGATAAGGTGATACTGTTGCACTAACTTACGAAATGGGGTTAAAACCCCTTGCTAACACTGAGAAGCCGCCTCAGCGGCTGGTCAATATTTTGCTAGCCGCTGAGGCGGCTTCTCGCTGTCAGGGCGGGATTTGAATCCCGTTGTAAGTTAGTGCAACAGTCTCATAAGGTAGGCTGGTCGGGTGATCGTAAAACGTGATGCGTAATTCGTAATACGCCTCAATTGACCCTAGCCAGATAAAACGTTATCTCCACTTATAGCAGAAATAGGGGGGCGGGGCAAATGTGGGTGTCGCTGCAACTTTTCAGTCTGGTACACGTAATGTTTGGTGTAGTGACTGTAAGCAGATCAGCGGGGCGTAGCGGATACAATCTGCGCCTGCGCTACCATATAAAAGGATTAGAAAATGAATCAGGAACAACCAAACAACGAAATGAACAGTGGCATGGGCAGCGGCCCCCAGCAGTCAACCTGGGGTAGCGGCGGGCCGGAACAGAAGAGCGAGCGGACGCCGATTGAAGCAGCGGCCGAGAATGCACGGGCGCAGGCCGGCCAGGCCGCCGAAGCCTTTCGTCGCGGCGAGTTTATGCATGAAACCACCGCCGATCCCGCGGCCAGCGCCGATGATCGGCTGATTGCCCTACTCGCCTATGTGACGCAGTTGGTGATGCCGCTGGTGATGCCGATCATTGTACTACTCAGCGAGAGCAGCAAACAGCGCCCCTTCCAGCGCTTCCACGCCATCCAGAGCCTGGCGCTAACCGGCATCTTTATCTTCACCGGCGTGTTGATGGGCATGGCGACCATCGTCACCCAGATTATCCCGCCCTTGGGCATGTTAGTCTTTGTCGTCGCCCTCTGCCTGACGCCGGTGATTTATGGCATGTATGCGATTGCACACCTTTATTATGGCTACCAGGCTTACCAGGGGCGGCGCTTTGCGATTCCAGGGTTGACGAACTTCCTGCGTGATCAGAAGTGGGTGTAGGGATAAATAAAGTGAATGGATTTAAAGCCTAACCTGATTTGACAGCCCTCGCCAACCATGTTATACTACCTTTTGTTAACGCGGGGTGGAGCAGAGGTAGCTCGTCGGGCTCATAACCCGAAGGTCATAGGTTCGAATCCTGTCCCCGCAACTGTAAAAAACGCCGACCAAATGGTCGGCGTTTTTTTATTTTACGAATACACGACTGACGACGGTTTTCAGTCGTCAGTCGTCAGCCGACAGTAACTACTTAAAGATCGAAATCGTCGTCTCCTTGGCGGTGATAAATTCCAGCAGGGCAGGCACGCCGGCTTGGGTCTGGGCAATGCCCCGTTGGATGGCGGGAATGATCTGATCAGGCGTCGTCACCCGCTCGCCGTAGCCGCCAAAGGCTTTGGCCATGTCCGCATAGTTGCCAGAAATGTTGGTCGAGCCATACTTGGCCTGCGAGATCTGCATGATCGGGATCTCAATCGCCATCGAGAAGTTGTTGAGCAGGATCGAGAGGATCGGGATGCGCTCGCGTACCGCGGTCTCGAAGTCCATGCCCGTAAAGCCAATCGCCGCATCGCCCCAGACGTTGATGCAGAGTTTGTCCGGGTGGACCAGCTTGGCACCCATTGCCAACCCCAGCCCATAGCCCAATTGCGTGGTTTTGCCCCAACCAATGTAAGAGAGCGGTTGTGTCGCTTCCCAGAAGGGCGCCAGTTGATCGCGCGGGCTGCCGGCATCGTGGGTGATGATTGTGTTGGCGACGTCGACTGTGTGCATCAGATCCCAGATGACGCGATAGGGGGAAAGCGGGGTTTCGGCACTGGTCAGTTTGGGCATCCATTCTTGTAGCCAGGCCGCCTTGCCCTTGGCGATCTCGTCAACCAATGTGGCGCGGCGACCACGGCCATTGCCACCGGTCCGTTGGCGGATCGCCTTGTTGAGTGCTTGCAAGGTCAACTGCGCATCACCCAGCAGCGCGTGATCAACCGGCACATCTTTGTTGATGTCGGCGGGGTCGAGCGTGGCCTGGATGATCCGTTTGCCGGCGGGCACCTTGAAACCAAAGCTGGTAATCGTAAAGCTGTTGCCGATGCCAAAGATTGTGTCGGCATTTTGCAATGCATCCCACAGCGGACGGGGCATCGAACGGTTGCCCGCCCCCAGATAGAGTGGGTGATTCTCCGGGAAAGCGCTTTTGCCGCTGAGCGTGGTGGTCACGCCTGCTTCGAGCAACTCGGCCAACTCTTGCAATTCAGCCCAGGCCCCGGCGTAGTGGACTCCCTGGCCGGCGTAGATCAGCAATTTTTCCGCCTCCAACAACATGTCGGCGGCGCGGTCAACATCCACCGGATCGGGGCCGTAGCGCACATTGGTCGTTGGGGTATAGTGCCAACCGTCGGGCACTTCGGCCATCATCAAATCGGTGGGAATTTCAACCAGGGCCGGGCGTGGGCGACCATTACGCACGGCACTAAAGGCGCGGCGCAACGAGGCGACCACCATCTCCGGCGTGAGAATTTGTTCGGACAGTTTGGTGACGGAACGGAAGGTGCGGGCTGAGCTGAAGTTGGGCTCGACATAACTTTGGTCACGCGGGTAGCCCATCGGCAGCACGACCAGCGGGGCCGATTCGCCATAGGCCTGGGCGACGCCGCCAAAGGCATTTTCGGCACCGGGGCCATGTTGCATGCCAAAGACCCCAATCTTTTTGCCGGAACTGAGCCGGCCAACTGCTTCGGCCATGTGCAGCCCAACCCGCTCTTGGCGGACAATAATCGTGCGGATATCTTCCTGGGCCGCGGATTCGATCAGATGGTTGACCGGATAGGCAAAGAAATAGTCAACGCCCTCCGCTTTGAGGATCTTGGCGACAACGTCAGCGACTTTCATGGGTCTACTCCTTTAGGTTTAGGGTGGTGGGGCGGGAAGCTGGTGGGGGCATTAATGCGAGTGCATTGTACTCGAAAATGGGTGGGGATGCACATTGGTTTTTTGCGGGGTAGCCAGGCGCATTAAGCACATAAAGTGCGCGGCATCCAGCACCCGCCCATCGCTACCCTTGCTCCAGCCGGAAGGATGAAGGCGCTGTAACAAACGCCCGCCGTTCGACGATCAGGACTTCGCGACTGGCATCATGCAGCAGACGCGCAATCGTTGCCCCCGTATGACCGGAACCGACGACAAGATAATCGACTTGCATACGCTTTGGCTTCCTCCTCCACTTTCGCTACCCTAAAAATTGGGAACTGCACTTATGTTCTCCGTACTTGCATCCATAAGTCACTAATGGTTGCAAAGCGCGTCTGTGCCAATGGTGTGTGCTGGGGCTTTTGCACAGTTAACACATCCCAACCGGCATTGCCTTCGAGCAACAACGGCCCCGTGGCGACCAACGCTACATCCCACCCCAAAAAGACGTAACCGGGAAACTGTTGATGCGCCCGTTGCGCTAAGGCTACCGCCGCCGCCCAATCCGGCAAGCGCCGCCCCGTGATCGGCGCCCCGGTGACAGGATGCTGATCCACACCAGCACTGAGCGGGTGATAGCTGTAGGCGCGCCCCAACACACCCGTTGCCAGGTCAATGGCGCTGTTGAGGCCATGTGTGTTGATAATATTGGCGTGCCAGGCCATTTTGAAGGTAGCGGCAATCACCTCGATTGCGCCATCCAGCGTGCGACCGGTGACAATGCGCGCTGTTGCCAACGCACAAGGCGAGAGATCGGCAATCGCCGGGTGATTGTACAAGCGGGGTTGCACCAGATAGTCGCGCGTTTGGCTCATCTTTGCCAGCATTGCCAACAAAGCGGCCCAGGGGATTGGCTCTCCTTGCGGCTTCTGGTAGCGATCTGCATCCAGTCGCTGCCAAACGTTAGCCCCTTCACCACGCGCACCGGTGACGGGTTTGACAAAGAGATCGCCCGTGGCGGTGGCTTGCCAGATCACGTTTCCCCCTTTACACACGGCCCAAATCGGCACGGTCGGCAAGCCCTGTATCGCACAAAGGAACGCAAATTGTACTTTGTTATCAATCGCCGGGTGGCGGTGATGGCGGTTGAGATAGGGCAGCAGGCTACTGGCTTCATATTGATGGATATATTGATCCACCAGCGGTCGCTGCGCTGGGCGATAGAGTTCGTAGTGATAGTAGGCGACGGGGGGCAAGCTGTGGCGGAAGGCCAGCCAAAGTTGCTCCAGCCCCTGTCGCCAGACCGGTTTGCCGGTGCGTTTGGCGATCACCGGGGCGTATTGGCGCAGGTTTTGCCCAATCAACCAACCCGCGCGCAACGGCCAGGTGATCGTCAGGGCCAGTGCCAACACCCAGCGTAAAAACGGCCAGCGGCCCCGGACTTGATGATGGCTGGCCCATAGCCGTAACTGCTGCCCGGCATCGGGAACAGACCAGGGCGACCAGTGGATGTATAGCGGGCAGTAGTCACTGTCACCAAATTTTTGCCCAATTTTTTGCGCCAGCGTTGCCAAAGAACGGCGGCTTCTTTCCACCCTATCGTGCAAGGAGTGGAATCCCGTTCGGTTTGGTGACGATACCTGCCGCTTTGTGGCGATGGCCGGTGGTACGAGCGATGCAGCAGGGGGTGTTTTAGGTGGTATGGTCATGGGTGGATGCCTCCACTTGTCGAAACCATTGTACGGTTTTTGCTATGCCGGCGCTAAAGGTGGTTTGCGGGGCAATACCGGCTGCGCGCAATTGCTGATTGCACCCAAGCCAAGCGGTTACATCGCCGGTCCGTTGGACGCCAGAAAAGTACAGACGGGTTGGATCTTCCCCTAATTCTTGCAATACGCGCTGCCCTACCTCGGCAATGGTTATGCCTTGCCCAGCGCAGAGGTTGAAGAGTTGCCCAGTCGTTGGGCGCTCTTCCGCCAGCCGTAGCAGCATATAGGCAGCATCATCCACATAGGTGAAATCGCGTACTTCGGTGCCAGTGCCCCAGAGCGAAATCATACCTTGTGTCTTGGTTGCTTTTTGGCAAAGATCGTAGATCACCTGCTTCCGCTGATCTGGTCCATAAAGCGAAAAGAGCCGGGCAATCGTTAGCGAAAAGCCGTAGGCTTGCGCAAAGAGACGCGCATACCCTTCCGCTGCCAATTTGCTCATGCCATAGGGTGTGATCGGGTGGGTCGGCGCCGTTTCCGTAATCGGTAGTTGTGCTGGCTCGCCGTAGACGGCGGCACTGGACGCAAAAACCAAATGACCCCGAAAGCAAATGGTGCGCAATGCCTCCAGCAGGTGAACTGTCGCCAGCAGATTGTGGGTAAAATCGACGGTGGGTGCTTGTAGTGAGCCGCTATTCTCTGCTCGACCGGCAAGATGAAAAACCGTATCAACCGGACGATCGGCCAAGATTGACGGCAACCGGGGGTCAGCCAGATCCAAGATAAGAAAGGTAGGGGGTACCGCACTTTGTGGACAAGGGTGGGATTGGTGTGGCGGGGTGCGCCCCAATCCAATCACAAAAGCGCCTTGCTGTAGCAGGTGGCGACAAAGCACGCGGCCTAAAAAACCACCTGCGCCCGTAACAAGAACGCGTCGACCGCCAATGGACCCTGCACTCATACGGTTTCCTGCTTGTGAACAACCCGTTCCAGAAAATCAGTCAGGCCGATTATTGGCGCTGGATCAGCATAAAAGCGTGTTTTGTTAGCGGCCATCTGTTGGCGGATCGCACTGCGCAACGTCGCATCTTGCCCCAACTGGATGGCAAGGGACAGGTAGTGTTCCAGCGAATCGGCGATGGTGGCGGTAACGCCCATCTGGCGCAAAATGCCAGCGCTGACATGGCCGCGCAAAAAGGCTCCCGGCAGAGTGATGATCGGCAGATCATAGGCCAGTGCTTCCAGCGTGGTGGTGGCCCCCCCTACCCCAATGCTGTCCAAAAAGAGATCGGCGAGTTGATTCAGCCGGTGATACGCGCCATCGCTGAGGCGTGGCAGCAGGACGACATGCCGGTTTTTGTCGATCCCCGCCGCAACAAAAGCGGTTGTCAGCCGTTGGGCAAAACGCTTGCTGGCCGGTTCGCTCACCGAACTCTGTAAGAAGACAAATTGGCAATCGATACCGGCGCGTTGCAATGCTTGGGCAATTTGCGGGTAGAGCGTGTCGTATTGTGGCAAATATTTAAAGAGCGCCTGTCCACAAAAATAGATGACTGCTGCGTTACGCAACCCCAATGTTTCTCTGGTGACCTCGGCGCTGGGGGTCAGCGGTAGTGGCGTGTAATATAGGGATGTGTTGGGCAGCCGCACCAGCCGCTCGCTGTAGTGTACAGCAGCAGCCGGTGGCTCGATCAGCTCACCGCTGAGAAAATAGTCGATGGTAGGTAGACCACTGGTGACGTAATTGGCCCACGTTGTACATTGACAAGGCGCCAGGCGCAACGCTGCTAACTGTGTTGTCACTTTGCGCATGCTCACTTCCGGGTAGATGAGAATATCCGGTTGATCTGCGCGGATCCACTGCACCCAGCTTGCGAGGGGATGTTGCCCTTCATAAAATTTACCGGCGCGGGTGGCGGTAAAGCTGGCACGCGCCTCGGCGGTTGCGTGATCCTGTGTTTTGGTGAGGGAGTACCCCAGCAAGGTAAACCGTTGGGGGTCCAGTTGGGTGATCCAACCTTTGATGACATCCTTCCAGACCGAGTGTTGATAAAACAAGCCAGAGACAATGCCCAGGCGGATCGGTTGCCCAGCCGCGCGCAGCGCAGGGACAGGTTGTACTTGCCATTGCGGGTAACAGGTCGTCATCACCTGGCTGATCAGGCGACCATAACAGGCCATCAGCGCCAGGTCATCGCCATCCTGATATTGCAGATAAAAGGGATTTACCTGCCCGATCACCTCTGCCAGGGCTTGTAATTGCGCGATTGTCGCAGTGCGAACCTGCTCGACTAGCTCTTCCAACTGCTGGTGATACGTGTTCCGCGCCCGTGCCACTTCGGCGGTGCTGCGATAGATCATTGGTAATTGCAGCATGGCACGGTAAAAGTGCGCCACCAACGAGGTTGGGGCTTGCACTAACGCTTGTTCACAACAGGCCAGCGCCTGTTCTGTTTCGCCCAGTTCGCGGCAGGCCAGGGCCAGGGCAAAATAGCTCTCCAGGTGCGCTGGTTCGAGGGCAATGGCCTTTTGGTAAAAAGGAATGGCTAAGGCCGCCAGTTGTGGTGCTGGCGGCCTTTCCAGATAGTTTTGCGCCATTTGCCGATAGCTGGTGGCATCGGTTGTGGAGGTGGACATGATTCCCTTGTGCAACAAGCGTGCCTTACATGCTAGTTTAGGCTATTCCGAAGCATTAACTATACAGGTCGTGCTACGTGATTCGTGCTACGTCGCTGGTCAGATCACGAATCACGCAGTACGAATCAGCCTTCTGGTATCGTTATTTTTACTGAACAGCCTTAGAGACAGCTATCGGTTACTTGCTAACTACCAGCAGTTGGCTTACAGGTGAACGATTCAGGGTTAGTCGGAGAGCTACCAGCTTGTGTCTGTTCGATATCCAAAATCGTGAGCTTGGGGGTATGCCAATGTTTAAGGCTGCGTTGCGCGTTGCTGGTATTGGTGACTGCTTCGGCGGCTAAGTTTGTCGGTTGGGTCATAAAAAGCTCCTTACGGTGAATGGTGTTTACAAACATTACATCAACTGTTGAATGGAAAAACATGTGAGCGCGTTTTGGATACCAGTCATCTGGCTCGGTTTCAGTTGTGTGATTTTTTTTCTCACCTCCTTTAAACTGGTCAATTGAATATAGTGCGCAAGACGTGGGGGATGCGGTTGCGCCAAGACCAGATCGAGCCACTGGGGGAATAGCTGGCGATAGGTCTGTTGCACAATGCCTACAGCGGCAGGGTCATTCTTGGGCGGGTTCCAGGGCATCGTTGTTGGTAGAATTCCTTGCCCCGCCCGCCGCAAGAGGGAGCGTGTCCGCCCGTGCAAAGAAAATTGCTCGGCTGGAATGCCGAGACAAAACTCAACAATACGGCGATCCAGCAACGGGTAGCGATAGACAAGCTGATGACGTGCGCCGTTGGTTGTCCAATCTTCCAAGCGGCGGGTCAAGTGACCATAGGCTAACCGCAAACGCTGGGTCGCATGGATCTGGGGCTGATTGCGAAAAGGTGGACTCTGCAATGCCGTCACGGCTGCTTGCTGACGGTGGGCAAAGGTTGGCTCGATATAACAATAGGGGTAGCGATTATCTGGTTTTCCGCCCATCAACCGCCGCCAAAGCGCTTCGGGCAAAAGCGGATAGCCGGCAAAGCGATAGAGTTGGAAACCCCACCGTTTGGCCTGGCGTAGCAGCGACACTGGCTCGCCACTATTATGAACCCGCTGCTCAATCTGGCGATAGAGTTGTCGCCAGTTGCCCTGCATCACCAGTTCCGCCAGATAATCGCTGGCATCAATCGAAACGACCTCATCGCCACCCCAGCCGGAAAGCAACACACGGAGATTGGCGGCTTGGGCTTGTTGCTGCACCTGTGCTTCGCGCCAGATCATCTCGGTGGGTTCGGTGGTGACATCGCGTTGCAGCACCGCCAATGCTTCGTTGACACCCGTGGTCAGATAGTGACAGGTCAACCCTTCCTGGGTACAGACCGCCGCCACCATGTGACGTTCATCGGTTACGGCCTGCTCGTCTGGCCTGATGGGTGGCGACCAGGAAAAAGTGGTCAAGGCTTTGTCGCGTTGGCGCAGGCTTTGGCTGGCCAACGCAGTTACGGTGGATGAATCTAACCCACCGCTCAGGTGTGACCCTACAGCAAAGGGTGTGCGCAGGCGACAAGTCACCGCCTGTCGCAGCAAGTCGCGCAGGGCTTCCGCATAGGCTTCATCCGTGGCAAAGCGTACTTCCGCTGCCTCTGCTGGCGACCAATAACAGGCCAACTGCGTTCTCTCTGCCGTCACCGTGAGTGTGTGGGCAGGTGGCACTTTGACAATGCCGTCCCAAAAGGTATAGCGTTTTTGGGCAGCGTAGGTCTGCTGTTGTAGATAAGCGGCTAACAACGGCTCATAAAGCTGCTTGGGGACAGACGGATGTGCCAGCACACCTTTGATGTCGGAGGCAAAGATAAAGTGTTGGTTATTTTCATAATAGAGCAACGGTTTGTTGCCAAAAAGATCACGGGCGCAGAAGAGTTGCCGCTGCCGACCATCCCAAATGACAAAGGCAAAGTCACCGAGCAATTTTTCGACACAGGTCGCTCCCCATTTTTCATAGGCCAGCAAGATCAGCGTGCTATCAGGCATGGTGCTTTGTGCGGATGGCGGCACTGCCAGCAGGGCAAACAACTCGGCGCGGTTGTCCAGCCAGGCATCGGCGGTGATAACCAGATCGCGCCAATGCGGATGGGCAATGGGCAATTGTTCCGCTATGGATTCGGGGGTCGTGTGTAACATGCTATGCCCCAGGCCGACGGCGCCAGCGATCCACTGCCCATGACCATCCGGCCCCCAAACCGCCATCGCCGCCGCCAGAGGTGCGAGGCTTTGCGCGGTGATAGGTGCATCGTCTTTGTGAAAAATACCGTAGATCCCGCTCATGATTGGATGGTGACAAGCCCAGCATCGACCAACGCTTGCGCAAAGACGGCGACTTCCTGTTGACACGTTTCGGCATCGACCGCAAATTCTTGGCGTAGGGTTGCGCATAGATCAGCCAGGCTTTGTGGTTGCGCCAACAGCGCCCAAACGCGACTGCCCACCTCGTCCAACCCGTAGTAGTTGTTGCGGGTCAAACTCATCATCACTGTCTCATCCCCCATCTCTGCCGCCATGATATCCGCGTTGCGTTGTAGGCGTGTCGTTGGGGTTACATAGGTTGTCATTGTCATACTTACCTCCTGTTTTTACGGGTTAAACCGGGGCTAGAATCGTAAGTACGGTTTGTAACCGCGCCTATGATCTCAATCTGCTAGATTTGTGTTGAGCCTTTTTATGCTTGAATTTCCCCGTTCTCGCTCAAATAGCCAAAGCGGCGCATCACCGCCCCGTGATCGTACACGATCCGTTGTACTTGTTCTGTCGTCAAGACAGTGCGCCAATCGCCACTTTGGCCTTTGCGGAAAAAAGAGGTGGCCGCCGCGGCTTTTTCTTTAAAGCCAGTTGTCTGTTCTTGTTGCTGCAACTTGGCAAAAGTGGCATGGTGCAAGGCGCGTTGCAAACGAATTTCCTCAACCGGTAAACCGGCAAAATGCAATGCTGCCCCAAAGGTGCCAACTGGGTCGCGCAGCATCTCCTCGTAGCGCATCAAGTGCAGGGCTAGATCGGGTTCAGTCAACCAACTTTGCACATGCGCGCTCCAACTGCGCAAAGTTTGTGGCAATTGAATGGGCAAACGTTGCCGCTGCTCACCTGTCCGTGCTTGTGGGTTGCCCATCCAATCAATCGTTTGATCGATCGCTTGGTGATTATGGTGCGCATAGGAGACGACTACATCCAATGGGTTGCGGATCAGATAGATTGCCCCTTTTGTGGCTGTTTTAGAAAGTAACGGGATGCCTTGTGGGGTGTAGGTAAAGGCATCGTGAACTTTCATAAAGATCGGTTCAGCGTTCGCCGCCGTGGTTTCGGCAACCAGTTGTTCATACAGCATTGGGCGGAACGCTTCGATCTCGGCTGGTGTCAGGTCAGACGCTTCCACCCCAAGTACATCATCAAAAAGCAGCCGATCACAGGCGAGCGGTGTGCGTTCTAAGGCGTTGATGTTGGCCGGCTGCGGGTTGTTGCGCAGATAGTTGGTCAATACAATGCGTAACCAAGTATTGCCCGATTTGGGATAGGAGGCCAGCCAGATGATCTTGCCCATGATGGCTACTCTCTCTCCCAATCGGCGGCTAGGCGTTGGGTCAATTCTTCCAAGCAAAAAACAGCCGCTGGACGGGTAACGCGCGCTACGCGTACTTGTTTGGCAATCTGTGTCAGTTGTTGAAAATGTTGCTGGCGCATCCCCAGCCCAGCTAAGAAGCGTTGGCGATAGGTATGCGCCACCAGTGTCTCCATTTTTTGCAAGTGCGCCAATGGCTCAATCTGCCAGTGATTCAGGTTGCTGGGAGTAAGCAGATAGACGGCGTGCAGAGGCAGCGGCGTTGGATCAAAATCACCCTGTAGGGAGAGCGCATACTTTTCCAATTCAGGACGCACCCGGCGGGTGGCGACTGCGGTTAATGCCAACTTCTCGGTGGCGTCTGCCCACAACTTCAGGTGAGCCAAGCCTGGGTACACCAAGGCTTGTTGGGTTGCGACATCATAGATAAGCGAGCAAACATCATCGGCCAAGACGCGGTAGCCCCGCTGGTGAAGGGCTGCCGCTAGCGTCGATTTGCCCACCCCTGATGGCCCCGTAAAGACAACGGCGCCACGCTCGGTCTCTACGGCACTGCCATGCAAGATGACCTGGCCGCGTTGATGTAAGAGCGCGCCGAGGACAGACCCGAGCAAAAAGAGGCGGATGGTCTCTTCAGCGCTATCTGCGGCCGGTTCAACCGTAATCTGCTTGCCATCCTGCACCCAAAAACGGGCAACCTGGTCAAGCTTGAGCAAGAACTGATTGGGTTTGGCTTGGTAAAGGACGCTCTGTTTGGCTGGGTTTTCCAGTGCGGTTGGCGTTGGCCCCAGACGAATGCAGAGATCGGGGCCATGTCCATTCGGTTCGACTGGTGCAAGTTCGGGACAACACAAGTCGGAAGTTATATATAAACCATGAGCGAAATAGTGATACATCAGGTTGATCCAAGCGTTTATGGGTTTGCACGAAAGCGGGCAACCACAGCATACCTTTCCAGTTGACCGTCGCCGGTCACAATACAACCATTACTGCGTAACCAGGCATGAGCAACCAACCCATTGTCTGCTTCCTTCATCACGCCTAAGTAAAGCATGCTCACGATTCGGCGGCGCCGTAACATGATCTGGCCAGCCAAAGCTTGGGCCAAACAATTGCTTCGCCAGGGCGTGCGGCGGCTGATCACGCGAATGGCCCAAGTCACTTGTTGAATTTCGCCTTGTTGAATTTCACTAAGGTTCGTTGGTGGTGGCGACAGCTCAATCATGGTTGGGTGTTGCCCTAAAGCGGCCATGATCCGCCGCAATGGCAGCGTCAAGACGGCCGCCCGCGCCAGCCCAAGCCAGAGGCTTGCTTCAAGGAGTAGCCAATGCCTTCGGTTAGATAAAATGAGACAACGAGTAAATCGCAAACGCATAGGATGTTTAACCTCGCTTAGCACTTTACCACCGCTGGCCAGCAGAAGCTGGCGGTAGGGATCTTCCCATCAGGTAACATGCCTTGGCGGCACCAATAACGATGAAAATAGAACGCGGATTTTCCAGATTTTATCCGCTTTTATCAGCCTAATCCGCGTTCTATTTTCAGAACAGGTTGGTCATTAAGTTACGTGGCGTAACAAGCGGTCTAGCGCTTTAGGCGACGACACGCATCGCTGCTGAGCGCCAAAGAACCATATTGAATGCAGTGGAGTAGTGCGGCTAGTTTGGGCGGAGTAGTTGAGCAAGGCAGCAGGGTGATTGGATCTTTGCTTATAAGTAGGGACAACGGCGTAGCACAACCAACAGAAATGTGATTTATGCTCTAATTCGTAAGGATTTATTACATATACGACCACGTTATTTACATAAAACAACATTTAACCTACGATATCCTAACACAAAATCCCAGATTGTCAAGCGGCAGTGGGCTAATTTAGCGTGACGATATCGTGAACAAATAAACTCTACACTATTCTGCCATAACACGGCGTCGGCATGAGCAATGGCAAGAACAAGAAATGCTAGCCCTTGCCTGTATCATGCTGCTGTCGCCGGCCCACCAACCAACTACCCCAACATGCAGTTGACCGGCACATTGGCGCGCAAGCGGGTGGCGCAAGCAGGAATCGTCGATCTATGGATCGTCACCCGCTGGTATCAGTGCCAAAGCTTGTTGCAAATAGGGGAATGCCGCGGCTGGTACACCCTGATTACGTTGATTAATCCCAGGCGGTTAAGACAAAGGAGCTGATCATCGCACGTTTGTGCAACAAGCCTAGAGCCGATACAATAACAACCCGTGGACCAAGCGAAGGAGGTTACACGATGGCGGTCCCGATCATTACAACCGCACGTCTTTTCATCCGCCACTTCCAGCCTGCCGATCTGGACGGCTTTGCTGCGCTCTGTGCCGATCCAGCGGTGTTGCGCTATGTGGGGGATGGGGCCACGCTGTCGCGCAGCGAGGTCGAACGCTGAATCGCGGTCTGTCAGCAAAAGTATGCTGACCGTGGTTATGGGACTTCGTCCGTCTTTGAGAAGCAGAATGGTCGCTTTATCGGTTATTGTGGCGTCGTGCGCGCCCCTGGTAACGACTTTGATGAGCTGATCTATGTTTATCATGTTGACACCTGGGGTAAGGGCTATGCGACCGAAGCCAACGGCGCCATGCTCGCCTATGTCTTTGCCCATTCTACCCTCGAACGCATCTACGCCACCATCCATGTCGATAATCAGCCGTCGATTCATGTGGCGCAGAAAATCGGCATGCACTTTGACCATTAGGAAATTGACGAAGATGGCACAGCGGTTACCTTCTATGTGGTCGAGCGCCCCAGCATTGCACAGGCAGGCCCCCAAGGGGTAGCCGCAGATCCTAATGGGGTCACCAACGCCTGACGGGGTTACCACTTTGTACAGAGATCTGACGATCCCTGTGCAGCGCCTGCGGCGTCTATTGGTCACCGACTGCCACTCGTTGGCCCGTTTCAAATGATTCAATCGCAGCCATCGCCAACTGTAAGGCGCGTCGGCCGGCCTTGGCGTGGACCGGCGGTGGTGCCCCCTGTTTAAAAGCAGCCAACAGGTCATCGATATAGCGATCAAAGGTGTGGTGAAATTCGCGATCCCGGTCGTTGAAGTAACCGGCCTGCCAGACTTCGGCAGTCTCGTTGCCACGTGCCTGGAAGCTGTAGCGGCGCACGGTATCTTCGACGAGCACGCGCCCCGTTGAGCCGTTGATCTCGAGCAGATGGGTGTCCTGGTAGGCATAAGATGAGTCATAGCTGCCCAGCAAACTGCCGACCGCACCATTGGCAAAGTGCAGGGCGAGGACCAGCGTGCGGTAGCCGCCGCCGGTCTTGTCGGTCATCTGCGCCATCACCGAGGCGATGGGACCACAGAGAAATTCGAGTTGATCAAAGGCGTGACATTGCGTCTCGATCAGGTTGGCGTGGGGATGATCGCTGCGGCCTTCGCCGCCAAAGCGCCAACTGGCAAAGAGTGGATCACCCAAGCGACCACTGGTGATCGCCTCGTGAGCAAGTTGGATCGGCTTGGCATAGCGGTGGTTAAAGTTGATCGCAAAAAAGAGGTTACGTTGGGCCGCCGCCGCCAATAGCTGATCGGCCTGGGCCAAATCAAAGACCAGCGGTTTTTCGACCAAGAGGGGGTAACCGGCCTCAATCACCGCCATGGTGGCGGCAAAGTGGCCCTGATTGGGCAGGCAGAGGCTGACGAGATCGGGCCGCTCACGGTCGAGCATCTCGCCGATATCGACATAGCTGCGCACGCCATATTCGGCGGCACGGGCCGCGGTTTTTTCCGCGGTACGGCCAGCGATGGCACAGAACGCAACATCAGGTCGTTGGGCAAAGATGCGCGCATGTTGACGGCCCCAGCCACCGGCCCCGACCAAGGCAATTTTTAGGCGTGGCGTGCTCATTGTTCGATCACCACCTTGCCGGTTTCCCCTTGCCAAAAGCGCGTAAAGGCCTCCTGCAAGTCAGCCACCCCAAAGCGGTGGGTGATGATCTGGCGCAGATAGGGCAGGTGGGCATGCAGCCGTGCCAGATTGGCAGGCAATTCGTTGAAGCAGAAATATTCGCTACCCAGAATCGCCCGCTCCGTCGCAATCAAGTCGGGCGAAACCGTCAGCTTGAGCCCTTCGCCGTGGCCGATACAGACGAGTACCCCGCGTTTGTCCAGCGCATCGAGCGCATTGCGACGCGCAACTTCTTTGCCGCTAGTATCGAAAGCCAGATCAACCGCGGGTAAGCCGTGGGTTTGTAGGCCGCTCGCCAAGTTGCCGTCCTGGAGATTGATCGGTTGCCCGCCTAACTGCTCGGCTAAGCGTAGCCGCCAGGGAGCGACATCGGCAATCACAACGGGGAAATCGAAACCGAGCATAATTTTCGCCATTGCCAACACGCCCAGCCCAATCGGCCCGGCGCCCATCACCAGCAACGATTGAGGATCAATGTGGATGCGTTTGGCGCGGTCGATGGCATGGGCGGTGGTCCCCATCACGTCGAGCAGCAGCGTCGCTTCGGTGAGCGGAAGATCGGCCCCAACCGGGAGGAAAATCGTTTCGTGGATCAGGCTGTATGGCCCATAGCCGCCATCGCGGTTAAAACCCATATCGCCCCGTTTTTGTAGACACTGATTGGTCAGGCCCAGGCGGCAGTTACGACAGTCGCCACAGAAATCCATCAGAAAGACTACACCTGGGGTGCCGAGGGGGGTGGTCGTTGCGCCGCCTGCCGCCATAACAATCCCCGCCGCTTCGTGGCCGGGCGTCACATCGGTACCGTTAAAAAATTGACCCCGTTCCGAGCCGCAAAGCGCATTGGCTTTGACTTCGATCAGCAATTGCCCAGGGCCAGGGGTTGGCACCGGTTTATCGATAAAGTTGATGATGCCGCCACCGCTGAAATGGGGTACGCGCATGGTCGTTGGCAGGGTGTAGGGTTGCGACACAGATCCTCCACACAATGATAGAGATGGGTAATGGTTGTGCTTAACTCTATGCCAGGGTGGTCAGCTTGTCAAACGCGCTGGGCAGGGGTAGGAGAGTAGGTCTGTGGGCAGTAGGTCTGTGATCCAGTTTGTATTCACTGTTCACTGTCTCACTGTCTCACTGTCTCACTGTCTCACTGTCTCACTGTCCACTGTCCACTGTCTCACTGTCCTACTAACTTCTCCGCGCGCAATTCATGCACCAAGGTGGCGACCGCTGCTTCGGCTTCCCCCTGACTTAGCGCATAGTAGGCAGCTAAACGCTGGCCAATTTCAGCCAAGCTCTGCTGCGCTTGAATCCCCTGCCAAATCTGTGCGCCACTCTCATTCAGGGTGTAATAGCGGCTGGTTTGCAGATGCAACAGGACGATACCTTCATCAGGCAACTGGCTGGTGAGCACGTCCGGATGGGGTGCGAGTTGGGTATCGCTGGTAAACATGATTTGATCCTTTGTATTATATTACGCCGTTGCCGGCGTCGCCAGCAGCAGTCGACTGACCGCCGCGGGGTCGTGAAAGACATCGCTCCCGGCGTCAAATTGGTAGCCGCGACACTGGGTGACCAGCGTCTGATAGAGGGTCAGCAAGGTCGGCAGCGCGGTCGGCTCGACGAGTAGCCAACTGTGCTGCTGCCCGACCAGGCGGGTGAACGATTGCATAGCCGTCAGCGGGGTCAACGTGCTCTGGGCGGCCGGCGCAATCTGCGGAAAGAGGATCAGGTAGGGCCGACAGGTGGATTGATAGCGCTGGGGGTAGAGCGGATCGAGATCGACCAGCGTCTTCCAGCGATTCAACGCCACCCCTGTCGTCCAGGCCGGGGCCAGCCAGGGCCCACTGCGCCGCGGTTTCGACCGTGCAGGCAAAACCACGGCGGACGGCATGGGCCATCACCCCGGCGGCGGTTGGTTGGAGCAACACATTGTCATCGGAAAGATAGTGCCAGCCCGCGGCGATCAGGCTCATGGTCAGGGTCGTCTTGCCCGCGCCACAATCGCCCACCAGCAACAGCCCGCCCGCTGGTCCAGGGGTAGGCGGGATGAGGGCGTTGGCGTGGAGCAGGTGACAATCCACCGTGCGGCTCAACAGGAAAAAGAGCCGCTGCCAAAAGTCGCGCTGCACAACCAGTGCCTGCGCCCAGAAATCATCGGCCAGATAGCCGGCGGCGGCCCCGTGCGTCACCGCCAGCCGGCTCTGCCCCAGCCCCAGATCGAAACCGGTGCTGGTCGGCCAAATCATCGCAGGACCAAAGTAGACCACCCCCGGTTGATTGGCGAGCAAGGCCGGCGGCGCGGTTGGCGTTGCCGCCAGGTTGACCGTCAGCGTGGCACCGCTCTCGGCAGTGGGTATAGGCGTGGGCGGCAGCCGAAAGAGCTGGGCCCAGTGGGCGGCCAGCCGTTGTTGGACCAACCCGTTGGCACATTGCACCCGCAGCATGAGTGGCCCAAACGCATAACATTGTTCGTGCATCGTGCACATTTCCTTGATCGTGCTTTGACATGCGTACGTAGGTGTACGAATACCGTGTTACCGAAATTTTGCTGGATAAAAGCTGCGTTCGTCCCAGCGGGGCGGTTGACCTTATAGATAACACAACTAAACGTGGCACAATTGTGTACTGTGCATCCCCTGATGCACAGACCGCTTTGTGTCAACTCTATTTGTTTTGTCTATTAGGACCAAGAAAATCATGATATTTCCCGCCTCAGGTCAACCGTCCCGCTGGGACGAAAAACCCAGCAAAATTGCCGTCACACTGTACTAGCCGCCGAATGAGTCATCCGGCTCAAAACTACTGCCAAAGTCTTGGGTTAACCCAGCCACCGTGCCATGCGGGGTCAGCTTTGGGGGGACGTAGCGGGGGGGCGGTGGCTGTGGTGGCTGTGGTGGCTGTGGTGGCCGGGGGGCCGCGGGTAGTGTGGCGGGCAGGGCGGTTGGCGTTGGTTTCGTCGAGTAATTCATTGTCTGTAGCTCCTTTTCGTGATGCGTGATGTGTGAAACGTGATGCGTGATACGTGATGCGTGATACGTGATGCGTGATGCGTGATACGTGATGCGTGATACGTGAAACGTGATGCGTGATACGTGAAACGTGATGCGTGATACGTGAAACGTGATGCGTGAACTACCCGGTGGCACAACATGTAGCACGCAACACGCAGCACGCTTCCCGTATCGTTATTTTTACTGAACAGCCTTACTGTTGCACCATTGGCAGGAAGAACTGGAAGTTCGCCGCCGCTTCGTCGGGATTCAACGTTACCTCGAAGGTGGCGATTTCGACCAACTGCGCCTGATCGATGGCCGTGGGCATGGCAGTGGCGGCAGCGGTCACCGCTGCGTAGCCAAAGACAGTAAAGCGAACCGTATAGGCCGTATTACTCGTCAAGCCCAGGACGAATTGGGGCTGGAAGGTCGCGCCCGCCGCCACCGTTTGCCCGGCGGCCACCACGGTCCCCACCTGGCCGGGGCTGGGGGTACCGTTGCGGACATAGACATGGTTGCTGAGCGTATTGATGCGATAGTGTCCAATTGTCAACGGGCCACTGTGGGTGTTACGCATTGTAAAGGTGACGGTACAGTCGCGCACGTAACCGCCCGTGCCCGCCGCACAACTTTGTGCGGCACTGCCCACCGGCGTCAACTGCGTGGTCGGCAGCAGCCGTTCGCTCCCGGTCCCCTGGATGGTAAAGCTGTAGCTTCCTTCATCGGCGGCGTTGTTGGCAATCGTCACTGTCGCCGTGTATGTACCCACGGCGCTGGGGTCGAAGGTGAGCACAAAGGTCGTGCTGCCACCCGCCGCTACACTGCCAGCCGGCGGCGTTGTGACCGTGAAGTGACCCGCATTCGCCCCACTCAGCGCCACGAGGGGCGAACCGCTGAGGCTGAGGACCGCGGTCCCCGTGTTGTTGATCGTGAAGGTGCGCACCAGGGTGCCGCTGCTCGCAGCCACGCTGCCAAAGTCGGTATGATCCGCCGTGGCCGGGGTGCTGTTGCCATTGGCAATGGTGATGCCGTTCCCTTGCACATCGATTTCCGGGCGGTCCGCACACAGCACGCCGCTGGCAGTGCTGCCCGGTGCAATCCAGTTAGAACTGGTGCCGCTGAGAGCAAAATTCGTCAGTGTGCCATTGTTGCCATTGCCGCTGCCGTCGGTCAGGGCGGTCACACTACTGTTATCCGCTGCCGCCACCCCCTGGTTGAAGTTGTAGCGGGCGACCAAGCCACCCGGCGTGCTGCTTAGTTCACAGGTCCGATCCGTCGTGATCTCGCTCGCCGACTTGGCGCGATTCCAGAGGCGCACTTCATCCATCCGCCCCTTGAAGATGCGGGACAGATTGCCCTGATCAAGCCCAAGCTCGATGGTGCTCGCAAATGGCCTAACCCCGTGCGCGGCAGTATTGGTATAAGCCACCCCATTGAGGTAAAGCGTGGCCCGCGTCGGTTCCACCACCAGCGCCACATGCGACCATTGAGTGGTGGGAACGATCAATCCAGAGCTGACCTCCCAGTAGCTACCACCCCACATGTAGGCCAGTTCATTGCCGGGCCGCAGCAAGAGGCCGCTGGGCGCGCCGTTATCCCGTGCGACGATCAGGCCCGTCCAATCGGGCTGGCCGCCGTTCGGGTAGATCCACGCCTCGAAGGTGACGGTGTTGCTGTTGAGGTTGAGCGCCGGCAGCGCAACATAGTCATTCGACCCGTCAAAATCCAGGGCCGCACCGGGGGTGACGGTCACAGCCCGTTCAAAGGCGCCAATGTCGTCGGCGCTGCCTTGGGGGCGGGTGACGCCCCGTTGGTCAGTGTCCAAGCCACTATCACCGGCGGCATCAAGCGCCGGGCTGCCGGCGACCAGGGCATGGGTCAAAGCGCCGTCGTTGTTGGTCAGGGTGGTGTTAAGGATGCTCGCCAGCGCCGTGGGCGTTGTGCCGTTGCTGGTGGCGGTAATGTCGCTGGCGCCGGGGGTGAAGCCACTAAACGCTTGGGCATTGGTTTTGCTGCTTTCGCCAAAGAGGTTGGCGTTGTTGGCCGTAATGGTACCATTTTGTCGGTAGATCTCTGCCCCACTCGTGGCTGTGTTGCCGCTGATGAGGCTGCGGTTCAGGGTTGCTGTCCCCAAGTTGTAGAGCCCGCCCCCTTGTCCGCCGCCGTTATTGCCGGTAACGGTGCTGCTGTTCAGGCTGAATGTACCAGCGTTGGTAATGGTGCTTCCGCTATTGCCACTGAGCGTGCTGTTATTGATCGTCAGTGTGCCCTCGTTGGTGATGGCACCGCCGGTGCCACCGGTCAACGTTACTCGATTGAGTGTGAGGTTGCCGCTTGCGGCAACGTATAGATGGCGGAAATTGGGGATGCCCCCAGCGGTACTGCGGGCAATGGTATGCCCCTCTCCCTCGATCGTAATGACGCTGGTAATCGTTGGCAAACCATTAGGTCCGGTGTTAAAGATCGTACCATTATTGACGGCCGTCAGCGTCACGTCGGCGGTGAGGGTGATGGTGTCGGCGCCGCTGCCGGCCGGGCAGCCGTTGGTGGCCGTGTCCGTATTGGCGGCGGTGATAGCGTTGATAAGGGTACAGGTCGTACCATCCGCCGTAATGGTGGCAGCATAAGCCGGCCGGGCCAGGAAAAAGCCGGCACCGATGAGCAGCAACAATAGGGCGAGGGTGCGGTAGATTCGCCTACCTGTCACCGCCGCGATCGGTCGCCGGTGGCGACGCACAGAAATGAACTTAGGTTGCATTGGCAGTAAACTCCTTTGGGACTGATGTAAAAATAACAAAGATTGCGCAGAATGCCTGATGGGATAACGCAACGGTAACACGGCCGGTCGGCGGCCAAGCGCGGCGACGCAGCCACGCAGTGCACGCACGACGGCTGGGGACACGATAGTTTTGTGCTGTGGTGAGCAGAGTCGCTACATCGGGGGCATGGAACCTGGCGGAATGATGTAGCCAAAGGATACATACAGCAAAAAATGTAGTGAGAACCTAACGTTTCGTAGGCCCATCAATAAAGTAACATAAATTAATTTTTTGTCAACAAGCTGACGATTTCCGTAGCGTGACCATAGCGTGATCAATTCAAGGCAACGTCGTAATGTTTTCGTAAACCACATCGTAAGGATTGTGGTACAGAGTCCACAGGGCGATTAAGTACAGTGTAAATTAAATTTTCACAGGGTTTGCCCTGGGTGGCGGCAACACGGTCTTCCTGGAAGGGGTCACGCGCACGTTGCGCACAGGCCAATGGCTTGACCCCTTCCAGGAAGACTGCGCCCCCAGCAAAATTTCGGTTTACTTACTTTACACTGTACTTAGGACCAATTAAACGGCCGGCAGGGGCGGTGCAACCACCAGTTGCGCCAATGCTCGATTGACCGGCACGTTGGTAAGAAAGGTCTCACGCAGGAGTGGATCATCGATCTGGGCAAGTTGGGCTTGGACGAGCGCCCAGGCCTGATCGAGCACCGCTTGGGCGCGCGGGTCCTGGTTGGCTGCGAGAATCTGGTAGGCGAGTAAGAGGAGTTCTTGCGGACGTTGCGCCGGCGTGAAGGTGCTGTCGCCAAAGTGTGTCAGCACCTCTTCCACGGCAGCAAGCGCGGCCAGGCTTTCGCCTTGTGCCAGGTCAAGGGCGGCCAGGTAGGCTTGCACGGGCAACCATTCGGTTACCAGCTTTGTCTCCTGGCTCAAGGGTAAGGCCGTTTGATAGGCTGTACGGGCGGCAGACCACTCACCCGCCGCCCGGTGCAGATGGCCCAGCGTCACCAGCGCCTCGCGTTGGATGACATATAGATGGGCGACAGGCGCAGCAAGTGCGCGCCGGCAGTACTGTTCAGCGGCCGCGGTATCACCCAATTCGATGAAAAGCGCGCCAAGCATATTTAGGATTTGGGCGGCCATGACTTGGTCACCCAGCTTGATGTAGCCTTGGTGCGCCTGCTCCCAATGGTGCCGGGCGTTGGCATAATCCCCCAAGGTATAGGCCAACGCCCCCAGACATGCATTGGCAAAGACCACCGGATCCGCAAGGAGCAGCCGGTGCGCCTGTGGCAACACCTGTTGAAAACAGGCGATGGCCTGCGTAAAGTGGCCGGCATCCCAATAGAAAGAGCCAAAATTACTAAGGACATTGATTAACAGCCGCGTAGAGCCAAGGGTTTGCGCCAATGCCAAGGCTTCCTCAAAATAGGTGCGCGCCGGTAGGTATTCATGCTGCATTTTTAGATTAATACCGAGCGAGGCCAGGTAAAGGATCTTCTCATATCGGTTACCTTGTTGTTGCACCAGCGGCAACGCCTGCAACAGTAGGCGTTATTGGCGTTGGTAGTCGCCCTGGAGCAACGCCACGATACTCAATTCGTAATAACCACCCGCTTCCAGTGCGCCATCCCCTAACTGACGCCCCCACGCCACAAGTTCTTCCGCCAGGTGCTGTGCCTGTTCGGTCCGGCCCAAAGCAACGTTGAGCGTGCGCAGTTGCTGCCAAAGCAGATGACTAAGCAATGTTTGCGCAGATGTTCGCGCCGCTGACGGTGCCATGGCGCGCATGGGGAACGCATCCAGCAGCCGGCGGATGCGCGCCACGGCAGTCCCGAAGATGCGGTCCAGTTCGGGATAAAGCCCCATCAGTTGGTAAAATTCGGCCAGCCCGCGTACGCCCTGTTGCAATAAGGGCACCTGATCGGCGGCTAACGCCCACGTCCAGGCCGCCTGCACATTCTCCCAGTCGCGCGTCACGGCTGTACGAAACTGTTCTTCTGTTGCATCATCGGGGTGCCAAGTCGCCAACAGGGCCATGAAATAGGCCGCATGGGCGGCGTGGACCTGCTCGGCTACGGCGACATCTTGCGCCAACTGTTCGCCGGCAAATTGGCGCACTAGATCGTGCATGGCGTAGCGGTCGGTGCCGCTCTGCTGCAACAGCGACTTATGGACCAATGCCTCTAGGATCGGCAGCGTGGCCGCCGCAATCGTTTGCGCCATCGCCAGGGTAAAGCCACCACGGAAGACAGCACAGCACGCCAATGTTTGCGCTTCTGCCCCCGTCAATAAGGCCCAACTCGTCTGGAAGACCGCGGCGGCGCTGCGTTGGCGCAGGGGCACATCGAGCAAGTGGCTAGTCAGCGTGCGGTAGTTGGTCTGGATGGCGGCCAGGATTGCCGCAGGCGTCTGCTGATCCAACAAGGCAACCGCCAGTTCAATCGCCCAGGGCGAACCATCGACAAAGCGACAGAGTTGCCCGATCGTAGTCAAGTTGGCATGGTCCAGTGGCAAAACCACGCCGGCGCTCTCGGCCCGTTCTACAAAGAGTTGGACACTGGCATATTGGGTGAGCAGCTGATCCGCAGAGAGGTCGCCGGTCGCCTCCGGCGGGAGGCGCAGCCCTTCGATCACATAGACGAGTTGGCTTTGCAACGGCAGCCGATGGCGCGTGGTGATGAGCAAGCGCAACGCGCCAGCTTCGGTCAAGAGGGTTGGCAACCAGGCGGCCGCGGCTAGTAGCTGTTCAAAACTATCGAGAATGAGCAAGGCCACTTTCGTGCGCAAGAAATTCGCCACTTGGGTCGCCGGGGGCACAGTTCCCGCAAAGGGGATGCCCATGACTTGGCCAATGGCTGTCGCCAGCCGATCATACAACCATTCCGGGGGTTCGTCGGGTGCCGCCGGTGCCAATCCGCTCAGTTCGATCAGCCAGACGCCATCAGGGAAATGGGGCTGTAGATGCGCGCCCAGGGCAGATGCGAGACGGGTTTTCCCAATCCCACCCGGCCCCACCAGGCTCGTACAGCGATAGATCGTGTGCTGAAGATGGCGTTCCAGCCGCGTCAATTCAGTCGTGCGGCCAATCAAGGGCGTCAGCGGGATCGGCAGGTTGCCGCGCGCGGTGCTGCCGGCAGCGAGCAGCGCCTGGGCTTCCGCCAGATAGCCTGCCAAGCGCGCCCGTTGGGCAGCGAACCAGGCGGTGAAGGGGGTGCTATCGATCTCAGCGAATCCATCCAGCAAAGGGGCGGTATACAGCGCGATCGCTTCTTGCAGCCGGGCACGACAAAGCGGACAGTGGGATAGCGTACCATGATCATGATTGTAGCAGGCGTTGAGCAACTGCTCGAACGCATGGACATCACACCAGAAGATGGCTGGATCCCGACGGCAGCTAAGGTGGGTGCGGCTACCCTCGATAAGATCAAAGGGGGCCAGACACTCGCGCAGGTTAGCAAGGGTCTGGCGTAAATTGGCCTGCGCCGATTGCTCCGCATAGCCGGACCAGAGCAGCTCACGAACGGTTGTCCGCAATAACGGTTGGGGGTGCGCCAACAAGAGATAAGCCAGCAGCGCCCGCGTTTTATTCGAGCGAAAACGGGTTACCACCTGACCATTGACGGTGAGCGTCAATGGTCCAAAGAGCGAAATTGCCACGCCAGCGCCCTGCCGACTGACGGCGTCATCGTGGGTAAACGGCTGACCGATCATAAACGGTTACATCACGTCCTTTGCTTCATCATTTTGATGAAATTCAATTATAGCAGTAGTAACGTTAGCTAACTGAAATCGGCAACACATTTTTGTAAATATGTTAAATGATGGACCGCGCCAGGGCGAATAAAATCGTAATGCGCAACGGTATGGTAGTGCTGGGTAGGAATTGTGGCGCAGGGGGCGGGTGAGGAAAGGATGGTCGGCTTATCCAACACGCTTTACAGGTGGCTGGCGCACCAAGTACGAACTGCGCGGTTCGTGCAGTGACAGGCTTAAGAAAGCGCGCAGGGCGCGGGATTAGGCTGGGCGCGCCGGGGGAAAACAGAACAGTTCAATCAGTTGGCGATAATTTGCCAGCTCGCGCTGCCGTGCTTCGTCCTGCACGGGCTCGTGTGTTGGCACAAAATACGCGGCGGTGATGGTCGGCAGCCAGAGCACCGGTTTGGCGGTTTCCCGACGCAGTTGGTGGTAATCTTGCCAAGCGCTGCTCGCGGGCGGGCAATGAAAGAGCACTAAGTCAACTGGCAGCACCTTGAGCAGGGCCTGCGCAGAAAAAACGTCAAGCGCCGCATAGATCGCGTACGTTTGCCGGCCAAGAAAATTGGCTAAGCGGGGAAACAGCTCAGCATCGGCAATCAGCAGAATGGTAGGCTGCCGCGCCGGTTGCTGGGCAAGCGGTTGCGACAAGAGACGGTGACCGATTACCGACGGCGCAGCTGCGCGCGGGGTGGTACATTGACAGCGCGGGTGCGCTGGTAGTTTCTGCGTACGCAACATGTAGACACTTTGCTTTCTCTATGAGCAGCGTAACAATGCCCGCGAGCATTGCTCAATGCCGGCTAGCGCTTGACATGGGGGACGGGGTGTATCTCACTTTGGGGCGAGTTTCTGTTCCCACTCGTGTGCGTTGCACTGGTCAAGCGTTGTTTCGTCGACCAGATCGTGTACGACCAGTGCGACGCACACAGCTTGCCCCCAAACTAAGCTGCTCCCGGGGGGACGGCAGTGCTTGACAATGTAATATAACTTAACTAAAATAGCATAGGTTTCCTGAATATCAACTAGTGTTCCATTACAAAAATCATTACCATCTGGTCCAGAATGAATTGCCCATTCAAATTACTGTTGATCGATGACTCGCCCGCTAACCTTACGCTGCTGATTGAATATCTTACGCAGGCCGACTTTCAGCTTTTTGTGGCAGAGAACGGCCCCAGCGCATTGGAACGGCTACAGTATGTACAGCCAGACTTGATCCTGCTCGATATCTTAATGCCAGGCATGAGCGGCTTTGCGGTCTGTAAAGCCATCAAAGCCAACCCGCGGACGTGCCATATTCCGGTTATTTTTCTCACCGCGCGTGATGAGACCGCAGATAAGCTCAAAGGCTTTGCCGTGGGCGGGGTCGATTACATCACCAAACCGTTGATCGCAGCCGAGGTGTTGGCGCGCGTGCGTACGCATCTGCAGATCGCGCAATCTAATCAGCGCCTCTTCAACGAGAATTTGCGCCTGCAGCAGCAGTTAATTGGGCAGACAACCAAACCGCATCGGCAAGGCGATGGAGCACCTGAGCGTGCGACGGCGAACCCAGCACCCATGCTCCGGCTCCAGTTACTCGGCCCCTTTACGTTGTTGATTGGGGCCGAAGCGCGCACGGCCTTCCGCTCCGATGCCGTGCGCGCCCTATTGGCTTACTTGGTCCTCGAAGGGCAGACGCCACTTGATCGAGCCCAGTTGGCCTACTGGTTCTGGCCCACCTACCTCCCCCATACGCGCCTCAATAGCCTGCGGGTCGCGCTCCATAATCTGCGCCAACTCTTGCAGCCGTTGGATCACCTGCTGGTGGCCGATCGCAAAACGGTCCGTTTTTGGGCGGATCCAGCGCAGGTTTGGTGTGACGTACTGGCACCTATGAGCAGCAATGCTGGACTTTTACGAGCGGATGAGCGCGAAAGTGAATTAGGGGTGAATCAGATCTGGCACCGAGCGCAGTCAGGTTTTCTGCCGGAATTTGACCAGCTTGACAGCAGCTATTTTCAACAGTGGCGGCGGCAACGGCAGGCGGAGTACGCGGCACGCGCCTAGGACAGTGTCAGGCTAAAACATGGGCACGCTCTATCTCAGTCAAGAAGCGCTGATGCTACTGGCACAGCTCTTTGTCATCGTCATCTACTTGCTCTACTTTATCAGCATACCAGCAAAATCGCAGCTAACCCGCCAGATTATGCACCTCAGCATTGCGTTAATTGGTGCGTTAGGGGCGATTAGTTATACCTTACTCTTGTCGCGCCCCCATCACCAATTAGAAATTGCCGAACTTTGGATGTTTCTGGCTGTCCTCTGCGGCATCCATTTCACCCTACAATTATTCTATATTTATCCCAATGCAAGCTCCCCCTTGCCCCGTGAGTTACGCTGGTTTACCCGAATTTCGTATGGGGTGATCGGACTAACGCTCCTGGTCACGATTGGGCAAAGTGGTTGGGGGACAGCCGGTGACTTGGCGCAGCTCTCGCGGCTCGTCGGCGGTTTGACCATACTTTACATTATCACCGGACTCGCAATCTTAGCGCGCCGGCTACAGCACCAATCGCGCCACCCCCAGCTGCAAAGCGCTGCCGGCCCCTTGCCGAAAAATGGGTCCAACACGCTCGCCTTTATCGCAACGCTGGCGCTGGTTGCCGTGCCGATTGTGGGCAATCTGCTGCGTGGGATCTATCCACTCCCACCCTTCTTCGAGCACATTGATATCTTGGCCATCACCGGTGCGGTCTTTATTGCTGGAATTGTGCTGATCAGCCACATTCCAGAACCGCTTACCGTGATGATGAAATTGATCGGTATTGCGCTGCTGGCCGTTGTGAGTATGTGGGCCAGCCTAATTTTGTTGTTAACCCCAGCCATTGATGGGGCTTATCGACCACCCCATTTGATCGAAAGCCGCCAGCACTTTCGCTTAACGCCCACCGCGCAGGGGGCCTACACGCTCACAGCATTGCCCTATCGGTTTGACGATCAGTGGGGCGAAGCACTCACCCTCGTTGATGAGCAAGCCGCGCTGCCCACTTTACCCTTTCCCTTCCCCTTTTATGGGCACAACTATCGACAACTTTTTGTCGCGGCCGATGGCTTTATCAGTCTGGGCGCGCCCCCCGCCTTTCGCGCCTTTAGTACCCACCAACAACCAACGATTGCGCCGCTCTATACGAATTTGGAACCGGACCAAGGGGGTACCCTTTTTTACAAAGCCGACCGTAACCGCGTGACTGTCACCTGGCATACCATCCCCGAGGCGGTGACCGAGGCGCGCAATACCTTTCAAGTCCGGTTGCAGCCCAATGGCATGATTGACTTTGTCTATGCGACGATCCAACTGCGCAGGCCCGATAGCAGTGCGACGACGACAGGCCTCTGGCTGGTTGGCATCCTGCCTGGCAATGGCACCGACCTAAGCCAACAGGCGCGCTTTAGGCTGGGGACACAGCAAACCAGCGCGCCGGGAGGTGCGTTGATCGAGAACAGCTATCTAGATTTTCGGCGCTACCTGCATCAGCAAATGGGCCCGATTGCCATCGCCTTGTTTGGGGTGATGGTGGCGGTATTGATCGGCTTTCCCTTCTTTTTTCGTACCACCTTGATTTCACCGTTGCGCACGCTGTTAGAAGGGGTCCAAGCAGTCGAACGGGGCAATTGGGCCATTCGTTTGACGCCAACCTTCAACGATGAACTCGGGCGCGTCACCCATTCTTTCAATAACATGGTGCAATCGATTAACGCCAGCCAAGCCGAATTGCACGAATTGAATCTGACCCTGGAAGCGCGCGTCTTCACGCGCACCGCAGAACTGGCACAGGCCAAAGAAGCCGCCGAAGCCGCCAATCGCGCGAAAAGCCACTTTCTCGCCACCATGAGCCATGAGTTGCGGACGCCGCTCAACGCCATTCTCGGCTATGCCCATTTATTGCAGCAAGGGCGGGGCGCGGCGAAGGGTGCCCAGATTATTGAAGAAAGTGGGCAGCATCTGCTCACGCTGATCAACGATCTGCTGGACATTGCCAAGATCGAGGCGGGCAAACTCGATTTACAACCAGGGTGGCTACCGCTACCGCGCTTTTTGCAGCAATTGCAGGAACTGATCCAAGTCCGCGCCGAGGCCAAAGGGCTAGCCTTGCACTACGTCATCGATCCAGCCCTGCCCGCCGGCAGCTATGTGGATGAACGGCGGCTGCGCCAGATCCTGATTAACCTGCTGGATAATGCGATCAAGTTTACCGAAAGTGGTAGCGTCACGCTTGCGGTAGGGGGTGAACCGGTTACAATGGCACAAAGCCAGCAGCCGGCGGCCTACCATTTTCACTTTACCGTTACCGATACCGGGATTGGGATTGCCGCGGACAAATTGGAGTTGATCTTCAAGCCTTTTGAACAGGTATACGCAGCAGACCGGCAGGCAGCTGGCACAGGCTTGGGCCTGGCGATCAGCCGCCGGCTCGTCGAACTGATGGGGGGGCAGCTTGGGGTGACAAGTCGCCCCGGTGCGGGCAGCACCTTTACCTTTGATCTACGCCTGCCAATCCAGATGGCCCCGGCGCTGGTGGTCCCGCCACAGCAGATCTTGGGGATTAAAGGCCAGCCACCGACAGTTTTGATTGTAGATGACAATCACTATAACCGCTCACTTTTGGCTGACTTTCTGATCGGGCTCGGCGTTCCCGTCCTGGAGGCAGCGAATGGCGCTGCCTCCAGGCAAGTGGTACACGAACAAAGACCAGCCATTGTGTTGGTTGATCTGTTGATGCCGGTGATGGATGGCTTTACCCTCATCCGCCACTTACGTGCCGATGCCACCTTACAAGGGCTAGTGTTGATTGCCATCTCCGCCGGCACCCTGGGCAATGAGGCCGCGCACAGCCTGCAAATGGGCGCAGATGCCTTTCTCAGCAAGCCCATCGAGTTCGCCCGCTTGGTCGAAACCCTAGAAGAGACGGCAAAGATCGAATGGCGTGTAGCACCGTTGAACCCGGTGGCACAAGTAACGCCAAGCACCACCTTAGCCGCAGCGACAGCAAAACTTGCGGGTGATCTCCCGGTCGATTTACCTGTCGATTTACCTGTCGATCAGCCGCAAATGTTGTTAGCGCTGGCCCAAAGCGGGGACATTATCGCGCTGCGGGCGGCGGTCCAGCGCCTGCGCCAGTCCGACAATACGGCTAGCCAACAGCTAGGGGCTGAGTTACAGGGCTTGGTCGAAAGCTTTCAAATTCAAAAACTTGTGCAGCGGCTAACCACGATCAGTGCCCAGACCCCATCGCCGGCAAGCAGGGAAAAGCAGGGCGTTTAGTACAGTGTAAATTAAACGTAACAACTAACCCCTCCCTAACCCTCCTCAGTTTAGGGAGGGAACCTGGGTCTCCCAGCTAGATCCCCTCCCTTAGCAGGGGAGCGGGTGCCCTTGGGGCGCGGGAGGGGTTAGTCGTTGCAATTAAACAATTTGAACTTTGCCCAGACGGGCACAGGGTGTGGCGCAGCAAGTTTTCCTGTTTCGGTTGAATTGGTCCCGCCACACCCTATGCCCCTACAGAAATTCGGGATTACTTAATTTACAGGGCGCTTAGCCGGCTACCACTTGTACTCCTCGCGCACCGGGCTGAAGACATCCAGCGCGCGCGCTGGTTGGTCACCCACTTTGACGCTGTGGACCACCCCGCCGGGGATGATAAAGATTTCGCCGGTCTTTACCACGCGCGTCTCATCGCCGATGGTGAACTCCAGCTCGCCCTCCAGCACCATACCGGCCTGCTCATGGGGATGGCTGTGGGGCGGCACAAAGCTGCCGGGGGCCAAATCAAGATAGGAAAAGAGCATTTGCTCACCCCAGAAAGTGCGCGATAGGGCGCCGGGGAAGAGCTCTTTGGGGGTACGGTCAGCGGGGTTGTAGAAGTAGGCCATGGGATGCTCCTTTGATTGGGTGATGCGTGATTGGGTGATGCGTGATTGGGTGATCTGCCAGCGCTGATTCGGTCACATGCACAAATCTTCGATCATCCGGGCGTAAATCCCCATGGCGTCGACCAACTGTTGGACTTCCACCCATTCGCCAATCGTATGGGCTTGCGCGATGTTGCCTGGGCCGAGGATCACACATTCGGTATAGCGTTGATAGGATTCAGCCTCGGTGCCATAGGGCACAGTGATGGCCTTGGGGATGCCGGTGGCGCGGCAGGCGGCTTGGACCACCGCGGCATTGGCAGCCACATAAAAAGGCTGCATTACGCGGTGCTCGATTGCCAGATTGTATTTGCCCGCACTTGCTTCGATGAGGGCCAGCTGTTCGTCAAAGTGATCATTGGGCATGACGCGAATACTCAGGCGCGCCACGGTTTTGGCCGCGGTCACATTCGTGCGACATTGGCCATCGTCGATGGTCAGGTTAAAGCCATTGGTGGGCGGGCTGAACTCGGCATTCTGAAAACGCGTGTCGGTCTTAAAGCGTTTTGCCAGCTCGGCCATTTCGGCCAGAAAGGGGGCAATCAGGAAATTTGCCGAGATACCCTGATCGGTGCTGCTGTGGGCCGCACGGCCGGTGGCGATAACGGTGATCCCGGCCCCGCCTTTGTGGGCGTAGACCGGCTGCAACTCGGTCGGTTCGGCGATCACGGCATAGGTAGGCCAGTTGGCCTTGAAAGTAGCGGCATGTTCCTGTAGATAGTGCGCGCCGAGGTGGCCTTGCTCTTCGTCCGCAGCAATCGCAATGTAAATTGGCTTGCGCAGCGCATTCACATCGACCGCGGCCGCCGCCAACATGGTCGCCGCGAGCGGCCCTTTCATGTCACAACTGCCGCGGCCATAAAGTTTACCCGCTTTAATCACCGGGTTCCACGGTTCCCACTCACGTGGGTCACCCGGGACCGTGTCGGAATGGGAAAAGAAGCCAAGCCCTCCGATGCCTTGCCCCTTCACGCCCACCAGATTCACCTTTTCGACCCCATTGACATCCAGATAGCTTAGGCGCTCGACGCGAAAGTGGCGTGCGGTCAACCAGGTCTGCAGAAAATCGCTAATAGCGGCGTTACTTTCAGTTGTCTCCGAGCGCATTGCGACCAATTCTTGGGTCAGGGTAACCACATCGTGCTCGGTTAATGTGTGGGTCAAGGCGTGCTCCATGCTGATCGGCTCCTTCTTCGGTGGGCTAAATCGTTCCAGTGGATCTACCAGACCAAGTATAAAGCGAGCGCGTGATCTTAGCAACCAGCTATTAGGCAGAGCAGCAATTCTCAGCATGGAAACGTGTAGTGCGCATGGGGGGATGCGAACGGGCACACAGCGAATTGGGCTACGCCTCTGGGGATGCGCACTACACGTTTCCATGCTGATGATGGCTTGGCGGTAAAAAGCAACTGGCCCGGTTGGTGGAGATACCAACCGGGCCAGTGCCAAAGAGAGAGAGAGCAGGAAAGAAGCAATTGGAGCAAATCAAGCAAGCAACAAACTAGGGACTTCTTCGAGCTGGTCGGATAAGCAGGCTAAACAATCAGAGACTGTAATAATCCCGACGAGTTTGCTACCGTCAAGCACGGGCAGCGCCCCGATTTTGAGTCGCCGCAACAAAGTAGCGGCATCAGCAGCAGACGTATCAGGGGTTACTGTGGTTAGGTTGGCAGACATGAATTCACCCACTTCAAACTGGCGCAACTCTGTATGATGGGTAAAATCCAGATCAGTTGTTGGGGCAGCCACGGCCAAACGAATATCCCGCTCGGTAATAATGCCAATCAAGCGATCGTCGTCTAAAACTGGCAGTTGGCGACAATTGATTTCTTTCATTAGCGTAACAGCAAATTCCAATGAAGTTTCGGAATGGACTGTACGTGGATTGGCAGTCATCAAATTTTTAACCAACAACATGACTTCCTCCTCCAGTACTACCGACCCCTGCGTGTTAAACCTGCGCTACTGTTCCAGCGCTTGCGCCCAGTATACGCCCAAAGTGGTGGGTACTGTCCGGACAGCAGGGCAGGATTGATCCTGGTCAACTGGATAGGATTTTTCTGCACCGAGTCGTAAGGTACTGGGATCGCCGTAGCTACGTCAGACAACATTACATTTCTGCAATCTGCCGTCACGTTCTCGTTACGATAATGTAGGGTTTACCCTCTGGACATTTGTTATTTGTTTACTATAATCATCAGATAGCTTTCTTTTTTGTAATTAATCCTATGTCATTAGTCTGCCCTGAAAATAGAACGCGGATTAGGCGGATAAACCCGATGAAACTCAGCGTAAATCAGCCAAATCCGTGTTCTATTTTCATCGTTATCGGTGCCGGTAGGACATGGGGCCTGATGGATAGATATAAAGAAAAGCCCAGTAGCACAGAATCAAAAAGTGAGTTTTCAATTTAACTCACATCTAGTCCCTGTTATACTTTGCACTGAATGAGCAGCAAAATGCTCATCAGCAGGCAAAATTCCGCTGTTCATTTCAATCGTAGTATAGTAACAAAAGGTAATTAAACAATCTTATGCACCAAAGTCCACAACCCATCATTAAACGGGAGTGGAGCCGGTTACCTCATCCTCTCATTGCTACGGCTTATTTCTTCTGGCAGCGAACATTAGATATTACAGTAGCGCTACTCGGCCTCCTACTCCTGATTAGTATCAGCCCAATTATCTGGTTGGCCAATCAATTGTGTTCGCCTGGGCCACTCTTCTATCGCCAGGTACGATTAGGTATCGCACAGCAACCCTTCACCATGTTCAAATTACGGTCGATGATTCAAACAGCAGAAAGTGACGGTGCACGCTGGACGGCAAAAAATGATAAGCGTGTCACCCGCATTGGCCAATATCTACGCAAAAGCCACCTAGACGAATTACCCCAGTGTTGGAATATACTTAAAGGGGAGATGAGTTTGATTGGACCACGACCAGAACGCCCAGAATTCGTGGCCCTACTGCTCAAAGAGATTCCGCATTACCAGCTACGCTATCGTGTAAAACCAGGACTTACGGGTTGGGCACAAGTCAACTATGGCTATGGCGATAGCGTTGAGGATGCGCGCATTAAATTGAAGTATGACCTTATGTATATTACCAACCAATCCTGGCAGTTGGATTTGACCATTTTACGGCGCACCTTTGCTGTCACCCTCAAAGGCAGGTAAGGGGCTAGACCCAACCCAGGCGCGATACGCCTATAGTAAGGAACGAACAGAGCTTTTGGCCAAACTTGAAATTCATCAACTGACCGTTGAATACCAGATGCAACGTAGTCAGCAGTGGTTGCCAGCCCTCGATCACATTGACTTGTGTATCGAGACCGGCGAATTTGTCGCCTTGATCGGCCCCAGCGGTTGCGGCAAAAGCACTTTACTCAATCTGATTGCCGGCTTATTGCCCATCACCAAAGGGCAAATGACGCTAGACCGCAAACCGCTCCAAGGCCCGGGCGCCGAGCGGGCCATGGTCTTTCAGAACCCAGCCCTCTTACCCTGGCGCACGGTGTTGGCCAATGTTACCTATGGCTTAGAATTGCAAGGCTGCCCCCAGCTCGCCGCACGCCAAAGGGCCCAACGGTTGATCAAGCTGGTTGGCTTGCAGGGCTTTGAAGAAAGTTATCCCCGAGAATTGTCCGGCGGCATGCAGCAGCGGGTCAACCTGGCGCGGGCGCTGGCGGTTGAGCCGGCATTGTTGCTATTGGATGAACCGCTGGCAGCTTTGGATGCACAAACCAGGCTCGTCATGCAAGCCGAGTTACAACGCATCTGGCTGGAGACACGCCACACCGCGCTTTATGTGACCCACCAGATCGATGAAGCGATCTTCCTGGCCGACAAGGTGGTGGTCATGACCCCGCGCCCAGGGCGGATCAAAGCGGTGCTCCCAGTCGATCTACCCCGGCCACGCACCTGGCAGAGCAAACAACAAGCACCATTTCGTGAACTGGAAGAGCGGATTTGGACCCTCTTGGCCATTGAAAAGGCGCATCATGCTCAAACAGAATGAACAGCTGTTACTCTTCACAAAGCGCGCCACCGCGGCACCAAGCGCGGCAACAAGCGCGATGTGGTTACGCACGTTTGCTCGGCGCCATGAGCAGACCTTCTTGGGCTGGGGAACTTTGCTCTGCTGCCTGCTGGTCTGGGAATTGTTACCCGCGCTGGGCCTCGTCAAGCCCTTATTTACGAGCTCCCCCAGCCGCATCTTTATAGCCGCGCGCTGGCTCTTTGCCCACGGCTTTTGGAATGATATTCAGGTTAGCGCGGTAGCGTTCAGCTATGGCTTTGGGCTATCACTGCTAATCGGTGTGCCCGTGGGGATGCTCATGGGTTGGTATCGGCGCATTCATGCCATGTTTAGCCCATTGGTCACGACACTGTATGTCATCCCACGCGTTGCCCTGCTGCCCATGCTGATTCTCTGGTTCGGCATTGGGATCGAGTCCAAAGTGGCGATCGTCTTTCTAGGGGGCGTTTTTGCCATCTTGCTCAATGTGATGGCCGGGATGCAAACGCTGGATGAACAGTTGGTGCGCTGTGCGCGTGCCTTTGGGGCCACGGATCGCCAACTATTTATGACGGTGGCGTTGCCTAGTATATTACCCTTTCTGATCGCGGGGATGAAGTTGGCCGTTGGGCGCGCGCTGGTCGGCGTCTTGGTGGGCGAGTTAGTGGCTTCCACCGCTGGGGTGGGCCATATGATGGCCATCGCCGGGGCCACCTTTCAAACCGACAAGGTCTTTGTCGGCGTCATTTTGTTAGCCGCCGTGGGCTGGGCTTTAACCGCGCTTTTGCAACGACTTGAAGACCACCTGTCCCAATGGCGGCCCCAATAGTACGACAACGTTGTCGTAATAGAAGCGTTACAGGAAAATTCAAAATGACAAAACCAAGGATACGCATGAACCGCAGCGGCTACCACTTGCGCTTACTACTACTGTTGGTGTTCCTATTGAGTGCTTGTCTACCAGTGAAACCGACGGCAACAGCAGAGCACGATACCACCAACGCTGGGGCATTGACCGATCTGAACGTTTGTTACAGCTCCGCCAGCGCCACCCAATCGGTCATGATGTATGCCTACGAAAAGGGCATCTTTCAACAATATGGGCTGGCCGTGAAGCTGATCTATATCGAAGGCGGCTCGACCGCAACCATGGCCCTGTTGACGGGCGAGGTGGATATTTGCCAGATTGCCGGCCCGGCGGTCATCAATAGCGTCGTGGCCGGGAGTGATCTGGTGCTGATCGGCGGCCTCTTTAACACCTATCTTTACTCGCTGATGGTGCGGCCAGAGATTACCACCGCGGCCGATCTCAAAGGCAAAGCGCTGGCGATTAGCGACCCAGGTAGTTCGTCTGATGTTGCCATCCGTGCCGCGTTACAGTCGCTTGGCCTGAAAGCAGAGGCCGATGTTGCCTTGCTCTCGATTGGGGCACAAGGGGCACGGCTGGCGGCGATGGAGAGTGGGGCAGTCGTTGGGACGCTGGTCAGTGTGCCGGAAACGGCGGTTGCGCGCGCCGCCGGCTACTGGGAAATGGTGGACATGGCCGCGTTACAGACCCCCTATCAACATACGGCGTTGACCACCTCACGCACCTTTTTGCGCGAAAATCCAGCCATCGCCACGCAATTTCTCCAAGCCACCCTGGCCGCGATTGCCCAAATGAAACAAGATCAGGCCGGGGTGACGGCAGTGCTGGCCCAATACTTGTTACTGGATCCAGAACAGGATGCGGCGGCGCTGGCCGAAGCATATACGAGTCTCATTGGCAACTACCTACCACTGGTGCCTTATCCAACCCTGACTGGCATCCAGTTACAGTTGGATGAATTGGTCGCTGATAACCCCGCGGCGGCCTCGATCACGGCGGCGGATGTGGTCGACACCACCCTCTTGGCGGCGATCGAGGCGAGCGGCTTTTTAGCACAACTGGAGCAAAAATGAGCGGGTTGCTGCCCTTTGCCGAAGCTGAAATTGAAACTTCGCTCATTGCCCGTTGGGATCGCGCTGTCGCGCATTTCCCCCAAGCGCTGGCGGTGACCACTGTTAGCGGCGAGCGCTTCACCTACCAAGCCATCGATCAAGCCGCCAATCGATTGGCCCATGCCCTGCTTGCGGAACTGGGGCCTACTAATGAGCCAGTCTTTCTCCTGCTCGGTCATGCGCCGGCCATGATTATTGGCATCTTGGGTACCCTTAAAGCAAATAAGGCCTATGTCGCGCTTGACCCGACCCAACCCGTCGGGCAGCTCGAATTGCTCTGCGCCCAGACAGCCGCCCGGCTCATGGTGACGGACCAAAACCAGCAGGCCATGGCCCAGGCGCTCGCAACGGTCAACGAACAGTGCTGGTTGATCGAATCATTGCCCACTACCGACCAGGGCGCGCCGGACGTTACCATTGCGCCGGATGCAATCGCAGGGATCTTCTTTACTTCGGGGACGATCAATCAACCAAAGGGGGTGCCGCGCAGCCATCGCACGATTTTACATCGGATTTGGTTTGGCACCAGCCTGTGTCACTTTGGTCCTGGCCACCACATTTCCGGCATTCGCCAGTGTGGGTTGGGCGGTGGGGTGGCGGATCTCTTTAATGCCCTGTTGAATGGCGCCACCTACTGCCTCTATCCACTCCAGACCGATGGCTTACAGGGCTTATCCGCCTGGTTGCAGCACGAAAAGATCACCTATTTTCATCCCCCGATCATCTTGTTTCGCCAGTGGTTGGATACGCTGGCACCAGATGCCTGCTTTCCTCATCTGCGCCAAATTCTGCCATCGGGCCGCAAGAACAATGCTGATCTGGCGCGCCTGTGGCCCCATGTGTCCGCCAATTGCGTCGTTTTAACCAGTTACTCCGCAACCGAGACGACTGAGATTACCTGCACAGTCTTGGATCGGTCTACCCCCACCGCAGAAGGGGTACTCCATGTTGGCCAGCCGTTGCCCGGCAAGACGGTTTTGGTACTAGACGAAGCGGGCCAACCGGCGGCAACCGGCATGGTTGGCGAGATTGTAGTGCGCAGTCGTTACATCTCCAGCAGTTACTGGCGGCAACCAGAGTTGACGGCAGCACGCTTTCGGTTGGCAACCGATGGCAGCGACGAGATCTGTTACTACACGGGCGATTTAGGTCGCCGCCGGGCCGATGGGTTTGTGGAATTGGTCGGCCGCCGCGATTCACAGGTGAAGCTGCGCGGCTATCGCATTGTCCTCAGCGAGATCGAAGACGCGTTACAGGCGTTGCCCAGCGTCCAAACCGCGGTGGTCACGGCGGATGAAGAACGAGGGCTGTTGCAAGCCTATCTGGTGGCCGCCACCGAACCGCCCATGCCGCCGGCACAGATCCGCGCGGCGCTGGCAGAACGCTTTCCCGTTTACGCCTTGCCGACCCATCTAAGCTATCTACCGAGCTTGCCCTTGCTGCCGAGTGGGAAGGTCAATCGCCAAGCCTTACCGGCCCCAGCGCAGAGCCGCCCGTTGCTCCCAACCCCCTATCAAGGACCGCGGACAGCGCTTGAAAGCCAAGTAACCACTCTGTGGGAAGAGCTGTTACAACTCCAACCAATCGGCATTGATGACAACTTCTTTGAACTAGGGGGCCATTCGCTGCTCGCCATGCGGCTAATGGTAAAAATTGAGCAGCAATTTGCCGCCCCGCCCACCCTCTCAGACTTTTTCCGCCGCCCAACCATTGCCCACCTCGCGGCCTTGCTGACAGGGGAAACGGCTACCACAGCCATAATCGCGCCAGAGGAAGATCTGTTTGCACGGCTTGCCGCGACCTTACCACCAGCGCAGGTGGCGGCGGTCCGCACCATCTATACCCAAATCGGCCAGCCGGATCAGCCCCAGCAGTGGCGCAAAGCAAGCAGCTTGCGCTGGCACCGCCGGCGCAAAGCCCTGCATTATGCCGGCCAGTTGCTGCCGGCCCCACTGAGCTGGCAATTGCTGACGCAGATTGCGACGACCCCACGGCTCCGCAGCCGCTGCTTTGCCCGCGAAGAAGCATTGATCCGCCGCTTTTTGCAGACGATTGATACACCGCACCAGGATGAGCAAACCGTTGCGCGCGCGCTGCTCTGTGGCCTGGTTCATCATTATGGGATCAAACTGCGGGCGACAAACGATCCCGCCCAAGTCAAGCAGTCGTTGGCTGGTGCCGCCGCGCGGGAGCAACGGGGACGCTTATTCGTGCGCAGCCACGAAGCGCTGGCCGACCATTTTGACGCGCTAGGGATCGCCAGCTACCGCGTGGGGCAGATTCAAAATCACATTCCCAAGTTTCAATTTGATGATGCGATTGTGGAAAATGCCCTCTATACCCACCAGTTAAATACCGCACGCCAGGTATTGCAACAGGGCGGCACGGTCAATATCAGCGCCGATGGCATCCAGGGCTATAGCGCCGGGCTGGTGCTGGATTTCCATCAACGCCGCCGCCCTTTCTGGCCGAGTTTTGCCGAGTTGGCCGTGATGACCGGTGCCCAGGTTCACATGATCAAGACGACATTATCCCGCACAAACGCGGGCGCGCTGACAGCACCGGTCCGCATCCAGGTTAGCGCGCCTCTTGATAGTGGCAATGAGCAGCAAGCTTATGCGGCCCGCGTAGAGCGCTTAGTGCTGCAATATGTAGACGGCCTGCGGCAGATGTGGGCCGAGACCCCGTGGCTTGTGCCCTGGTATCAGATGAAACAGCACTTAGCCTATCCAGCGAGCAAGGTAGATCCAGGCAGATAAAATGCAACCAAATTTAGCGGTCTACCGCCAAGTATTTAGCTTAGTGCGCCCCTACCCGACCCTGCTGATGGCATTGGTGGTTGCAACGTTACTCAGTACACTGGCCGAAGGGTTGGGCCTGAGCTTGATTCTGCCGTTATTGGACACCAACGTCATCACCAACAACTTTTTACAGGATATACCACTGCTGGGCGCGGTGAGTCAATGGACGGCCCAGCTAACCTTGGCCGAGCGGGTACGCTGGACTGCGGTAGCATTGGTCATTATGATGCTCTTACGCAGCTTTTTTGCCCTGACAACACACCTCTTGGCCATGCGCCTGCAACTTACCGTGGAGCGGGATTTGGAAAGGGCGGTCTTGCAGCAACTGCACGACTTGCAGCTTGGCTTTATTAATGGGCTGAAAATGGGCGATCTGGTGACTTTTCTCAGCCACCATGTGCGGCAGTGTGGACGGTTACTCCAAAGTTTTAATAACGGTCTGGCCAATGGGTTTACACTGTTAATCTATGTCGTGTTGGCGCTGCTCATTTCGTGGCCATTGACGTTGCTGGCGTTGGGGCTGGTGTTGATCTTGGCAGTGGTAGCCAAACGGGGATTTGCGACGCGGATCAAAGCGGCGGGGAAAGCCGAAATCAGGGCCATGCGCGAGCTACGGACACTGACGGTGGAGAGCCTTACCGGGTTGAAGCTAATTCACCTTTTTGGCTGTGAACCCTGGAACCTGGCCCGCCTGGAAGCCAAGCTAGCAAACTATCAACAGGCAGCCTATGCCAGTCAGCGGCAGCTCCACTTATCCCGCCACAGTGTGCTCTTATTGGCCGTCTTCCTGTTAAGTGGCCTGTTAATCAGCAGTACCTTTCTCCTGGGCGATGGGTTAGGGGCGTGGCTGGGCCGCATTACCCTATTACTGGTCATCGCCTTTCGGTTGATCGGCCCCATCGCAGCACTCAGTTTGTTGAACTCGCAAATCATCAATCTGACCCCGACCCTCCAGGGGGTGTTCGACTTTCTGAACCGTGCCGATAAACCCTATCTACACAATGGCACACAGCACTTTACAAGCTTGCAACAGGGCATACGGCTGGAAAATATCACCTTTTGTTATGCGCCAGCGGAAGCAGAAGTATTAAAAAATGTCTCGTTTGTCATCCCCAAGGGGCAGCTGACCGCAGTAGTTGGCCCTTCTGGTGCGGGGAAATCGTCACTGGTCAATCTACTGGCGCGCCTGTACGACCCTACCCTGGGGCAGCTTTACATTGATGGTGTTGATCTGCGTCTGCTCGACATTACCAGTTGGCGCACCCAAATTGCCGTTGTTAGTCAGGATATCTTTATCTTTCACGACACAGTGCGCGCCAATCTGCAATTTGCCCGCCAAAACGCAACCGAGGCCGAAATTATTGCCGCAGCCCAATTGGCGCAAGCCCACAACTTTATTATGGCATTACCCGACCAGTATGACACAATACTTGGCGACCGGGGCGTTCGGCTTTCCGGTGGGCAACAGCAGCGGATCGCCATTGCGCGCGCAATCTTGGCCGATCCGCAATTGCTGATCTTTGATGAAGCCACCAGTGCGCTCGACAGCGAAACCGAGCAAGCGCTACAGCAAGCGATTGAACAGTATGGCCACACCCGGACCCTGCTCGTCATCGCCCATCGCCTCTCGACGATTAGAAAGGCCGATAATATCGTAGTTCTGGATGGCGGCCGGGTGGTAGAGCAGGGCTCCCATGCCAAATTGCTGGCAACGGCTGGTCACTATCGACGGCTGGTCGAAGCACAGAATTGCCCCTGACCCTTAAGGCAGCTTATCCATTCTGGATCGGGCCATTGTTGATTACGTTAGGTTATTGAACATGGTAGAATCTATCCAAAACCAGCTCTTTCTGGTGGGCTGTCCTCGTTCCGGCACAACCTTGCTACAAAGTATGGTGGCAACGCACAGCCAAATTGCCTCCTTTCCCGAGAGCCATTTTTTGCTCGCCACCAGCCGCACCTGGCGCGGGCGTTTGCTGCACAAGGCAGGGTTAGTTTCGCCGGAGATGCGCCGACGCCTGCGCCAGTTTCTGACCGAAATCGGCCACCCCGAGTTGATGCCCACCACGGCCTATCGGCTGCGCCCTTTCATCAAAACATTTGCCGCTCTCTTGGATCAGTTGGCATTGGCACAGGGTAAAACGCGCTGGCTCGAAAAAACCCCAGGCCATCTCTACTATATCCACGACTTTGAGCAGGCATTGCCGGACGCACGCTTTATTCATCTGATCCGCAATGGGGCCGATGTCGTAGCTTCCCTCTATGAAGTGACCAATCGCTATCCCAAACAGTGGGGCAGGGGTTATACCATTGAACAGTGTGTCGCCAACTGGAACCACAGTGTAGCGCTGAGCCTCTATCACTGTGCCAAGCCGAATCATTTGTGCGTCACCTATGAACAGTTGGTCGCGGACCCAGCCGCGACCCTGGGCACCATTTGCCAGTTTATTGATGTCCCTTGGGAAGCCGCAATGCTCGATCACTATGCCCAAAGCGCCGACAGCCTGATTCTGACCCATGAAGCGTGGAAGAAAAAGACCAAGCAACAGATCACTCATGAAAAATTATATAAGTTTCACCAGATTTTTACCCAAGCACAACAGGCTGAAGTCCTGGTTAAATTAAATCGCACCTATGAAACAATACCTTCGCCAAAATGAGGCAGAAAAGGAGCTTTCGAGTAAGATAGGTTTTCAACTCTCACATTGGAAATCTAGCAAACAGGAAAGCTCCAGATGGATATTATCACGCTACTGAC
>JALHQH010000076.1 GCA_022842065.1 Caldilineaceae bacterium
GGACCAAGAATATCATGATATTTCCCGGCTAAGGTCAACCGTCCCGCTGGGACGAACGCGGCTTTTAATCCAGCATAACTTAGGTAACACTGCACTAGTACAACTGGTTGATTTGCCACAGCTAGTCCGCTTGCTCTGCTGCGTTCAGTTGGATAATGGCGAGCAGCAGCCAAGGTAGAAAGGCCAGCTTTGTTCCCCAAGTAACAGCGTCCAGGGTGCCGTGGACCAGGAGCCCGCTCAGCGCGGCCAGTGCGCCTGCGCTAAGAGCCAGCGTTTCATTATGTTGGCGCGCGAGGTGGATCAGGCGGCGCTGGCGGCGGCGGTGGCTTTCATGCTCATCGTGCTGCATTACTGCGGCTGTGGCGTAGGGGCGACGTAGCGTCCTGATCGCCTGCCCAATGCTGCCCCCGATCAGAAACAGCCATGCAAGCAGGCCGGGCAATCCCAGATCCAGTCCGATTTGCAGGAACAGGTTGTGAGCATGGGTGGCCGCTTCGTGCATGATCGCGCCATTGGGATAGAGTAGCGGTATAATCGCGCGAAAGTTGCCGATCCCGATGCCGGTGTAAGGAAAATCATGGAACGCTTGCCCTGCGGCATACCAGACTTCTGTGCGCCATTCGGCACCGCCAAAGGTATTGTCAGCACCCAATAGATCAAAGAGTGACCAGGCCCCCAATTGATAGAGGAGATAGCCGCCCCCCAGCACGAGTAAGGGCAGACCATAGAGCAAGCGCGGCCAGCGCCAACTGCAAAGCACCAGCAAGACCACCCCTGTCCCCAGGTAGGCCCCACGGCTTTGGGTCAACAATAAGAGGCCCAATGTCAGGAGCGCGAGCAGGGCCGCCCCTGCCTGACGCCATCGATCACGCGATTGGCGGCGGATGCGTACCCGTTTTTTCTGGCCACTGTCATGCTGGCCACTGTCATCTTCTTCATCATCCTGCTGACTGGCAGAATGATGCCCGGCTTGGGTAGTGGGTATCATTGTCTGGGGTAGACGGATGCTGCGCACCTTGGGCGGCAGGGCCAATGCCAGGCTGATCGCAAATAATTGGACCAATGCCCCCGCCAGGATGTTGGCATGGATCGTTTCGTCCAACCCACTGGGGATTGCTTGGAACCAATCATAGATCGGCATATAGAAGAGGCGAAAATTGCTCTTCCACTCGACCAGGGGCGGCGCGCTGACGACCAAGACGCTGGTTAAGAGCAGCAGTAGCCAGCCAAAGAGCATGGTGCGTTGCTGCAGATCGCCATGGTTGATCACCGCCACATAGAGCACAAGGCCCAGCAGCAGATAGCCGGTCGCCGCCCAGGTAGCCGGCTGATTCCCGGCGGCCAGCAGATTAACCGGTAGCCACAGCAGTAGGAGCCAGATCGGCCACGGCCCCAGGCGGAAGCGCCGCTCGACATAGGGTGCTGCCCACCAGCGGATGGGCCAGAAAAGGAAAAGGCCGGCAATGGCAAAGGGTTGTGTGGCCGGCGGCAAAAGGCCGGGTAGCGTTACCGGCACGGCCAGCAGCAGCAACCAAAACGGTTCCAAGCGGCAGAGCCAGGTCAACACGGCACGCGTTGACGAATCTTCTGCGTGGGATAGGTAAGAGTTTGCGGCTGAAAACATGGGCCTTCTTTATTCTATCGGCGTTACGCAGGGCTCTCTGGCTTCGACACGCTCAGCCGCCGAGCCCTGCGTAACGCCGATGCTAGATACTTGACGCAGCGGTCTTGCGGCAAGGTATGCACGAATTCCACACGATGACACCCAACTAACCGGCCTTATCGCTGTTCTGCGCTTTCCATCTGAAAATGGCGCAAGCGCAGCGTGGAGAGGAGCAGCAGCCAGAGAAATTGGGGATTGTTGATCAGGTAGCGATGGGCCAAACGTCTTGGCTCACAGAGCAGGCGAAAAACCCACTCGAAGCCACTGCGTTGCAGCCAGCGTGGTGCCTGCGGTTTGCGATTGGTCAGGAAATCAAACGCGGCACCGACGCCGATCAAGGTCGCCCCTTCAATCTTGTGTACATGATCCGCCATCCACCGTTCCTGCTTTGGCGAACCCAGCCCAACCCAAACAATATCCGGGCGCGTGTGATTGATGCGGTCAATGACTGCTTGATCTTCGGCTGGGGTCAAGGCGCGAAAGGGCGGTGAGTAGGTGCCCACCACGTTTAAGCCTGGGTAAAGTCGGCCCAGGGTCTGGGCTAACTTTTCGGGTACGCCTTCCGCACCGCCATAGAAAAAATGGCGATAGTTGGTCTCGATTGAACGCTGACAGACCGTGCGCATTAAATCCGGCCCATAGACGCGATCAACTTCTTTATGGCCATATAGTCGTAGCAGCCAAACGACCGGCATCCCATCTGGCGTGGTTAAGCCGCTATTGTTAAAGATCGGTTTAAGGCTAGGGTCATGATAACAATCCATGACGGAATGCACCGGCGTTACACAGATGTACTTTGATTGGCGTTGCGTAATCCATTCATCAATGGTCGCGACTGCCTGGGTCATATTGATGGCGCTAACGCCAACGCCTAAAATGTTGCAGCGTTTATACATGGCTTTCTCTATTTCAAATATAATGTTGGCGCTTTAGCCACTCAGTCGTTTCTTTGATGCCTTCCGTCAACGAAAATGGTGGTTGACCAAAAGCTTGAAAGGTCGGCTCCATCGGTGTTGGATAATCGGTGACCATGCTTTGGTAGCGCGCCGAATGGATGGGGAAACGCACGCCGGTTGCTTTGAGCAGATCCCCAATCAACGCAATGCTCTGGACCATGGGCCGGGGGATGACACGGACTTCGTGCTGCGTAATCGCTTTGGAAAATTCATTGGTCCACTCATAGATATTGATCGGCTGATCACCGACGTAGTAGACTTTTTGATCAACGAGCGCCGCGGGTGCCTGCAAGATTTGTTCGATTTGGTAAACCACATTGCCGACATAGCCATAGGAGCGCACCACCGGTTGACGGCCAGGGTGAAAATAGCGGCCTTGCTTTAACACCCGCCAAAATTCATGGGGATATCTGGGATGCCACGGTCCCCAGATATTGGTTGGCCGAATAATCGTCCAGGTGCAAGCCAAATTCGCTGTGCGTGTCATCTGTTCGGTCAGCGCTTTACTCTGGCCATAGGCGGTGTGTGGTTCAAAGTCTTGATCATGTTCGGGTAGATGGCCAGGGCGATGGACAAATTGGGTCGAAGTAATAATGACGCGCTGGACCGTAGGCGTCGCTTTGATGGCTGCCAGTACATTCGCCGTGCCCGCGGTATTGACCTGATAATCAGCCAGTGCCTCGCTGTCGGTATCGGTGCGGGCAGCCAAGTGGACCACATGGGTGGGTTGGAAGGTCGCAAAGATTTCGACTAACTGTTGTGGGTCGAGCACGGTGGCTGCTTGCCAATAGGGCAGGTGCGATTCGTCTAATGGCTTTTGGGCATCAACGTTTAAAAAGATGCGATTTTTTTCGCGTAAATAGTTGACTAGATTGGTGCCAATAAACCCGCTGGCCCCGGTACAAATAATTCTCATGGCGATTGGCTTGCCTGTTCTATGTGCGCTAGGTGCGGTACACAATCAGTGATTTGGTGAGACCCATGAAATTTTCATGGTAGAGTTCGGCGTTACGAAATAAGGTGCGCAGATCGCGTTTGCCCAGGAGCCAGATGTGCTCCGCTTCCGTGATCGGATCAAGGTTTAACATTTTGGCAAAGGAAAACGGCCAAACTTTGGCAATAAAATTGCGCGTATGGCGCGGTAAATATTGGTAAAAGGGAAAGACAAAGTGCGGTTCGATGGGAAAGTGCTTGTAGGGCGTCTGCACCCAATACTTCTTGGCAACGCGTTGCACTTCCTGCGCAAACAGTTGCTGCCGGGCCATATCCCCAACATGCTCAATGACACTATTGGAGAAGACAATGTCAAATTGTTGATCCTGAAACATGGTCATTGCGCAGGCATCACCTTGTACCCAGGTAAAGGGCGGCGGCTGCTGTTGCGGCAATTCAATATTGAGAATTGTGACATTCTCTGCCAGATTGCTGCCTTCCCAAAAATGTTGGTAGCCACCGACATCCAGAATTTTGTCTTGTGCCGTTACATGTAGTCTTGCCAAGAAATTTTGGAAGCGGACCTGGCGGAATTTATTGTTGATATTTATATACTTGTGCGAGTTAAAGGAGCTTTTCATTTGTCCTCACAAATTTTTAGTGACAGCATAACGGGACGACTACGGCCAGGGCAGAAAAAGCATCATCCAGGGTGAAATCACTGACCACCAATGATTTCACCCTGGCCAATGGTAACGGCCACGACCATCAGCTTGGCGTGGCTACAGCTTGTTTGGCGATGGCTTCATCACATTGGGGGGCTGCTACAGCCTCGAATACACTTTCTAAATTTTGATAAAATTTATCGATGGTATAGTTTTCCAAATATATTTTTCTGCCCTTTTGTCCCATCGTCTTGCGGCGTTCGGGATCTTGAATCAGCAGCTCTAACTTGTCGGCAACAGCCCTACTCGCTTTAATCGGCACCAGATATCCTGACTCTCCGGCGTGGACGACCGAGGGAATCCCGCGCCATTGGGTGGCGACAACTGGTAAACTAAATTGCATTGCTTCTAAAATCACCAGCCCAAAGGTCTCGGATTCAAAGTGGGTGGGAAAACAAAGGATATCGGCCTTGGCATAGGCTTGCCATTTGTCAGCGCCGGTTAGCACGCCTAAGAAGGTGACCTGGGCTTCAAGTTGCCAGGTTGCAATTTTATGGGTGACTTCGCTCTTGAATTCATCAGAAATAAACTTGCCCATAAATGCGAAGTGGAATTTTATATCTTTTTCCCGTAAATAGTGCGCAGCCTCCAGTGCCACCAAAACGCCCTTTGATTCGCAGAGGACGCCGGTAAAGAGGATCATCACCTGCTCTTGTGCTGGCTTTGTTACGTGCTTATATTGCGCATAGACATCTTCAATGCCATTGGGCACGATGTAGTGTGCCCGCGCCGCCAAGCGCTCACCATCGGGTGGATTTAGCGTCGATAACTGAATCGCGGCATCAGGCTTAAAATATGCGGCGCGGAATAGGACGCGCAACCAGGGGGCGAGGGTTGGATACAACTCGGAAATGCCGGCGGCATGAAAATGGAAAATGGTTTTCTTAAATAACCACCGCGTGCAGAGCAGAATAAAGAGATCGCGATACATGGGGATCCGATCGGGACCTGCGGGTGGGTAATATAAGATATCAATGCCATGCCGGAACCGTTGATAGATGATGATGAGCACCACTTTGAAGAGATGCAGAATTTTTGTGATTTGAAATTTGCCGATACTATCCATGTCTTTTGAAAAAGCAAGCAAGGTATGGTATAGCACGATTTTTTGATAAGGCGCGGCCAATAGCTTTTGGATCATAATGGCTTGCCCGCCAAAAGGGGGCGGGGTTTGCCCAACAACGAGCACCTTGATCATTGTTTGATTCCTAACACAACTAATTGTTGAGGTAGATAATGTTTTGGTACCAAATTTTCACAAAGCTGCACCAGCCCATAGGGCAAGACGGCTAAGATGCCCCGTAAGAGTTTGAACAATAAGCGGATCGGGTCTTGCTGATGGCGCAACTCGTGTTGCAAGATAAAGCTGCTCCAGCGATCGACTTCGCGTGCTTTGACGATCTTAATCCCCACGCCAGCGAGCTTTTGGGCTAAACTTTCTGGTGTATAGGTGCGGACATGTTTGTAATCCACCCAGACCTCATTAATCGGCACATTGAGTAAGAGGTGGCCATTAGGTTGCAAGGCATCGACAAATTGCTGTAGCAGAAATTCGTCTGACTCGACATGTTCGAGCACATGCGAACAGACAATCAGGTCAAAATTATTGGGTGACAGTTTTTGATTGTAGCTCTCCACCACCTTCACCGAGCGCCCGATAAAGGCCATGACCGCTTGCAACGAACGAACCACATTGCTGGAGATGTCAAAGCAATAAAGCTCGCTGCGCGCCTTTGGCATATTGAGCAAAAAGACGCCCCAGCCACAGCCATAATCGAGTACTTTGATTTTCCGGGTTTGGGTGACTGTTTTGATGACCGCCGCACTCATTGCATGATTGGCGCGACTTTTTGATTTTTGGTCAAAAGAAACAGTGGCATGCAATAAGTGAAAAATAGGATGATTATAGTGATATAGCTGCTGGTAATATTCTTGATTGACTAACTCGGGATTGCGGATGGTGCTTTGTTTTGCCATTGTTTTTGCTCTAAATCCGTAAAGAAGATCGTGATAATCGGTGTGAATGCCTGACGCGCTGGGCTTAGATTTTCTGCAAAACCAGCTTGAAATTAGTGGCATCGCCTAGTCGATTAAGCGCAGCGTGGGTAAAGGCATAACGCCCACCGGCATAACGATCATGCTTTAAGACTTGAAAGCCCAGCCGCTTTAAAAATGCAACCAATGCTAAATCGTCGATTCCGGTATTAACATGATATTCGGCCAGGACACCTAAATTTTCTGGGCGCAAATCCAATGCTGATTTGTCTTGGCGCTCATTACTCATCGTGCGCAAAAATCGGCGCTTGGCGGCCGCGCCAAGATCACGTGATTGTTGTAAGATCTTAAAGAGGAAATAATCTAGTTGCAGCAAGCCTTTGGTGATGAATTTCAGGTCGTTATGTGGTGTCGGATCAAATACAGTATATAAAATCCCCTGTGGGCGCAAACGTGTAAAAGCCAACGCCAGGATCTCTTCAATGTTTTCGAGATGGTGCAAGGCCGAAGAAAAGACAATCAAATCATATTTTGTCTCGCCATTACTCAGGAATTCACCGATTTCTGCGTAGACAATCTGCGTGGCAAAGCCGGCGGCTTCTGCTTTTTGTTGAAATATCGCGAGCAAGTCCGTTGAGATATCGCAGGTAGTTACATTAATGCCTCTTTGCATGAGCTTTAGGGAAATATTACCTGAGCCGCCACATGCATCAAGCGCGGTTACACTTTTGGTATAGCGTTTAATTTCTTTGACGATATAATTGAGATCATTTTCAATCAGCTGTTGTGCATGTGCATCCTTGATGCAAGTTTCCGTCGTATCATATAGATCGGCGGTCTGCGCATAGAATAGACGATTTGCTTCTACAACTTTATGATATTGTGCAGTTGGTTGCCACATTGGTTTCTCATCCCTGTGAACTTAAAAGGTGCTGCGCTGCAGACTAAGTAACGATAGGGTTTACCCAATTACCGGTGGCTGAGTTTGTCGAAGCCAGCGGTAATCACTATATATTTTGCGCTTTGGGGGTGAATAGATTGTCTCGCCACATAGAAACCGGATTGGCGACGCAGAATTCGCGCCGCACCTTCGGGTCGGCTGTGGCGTAGATCGCATAGTTAATTGCTTCTGGCTGCCAGTAAGCACCGGCCAGGCCTTTTTCAAGCCAGCGTGCCACATTCAGTGGCCATCCTAGCCATCGCACCCAGCTTGGCGCGGTTTGATGCATTTGTGCTAGCTCACTCTGTGAGAGAGCATTTGCACTTAAATTGTTACCTGTCCAGGTAAATGTCGATAAAAATTTTCGACAATGGTCAAATTGATAGTGGTTACGGATCAGCTTTACCATAAAATCAGCATCACTGATGCTCTTTAAGCTTGTATCAAAGCGTAGGCCACTATTGAAGACGCGCTGGCGAAAAAAGGTGGCGCAGGTAAAAAGATACAACTGCGAACTGAGAATGTAATACCAGCGCGGTTGATGGCTCTTGCGATAGGCCAGCAGTTCGCCGGTGGGATGGACCATGAGCACATCCCCAAAGAGGACGTCGACCTGCGCTTTGTGCGCAAAGCGGTCTTTGATATAAGCTAAGGTTCCCGGCAGATACTGCTCATCACAATTTAAGTGAGCAATGAGCTGGCCAGAGGCCATGTTGATACCTTTATTGATCGCATCGTACATTCCCTGGTCGCGCTCACTCACATATTTGATGCGCGGCTGTTGTTGGAGCCATTCAACTGTCCCATCAGTTGAGCCACCATCGACAATGATGTGCTCAATGGTTACCCCAGCCTGATCGGCAACTGATGCACAACAAAGTTTCAAGTAGGGCAGCATGTTATAGCTGGGGGTAACGATGGAAAAATCTATTTGTCTAGTGGCCATTGGATGCTCGTCTGCTTTACTATACTGAAGTCAAGTTGAGAACCGGAGTTTTGCTGGCTAACGGGATTGCGTGCGTCGCACTGACCGCCAACTGTTTCCAGTCCGCTAGATGCTTTGGTCAGTGCGACGCACGCTGACCGAAACTAGGGGTTTCATTCTGATTTGAGTATAACTACCAAGAATAGGAAAAAGTTGGTCTGAACACATTTATGGTGCGATGTGCAAAGGCGATGGCTACCCACGAAATACAGGCAATATCACTACTCGCCAGGACTGGATTAATCACCATTGTCAGCATATGATTTACGACTAAGGCAATTACCCAGGTTGTGAAGATGAGCTTTGGCGTGTCAAGGTTCGCCAGTGCCTGATTTCTGACAGTGTATAGTTTATACAGCAAAAAGATAAATGTCCCCGCAAAGAGCATGAAGCCAATCACTCCACCCTGGACAAGAACTTCAAGCCAATCGTTGTGGATCGGCACATCAAGTTGCAGCGTAGAATGGATTGAGGTCGAGAAGTGGGTTGCCGTCTCACCTGTAAATAGCTGGCCATAGAGGGGCGACTGAAAAAATTCTCTGATGCCATACTGAAAAAGATATTCCCTAAAATGAGTATTGCCATCGGAGATATGGGGGCTAAGTTGAAGATAGACTAGTATGGTGATTGGGATCACAAATAGCCCGCCTAAAATGAGCATGATCAATTTGCCCTGTTTTTTTGGCGATGGTAGTAGAAAAAATAGGCCAATGGTAGAAAAGATAAAAAGAATCGCCGTATTTTTTAGCGTTAAGACAGTAATGATGGTAATAAAAAAGAAAGCAAAGATTCTTTTACCCTTTGCCTCAAAATATAAGGCCAAAATAAGGGTTATTGCCAAAAGAAAGCTTAGATCATGATTTGATCTGGGAAAATCCTCTTTGAGGATGAGAAAAGTATAGGCGTTTTCCAACACTTTGGCGGTGGCAAAGGCTGCTGCACACCAAAAGGTGCGTAGCAGCCATTTCATCACAGTGGGCCAGGCTTCATCCGGCACGATCGAAAAAACAAAGTACGCACCGTAAAAAGAGACTGACATGATCGCTTGTGTAAAATATGATGTTTCTTGTTTTAAAACGAAACGAGCATAAGTGCTACCCACCACTGCCAAAAATGTATAGGCCGTTAAGAAGCCATTAATGCGCAGTGTTTGCAGTAGGGTAGGTACAACATGCTGCACCGGCAAAACAGGGATGGCGATGATTGCCGCAAAGACAATAATCAACAGTGGTAAAAATTTTACAAGATTGCTCTCGCTTTGGGCGATTCTCCACTCTACTTCATTCATCGAGATGGAGAGGGCCGCGATTAATAAGCCACTTAAAATGATTAAGGTTGGCAGGCGAAAGAAAGTAACCGCTGTGCGATGGTCGTAAATGGGTGATTGCTGCGTTAGATCTGCAGTCCTAATTTGATTTGATATAATGGTCATGACTTTGTCCAATCGGGCTATTGGCAATTTGGGTAATGAGTGCCTGTTTGACTTGTTGCAAGGTAACCTGTTTTATGCAATGAGCCTCATCTGCTTCACAACCATTGGTGCAAGGCGGTAGCGCTGTTTCTGGTTGCAGTACAATCGTAGGAACCTGCCACGGACCAAAGCGGATTGGCGAATTTTGATGCAAATATGAGCCAGTATGTGGGTGGCATGAAATCTCGATCACAGGCGTGCCGGCGGCAACGGCAAGATGCATAGGCCCAGTGTCATTGCCCAAATACAGCGTACAGTATTTGAAGATTGCACATAGCTGGCGTAAAGTGGTTTTTCCGGTTAAATCAATGATCGTATCAGCGGGGCTGATCGACTTTAACTTTTCGCCCAAATACCGTTCATCTTCCCCACCGACGATCAGCAACTTTGCTTGGTAAGTCGCTTGCAACCAGATGGCAATCTCGATAAAGTTATCAACTGGCCACATGCGCTTTAATTCGCGGGCACCAGGGTTAAGCGCGATTAATAGCCCTACTGGCGCATTATCCTGCTGGTTAATGATCTGCTTTGCAAAGTTTTCGTCTGCCGCCCCCAAACAAATTTCTAGCTGTTCCTCGACGACCTGGCCATTCATGAACCGCAGCAGATTAAAGGCCCGTTGTGCTTCATGCTGTACCGACGTATCCGTAATGGTCTGTGTAAAAAAGCGGTTGTAGCCATGATTGAACTTTTGTTTGTTGGGCGTAACGTTTTCTGCATAGCCAATACGTTGGGTTGCACCACTCAAGTATAAAATGGGCGCGTTATAATCAATGTCAATATCCCAACGCGGTAAGATCGCCAGATCAAACTTGGCCGCCCATAGTTTGGGCAATAGCGCGCCCATCTGGGCAACCCATTGTCGATAAGCGCTCGGTTTGTTGGTGACTAGCGTATAGACTTCATCGATATATGGACAAAGTTCAACCAGTTGATTGGCGGGCGGTTTAACCAAGAATGTAATCTTTGCGTCGGGTAGATTACGTTTTAGTTCGCGCAAAAAGGCCGTTAGAATGACAATATCACCAATCCCATCGAGACTAACGACTAGCACCCTTCTGACGTTCTGTAAGTTAAAGTCTTTACTGTTTGCGTTTGTTCTATACAAAAATGGTCTTAGCAGCAGACAGATAAGGCGCAAGATGGCGTCATTGAGCCAATGCCACATATACCAGAGGCGCAGCTTTACTTCCGCTAACCAATTTTTGTATGCAAGCTGCGCGGTGAAGCTAGGGTGGGATAACTTGGAAGTAATCATATAAATGGGCCGCTAATTGGCATATGTTTTCGGTAAGCTCTGAATTTTGTTGATCAAAGCACTGGTCGATTTACCATTGACAAATTCGATTAAGCGCAGCTCGCCCCCATTGGATTCCACCAGATCTCTGCCCACAATTTGATCCGGCGTATAATCTGCCCCTTTGACGAGGACATCGGGTTTTAATGCTGCGATGAGCGCGTAAGGCGTATCTTCGTCGAAGACCGTGATATAGTCGATAATGTCAAGTGCTGCTAAAATCGCGGCTCTTTCCTGCTGGGGCACAATGGGGCGCGTTTCGCCTTTTAGCCGCTTGACCGACTGGTCACTATTAAGTCCGATCACGAGCAGATCACCCAATGTTTTGGCTTTGCGCAGATATTCCACATGGCCGATATGGAGCAGATCAAAACAACCGTTGGTAAAGACAACTTTTTTGCCGTGCAATTTGGCTGTAGCAACGATCTGTTGCAGGTCCGTCATTGCCAGGATTTTGCCTGAATCACCTTGGTGCATGGCCTGCAATAGCTCTTGTTTGGATACCGTTGCTGTCCCCACTTTGCCGACCACAATGCTGGCGGCAAGATTGGCCAAGCAAGCTGCTGTATAATGTGTGGCACCGGCAATAACGGCCAATGTAAATACCGCGACAACCGTATCACCGGCGCCTGATACGTCATACACTTGGCGCGCTTGCGCAGGAATGTGCATGTGTTGATCGGCGCTAAAGAGGGAAATGCCCTGCGCCCCCCTGGTTAAGAGCAAGCTGGTTAGTTGTAGATCGCGCTGTAAGGTGAAACCTGTGTTTAGCAACTGCTCAGGTGAACTGAGCGACTCACCGGTTAACTTTTCTGCTTCGCCCATATTCGGGGTCAATGCGGTTGCCTGGCGATATTTATCCTTATCATTGCCCTTTGGATCAACAATGACGGGAATGTGATGTTGATTGCCCAGGCGAATGACGGCTTGGGCGAGCGTTGGCGTAATACAGCCTTTTAAGTAATCGGCAATAATGATGCCGTCGATCGTGTCAACTTTGCTAGTGATATAGGCAAGTAGCTGCTGCTCGGTTTTTTCGCCGATCAAATGTTTGGACTCTTGGTCAAAGCGCATAATTTGTTGATTATGCGCTTTGGAAAATAATCTTGTCTTTCGTGAAGACAACCGTTTTTCCTCACATTGAATGCCTAGCGGGTCTAACCCTAACTTTGCTGCCTCTTTGATGATGACCTCCCCGGTATCATCATCGCCAATCACACCCAGTATAATAACAGTACAGCCTAAATTTAAGAGGTTCTTGGCGACATTCCCGGCGCCGCCCAACATATTCTCAATCGAGGTGATATTCAGGACCGGAACCGGTGCTTCGGGTGAGATCCGCTCGACATCGCCCCAAAAATATTCATCAAGCATGATGTCACCGACGACGACTACCGTACTGCGCTCGAATGAATCTATAATTTGTGTCAGATTTTCTATTTGCATGCTTGATTTCCGTTTCGATCAATCTGTATAATGGTCTCAACTGCTGCCATAAGGCCCGGTACGACAATAAAATCATCTGCCGCTGGCGCAACGGTGCCGGCTGAATTGGCTGCTGCAATGATGATATTTTGGCGGCACTGCGCGGCTTGGCCGGCCAACCCATCGGAGAATCTATCCCCGACCATAAAACAATGTTCTGGTAATAGGGCAAAATCTTTCATCGCCTGCTGTAACATCCCTGGCTTTGGTTTGCGGCACGGGCAGTCAATCCGATAGCGCTCCACTGTCGCCTCCGGGTGGTGGGGGCAATAGTAAAAGGCATCAATATACGCATGCTGTTGGGCAAGGAGGGCTTGCATGTGATCATGTAAGCCCTTAACTGCTTCTTCGGTGTAATACCCTCGCCCTACGCCGGATTGATTGGTGACGACAATGACCTTAAAGCCTGCCTGATTCAGCGCGGCAAGCGCTGTGGCGACATCTGGTAGCAACTGCAATTGCTCCGGTTGGTAGAGATAGCCGGAATCAAAATTAAGTGTTCCGTCGCGATCTAGAAAAACAGCCCTGCTCGGTTTTGTCATTTTGATCTACCGCTGCACCTGTGTGCACTCTGGTGGCACACTTTGTATACGGAAAAATATTACGCGACCAGCTCATCTTCAAATAGATTTTCTTCGACCAACGCAGCCAAGATGTGCCCGATTAAGATATGACACTCCTGGATCCTTGGCGTTTCGTGTGAGGGCACCGTGATGCAATAATCTGCCATTGCCTGGATTTTCCCCCCATACCCCCCCACTAGACCAATGGTGACCAACTCTTGTGCTTTGGCCGCCTTTAGCCCTTTAACGACATTCATCGAATTGCCACTGGTGGAAATGCCAATGGCGACATCCCCACGTAAGCCAAAGGCTTCGACTTGGCGGGCAAAAATATGGTCATACGAGTAATCGTTGCCGACAGCCGTAATCGTTGATGAATTAACGGTTAATGCCAGGGCGGGCAGCGCACGGCGCTCTTTTAGAAAGCGCCCAACAAATTCGCCGGCAATATGTTGGGCATCGGCTGCACTGCCACCATTGCCAAAAAAGAGCAGCTTATGGCCGTTTTGTAAACATTCCTCAATCGTTTTTACCGAAGAATGAATTTGCTCCAATACATATTCGTCGGCCAGCAACTGTTGATGAACTTCGATACTGCGTGTGATCAACGATTTAATACTTTGCTGACATTCTTGATGCTGTAGTAATGCACTTATTTGCATTTTTTTTGTTACCTTTCAGTTCAAATATAAACCGCTACTATGCTGTGCGTATTTAGACAAATTTCAGTTCAGTTTGTATGCAGTAGGGCTACTTGGCGATCTTTTTCAATCAGCGAAGGTTTGTGCATAAAAGTAAGCAGCATGGTGGCGATCTTCTGACGCGTAACTAATTTAAATAATGTATTAGAAATCTTTTTCTCAGTTAAAAGGTGGAAAGAAGCGCCATTGGAATACAAATTCAGCCCTAATTTGTCTGCGATAATCCTAAGCGACTTTAATGTATACAATGAAACATGTTGGCCATGATCAAGTCCGAAATACCACCATTGCTCTGGCAGTGGTGCCGGTGTTGGTAACAGGATTGTGGAAAATAGAATATTTCTCGATACGGCGGCCATTTGTTCAATCTCTTGCTGCGGATTGACCAGGTGTTCAAAAACCTCGAACGCAGTCATTAAGGCAAAGCTACTGTCAGCAGATATTTTTGCCTCAAAAGTCTCAGCGAAAAGATTTTGACAGAATAAATCGTGGCGATAAAAATCAAATCCCTTATCGCGCATAAGCCGTACAAAAAGACCATATCCACCACCATAATCCAGGAATTTTTTTTCAGAATCAAAAAAAGTGCTAATGACTGCATGCGTTAGTTTTGAAAAGATTAAATTTCGCTGTACCAGACCAATATCACCATCATTGATTGCTTTTTCATAGGCTTCGTCAAGCCAATAAGGCGCTTCTGTCTGCATAAACCCACAATGCTGACACTGGTAAAATCGGATGGAATGTTTATTGCGTATTCTACTTGTTGCAAATTGTCTACTTGGGCTTGCACAGATTTTGCAACAGATTAATGGTTCATGCACGATGAGTCTTCCTAATTTGTTCGCGGTGGGCAGATTGACCACTTCTTCACGCTTTAACGAAGGCTTCCCCTCTCTATATTGACAACTATCGTTGCCAATGAGAAAGATCGCGACCAATCAGCTGTTGTAATCGGGCAGTATCTGCTCGATATAATTCAATCAGTGATCGCCGCGTTGTTGGTTTGATTTGTGGTTTGTCCAAGTTCCAGTTGAGTAAATTGTGATTTAATTTCACTCTAATGCCTTGGGATACAAATGGCCTTAATAACGATTTTGCAAAATTTTTGTTTGACAAAAACTGGTGTATCCACTTGTTTTTGGGAACACCGGTTGCATTATATTTTGTCGACATGTTCGGTTTGAATTGTTCATCAATCTCTAAAAAGCGAAATAGCTTTTTCAGCACAACCAGTGGCGTATTTTCTAAATCATCATAGAGGAATGTAAATACTTGTTCTTTCCCAAAAACATCTATATATGCCTGTACCTGATCTGCATAAAATCCCACATCAGTATGCAGATAGCCCCACCACCAGTGGTTGTTTTTTCGCCAAGACTCAGCTTGTAGGGCATCTTCGAATGTGCCTGTCTCAATATTATCTCTAATCGTATGTAAGTAATTTGAATAGGCACGTTCAACAGGGTTACGAAGCGAAATTATGATTTTTATATCTTTACCTAGTACTTCCAGCATTCGTGGTATCGTCAAATGGTTAAAATAGAGATACGCGTTTGAAGCTTCTCCAATTGCTTTGTGCTGTTTATCGGCCTGGTGAAATAGCTGATGGTATTCATCAATGCTATTGATTTCCGTTGGAATGAAACTTGTTTTATAGCCTGCATAGGATTCTCGTTCCCACTTGCAGAGAAAATTTGTTTCCTTTATTTGTTTCGGCATATATATGTTAGGATGCTGCATCAAATAATAATAGAGTGATGTGGTCCCAGATTTTGCAGCGCCTACAATAATGAAACTAGGTAGGGTCATTCCACATTCCTTTGCACAGAACATTCTGTTTAACGGGTGCTAATTGTCTTGGTCTCTTGCTTCGATGCTGTAATGGATTTAGGATTTTCTAAGAAATTTGCCTACCCATAGATTCGTTTTATTGTAGATATTCCAAAATTCTATGCGGTAGCGGATGTACATGTAAATGAGATAGAGTGCTGATATGATACTAAAAGCTAGGATTCTTATATCTAGAGCGGCCTGTCCTGCCATATATGTTACCGCCCCCAGCCCTAGGGTCGATACAACGCAGAAAACTAGATAAGGAAAACTAAATGGACTAAAGTTGTATAACCAGACAATTTCTATGATCTGTATTATATTTAGCAGTACTGCTGACAGTAGGAAGCCAACCGCAACCCCAATCATTCCCCATTGCCAACCTAAGAGAAATTGAAAGATGACTGTGATTACGACCATGAAGAGTGCATTCAGCGCTTCAATCTTTTGATGGTTGGTCATTGTTAAGAAAGGGCCACTCGGTCCAGTCAATGTGCTGATATACATACTAATGGAGAGCAGCGCAAGCGGAAAGAACGCATTCGAAAATTCATTGCCAATAAACCCAAGAATATCTTGCCCAAACAGGATCAGTGTGAAGACAATACTAAGCGTTAATTGGGCATCCCATTCTGTCACTTTAATATACAAACCTTTTGCTTCCTCTACAGAAACGCGATGAAACGTATCTGCGATCATTGGTGTAAAGGCTGTGACGATTGAACTATGAAAGAAGTTTACATAGATTGCTAGGCTTGCGGCTACGCTGTAAACACCTACTGCTTGCGAATCGACCTGTGTACCCAGCATAAAACGATCGATACGTGGTGCAATCGCATATAAAAATGATGATGAAATGATTGGTAGTGAATAGCGGATTAATAAACTGAAACACCACTCGGTTTTTTCAACAAATACTTTTCTGAAATTCTGATTGATGTAAACTGCCCCTGCGAATAAACCTGCAATGTTGCCGAGCATATAAGAAAATGTGGCCGCATTAAGATGCGAAATCGTTGTGTTTAATAGAATGCTCCATCCGCCTAATTGGATTGTTGGCCTAAGTACATTAATGGTTGCATCGTACTTTGTGACCTTTAGGCTGCGCAATATTGCTTTAAATAGTTCTGCAAGTGAAATAAATAAAATCAGCGGTGCAAGATAACGCAATGGCATGATCAATCGAGGTTCTCTAAAGATTTGCATTGCTATTATGGGTGCAGCATAAAATACGACTAATGCTCCCACTACACCTGTAATTCCGGATATTATTGTTGATGAATATAATATCCCTTTGACCATCGTCATTTGCTGTTTTGCAATGTGTACAGGTAAAAATCTGATTACTGTGGTTGGTAATCCTAACGCGACGAGTGGCAATGCAATATTGATAATTGATTGTGCCAGTACAAATACGCCATAAGCATCTGCGCCCAATGTGCGGGCTATCCATAGTGTTGTTACGACACTGAAGCCTTGTGCTAGCAAGGTTCCTAGCAGCGCGATTGCACCATTTGTTGCAACTGCACTTGCAGCCTCTTTTGCAACCATCTGTGGTGCTTCTGCAGATGATTGGGTTAGGGCAGAAACTGTACTAGCCATTGTTGAGATATTTTCTACGTTATACAGACTTTGATGATTGAAAGTAGTTCACTTTCAACAATGACTTTACATAGATAACGGGCAAGGCTTGGTTCAACGTCAATTGTATCATCGCTCTCGAGGTGTTTTTATGCGCGATGAAACGTGCCGTCAACCTGCAATAATTGGCCCGAGCTTTGGTCAATCAGCCCGGTTTCAATTCCCAGCAAACGATAGCCTTTTTCCTGCATGAGTTCACACATTTCATTAAATAGTAACTCGCCTTCATAGAGCGGCACGAGCGACATTTCCATTTGGATCATGTCGATCCGTTCCAGCGATTTCTCTGACCCTTTTAAGACTTTGCTCTCAAACCCCTGTGTATCGATTTTCATATAGACTCTGTTGCTTGGCTGATACCAATCACCAAAGATCGAATCCAGGGTTTTGATATCGATGACCTGTTTCCCAACATATCTGGACTCTGGTGCTGACTTTAGGTGCGCAGGCAACATGTTGAGAAATGAGCTGCTCGTAGAATTGCCTGCAATATTTATTTCGCGTTTTTCTTCCGTGTCGCCTAGGGCAAAATTAAATACTTCCCAATCGGGATCACCTTCCGCCTGCGTTTTCAACGATGCAAAAGCTGTGTTTAATGGCTCGAATGAGAGAATGCGGCTTTGATAGCCAAGATCCTCCCTTAGCTGTTGTGCAAATTGACCGAAATTCGCCCCAATATCAAGCACCGTGTTAATCTTATAGGATTCTAGGATCTGCTTGCGCTGGGCAAGCGGATGGGAAGTTGGTGCGAATCTGGCAATATCATAACCAAAATTCCACAGAAATTTTCGAAATTTGTGTTTGAGACGCATTGGATAAGTTCCTCCTCTCTGTGCTGCTGGGGATTAATCACGATATTTCCATGCTAACAACTTGGCTTTCCCAGCGATGCCACTCACTAAAGCGCTCTTGGTGCAGCTAATCCTTTAGGCAACTTGCAGTTGCGGTTTCCGCAACTGCTCTTTCATGCGTTCTTGGGCATACCATTCGATGGTGCGGGCCAAGCCCTCTTCAAAAGGAGTGGCTGATTCAAAGCCAAAGAGTTGTTTGGCCCTGGTCGTGTCAAGTTTGCGACGGGGTTGGCCATTGGGTCTGGTGGTATCCCAAACAATGCGCCCCTTAAATTCCGTCAGGCGGGCAATCGTTTGGAGCAGATCGCGGATGCTGATCTCATAGCTACTACCCAGATTTACGGGCTGGCTCTCATTGTAGTGCTCGGCGGCCAAGAGAATGCCTTCCGCCGCATCTTCGACATAGAGAAATTCGCGGGTGGGTGAGCCGTCACCCCACGCCAAAATTTCGCTTTTGTTCTGCTCGCGTGCATCCAGACATTTACGCACCAAGGCGGGAATGACGTGTGATGTCTCTAGATCAAAATTGTCGCGCGGGCCATATAGATTGACCGGCAAGAGGAAAATGGAATTGTAGCCATATTGCTCGCGATAGGTTTGGCTTTGGACCAACATCATCTTCTTGGCCAGCCCATAAGGCGCATTCGTTTCTTCAGGGTAGCCGTTCCACAGCTCTTCCTCTTGGAAGGGAATGGGGGCAAATTTAGGATAAGCGCAGATCGTACCGGTGGCGACAAACTTGGGGACGCCGGCTTGCCAGCTCTCATGGATGAGTTGGACACCCATCATCAAGTTGTCATAAAAGAATTCTGCCGGACGGGCGCGATTGGCCCCAATGCCACCCACATTTGCCGCCAGATGAATGATCATATCGACCGGGCCGGTGGCCGTATGCGTCTCGCGCAGCAGTTGCCGAATGGCTGTGACATTGCGCAGATCATAATCTTTGCGGCGGGGCACAATGACCTCGGCTGCCCCACGGCGCCAAAGTTTATTGACAATAAAGGAACCCAGAAAACCAGCGCCACCCGTCACGATGACGCGCTTATCGCTCCAAAAGGTCTGAACAGTGCGATGTTTATATCCATTTGTAGAAGTCATAGCTGAATCTCCTTGCTGACAACTGTGCGACTAATCTGTTTACTGCAACCGCTGCAAGCCATCCTGCACATCCTGACGCAACGGATCCAACTGCTCGGCCTGTTGATAGGCTGTCACTGCCTGCTGTAAGCGGCCCGCCCATTCGTAGATCTGTCCGGCCCGTGCGTAAAAACTGACTTGGATCTGCGGTTGGCTCAGGCCACTGCTTTCCATGAGTTGCAACGCACGTTCAATGGCCGCAACTGCCTGTTCACGCGCTTCGGCTTGGCGATAGGCCCAAGCGGCTTGGAAGTGACCCTGGGCATAGTCAGGAAAAGTTTGCTGAACAGTGGTGTAGACGGCTAGGGCCAACGCCAGCTCTCCTGCTTGTTGTAATGCGCTGGCCTGGGCCAAATACCATCCTTGTTGCCCTGGTTCCCGCTCTACGGCTTGGCGATACCAGGGCACGGCCTCGGCATACCGTTTTTCTTGCGTCAACAGCGTACCAATGGCGTAGTAACCACCGCCGGCTTGCGGCGCAATGGCGATTGCTTGCTCAAAGTGGGTCAGCGCTGCTGTGGCACCGTCCCCTCGTTGATAGTAGACCCACCCCAGGGCGATCCGGTCTTGGGCTTGGTCCGGGGCGGCGGCGACGAGTTCTTCGTAGATGGTGACAGCTTTGCCCCATTTGCCCTGGCCTTGGTAGAGGGCACCAAGTTCTCGCAGCCACTCGTAGCTATAGCGCGAGCCTTGGTAGGTTGCCAATGCCTCTACTAATAAACGTTCCGCTGTGGTGCCGGCCGTATCGCTGCTCCACAGCAAGTGTGCCAGTGGCAGGACCGTCCGCTCGGGGGCAATTTGATAGGCGGCCCGATAAGCTGCGAGCGCTTCGGTGGTTTTTCCGGTTTGTGTGTTATCCCAGCCAGCTTGCAACAGGGCATCAACATCGCCCAGGCTTGCCCATAAGTTGTAGGCACCGGCCTGGTCACCTTGCTGGCGCAGGATCTCGGCCTGTAGGCGCAAGGCATCGCGATTGCCCTGCGCAACTGCCGGCGCGACTAACTGGGTGGCCTGCCAGTCAGCACCACGCTGTAAGGCGGCGCGGGCCTGCCAGGTAAAGCCATTAATGTGATGGGGGGGCGGTGTGGTGGCTGTACTATCAGGTAGCAAGAATTTTAGGGCATGGTCAGTTATCTGCCAGACATACCCAAGCGACCACAAATTGGTTGCTGGATCGGTCTTGAGTAAATAGCTACCGGCTGTAAGTGCGCCAACAAAGAGCAATACACGAGCAACTGTTGGTGCCTTTTGATGACGAAAGGTGGTAAGAATCGTAAACAAAAGCTTGTTCTCCTTATTCGAAAGAATACTGGCGTTTGACCGGCAAAACAATAAGCTATATGACTTAAATTTAACTTACGGATTATTCGTATCACAAAATTCATATCAAATTGCTTACAGATGCAAGAAATCATGAAAAATATTATTTTTGTTGTAGATAAGTAAGACAAAAGTAGGAGCTGGTTCAACCGAAAATCAGGACAAATCATGGAATCGACTACCATAATCAGTGTAAAAAAAAAGCGTCCTAGCCGAATTGTCATTTCGACTAGGACGCTTTGGGCCCTGCGCGCGCAATTGCGCCACTGGCTACTCTGTGCTGATGAGTGGTAGATAGATTTGTCGATCCAGCTCAGTATCAGGGGTGACGGTGGGGGATGGCGTAATGGTTGGTGTGGGTGTGCTGGTGACCGCCTGGGGAGCGAGGAGGGCAAATGTCGCAACGCCTGCTGCACTATCGCGCGCCGCATGGACGTAGCTAACAACCAGTTGATCGTTCTCAATATTGCGTTCGATCAACGTCATGCCGGTGCGCGACCAGGTTGTCTGCTCTACGGCGTAGGCAAAGAGCATAACCTCATCTTCGACCAGGCCCGTGAGATTCTCGCCCTGGTAGTCTACAGTGATAACCAGCGGCGTCTGGAAGCTAAAATTCGTGATGCGTACGCCATTTTGATAGGCTTCCAGGCTGAATGCGTGGCCCGCATAGGCTAAGGCTGCCGTCTTACTTGGTAAAACTGTCACTGGCCGTAGGAGGACGGTCGTCGGTTGTTCGACCGCCCCAGCTGGGAAAAGCAGGCGAATGCTGGCCCCATCGGTACTCGTAAAGCTCAGTACGCTTGCGCTGTCAGGCTGAATTACCAGACTGCTGCCCTCATCTGGTGCAATCAAAGGTGTTGCCGTTGGGGTGACTGTTAGTGCCGGCACGGTCTGGACGCTGGTGGGTGACGCGGTGGCGGTTGGTAAAACCGGTGTTGGCGTCAAGGTAGGACCACCCGGTGTGACGGTTGGTGTCGGGGTTGCTGTGCTGGTGGGGGTTGGCGTTGATGTGGCGGTGGCGACACCTGTTACCAACAGTGTGCCGCTGGCGCGATTGTTGCCCAAATTAATCTCCTGGTTGAGATTAGCGGCTGTTAGCTGGGCATAGAGCGTATAGTTGCCATCGACGCTGGGTTGCCATAGATATTCAGCCGTCAACGTCCGGTGGCAGCCGGTCACCACTTGGGGATAAAGTGGGGAGCTGCCCAATAGCTGACCGCCAGCCAGTGGATCGCCACGCCAAAAGTTTACGCCGACCGTTTGCGCCGCAATCCCACCCTGATTGATAAACCCGGCGCGTAGGCTGACGTTGCCAGGCCCCTGTTGTGTCGTCGGATTAATGGTAAAGTTAGTAAGGGCCAGATCAATGGTGGGAATGGTTACACCCTTGGTGTAGTTCGCGTAGTCAAGACCGAGCGGCATGATCTGGCGACTATCATGATCAAAAAGGTTGCCGTTGAGCCCAAAGTAGGTATTAATGTCGAATTCCCAGTAATTGAGACTAAACCAGGCAAACTCTTGTACCAACCGATTGCCATCACCTGGCATGCCGATCTGGCTATCGGTGGTGTTGAGCATAAAATCAAAGGTGGCCAGCATATAATCACGCACGCGCGCATGATCATAGCCATGATATTTGGAGAGCAAGATCCCATATTCAGAGATAATCAGGGGTTGATGGCGAAATCCGCGTGCGTTCATCCAGTGGCGGAAATTCCGGATCTGCTGTTGGAAAGTGGCAAGGTTGCCATGTTCATTAAGTGTTGCATGGCAAGGGATCGCCTCACTCATATACGCCTCGAGCCCCGGGGGAACGCTGGCCCCCCATGAACAATTTTCCGGCAGAATAAAGTTATGGATGTCCCAAATATCGACTGGCATGGGGACGCCATATTGTTGTTGATAGATCGCCAGAATCATATCCAGGTAACGAAGCCGAATGGGCGTCGGCTGTACTACCCCACCAATGGCAATCCGGCTGCTGGGATCACGGCTCTTTACAAAGCTGTGAATTGCCTGGTAAAAGTTTGCATATTGAGTTGCCGTTAGACCATCCTGTCCATAGCGATCTGGCTCATTGCCGATGATCCAGACCACCCCTGGATTGGCGTCAACCACAGGGCCTAACAGTTCGGGTAGACGCGTGAGGTCAATGCCGGCGCGAACCATCTGGTGGTGTTGGATCCCACCTGGTTGGGCGGGGACACGGCGGGTACCATAATTGTGATACCAGCCGGCACCCAAACGGGCTGCATCATAGGAATGAATATCAATGTTGATATCGGGGGCGACATTGAAACCGATGCGCTGATGGGCGGAAGGGTAAAGTGGACATTGCTGCGCCAATGCACTGCCGGTTACGGTCAGGATAAGCAACAGGGAGAGCAGTGTGCTGCAAACGAAGCGGTGGGGCCGGTTACGTGCCCCGCCTAAAGGTTGGTTGTTGTTTTGGTTGATTGTCATGTTTGCCTCGGGGGAAGCGTTATTATCGTTAGGGTTGCGCCATGCCCACCAATTGGGCCACAACAAAGAGATAATGTGTATCTGAAAAGTCTGGCCAGCCCGTGACCAGGGTCAACTGTGCGGCGGTGGTCGGGGCTAGATAACGCTCCGCACGCGCTGTTTCGTCAGCCGTTGCCCCTGTCGCTGGAATTGGATCAGCGATTTCACTGACGGTGTAGATGTAGGTGCGTCCCTGCTCATCTGTCACCAAAATCTCGTCACCCAGCATCAGCTCGCCACGCGCAAGCGGTGCAAAGACGGCTGCACCTTCCAGATGGTGGCCGGAGATAATTAGATTGCCGGCTGCGCCAACCGTGGCCGAATTAAGATGCCAACCGGCGCTCTGCAGCGGAATCTCCCAGACAGCCTGCCGCTCGCCTTCAACATCGGTGACGACCCAGGCCATTGGTTGAACCGGAACAGTGACATCAAGCGCTGCCAAATTTAGCCGAACCGGAGGGGCGGTTGCTGTGTCGGTGATGGTCTCCCCTGCGGTTATTGCCGTCGTTGTCGTCGTTGTCGTGCTGGGGTTGATGCTCGCCGTCGCCACAACCGTTGGCTGCTCAGTGGGATTAGGCGTTGCTGCTGGTGGCTGTGCTGTACAAGCTGTCACCCCAATCAGTAATGACAGGCTACATACCAACCGATTAACTGCTGTGGGCAGGTGGTGGCATTGCTGCCACCGTGAAATTTGAGCCATTATTTTCCTTTCTGGTCAATCTACGCAGCGATCATTTTGTGAATTCACAAAATGATCGCTGCATAAAGTTAGGCATTTATACTTAGCCGCTTGCCACTCTGTTCGCCACACAAATGGCTCCTCACGGTGCCGACTAGGGCTGTGAGCTGCCTGCGTGGTGTATTTGTGGCAGTCGGCTACTCCTGAACTCAGCTCAGACTAGCTATTGGTGCTCGACGCTTTGCATTTTACACTGTTCATTCCGTCGTCACCAATGGCAAGTAGAGCTTGGTGACATGCGGTCTGCCTGCAAAGAGCCCAAATTGGGTCAGATGGGCGATCTCGGCGGTCACTTGATTGAGGACCGGGTTGCGACTGGTCATCGTAATTCCATCAGCTTGCCAGTCGCTGCGCGTGGCGGCATAGTAGTATAACGTCACTTCCGCTTCATTTGCTCCTGCCAGATCTTCATCGTTATAGGTAACGGTTATGGTTGCCGGCTGGCCAAAGACAAAATTGTTAATGAGTAGACCATCCTGATAGGCCTCAATGGTGAAGTGCAAGCCCAAAAAGCGCAAGGTGCCAGTGTTGCCCAACGGACCGCGTTCTTCGCGTAGCAAAAATACGGTTGGCTGATCAAGCGCGCCGGCTGGAATTGCCAACTGCAGCTGATGATCACCCGTATTGACGGTAAGCGTTCCTCCTATCTGCGGTTCGACCAGTGCGCTTGTGGCCGCCGGCTCAGGTGTTGCCGTAGGCGCTGGCGCGGTCGGGGTTGTTGTGGCCGGTAGTGGTGGCGTAAAGGTCGGCGTTGCGGTCGCGATTTGGGTAGCAGTGAAGGTTGGCGTCGGTGTGCCCGTTGCTGAAGCGGTGGGCACCAGCGTCGCTGTTGCCGCTGTCGTACTAGACACAGTGGCCGTTTGCGTCGCCGTCGCTGTGCCCGTTGCGGTTGGCGAGGGTACCAAGGATGGGGTCGGCGTTGGGGTGTTGCTTGGTGTGCCGGTGTGCGTAGCCGTTTGTGTGGCTGTCGCTGTGCTCGTCGCACTTGGCAGGGGCGTCACGGACGGTGTCAGGGTTGGGGTGTTGCTTGGTGTGCCGGTGTGCATAGCAGTTTGCGTGGCGGTTGCGCTTGGTAGGGGCGTCACGGACGGTGTCAGCGTCGGCGTGCTGTCTGGTGTGCCCGTACGCGTGGCGGTCGCTGTCCCCGTCGTAGCTGGTGATGGGGTCAGGGTTGGGGTGTTGCCAGGTGTGTTCGTACGCGTCGCGGTGGCCGTTTTTGTCATCGTGGCCGTGGCGGTCGCTGTCCCCGTCGCCGCTGGTGATGGGGTCAGGGTTGGGGTGTTGCCAGGTGTGTTCGTACGCGTCGCGGTGGCTGTTTTTGTCGTCGTGGCCGTGGGTGTGGGTGTCCCAGTGGCAATGGGGGTTGCTGTTTTTGTGGCTGTGGCCGTTCCAGTGGCAGTGGCTAACGCGGTAGCAGTGGCGGTGGGTGTTGCAACTGACGTATTGGCGACGGTGACGATGACGGAGCCAAAGTTGTTGGTGAGGCTGCTTTCTTTGGCAAGATTGGCAGCCTGAAAGTCAGTAAAGATGGTATAGGTGCCGGCGGCGGTGGGTGTCCAAGTGAAATCACTCTGGTAGACCGGATGGCAACCGGCGAGGGCTTGGGGGACGGCAGCGCTGGTGCCGAGCAGTTGCCCACCGTTGCGCGGATCACCCAGCCAAAAGCGGACCTGCACGTTGTTAGCCGCAACGCCACCTTGGTTGACATAGCGGCTGCGCAGCAGGAGCGGTTGATTGAGGCTGGCGGCGGGTGGGTTGGCGGTGGTCTCAACGACTTTGAGATCGGTGACTTCGATGCGAATGCCCTTGGCGTAGGTCTCATAGTCGCTGCCCAAGGGTTTGAGCTGGCGGCTGGCATGATCAAAGAGGTTGCCGTTGAGCCCTTGGCCGGTGGTGAGGCTGTATTCATAGAAGTTGAGGCTGAACCAGGCAAATTCCTGCACCAGGCGGTTGCCGTCGCTGGGCAGACCGGTCTGGCTGTCGGTGGTGTTGAGCATGAAGTTGAAACTGGCCAGCATGTAGTCGCGCACGGTGGCATGGGGAAAGCCATGATACTTGGAGAGCAGGATGCCATATTCGGAGACAATGAGCGGGCGCTCGCGATAGCCATTCGCCTGCATCCACTGGCGGAAGGCGCGCACGCGGCTCTTGAAGGTCTCGATGTTGCCATGTTCGGCCAGGGTGGCGGGGCAGGGGATCGCTTCGCTGGCAAAGGCGTCCAGCCCTGGTGGGATCCCCGCCCCCCAGCCACAGCTTTCGGGCAGGTTGAAGCCATGCATGGTCCAGATGTCAACCGGCATGGCGACGCCGTAGCGTTGGCGATACTCGGCCAGCACCATGCTCAGATAGCGCAGGCGGATGGGGGTGGCTTGCACGATGGGGGCTGCGGCGATTCGGCTGGTGGGATCGCGCTGTTTGAGGAAGGTGTAGACCGTATGATAGAAGACGGCATATTGAGCGGGGGTCTGTTGATCCTGACCATAACGATCCGGTTCATTGCCGACTGCCCAGACACTACCGGGGTTGGCATCAACCTGCGGCCCGACCGTTTGTGCCAGCGTGGCGGTGTTGGTGCCGCTGCGGATCATCTGATGATATTGCATCCCACCCGGATGGCTGGGGCTAAGTTGGCGATTGTAGTCATGATACCACCCGGCACTGAGCCGCGTCGCATCATAGTTGTTGATCGTTACCCCGCCATCGCGTGCGACGTTGACGCCCATGCGTTGATGGGGGGAGGGGTAGCTGTTACAGGTATTGCTCTGCGCTGCGACAGGGGTGGGCAGCAGCGCAACCGCAAGCGTGTTCATCAATAAGAATAACAAAAGCAAACAGCATAATGGCTGAGGGCGTCGCCCGCTGCTGGTGCGGCGCGAAATGAACAGGGATAGGCGGTGCATTGGGGTTTTCTCCATAATTGCGAAACTATCACGCAAACTGAAAAATATGTCAACGAACAGAAGTCTGCGATGTAAGCTGCCGTGGATTAGGCACTAGCGGCATAAGGTGGGATAGAAGTGATGGCATAAAAGTCTTAACAACCGCGCCTATCATACATTGGTCTGATGATGCTACTTCCTCCTTGCTTTACACGTGGACGGTGTTTGGCGCTGCTCTATAGCAACTTGCAAAATCAAACACCGCTAACCTGACTGCTGCTGACTACTATTTAAAATTAAGTTATGGCATGTTCCGTTGCGCTAAGGGGATCGCCAGATCCTCGCTGTGGGATGGGGATCTGGCGATCCCCTTAGCGCAAAATAGCTATTAAAACTTAGTTTACCGAGTACTTACCGCTGTGGTGTTAATTGTGCGTTGATATTGTTAACGACACTGCCTACTGCGAGGGGAATGTTAGTGGCTCTTTTCAGCGTCTTGGCATTATTGAAATATTCTGTTTTATAACGTGTTGCCTTAAATTCAATGCGAAAGATACCTGGCCGGCGATTGGTAAAGATGTAGGTGCCATTACTCGCGGTACGAACAGTAATCTCTTTCTTCCAGTTGGCTCCATTTTTGCGATAAAGGGTTACAGCGGCACGATTGATGGCTGCGCCTGTTCTTTCATTGGTTACCAACCCACTGATTGTACCACGGAGTGGGGGCAGTGTTGGCACACCGGCGGCTGTGAATTCATTGCTGCCCTTGATTTCAGCGGCAAAAGCACTGGCAATGAAGCTGGCCTGGACGAGAATAATGGCAATGATCACAAATAAACGCACTACCTTACGCGGTTGCATGGTGATGATTCCCCTTTGCAGACAGATGGCTATCAAAAATTACAACAAATTAATTAAATTTACGGTAAATGATATACTACAAGTAAATTGTATGGCAAAATTTAGGCAGGTCAAAATTTAATATGGTTGTGAAGCGGAGTGAGGCATACACGGTTGACCATGTACCGCGTATATTTATACTTGGTTCTGTCACCAAGTAACATTTTATTCCGTGTAAAATCTTACTTGGTGACAACTGCTGGACTATCTATACTCTGCTCTGTCATAATTTAACATTTTCTACCCAGGTAAAAATGTTAAATTATGACAGAGCAGAGTATACATTAGCTGAGTGTGGAGCAAACGCTGTGGTTGGCCATTGCGAAGCCGCTTCCGTTCGTATGACAAACAAAAGCGGCTCAGCTATCTAACCACAGCCTCTTAGCGTTGAATCAACGGCAGATAAAGCGTGGCTGCCGGCCTCAGTGCCAGCTGTAGTTCTATCGGAGTTTCCATGAGGGCGAAGATCGCGCTCGTTGTGGTGGCATAGCCTTCGGCTGTAACCGTTATATATAAACAACCTTCTGCGGTCTCCCAGGAGAAACGCCCGTCAGCGCTCGTCATTTGAGGGTTGAGCGCCGGTATAATGGGTGTGAACTCATCATCGGTCGGCAGAATAACTTCACCCACTGTTGGTGCATCTAGCTCGGTACAACTGATGGCTGGATCATCGTCCGGCGTCAGCTCAGCAATTTCGTACAGCCTTACCTCTGCCGTTGAAACTGGCTGGCCACTATTGGCATCAATGATCTGGCCACTCACATATATGGTGTCAATGCTGGTGGCGCTATTTTCGCGTTTGATGCGTAAGAGTGCATTGACATTGTTGATCGTCCCACCACTGGGTAAAACAAGTTCAGTTGCACGATTTAATTTAGTGGCATCATTAAAGTATTCGGTCCAATAACGTGATGCACTAAATCGAATGCGGAACGTGCCTGGCTGGCGGTTTTTGAACGTATATTGCCCATTGCTGTTGGTACGGGTGACCGCTTCACGCCGCCATCGATTACCCTGTTTGCGATACAACGTCACGGTTGCGCGATTGATCGCTACGCTATTCGCACCACCATTTACGCTGCCACTAATGCTATTGGTCGTCGTGGCCGGCGTCCGGGTCGCCGTGGGCGTTGGCGTGATCGTTGCTACCACTGTCGTTGTTCTTACTGGCGTGGCAGTCGCGGTCGCCGTCTGCGTTGCCGCGGCATTAGGTGTCGGTGTCCGCGTCGGTGTCTGGGTTTGGGTCGGGGTCACCCCCGCATTCGGTGTCGATGTCATCGTCGGTATTGTCGTGGCAGTTGGGGTGGCGGCGGGGCCGTTGGCGACGGTGACGATGACGGAGCCAAAGTTGTTGGTGAGGCTGCTTTCTTTGGCAAGATTGGCAGCCTGAAAGTCAGTAAAGATGGTATAGGTGCCGGCGGCGGTGGGTGTCCAAGTGAAATCACTCTGGTAGACCGGATGGCAACCGGCGAGGGCTTGGGGGACGGCAGCGCTGGTGCCGAGCAGTTGCCCACCGTTGCGCGGATCACCCAGCCAAAAGCGGACCTGCACGTTGTTAGCCGCAACGCCACCTTGGTTGACATAGCGGCTGCGCAGCAGGAGCGGTTGATTGAGGCTGGCGGCGGGTGGGTTGGCGGTGGTCTCAACGACTTTGAGATCGGTGACTTCGATGCGAATGCCCTTGGCGTAGGTCTCATAGTCGCTGCCCAAGGGTTTGAGCTGGCGGCTGGCATGATCAAAGAGGTTGCCGTTGAGCCCTTGGCCGGTGGTGAGGCTGTATTCATAGAAGTTGAGGCTGAACCAGGCAAATTCCTGCACCAGGCGGTTGCCGTCGCTGGGCAGACCGGTCTGGCTGTCGGTGGTGTTGAGCATGAAGTTGAAACTGGCCAGCATGTAGTCGCGCACGGTGGCATGGGGAAAGCCATGATACTTGGAGAGCAGGATGCCATATTCGGAGACAATGAGCGGGCGCTCGCGATAGCCATTCGCCTGCATCCACTGGCGGAAGGCGCGCACGCGGCTCTTGAAGGTCTCGATGTTGCCATGTTCGGCCAGGGTGGCGGGGCAGGGGATCGCTTCGCTGGCAAAGGCGTCCAGCCCTGGTGGGATCCCCGCCCCCCAGCCACAGCTTTCGGGCAGGTTGAAGCCATGCATGGTCCAGATGTCAACCGGCATGGCGACGCCGTAGCGTTGGCGATACTCGGCCAGCACCATGCTCAGATAGCGCAGGCGGATGGGGGTGGCTTGCACGATGGGGGCTGCGGCGATTCGGCTGGTGGGATCGCGCTGTTTGAGGAAGGTGTAGACCGTGTGGTAGAAGACGGCATATTGAGCGGGGGTCTGTTGATCCTGACCATAACGATCCGGTTCATTGCCGACTGCCCAGACACTGCCGGGGTTGGCATCAACCTGCGGCCCGACCGTTTGTGCCAGCGTGGCGGTGTTGGTGCCGCTGCGGATCATCTGATGATATTGCATCCCACCGGGATGGCTGGGGCTAAGTTGGCGATTGTAGTCATGATACCACCCGGCACTGAGCCGCGTCGCATCATAGTTGTTGATCGTTACCCCGCCATCAAGCGCGACGTTGACGCCCATGCGTTGATGGGGCGAGGGGTAGCTGTTACAGGTATTGCTCTGCGCCGCGACAGGGGTGGGTAGCAGCGCAACCGCAAGCGTGCTCATCAATAAGAATAACAAAAGCAACCAGCGTAACGGCTGAGGGCGTCGCCCGCTGCTGGTGCGGCGCGAAATGAACAGGGATAGGCGGTGCATTGGGGTTTTCTCCATAATTGCGAAACAGGTGCTAAAAACAATCATGCAGCTAATCATGCGTAACGGTGCAGGCTACGCTGGATTGGCTGCAAGCAACACAGGGGGGATGGGCATGTTGCTTGCCGTGGTGTAACGAGTACGAAAGGATAAAACGTCAAAAAGCGATTTATTTCTATGCAGCAGTAGGAATTCAGCCATAGAATCGACAAGATTCTATGGCTGAATTCCTACTGCTGGTTAACCCTTTTTACGTGCCGTTGTGTGCGCTTAGAAGCCAATTGACTTAACGGAAGCGTGGCGGCCGCATCGGTGGCATGGCAAAGGTAAGCCCGGCCAGTGCCTCCGCACCCTCGGCAGTATCGACGACCGCCAGGTTATCAATCAGCGCACCGTTGCCCAGGCTGCTGGCAACTTGTACGGTGACCGTTGCCGTCAGGCGGCTCCCGGCGGCGATTTCCGGCCAGTTGATGGCAAAGAGCAGGCCATCGGCTACCGTACCAGTGGTATTTACTTCGCCCTGTGCGCTGGTGCTGGTGGTCATATAGCGCAGCGTGGCGGGTAAATCGTTGCGTAGACGCACATTGGTCAACGGCTGGTCGCTCCGATTATGAACGACAAACTGGATCTCTACCACCTGGCCTTGCCAGACAAAGGCTGGGCTAGGGCGCATCTCCAATACCAGGGGCACGGTCAGCGCGTTGGTACCAGTGATGCTCGCCGAGCCGTCAACGGCTGCGGCACTGCTATTGGCCGTCACAGGGATGGTGGCCATTGCTTCTGCATCGGCCAGCGATACAAATTGGGCGCTAACCCAGCCTGGTCGGCCAGCACCTGTGCCGCAGCAGATATACAACCAACTGCCACCGCTATCGCGGCCCAAAACTTGGACTGTTTCGCCCATAAAGATTGTGTCAACAATGTTGGCCCCTGTGTTTGGCTCCCTGCGCACATTGAGCGTTACTGTGTTGACTGTCCCATTCACCGCCGTATCAGATGTTTGCGGTGCGGCCGGCTCTGGGCTGGTATTGCCAGTGGCGTTCCCACCAGGGTTACTGTTATTGCCGCCTGAGTTGTTGTTACCATTATTCGGTGTACGGGTTGCGGTTGGATTGGGCTGTGGTACACCACCGCCACCAGATGGTCGATCGTCGTCTGCCGGTGTAGGGCTAGGGAAGGGTGTATTGGTTGGTGTCAAAATCGCATCGGGTCTGGGTACGGTGTTAACATCGGGGGTCGGGGTGGCAGCTTGACCAAAGGTGGCATCACTGGTGTAGAGGGAGAGGAACGCAAAGGTGATGACAGCAACTGCGATCCAGTAACGGGTGAAGAAAGTCGATAAAGCGCTAATCATAAGTTGAAAGATCCTCCAGGCATAAATAAAGCTCAATGATGGGGGCGACAATGGCTTGGCCTTGAGCTACAAAACAGTGGTTTTTAGCATCACAAGATTCATATTTCGACAATCAGACTGCGGTTGGGCATAAATACCAGCCTTAAGTATTTATGGGTTGCATTTTGTGTCTGAGGTAATCAACCTTTGCTCGATGTAAGTTGTGCAGCGTAACTATATCATTATGACGTTGGCTTTGGCGAATTGTTACGGACATGATCATGTAAGGCATTCTTTAGGCCCACACTGGAGTGGTATTGAAATAGCGAAAATTGGATGGTGCTGACAGAGTATTGAAAGGTTATTGTAACGCCTTTTTTGTTATACTGCTTCTTGCAGACGGTAGGTTGCGCATGGTGATTTCTCCTTTGGTTGACCTCTCCGGTTTGACGGCCGGCGAGGCAAAAGACCCAATCCAATCTGGATTGGGTCTTTTGTTTTTCCCCACTACCCTGTCCCCTTAAAACATCAGCATAATCTATCAAACTTATTGCAACTCTGCCTTTGTTACCACGTATGGTTAGCTGGATACCACCTCCCTTTACAAGGGGGAGTATAATCAAAGCTGAGCGCTGACGAATCTGCGTCAGTTCTATAATCAGTAGACCGCAATGCTCGGCGGCTGAGCTTGCCGAAGCCAGAGAGCATTGCGGTCTACTGATAATGATTATTTTAGAACTTAAAACTTGTGACAGATGAGGCGCAACTCAGAAAGGAACACTATGCCAGAGCCAATTATTCTTGCACAAGGCGTCCAGAAGACTTTTCATATGGGCAAGATCGCCGTGCACGCCTTGCGTGGCATCGATTTACAAGTCGCACCGGGGGAGATGGTCGCTATTATGGGCCCATCCGGGTGCGGCAAAACCACCCTGCTGAACTGCCTCTCCGGGCTTGATGATTTTGACAGTGGGGAAGTTTTTATTGATGGGACTAACTTGCGCAATATGAACGACCGTGCGCGCACGCTCTACCGTGCCCAACAGATGGGCTTTATCTTCCAGACTTTCAATCTGCTTCCCGTCATTTCCGCCGTAGAGAATGTTGAGTTGACGCTCTTGGTCAGCGGTCTCCGTCCGGCTGAGGCGCGCAAACGTGCGCTGGCGGCCCTGGCCCAAGTTGGGCTGGCCGATCGCGCCCACCATCGGCCCGCTGAACTTTCTGGTGGCCAGCGCCAGCGCGTGACGATTGCCCGTGCCCTTGTCAACAACCCCACCATTGTCTGGGGTGACGAACCAACCGGCAACCTGGACAGTAAGACTGCGACGGATGTGTTGACGTTGATGCAAGATCTCAACCGCGAACATGGGCAGACCTTTGTCATCGTGACCCACGATGCGGCGATTGCCCAGGTCTGTAATCGTGTGGTACAGATGCAGGATGGCTTGATTATCTCCGACGGGGCCCCACCGGCGGCGGATCTGCCGGCCGCTTCGGCTGTGCCTGCGGATAGCGTGACCCTCTGGGCGGCTACACCGCCACCCCAGGAGGTCACACCATGACCTTACTCAATAATATTACGACTAACACAGCAATCGTCTTTGCCGTGGCGGTTGGCCTGATCCTGCTCTATCTCTTCTTCCTTTATGGGCGCAATCCTGTCTTGGTGAAATTGGGGCTTCGCAATATCCCACGCCGTCCCACCCAATCGATCTTAATTGTGATCGGTTTGGCCTTAAGCACGATCATTATTGTCAGCGCGCTGAGTACGGGTGATACGCTTTCCTATTCGCTGCAACGACAAGCCGTGGCGGCTTATGGTGAGATCGACGAAATCCTGGCCCCGCCCCTGCTCTCGCTCTTTATTAGCTTGGCCGATGAGCAAGCACCGGATGCGGCCACTGGGGAAACAACCGACCCCGAAAATGCTGACCCCGAAACCGCCACAGAAACGGCGGCAATCAGTCAAAACCAACAGCAGTTGGAAAACTTGACCGCGGGTGGCTTGACCACGGCCCTCACCGTCTTGGATGGCGGCTTGCCTGGTATCACCGAAGCGCGCTATGCCCAACTGCGTGATGAAGCTGCGGCTGACCCGTTAATCGACCGGGTGGCAGCCTCGATCCTCTTCCCAACCATTATTCGGAATCAGACCACCGGCCAAGGCGAACCACTTGGCTTTATCTTTGCGGTTGACAGCGATTATGATCAAAATTTTGGGCTGACGACGATTGAGGGTACACCAGTTGAAATGGAAGCGCTTCAACCTGGTGTTGGCAACATCTTTGGGCAGGCTTCCAATCTTTTTAACATGGCAGGTGAGTTGGCCCAAGGGGCTGGTTTGAACCTGCAACTTTCTGATGTGGCGGTGGCCACGGCGGCGGTCGGGGCTGCCCTGACCGGGGCCACGTTAACGGATGCTGGGGGCTTGGGTCTCAACGGTACTGTTGATCTGGCGACGATCAGCATTCCGCTGGACACGATTGATCAACTGGGGCTTGATACTACGCCCCTGCGCGAGCAAGGGCTGACTGAACTTAGCTTGGAAGCCTTTGGGGTCAATACCACTACGCTCGAAAGTGATTTACGGGAAGTGGGGATTACCACGACGACCCTCTCGCTCGATAACCTGGGGTTGACCGGCGCATTGAGTGGGACCGTGAATAGTGCTCTCAGCAATACCTTGGGCATCACCTCGGTGGCCACGTTGGGGCAGGATATTCTGGCCGCGCTTAACCTGAATACCCTTAGCAGTGAGATTGATCGGGTGCTGGCCCAATATGGCCTGCAACTGCGGCAAGGCGATGTCTACCTCAACCGCCTGGGCGCTGATCAACTTAATGCCCGAGTGGGTGATGTGCTCGATGTCTATATCGGCCCGATCCCGGTGCCCTTTCGCGTGCGGGCGATTGTGGAAGAAGCCGGCCCGTTGGGGGCGCTCTTTCCTGTCGTGATGTTGCGCCTGGACGAAGCGCAGCAGTTGCTCTTTATGCAGGGCAAGGTCAATAACGTCCTGGTCTCGAACGTGGGTGATGAACTGGGTGGGTTGGTGCATACGGAGGTGGTGAGTAACCGGCTGCGCGTGTTGGCGATGGATGAAACTGCCCTCGAACGTTTGGTGGCCGTCTTACGCCGGCCCGATGTGCGCGATCGCGTGATCCAAGGCGCTAATGAGTTTGTCAATGAACTGGATGATGAGTTTGAAGGTCCCCAGATTATCGCTGATCTGATTCAGAGCGTGACCCCTGTGGGGGGGATGCTCGACGCTGCACGTGACCTGCCGACCGAACTGGATGCTCCCGGCATCAGTACCCGGCTGCGCGAGATCATCGGCAACACCACCTTCCGCGCCCTCTTGCTTGATCTATCGATTCCTGATGAAGCGCAAGCCGAACTCACCGCGGCGCTCGGTGACCTAAATACCTTTGATGTGATCGACCCCCTGAACAAACAGACGCTCTTAACCGTAGGTACTGTTGGTGGCAGCGTCTTTACCTCGATCTTTTCGCTCTTTGGCTTCTTCTCGATCCTCGCTGGGATCCTGCTCATCTTCCTGATCTTTGTGATGCTGGCCACCGAGCGCCGCAGCGAAATGGGCATGTTGCGCGCGATTGGGGTGCAGCGGCGCCACCTGGTGCAGATGTTTGTGGTCGAAGGCATGATCTATGACCTGCTCGCGGCGGCGATCGGCGTGTTGCTGGGGTTGGGGGTCACCTATGCTATGGTCGGCTTCTTGGGTGACATTTTTAACAACCTGGCTGAACAGATCAGCAGTACCAGCAGCAGTATCTTCCGCTTCGAGTTTCGGGCGGCGCCGGCCTCCGTGGTGATTGGCTACTGTCTCGGCGTACTGCTCACTTTCCTGGTGGTGACCTTTTCGGCCTGGCGCGTCAGCCGGCTCAACATTGTCTCGGCGATCCGCGATCTGCCTGAGGATGCGGCCGAGGTCCAACGTTCGTGGCTCAACCGGATCTGGGGGTGGGGGATTGGGATCGGGTTGGCCGTGGCCGGCTGGTATGTCATCACCTTTGGCCTCGACGTGGAAAGGTTGGGGATCGTGCTGGCTGGCGTCACCTTTCTCTTTCTAGGTGTCATGCTGCTGATCGAGCGCATCCTGATCTTAACGCCGGTGCGCAACGAGACCGTGCGGCGGATCGTCTACACGATCATCGGGTTGGGATTACTTGCGCTGTGGGCTGTGCCCTGGCCCCAGGCACTACCCCAGATCCTGCCGCAATGGGCGGATGCCGCATTGCTAGACCTGGGGCCGGATCAGACATTGGTGACCTTAGCGTTGGGGGGACCGCTGATTATCCTGGGCGCGATTCTGGCGATTACTTTTAATGCCGGCGCGCTGACCTGGTTTATCGGCTTTGTTCTGGGTGGGGTAGGTAGCCTGACGCCTGTTCTCAAGACGGCCATCGCCTACCCACTTAGCGCGCGCTTCCGTACCGGGATGACCATGCTCATGTTTGCGATGATCATCAGCACGGTTGTCATTATGGCGGTCGTCATCAGTGCCACCCAAACCGTCGTGGTGTTGGACGAAAAAGAGACCGCCGGCTTTGAGATCCGCGCGGACAGTACACTGCTCAGCTTTTTCTCGCCTTTGCGCGACTTTAATCGCGCCGTTGCTGACCAACAGGCAAATCCGGATTATCCAATGCTGCAAGCGATCGCCGCCGTCAGCAGCATCGCCGAACAGGATCTGTGGGCCAAAGCAACGACGCAAGATTTTTGGTCCAATGTTGAAGTTGCTGGTGTTGACGCCGGCTACTGGGAACAGGCGGCCCAAGTCTACAGCTTCCGTCAACGTGCTCCCGGCTTTGCCGATGATGCTGCCGTGTGGGCCGCATTGCAAACGCGCACCGATGTGGCGATTATCACCCCCAACGTGCTGATCACCAGTGACAGCGAAGATACTTTTCCCTTTGGTGATGGGGAGGATGGGCCACGGCGGCGGCGTTTTGAAGAGGATGGCCAGTACTATGGCCCCTTCCGTCTGCAAAGTGCCGGCACCTCAACTGACCCCTTGCCGGAACTCTATCTCGACTTGAGTACCAGCACCGATGACAGTACGCCTCGCCAACGCGTCCAAGTGATTGCGGCCCTGGCGGAGAATACTAGCTTGGCGGGGACACGGCTGCAACTTAATCGAGGTACACTTGACCCAATCAACACCACCGCCGTGCAACCGAGTCGTTTCTATGTCAAAGTGAACGAAGGGACAGATGTGCGTGCGGTAGCGCAAGAGGTGGAGCGCGCCTTTATCGGCAATGGCCTGAATGTTGTCGTGCTGGCCGAGAGCTTTGCCCAAGGTCAGGCTTTTGCTCGTGGTATTCTGCGCCTCTTCCAGGGCTTTATGGCGTTGGGTCTATTGGTGGGGATTGCTGCATTGGGGGTGATCACCAGCCGTACCGTGGTGGAGCGCCGCCAGCAGGTTGGGATGTTGCGCGCGATTGGTTACCAATCCAACATGGTTGCGCTCTCCTTCGTGCTGGAGGCCAGCTTTATCGCTATCACCGGGCTGCTCATCGGTGCCGTGACTGGGATCGTTCTTGGCGAAAGTATCGTCCGTACTTTCTTCACTGCATTGACGCCGGGCACGACCTTTAGCTTGCCGTGGGGGCAGATTGGGCTGATCCTCATTGGTTCCTACCTGGCGGCCTTGTTGGCAACAATTGTCCCTGCTTACGGTGCGGCGCGGATTTATCCGGCGGAGGCCTTGCGCTACGAGTAGCGTAGCAATTGATTGCTCGACAATTGTATAAGTTATTTCGTCATTTAGGGTCGTGTACGCCGTAACAGTCAGTGCGGCGTACACGACCCTAAATGCTTTTTGCGGCAAGGTCACTCTGCGGTATAGTGAATAGACAGTCACTAATCCAACCATCCACCCAATATACTAACCACAGTCCAAAGGAGTACTCTCGTGAGCAATGCACCTAAAGTCCCTAGTGATATTGAAATTGCCCAGGCTGCAACCCTAGAACCAATTGAAGCGATTGCGGAAAAAATGGGGTTGCGTCGGCGCGATATTGAATTTTACGGCGATAGCATGGCTAAGATCAAGCTGGAGGCGATTGATGAGCTCAAAGACCGCCCAAATGCCAAGTATGTGGTTGTGACGGCTGTCACCCCGACCCCGCTGGGGGAAGGCAAATCGACCACGACGGTGGGGCTGGGCCAGGCGCTAAATCAGATCGGCAAAAAGGCCACGATCGCGATTCGACAGCCATCGCAAGGGCCGACCTTTGGTATCAAGGGTGGCGCGGCGGGTGGTGGCTACAGCCAGGTGATCCCCATGGAGCAATTCAACCTGCACATGACCGGTGATATCCACGCGATTACGGCCGCCAACAATCTGCTGGCGGCGATGATCGACAATCATATCTACCAGGGCAATGCGCTCAACATCGACCCCTATAACATTACCTGGCGGCGTGTGCTCGACGTTAATGATCGCGAGTTGCGCAATATTATCAGCGGCTTGGGGGCCAAGGCCGATGGCCGCCCACGCCAGACCGGCTTTGATATCACCGTTGCCAGCGAAGTGATGGCGATTCTGGCGCTCACCACCGGCCTGCGTGATATGCGCGAGCGCTTCAGTCGCATTGTCATTGGCCAGAGTATGGACAAAAAGCCAGTGACGGCCGAGCAGTTAGGGGCAGCTGGTGCGATGACGGTGTTAATGAAAGAAGCCATCAAACCCAATCTCTTCCAAACGTTAGAGAATACCCCGGCTTTGGTTCACGCCGGCCCCTTTGCCAACATTGCCCATGGTAACAGCTCGATTCTGGCCGACCAGATCGGCATCAAATGTGGTGACTTTTTGGTGACGGAAGCCGGTTTTGGGGCCGACATCGGCGCGGAGAAGTTCTTCAACATCAAATGTCGCTACAGCGGTCTGCGTCCGGATGCGGCGGTGGTTGTCACGACGGTGCGTGCGCTCAAGTTGCATACCGGCAAATACCGGGTTGTGCCCGGCCGTCCATTACCCGAGGCAATGGTCAAGGAGAATCCTGATGATATTCAGATTGGGGCGGCCAATCTGCGCAAACAAGTGCAAAATATGCTCCGCCACGGGGTCAGCCCGGTGATCTGTATCAACCACTTTAGCAGTGACTACCAAAGTGAAATTGACGCCATCTTTGCCGTGGCGAAGGAGTTGGGGGTGCGCTGTGCATTGGCCCGCCACTGGGCAGAAGGTGGTGCTGGTGCGACTGACCTGGCGCGTGCCGTCGTTGAAGCAGCAGAGGAGCCAACCGAATTTCAGTTCCTCTACGAACTCAACCAACCAATCAAACAGAAGATTGAGATTCTGGCTAAAGAGATCTATGGCGCGGCCGATGTCTCGTTCGATGCGCAGGCCGAAAGTCAGATCAAGAGTTATGAGGCCAATGGCTTTGGCAACTTGCCGATTTGTATGGCCAAAACGCACCTCAGCCTTTCGCATGATCCAGCCTTAAAGGGCGCACCAACCGGCTTTACCTTCCCTATCCGTGAAGTGCGCGCCAGTGTGGGCGCCGGCTTTATCTATCCGCTTGCCGGCGAAATGCGCACGATGCCCGGTCTTTCCAGCAATCCGGCTGCGGAGCGGGTTGATATCGATTTTGCGACGGGGCGCGTCGTTGGCCTCTTTTAACTGATGCGTAATCAGTGGCGATCTCAGTGTTGATCTGGTGACGATACAAAAGAGCCGCAGTTGGCGTAGTTTCACGCCAACTGCGGCTCTTTTGATTGATTGAAGAGAACTAAATCTCTGTCAAAACTGGTTCAATGGGATCTTAGGGGGGTGACAAGATCGCCCTGGGCTAAAGCCGCAGGGCTACCGAACAACGCTGGGTAAACCCAGCTAAGGGAGGGGGATCCGGCGTTGTTCGGTAGATCTTGTCAACCCCCTGAATTCCGGTTGTGCCTCAAAACTTAGTTGCGCGGGTGCTATTCCCGATTTAGCTTAAGGCTTCTGCTGTAGGACACTCATGGCCCCAGATTAAGGATTAAGGGGAACAGCGTAACCATGGTGACTTCTTCCCCTTCGTATGCACCCAAATCGCAGTTTGACCCCTGTGCCCGTGTTTCGCCACGCTGATCCTGGTTGTTGATGGGCGGGGCCGCGCAAACGGCTGGATCGCCGACATCAAGGGCTATGCTACCAAAGGCCAAGGCATGGGTAAGGGTTGGCCCCTCGTTATTTTGCAGCGGACTCAACCGGGGCTCCCCCGTTAGCGCGGCCTGACAACTGCCATCGCTATCCAGATTGAAATCGCCGGCTGTGACCCCATTGCAATCAGCACCGGTCGCATCCAGATGGGCGATAATGCTATTGGTGACGGTCAGCCCAGCGCTGTTGTTAATCCCTCCAGCGCCATTGGTGCTCTCATTCTCATAGATCGTCACATTGATCAGCGTCGCTGTGCCCAAGTTCTGTAGCCCACCCCCTGTTGCGACAGCCTGATTGCCACTGAGTGTGCTATTGCTCACGACTAATGTGCCACCGTCGTTATAGAGTGCACCACCCCCTTGGTCAGCAGCGGTGCCACTGGCCAAATTGTTGCTGAGTGTCGTCTTATCAACCACCAGTCGGCCGGTTGCCGAGTTCCAGAGGCCACCACCCTCAGCGCTGGCGCTGTTACTCATCACTGTACTGGTTGTAACCGTTACATTGCCGGCACCGGTAATATGCAAACCACCACCATTTCCAGGATTGGCCCCGGTTTCGTTTTCATTGAGCATCACGCCCGCAATAGTCACTGCGGTTGTGGTGGCTCCACCATTATCCTCAATGCCGCCGCCGGCACGGACCGCACTGTTCCCTGTGATCGCGCCGCCATTAATGGTGAGGGTGCCTTCCTTGTTGAGAATACCACCCCCACTGCCGGCTGTGCCCGTCGCTTGGTTGTTACGAATCTGCGCATTGAACACATTGAGGGTTCCGCCATCATTATAAAGCGCGCCACCCCCCTGATCAAGGTCATTGCCGCTGGCAACATTACCACTGAGCACGGTATCGCTGACAATCAAGGTCCCGACGGCGGAGTTCCACAGGCCACCGCCTTCTGCACTGGCTGTGTTGCTAAGCACATTGCTGCCGCTTACTAATGCCGTACCCGGTCCAGTGATATGGAGGCCGCCGCCGTTGCCAGGGCTCGCACCTGTTGCATTGCCGATCAAATCCACCGCCGTAATCGTAATCGCCACAGTACTTGTCACCGTAGCATTGACTTCGATGCCACCACCGGCGCGCGTCGCCTGATTGTTTGCCAGCGTGCTGTCGCTAAGATCGAGCGTACTGCCAGGCACAACGAGAATACCACCGCCGCTGCCTGCCGTGCCGGTTGCCCGGTTGTTGCTGATCGTGCTATTGCGCACAATCAACGGGCCACCATCACTAAAGAGGCCGCCACCACCTTGGTCAAGCGCATTACCATCTGCGCGATTGTTGCTGACCACCGTGCCACTGATCGTTAAGGTGCCCACCGCCGAGTTCCAAAGGCCACCGCCCTCGGCGCTCGCCGTGTTACTGATCACTTCACCACCAGTCACCGTGACGGTGCCGGGGCCTGTAATATGGAGCGCACCACCATTGCCAGGATTACTGCCTGTCGCATTAAAGTTCAAGGACACACCAGCGAGCGCTGCCGTTACACTGTCGGTGATCGTGGCGTTGACTTCAATGCCACCACCGGCGCGGCTGGCGCTGTTGTTGCTGATAATCCCACCGGTGACAGTCAGGGCACTGCCGGGGACAACCAAAATGCCACCACCACTACCCGAGGTACCCAGTGCGGTATTGCTAATAATCGTGGTATTGCTAATGGTTAGGGGACCACCATCGCTGAAAATGCCGCCACCCCCTTGATCGGGGCTATTGCCGGTGGCACTATTGCCACTGATCGTGACATTTTCAACTGTAAGCAAGCCTGGCTGCGAATTCCACAGCGCACCCCCTTCTTGCACAGCCAGATTGCCGCTGGCGCTCCCCGCCGTCATCGTCACGACCCCGTTGGCAGAGATATGCAAGCCCCCGCCATTAATACCGGCGGTATTGTTGTTAAGACCAATGGCCGTAAAAGTGACAGTGCCGCCATTGGTTTCAACGCCACCACCAGCCCGCGCTGCTCTGTTATTGGCAATCTCGCCACCCTGTACGGTTAGGCTACCGGCATTGAAAATCCCGCCCCCATTACCAAGACCAATGACTGCACTGTTGCTAATGACGTTAGTGTTAGAGAGAATCAGCGTACTCGCAACGCCATTAAAGATCCCACCACCGCCTTCACCGGGCGCATCGCCTTGGCTGACATTGCCACTGACGACACTGTCAAATAGGCTCAGGGTTGCCCCGCCCAGATTGGCAATCCCACCACCATTTTCATCGGGGGTGGCGGTGACCCCATTGCGGATGGTAACCCCTGTAATCGTGATCTCGACACTGTTGGAAATCTGCAAAACGCGGTCGAGTCCCGGCAGCGGCAAGATGCCACTTTGGATAATACTTTGCTCAGCGCCTGCCCCGCTGATGGTCATGGACGCACGCAGATCCAAATCGCCAGTCGCATTGACATCTTCACTTGCACCAGGCAAGAGGAGCTGATGTTCCCCTGCTGGCAGCGCAACGGTGTAAGGGGCCGTCCCCGTCCGTGTGCAGCCACCAAAATCACTATCGCTATTGGCACTTTCCACCGCTTCGCGCAATGCACAAGTCGTTGGATCGATGCCAAAATCGTCTGTTGGCGTATCGACGGTAATCGTGCCGGCTGCATAGGCTGCGGTTGGCAGTAAGAGCAGGCAGATGATGATCAATCCAGCAATTGGGGTAAGCAAGTAAGTATAGGGGCGACGTGAGTTGTCTCGGCTCAATTGAGATACAGAGAGCATGAAGTGAGTCTCCTTTGGTATTGAATTCTTGATCCACAGTCGTGAGGCTGACTATGTGGTATACCGTGCGAGGGCATAGGCACGACTATATCATCACAGAAAACAATCCATACCGACATACATAAGGGTACAAAACGGGGTATAGAGTAAGGCATAGATTGGACTAATGCACGTTTGACGGCAACGCATAAACACTCTTTCAACATAGTTGACGTAGCGCTGCGCGATTTAGATCATATTAAAATTATGTCTGGTGTAGATTGCGGGCAACAGATCACAGCAGACGCGGTTTTCGTCCGGCACAATCGATTGTGTCGAACGAAAACCGCGTCTGCTGCGCATGTTCCACTAAAAATGGTGTATCAGTTGGGTTGTTAGCAATGGGCGCGGCAGTAGTAGCGCCGGGGGAGCGATGACTTTAGGAATGCAATAGGGGCAATATCATACAAATTCGGTGGTTCATATCGAGGCCGTCAGCCGCTTCATGTTGTCGCACTTCCTGTAGCCCTGGCCCTAGTTCTTCGGGCTGCAGGGGGCGGAAGCCAAGTGACGCGTAGTAGGGGGCATTCCAGGCGACATTGTCAAAGGTCGAGAGGGCGACTGCGGCAACCTGGCGGCTCTTTGCCCATTCGATCACAGCTGCGATCAGGTGCCGGCCTAGACCCTGGCGGCCATGATCAGGGGCCACATCGATTTCGTGTAGATACACATTGTCGTCAAGCAGGCGCGCAACGGCAAAGCCCACGGGTTGATCGCGCTGATCAACTGCCACCCAGACGCGGTTATGCGCGAAGTGATGTTCAAAGCTAGTGAGAGACATCCCTTCGTGATCCACAATAAACGCATATGGTGTGTTACCAAAGCGTTGTGCCGCGGCGTGTTCAATGGCCGGTAAATCGGGTAGGTCGCTGGCGCGGGCCGGCCGGATCTGATAGTGGTGGGTAGGTGTACTCATCTGATTGGGATAATTACCCATTCTCCATTTTCTGGGCGCATGATCTAGATAGGTGCGGTAAATAAATAAAAGAGCCCCAACATATTATTGGTGCTCTTTTTGTGATTGGTCCATAAAAACCAACCGTTCAAATATAAATTTAAGAATAGGGGAATAAAAAAGGTAAAGTGGTTAAAGTTAGCAATGGTCTACTCTCGCATGCAGCGACCCGCATACTACCATCGACGCTGGTGGACTTAACTGCCGGGTTCGAGATGGGACCGGGTGTACCTCCAC
>JALHQH010000077.1 GCA_022842065.1 Caldilineaceae bacterium
CGGGTGCCGGGGGGCGCGAAGACCCACGAAGGTACACAGAGAATTGAGCTTTTTCTTGGTGTGCCTTCGCGCCCCCCGGCACCCGCTTCGTGGATCGCTTTTTAATAAAACCCGAATGATCCAGATAACTTTTAACAAAACAGAGGCCAGTATAGTGCAGGTGATTGCATCAACCAAATCGCTTTTCAGCAGTCAGCATCGCCAATCAGATTGACCAGCGGGACGACGCATGTTAGACTTGCCAATAGCGTTGCGTAAGCACGGTTACGTAGAAATTTCCCCGATCATCGCTATAGTGATGTGCTGATTATTTTATATTCTACCCTTGCTCATGATTTCATCGCCGACGTCAATTCAAAGAGGCAAATCTATGCAACGAACTTCGTCCTTTATGCGCGTCCCTACCCTGCTTTTCATATTACTCTTGCTGTTCGTTGCTTGTGCTGCCCCGCAAGCCCCAGCGCCAGCCCAATCCGACGAACCAGCGGCAACCGCCGCAGCGGCGGCTATGGCGGCTAGCGAGACAACGACCGATACTACAACTGCTGGCGAGACGGCCACCGCTGAAGTTCCTACCTACACCAACTGGGATGAGGTTGTCGCCGCGGCCGATGGCACGACCGTGAACTGGTTTATGTGGGGCGGGGCCGATACGATCAATACCCATGTTGATACCCAGGTTGGCGGTCCACTCTTGGCTGAGTTCAATGTCACGCTTAACCGCGTTGGCGTCGAGAATACGGCGGATGTGGTCAACAAGGTGCTCAACGAAAAGGCGGCCGGCAAGAACAGCGGCGGCAGTGTCGATCTGATCTGGATCAACGGCGAAAATTTCCGCACCTTGAAAGATGCCGGCCTGCTTTATGGTCCCTTTACCGATCTGTTGCCGAATACCAAACTGGTCAACGGGGACGATCCGGCCATCGCCTATGACTTTGGCACCGCAACGGATGGCTACGAATCCCCGTGGGCCAGCTTTCAATGGGTGATGGAGTATAACAGCGCCACCGTCGAGAATCCGCCAAAGAGCTTTGAAGCGTTACAGACATGGATTGCCGCCAATCCTGGCCGCTTTACCTACCCGACCCCGCCCAACCATGTGGGCAGCGCCTTTATCCGCACGCTTTTCTACTGGGCCGCCGGCGACTCGGCCCCTTTCATCGAAGAGTTTGACCAGGCTGCGTATGACCAATATGCCCCCAAAGTTTGGGAATATCTCAATGCGATCAAGCCCAATCTCTGGCGGGGTGGCGAGACCTATCCCGAGCTGACGGCCATGCCCGATCTGCTGGCCAATGGCGAAATCGACTTTGCCATGGAATATGATGCGAGCCGCGCGTCCAATTTCATTAAGCAGGGGCGCTATCCTGACACGATCCGCACTTACGTCTTTGAGACTGGCACGATGGCAAATGTGAGTTATGTGGCGATTCCGTACAACGCCAACAATCCGGCCGGGGCCTTGGTGCTGGCCAATTACCTGCTCTCTCCCACCTACCAGATCCTGCTGACCGATCCCAACGAATTGGGCTGGCTGGTCGCCATCGACCCGACCCGTCTGAGCACGGATGAGCAGGCGCAGTTAGCGGCAATTGAACGGGGCGTTGCCACCTTGCCCCCCGCCGAACTCAACAGCCACGCCCTCCCCGAAGCGCGCGCCAGTTGGGTCGCGCCGATTGAAAAGGGCTGGGAAGAGAATGTGTTGAAGCAGCCGTAAATAATTTAACTGGGTGATTGGTAATTGGGTGATTCTCGCCCAATGGGCACCTGCTCAATTACCAATCACCTTATCACTAATCACCACTCATCTAACCATGCACCGCTTCCGCTCAGCCCAAACATTCCGCATCTGGTTACTCCTAACGCCCGCCCTGGCGGTGATTGGGCTGCTTTTTGTTGGGGGCGTGGTGGTGGGGCTGGGGCAGAGTGTTGATTATATGCCGCTGCTGGGGCTGCGCACACCGACGTTACAGCATTATCTGGCGATCCTGCGCACGCGCGATTTTTATCTGTCGCTGGGATTGACTTTTTATCTGGCTACGGTGAGTACGTTGCTAGCGACCGTCTTGGCCGTTGCGGTCGCCTTGCTCTTGCGGCGGCGCTTTATGGGCAGTCGCGTCGTGACCTGGATCTTCCAACTGCCGTTGCCGGTTCCTCATCTAGTGGCGGCGGCAGGGTTTGTCTTATTGCTCACGCAGAGCGGCCTGTTCGCCCGCGTCGGCTATCGGCTGGGGTTGATCGACCAGCCCAACCAATTTCCCATCCTCGTCTTTGATCGCTGGCAGATCGCCACGATCTTGGTCTATCTGTGGAAAGAGATTCCCTTCATCGGGTTGGTTGTGTTGGCCGTTTTAAAAGGGATCGGGACCGAATACGAAGAGGTAGCGCAAACTTTGGGGGCCAACCGCTGGCAACGATTTCGTTATGTGCTGCTGCCCCTGATCATGCCAGGGGTGACGGTGACGGCGGTGATTGTCTTTGCCTTTGTTTTTGGCAGCTTTGAGATCCCGCTGCTGCTTGGTCAGCGTTATCCCAACGTCTTGCCCGTCACCGCCTACCGCGCCTACATCGATCCCGACCTGGCGCGTCGGCCCGAAGCGATGGCGATGGGCATGATTATCGCCGGCATTGTTGTGCTCCTGCTCAATCTCACGGTTGCCCTTGGGCGACGCTTGCGGAGCGAATAATGATACGCCACTTACTGCGTTTTTTTGCCGGCAGCTTGATCGTGCTTGGCGTGCTCTTGCCGATTTTGCCACAGACCGTCTGGTCCTTTGCCTTTGGCTGGTTCTTTCCCCAATTGCTGCCGCAGCAGTGGGGCTTGCGCGCCTGGCTGTATGTTTTTTCAGCCACGTCACAGGTGGGCGAAGCGCTGGTCAACAGCATCGTGATTGCGCTGGCGGTCGTCCTACTGGCCACCGTCATCGGCTTACCGGCGGCGCGCGCATTAGGGCTTTATCAATTCCGGGGCAAAGCGTGGGTCAACTGGCTGATGACTGCGCCCCTCTTTGTCCCCACCTTGGTGGTGATGATGGGCATCCACATTCTCTTTATCCGTTATGGGCTGGCCGATAGTTACACCGGTGTTATTTTGATTCATCTGGTGCCGGCACTGCCCTACTTTGTCTTGGTGATGTCCAGCGTCTTTGCCAACTACAGCACCGAGTGGGAAGAGACGGCGCGCACGTTGGGGGCAGGACCACTGCGCACCTTCTGGTATGTCACCTTACCAACCATCTTTCCGGGGTTAACCGTTGCCATGCTCTTTACCTTTCTCGTTTCGTGGAGCCAATATATCACCACCGTCCTGATTGGCGGTGGCCGCGTGATCACGCTGCCGATGGTGCTCTTTCCCTTTATCAGCGCCGCCAACCATGCCAACGCGGCGGCGATCAGCATTGTTTTTATCCTACCGGCGATTCTGATTCTGCTCTTTACGGCGCGTACATTGGATGGCCGCACCACAACGCTGGGAGGACTGGGCAAAGTATGAGCGTCGTCCAGATCGAAAAGTTGTACAAAAGTTTTGGCACGGTGACCGCCGTCGAAGAACTTGATCTAACCATTGCTTCCGGTGAATTAGTCGCGCTGCTGGGCCCTTCCGGCTGTGGCAAGACAACGACCATGCGCATGTTAGCCGGCTTGTTGACCCCCGACCGCGGCGACATTCGCTTTGATGGGCGCTCGGTCTTGACGGTGGCCCCGGAGCGGCGCGGGGCGGTGATGGTCTTTCAGAAACATCTGCTCTTTGGCCACATGAATGTGGCTGATAATGTGGGCTTTGGGCTAAAGATGCGCGGGGTGGCAAAACGGGAAATCGCCCGCCGCGTCAGCGAGATGTTAGAATTAGTGCAACTCCCTGGCTATGAACGCCGCCGTGCCCATGAACTTTCGGGGGGGCAACAGCAACGGGTAGCCTTGGCGCGCGCGCTGGTGATCGAGCCGCAGGTCTTGCTGCTCGATGAGCCGCTGGCCAACTTGGATGCCAATTTGCGGCTGGAGATGCGCCGCCTGATCCGTACGCTGCAACAGAGCCTCGGCATTACCACAATCTTCGTCACCCACGATCAGGAAGAGGCGGTAATGCTGGCCGACCGCGTGGCGCTGATGATTGGGGGCAGATTACAACAGTATGCTGCGCCGCGCGCCTTTTATGAACAGCCGCGCACGGTGGCGGTTGCGCGATTCTTTCGTAATGAAAATTTCTTGCCGGGCAGCAAACGGGGTACAGTGGTAGAGACAGGAGTTGGGCCCTTGCAGATTGGCCCTAGTGAGCTGCCCGATGGGCCGGTGTTACTGACCATGCGCCCAGAACATGTTGTGTTGGGTAACACTACCGCTCAAAACCAGGTAAAAGCCAGCCTGCTCAGTTGTTTATATCTGGGAACATACAATCAATTGCAGGTAAGGATGGGTAGCAATGTGTGGACGGTCAACGCGCCCCCAGATTTTGCCCTAGCCGGGGGTGATTGGATTGATCTCACCTTGCCGCCGGCACGACTGTGGCTACTGCCGGCAGAAACAGGAGATTGAATTACGGGTTTGCGGTCAATAGGCTCTTGGCAAAAGAGCTCTTGGTAACCATTGGAATCTAAGCGGGAGTGTTGGTTATCAAGAGCTCATCACCTAAAGCCGTGTATGCGCCAGTTGCTGTTGCAGATGCGTTTCAATCAGGCCGACCAAGTGCTTCATGCTGACCGGCTTGCTCAGATATTCATTCGCACCAGCTGCGAGACAGCGATCGCGGTCGCCCGGCATGGCCAGCGCCGTTAACGCAATGATCGGCACATGGCTAAACCGCTGATCATTGCGAATTTTGGTTGTGGCCTCTAACCCATCCATATCCGGCATTTGAATGTCCATCAGGATGAGATCCGGCTGTTCTGCTTGGGTGCGCGCAATTGCTTCGGCACCACTACGGGCAACAATCACCCGGTAGTGATGGGCGAGCAGATAGTCCTGCATTGCCTCGACCCCGATCTCATTGTCTTCGGCGAGCAAAATCAGTGGGCCATTACGTGCGATGACATCAGTTGTTGCGGGTTCAACCGTCTCCACGGCCAACTCTTCATCACTGCCATCAACCAGAACATCCAACCCAAGCGAAGCGAGCCACTCGGCATCGGAGAGCACCCCGACTTCCGGCATCTGGTCAGTTTCAATCGCTGGTGCGCGCAATCCAAATGGGACTAGTTGCAACGAAAATTCGTCTTGCCAAGGGATGGAGACCGTAAAGCGGCTCCCTAGGCCAAATTTGCTCTGGAGTGCGACTTTGCCACCATGCAATTGCGTTAGCCGATGCACCAGCGCCAGGCCCAGCCCGGTGCCTTCATATTGCCGCGACAGCTTACTATCAAGTTGAACAAAGGGCTGAAAGAGTCTGCCCATGTCCTCTTCAGCAATGCCGATACCTGTGTCCCACACCGTAAAATGCACCAGATTTTGTGCTTCGTCGCTCACAACTTCCAGGCCAACCTTGCCTCCTTCTGGTGTAAATTTCACCGCATTGCTGAGCAGGTTTACCAGCACCTGGGCCAAGCGCCGTTCATCACCACAGACCGTATCGACACGGGGGTCAAAGGTCCGGACTAATTCGATATCCTTGGTACGTGCGGCGGCTTCAATAATGCGTAGGCTGTTGCGGCAGATCACGCCGGCCGAAACTGGGCCGATATCCAGCTCGAACATACCCGATTCAATCTTAGACATATCCAAGATGTCATTAATCAGCGCGAGGAGATGGCGTGCACTCTGCTGGACATTGTCAAGCACATTGATCTGGCGCGATTCAATGACGCCATAGACGCCATTTTGCATTGACTCACTGAGCAGCAAAATCGCGTTGAGCGGCGTGCGTAGCTCATGGCTGATCATCGCCAGGAACTCGTCTTTAGTTCGCAAGGCCGAAGTCAGCCGTTCGTTGGCAGCCTTAAGTTCACTGGTCCGCTCGTCGACGCGTTGCGCCAACAGTGCGCGCTCCTGCTGCAATTCTTCATAAAGCCGGGCCGTCGTGATGGCATCTTCTTGGGCCTGGGTATAGAGCCGCGCATTCTCAATCGCCGTCGCCGCATGGGCCGCAAAGGCTGTTGCCACCTGAATATGGCGTTCCGTATAGTAACCGGGTACGCGATTGCTCAGGTTAAGCAAACCAATAATGCGATCCTTCACAATCAGTGGGATGCCTAGCCAACTGCGAATGGTTTCACTACCTGCCCGGCGCATCCAACGGTTGTCATCGTGGGTGTCACTGATGATAACAACCCGTCGCTCTTCAATCACTTCGCGCACATGGTCCAACTTATCCACCTGAACGGAAAGTGACTGCCCCTCCGGTACATGAATTGAGCGGCGCGCGACGGAGTTCAACATTTCATCTTCGATGAGCATGATGGAAGCATTTTCATAATCCATCACTTGGGCCAGTTGTTCTAGAATTAGATCCAAAACGCGATCTTTATCAAGCATTGTATTAATGGTACTGGCGACGCGCAGTAACGTTTCGGCCAGTTCACGCCCTTCTTGTGAAGTCGCTTCCATCCGCCGGTGTGCAGCAATTGCTCTCTGTAGTGCAATATTCATATTATCCAACTTTGAAGGAAATAGGGCGATGGCGCTTCGCGCGCTCGCCTCGCTCATGCTTACAGTATCGTCAATTCCGTCACCTTGGTCTGCATGCTGACTCTCAATGAACCGCAAAACATTGCGGGCAGAATTGACAATGAGTGCTTCACCTTTGCGACGGATGACTTTGGTAAATGCGTCAACAATAATCGGGTCGAACTGTGTACCGGAATGCTTCTGTAATTCGCGTAAAATTGCCTGTGCATCGCCGGCTTTGCGATAAGGACGATCCGAGGCCATGGCTTCAATGGCGTCGGCAACACTTAAGATGCGTGCTTCTAATGGAATATTATCATTAGCCAGCTCTGCTGGGTAACCGTGACCGTTGTAATATTCATGATGGTGGCGGATTAAGGGAGCCAGATGCTGCAGCGATTCGATCCCTTGGACAAGCGCAGCACCCAACCCAGCATGCTGCTTCATCAATTCATATTCTTCGGCAGTGAGCCGACTGGGCTTAAAGAGAATCGCCTCTGGAATCCCGATTTTGCCGATATCATGCAGTAACGCCGCTTGGCGAATAGATTCAATACGTTCTTCACGCAGCCCAAGTTCCTCTGCAATTAAAACTGCATAGCGTGCGACATGCAGGGCATGACCATGAACGTAGGGATCCCGCAGATCACTGGCATGGGAAAGCGCCAGAATTAGGCCTTCATTCATGGCTGAAATTTCTTTGCTGCGCTCAACCAATTCGGTATTCGCTGCCCGCAGTTGCACCACCATCGACTCAGTACGGCTCAAATATTGATTCTGGCTGATCCGCAACATTAAGAGTGGGACAAAAAAGATGAACACGCCAAGCAGGCCACTAGTCAGATAACCGACGGCCAATGCGTAGGCCACAACCCCTAATGCCAGATAATAGGGCCATAACCAATAAAAACGTTCCATCCAGACATCTCGTGGCGAGATCCCACTGCTGAGATGAATGACGCCAGCAAGTAGGATCGTTGTACTGAGATAGGTCAGTATGGTTGCCGCGACAACGGCCAAAGCCGAAAGCAAGGAAGTTTCGATCGTTATGTGCAAACCTGCCCAATAGAGAAAGTTGACACAAAACAGACCAGCCAGCAGATGATTGCTTAAATTAAAGAAAAAGCGCGGAATCGGGCTACGATGTTTGATCGTTGCGGCAGCCGACAGGACAAAACTGAGGACAAGAACCCCAGTGGCCCCAAAGAGACAAGCCCCAGCAACTAATGGTGCAATCGACGTTGAGACCGATGTGTTGCGGGTATAGATGTCGATGGCCAACCATTCGGTGAACAGGACTAATCCGGTAAAGACAATAATGCCTTGCCAGTGGATTGCCCCACCCAATGTATAAGTCCACCCCAACAGGCCAAGCGCAAGCCCACTTAGTATACCAATATAAATGGTTACCCATTCAATGGGGGGGGTCTTCAGTGGCACTTTTTCTGTGCTCGCGGCGGTGGAAGCGGTATGGGGCGTCGAACCCTGAGGGCCAGGAAGAGTGGCTTGTTGACTAATTGAAGAGGGCAATGGCTTATTTACGGCCCCATTCCCATTGGCCGCCACCGTAATCGGGCGCAAAACTTGCGCCAGGCCGAGACGTGAGACCGGATTCGGCGGAGGTGCTTCTGTGACTGGGCTAGCAGTCACGGGCAAAGCGGCCCCTTGCTCAAAATCTTTGATCTCGCCATTAGCATAATAACAAACACGATTGCGTGTGGTTGATTTAACCCGGTAAACCGCCAGATCCGCGTTATGGATAATTTGTTCGGCAGTTTGGTCCGGAAACTCACGCTCTGCCACGCCAAAACTCATCGTGGCAGAGAGCGGGGTGACACTTGTCGAAACCTCAAAACGCGCGGCTTCTACGGCAGCGCGCAACTTTTCTACCAGTGGTAAGGCCTGTGCCAGCGAAGTTTCTGGCATGAGAATGGCATATTCTTCCCCACCAAAACGTGAGACAAAGTCATAGTCACGCACAGATTCGCGCAGAATCTGGGCGATACCGACCAATACCATATCGCCGGCGAGGTGACCATAGTTATTGTTGATGTTACGCAACAGATCCAGATCGCCCATGACAACCGTGAGCGGGCGATCAAATTTGTGGGCACGCTCCAACTCGGCCGCCAGGACCTCGGAAAAGTAGCGGGCATTGTACAGCCCTGTTTTTGGTTCGGTACGGGTCTGTTGTTGCAAAGAAGGGACTTGCAGCGTCGTATAGATTAGATATAAAGGGGAGAGAATAAAGATCACCGCATAAGGGTTGACCATCCAGATCAACCCAGAAGCAATCCCCATGCCAAAGCTGACAAAGTCGATCATTAAGGTCAGCAGATTAAAGACACCCGAGCGCATTAAACTCTCGCCACGGGCCATCCAGATCACTAACCCAACCATGAGGTGGTTGAGCAGTGTGACAATGGCGGCTGTCAATAAAAAGCCAATTGCGCCGGTAAGTTCAAAGATATCTTGCTCGGTGCTGACCATGCCCCACACCATCGCGGCAAAGCCGGCCACGATCACAAAGCCGGCCATGTTGAAGGATTGAATATACCAGGGGTACCGGTGCCAGATCCACTCAGCGACATGGGCAATCAAAATCACAATCGTCGTTTCGAGCGGATTGAGCAGCACAAAAGAAGCACCGTAGGCAATCCAACTGATCTGATAGCTGGTACGTGCAGTTGCCCCTTCAACTTTGAGCGTTTGTGTCACCGCAGCGAAGACGATTAACATCAACAGAAGGAGCGAATGTTCCACGCGGAAATGCCACAATTGCCAGAGGTAAAGAGCTACCCCAGCAAACAAAGTACAACTGATATAAGCTCTTGCTTGCCACCGCAAAGCCTGCATACGAGTATCTCTAGACCTGTTGATTTAGCGCCAAAAACCACTTTGCACTGCATGTTATTCATTGCACAGTAAGCCTACGCACTTCGCAGTCTACATTAAATAAAGCTTGCTTACCGTTACAATTTGCTGTCATGCAAGGTGTCGTGACTTTTTCAGTCAATGGGGCAGGTCGCTTCAGCCACTAGTAGCTGGATGCTCAGCAATTTGCAACTGGATGACTTGCTTCAAATGTTGTAGGCTCACTGGTTTACTAAGATAAGCCGTCGCCCCAGCGGCAAGACAGCGATCGCGATCACCGGGCATGGCCAGCGCAGTCAGGGCAATGATCGGAATGTACTGTAGCGTTGGGTGACGCCGAATTTGTTGAATCGCCTCCAGGCCATCCATCTCCGGCATTTGGATATCCATTAAAATGAGATCGGGGGCGTTTTCCTTGGCCTGGACGACTGATTCTGCCCCTGTATGAGCCAGGATCAGCCGATAGTCATTTGCCCGCAAATAAGCTTCCATTGCTTCTAAACTGATCGCATTATCCTCGACAATGAGCAATAATGGCTTTGTTTTGTCATCAGTAACCGGATCAGGCAATGCTGCTGGTAAGCATCTCTCCAGCTGGTTCAGCCGCGCAGACATAGAAATCGATGGGTGCCAGGGTAGGGAAATTGTAAAGCGACTGCCCTGATTCACTGTGCTTTCAACCGTAATACTGCCGCCGTGCAACTCGGCCAAACGGTAGACCAATGCCAGCCCTAGACCGGCGCCCTGATATTCACGCGCCAAGCGGCTATCTAGTTGCACAAATGGCTGGAAGAGGCGGGGCATATCAACATCCGCAATACCGATGCCAGTATCCCAGACTGTAAAGAAGAGCACCTCATGCTCTCGATCACCATGGACATCAAGCCCAATTTTGCCCCCATTCGGCGTAAATTTAATGGCATTGTTGAGCAGGTTAACCAACATCTGCATCAACCGGCGGCCATCGGCATAACAGAGGGAAATGGCAGGATCGATGGTGGCCGTCACCTGTAGTGCTTTCGCGGCAGCGGCTTCTTGTACCATCTGCAGACTATCTTCACAGATCATCTGCAGCGAGAGCGGTCCAATTTCCAGATCAAGTTTGCCTGATTCAATTTTGGAAACGTCAAGGATATCATTGATTAACGCTAGCAAGTGGCGTCCACTTTTGCGCATGCGTTGCAGCGCCTTGGCCTGTGCAGCCCCCAGCTCGCCATAAACATGATCTTCCATTGCCTCGGTAATGGTGAGAATCACACTCAAAGGGGTGCGCAGTTCATGACTGACCGTAGCTAGAAATTCATCTTTCATCCGTGCGCTGCGTAAGAGTTTTGCATTCACCGCGCTTAGTTCCTGGGTCCGCTCGGCCACACGTTGCGCAAGTTGGATCCGCTCGGCGCGCAGAGCATCTTCGATCTGGCGACGCTTGGTAATGTCGCGAGCAATGCTCTGGATATAAAGGGGTTTATTGGTCGCGGTACGAACCAATGTTGTGTTAACCTCTAGTGGCAACGGCTGACCGGCATCAGCATCAATCGGCGCACCGGCGCGGCGGTTCAAGAGACACTCGTAAATGGGCAGGGGTTCACCGCGCAGCAGTGTCGCAATTTGATGGTGAAGATCACCGTGCGCTGGGGTGAAGATAAAGTCGGTCACAGGTTTACCCAAGACATCCGCCACGGTACACCCTAGCATTGCGGCCGCCCGCCCATTGAGATTAAGATAAAGACCGTCCAGACTGATCAAAAAGATGCCGTTGTTTGAATTTTCAAAGAGTGCGGTATAGCGCAGTTGGGTCTCGCGCAGTGCCTCCGCCGAGCGTTTGCGTTCAATCGCATAACGAATGGCGCGGATCAGCAGTTGATTGTTGATTTCGCCCTTGACCAGATAATCCTGCGCACCACTGCGCACGGCATTAACCGCAAACTCTTCATCATCCAGCCCCGTCAACACAATAATTGGTAGATCGGGCAAGCGGTGATAGACCGTTTCAAAGGTAGCCAACCCTTGGCTATCAGGCAGCGATAGATCAAGCAAAACCAGATCGAGCGCGTGCTCAGTCAACAAGTGTAAGGCAGCGTCGAGCCGTTCGCAGCTGGTCAACTCAATGGGTAAGGTCGGGTTGCTGCGCAACATATGGCGGATCAACCGCACATCGCCGGGGTTGTCTTCAACCAATAAAATCCGAATAGGCAAACTCTGCATTACGCTTTTCTCCGTTATGCGCGCGCTAATAGACAAAACCATTTATCCTTGGCGCGACGCGCTACTGCTGCTTGACAATCGTGAAGCCCCAATTGGCGACGGATTGGACAACCGCCAATAATTGCACAAAGCTAATCGGCTTGGTGATATAACAATGTCCAGGCAATTTGTAGGTATCGATCAGATCCTGTTCGGCATCAGAAGAGGTTAAGATCACAATCGCCAACGAAGCCAGCAGCGGATCAGCCTTTATCTCGCGTAGCAGTTCCCGCCCGTCTTTGCGCGGCAGATTCAGATCGAGCAGGATCAGATCGGGCCGGGCAGCGGCAGCAAAGGGGGCTTGACGGCGCAGATAGGCCAGCGCATCAACACCATCTTTCACCACTGCCACCTGGTTATAGATTTTGTTCTCTTTGAGCAGCTCGATGGTGAGCCGTACATCGCCCGGATTATCCTCTACCAATAGAATTTTAATTGGCTCGCCGCATGAATTAGCCACCATCAGGGTACTTCCTTATCTGTAGTCATCAATGAATCGTGCCGATCAAGACATTGTCGCTTGCCCTATGCCGGCAGGGTAAAAAAGAAAGAGCTACCTTCACCCGGCTGTGAGGTAACCCAAAGCCGCCCGCCATGACGTTCAACGATCTTCTTACAAATTGCCAGCCCAATCCCGGTCCCAGGATATTCCGTACGTGTGTGTAACCGCTGGAAGATGAGAAAAATTCGTTCATAGTAGGCCGGTTCAAGGCCAATGCCATTATCTTTGACGACAAAGCACCATTCATTTTCTGCTTCATGCAGCGTCGCACCGACCTCGATACATGGTGGGCGAGTTTGGCAGAACTTCAGGGCATTGCCCAGCAGATTCTGTAGCAGTTGGCCCATTTGGGTCGCGTCGGCCAGGAGCTGAGGCAGCACACCCATCTGGATGGTGGCGTTACGTTCCTGGATCGCGACCTGTAGATTATCCAGTACCTGCTGACAGATCTGATTCATATCAACTACGGCAAAGGGTTCGTTGCGTGTGCCGACGCGCGAATAGGCGAGCAGATCGCGAATCAACTGTTGCATCCGCATGGCCCCATCAACGGCAAACTCGATGAATTCATCAGCATCACTATCGAGCTGCCCTTTATAGCGCCGGGCCAATAACTGGAGATAGCTGCTGACCATGCGCAGCGGTTCTTGCAAATCATGGGACGCAATATAGGCAAACTGGGCTAGCTCGGCGTTGGAACGGGCCAGTTCGGTGGCCTGCTGCTCCAGTTGGACGGTGCGCTCAGCAATTTTCTGCTCCAGGCTTGTATAGAGATCCTGTAATTCCTTCGCCATTTGATTAAAGGCAACCGCGACCTGCCCAATCTCATCCTGATGAATCACTTCAATGCGGTAAGCAAGGCCCCCCCGCCCAATATGTTCGGCCCCATCACGTAGCCGGTCAATGGGCGTTAGGATCCACGCTTCCAGCCATTCAGCACTCGCCCACATCACCAGGATCACAAAGGCCAACATGCCACTGCCTAGCCAGTAGTAGGCGCGCCGACTGTAGGCAAAGGCCTCGCTGTCGGGTAACTCGGTCATCACTACCCAATTTACCCCAGGCACCCCTGCGGCAACACCAACCACATGCTTTTCTTCAAAGTTGACATATTCGCCATACCAGAAATCACGCGCGGCCAATGCCGCGATCCATTCCGGCCGCCCAGCAATATTAGGCAATTCGCCGATGCGTGGTTGGTTGGTATGGGCGATCATATCGCCGCGGTGGTTGACGACATAGGCGCTGCCATTTTCACCAAAACGAATATCACCGACGACCTGCCAGAGGGCACTAATGCTCAGGCGCGCGGCAATCACACTCTGATTGGGGGCCGCAGCGGCAATAATCAGGTAGGGGTTATCGGTATCCAGGTGTAGATCGCTGAAATAGGAGTCGTTGCGCTGGGCCGCGACAAACCATTCACTCGCCGCCAAGTTGCTTTCATTGCGCAAAATTGGGGCACCGGCTACGGCCGAGGCAACCATTTGCCCGCGGGAGTTTAGATAGACAAGTTCCTGCATTGTCTGGTTATTCTGTAAGATCATTTGCAATGCCCCAGCGTCAACTTCGAATTCGTCCAGCCCAAAGGCACTAATCAGCTGCAGGGCGAGATTCGCACGTTCTACCAGATTTGCCACCGACTGGACGGCATTGCGCGTCGCTTCGCCCTGCCGACCCCGCCACGCATCGGCCTCGGCACGGCGCACAAAGGCAGCGACACTGAACCCAATGACGAATAGGGTACAGAGCAGAATGAATCCCAATAAAATGGTGAGTCGCCAACGCAGGCTGGTCAGTTGCTGAAATTGCTGCCAGCGCTGACGGATTTCTCGCCAATTGCGCTCCATACGTCTCCTAAACTCACTGATGATTATCTGGAAATTAACGCTGCTATTATTCTATGCTTTACTTGATAATTCAATCAAATAGCGCCGTTACCTGAAATCAAAGTGCCTTATCCATGTAAAGCTGCGGCGTATGGATGTACGAAACTCCTAATATTCTAGCAAGTTCTCAAGTAGATGTAATGGGATGAAAGTATTAGTTATTAGACCAAAAGAAGGATTTTATCCTTACTCGCTGTGTAAGGAATGATAACAGCCAGATATCGGGGTCACGTCTTGGCCGGATCGCAGTGTAAACGCCACGGTATGGCATTTGCACTGCGCAGAACTTTGCAAAACCGCGTTCATGCTGCATGATTTATCGACTGCGTGATACAATAGAATGGCGCGGGTTAAGCCCTACTTACCCCTGACCAACGAGGGTGAAATTCGGTGCCTATTACCCATGACAAAGAAGGATTGCGATAAGATGAATCTGAAACGGTTAGGCGCAGTGGCATTTGGCCACTTTTCAATCGATGTCCTGAATTCATCGATTGCGGTGATTCTCACCGTCTTATCGGGCAAATTTGATCTTTCGGTAAGTCAGATCGGGCTGGCGGCGATGATCTATACCTTTGCCGCCTCTCTGACGCAGCCTTTTTTTGGAATTCTGGCCGACTATCTGCGTGGCCGCTGGTTAGGTGCCATTGGCGTTGCCTGGACAGCGATCTTCTATGCATTGGCCGCTTTTGCCCCAGATTATCCCACCTTAGTCGCCTGTTTGACAGTTGGTGCATTGGGTAGTGGTGCCTTTCATCCAGTGGGCATGATCAATGCTGCGGCGGCCGGCGGGGCTTATCCCACCACGGCCACCTCCTTTTTTTTTCTACTCGGTCAGTCGGGGCTGGCCCTAGGGCCGATGGCGGCCGGCTTGGTGTTGCAAAATGCACCGATCCAGGTAGGATTACCGTTGTTAGCGCTCAGTGCCTTGCCCGCGATCATGTTAATGGCGCTTTTTCTGCGTCAGCCGAGCAGTAACAAGGACGCACCACCAACCCCCAAACTAACTTCCCCACCAGTACAGATGGCGGCAAAAGGCGAGACCAATGTTATTACACGCCAGCCACGCGCGGCTTTCGTGATTACCGCCTTTATCCTCTTTGTGGCGCTTCGTTCGGCAACCGCCCAAAGTTTGACCACACTCCTCCCTAAATATCTGTCCGACCTGGGCTACAGTCCAGCGACCTACGGCTTTATGATCGGGATCTTTGCCTTTGGCGGGGCAATTGGCACCTTTATCGGTGGCTACCTGGGTGACCGCTGGAATCGGCGCTTGATTCTCTTTATTTCTACCTTGCTGAGTATTCCCTTTACCTATGCCTTGTTGCATGTGGAAGGGTGGCTTTTCTATCTGATGGCGGCGTTGGCTGGTGGCCTATTGAATATACCGCATAGCATTCTAATTATTATGGCACAACGATTGCTGCCCGCCCGTGAAGGGATGATGGGCGGAGCGGTGCTTGGTTTTATGTTTGCGAGTGGGGCAACCATGGCTTGGCTGGCCAGTTGGTTGGCGGATTGGTTCAGCTTGGGGTTGGTTTTAACGGCGCTTGCCTTTACCCCTATCATCGCGGCTTTTAGTGCCCTCTTGCTGCCCGCAACGCGTGCTGTCGTTACCGCAGTCCACGCCACAATTGCCCCTGCGGCAGCAGATTAGCAGCCCTCGTAAGGAAATTAGGGACAGATGCGCCGTGATCGCCACCAAACTAAGCACGCAGCGCGGCTTAGTTTGGGCATAAACCGCATAGATTTATGTAAGAGCAAAGTAAAAATTGCGAAAAAGACAAAAATCCCAACCCCATCCTTACATCTCCACACTTTTGCTATCAAAATTGCCTGATTTCTTAAAAACGTGTAATACCATCTTAAAGAAATGTCTGATACAATATTAATCAACCTGCCCTAAATTGGGTGTTTTCTGTACGGCAGACAAGATTCCTTCGCCCCTACCGTGCGGTTACATTCATGCTGGACATTTTCTCTTGGCTCAATGGTTCAGTACGAACCAAAGCAAGGTATAGATGGAACAGGATCAAGGGCAAAGTACGGTTGGGTATAGATAATAAGCAGCGCACGCGCTTTAGACGAGCTGCGGGTTGTGCTTGCACAGTAGGCGCAACCCTACAACTATACTAAGCCAAAGATCGTAGACACCGAAGCCTCTTCACCGCAACTACATCACACAAGAGATAGCACAGGGAAAATCAGATGTTTGCAAAAGCATATTACCGCGCGCGATGTGTCTATCACATCCACTGGCTATTGCTGATTGTTACGGTGGCTGGATGTTTGCCTGGTGCTGTGGTACAGGCAAAAGTCACAGCCTATGTCGAACCAACGTTTGTCAACACACAAACGGCTGGTGGGCAGGAGTGGGTGAGCGTCATTGTTACGGCCCAAAGTGCCGACCAGGCCGCAGCGGCTGTATTGGCCAGTGGCGGCACCATCCTTGCCCATCTCCCCCTCATTGAGAGCGTGGGGGCTAGCTTACCCCAGCACAAAATGAGTGAGCTGGCCGCCCACCCGGCGGTGCTTAGGATTGTACGCGATGGCACGGTTCAGCCGGCAGCATATGTCACCCCGACCCCCGATCCAATGGTTTGGGAAGTAGAAAGCCCGGTTTCGGTCGAAGTGGGGGCGACAAAACTACATGGGGTGACGCGCGAGACAACCGAAAACATCGGGGGGAAAGGGGTCACCATTGCGATTATTGACACCGGAATTGCGTTTGATGAGCGTGCTATTTCGGTCTGGGGCACAGCACTGCGCGCACAGTTCAAAGGCCAAGCTGATTTCGTCGGTACAGGCGTTTGTCCAGGGGTCGGCGAAGCGCGTGCCGGTTATTGCTGGAGTAGCGAACGTGGCTGGGATGGCTATGGCCACGGGACCCATATCGCGGGCACGATCTGGAACCACTTTATTGTAGCCGGCGAAGATGCAAACTGGGGCGTTGCGCCCGAAGCCGATTTACTGAGTATTCGTGTGCTCGATAATGAAGGCAGTGGTTCGTACATCGATGTGATCGAAGGCATTCAGTTTGCCGTTGATCATAAAGCTGAATTCAACATTAGGGTCATCAATCTGAGTCTGCTTGCCTACGCCAACACGCCCTACTTTATCGACCCCGTCAACCGCGCCGTGGAAAAAGCGTGGCAACAGGGGATCGTCGTCATGGTGGCTGCGGGCAATAATGGGCCGGCCGCCGAAACCGTGACGGTGCCAGGGAACGATCCCTATGTGATTACGGTCGGGGCCTATGATACGGCAGGGACGGCCAAGGTTTGGGCAGATGATATCGTTGCCCCTTGGTCCAGCGCCGGGCCAACGCGCGATGGCTTTATCAAACCGGATGTGCTGGCCCCCGGTGCCAATGTGGTCGCCTATATGTATACCGACCCTTACACGCGCAACAACAGCGCCAAGCTGGTCAGCCTCCATCCTGATTATGATCCAGCGATGACCCTCTATCGGCTGAATGGCACGAGCATGGCAACCGGCGTGGCCTCGGGCGTAGTCGCATTGATGCTCCAGAAACGGCCCAACCTCACCCCAGATGAGGTCAAATTCCGCTTGATGTATACCGCCCAATCGGCGATTACCAGCAACGGTGGACTGATTTACAATGTCTTTCAACAAGGCAGTGGGCGGATTTGGGCACCGGATGCGGTTTTGAGTGACGATATTCCCAACGAAAGCGCCAACGAAAATCTAGATATCGAGACTGATCTGGCTCATCTTTGGTCACCCGCCGCGCAACCGCCATCGGTCTCGCCGACGGATAGTGATGGTGATGGTGTATCCAACCGCGCCCCTAGTTGTCTCGCCCAAAATATCCTTTTCGTCGGCAGTTTTCGGCCCTTATCGGCACGTGACAATTTGTTAGCCGAGCGTTTGGCCCAGTTGGGCTTTCGCGTAACCGTGCGTAGCCAATATGAGGTAAGTGCCGCCGATGCGGATGGCAAGGCAATGGTGATTATCTCTGATTCCGTCTTTTCGACCTTTATTAATCACAAATTCCGCGACGCAAAGGTGACCGTAATGACTTGGGATGCGGCGCTTTACGACGATCTACAGATGACGGCACGGTCGGCACGCAGTTACGGCGTCGCGGCGAATCAGACGCAGATCAATATCAGCAACAGCGCTCATCCCCTCGCCGCCGAACTTAATGCCAGGGTGACCATCAACCAGGCACGCACGGCCTTCTTTTGGGGTGTACCAACGGCTAGCGCCATCCGCATTGCCACCCTGGCGGATCAAAACAGTGCGGCAGTCATCTTTGCCTATGAAGCAGGCGCAGCGATGGTTGATATGATTGCACCGGCGCGCCGGATCGCCTTTCCCAATGGGATCGGCCTCCGGTTTAACGAAGCAGGGTGGCGCTTATTTGACGCCGCCGTGCGTTGGGGTGCCGGTTGCGATGGTGTACAAGCGGTGCAACGGCTGGATCTCGACAGCGATAATGATGGGATTCCGGATGAGATCGAGCAGGCCACGGCCATTAACGGTGATACCGATAATGATGGGATTCCGGATGACCTGGATCTGGATAGTGACAATGACGGCATCAGCGATCTGGAAGAGAGTGGCATTGCCCCTGAGTTGATCACCCAGCTCGACCCTGATGGTGATGGCCGGATCGATAGCAACCAGGTCGGGGCTAATGGGCTAGCCGATCTGCTCGAAACTACGCCCGATTCAGGACAGCTAACCTTTACACCAGCGAATGACGATCAAGACGATATTCCCAACTTTCAGGCCCATTTTGCCCATCATGCCGGCCCTGTGCAGCGGCTGCTCAGCGATGATGAATCGGTCTATCTCTACTTTGCCCGCTCACCGGCCGGCGATCGAACAATCTTTCTGGGGGCCGCGCAGGCCGATAACCAAGCGTGGCTGGCAGGAGAGCAGGTTGTCGAACTGGGGCTGACCTTTGACCAAGGCAAAATTGTGCTCAATCAAAGCAGCCTGCAGGATTGGTATGGCGCGCAGATCTGGTCCGGCATGCGTTTCTGGTCGGGGACGCGTTTTTGGTCCGGCATGCGCTTCTGGTCCGGCATGCGCTTCTGGTCCGGCATGCGCTTTTGGTCCGGCATGCGCTTCTGGTCCGGCAGTATGGGGTGGGTATCGGGCATGGATCTTGCAGTCAATAGCGCGTCAGCGATCCTGCTCCCCCAGATTCAAGATGAAACAGCCGCCGCCGATCGCAATCTGGGCACAGGAGAAACACCGCCATCACCCACCTTTTATCCACTAAACCTCGTCGTGACAATGCGCCAGACGGATAATAGCAATGTCGTTGATGACCAACTGAATTACTTCTATTTACCGCTTGTCACACGCTAAAGGGCGTTGCGTAACGCCGGGCGCAATTACTTTCAAGTATCGACTATGATAACTACCTTGCATCGCTTGCGTTATTTTACGACCATTCGGATTTACCTGCTGCTCATTGGCGGGCTAGGGATAAGTGTGCTGCTGCTAGGTCTATGGCAGTTAGTACGCGAACTTCCGGCCGCGAGCTTCTACATCCTGGCCCTCTTAGCCGTGGTTGCCGCCCTGGCCCCGATGTCGGTTGCCGTCTCGGAAGATGCGGGCATCAACTATGGCGTTGGGCCGGCGGTAAGTTTGGCGGCCATCCCCTCGTTTGGAGCGCCTGCCGCCGCCCTGATTGTGGCGATCTACAGTATTGCCGTTTGGCTACGGCGCCCCGCCGATCGAAAGACCTGGAAGAAGAGTGGGCGCCAGTTACTCTTCAATACGAGTATGCACGCGATTGCCATCTACGCGGCTGGGCTGGTCTTTTTTGCCGTCCGCCATTTTCTCGGCACAGAAGCGGTCTGGCAGATGCTCTTGCCCTGGATCCCGGCAGCGATTGTTTACAATGAAGTCAATATCTGGCTATTAATTGGCATCTTACGCTTGCAAAATGGCCCTTCGGTGCAGCCCTTGGCCGTCTGGCGTGAAGAGCGCTCGACTTCCCAGATCATCATTTTGGCTTCGGCCCTGGGCGGCGGGACGCTTGGTTATGCGGTCGAGCGCTATCAAATTTTCGGTGCGCTGGCGTTCTTCTGGCCAATTTTGCTCTCGGCCTATGCTTTTCGCCTCTATGTCGGGCAGATGCGCTCGCATCTGGAAAATCTGGAAAACATTGTGGCCGAGCGCACGAAGGATTTGGCCCAGCTTAACCGGCAAAAAGATGCCTATCTGGCCGTCCTCACCCATGATATGATGACGCCATTAACCAGCATTCAACTCTGCGCCGAAGAGTTACAGGCCGATCCCACCGCCGCCGTGGACAATCCCAACCTGGTTAACTTTCTGTTGCGTAGCCAACGTACGCTCTTTACAATGGTACGTAATATTCTGGATATTGAGAAATTGCAGGCAGGTGGCTCGCTCACCAGCAAAAAAAGTCGATGCGATCTAGGGCAGTTGTTGACGCAGATTGTCGAGATCCTGCAAAATGAAGCAGCGGAAAAGAATGTAACCATCACCTGTGAGGTCGGCGCGGCCCCCCTGCACCTTTATGCCGACCGCCATCAGTTGGAACGCATTCTATTAAATCTGCTGGCAAATGGGGTAAAATATACACCACAAGGGGGTGCTGTCCACGTCAGCGCTGAGCAAGCGGGGGAGCAGTTGGTGTTACATTGTACCGACACCGGCTACGGCATCCCCGCAGAAGAATTGCCCTATATTTTTGACCGGTTCCGCCGCGTTGCGCAACACAAAGATAAAGCAACCGGTACCGGTCTTGGTCTCGCCATCACCAAAGCACTGGTAGAAGAACATGGCGGCGCGATCACGGTTGTTAGTCAAGTTGGCAAAGGAAGCACCTTTACGGTACATCTACCCGTTGGGACAATTGCCGCGTATGTTGAGATAGCGTAAGCGTTGGTATGCACGAAAAAAAGATTTTGGTAATCGATGATGATGTGAACCTGGGCCAAGCGATTAAAATGACCTTTGCGCGCGCGGGGGCTGAAGTTTTTACCGCAGTCGATGGCCGCGATGGGCTACGCCAATTCTATGAACATCGCCCCGATTTGGTGATCCTTGATGTGCGCATGCCGGATATTGACGGTTGGGAAACCTGCCGCCAGATCCGCCTGCTCTCTAATATACCAATTATTATGTTAACAACTATGGATAAAGATGAGGATGTGTTGCGCGGTTTTGATTATGGTGCCGACGATTTTGTGACCAAACCCTTCAGCCGTGAAGTCCTGCTGGCCCGCGCACGGGCCGTGCTGCGCCGCGTTGAGTTGCTCAACGAAGCTGATACCCAATCCCTCTATAGCGATGGCTATTTGAGCATTGATTTGCGTAAGCGCCGCATCCTGGTCAACGGTGAATCGATTCAACTGACGGCGACCGAGTTCCGTTTGCTGGCCTATCTGCTACACAACGCCGGCCAGATCCTCACCTACCAGAATATCCTCGACAAAGTTTGGGGCTGGGAATACCAGGATTCGATCGACTACGTGCATGTCTACATCTCCCACCTGCGCCGCAAACTTGAAGTTGATCCCCGCAGCCCCAAGTATGTCCTCACTGAGCGTGGCGTCGGTTACCGTTTTGAACGCCAAGAGCAGTAGGAGACGCGAGACAAGGTGACAAGGGATTAGGAGAGTTGCGACTGGAAGGTTAGACTAATTCGTGTCTCGTGTCTCGTGTCTCGTGTCTCGTGTCTCGTGTCTCGTGTCTCGTGTCTCGTGTCTCGTGTCTCGTGTCTCGTGTCTCGTGTCTCGTGTCTCGTGTCTCGTGTCTCGTGTCTCGTATCTCGTGTCTTCCTAATGCTTGCTCGCCAACTGCTGCAATTCATAAAGTCGATTCAGCGCATCCAGCGGAGTGAGACCGTTGACATCGAGTTTGCGCAGGGCTTCGACCACGGGATGGACATCGGCAAAGAGTGAGACTTGCAGGGCGGCTTTGCTGCCACGTTTGGTCTCCGGCTCAAAGAGCCGTTTGGGGCCGGCCGCGCCGCTACGCTCCAGATCCGCTAAAATCTCCTCGGCCCGGTTGATCGCTGCGGTCGGTAAGCCGGCCATGCGCGCCACATGCACCCCATAAGAGCGGTCCGCTTTGCCGGGGATGATGCGGCGCAAGAAGATCACATCCTCACCGTTGCCGCTATCATCGACGGCCACATTATAATTAACCACATGGGGCAACCGCTCGGCCAGATCGGTCAATTCATGATAATGGGTAGCAAAAAGCGTTTTGGCGCGCAGGCCGGGATGGTTGTGGATATACTCGATCACCGCCCAGGCAATCGAGAGGCCATCATAGGTGCTGGTGCCACGCCCAATTTCATCGAGCACGAGCAGGCTGCGGTTGGTGGCGTGGTTGAGAATATTGGCGGTCTCCACCATCTCGACCATAAAGGTGGACTGGCCGCGATGGATCTCATCGCTCGCGCCGATCCGCGTGAAGATGCGGTCCACCACGCCGATCTGGGCACGTTCGGCCGGCACAAAACTGCCGATCTGGGCCATCAGGGTGATCAGCGCGGTCTGGCGCAAATAGGTGCTCTTGCCGGCCATGTTGGGGCCGGTCAACACATGGATGGCGGCGTCGGGGGTCAGATGGGTGTCATTCGGCACAAAGGGTTCATCGGTCAACATCAGCTCCACGACAGGGTGCCGCCCGCCAGCGATCTCAATGCCGGCACCTTCGTCCACCGTCGGGCGCACATAGCGCCGGTTCAGGGCGACCTCGGCCAACGCCGTATAGAGATCTAATTCAGCCAGGGTCGCTGCCAGTTGGAGCAACGGTTTGGCGGAGGCCGCCAGTTGGCTGCAAATTTCGCGGAAAAGTTGCCCTTCGATCTCCAATCGTCGCTCATCGGCATTGAGTACTAGTGCTTCATACTCTTTTAGGTCGGGGGTAATATAGCGCTCAGCATTGGTCAGGGTCTGCTTGCGAATATAGTCCGGCGGGACCTTGTCGAGATGAGTGTGGGTGATCTCGATGTAATAGCCAAAAACACGGTTGTAGCCCACCTTCAGGCTCTTAATGTCAAGCCGCTCGCGTTCGGTCTTCTCCAGGTTGGCAATCCAATCCTTGGCGTGGCGACTTTTGTAAACTAGCTCATCTAGTTCGGCGCTAAAGCCGGCGCAGATTACGCCAGGGGTGGCCAGGGTAGCCGGCGGTTCGGGGGCAATTGCCGTCTGTAGGAGCGCTAAGACATCGTCACAGGCGGGGAGTTTGACCAACAGGGCGCTGATCACCTCGTCGATTGCGCGCAGGCGAGGGGCATGGGCCATGATGCCGCCATTGCTCCACTTGGCATTGCTGGTTGCCGACGCAGGTGGCCCCTCCAGCTCAATGTCTAAATGGCGCTTGATGGCCGGCACTTTGCAGAGAATCTCACGGATGCCCACCAGGTCGCGCGGCATGGCCACCCCTTGCACAATCCGGTTCGTCCACCGTTCCAGATCACCCAGCGGGCGTAGATCGTCACGCAACTCCAGCCGCAAGGTGGTATCATGGACCAACGCCTGCACGGCATCCAGCCGCTGGTTAATCGTGGTGACATCGAGCAGCGGTTGCCCCAACCAGCGCCGCAGGAGCCGTCCGCCCATGGGGGTTAAGGTCCGGTCCAGCACATCGAGCAGGCTACCTTTGGCTGCGCCGCCCCGGATCGTCTCCGTCAGCTCTAAGTTGCGTCGCGTCGACTCGTCCAGGGTCATAAACGCGCCGATGGCATAGCTGTGCAAATTGGTCAGTTGCGCCAAGGCCCCCGGCTGCATCTCCCGTAGATAAACGACGACCGCCGCCGCCGCCCGGATGGCCTGGGCCCGCCCCTGTAGACCAAAACCATCCAAGGTGCTCACCCCGAAGTGGCGCTGCAGGGCAACGGTGGCAGTATCCAGCGCGACCTGCCACGCCTCAACACTGGAGATGACGGGAGCCAAAGTGTCGATCAAGCCATAGAGCTCCGACTCGTGCGGCGACCAATCGATGGGCACGAGCTCACTGGGTTGGAGGCGGCTGATCTCTTCGCCAATCCGCCGTTCCAACTCGCTGCGGCTGTTGGCGTTGAGCTGGGTGGCGGCAAACTCGCCGGTGGTGATATCACAGTAGGCAATGCCCGCGACCTCGCCGCGGCCATCAACACTGACCGCCATCAGATAGTTATTGCGCTTCTCATCCAGCATCCCCGGCTCGACGATGGTACCCTTGGTGACCACGCGCCGCACTTCGCGGTCAACCAGCCCATTGCCGGGCTCGCTCACCTGTTCGGCCACCGCCACGCGGTAACCTGCTTCGACCAGCCGCGCCAAGTAGCCATCAACACTGTGATAGGGCACACCGGCCAGCGGCACGCGCACATCATTGCCCACCGGACGACTGGTCAACACCACATCGCAGACGCGCGCCACCGTCTTGGCGTCTTCATCAAAGGTCTCATAAAAATCACCCAGCCGAAAGAAAAGGATACAGTCGGGATATTGGCTCTTAAGCGACAGATATTGCTGGCGCATCGGTGTAGACATCGTAAAACACTATCCTTTATGGCAAAAAGAGTTATGGACGACGGACGACGGACGACCGATGGCTGAGCGTGTCGAAGCCATTGGTCGTTGACAGTCGACAGTGGTCAGTCGTCCGTCGTCTATCCTAATAGCGCCTCAAACTGTTCCAACACCTGCGGAAAGTTGCGGCGACCGAGGCCGATGCGGAAGTGGCTGCCGGCATGATCGAAGATGCTGCCGGGTACAATCATCAGCCCTCGTTCAGCCAGGGCGCGTTGGCAAAGGGCGTCGAGATCTTCGTCATCTAACCAGCGCGGAAAGGCGATCGAACCACCGCCGCCCGGTAGCCATTGGATCTGATCCCGATGTTCAGCACAGAAAGCTTGTGCCAGTTGCAGATTAGCTCGAATAATGGCCAGGCTACGCGCTGCCAGGTGCTCACCGGCGCGCAGACCAATCAAGGCCAGGATCTCGCTGGGCGCGCTGTTGCAGATCGTCGTATAGTCCTTGAGTGCCAGCCAGCGGGGCGGCAGATCAGGGGCTTGGGTTGCCAACCAGCCAATGCGCAACCCCGGCAAGCCGAAGGTTTTCGACATGCCAGCAAGGGAGATCCCTTGTTCGTAGAGATCACAAACGGGGGGCAAGCGGTCAGCCGCATTATATTCGAGCAGGCGGTACATCTCATCGCTAAAGAGATAGAGCCGATGACGGCGCGCAATGTCGACAATCGCATCCAACGTGGCGCGCGTGGGCAGATAGCCGGTGGGGTTGTGCGGAAAGTTGATCACTAACACCTTGGTGCGCTGGGTGATCAACTGCTCCAGTTCACTTAGATCCAATGTCCAGCGTTCGCCGCTTGCCCGCAGTTGCCAAGGCGTTACTTCACAGCCCACGGCGCGTGCCACTTCATAGAGCGACTGGTAAGCCGGTGCCGTGTAGATCAGATGATCGCCGGGGGCTAACAAGCTCTCCATGCCAACCCGGATCAACTCTTCTGGCGCGGCCACCACAATCCCATCCGTGCCGACTTCGCGATACATTTGCCCGATCTGGGCGCGCAGTAATGGATGGCCGGGTGACTCGGTGTAACCCAGATAAAGCTGCGCCCAAAGCTGTCGCCCTTCTTCATCAGCCAGCGCCAACAGTTCCGGCACCGTCATACTCTCACAATCCGACGGGCTCAGCAGCCACTGGACGGCAAATTCATATTTGCCAAAGTAACGTTCGAGTTTGAAATCGGCAATTGGGCTCATGGCAGGTTTCCTCGGCAGTAGCGGAAAGGACAGTTGTGTAAAGATGGCGGCCACGCGGGCAGGGCAGGCGCGCAAAACATTTGTTCCACAACGATTGAGTCTACAAGTATACCGAGATTTCCCCAAATCAACCAATTGGAGAATTTCTATCTGTCATCTATAACCCGTTCCGGACCGGGATACAGGCGCGAATGGGACCTAGCCGTTATGCTGAACAGGCAGAGTAAGTGTGCCGACGATTGGTAGCAACGCCTGTAACGAAACATTAGAAAAGAATGAGGAGAAAAAGTTATGAGCGCTTTATATGATGTCTTAGTCGAATTGGCCCCCGCACATGACGGCGAGATCTTGGAAGGATACCGCCGCTATGATCGGCTGGTCGAGCGGATTGCTACACCAGCAGAGCTCAACATCTATGCGGACTACATTCGCCAACAAGGTGAAATCCGGATCTTTGAAGAGCTAAACCCTGGCGAGCGTACGCAATTGCCAGCCGAGGTGCAGGTAATTGCCGAGGCGGTGGTGGCGGATATTGATGCGACCATGGAAAATCGGCGCGTGGTGGCCTTGCTTAATCAGCGCGGCGAGCACGCGGTTGCGCCGGATTTGGGCAATCACTAACGCTCAATGTCTGCTCGCTACTCTCCCATAATTTAGACAGACGCTGTCTTGTCGAATCAGTATAATCTCTATTAGGTAACGACCGACCTCACCCCTAACGTCCCTCTCCGCAGCGGAGAGGGACGTTAGGGGTGAGGTCGGTCGTTACTCTATGATTTCCAGTAGGCTTGTAAAGCGTGCCGCACCTGTTGGCGGGCGCGATAGAGCAAAACTCGCTGATTTGCCTCGCTCACCTTTAATTGGCGGCAGATCTCAGCAACACTTTTGCCATCGAGATCAGAGAGGGTGATGACGAGCCGTTGTTGGGTGGGTAATGCGGCAATGGCCTGCATCAGATAAGTATAGGTTTCTTCCCAGAGCAGTTGCGCTTCTGGTGAATTAGTCGCTGCGTACGGTAATTTATCACCCTGTAGCGCTTCGTCATCAGCAGCCAACTCCTCTGCACTAACAGTAAGCAAAAACCGACGCTTTTCCTGTTTACCACGTGTACGTGCTTGGTTAAGCAAAATCGCAAAGATCCAGGTTTTTAATGAAGCCCGCGCCGCAAAAGACGGTAAGCCAACCAGCACTGCTACCCATGTCTCCTGCACCACTTCCTGGGCAATTTCCGGATCATCTACATAACGCCGAGCAAGACGCACCATTTGTGCGTGATATTCTGCCACCAACGCAACCAAGTTGATTTTGTCGATTTGCAAAGGCAGTGTGTTGTTCCAAGCAACAGGCGGCAGCACCATGTCCGCACCCGGTTCGCATGCAGATGTTTGTCTCAGCCGATTCTCCATAACCTTCAATTCCTCCGCTCTATCCACGCCCAACCCATGATTGTGATTGTTCGCAGTGTAGAGCGGCCGCATGTGGCGGCGGTGAGAAAAGAATGATCAGTGTCTTACCAGAAGCTTATGAGTTATTACAGACAAGTAAGCGTGTTGTAATTTTTTAGGATGGTCAATGTTGTAACAAAAGCGACCACGGCGAGACTAACCATGTAGAGGCCCTCAATTGTTGTGATAGGCAATCAATAAATCAACTAATTTAAGGGAGTAAACAATGGCTCGTCGCTTGAGTGTATTGCTGGCTATGCTTTTATTGCTGGTCAGTGTGGTCCCTGCCTTGGCGCAGGAGACAAGTAACAGCGCCGTAACAATCTATTTGCCGCTGATTGGTGGCGTTGGTTCAGCGGATGACGCCGAAGGGAGTGGCGCAGTAGCGGATCTAACTGATGCGCTCGATAGTGAAGTAGAGGCAGCCGCTGCTGGCGGGGTAGGCTCGGCCTTTGTGATGACCAATGCCAATGATCCGATCCGTGGCAATGAAGTAGTAATGTATCGCCGCAGTGCTGATGGCACGCTGACCGTGGTCAGTCGCTTTCCCACTGGTGGGCAAGGGTTGGGGGCTGGCTTGGGTTCGCAAGGTGCGGTCACGCTGAGTGACAATGGCCGTTGGCTCTTTGTGGTGAATGCCGGCAGCAATGAGCTTTCCGTCTTTAATGTGCGCGCTAACGCGCTCATCCTCACCGACAAAGTCGCTTCCGGTGGCATTCAGCCAACCAGTGTCACCGTGCGCAAGGGATTAGTTTACGTGCTCAATGCGGGGGACACGGGCAACATCGCCGGTTTCGTGTTGCGCAGTGATGGGAAACTCTCACCCCTCGGCAATTCGATCCGGTCGTTGAGCAACCAGGGCACCGGCGCCGCCCCGGCCCCGGCCCAGATCTCTTTCAGCCCGGATGGCAAACAACTGCTCGTGACCGAGCGGGCCAGCAACCTCATTCTGACCTATGATGTCAAAGCCAATGGGCGCACGACCGGTCCCATGACGAACCCTTCGGCCGGCATCACCCCCTTTGGTTTTGCCTTTGCCCGCAACGCGACATTGGTCGTTTCGGAAGCCTTTGGCGGCGCAGTGGATGGCAGTGCGGCCTCTTCCTACCGGGTGCAGGGCAATGGCGCGCTAAACCTGGTCAGCCCCTCCGTCCCGACCGGCCAGACTGCGGCCTGCTGGATTGTGGTGACCAAGGATGGCAAATATGCCTATACGACCAACACCGGCAGCGCTTCGCTCTCGCTCTACCGCGTCGAGGCCAATGGTAGCTTGACCCTGCTTAACAGCCGTGCCGGTGAAACCGGTGTCGGTACTGGCCCAACCGATGCCGATGCCAGCCGTAATGGGCAACTGCTCTACGCCCTCAGCCCTCGCTCACAAACCGTCATCGGCTTCCGCGTCCAGGCCGATGGCTCGTTGCAATCGGTTGGTAGCTTTGGCGGCCTGCCCCTCAATAGTGCGGGGATCGCGGTTTGGTAAGGTGGTAGTGAGACAGTAAGACAGTAAGACAGTGGTCAGTGACTGACTACTGTCTTACTGTCTTACTGTCTCACTATTACCTCGCTAAATATCAAAAACACTGCCGTCAGCCCCAAAATCCTGGGACGGCGTGCGATCCAGGCGCGGGGGGTTGGCGAGGAGGACTTCTTCATTTAGCTCTACACCCAGGCCAGGGCGATCCGGCACATAGAGCTGACCATCTTTGACCACCCACGCTTCTTGCATGGCCTGGTCGCGATAGGGTTCTTGGCGCACATATTCGAGGATTAGGAAGTTGGGAATCGCCAGGCAGAGATGCGCAGCGGCGGCGGTGGAGATTGGCCCTTGCGGATTGTGCGGCGCGACCTTGACATAGTAGGCTTCGGCCATGGCCGCGATCTTCTTCACCTCGCTGATCCCACCGGCGTGGCAGAGATCGGGCTGGATCACATCGACATAACGCCCCTCCAGCAGGCGGCGATACTCCCACTTTGAGTAGAGCCGTTCGCCCGTCGCCAGATCCATCTGCGGATCGGCCAGGCGCAGGCGCTGTAGCCCTTCCAGGTCATCCGGCTGGGTTGGTTCCTCGAAAAAGAGCAGGCCATAGGGTTCGAGCGCATGCATCAGCCGCACCGCATTGGACGGTTGCCCCCGACCGTGATCATCGACCATAATCCCGACACTTGGCCCGACCGCCGCTCGCAGTGCGCCGATCCGTTCGGCAAAGGCGGCAATGCGTTCACTTTCGGGTAACCCCGCACTGCCGCGCCATGCCCCGGTCTTCATCGCCGTAAAGCCATCGGCCACATCGCGCTGGGCATCCTCGATCATCAACTGTGGCTGGTAGATGCCGACATGGGTGTAGAGACGCAACGAGTCTCGCGCTGCGCCGCCCAACATCTGGTAAAGGGGCATACCATAGGCCTTGCCGGCAATATCCCACAGCGCGTGATCAAGCGCTGCAATTGCCGAATTGCCCACCGGTCCGCCGCGCCAGAAGTGGTGGCGATAAAGGCGCTGCCAATGGTGTTCGCGCCGCAGTGGATCGTGGCCAATCAACACCTCGCCAAATTGTTTGACACATGCCTCCACCGTCCGCTCGCGCCCCTCCAGGGTCGCCTCGCCCCAGCCATAGAGACCGCTATCGGTCATAACCTTGACCAGCACCCAGTTGCGCAAGCCGGCCCAGCTAATCATTGTCCGAATTTCTGTGATTTTCATGGGAAGTTCCTTTTTTGACGTTGGCTGTGCTTGTGGAGGCCGACGACCGACTCGCTACGGCGGACGACCGGCGGCTGACATGCACTTTGGTAAAGTGAGATTGGTTGAATTATCGATGATTGGGGAATTATCGTCAATGGGCTTGACAAGGGGCAGTTTGTTCAGAAAAGTGCACTTCGTGTATACTACACTATGCGATAGTACTTTTCCACTGTGCTGACTAAGCCACCACTGGCATAACTATGCTGTACGTAAGTATAAATTCTTTACTATGGCAAATCTCTCGGTATTTCCGTTGCACGCGTCACGTCGTAGGCGACGATCAACAGAACGCCCAAAAACTTTGTTGACAGTGAGCATATGCATTATTTTAAGTATAAAAAATAGATCCGAGACATTAAAATGCAAACTAATTATCCTGCCCAAATTGAAAAAGTAGATATAGATAAGCTTCAATTTGATCCTGAGAATCCACGCTTACCGACACGTGTTACATCTACAAATGATTCAGAAGTTTTAGATTTCATGATCCATAAGGCAAATATTGCCGAATTAATGGGCTCAATAAGTGAGCAAGGTTTTTTTCCAGGTGAACCTTTATTAGTTGTACCAAGTATAACAGAAATTGATGCGTATTTTGTTGTTGAAGGCAACCGGCGATTAGCAGCCATAAAACTCCTGTTGCATCCAGAGCGTGCACCAAGTAAACGCAAAACTATTGAGGGAATTAGCAATGGTACGACTGATGAAATTAAATCTCAAATTAAGAAGTTACCAGTACTAATTTTTGAGCATCGAGATCACATCCTTGAATATTTAGGCTATAGACATATAACTGGAATTCAGACATGGGGACCACTAGCTAAAGCAAAATATTTAGAACAGCTGACCAAGAAAAAACAGCGAGAAATGAGTCAATCATCTCTATTTCCAGATTTAGCTATTGACAACCTAAAACAATTGGATGCTACCATCGCCAAAGAAATTGGTAGCCGAGCAGATTATGTCGGTCAAATGTTGGCAGGACTAGCAGTCTATGAAAACATTAAGCATCAAAATTTCTTTGATATTGCTGATCTAGATGAAGAGTCCTTAGAATTTGCAGTTTTATATACTGCGTTAGGGTACACAAATATATCACACTTCGTTGGTATGGAAGACCGAAGAGATAGGGAATTACGTGGTTTAGATCTAGATAATTTGCGTTATTTAACCACTTGGATGTTTCAGAGGGATGATACCGGAAGCACAATTCTCGGGGAATCTAGAAATCTGGAAAAACTTAGCCATGTCGTTGGAGACCCTGAGGCATGTAGGCTTCTAAAAAATGGCTCATCACTAGAAGCTGCACATACACAAAGTAAAGGGCCTAAAGTATCTTTTTTAGCATCATTACAACAAACTAACCGATCTCTAAGCGAAGCTTGGAATCAATTTTCATATGTGCAGAATGTTGGGGAAGATGAACAGCAACTAATCAGAGAAATTGTTAGGGTAGCGGTGAAATTAAGAGGGAGTATTGAGGATGCGATTATTAGCAAAGATAACAGTTAATTGTCACGCGTCTTTAGATCGTTCAAAATTGTCAGACCTCTAGCTCTGACAATTATACGAAAAAGGATGAAAGATTTAAAGACACGTGACAGTTAACGACTAAACTTGTTCCTAATTATAGGTGTCTCTGTCACAAATTAAACTTTTTAAACTGGTAAAATTACTAATTTGTGGCAACTGCCGGTATAACTTTTGCCCAACGTATGTTCACTGGTCTATTCTCTGGCGGACATTTATTTGGGAACAATTCTATTTAGAAGCTTATTTACTCTACTGGAAGAAGTGGTATGAAACAGATGTTTTCTTTAGAAACAACACCTGATAAATTGCATGACAGTTACTTTTGGGCAGACTACATTGAGTTACTATGTATCGCTAACCTAGATGAAGAAATATCGATAACTTCATTTATAGATCGCGTCCGAGAACGTGATATGCTAGATGACTCCGGTGAGTATGAAAACTCTGAACATAATGATAAATGGATAGTAAGAGGTGAAGACTGGTTTCGTCATTTTCCTTTCAGGCAAGCCGTATTTGACGATTTCTATCCATTTCAAGTTAATAGTGGTGGTTCAATTTTAAGTTTGCAACAGCCTCTTTCAGATAAACAACTCCTATATATATATTTGTTGATGGCCTCAAATTTAACTTACTTTAGTAATCAAGGTGGCAATCGCAATACACTTACTGGAGACTTTGAACACTTAAGTTACTTAGTATTGAAGAAATGTCTGCCTGGATGGAAAGTATTTAATTTCGGGAAAGGCCCATTCTCTCATGAGCGGTATAGAGGCAATATCTGGACAAAATTGAATATTTTGGCTAAAGACCTCAATGAAGAATTAAGAGCCAAAGAGCAAGATTTTTCTCCCGTAAATACAGGTGACGAAGGTCTAGATTTAGTTGGCTGGTTCCCTTTAGATAATAAAGCTGCAGGAACATTTGTGGTATTTGGTCAATGTGCTTGCACTGATGAGTGGAAAAGTAAACAGCACACAGTTACTTACGACTACTGGAATAATAGATTATCTTTAAAAGCGCATATACATAGCGTGACTTTTACACCTATTTGTTTTCGTAACACTATTGGAGACTGGCATGCAAGCAAAGACATCTATACAATCCTTATTGATCGGGTTAGATTTGTAAGAATTATTGAGGAGGAGCATTTACAACTTCAGCAGCTTAGATCATACAGCTTAGTAAGACAATTTATAGAACAAAAAGAAAACTTGTTCTGATTGTATACTAAAGTGGCCATTTTTTCCTATATCGGGTATACTTAACAATAAAGTGCAACACCCAAAGGAAGAAGGAGCTAATGAGCGGCAAATTATCGGCAGTATCACTATTTTCTGGTTGCGGCGGCTTTGACTGGGGAGCAAAACAAGTCGATGTAGAGATCGTATGGGCGAATGATATTGACCCTCATGCGGCTTACGCTTACAAATCAATTTTTCCGAATGTTGAATTTCACCTAAACGATATCAGAGATATTTCAAGCTTCCCACAAGCAGAAATCCTTATTGGCTGCTATCCTTGCACAGGTTTTAGTGTCGCTTCGCGGCGACGTTGGCGTGACCGCAATAGTAGGCACTTAATAGATAATAAAACTAATTTTCTTTATAAAGAGTTTTTACGTGCACTTCAATTAATTAAACCAAAATATCTATTTGTAGAAAATGTGCGCGGAATGCGGTCCGCAGATGGAGGGTGGTTTCTAGAAGAACAATTGAGTGGATTTCAAGAAAGTGGTTATAAAGTCTGTGCACCTGAACTGTTAGATGCCAATTTATATGGCGTAGCACAATCTCGCAAGAGAATATTTATTGTAGGCGTACGCAAAGATATTGAATTTGATTATGTTTATCCTGAACTAAATCCTGAATCTAAGGAAACAAAAAAAAAGCTAGTTTTGAAGGACGTAATTTCAGGTATGGAAGAATGGCCGAAAGGTGATTTTTTTGATTATAAATTTCACGGTCATTATCTTACACGAAATCGTAAAAGGGGATGGAATGAGGCTAGTTATACGATAGTAGCTGATGCACATCATATTCCACTCCATCCTATGGGGGAACCAATGAAATTTCTCCAAAAAGACACATGGATGTTACAAGGTAATGCAAATCGTAGATTATCCTGGAGAGAATGTGCATTAATCCAAGATTTGCCAAAACATATGGAATTTTCCGGAAATTTAGCGGATAAATACCGAATTATAGGGAATGCAGTTCCACCTGCTTTAGGCACAGCTCTCTTAAAACCAGTTATTAAATTTGAGAAGCTGACATAAGCCAAAAGTATGTTGTGCATTCCGTCCGAGAATTTAGCCAGCGCCGATATTAGATAGAGCACGGCAATTATGGTTTTGTGCCCCATACACCCATTCGCCGCCCACCATCGTGGCAACTACGCTGGCCTCTAGCAGCGCTTCGGGTGGCGCGCTAAAAATATCCTCTCCCAGCACTACCAGATCGGCCAGCTTACCGGCGGTCAACGAGCCTTTGAGCGCTTCTTCGCCACCGGCATACGCGGCACCCACGGTATAGGCATAGACCGCTTCGGCAATGCTGACACATTCCTCCCCATACCACCCCTGCGGACCGGGATGGCCGTTGGGCCGGCGGCGGGCGACCGCCGCGTAGAGCCCCTGGAAAACATCCGGCGTCTCGACCGGGGCGTCGGAACCAAAGGCGAGTTTGGCACCGGTGCTAAGCAGGGTGCTCCAGGCGTAGCTGTTGCGGGCGCGGGCACCCCAATTCTGGTCGGCAATATCCATGTCCTGTGTACAGTGGATCGGCTGCATTGATGGGATCACATCCAGGGCAACAAAACGGCCAATGTCATCGGCGTGGAGCACCTGCGCGTGTTCGACACGGTGGCGCAACGCCGGGCCAATGCCCTGCTTGCGCACATTTTCAAAGGCATCCAGCACATTGCGGTTGGCCCCGTCGCCGATGGCGTGGATGTGGACGGCCAACCCCGCTCGCGCGGCCTTTTCCACTTGCGCCTTAAGATGCTCAGCGGTGGAGACGGCAATGCCAATGTTGTTTGGCTCCCCCTCGTAGGGGTCAATCATCAAGGCCGAACGGGCACCCAACGACCCGTCGGCAAACATTTTGAGCGCGCCAAAGCGCAGCCATTCATCACCTAGCCCGCTCTGAATCCCCACCTGAATCGCGGCGTCCAGATCCGCTTCGGGGATCTGTTGCAGCACGCGCAGTTTGAGTTCGCCGTTGCGGTGCAGTGTTTGGAAGGCGCGCAGTGCGGCCACCCCCTCCATGTTGTGGACACCGACGATGCCCATGCGGTGTACCGTCGCCATCGCTACTTTGACCGCGGCCAGTGCTTCCTCAGCCGTGGGCATGCGCTGCAAACGTCCCACCAACTCCATCGCCCGTTCGAGCAAAATGCCGGTTGGCTGACCGGTCGCGGGGTCGCGCACGATCTCGCCGCCGGGCGGGTTCGGGGTGTCGGTGGTGATCCCAGCCAGCGCTAACGCCTGACTGTTCGCCCAGCCGGCATGGCCACACTTGCGGCGTAGAAAGACGGGGTGATCCGTGGTGATCGCATCCAGGTCAGCGGCAACCGGGAAAGCGTTGGTCGGCCAGAGGGATTGATCCCAGCCACGGCCGGAAAGCCATTGGCCGGCGGGTGTGGTGGCGGCACGCGCGGTCACGCGTTCCAAGGCATTCTCCAGCGACGTTACCCCCATCAGATCGATTTCGCGCAGGCTCAGCCCGTAGGAGAGGAAGTGGAGATGGGCATCGATAAAGCCGGGGGTAACGGTGCGCCCTTCCAGGTCAATGGCCGCCCCATCCGCGGCCAGCAAAGCGCGCATCTCCATGTCACCGCCCACCGCCACGATCCGATCCCCAGCCAGCGCAATCGCCTGGACTTGGGGCTGACGGGGCTCCATCGTGTGGATCTTGCCATTGTACAAAACGAGTGTTGCCTGCATTGCGCGCTCCTGTGTTGCACTGACCAGCAAAGGCGCAGCCGTAACCTGCATAAGCACCTTCGCCGGTATCATTAAGTTGTCTTGTGATAGGGAATATTGTACCATGCGGAAAAGGTGAAACGTGAAACGTGAAACGTGAAGAGTGATGCGTGAAACGTAACCCGTAACGCGTTGGTTACACCTGGATGCGTAACCCGTAACCCGTAACTTACGCATCACGTTTCACGTTTTATGCAGCACCTTTCAGGAGTCCTATGGAATTTCAGAATCTGCGCGCTGAGCTTGATGGCTGGTTACGGGCTGAGGCGCTAACGGTAGAACCTAATTTGTCGCGGCGGGTGGCGGCGCTCGACTTTATCGGCTTTGTGCGCGAGGTGGTGCGCCGGCAACGGCCGGCCAGCCCGGCCTATCAAGGGTTACTGGCCGAGGCGGAAGCGTTGGCGACGAAGCTGAATGGCATCAACGCCGCCCTCTTTGCGCGCTTGCGCGAAGGGGTGCGCAGTGGCCTGCTGCGCGGTCAAGCCTTGCGCGCCTATGTGGATCAATTCACCGCTCATGGTCAACCCACCAATGAGCATATTTACACCGGCTATGATGGGCTCGATAGTCTGGTTGATGGGCTCTTTGCCCTGCCTACCGCCCCCGCCCCGACCCTGACGCCAACGGTCGAAATGGTTCACTGCGAGGAGACGCCGGCCTGTGCCATTCTCGATCTGATCGATCAATGTGCCTTAGGGCCGCAGGATGTTTTCTATGACCTGGGCTCTGGCTTGGGGCAGGTGGTGATGTTTGTCCATCTGCTCACGGGGGTCAAGGCCAAAGGGGTGGAATTTGAGCCGGCTTTCTGTCGGTTTGCGCAGCAGCAGGCGGCAGCATTGGCTTTACCCGCGGTCGATTTTATCAACGCCGATGCGCGTAACGTCGATTATCAGGATGGCACCGTCTTTTTTCTCTTTACCCCCTTCCGTGGCCAGATTCTGCGTGATGTATTGGCGCGCCTGGAGCAGGTCGCCCACCACCACCCGATCCGCCTCTGTACCTTTGGCTCCTGCTCACCACGGGTGGCGGCCCAAGGCTGGTTACGCCCCCTCAGCGCCGATCCTCACCACGAGTACAAACTGATCGTTTTTGAAAGCCGCAGTGATTAGAAACTACGCGCTACCCAAATAAATCCCTCACCCGCCGCCCGTTCCAACCAATAACCAATGACCCAATTCCTAATCACCCAATCGCCCATCCCCACCACCGAAAGCACCAAATTCTGGCGCGCCACGACCCTAGGTGATGTTGAATTGTTGCGCGCCACCTACATCACCCACAGTTTTGCCCCGCACAGCCACGAAGGGTATGCAATCGGGGTGATTGAACAGGGCGCGCAAACCTTTGCCTACCGTGGCGCCGTGCACGTGGCGGGGGCAGGCCAGGTGGTGCTGATCAATCCCGGTGAAATCCATACGGGGCAGGCACTGAGCCAGGCTGGGTGGAGCTACCGTATGCTCTATCCCGCGGCGGAGCTGGTGCGCCAAGCCGCGGCCCAATTAGCTGGGCGCATCGGTGATTACCCCTTCTTTACCCATGCGGTGGTGACCGATAGCCTGCTCGCCCAGCAACTCGGCCACTTTCACCGGCAATTGGAACAAGGGCTCTCCCCACTGGAAAGTGAGAGCGGCTGGCTGACGCTGTTGACCGGGCTAATTCAACGCCACGCTGATGATCGACAACGGCTGCCGGCGGCGCAACCCACCACGGATCGCGCGTCGCTCCAAGCGGCGTTGCACTATCTCGCCGATCACTACGCGGTGAACGTCTCACTGGCCGAGTTGGCCGCCCATGTGCATCTCAGTCCTTACCACCTGCTGCGCACCTTTAAAAGCGCCTTTGGTTTGCCGCCCCACGCCTATCTTAACCAGTTGCGTGTGCAACGGGCCAAAACGCTGCTGCGCGCCGGGGTCGCCGTCGCCGAGGTTGCGCTGCTGGTTGGCTTTAATGACCAGAGTCACCTCACGCGCCATTTCAAACGCATAGTTGGTGTGCCACCCGGCAGCTATCGCCAACACTCATAAGCCAAGGCTAATATGCAAGTCCTACAAAATTGAGATAAGCCACAAAGCGGAAAGCTACCCTGTCGTGTACTGCGCATCACCCGCAAGTACTCGCCGCGGTCCCCTGATGCGCAGCCCACTCTAGGTCAACGCGATTAGCGCAATTTTGTACAAGACAACCCCTCCATAAACCAATAAAATAAATTGCCCACAGTTATCAAAACCAGGTGCTAGCGCGCCCGGTCGGGCTCAATTCCAGTCCACGCCGGTGGACTTTGTTTGTGTAGCGGCGCATTGATGTGCCTGGAAAATGAGGATAGAGATGGAAGGAACGGTGGGACACCAAGCAGCGACAGCGCCACACGCGCAATCGCTGCCTTCAAGCAGAGGCAGCGAGTTTCGGGCGGGGGTGATGGGCGTCGCCCCGTTACTGCTGGGGGTGATCCCCTTTGGGCTAATCTATGGGGTGCTGGCGGTTGGTATTGGGCTGGCAGTCCCGATGGCACAGGGGATGTCGGCTGTGGTCTTTGCCGGCTCGGCCCAATTTATTACGGCGCAGCTCCTAGGTGACGGCGCACCATTGCTGGTGATCGTGGCTACCGCGCTGGTGCTCAACCTGCGTCATCTGCTCTATAGCGCCTCGTTGGCCCCTTACCTGCAAGCGCTGAACCGGGGTTGGAAAGCGCTGCTCGCCTATCTTACCACCGATGAGACGTACGCCGTGGCGATCAGCCACTATCTCGACGGTCGCCAGGCGCCTACCTGGAAACATTGGTATTTCCTGGGCGCGGGCTTAAGCCTCTGGGTGACCTGGCAACTGAGCACCGCGGTCGGCGTTTTCCTCGGCGCGCAGATCCCGGCGGCCTGGTCGCTTGATTTTGCCCTGCCGTTAACCTTTATTGCCATCGTCATCCCCGCGTTGAAAGATCGGGCCACCGCGGGGACCGCGCTAGTGGCCGGCATTACCGTCCTGCTCGCCCTGCAACTGCCCCTCAAATTGGGCTTAATGACAGCAATGCTGGTTGCCATTGCCGCCGGCGCGCTGCTGGACAAGCGACAACCGTCCACTGGCCACTGATTAGCGACTATGTTAAAGAAACGACCAATCACCCAATGACCAATCACCCACTTTCCCTCTGGCTCACCTTGCTCACCATCGGGCTAGGGACCTTTGCCTATCGTTTTGCCTTTATCTTTTTTCTCAACGAGATTCGCCTACCCGGCTGGTTGGCGCGCCCCTTGCGCTTTGTGCCGGTCGCCGCGTTGACCGCGATTATCGTGCCCGAACTTTTTGTACGCAACAATGTGCTCGCCCTGAGCTGGCAGAACGAACGGCTGCTGGCCGGGATCCTGGCCATGCTCGTCGCCTGGTGGACCCGCAATGTTTTCTTAACGATTGGGCTAGGCATGGTCGCCCTGTATGGCCTACAGTGGTTGTTATAGCGTAGGTCAGCGCCTCCGGCGTGACATCGCACCACCGTCACGCCGGAGACGCTGACCTACGCTAACGGTTTGACCATGATCCAATCGGCAAAGGCGATCTCATCGACAAAGATGGTGGTGGTGCCGGTGATAGCGAAGCCGCAGCGTTGGTAGAAGGCGAGGGCGGGTTGATTCTCCTGCCAGACACAGAGCCAGAGGGTAGCACAAGCTTGGGATCGGGCGTGCGCTTCGGCTGCCTGCAGCAAGGCTTGGCCAATACCCTGTCCCTGATCGCGCTGGTCAATATAGAGGTTGACGACTTCGATGGCGTTGTGTTGCGCGGCGAGTGTAGGGATAGGTGCGCTGACCAATTTGCAGTAGCCCACCAACACCTCATCTCGCGTTGCCACGAGCCAAAAGGTGGCGGGATCGGCGAGGGCAAGTTCAATAGCGGCCACGCTGAAGGTGCGCGCTAAATAACTGTCTAAGGTTGGGGCAGGAATTGCCGCGCCATAGGTGTGGCGAAAGACCCTGGCGGCCAGCGGTGAGAGGGTGGCGGCGTCGGCAGGTCGCGCCGGGCGAATGGTAAAGGGCAAATGTTCACTGCGCGCCATAGCGCAGCCCAAGTTGGCGCAGCCAGGTGCGGTAACCGATTGCCATGCGATCTGAGCGTAGGTGCAACTCGGCCTGTAGATCTAGCGGCAATAGTTCTGGGCGCTGACTTTCGACAATCGCCCGATCTTCCTCAAAAATCCCGCCAATGCGCGGTGTATAGTCAAGGCGTAGCTGTTCACTGTCGGTGGTCGTGTTGGTCGCCACGACAAACCAGGCGGTACTTTCCAGTAGATCATGGGGTGTCACCACCAGCAAGAGACCATTGGTGGCATTCGCTGATTTTTTGGTGAAGTGCGCAGTGAGCGGCCGGAAGACGCTGTAAATATAATGGACCGCACCACTACTGTCACCATAGGGATTGGGCTGATAGACTGCAATCGGCTCGCCAAAGACCCCATCCGGCGTCACTGCCACCTCGTACTCCCCGATCTGGGCTTGGGCCGGATCACCCAGCACCCCGGCGTGGACAAAGGCAAAGTGGGTGGCATCGAGAAAGTTCTCAATGATGCGCGGCCCATTGGCGCGCACCCCGGCAAACGGGCCACAAGGGGCCGCGGCAAACCCCGGCGCGCCCCACTCGGGGAACGGGGGCAAGTCGTTGGCCGGTGTGCCCAGGCAGGTCCAAACGAGTCCATAACGCACCTGCACCGGATAAGTTTGGGCCTGCGCTTTGGTCGGCGGCGTCTGTTCGGGGTGCGCCGGCATGTGGACACAGCGCCCCTCGCTGTTATATTGCCAACCATGATAAGGACAGGCCAAAGACGTACCATTCACCTTGCCGCGCGACAGGCGCGCCCCGCGGTGGATACAGAGATCGCGCCAGACTTGAATCGTCTCATCCACCTGCCAGATGACGAGATCTTCGCCTAGCAGGCGCGTGCTCAGTACCGGGGTTGTTTGCAGTTGATAGATGCTGGCGACCGGATGCCAGTCGTTGACGAGAATGGGATCGTTGAGCATGGGTATGCTTTCTTACGCCAAATCGAGCCGCTCGCCACATTGGAGCACACGGTAAGGTTGTTGCAGAATCTGCGCAGCGCGCACAAATTCATCCGTGCTGACGGTGTTAAAGGTGAACATATCGTAGTGACAGGGAATCACCAACCCGGCGCTGATCTTCTTAGCGATCTGAGCGGCTTCAGAGCCGGAGAGGTTGCCGGCCACACCCCGTTTGGGGTCACGGCCATTGATCGGCAGCAGCGCCAGGTCAATCGACCACCCCCGTAGTGTCTCCTCCATGCCGTCGTACCAGAGCGTATCGCCGCTGTGGTAAAGGGTCCACGGCCCAGCCTGCACCACCAGCCCGATAAATTTGTGATGGCCTGCCTCATCCAGTTCAAAGGTTTCATGGGCAGCAGGGACGGCATGCAGCGTAAACAGACCTACGGTGACCGGCGTATCAACCGTTACTGGGGTGAGGCGCGCTGGGGAGACTCCTAGCCGTTGGGCTGCAAACCCTACATTCGCCGCCGAGACGACCACTGTTAGATCTGGATTTGCTTGCAGCAGCGGGCCAAGTGTTTCACCATCCAGGTGATCGGTGTGATTGTGGCTGGAGGTGACGACATCAACAAAATCGAGCCGTCCCGATGCAATCGGGATTGCCGTCATGCGCACATGGGGCTTAGCGGTGTCGGCATACTTCTTTGTGAGTGAATCGGAGAGGTAGGGATCAAGCAGCAAATGTTGCCCTTGCCACTGGATCAGATAGCCGCTCTGGCCTAGCCACCAGAGGTGAAGGGCATCTAGTTGGCTGCGCGCCGCGGTAATGTCGGCACGGAGGGTGTCGTCTGATTGGAGCGGGTTGATCATGATCAAGATTGTTCCAGGTCACTGGGGATTGAAAAATTGTTTCGGTAGCCTACGTTCCATCACCGGTTTAACCCTCATTTTTGCCTAACCCCCCAACTCATCCCGCACAATCTGCACCCCAGCCACCATGTTCTGCAACTTCTGTTTCGCGGCCCAGCGCGCGGTCTGGCTTAGCCCACAATCTGGCGCAAAGGCTAGTCGTTCGGCCGGCGCAAATTGCAGACAGCGGCGCACGCGCTCGGCGACCACGGCGGGGGTTTCGATAAAGTAGCTTTTGACATCAATGATGCCGACCGCCACATCGCGCCGCTCGGCAATTGCGCCAATCACCTCAAGCTCGGCAAATTCGCGGCTAGCCATCTCGACGTGAATCTCATCAAGCTGCATGTTGAGAAAAGCCGGGAACATGGGGGCGTAGCGCCGGTCGCTGACCGCGTGGCCCTTGAAGTTGCCAAAACAGAGATGGGTCGAGAGGCGACACTTGCCGACGATGGGTTCGACGGTGCGGTTAAAGATCTCGACAAAACGATCCGGATCTTCGCGATAGGCGTAACAACTCATTGAGGGTTCATCAACCGTCAACTCGGTGCAGCCGGCGGCGACCAGATCGATCAGCTCTTGGCGTACGACCGGGATCAGCGCCTCGGTAATCGCATAACGATCCGGGTATTGCGCATTGGGAATTAACCGTCCGCTCAGGGTGTAGGGGCCAGGCACACTGGCCTTGAGCGTTGGACCGGCGGGGGCAAGGGCCTGTAACCGTTTGAATTCAGCGACGGCCCCCAAGCCACGCGTTGCGCCCAATTCACCGACAATCGGCGTTTTGCCGCGCTGGTCGTGGGCCGGTGGCCCAAAGTTGCGCCGTGACGCTTCGGCCTCACCCAGCCCGTCGAGAAAGCCATAAAAGGAGAGATTAAAATCAAAGCGCGTCTGTTCGCCATCGGTGATCACATCCAAGCCGGCCGCGACCTGGTCGTGAACGGCACAGACAACTGCATCCGCCTGCAACTCGGCGATTTCATCGACGCCGAACTGTTCCAGGTGTTGCGAAGCAAATTCGAGCCAGGACGGGAAGGGATAACTGCCGATGACGGTAGTGCGCAAGGGGCGTGGTTGCATGGGAAATAACCTTTATAATATTGTCATATCAACCGGCGGGCGGCATCGAAGATGCCGCCCCCCGGTTTATAAGACAAAAGAATAATGATTAAACGTCAAAAAATACCTCGCCCCAACAAATGCGCCGATTTAGACAAAATAGCTG
>JALHQH010000078.1 GCA_022842065.1 Caldilineaceae bacterium
GAGCTGCTCCCCGAGGCGCCCGCCGACCCCGACCCCGAACTCGATGACTTCGACCTCCCCCGCGAAGAGGAGAGCGAGGCCGCGTTGCTGAATCAACTCTTCCTTCCGCTGGTTCAGCGTTAGGGACTAGATAGGAGACACGAGACACAAGACAGGGAGATACGAGACTAGGAGACGTGTCTCGTATCTCGTGTCTCCCTGTCTCGTGTCTCGTGTCTGCCATGGGGAGGCGGCAGTGACTTCGACAAGCGCAGTCACCGCCACCGCCGCTCATTCCATCACTCGCCCCAGTACTCGATGCACCGTAACCTTTTCCAGAAAAGAATGACGCAGCTGTTCATCGTGGATCTGGTCGGCATATTGTTGCAAGAGGTCGTGGCTACGCTGCAAAAGCGCAGGGGCGCGGTCATCCTTCCCTGCCGTCAGGACCTGATAACAGGTCAGGTAGAGGGTAAATGGTTCATCCAACCCGGCCTGGGGATAACATGCCAGCACAGGTAAGATCGCCTCGACGTAGCACTGTGCAGCGGACAAATCACCCTGGGCCAGGGCCAACTGGGCCAAACCGGCCTGCGCCTCTGCCCCGAGCTGTTGATCCGCTAAGGCCTGACAGAGCGCCACGGCCTGCTGATAGCAGGCCGTGGCTAGATCCACTTGGTACAAACTTGCCTGGGCCTGAGCACAGAGAATCAACGCCCGCGCCTGATTCTGTCGCCAACCATAACGCTGGGCCATCTGCCGGCCACGGGTAGCGTAGTGCAGCGCTTGGGCATAATCCCCCTGCTGCTGGTAAAAGCGCGCCAGGGGCAGCAACCCTTCAATCTCCGCTTCATCCCACGGTTCGTGGAACTGTTGCAGCAAAGCCAGGAAACGCTCAAACCAGTTGCGTGCCGTCTCGGTGGCACCGAGCAGATTGTACAGATGCCCCAACGAGCTGGCGACCATTGCTTCCTGAGCAAGGTCGCTATCCACTTGAATCAACGCATAGCCTTGCTCCAGCAAAATGCGCGCCGCGCCATATTGCCCCAGCAGCCGCGTGGCGTTGCCCAGATGATGCAGGCTAAAGGCTTCGCCCCAGCGATTCTCCAGTTTGCGCGCCAAAGCCAGGCTCTGCGCACACGCCACCTGCGCCCCCCGATAATCATGCACCTTGATCAGCGGGTCGGCGAGATGGGTCAGGCAGACCATCTCCCCGCGCACTTTGCCGAGCGACCGGCAGCGTGCCACCGCGTGTTGAACATGTGCCACCGCCCCCGGATAATTGTCCGCATACCGATCCAGATCGCGCAGCGAGAGTCGCGCCACCCATTCGGCATCATAAAGTGATTCCAGCGGGGGTTGACCAGCAGCCAGCGTAGCTTGGTACTGTTGTGCGAAGTCGATGGCCTGCGCCAACAGGGTGTAGGCCACGGGATCAGGTGTACTAAGGGAGAACACGATCCCCAATGCCAATGGGCCAAAGGTCGCCCCCTCGGGGTTGCGCTGATCGGCAGGGAGCGCCGCATTGATCGCAATCGCTACTTCGGCCGCTCGCTGTGCCTCGCGATGTTTCAGTTGGGCAATTTGCAGGATGGCTTGAAAGCCGAGCAATTTGCTGCGCAGCCCTTGTAGCCCAACCGCAGGCAAGTCACGCAGCCGAGTAATCGCTAGTTCAAAGGACTGTTCGCCTTCGGGTTCCAGGCTGGTAAAGGTGTAAAAGAGGCGTAGCGCGTAGGCGGCGTCCGCCACAGCCGGCCAGGAGTCGTGCTGCACCGCCCACAGCCAAGCCTGGCGCACATTATCGAGTTCGCTTTGGATTTCGCCCGCCGCTTCTTTGGGTTCATTACGCGCCAAGCGCCGTTCGCGCGCCGCAGCAAAGGCGAGGTAAAAGGTGCTATGGCGTGCTGCCGTCGCCGCCTGTTCGTCGGGCAGTAACGCCAGTTGTTCGGCGGCAAATTGGCGCAGCAGTTCGTGCAGTTCAAAGCGCCCACTGCCCCCCTCACCACTGCCGGCATGACGTCGGATTAGCGATTTTTGGAGCAAACCGGTCAACAAGCGTAAGGAGGCCCCGGCGATCTGTTCGGCGGCAGTGCGGGTAAAGCCCCCGCGGAAGAGCGCAAGCTGGCGCAAAAGCTGGCGTTCAGCATCGCTTAACAGTTGCCACGACCACTCAAAGACGCCACGCATACTGCGCTGACGGGCCGGGGTCTCCAGCCAATCCACACGCAAAAAATCGAGACTCTGCTCGATTTCCCCCGCAATCTCCGCCAGAGTCAACATCTCGACCCAGGCCGCTGCCAGTTCCAGCCCCAGCGGCATTCCTTCCACCAGTTGACAAATGCGTACCAGCGCGGGAAGATTCTTGGCGGTAAGGGCAAAGCTCGGTTGCACTCGGCGCGCCCGCTGGACAAAGAGCTGCACGGCCGCAGCCGCTTCGGCGGTGGCGAGGGTGGTTGCGATGGCAAGCTCCATCCCTTGAATCCCATAGATCTGTTCGCCGGGTAGATTGAGCTTTTCGCGCGAGGTAACTAAAATCTTTACCCCCGGGGCGCTCTGCAAAAGGGCCGCCACAACATGCACCGCGCGCGGTGCTGGGTCATCCGCGGTGCTAACAGGAGCGACCAACAGGTGCTCAAAGTTGTCCAGAATCAGCAACAGTTGCTTGGTTTGGAGAAAGCGGCTGACCATCTGCTGGGGATCACCGCCGGTGAGACTTAAGCCCACCGCGGCGGCCACGGCAAGCGCGACTTCATTGCCCCGATTGAGCGAAACGAGCGGCACGAAAAAGAGCCCATCAGGAAAGGTGGGCAGCTGGCCATTTGCGGTCTGCAGTTCCTGTGACGGCGCAGCGGCACATGCTGAGCCAAACGCGAACAGCCGCTGTGCAGTTTCGAGCGCCAGCCGCGTTTTCCCCATACCGCCGGCCCCCACCAGGGTCAACAGGCGGACATTGGGGTCAGCAAGTTGGTCGAGAATCGCCGTCAGCTCGGCAATGCGCCCGACAAACGAGGTGAGTTGGACGGGTAGGTTATGGGGCGGCGGGCTGGCAGGGCGCAGTAAGTCGTCCGGTGCATTCGTGGCTACCGGCAAGGAGGGAGACAAGGAGAACGCAGGCACGTGGTGTGCTGTAGCGTCTGGTTGTCCGGGCGCTTCGTCGGCGCGTTTGGCACTGGGCACCACCCCATCGGCCACCGCACCCAGTGCCAAGAGCGCTGCTTGCTGAGCGTCACTGATACCGATCACACCGCTGATGTTCATGCCGGCGTAGGGGCCGGGGGCGTGCAGCGTTTGTAGGCAAGCGCCCGTCGTCACATCCCAGATGCGGATCGTCTCATCCCAACTGGCGCTGGCCAGCAGTTGCCCATCGGTGCTAAAGCTGAGCGTTTCAATGGTATGGGTGTGGCCGTGCCAGATGCGGCCGATGTCGCCACTTTCACTGTCCAAAAAGCGGATGGCATGGTCACTACTACCGCTGGCAATGCGCCGGCCATCGGGTTGGATCGCCAGCGCAGTATAGACGGTGCCCTGGGTCGACCAACTTGCTTGCAGGGTGCCACTGGCCACCTCCCAGCGGCGGAGCGTGTCATCATAACCGGCGCTAAAGAGGGTGCGGCTATCAGGGCTAAAGCGCAAGGCGCTGATCAGGTTGGTGTGCTGATTCAAGGTGTGGCGCAAGACGATGCCGGTCGGCTCAGTCAACGACCAAAGAGCGATGGTGTAGCCCGGATGGCCACTGGCAAGCCAGTGGCCATCCGGGCTGAAAGCACAGATCAGCGCGGATGGCGTTGCACCTTGCGGCAGCTGTAGTTGGCGACCCTTGGCTAGCGACCACAGGCGCAAACCAGCGTCGCTGCAGATCGCGAGGAGCTGTCCATCGGGGCTAAAGGCGATTTGGCTAATGGCTGTTTGCGCGTCCAATAGTTCGCGGCTCGACCAACTGTCCGTTGTGCGCTGCGGTCGGTACCACAAGCGCAGGCGGCCGGCAAAGTCAGCACTGGCAATCAGCACCCCATCAGGACTAAACGCCACAGTGTGCGCACGGTAGCGATGGCCGACCAACCGCGCCATCATCTGGGCATGGGTTGGCATCTGGGCATGGGTTGGCACCTGAGCATGGGTTGGCTGGCTGAGCTCCCACCGATAAACCGTCGCATTGACACAGCAGGAAATCGATCGGCGCCCATCAGGGCTGAAAGCCAGGGCCTGGATCGCGGCAAGATGCAGTCGATAGGAATTCAGCCGTTGACCAGTGGCGACCGCCCAGACGCTAATGGTTTCGTTTGCGTCATGGGCGGCCAGGGTTTGATTGTCGGGGCTAAAGGTGAGCCGCGCAACGGGCGCCGCGTGGTCAGCCAGCATGTACTGGACTTTTTGCGTCTGCAGATCCCACAGGTAGACAAAGTTATCGACCCCTCCCGTGGCCAGCCACTGCCCATTGGGCGCAATGGCAAGCTGACGGACAAGGTTGGTATGGCCGCGCAACAGGCCCTGCAAGGCACCACTGGCAGTCGCCCACAAACGCACGGTCAAGTCATGACTACCGGTAATCAAGGTCGTCCCGTCGGGGCTAAAGCCCAGGGTCGCGACTTCATCGGTGTGACCGGGCAGCGTGTGGAGCAGGGTGGCAGTGGCGGCTTGCCAAAGTGCCAGCGCGCCATCCACCGCCCCCACCGCCAGCCGCACGCTATCCGGGGCAAAGGCCAGCGCCGTGATGGACGCCCGCTGCGCTTGCCATTGGTTGCAAAGGCGGCCACCGGCAACCTCCCAAACACAAATCTGCCCGCTGGCATGACCACTGGCCACATATTGACCGTTGGGGCTAAAGCTGACCCGCCAGATCGGGCTGGGATCGCCAACCAGGGTGTGCAGCAGCTGATTCGTCGGCACATCGACCAGATCGATGGTGCGCTGGGTCGTGAGTTGCGCCAGCAACCGCCCATCACTGCGCACAAAGGCCGTCTGAAAGGTATGCACAGCCATTGTGATGCGCTGGATTAATTCCCCCGTGCAGGCGCGCCACAATCCCAGCACATCCTCCTGCAATCCGATGACCCGCAACTCCTGATCGTCGCCAAAATATAGCTCCTGCACTGTCCCGATGCGCTGCGCAAAAGCCGCGCCGCGCAGATCAGCGCCGACCAGTTGTAAACCGGGCAAGTACGCATCGCGCAAATAGGCTTGCCAGACACAGAGGTGCGAGAAGTCGTAACCGCGCACATCCAGCCCCAAGGCCAGCAACAGATTGAGTAGATTGCCACCGGCGTAACCAGGCGTCAAGGGCGCGGCGTGGCGCAAAGTCGTCAGCAGCCGTTCGATCTGCAGCACCAGTTGGGCTTTGCCCACCCTGGCCAGCAAGCGGTCGATCACCGGTTGCAACAACAGGCGGGCCTGGCTTTGCCGAATCGACTCCGTCGCCTGGGCTTTGAGCAGGGCATGGCGGTTCAGCCATGACAAGGTGATAGGGTGAAGGGGTGAAGGGGTGACAGGGTGAAGGGGTGAAGGGGTGACAGGGTGAAGGGGTGAAGGGGTGACAGGGTGAAGGGGTGAAGGGGTGACATCGCGCCCTGAGGGCACCCGCTCAGTCACCTTGTCACCCTGCCACCGTGTCACCTTGTCACCTGTCACCTTGTCACCCTGCCACCGTGTCACCTTGTCACCCTGCCACCTTGTCACCTTGTCACCTGTCACCTTGTCATCCGCAATCTCTCCACAGATACGTTCCACCAACCGCTCCGTCAGGTACTCGATCACAACATTTTGCAGGGTAAAGCCTTGCCCGGCTTGTTCCAAGAGCGAGCGGCGGTGGAGGGCGCGCAGGGCTTCCAGAAAACGGGGCAGGGGCGGTGGCTCGACCAGGTTGGCACGCAGTTGCGGGGCAGTGACCGGTACCCGTTCCACGGCTAACCAGAGCAGCACTTCTTGCTCCAGGGCGGACAAACGGGCAAATTGTTGGTCAAGGACCAGGCGAATGTCGTCAAAGATCGGCACTTCAACGGCCAAAAAGGCCCCGATATCGCCACCAAAAAGCTCTTGCACCGTCTGTGCCACCAATTTGAGCGCCAGCGGGTTGCCCGAATAGCGGGCGACCAGCTTTGCCCCATCGGCCTGCGGGCCAGCTAAGCCGCGGGCGCTAAGCATCGCCTGCCCTGCGGTAGGATCAAGGCCATCCAACAGCAACGTGCGGACCAGGGGGGAATCCTCTTCGCGGCGCGCCAGCCCCTGAGGCCGTTCACGACTGGTCAGCAATAAGACGCTTTGGTGCTCATGCTCAGCAATCGTCTGCAAGAGCTGGGCGTACCCCTCGTAGCCCGTGCGCATCTGGCCCGGCTGGTCGGAGTGCAAAATACTCTCCAGGTTATCCAACACCAGCAGACAACGATTTTGGCGCAGCTGTGCCAGCAGCAGTGCTAGCTGACGGTCGAGGCCGGCCGGCAACTCGGTGGGCGGCGCAGCGGTGAGTTGTGGCAGGATGTCGCGCAGCAGATCGTCCAGCGGCGGGGCATTGAGCAGCGAACGCCAGACCACACACCCAAAATGAGGGGCGACCGTTTTGACCACGGCCGCAGCCAGCGTCGTTTTGCCCAGCCCACCCATCCCCAATAGGGCGACCACGCGACATTGTTCGTAACGCAGCCAGCGCACTAATTGCGCCTGTTCCGCCTGCCGGCCATAAAGTTGGGTTACAGTCGGTGTTGCGGGTTGCGGTTGATCGGGCAAGGGAGCGAGGGGGTGACTGGGTGATGGGGTGACTGGGTGACGGGGGGGGTATGCAGTTGGTTGGTCAGGGTTGCCCAGCCGGATCTGGGCATAGAGGGCCATTGTTTCCAGATCCGGGTCAACATCCAACTGTTCGCGCAAAATGCGCCGGCAGCTTTCATACTGGGCCAACGCTTCGCTGCGCAGCCCGCGCCGAGCAAGGATCCGCATCAGTTGGCGGTGGGCCTCTTCCCGGCTGGGATCAAGCGCCAGTTGCCGGCCGGCATAGTGGTGGGCCTGGGCATCATCATCAGCTTGTTCACAGCTTTGCACTAAGCGCTGGATGGCAGCGACAGCCTGTTGATGCAAACTTTCGCGACGCAAGAGGAGCCACTCTTCAAACGCCGCCGCATCCGCAAGCCCAAAGCCCGCCAAAAACTCGCCGCGGTAGAGATCAACTGCCTGCACCAGCCGCTGCTGACAAGCGGGACATTGGGTTAACTGGGCGTGGGCATGAGTGGCCGCGGCCTGCAATAAGCCTTGAAAGGTCTGCACATCGACCGTCATATAGGTGGGGTCAAGCTGAATCGTCTGGCGCGTGCTCTGGATCAGGAGGGTGCTGAGACCAGGCTGGACCTGGTCTAACGTTTCGCGCAGACGGTGCAACGACAGGCGCAGATTGTTCAACGCGGCTGATTGGCCCATCTCTGGCCAAAACAAACCGGCAAGCGCTTCCCGGCGATGCGGTTGCCCACGTTCAAGCGCCAGGTAGACAAGCAAGGCCCGCACCTTGTCTGTCGAGAAGGCGGCGATGGCGCGCTCGTTATAGCTGACTGCGAAGGCCCCTAAACAGTGGAGTTCAATGGCTGCCGATATTTTTTCTGTCATAGAAAACTGGCTAAAATCGATGCGTTGGTATGGGAAAGTAGATAGATTCGGGTAGGGCAAGGCGTTAAGCGTTTGCAGGGCTTATTATCGCATCAAATAACCTGGTTGTGAAGTCCGCAATTCTGCCGAACAGCATTATCTAGCAATTTTAATATGCTTGTAAAGATAGCCAGTATACAATGGCTGCCGTAGAACAGTGGCTCAGTCGCAAATTGGCGAGGGAGGGAAGGATTGACGGCAAGCGCGTTCCGCCCCTTACCAGGGGGGACGACAGGGGCATTTTGGGGCCATTGAAATGTCTTTGTAACGGTAAGCACCCCGCTTTGCAACGATTTTGAAATGGTCATCGACTATGCTGCGGTCAGCGTAGCCAACGGCCCAATCGCATCATTGATTACAAACTCAATGGTTATGTGCTGGATATCACTGGCGGCACCCCAGCGCAAGAGACCAAGGCCGCCTGCAGCCCAGCCGCACTGTCACAAGAGAAGACCATGTCCGAACGCGAGCTCTTCAAACCAGCTAATTACAACGCCTATCTGATTCGCCTGTGGCAAGAAAATCGCCACACGCCGTGGCGAGCCTCGGCCCAGTGTGCGACAACAGGGGAGAAGCATTACTTTGCCACTATTGCTGCCTTGTATCGGTTTTTGGATGCGCAGACAAGCCACGCGCCAACGGCACCCGCCAAGCACGACCTTGATGCAGATACGGCTCCGGCCGATGGTTGACAGCATGCCCGTGTATTAATCAGTAGGCTGCGCAGGCAGAGGTGGCGACGGCCCAACAGTTGCTGACCCCATTAGCGTCACCCGCTGCCCACAATAACCACTGCTGCGCCTACGAAAAATCCGTACAGCCCCTTGTAAGCCACTCCTCTTTATGACGTTTTTTTGACGTTAATCACCTATACTGGTGCGCAAGCGCTAGCGCATTGGGTTACAACCCCATTCGCCGCGGTAGCACACAGTAACCAATCTTGCACGCAACAAAGCATAAGTGACGATGACTGCTCACTCCGCGCTGGCCCAAGCCGAAGATCAAGCCGAAGATCAAACCAGTGTGCGTTTGACCATACGGTTCTTTGGGACCGTTCAGTTACACCTGAATGGGCGCGATCTAACCAAAGAAATCGGTGCGAAACCATTAGCCCTGCTCGCTTATCTGGCGGTGGCGGCGCCGCGACCGGTTGCCCGCACCCAGCTCGCCGGGTTACTCTGGCCCGACAAAACCGAAGAGACGGCCCGCTATCGGCTGCGCCATCTGCTCTGGGAGTTACGCCGCCAGTTGGGCAAAGCGCATCTACACGCGGATGATGAAGATTGCCGATTAGGTGGCGCAGGGCTCTGGGTTGATGTCATTGCCTTCCAAGCCGGTATCACCCAATTAGGCCTGGATCAGCCACAGGTGCCGGTGAGCGATGTCCACGCCACGCAGCAGTTGGTTGACCTCTATCAAGGTGATTTTTTCGGGCGGCTGAAGGTGCGCGAGGCACCGCTCTTTGAAGAGTGGGTACTGGTCGCCCAGGAGCGCTTTCAGTTATGCTATCAACAACTGCTTGATCGGCTGGCCCAAGCCCAGCTGGCAACTGGGGACGAACAGGGCGCAACCCAAACGCTGCGCCGGCTGGTTGCAGCCGATCCCTTGCGCGAACAGAGCTATCGGGCGCTGATGCTGACCTATGCGCGGCTAGGTGATCGGGCCGCTGCGCTGTATCTGTATACCCAGTGCAAGCTGCGCCTGGCCAGCGAATTAGGGGTACCGCCCGATCCGGAGACCACTGCGTTGCAGCAACAAATTGCCAGCCGGCCATTGGACAACAAAGCGCCGGATCTAGCGCGCGCGCTCCAGCACTTGCACGCCGGCCACTATAACGAGGCCCTGGCCAGCTGTGATATCGCAGAAGCAGTTGCCATCACCCCCAATACCCGCCATGCCATTACCTTGCTGCGCGCCGAGATTGCCCTTACCCGCGGCGATCCAGCCACGGCACACCGGCTAATCCAAACGGTCCGCCAAGCGCTGCACCCGTTGCAGAAAGTAGACCAGGCGATAGATCAGGCGCATCATCCACCGATCGATGGCCAAGAGAAGTAGGGCTGTAGCAGTTCGCGTCCGTTAGCGATTTAGCACAATTGCCAAGGCCAGTAAACGCGCCGGGACACGCGCAAGGACACGCGCAAGGACACGCCGCACCGCGATACTGGGTTTATCAATCAGCAGATCGAGATAAATGATGAATCAACCAAACCTTCCAACTGATGCAACAACCCAATCATTTGTGCTACGCCTGTGGCAAGCCGCGCCTGGGCAGTGGCGCGGCACCATTCGCCACGTCCAGAGTGATGCGCGGATGGCCTTTCTGCAGCTGGATCAGGCCATCCACTGGATCGAACGCTATCTGGCCGCCGATCAACCCACGGCGGCGCAGCCGGATCCGCGCCGTGGACCGCAGGTCGCACACAACGCGGTCACCGCACGCTGGCGGCGCGTCAGCCCGCGGATCGCGCACTGGTGGGCAACACGACCCCGTTTTGTGCGGCCTGGGTTAGCGCTGGCCAGCGGGCTTGCGCTGTTGGCACTCGTTGTCACGCTGTCACCAACAACACCAGCAGCCCTAGCCGGAGCAACGATCGATAGCAATACTGGTAGCAATGAGTTGGCACCATTCCTGCTGGGGCTGGTCGTCGGCGGGGGGCTTGTGGCCATCTGGTGGCAGAGCACAGTCAAACGGTAAATTTCACGCATTTGCGCGCGGGGTGGTTGTGGTAGCATAGCTTGCCCATGTTTCACCCTTCTCATGGCGGTAGTGGGTCACTAACACGATCCAAGATCGGCCAGTGATTACTCAGTGACATATCCAGTGACACGCTCAGTGACACGCTCAGACTTCATAATGGGGCTATCATCAAGTTTATCAATGAGCGGCCCTAACAATGAATAGCGTGAGATGAACAATGAATCAAGCAGAACTTTCAAATACGAACGATGGCGATATGACCACCGCAGCCCATTCCTTTTTGTTATGTCTATGGTCAACCACGCCCACACAGTGGCAGGGGACGGTCCGCCACCTCGAAAGCGACGCCCACTTGGCCTTTGTGAATCTTGAGCAGGCAATCCAATGGATCGAAGAGCATTTGACCCCCACGCACCTGACCGCACACCGCAACGGCAAGTAGGACAACAACGTTAAATTCGCTAATGGAGCAGGATATCGAGAGAGTTGAAACGCTTTTGTAACGGTAGCAACACAGCTTGTAACGATTTTGAAATGGACGCATGTTAGGCTGGGGCCATTCTGCCCAGATGACCGCATAAGCCCAAACCACTTCAAAAAGGAAACAACTGTGTACTTACCATCTGCTCGTCGGCTTTGGCCCCTGGTCCTCATTATTCTTGTTTGTACCCTGCTTTGTGGGCTGCCGGTATTGCGACCGGCAGCCGTGTCATTCGCCAGCGCTCGCCCCGCCGATCCGGTGACGGCGGCCTGGGAAAAGGCGCGTGCCGCCGGCTCCTATCATTTCAGCAGCGACGTAACCCAAGTTACCGTGCCCGTGGCCAAGGTGACCAATGTGGGGCGGAGCAGCCGCACCGAACAATTGCACCTGGCAGGCCAGAGCGATCTGCGCGCGCAGCGGCTGGAGATGCAGCTCTGGTCCGACGGCGGTAGTGTGCTGCAAGCGGATGGCGTCGCCATCAAAGTTGAGAACGGCAAGAGCTTTGCCCGGCGCGGGGCCGGTGAATGGCAGGAAGCCGCAGGGTTTGCCGATGCCATCGCCCCCCAAGGTGACTTTCTGGCCTATCTGCAGGCGGTCCGTGACATCAAGGCCCATGCCCCCGAAGAACGGGCCGGCCTGGCCTTGACCCGCTACAGCTTCACCATCGACGGCCCAACCTTCGCTGCCTATGTACGCGACCAGATGACAGCTGCGCTGCGCGCCAAGGGTGAACTGCCCACCGGCATCAATTTGACAACGCCCGCGTACTACAGTGAGATGACCGGTGATGGCGAGTTATGGGTGGGCGAAAATGGCCTGCCGCTGCGCCAGATCCTCAACCTCAACTTTCCCGAACAGCGTGAGCAGACGATCCATGCCCAAATTGTGGTCAACTTTACACGTTTTGGCACCCCTGAATTAAGCGCTTGGCATTACTTGCGCAGCGCTGATCTGGGCGGCTTGCTGACCATCTGGCCTGGCACTTTGCCTGAGCTGACCCCTATCGGCCTACTGCTGACCTTGGTCACTTTTGCCGGATTCGTTGTCTATTACCGACGTTCGCGCGTGGTCTATGTCGGCCTGGTCGCGGCTCTCATTCTCAGCTTGGTCATTGGCCCACTCCTGACGACGCTCCAACTGGACGCCTTCTTTGCCGCCCAGCAGGCCAAAGCGACCGCGCAGGACGAACAGCAAGCCGTTGCCGAAGCCACCCAAGCAGCCTATGCTGACTTTGGCCAACCAGAGTTCAATCCGCAGGTCAACCCATTGGCGGCCACAGCCGACGACACCGGTAACATGCAACTCGCCACTCGCCACAGCGCGTCCCACCCACGTACTACAGATCGCGCCGCCGCACAGTCCCCCGCCCGCCAAAGCACCGATACAGGCACCGATACCGACAACGACGGCCTGAGCGACTTTACCGAGGCGCGCGTCGGCACAGACATCACCCTGGCCGACAGCGATGAGGATGGTCTTACCGATGCCCAAGAAGTGAATGGCTTTACATTCAGTGGGCAAAGTTGGTATTTGGACCCACGCAGCCTGGATAGCAACAACGACGGCGTCGGCGACGGCCAGGAGTGGAGCAACGACGGCAATAATCAGCCCGACGACACCGATAGTGATAGTCTGCCCGATCTCTTTGACCCAGACAATGACAATGACGGTGTGCCCGATCGCCAAGACCTAGCGCCCTTTACAGCCAGCACAACGGGGACACCCTTTGGCGAAAACAACCCCTTCAAACTGAAGATCGACAACCTGACCGCCGGCAAAGCAACCCTGGTTGATCTGCAAGTGCGCCCCATCAATGTCAAGCATCTCTGGTTTGCGCTCAATGTGCTGGATTGGCCACAGAATGACAACGCCGGACAGGTGCAGGATATAGACGGCAAAACTTACGCCGATCTGGCCGCGGCGGCTGGACGTACAGCCGCCGCCAACGAAGCGGCCGGCGATCTAAAGCTGATCCCGATGTTAGAGATTCGCTTGCCTGCCAACAGCGCCAATCTGCCATCGCAGAGCGAACTAACCGCCTACAATATCAGCGTCAGCAATCTGAGCAGTGACGGTAGCCAAAAGGTGGCCTATGTGCCGCTCAGCATCATTACGGACGAAGCGACCGGGCAACGGGTGGCCTTTGGCGCACGCATGAAATATTTACCCACTGGCAGCTGGCCGACGCCACATGATGTGCGCTTGCTCTGGATGGTGCAAACACTCAACGACTTGCCCTGTGATCCCAAAGCGCCTAATGCGGCGGCGACTGGTTGTGCGGCCGATGGTTACATCCACAATACCGGCCAAGTGGTGCAGAGCTATTACGATAACTTTACACTGACCGGTCTCAATGTCAGTGAACAGCACAGTGCCAAGACCGCGCTGATCTACGAAGATCCAGCGATTGATCCACAGCTGAACGACGACTTTTCGCTGGCCGCATTGACGTTGGGCTTAAACGAATCCTTCTTGGCCGGACGCGACCAAGACAACAATGGTCAGCGTGATGTGACGGTCGACGATCTATTCGACCGTTTTGACTACACCCAGAATGGCGGGCTAAGCTCAGATCAACGCTGGGGGTTGGATGGTGCCCAAAATAATCTGCGCGTTGAAACGTATGACTACGCGACCTTTGATCAGGCCACGATCTTTACGGCGATGACCAGCACGGTGCAACTGTTGACCAGCCAGTTCGACGCGCGCTGGGCCACGGATAATGCCCTCAAGCCGACCGTCGCCTATGCGTACGAACAACAATCGCGCAGCCTGGGGCTCGATGCAGTGCGCACCAGCAACAGTCCTGTCACCCTGAGCGGCACGGGCGTCACGATCAATATGCAGCCCGCCACACTTAATACCCAGGTGGGATTAAAGTGGACCCATTATTGCCGCGCCAACAGCAGTGCCCGTTGGGCGGCCTGTGCTGGGGATACCTATTGGAACGAACTGGAGAGCCGCCACGGTGCCACGCCGCTGCCGGATGATCCGTCCGGTGTGGATATTGCCAATGGCAGTAATGTGATCCTTCAGTTCTATAATCTGGCGCTTACCCAGGGTGCAAATCGTGTGGTCCAAATCGGCACGCAACTTGTCCCAGCCGGTTATACGGTCAAGAACGACACCCAAACAGCCGGTGATGTGCGCAACGCGTTCTCGATGGGCAGCGCCGGCGTCAAGGGCATCGCCAATGTGATTGTCATGAGTCGCTATTTGAACAATCCGACGGTCAAGGCCCAGATCGGCGAAAAGGTGGTGAAATTTCTAGACGGCACCCTTTCGCGTCAAGCCCTGCGTGGGCTTAAAAACTTGCGCGCCACACCAGGGCAGGCAACGGTATTGGCGGTTGGCGTCGGCGCCGTCCTTACCGGGCTGGTCTTATTGAATCAGGCCGCCAGCGACAATTTTGAGGCACGGGTGGCGCTGCAAGTCTTGATTGTGGGCGTGCAGAGCTTCTTTGCGCTAGTTGATCCAATCCTCACAATCGCGCGCTGGTCGAGGGAAGGTAATGCAGTGGCCACGATTTTGCGTGGCAGTTCCGAGGCGATCGGCGTCTCCCGCACGGCCAATGCGATTGGGGCCGTGCTCGCGATTTCCGTGGTCTGGGGCTTCTTTATCTACAGTGTCGCCAACAACGATATCTCGCCCAACACCATTGAATTTGACGCTGCGCTGGCCCAAACGATTGCCGCCACCATCTACATTATTTTATTGACCATCCTCTCTGCTACGGTTGTCGGCCTGATTTTGGTGGGTATCATCACGGTGATCGACGCGATCCTCACCGCAGTCTGCGAACTGGGGACCGACAGCCTGCGTGGTGGCGACGGGGCCTGCTTTACGATTGGCGGCTCGGTGGTCAAAGCGATTGCCGCCGCCTTCTATGATTACGGACTGCTGGTGCAGACTGGCAACAGTGACCTGCTGGTGCCCGGTGCGCCCGCAACGCAACTGGCCGACGCCAGCAAGGGCTTTGTGGCGGGCAACGAGTTGGCGGTCACCATGCCGATCACCAACCATGCGATCCAACGGAATGCCCTGGGCGATCTGGGCAACACTTTTGGCTATCTGATGGACGACAGCCCCCGCGACACGACCTTCAAATACACGCTGACGCAACCTGGCCCAGTCGATATCAGCAACGTTCAGCGCGGCCAAACGACCTGGTCGAACTTTTATAACGCCACCTTTTCCCGTAGCTATGGTTGGCTGCGCGGTGCCTATGCCCTCACCACACCCGCGCCGGTAAGTGGCTTCAATCTACAACCCGGCTTGAACCGGGTCGCCCCCTTCTATCTCAATGTCGGCTATGCACTGCCCGCCTATAGTTGCTGGAAAATTTGGACGCTCACAGGTAGCTTCCCCTTCTACAAGAAGATCCCCATTTGTGGCGAGCGCACTGTCACCGGCAAAAATTCGACGCTGGTCGACACCCTGCGCTACGACATCTTCCCGGCGACACTCGATGCCTTTATGGCGGTGGGTGCCAAGCCGGGTGGTGGGCAAGGCTTAAGCTGGGACGCGCACTTTGGCGCGCTAGATGACTTGGATGGCGACGGTCTACGTGCCGGCAACCGTGGCGGGCTGGACCCAGATGACAGCAAGATCGACACCGACAATGATGGCCTGACTGACGCCTTTGAATTAGATCGACGCGCCGCCGGCCTCGCCTATTCACCGCTACAATGCGATAGCGACAACGACGGCCTGACCGATGGGCAGGAGGCGCAATTCGGTGCCAATCCGCTGCGGGCTGATACCGACAACGATGGGCTAAAAGACAGCGAGGAAGTCTGGCATCAGATCTATACCACCAGCACATGCCAGCCGACCACCAACTGGGGCGGTGGCTGGACTGTGACAATCAATGCGGCCACGCCCTTTACCGTGCGCGTCACCGCCGACCCGGCCGCGAATGACACCGATAACGATGGCATCAGCGACCTGGCAGAACGGCAACTGGCGGCGCAACTGGATAGCCAGCAGCGCCCCTACCATCCGGGCGTCGCCAACACACCGCCACTGGCTATATACACCACAGCCGACAAACGTTTTGTGGCCCCCGGCCAGAGCTTACTCTACACCACCACCGTGGTCGCCAATCAGCCAATGGCCCCCGGTGTGCTCGATGTGATGGCTCCCCCCCAGTTGGGCAGTGTACAGGCTGCTTATGGGCTCAATTTTAATCCAGCCGCCACCAGTTCACAGACGGTGACACACCAGACCGCACTGACGGCGCAGCCCGGCCTCACAAGTCAGCGCGTCGCGCTCATGAGCACCGTCCGCACGCGCCTCGCGCCCACTGGCCCGGCGACGTTGAGTTGGGACCCCATTGTGCTCAATGCGCTGGGCACGCCAACGCAGCCGCTCCGCTTTATGGCGGTGGCTGCCACTGGGCGCAACCAGCCCGACAGCTATCTGATGACCATGCTAAACGCCAATAGCGATTCGCTCCCCGTGGGCTCGCTCACCGCCAATGCCATTCCTAGCGGGGCGGCGAACACGATCTATGCCACGGATACAACCTCATTCGTCAACACCGCAACCCTACAAGATGTGGCCTGTAACGCCAGCGGGGTCTGCTTTGTCACTTGGGGTGAATTAGCCAACATTGCGTTTGGCTTTATTATACGGTTACGGGGCGCGATTGTTGGGCCAGATGGGCAAGTACAGAACACCTTTTTGGTGAGCCAGTTCCCTGCGTTCCGCCCGGCGGTCGCCAGTGACGGTGTTAACTTTGTGGTTGCCTTTGAATCGCTGAATAACACTGGCACGATCACTTCGATTGCTTTTGCTAAGTATGATAGCGCTGGCAACCAACTTAGTTTAACCTCGAATGTGGTGGAAAATCCACGGGTGGCTGCCGCCACCGAAGCCTCGATTGGCCTCGATCTGCTCTGGATCGGTGATCGCTATCGCCTGGCCTGGAAGTTTATACGGCCACAGATCTTCTCCCCTCACCCGTCGATCTATGTCGCTAACGTGAATGCGAATGGCGCGTTACAAGGCACCATTGACAATGTGGTGGGACAAGATGCCGCGAATGGTGCGGCCGCCACTCCTGCGCTGGCCTATGATCCGGTGAACAACCGCACCCTGCTTTTGTTCCAGTGGGCAAATACCGAGGTGCACCGCGTCCTCTTTGCCGGTTCAAGTCTAACGCCGGTATTAAACGAGAATATTCTAGGCCGGAATGAAGGCGGTGCCGCGTTGGTCAGTGGTAACCGCCCCCTCGTGGCCTACAACTCGCTGCGCAATGGGTGGCTGATCGGCACGAGCGGCGGCTCACAGTCCAGAGCCATGCTCTGGCAACCTGATCTTTCCGCCCGTCTGCTGGCGGATACGGTGCGCACCGATGCCAGCTTGCCGCTGCTCCACAACGGCAATTCCGGCGGGTTGGCCTGCCCGGCAACCATTGCGCCACCGCTGATCGATCTGCGTTTTGAAGAACTACCGGGCGCGGCCACCTTTAACGATAGTTCGGGACGGAACAACCATGCCACCTGCGCCAACTGTCCCACGGCTGCCACGGCGGGCGCGGTTGATGCCGGTGGGAATGCCATTGGCACCCCTGCTTCGGACTATGCGGTCACCTTCAATGGCGACTTTAGCCAAGGGCTCTTCCTCCCGACGCCGGTGCAGAATAGCTTCAGTGTGGCCTTTTGGTATAAGTCATCCCCGTCGTCGAATCTGGACTCACTCTGGATCGACGACGGTGGACAGGCGTTCTGGAGCTTTAATGTCTTCGGGCAGTACGTCGAATTTCGGACCGGCGCGACCGCCTTCCGCGCCAACGTCAATCTGAACGATGACGCCTGGCACTTTGTGGTGGCCACGCGTGACGATGCGACTGGGCAAGGCGCGATCTATCTGGATGGCAATCCCACCCCAGCCGCAACCCTCGCCAACTTCAGTGTCCCTGGCCAGCGCTCGCCCCTGTTGCTGCGCAGTCGGCGGGTTGCCGGCGTTGACGAGTTCAAGCTCTACCCGTATGCACTCACACCGCGCCAGATTCAGGTGATCTACAACGGCACCGATCAGGCGTACTGTACAGTTGCCCAACCCATTTCCAATGTGCCAAACTGGTATAAGCTTAACGTAACGCAGAGCGATCCGCGCGGCGGCAAAATTACCGCCAGTGGCAGCCTGACTATTACCATCGACGCCGACAAGCCGACCTCGACCTTTGGCGGGTTGGTCCACAACCAGTATATTCGTGGCAACACCATTCACACCATTGGTGGCAACGCCACTGACACCGGCGCTGGGGTGGCAAGCGTGGAAGTCAAAGTCAACGACGGTAACTTCCAGCCTGCCAGCGGCGCGGCGACCTGGGCTTACAATCTCGCCGTCACCGAAGGTGCGTACACGCTGCAAAGCCGCGCCACGGATGGCGTCGGCAATGTGGAGACGCCGGCGGCCGCGATCACAGTCAATGCGGATGGCACGGCACCCAATGTCACCCTAAATGCCCTGCCGACCATGCCGATCCTACCCACTCGCAACGCCTTCAATCAGTGGCTCACCCCAATCAGCGGCACCGCGGTGGACCCAACCAGCGGTGGCGGTGCCAGTGGCCTGCCCGCCACTGGCGTGGAAGTCTTCTTGCAAGGACAAGGCGAGGCCATGGGCAACGGCTGGCAGACGGCCACACGCAGCGGCAATAGCTGGACGATTAACTATATCTTTGGTAATGCGCTGCCCGACCCGGCCGGGGTTTACACCGTCAGTGTGCGTGCGGTCGATAATGTGGGCAACCGCACAGCAGCGAATGGGGCCACGGGCATTTTACGGCTGGACGCTACCGCCCCCGCGGTTGCGCTCAGTGCGACTGACCTGGCCCGCGACCTGATCACCGACACGATCACAATCAGCGGTATTGTCACCGACACCGGGCCGATTGGGCAGTCCGCCGGTCTTGACAAGGTAGAAGTAACTTTCATCCCAGTCGAGAACATCGCTGCCCTGCCGGCGAATGCCACCCAGGCCCAGGCCGCTGCGCTCTTGACTCGCACCTGGCTACCGGCCACCCTGACGCAGCGTGGCGCGGGCGTAACCACCACCACCTGGAGCCTGGCGATCCCGGCCGGGCTGGAGAACGAATATCAGATCGACCTGCGGGCGACCGACCTGCTGGGCAACGTACAGATTTCGTCCAACGTCTGGCGCGGCGTTATCGATACACTGGCCCCGCGAGTGACGGTGGTTGGCACGCGCAGCAGCACCACCTGGTTTAACCCGCAGACCGGCTTGCAGATGTATGGGTTAAACTTTACCTGCACCGCCACCGATCGCTATCTGGATGAGCCAAGTTTCTACTGTCCGGCCGGCGGTGCAATCCCCGTGCGCACCTTTGATAGCAACCCTACGTTGCAGACGCTCTTCCCCGATCGCACCATTCGCAACGGCTTGACTGTCGTCGCCGCCTATTGGTTCCCCGATCCAAACGTGACGATCACCGTCAACGCCTGTGATGTCTATGGCCGCTGTGCCACCTTTGGCACGCCATTGACGCCGGCTGTCAACGTCGCGACGGCTGCCGCTGCCGCTGCCGCCGCTGCACCGCAGGCCATTGTGGTCGCGCCGACGAAGGACAGCTTTGTCGCCGCCAATGGTGCGCTCAATGTGACGGTAGCCGCCGAGGCTGGGGCCCTACTCAAGGAAGTGATCATCAGCCTCGATAATAATGTCGTACAGACCTTGACCTTTGCCCAAAATGAAAATGTGACACAAACGCTGCGCACGGTCAGCCTGACTGGCATCAGCGAAGGGCAACATACGTTGACCGCCCGGGCCACCGATTGGGCCAACGCCACGCAGAGCAGCGATTCCCCGGTTGTTTTCACCCTGGATACGCAAGCGCCCACCGTCACCATCGACCCCGCGACGCTGACCAACGCTGACAGCTGGGCACCGGGCAGCGACATCTTGCGCTTCAACGGCACGGCCACGGACAATATTGGCCTGGCCGCCGTGCAAATTCGCGAGGGCAACAGCAACTTTGTCGATGTTGAATTTAGCAACGGCCTCTGGCAGACCGCCTTGCCGGTGACTGACCCCGAAGGGCGCACGCTGACCATTGCCGTACGCGCGATCGACCGCGCCGGCCGTGTCAGCACGATCACTCAAAATATCGGCACTAATTTGTCAGCCGCCGATGCGCCCAATACACAGATTACGGCCACGCCTGGTAATCCAAGCAATGAAGCCACCGCCAGCTTTGCCTTTACCGGCACTTCCGCGGCGCGGACAGTGGCGGTCTTTAGTTGCCAATTGGATGATGGTGAATATCTGGCGTGCGCCAGCCCGTGGACCTACAGCGAACTGAGCAAGGGGCAACATACCTTTCGCGTGCGTGCCATCGACGGCGACGGCAATGTGGATCTCACCCCCGCAGAATTCAGCTGGACGGTCAACGCCAGCGCACTCGATGCGACCATCACCGCCAGCCCAGCCAACCCAAGCAACAGCCGCACGGCACAGTTTGTCTTCACAGGTAACGGTGGCAACCTTGAATGTAGCCTGGATGGGGCAGGCTTCGCTCCTTGCACCAGCCCGCAGAATTACAATGAGTTGCCTTACGGCGCGCACAGCTTCCAGGTGCGCGCCCGCAACGGTAGTGCGGTTGGGGCGGCGACACGCTTTGTCTGGACGGTGGTCAATGCGACGCCCGTCGCCAACAACCAGACCGTGAACACCAACGAAAACCTGGCTATAGCAGTAAACCTCACCGCCACTGATGAAGATGCGCTGACCTACCAGGTGACCCAACCGGCGCATGGGCTCTTGCTCGGCATCCCACCCGCGCTGACCTATAGCCCGAACAGCGACTTTGTTGGCACCGACAGCTTTAGTTTTGTTGCCAACGATGGGCAGGTTGACTCGAATGTGGCGGTGGTGACCATCAATGTGGCCGGGGTCGAGCCGCCCCCCACCCCAACCCCCACGGCAACCGCAACACTGGCGGAACCAACCGCCACGGCGACCGCAACACCGACCGAAACGCCAATCGCGCCAACTGCGACCGCCACCCCAACTGAAACGCCAACCGCGACCGCGACAAACACACCAGTTCCGCCACCCGCCACCGCAACGCCACCGCCCAGTGGCACGTTGGTCGGGGTCTGTGGCCCGTACACGGTTTACAAGAATGGCAATCTCTACAGCGCGGCGGGCTGGAGTGGCACGATCAAGGTCGGCACCAGCGGCAACAACACGCTGACCGGCAGCAGCGGGCGCGACCTACTGCTGGGCCTGGGCGGCAACGACAAACTCGACGGCAAGGGCGGCGATGACCTGCTCTGTGGCGGTGAGGGCGTTGATCTGCTGACGGGGGCGGATGGCAATGACTATCTCGACGGCGGCCTTGGCAACGATGTGGTCAACGGTGGCAAGGGCGATTATGACACTCTAATCGCCGGCGATGGCAATGATGTGCTGCTCGATGGGGATGGCGTGCTCAGCGCCCAAGGTGGCCCTGGCAACGACATCTTTACAATTGCGCTGCGCAGCGGCTGGCGCGATGGCAGCGGCCAACCACGCTTCACCAGCCTGACCGGCGGCTATGGCGATGACACGGTCGGGTTGGCGCTGCTCCAACCAACACGCTTCTTCCTCGACATCAGCGGCGACGAGCGCGATGAACCGCCGAGTCCGTTCGAAGGAACGAACGATGGGCTGGTGCTGGCCGGGCAGATCGAGCCGACCTCGACCATCAGCAAGTTCGAGCGCCGGGTCGGCGGCATCAGTGCCAGCACCGACGAGGAGCAACCGCTGGACTTCACCGACTTCGCCGTTGACCCAACGACGCTCACCGACGAAAGCGGGGCTGAGTTCCTGAGCGAGCCGGTCGGTGGCGAGGAAGGGGACGAGGAAGGTGACGAGGAGGGAGCGGAAGGCGAAGTGCCTGTAGCGGAATTGGGCAATCAACTCTTCCTCCCGCTGGTTAATCGCTAGCCGAACGGTGATGAGGGGGTGGCTGCGCTTGTCAAAGCCACCACTTCACCCCTTCACCCCTTCATTCTTCCACCGCGCCCAATGCGCGTAGAGCCGCTTTCTGCCCTTCACTAATCCCCGTCACGCCGGTGATCTCCATGCCGGCATACGGGCCGGGAACGGTTAATTGATGGCGCAAGGCACCGCGCCGCGTCTCCCAGAAACAGACCGAGCCATCACCGCTGGCGCTGGCCACCAAATCGCCATCCGGGTGAAAAACGGCCGTGAAAATTTCTTCGGTATGGCCGGTCAAGATCTGACAGGGCACAGCTTCTTCGGGCGCGCCGTGTAGATCCCAAAGCCGCACTGTCAAATCTTCGCCGCAACTGACAAGTCGGTTGCCATCAGGGCTAAAGGCGACGGACCAAAGCGGCGCAGTATGGCCCTCTAGCACGCGCGCGGTCGTGCCACTTGCCACCGCCCACAGTCGAATCGTGCCGTCATGACCGGCGCTGGCCAACCAGGCACCGTCGGGGCTAAAGGCAACTTTTTCAATTTCCCACTGATGGCCAGACCATGTTTGCAGCAGCCGGCCCGTCGCCACTTCCCACAGCCGCACCTGCTGATCAAAATCACCCGATGCGACCCATTCGCCATTGGGGTGAAAAATGGCAGACCAACTGGTGCAGCCCCCGTTGGCAAAACGGCGCACCTCACGTCCGCTTTGCGCGTCCCACAACCGAATTGTCTGATCCGGACTGGTGCTGACCAATAACTGCCCATCGGGGCTAAACGCCACCGAGTAGATATCTTGGCTATGACCGGACAGGGTCCGCAGCTGTTGCCCGGTTGTGCTGTCCCACAGCAGAATGGTGCCGTCATTGCTACCGCTGGCCAACCGCGCCCCTTCGGGGCTGAAAGCCAGCGTGAACACATTCGAGGAATGTCCCACCAACTGGCGTTGCAGACGTGGCGTGCCAGCGTCGAACTGCCACAGCCGGACCATGCCGTCGGCGTGGCCGGTGGCCAGCAGCTTGCCGGCCGGCGGTTGAAAGTGCGCCACATAGGCCTTGTTGCGATAACCGTGGAGCACCTGGAGCGCTTGCCCATTGGTGGCATTCCAGAGGCGGATCAGACGGTCATAGCCGTTGGTGGCTAGGAGGGAGGGGCTCTGCGCGCTAAAGGTCGCCGTGGCCACCGCACGCGCATGGGCTTGAATCGTTTGTAGGAGCCGGCCCTGCAACGGCTCCCAGATCCGCACCAGCCCATTATCGCCGGCGCTGGCGAGGAGCGCACCCGTCGCGCTAAATGATAATGCACGGATCACCGTGCGATCCTCTTGCCAATGGTGATGAGGACGCAAGGTATGCAGATCCCATAGATAGATGACCCCACTTTCATCTGCGGTCGCCAGCCAGGCTGCCCCTGCGCCTTGCCCACCAATCCTGACGTCAGATAGACAGGCCAGCGCGCGAATGGGGTGTTGATGGGCCGCCAGGACGGCAACGCGCGCCCCCCGGTCGGCATCCCAGAGATGGACATGAGTATCCTCGCCGCCACTGATGACCAACGCGCGGCCCTGATATGGTCCGCCGGCCAACGGGGCGCACCAGGCAACACCATAGATGCGGCCCTGATGGCCAGTGAGTTGATGACGCAGATCACCACTCGCCGCCGCCCAAAGGCAGACAGTTTGGTCATCACCGCCACTGGCCAAGTGCGCGCCGTCGGGACTGAAGGCCAGGGCACGAATATAGCCCTGCCGTTGGTGCATCTGGCCGGGGTAGCCACGACCATCTTGCAGATGCCAGAACCGGATCTGTCCATCGGATCCCCCGCTGACCAACAGTGACTGCGCGCCGGCGGTAACGCTGCTCGGCGCAAAGGCAAGCGTACGCACGGCATTGCGATGGCCGCTCAAGACACCAACCCGCTGCCAGTCAGCCGTCTGCCACAGATAGATGGCACCGTCAGTAGCACCGGCGGCAAGGAGTTCATCGGTGGGATGAAACGCCAAAGTCTGAATGCTGCTAAAGTCATCAGAAAAGGTGGCATCACGCAGGTGGGCGTCGGTCAGGCGCAACCCGGTGGCATTGGCGTTGCGCAAATGTACCTGCCAGATCTGAAGCGCCGAGAAATCATAGGCTGTCAGGTCAACGTCCAAGCGGAGTAACAAGTTCAGTAAATTACCGGCGGCATACCCCGCCGCTGGGGGCGTGATCTGCCGTAATGTTTCCAACAGACCTTGCACCAGTAGGCCCAGTTGCGCCTTGCTGTGCTGCGCCAGTAAACGGTCAGCCAGTGGTTGTAGAATCAAGCGCTGTTGGCTCTGCCGCACATGCTCCTTGCCCTGGGCTTTGAGGAGGGCGAAACGATTGAGAAATGACAAGGTGACAGGGTGAGGGGGTGACAGGGTCACAGGGTAATTGGGCGATTCTGTCACCTTGTCACCTTGCCACCCTGTCACCCTGCCATCTTGCCATCTTGTCATCTTGTCATCGACGATTTCCTGGTAGACCTGCTCGATCAAATACGCCGTCATATACTCAACAATCACATTGGACAGCGTGAGATTGCCAGCCCGCGTCTCTAGCAAGGCACGACTCTGTAAGGCTTGCAGGGCTTCGATGAACTTGTTTGACGGCACCGGACGGACAAAATTGGCACGTACGGTCGCCGGCGTTGCCTCCTGACGTTCAACGGCCAACCAGATCAAAATATCGCGCTCCAGCGGCGTCAGGCGGGCAAATTGCTGATCCAGCACCAGCCGTATGCCATCAAAGAGAGCGCCTTCCTCCTGTTGAAAGGCGGCCACATCGCCGCCAAAGAAATCGGCAATGGTGGCGGCTGCGATCTGTAAGGCCAACGGGTTGCCCGAGTAGTTATCGACCAACATTGCCGCTTCCGCAGCCGAAGTGACCAGGCCATTGCTCTGCAAAAGCGCTTGGCCGGCCTGTGCATCCAATCCACCCAATCTGAGCACCTGGACGAGGTGCGCTTGCCGGCCCAAGCGATTAAGCGCATAGGGCTGCTCCCGGCTGGTCAGCAGCAGGCAACTCTGGTGCTCACTCGTCGCCAGTCGTTGCAACAATTGGTCATAGCCCTCATAGCCGGTGCGCGTGACCCCGGCACGCCCCATTGCCTCGGCAGAGGTAAAGATGCTCTCGCAATTATCAAGGATCAGCAAGCACGGTTCTTGGCGCAAGTAGTCGAACAGGAGGCGCAGTTGCTCATCAAGTGACGCCGGCAAGGCCGTTAACTGGTAGCGGGCCAGGGTCTGCAACCAGCCCTGTAATAGCTCTGCCAACGGCGGTGCATTGAGCAAAGAGCGCCAGATCACCACCGTGTAGCTTGGCGCAACAGCTTTGGTCACCGCGGCGGCCAGGGTCGTTTTGCCCATACCCCCAAGGCCCAGAATGGAGATCAGCCGGGCCGGTGGGCGATTGTCAGCAGGCGTTAGCCACGCTGTTAGCTGCGCCAGCGCTGCGGACCGCCCGGTGAAGAACTCCACCGTCGGCATCTCACCCCAATCAGACAATGGCTGCGCAACCGGATCGTGTAACGCGCGACTGTTCGACTGCCCTACTGCCTCACTGTCCACACGCGGCGTGCGTACACTTGCGCGCACTGCCCTACTGGTTTCAGCTTGTACACTGACAAAGGCCGCTTGCACTGCGCGGTGGCTGGCAACATTTTCCAAAAATGAGCGGCGGATAACTGGGTCAACGATCCGGTCAGCGTAGGCCATCATCAGTTTGTGGGCGGTCGTGATCAGTGCTGGCGCGCGCCGATCCTGATTGGCGGCCAAGACTCGATAACAAGTCAAGTAAACCTGAAAGGGTTCGTCAAAACCAGCCAAAGGGTGGCTTTGGAGGATGATCAGCACTTCTTCGACCTCGGCCAGGGCGCGATCTGGTGCCCCATTCGCCAACGCAATACGCGCCAGCCCTGCCCGTGGTTCGGCGCTGTGATGGCGGTGGCCCAGTGCCGTGTAGAGCATCAATGCCTCACGGTAGGCCGTGGCAGCAGCAGCGGACTGCTGTTCCCCTTCACGGACCAGCCCGAGCAGCACCAGCGCTTCGGCCTGGCTGGCACCGCCATCCAATTCACGCACCATCGCCCACGCGGTTTCGGCATCGGCCAAGGCCTGGGATAGGTTGTCGGTGCAGTAGTGCAGGCGCGCACGCGAAGCGTACGCCCAGGATGTTTCGCGCGCCGGCAAGCCCAATCGTTGCAGCAGGTGAAACGTGTGCTCGATCCACTGCTGTGCCTGTACAATATCACCCAAGCAGAGACAAAGCCGGCCCAGCATTTGTGCGATGTTCGACTCGCTTAATACTTGGTCCATGGGGCGATATAGCGCCAAAACCTGCTCGTACAGCCGAAACGCTTGCTGATAGTCACCCTGACGCCAGGCTAGCTCGGCCAACTGCTCGGAACAGAGAGCTTGCCCCAAAAGAAAATTATTCTGACGCGCCGTGGCTAATGCTTGTTCGGCATACTGCTGGGCGCGTGGATAATCGCCCAGCGCTTTATCAACATCAACGACACAGGTGAAGGCAATCACTTCCCCAACCCGCATCTTGAATTGCTGACAGATCTCCAACTGGTGGACAGCGTGGTCGCGGGCGGCGGCATAATCGTCGCTGCTCAGGGCAATCGAAGCAAGCCAGCTATAAGCGCGCTTTTCAATATCGAGCATAAGCGACGGATTGACTGCCCGCTCTTGCCGGGCCAGCGTGACACTATCTGTCAATAACTGCAGCGCCGCGCTGGATTTACCCTGGCGCCGCAGCGCTTGCCCCTGCAGCATATAGCCAAACGCCGCCCCCGCCGGATTGCTTGCGGCAGGGGCCATGCCGATCATTGCGGTGGCCAGCGCAAAGGTTTCCTCATGGTGTCCCACGGCCAGTTGAAAGGCAGCAGTCATCCCGACCAAGATGCTATAAACGTACATTTCATCTGGTTGGTTGGTTGGTTGGCTGGCTGGTGGCGTTTGCGACTGCTCCGTGCGGAGCAGCGTGGCGCTTTGTTGCTGTTGATAAGCGGCACGCGCGCGCATGGCCAGGGTAAACATTTCGATGGCTTCGGTGATGAGCCCAGCGAGCCAGTAAAATTCGCGAAGCGCCAAAGCACCCTGTGCCACCAATGCAGCCGGTAGATGCCCTGCCCCCCAGCGCCACGCCTGCCGAATGTTATCCAGTTCGGCTTGGATCGCAGCGGTGGCTTCACGCGGGGCATCGTGCATAATCGCTGGTTGTTGTGTGGCCAGGAAGGACAAATAATAGGTGCTGTGGCGGGTGGCGGTCGCCGCAGCCTCTTGCGCCGTCGCCAGCTCGGCTGCCGCAAATTGGCGCAACAATTCGTGGATCTGATAGCGGCCATCAACGGCCGTGGGTGTGCTAAGTTGGAGCAGGGATTTGTGCCACAGACGTGTGAGCACGGGCACTGTCGCACCGGCAATTGTTTCCGCCGCGGCACGAGTAAAGCTGCCCTGAAAGACAGCCAGTTGGCGCAAGACCTGCCGCTCCTGGTCATCCAACAAGTGCCATGACCACCGAAAGACCGCGCCCATACTGCGCTGGCGTTCCGGCATATCACGCCAGTCCACAGCCAAAAATTCGGCACGCTGGGCAATGGCGTCGGTAATATGCGCCAGAGAGAGCTGATCAACGTTGGCGGCGGCCAGTTCCAGCCCTAGCGGCATGCCCTGCACCAATTGACAGATGCGCAGGACAGGGAGCAGATTCTCCGCCGTCAGCCTGAAATCGGCGTGGAAGCGCTGCACAGCCTGGACAAAGAGGCGCACCGCGGCCATATCGGCGGCGTCTGCCGGCGTGGCCGCCGGCGCAAAGGCTAAAGCCTGTACGGTGTAAATCTGTTCATGGCGCAGGCGGAGTCGTTCGCGCGAGGTCACCAGGATCTGGAGCGCCGGGGCCGCGATGAGGAGATCGACGAGCAGATCAACGGCTGCTGACTCGGGGCCGAGGAGTTGTTCAAAGTTGTCGAGGATCAGTAACAGCTGCTGCCGGCGTAGCGTTTGCAACAGCAGATTGCGCGGCTCCCCACTCTGTAATGGGAGCCCCAACGCCGTGACAATGGCGGAGGCCAATGCGGTTGCTGTCCTAACCGCCGCCAGCTCGACAAAACAGACACCGTCGGCAAAGGCCGTTTGGGTCGTCCGACCGACCTCGATGGCCAGCCGGGTTTTGCCCATCCCACCGGCCCCCACGAGGGTCAAGAGGCGCACATCTGGATTTTGTAAGCGTGCCGTCAGTTCTGCCACTTCTTGGGTACGGCCAATCAGAGGTGTCAGTTGCACCGGCAGTGTGTACAGGTTACCGATCACCGGCGGCACAGCATTGGCAGCGTGGTGATGCGGCGCGATCGCCGGCGGCTTCGATATGGGGCTGATTTCAGCCTGGAGCGTTTGAGCGGCGCGTAGATCGACCGTGTCAAAGCCTTCCGTGAACCAATCATAACTGCTTTGCAGCCATTGGTGGGCGGTGGCCCGTTTACCCTGGCGCTGCCACAAGCTGCTTGCGCTGCAGATGGCGCGCAATTCCAGCAACTTGGCCCCTTGTTGCCTAGCAATGGTAATGGCTTGCTGAAAGGCGGCTTCTGCTTGTGCGGCTTGATCAGTGGACTGACGCAGCAACAACTCACCCTGGAGCCGGTAAAGCTCGGCTTCCCAAAACCGACCGCTGCGGGGAATGGCGGCAAGCCCCTCATCAACCGCATTGAGCCCCGCCTCCGGCTGCCCCAGGGTGAGGTAGGCGTCGGCCAACAAGCCGTAGTAATAGTGCTGTGCCAAGGTGGCACCGGTCGCTTGCCAACTGGCTAGCCCCTGTTGCAATTCGGCAATACCGGCCGCCTGTTGCCCCTGTTGCACGCGAGCCCAGCCGCGCAGAATGGCCCCCCACCCCAAATAGTAGGTGAAGCCGTGTTGCTGCGCCAGGGCAATAATGGCCTCGACTTGGGTCAAGGTGGCGGCAGCATCCCGCCGGAATTGATGAAGAACGGCGGCATATTGCAAGGCATAGATCAACGTAAAGGGATGATCAAAGGTTGTGGCCAATGCCAAACAGCGCGCGAGCCGTTCTGCCGCTTGGGTGGGATAGCCCAACATCCACATGCCCCACGCGGTATAGGCCGTGCAGATCATGCCGGGATCTTGCCCAGAAAGCTGTAAATAACTTGTGTGGAGGGTCGGCGTATAGGCAGCAATGCCTTGCTCAAAGTGCTGTTGTGCAGTTGTAAACTCGCCCTGGTGCCAGAGCGTCATGCCCAGCGCGCGCGGGGCTTCGGCTTGCAGCACCGCGGTTTGACTCTGTTGCGCCAGCTCCATCAGTTGTTCGCCAACCTGGCGGGCAGCCAGCCATTCGCCATGCATATAATAAAAACGATGCAAGCCATGTAACAATGTACCATATTGTTGTGTCGAAATGGTCGGATTTGATTGGGGGAAGGCACGTACCTGTTGATAGAGCAGATGCGCCCGGTGAAAGGCCTGACCGACTTCGGCTGCGGCGTAACCATACACCCGTACCAGCGCATTGCCCAACACAAGCTGGATCGCTAGTTCACGCTCGGCCGGATTGGGCAGGGACGAGGTAACCTGCAACAAGGTCAAGGCGGTACGAAAATGGCTGATTGCCTCAGTGTTGGCCGAGAGCTCACTGGCCTTTTCCCCGGCGAGCTTGTAATAGTCAATCGCCTTATTTGACAACCCGGCCTGCTCAAAGTGACGCGCCAACTGCAGCGCAATTGCGCTGCGCTGCTCACCATAGCACGCTTCTAACACCTGCCCCACCTGGGCATGATAAGTAGCTTGCTCGATCGGATTGAGGCTCTGGTAAAGATATTGTTGAAAGAGGTGATGGCGAAAACGGTAGAACGACAAGCGTTGCGGACCGATCCATTGCGTGTGCTGGACATTGATGAGCCGGTAACGGCGATCCAATTCATCGCTTAACCATAGTTCTACCTGCGCCAGCGGGATGGCGGCCACCTGGCTCACCACTTCCGCTGTAAAATCCTCGCCTTCGATGGCGGCCACCCGTAATACATGGCGCAAGTGGCTGGGCAGGCGGGCCATCCGGCTTTCAATCACCCCTTCCACGCGTGCCGGCAGCGCCGGCCACTGTAAGCTTGGCCGCGCCACCCACGCGCCCACAGCGTTGCGTTGGAGATCGCCCCGTGCCTGTAGCTCTTGGAGCAGTTCAATGGTAAAGAGGGCATGACCTTCTGTATGGTGGAAAAGTGCCTGGCGAAAGTCGCGCCCCAATTGGTTGGGCTCTTGATCCAGCCAGTCGGCAATGAATTGTTGGCGCACAGTTTCGGATAATGCACTGAGATCGATCAGCACTTGGCCAAAGCGACGTTTGCTTTCGTTCATTAATTTGAGCAACGGGTGCTGGCGCTCTTCGCCAGTGGTGGCGACTTCTTCCGGACGAAAACTGCACAACAGCAGCAACCGGCTGCCCGCAACGCGTTGGCTAAGATAGAGCAGCAAATGTAAGGATGATTGATCGGCCCAGTGCAGATCTTCCAAGATCAGGACGAGGGGCTGTTGGGCGGCCAAGGTGATGAGACGTGTGCCGATTTCTGTAAAAAGCTGATCTTGGGTCACCTGCAACTGTGGTTCATTGTCATCGGCAAGTGTCGATGTGGGATCGGCTGCGGCCGCAAGCGCCGGCGTTGGCAACCAGTTGGCGTCGCCACTGCTAGTCAACTGTTGGAAGAGCGCCCGCCAGGGCAGAAAGGGCAAACCATTGCCGATATACTCATCACAGCCACCAGTGGCAATAGATAGGGTCGGCTGGTTTGTTTGCGCCTGCGCCATAAAGGCACGCAACAATGTGGTCTTGCCACTGCCAGCTTCGCCGACGACAAAACCCAGCCGCCCTTGGCCGGCACCAGCCTCTGCGCACCAGCTTTCCAATTGCGCCAACTCATTGACCCGCCCAGCCAGGAAAGGTGGTGGGGCTGTGGGCGCGGGCTGTGGGCGCGGCACCGAAGCCAATGTATCTTGTACCACAGAGGCGCGCGGCGGACTTTTCGGGGTTGGCTCGGGCAAAGTGCTGCTGCGGATCTGTTCATAAAGGGCATTGGTCTCCGCATCCGGTTGGATATGCAACTCTTCGAGCAACACTTGGCGACAGCGTTGATACTGCGCCAGGGCGGCGGTTCGCTGGCCACGCCCGGCCAGGATGCGCATGATGCGCCGGTGGGCGGCTTCTAGCCAAGGTTCCAAAGCCAATTGGCGGTGGGCGGCTTGTAACACCCCTTCCTCATCACCAACCTGTGCCGCAGCATTGGCCAGATGGGTCAAGGTGTCTAACGCTTGCAGGTGAAGCTGTTCCTGCAAAATACAGCGCCATTCCTCAAAGGGGTCGCTGTCGGCAACGGTAAAGCCACGAAGAAAGTCGCCGCGGTACAGGTCAATCGCCTGGCGCAAGCGCGCTAAACAGGGCTGGCAAGTAAGCAGTTGTGCATGTTGGTGGGTTGCACAGTCGGCGAGTAACTTGGTAAAGCGGACGGCATCGATTTGAATAGCAGCGGCTGGGTTGACCTGCACCGTCTGGCGGGTAATCAGTAGCCAGGGGGGATTTGACTCAGCATTGCGCAGCAGGTGACGAAGGCGATGGAGCGACTGACGCAGACTATTGTTGGCACTCTCTTCGCTGTAGCCCGGCCACAAGAAGGGGGCTAACGCGCTGCGTTGATGGGCCTGTTCTTCAATGAGCAGGTAGATCAGCATGGCCCGCACTTTATCGGTTTGAAAGGCGGTGATCGGCTCACCGTCCAGCATAATCTGGAAATCCCCTAAGCAAGTTAGTTGCAACTGCCCCATACACGAATCCAGTCAACCATATATGACACCGATACAGGTGCATCGGTATCATATTGATAAGAAAAATAGATACAAAATAATAGATAGACAATAATGGATGATTATAGCACAGCGCCGACCGATCCAAACCAACCTTTTTTTGACAGTTTGCTTAAGTTTCGTAACAAGTTACGGCCCCGGTTGCAATCCTTGCCCGCCACCTGCGCCACTGAGCATATTATCAATCATAACGCTTGTCCACTCGCAAGTGGATGCAATGGTGCAACAATTGTAATTTCTGGTTAAGCTTGCCGCAGTTTGTAACGGAAAAGTCCAATTTTTTAACGATTTTTGCGCTCTTTGTAACGCGATTGCTCCCTTCTTGTAACGTTAGCTGCTTATACTCAGATCAAGAAACTTTGGGGGTTCAATTAACGCAGCCGCGGTCATTTGGTCAAGCCCATCCACCTTTGTCTGCGTTTATTTGTCAAGAAAGTTACCATGCTCGTTGTACCAACCACCACTTCCGTCCAAAACGCTTATCGCTCCTATCTGGTGCGCTTTTGGCAAAGTACCGATCTAGGCGGCTGGCGCGCCTCAACCCAGTGCATCCAAACCGGCCAGACTTTGCACTTTGGCGATGTGGAAAGCCTATTGACCTTTTTGCAAAATGAAGTCAGTATAGCCAAGGAGCATCCTATGCAGGAACCGTAAACATTTTATCGGCTCAGTTGCACACCATTACTCATGATTCCTCGCGCTTTATAAAGGATGAAAAATGACAAATCACTTTACTCGCTACGCCAAACGGCGCTGGCTGATGATTTTATTGGCCCTTTTTCTGTTGGCAGCCGGCTTGCTGAGCGTCTACTGGTGGCCGCACCTCACCAGGGCGGCAATCCGGCTCACGGCACCCGATCCTGTTACGGCTGCTTGGCAAAAAGCCAAAGCCGCCGGCTCCTACCATTTCACGAGCGATGTCCTGCAAAAGACGATCCCGGTCGCCAGCCTGACCAACGTTGGACGCGGCAGCCGCAGCGAGGCGCTCTACCTGGAAGGGCAGAATGACCTGCGCGGCCAAAGCCTGGAATTGACCATCTGGTCGCAAACCGGCAGTGCGCTCAATGCCGACAGCGGCGTTAGTCTGCGTACTGCCGACGGCAAGAGCTATACCCGCCGCGGCAATGAGCCGTGGCAAGAAAGCGACAACGTCACGGACGGCTTTGCGCCCGGCGGGGATTTCCTGGGCTACCTGGCCGCCATTCGCGAGGTGACCACCGATGCCACCGAGACGCGCAGTGGCATCACCTTTACGCGCTACAGCTTTACCCTTGACGGCCCCGCCTTTGCCGCCTATATGCACGAGCAGATGCTGGCCGCCCTGCGCGCCAAAGGAGAACTCCCGCCCGGTGTGCAGCTCGAAGCGCCGGCCTACTACCGCGACATGACCGGCAGCGGCGAACTCTGGGTCGGTGAAAATGGCCTGCCCGTGCGCCAGATCCTCACCCTCAACTTTCCGGAACAGAACGAAGAACGGGTGGAAGCGGCTATCACGGTCAACTTCTCGAATTATGGCGCGGAACAGAGCGGGCTGTGGACCCTGCTGCGCAGCGGCCAATGGCAAGGTGCCTGGCTGGTCCTGCCCAGCCGGATGCCCGATCTAACCGGGCTCTGGCTCGGCTTGACCCTGAGCGTGGCCGCCTTCCTGGTCGTGCGCTACCGCCGCGTGCGCGCGGTGCAGACGGCGATTGTCAGCGCCGTTATCTTCAGCCAGGTGGTTGGTCCGCTCCTCAGTGTCACCACCCAAACCCGCTTCTTTGACAGCTACCGCGCCAAAGCCGCCGCGCAAGAGGAACAACAGGCTGCCGATCAAAGTCAACAGACCTTGCAGAGCAAAGTGCTTGCCGGCCCTGAATTCGATCCCCACCAGAATCCAGTGGCGGCAGGAAGACAAGATGACTGGATGACAGAAGGACAAGATGACAAGATGACAGGAGGACAAGATGATTGGCAGAGCGCAACGCAATCTCCTAATCTCCTTGTCTCCCCCTCTCCTAGCCTCCAACTCTCCGACCCCGGCACGGACACCGACGGCGACGGTCTGACCGACTTCACCGAGGTGCGTATCGACACGAGTGAGGTGATTTCGGACACCGACGACGATGGTCTGAATGACAACCTGGAAGTGAATAGCTTTAGCATGGGTGGGCAAACCTGGTACACCGACCCCAACGCCCAGGACAGCAACCGCGATGGGCTGGCCGATGTGTTGGAATGGGGCATCAATAATACCACCGGGTTGCCCCAAGCCACCCCGCGCGATACCGACAGCGACGGCCTGCCCGACCTCTTTGACCCGGACAATGACAATGATGGCGTGGCCGACCGCCAGGATCTCGCCCCCTTTGTCAAAGGCGCGGCCGCCTATAGCGAGGCCACGCCGTTGGAACTGACGGTCAATAACCTGACCCCCAACCAGCCAACCTTTGTCGAGTTTCAGATCCGCCCCAGCGATCCCAAAAATCTCTGGTTTGCCCACAATGTCCTCGACTGGCCGCAAGATAGCGAGGGCCAGATTCGCGATATCGACGGCAAAACCTACGCTGACTTCGCCCTGGCCCAGGGACGCACCGCCGAGGCCAACGCCGACAACGGCGATCTAAAGGCCATCCCGATGTTGGAGATTCGCATCCCCACGGCGAGCGCCAATCTGCCCAGCCAGGCCGAGTTGACCCCCTTCAACATTTCTGTCAATGACTTTACTGCCGACGGCGCTACCAAAGTGGCCTACGTGCCGCTTGCTGTCATCAGCGATGAGCAGAGCGGCGAGCGGGTGGCCTTTAGCGGCCAGATGCGCTACAAACCCACCGGCAGTTGGACAACGCCCCACAGCGTGCGTCTGGCCTGGGTGGTGCAGGCATTGAACGATCTGCCCTGCGATCCCGATAACGCTGACGATGTCGCCAAGGGCTGCCAAACCGATGGCTATATCCACAACCAGCTAACCATGCTGCATAGCTATTACGATAGCTGGACGCTGACTGGGCTGACCGTGCGCGAAGATCATGGCGCCAGCATGGGGATTGTCTATGAAGACCCGGCGGTGGACACTAACAAAAAAGAGGATGCCGGTCTCTGGGCGTTATCGCTGGTGCTTGACCACCACTTTCTGATTGGGCGGGATGAGAACAACGATAACGTGCGCGACCTCAAGGTGAGCGACCTCGCCACCCGCTTTGACCGCGACAACAATCCCAGTGAGACGCAGCGCTTTGCCGTCCCCAACATCTTGCAAGTGGTCACCAACAGCTATACGACCGGTGATGAAGCCACCGCCTCTACCGCGATGACCGAGACGACCAAGATCCTCGATACGGTCTTCAAATCGGTGGTGACGGCGGACAACGCGGTCAAACCGCTCTTGCTCTTTGCCCAGGAACATAGACTGCGCGTTGTCGGTTTGGATCAAGTGGGGGCCGGGGAAAACTATGCCACCCAAAGCGCTGCGCGCGTGACCCTGGATCTGGCACCGACGGCCCAAACCGCCCTGCCGGTGACGGTGAATGCCGCACTCAAATGGATGGCCTACTGTGGCGCCAACGGCAACAATGTCACCTGGCGCCCCTGCACGGCGGATGAGTATGCGGGCACCATCGAAGGGCGCTATGCCACCTTGCCCAGCCAGCCGGGCGATGGCCCCGACGATGTGGCGGGACGCATGATGCTGACCCTGGCCTACTACTTTAGCCTATCCGCCGGGTATGGTGCCACGATCCAAGAAGGGGCGCAGATCATCTCCAGTCGCTATTCTTTGGAGGGGGAGAACGAGACGGTCAGTCGCGTGCGTGCCGGGTTGAATAGCCTGCTGCCCGTGCCGCTGCTGGCGACACAAACCTACATACGGATGTTTGTCGCCGCTGAAAAAAGCATCAAGACAGGCAGCTTCGTTGGTGCGCTCTCCGGGACAATCAAAAAATTAGGGAGTACTTATAAGCAAACAAAGGCACAATACGCCAGTCTAGCCGTTCAGGGCGAAGGAGCGAGTGTAGGGAACATAAAACCGGCAAAACTTAGCCAGATTGACCTAGCCCAGGGTTTTACGACAAAACTTGCGCGCCTTACTGCGATTGGTGTTGCTGGTGGCGCGATTATGGCCGTCACAACGGCGTTGGCGCTTAGCGCGGACTTCGATAGCACAACGCGCACGGCGCTCGGTGCGATCGGCGCGACCGCTGGCCTGATCAGCACGGTCATCGTACCGGCAGCCCAAGTGGCCAGCATCTATAAGTTGGGGGTGGATAGTGGCCAGGGCGTTAAGATGAGCAAGTTGTTCCTAGGCTCAACAGTGATAACCACCGCCGCTAAAATTGGGACTGGGGTTGGTTTAGCCCTCAGTGTGGCGCTGATCTGGGGCTTCTTTATCTATGGCGCAACCAGCAGCGGCTATACGACCGGCAGCCCGGCACTGAACAAAGCCTTCTTCGAGGCGGTGGCCGCCACCCTCGTTGCCGTGCTGCTGACGGTACTCAGTACGAACCCGATTGGCGCCATCATCGTTGGCCTCATCGGGGTGCTTGATTCCATCTTCACCCTGCTCTGCGAATTGGGGGTGGAAGGGTGGCGCGTCCAGGGCGGTTTTTATGGCGGTGCCTGTTTCTCGCTGACGACCAGCGCCACCAAAGTCCTGGCCTATTTCCTCTATAACTACGAGCCGATGATCGACACCAGTCGCTCCGACCTCATGATCGCGAGTGCCCCCAATGTCACCCTGGCCGATCCCACCAAAGGCTATGTACCTGATAACACGCTCACCCTCAACCTGCCGGTGACGACGACCGTGATCCACAAAGATCCCGACCCGGCCAATGGCCTGTTGATCAACTTGTATCTCTGGCTCTTCTCGCCCGACAACCTGCGCGCCAGCACCTTCAAATATGGGCTGAGCCAGGGCGCGGGGGTCAACCAGGCGGTCGATCTCAATCAGATGACGGGGACCTGGCAGGATGTACGCGAAGATCACAAATATGTGCTGACCCCTATGTACCGCGGGGTAGCGACGACCAATCCGACGCCGCTGACCAACATCCCGCTGGTCCAAGGCATCAACAGCATGGTGCCCTTTAGCCTCACCATGAACTTCGCCATCCCGGCCTATGAGTGTTGGACGCTCTGGATTCCCGGTACGCCCGTGGTGATTCCCGTCTGCTATGTGCGCGAGTTAGAGAATAGCAACACGATGCCCTTTACGCAGTTGAAGTATGATGTGCTGCCCAACACGCTGGCTGGGTTTCTGACCCTGGGCAACAAACCTGGCGGCGGGCTCGGCCAAGGCTGGGATGCCCGCCTGCCGGCCCTGCGGGATGCTGATGGCGACGGGTTGGCCAACGCCAGCACCGGCGGGCTAGACCCCAATGACACGACCTGGGACGCCGATGGCGACGGGCTGAGTGACCGCTTTGAACTGCAACGGCGCACCGCCGGTGTCCCCTATTCGCCCGTGCTGCGCGATACCGATGGCGATGGGCTCACCGATAAGCAAGAGGCCGCTATCGGTACCGACCCGGCGGTAGCGGACACCGACAACGACGGTCTGAGCGACGGCGTCGAGATGCGCCATCAAGTTTACGACAACAATGGCAACCTGACCACTGCCTGGGCCGGCGGCTGGGAGGTGACCATCAACAGTTCACCGGCGCGCACCGTCTGGGTCTCATCTAACCCGTTTAGTGCCGACAGCGACCAGGATGGCATCAGCGACCAGGCCGAAAAGAATCTGGCAGCGAATGCCAATGCCGCGTTACGGCTGGACGATCAAGGCGTGCCCTACCATCCAAATGTCCCCAATACGCCGCCGCTGGCCGTCTTTATTAACAGCAGCGCCTTTGCGGGCTATATCGGGCCGAATCAACGGCTTTACTACACGACGACGGTGGTGGCGAATGTGCCGGTCGAACCGGGCGTGTTGGACGTGACCATGTCGGCCAGCCAGAACGTTACCCCGCCGCCGGCCGTACTGCCCTTTAACACCCTCACCTTTAGCGGCAGCCAGACGGTGACGCAGGCGATCAACTTCACCACGCGGACCGGGGGCAATGGAACGATCGACCTGCTGAGTACGGCGCGCACGCGCCTCCAACGCAGCAGTGGCTCGGCGTGGGTAGTCGATCCAGTTTCACTCGGCGCGCCCTTGAGCGGCTTTACCGCACCGCGCACGGCACGCAACAGTGTCGTGGCAGCCATCAACCCCAGTCGCCCTGACAGCTATCAGCTCAACGCCTTGACCATGAACGACAATATTTCGATCGGTGATGTGCGGGCCTACAATCTAACCACCGGGGCCGGCACGATCCTGAGTAGCAGCGACACCAGTTACGCCGGTCGCAGCACGGAAGCAATCGATCTCGCCGGCAATCGGCACGGCACCAACGTCGCCGTTTGGGACCAGCGCAACTACTGCCGCACCATGACGATTAATTCGTTGCGGGTAGAGCAAGCCGGCGCGGACCACGGTACACCAGGGATTGAGCCATTCATCACTGTAGTGACCAACAACCGGAGTGCCAGCGAGCAGGTCTGGTATTGGGACGCCGCTGGTGGTGCCGCCAATATGACGGCCGGCCAGCAGCGCGGCCCCAACGGGGGCGGTTTCCCCCTCACGCGTACCATCTGTGGCGACACCGACTTGCAGGTATGGGAATCGGATGGTCCAGTCAACATTCCCGCGCAAAATGAACTGGTCAACACCTACACCGTGGATACCTTTGGCCGCAACTTTACCTTCACGCCATCCTTTCTGAGTGCCGCCGGTCACCTCATCACGCTCAACGTCACGATTGGCTTAAGCCCTTTCAATGACCTCGCGGGGACGCGGTTGAATAGCGCCGGCGTGGTACAGGGTGCGCTGAGCTTCCCGTCGCCAGCCATTGCCACAGGCAAAGAGATCGCCAGGTACAATCCGGTGGTCGCCAGCAACGGCGATGGGTTCGTGGTCCTCTATCAAGCCTCGATCAAAGATTCCTCTGTCCGCGACGTCCCCGTCTATCTGGTGGCGCAGGCGTTTGACAGCAGTGGGACGCCCACCGGCACCAGCTTCCACCAAGCCCATACCAGCGCCTTTAGCCCCAATGGGCCGACCATGCTCTATGATCTGGCTTGGCTGGGCGATCGCTATCGTATGGTTTGGAAGCAGCCGGCTGCGCGCACGATCCAGTCCGGCGATCTGAACGCCGCCGGCACCTTTACGGGCAGCGGTTGGACGACGCTGGCCACGGATGCCATCGACGAGACCCTCCGCCGCTCGGTGCCACGGCTCGCCTATGATCCCTTTACGACCCGTTGGCTGCTGGCCTACAATCCGTTTGACCAGGCGACGACTACCCTGAAAGTCTATGCAAATCCCGACGCCACGACCCCCTTACGGACGTCGAACCGGCTCGGTAATCATGGCATTGGCGTCGCCTATAATCCGCAGACGCGCGGCTGGCTGCTGGCGACCTATTATCAGCCTGAGCTGACATTAACGCCGTTGACAAGCGATTTGACCCTCCTGGCCTTTCCCGGCACGATGCGGGTTGATACCCAATATCCGCTTTTGAATCCCGGCACTTCGCTCGCCTGCCCCGCGCCCGTCTCGCTGCCCATGGCGGAATTACGCTTTGAAGAACTGCCAACGGCCAATGGCGTGCCGCCCACCTTTGTCGATAGCCGTGGGATCACAGCTGCCCCCACCTGCACCGGTGATAGCTGTCCAGCAGCCGGCTTCCCCGGCGCACCGAATGCGCCCGGCTCCGACTATGCGGCGGGGTTCGATGGCGTCAATGATCGCGTGATCTTTGATAGCCCAACCCCGACGGTATCAACCTCAGGCAAATTCACCTACGCGTTCTGGCTGAAAGCCGCACCCGGTACCAATAGCAATACCCATATCGTTTCCATGGGTAATATCCCTGGTAGCCCCATCTGGGGGTTTGGGCTGAATGGGAGTAATCTGCACTTTAGCCTCAACAGCGTGTCCTATCTGGAAAGTAGTGGCCTCAGCCTGGACAATAATCAATGGCACTTTGTGGCGGTCGCCTACAATGGTTCGGCGGGGACGTTGACGCTCTACGCCGATGGGGTGCAAGTTGCCACCCGAACCGCGGGTACGATCGCCGATATCTCAGCCAAAGCCATCGGTGCCACCTTCTATGGAACGAATGCATTTAAAGGCACCGTCGATCATTTCCAATCCTATACTACCGCCCTGGACGCCAGCGCCATCCAAGGGCTCTATAATCGTACCTTGCAACCCTTCTGTGTGGCGAGCAATGTCGGCCCCAGTGCCGCCGATGTGCGTTGGGGTAAGATCACCGTGCGCGAGAACGATCTGCGCGGCGGGCGTCTCACGGCCAGCGCCGGCTTAAAGGTGATCGTTGACGATAAGGCCCCGGAAGCCCAGTTCACCTCGCACGCCGGTAACGCCTTTGTCGCCGCTGACACGGTCATTGGTGGGACGGCCAGCGACTTTACTGGGGTCGGGGTCGGCAAGGTGGAAGTAAGCACCGACAATGGCGTGACGTGGCAAACGGCGACCGGCGCCAATACCTGGAGCTTCTCGCTCGCTGGGTTGAGCGGCCTCTTGCGCGTCCGCGTCCGCGCTACGGACTTGGTCGGCAATGTTGGCCCCGCCAGCGGGACGCGCGATCTGACAGTAGACACCACGGCACCGGCCTTGACGATCGACACCCTGGCGGCCACGCTCAAACCGACCAAGAATGCGGCAGGCCAGTGGCAAGTAGGGCTCAGGGGTACGGCAACCGACAGCGGTGGCCTGAAGGCCGGTTCACTCGTGGTGAAGTTGACCCAAGCCTCCGGCGTTGGCGTTGACCAAAGCCAGCAAGTAACCACCGTTAACGGCAGCAGTTGGAACCTAAACTATCTGCTCGATCCCGGTCTCTTCGATCCAACCGGTGCCTACACGATGACAATCCAAGTGGACGATGCGGTGGGTAATCGCACCCTCGCCGCACCCAAGGTGATTCGCCTGGATGCCACCGGCCCGGTGGCGGCGCTCAGTGCGCCCGATCTCGCCCGCACCGTCATCAGCCAGACCGTCACCATCGGCGGTGTCATCAGTGACACCAATAGCATTGTCGGTCTCGACCGGGCGGAGATTGCCTTCACCCCCATCGAACAGATTGCGGCGCTGCCAGTTGGCCTCACCTCGACCCAGGCGGAATCCCAGCTCAACCGGCAGTGGCGGCCCGTCACCCTGACACAGTTTGGCGCTGGCGTGGCGCAGACCACCTGGCGCGTTGCCATCCCGACTGGACTGGAGGACAGCTACCAGATCGACCTGCGCGGCTATGACCGGCTCGGCAATGTGAGCATCACCTCCGGCCTCTGGCAAGGGATCATCGACACCCGCGACCCGCGCGTTGTCATGACCGCCAATGCGACCGGTGCGACCTATGTCGACACGGCGGATGATACCCAACGCCATGCAGTGCAATTCGTCTGTGCGGTGCAGGATCGCAACCTGGACGAGAGCAGCTTTGCCTGCCCCGGCTTGGGACTGGCCGAACCAGTCCGTTCGTTCGAGAGCATTCCCGCCCTGCAAGCGCTCTTCCCGGATCTGACCCTGCGCACGGGGCTGGCCCTCTCTTACACGCTCTGGACCACGACCCCGAATCCGGCCGCCAATGCCAGCGCCTGCGATAGCTTTGGCCGTTGTGCGCAAGCTGCGACAGCGACAGGCTCAGCGACCGCTTTGGCTTCGACAAGCTCAGCCGCCGCTACGTCCGCCGCGGCCCCCGGCGCGCCACTCGCTGTCATCGTCAACCCGACCGCCGGCAGCTTTGTGGCGGCGAATAACGCGGTGAGTGTCACCGTCGCCGCTGAGGCAGGCGCAACGCTCAAGGAGGTGGCGATCAAGCTCGACAATGTGAC
>JALHQH010000079.1 GCA_022842065.1 Caldilineaceae bacterium
GCCCCCAAGGCCGCTGGTTTACTTACCAACGCCCCTTTGCAACCGAAACGAGCCGGCATTGGACATTATGACCAGCAAATCACCAACCATGCAGCAACTACACCTCATGCTTCCCAAGCCCTATCACTTCGCCACGAGTGTCTGCGACCACGGCTGGCCGGCCTTGGCCCCCTTCCGTTGGGTGGCTGAAAGCCAGACGCTAGAGCGGGTCGAGCGGCTGTGCACAGGGCAGGTGGTGCTATTGCAACTGACTGCCGCCGACGCCGGTGACAATGTACAGATTGTGATCCAGGTGCACAGCGCGAGCGATCTATCAGCCAGCGCGCTGGCTGAAATCAGTGCTAACGTGCGCTGGCTGCTCAAACTCGACCGTGACTATCGCGCCTTTTACGCCTTGGCCGCGCAACACGAACACATCGGGCGCGTCGTCGGCCAGGGGCGTGGGCGGCTGTTACGTTCGCCGACACTGTGGGAAGATGTGGTCAAAACCATTGCTACTACCAATGTCACCTGGGGCAATACCAAGGCGATGATCGGGCGGCTGGTCGAGACGCTGGGCGATCCCTTTCCACTCGATCCAACCCGACGCGCCTTTCCCACACCAGCGCAAGTCGCCGCGGCCGATCCAACGCTCTTTGCCAATGTGATTCGCATGGGTTATCGGAATGCGTATGTGCAACAGCTTGCGCAGGAAATTGTGAGCGGGGTGCGCGAGCTGGAAGCGTTACGCCATGCTGCTCTGCCGACTGCAGAACTGAAAAAGGCCGTCAAGTCGATTAAAGGGATTGGCGACTACGCGGCCCACACGCTGCTCATGTTGCTGGGTGACTACAGCGAATTACCCATTGACAGCGAATATCGCAGCTTTGTCGTCGGACGTTACTTTGCCGGCCAAACCCCGAGTGAGAAGGAACTGGCGACGATTTACGCAGCCTGGGGCGAGTGGAAATATCTGGCCTATTGGTTTGATCACTATGATTGAGCCCAATGATTGAGCCCAATGATTGAGCCCAATGATTGAGAAGGAGCGGCAAACATGGAGCATTACATCTGTGTCACCTGCGGCACCCAATACCCTGCCGGCACCCAACCCCCGGCGCATTGTCCGATTTGTGAAGATGAGCGCCAATATATTGGCCCCAATGGGCAGCAGTGGACGACGCTGGCTGCCTTGCGCCAAACGCACAAAAACACGATCCGCCTCCACGAACCCAACCTCACCGGCATCGGCAGCGAGCCCCGCTTTGCGATTAGTCAACGCGCCCTGTTGGTGCAGTCGCCGGGCGGGAACGTGCTGTGGGATTGTATCAGCTTGCTGGATGATGAAACCGTCGCGGCGGTGCAAGCCTTAGGTGGCATCCGCGCCATCGCCATCTCCCATCCCCATTACTACTCGTCGATGTTCGAGTGGAGCCATGCGTTTAATGCGCCGATCTATCTGCACGAAGCCGAGCGCCAATGGGTGATGCGTCCCGATCCGGCCGTCGAGTTTTGGGCGGGGGAGACGAAAGCGCTGTGGGACGGGCTGACCCTGGTACGCTGTGGTGGTCATTTTGCAGGGGGACAAGTGTTGCACTGGCCGGCTGGAGCCGCGGGCGAAGGCGTGCTGCTGACGGGAGATATTATTCAGGTCGTCCAAGATCGGCGCTGGGTTAGCTTTATGTACAGCTATCCCAACTTAATCCCCTTGTCTGCTGCTAGTGTGCAGCACATTGTCGACGCCGTACAGCTGTATGGGTTTGATCGTATCTACGGAGCATGGTGGGAGACCGTAGTGGCGAACGATGCCAAGGCGGCGGTGGTCAGATCGGCGGAACGGTATGTGCGTATGATCAGGGGTGACTGATTTATCACAGGACTTACGCAATCGCGCTCTGGCTTCGGCAAGCTCAGCCGCCGAGCGATTGCGTAAGTCCTATATCATATCCTTTTTGATACTTACTACCCCCAAAGTGCCTACTTCACAAAGCAACGTGATACTGCTAGACTCAGGCCAGTTGCAGTCGATTGAATGCCTATTCTAAGACGAGGAAACAAACGATGAAAATTTTAATTGTCGGCGCAGGCAATGTGGGTGGCACATTGGGACAGCGTTGGGCACAGGCAGGTCACACAGTTGTATTTGGGACCCGCGATCCGGCAGCGGCAAAGATCCAGGCATTAGTCGAGGCCAGTGGACCCACGAGCAGCGCGACCGCCGATCTCCCAACTGCGGCCAAAGCGGCCGAGCTGATTTTGGTGGCTACCCCGTGGCCCGCGACCGAGGCAACGGTCACCAGTCTGGGTGAGCTCACGGGCAAGATCGTGGTTGATGCGACCAATCCGATTGGCCCCGGCTTTCGCCTGGAGACCCCGGCAGCAGGATCCGGTGCGGCGGCTGTACAGAGCTGGGCCAGCGGCGCGCAGGTTGTCAAAGCGTTCAACACCACCGGTTATAACAACATGGCCGATCCCCACTACGCGGGTGAATCCACCACCATGTTTATCTGCGGCGATGATGCCGAGGCCAAACAGACCGTCCGTGAACTCACCGCGGAACTCGGCTTTGATGTCGCCGACGTCGGCGGCCTCAACACCGCCCACTATCTGGAAGCGCTCGCGATGGTCTGGATCAACCTGGCGATGGTGCAGGGGATGGGGCGCGAGATTGCGTTGAAGTTGGTGAGACGTGATGCGTAAAACGTGATGCGTGAAACGTGAAACGTGAAACGTGAAACGTGAAACGTGAAACGTGAAACGTGAAACGTGAAACGTGAAACGTGAAACGTGAAACGTGAAACGTGAAACGTGAAACGTGAAACGTGAAACGTGATGCGTAACTCGCAAAACCCCAGTTCACGTTTCACGTTTCACGTTTCACGTTTCACGCCTTCTTGTACGCCACACAGTCAATCTCCACGGCTGCCCCCAAGGCAAGTTCGGCGCGGCCGACGGTGATGCGGGCGGGTGGGTCATCACCCATGATTTCCAGATAGGCTTTGTTCATCGCCCCAAAGGTGCTCATGTCGGCGAGAAAGACGTTGACCTTGACGACATCGGCCAGGGTTGCGCCGCAAGCGTGTAGGATCGTTTCGATGTTGCGCATGGTCTGCGTGGTTTCGGGACCGGTGCCGCCGTCGATCAGGGTCATCGAGTTGGGCAATGCACCCAGTGTACCAGAGACATAAATAAAATCCCCAGCAATCACGGCATGGCAAAAGGCGGGCAATTTAGCGAGGCCGGGGACAGTTATTTTTTGAATCATGGTTATCTCCTTGCAGGAGGTAGATAAGTAAATCGGTAAATCGGTAAATCGGTAAATCGGTAGTGCGTTAGTGCGGAAAAGGTCCTTACCGATTTACCTGTCTACTGATTTACCGATTTACTTGTCTACCGATTTACCGATTTCCTTCCCTTCTCCTACCCATGTCCCAGCACCGGATGGGGCTGGTACAATTCCTCTAACTGTTTCATCTCCGCGACTGAGAGGCTGACTTTGAGCGCGCCAAGGGCTTCGTCCAACTGGTACATTTTCGTCGCGCCGATGATCGGGGCGGTGACTTCGGGGCGGTGGAGCAGCCAGGCGAGGGCGATCTGCGCAGGTGTGACCCCTTTTTGCGCGGCCATTGCCACCACGCGGTCGACAATCGTATAGTCGGCATCTTGATAGTAGAGACGATGGGCAAAGTCATCGCTTTTGGCGCGGGTGGTGGGGTGATCTTCGCCCTTTTTGCGGCTGCCAGTTAGGAAGCCGCGCGCCAGCGGGCTCCACGGGATGATCCCAATCCCCTCAGCCTGGCAGAAGGGGTTCATCTCGCGCTCTTCCTCGCGGTAGACGAGGTTGTAGTGATTCTGCATGGTGACAAAACGGGTCCAGCCATGTTTGTCAGCGAGATAGAGACTTTGCGCGAATTGCCAGGTATACATGCTCGACGCGCCGATGTAGCGCGCTTTGCCCGCCTTGACCACATCGTGCAACGCCTCCATCGTCTCTTCGATGGGCGTCTCCTTGTCCCAGCGGTGGATCTGGTAAAGATCCACATGGTCGGTGCCTAGCCGGCGCAAAGAAGCGTCGATTGAGTCCATGATATGTTTGCGCGAAAGGCCACGATCATTCGGCCCTTTGCCCATTTGGCCGTGGACCTTGGTCGCAATTACCACATCCTCGCGGCGCGCCATTTCCTTGAGCAATTTACCCGTGACCTCTTCACTGGCCCCTTGCGAATAGACATCGGCGGTGTCAAAAAAGTTGATGCCGGCGTCGAGCGCCCGTTTGACAAACGGGCGACTTTCGTCGATCCCCAACACCCAATCACGCCACTGCGGATTGCCATAGGACATCATCCCCAGGCAGAGGCGTGAAACCTTCAAACCGGTCTTGCCTAAACGGACATAGTTCACGTTGTGGTCTCCTTTTTTCGCTCGGATAGCATCCGTTGCTGACAACGAGAAGCGGCCGCAGCCGCTGGCTAAGATTATTTTCTCTATTGCCCCGAAACCGAGGTGGCGCGCTGAAAAATCTGGCGCAGTTTGGCGGTGGTTGGGGCCGGTAAGGGTGGCCGGCTTAATGAATCGATATTTTCTTGGAGATGGGCCACGTTGCCCGTGCCAGAGAGGATTACATGGGTGCCCGGCTCATCGCGACAGAAGCGGTAGGCGGCGTCGGTGAGGCTGGTGGCACCGCCATCACCGAGGACAAAACTCAGTGGATTGGCCAGATCCACCTCGGCAGGATCGATTTCGCCGTTGTCGATTAAGGTCTGCAATTCAACCCGTAGCCGGTCTGGATCACTTAACGCCCGGCGCACGGCAAACATGATCTGGATACCAATGTTTTTCGCAATGCTCTGGGCAAAGACCTGTCCACGGGCGGTCTGGTTGAGGATGTTGAAGCCGACCATCAACACGTCCCAGACATCGTGCTGGAGCGCCTGCTGTAACATCGCGTGTTGCAGGTCATTGTTGAAGAGTTCAGTAATGCCGATAAAGCGGATCTTGCCCGCGCGCTGTAGATCCTGAAAGGTCGGCACAATCGTCTCATATAGGTGCTGGTAGTGTTCCGGGCGTACACCATGAAGATTGTAGATATCGATGTAATCGGTGTTCAACCGCTGTAGACTGGCCTCGACGCCGGCCAGGATCTCCGCCGGCGTTGTCGTCTCTTTAACACTCTTCTTGGTGGAGATGATGATCTGATCGCGCGGTCGTCCGGCAATGGCTTTACCGACAATTTCTTCCGTGCCGTAGGCTTCGGCGGTGTCAATAAAGTTTACCCCGGCATCCAGCGCATGGTGCAACACCGCAATCGAGTCGGCTTCGCTCTTGCCCGTACGTTTGCCCAACTGGCTTGGTCCGCCGCCGCCCATCCCCATCACGCTGACCTGTAGGCCGGTGCGACCCAGCGTCGTATAGTTCACAGTCGATCCCCTTTCGGTTAGTTATGCTGCGTGAAACGTGAAACGTAAAACGCAAAACGTGAAACGTGAAACGTGAAACGTAACGCGTGAAACGTAATACGTAATGCGTAAAACGTGAGGTGTGGACGGTGCCATTACGTCGTTACTCGACAAAACTTGCGCGGGCCGCGAGAATTTCTCGAAAATCCCCGTGACCCTGCAACTTTGCAACCTTGCAACTTTGCGACTTTGTCGCCTTACGTTTTACGTTTTATGCTACCCTAGTATGTACTTGTCCTTCACGAATAAGCCACTGGACTGACTCGTAGACCGCCTGCAAAGAGGTATAGCGCGGTTGATAGCCCAGCAACTGTTGCGCCTTGGCGATGCTACAGTTGGGGCTATGTGCAATGTGATCCCAGGTGGCGCGGGCTTCGTCTGCGCTGTGGAGGGCTTGCCATTCGGGCCAGGGCAGATAGCGTAGCTGTGCCTCGCGGCCAAACCAACCGGCGACCGCTTCGGCATAACCGCGCAGGGTGATCGCGGCCGGGGAAACGGTGTGGAAACTTTCGCCGACGGCATTGCCCCAGTTGGCTAGGGCCGCCATAAAGATCTGGGCGACATCGTCGGCGTGGACATGGTGAACGGTCTCCAGCCCAAAGTTGGGGAGAGTCACTTCTTCGCCTTGCGCCAGTTGGCTGAAGACAGCCGGGTTAAAATGGCCGGCTGGATTGAGCGGTGCCCAGCCCGGCCCCACAATGTGGCCGGGGTGCAAAAGGGTAGCAGGAAACCCATGGCGGCGCGCTGCGTTCAGCAGATAACTCTCAATCGCGGCTTTTTGGATGCCATAGTCACCGAAAGGGCGGCGCGGGGCAGTTTCGGTGGTCGGCACGGTGACGCTGGGGCCGTGAATCCAGATCGTGCCGCAGTGCAGAAAATGTTGCACCTGGCCGCGCAAGGCCTCGACCAACTGTTGCGCGCTGGCCAGGGTAAAACAGATCATGTCGATGACGATGTCGGGTTCTAACGCCCGAATCTGCTCGCCAAAGGTACCATCCGCCTCGGCAGCGCTACGGTCGATGGTCACCTGTTGCACCGCTTGCCATGCGCCGTGGCTTTGGTAGGGTTCACGTTGGCTGCGGCTGACATTGACCACAGTGTAACCGGCTTCGACCAGGCGTGGCACAAGGTAGGTACCGACATGGCCACTGCCACCGATAATAACGGCACGAGTCATAAATTTCTCCTAATTAATTATATATTAATATTCTCTAATGCTTTGCCGCTTGTCTCTTCGCTCAGCGCGGCCTTGATTGTCTCTAGATCGTGGCGCATGCCATTGCGGAAGGCGCTGATGTCCATGGCGTGGACGATCAGATTCATCCCCTGTTTGGCCCAACTGATCTCCTGGTCGATACCATTGGCATAGGCGACATGGTTGCCCGCGCCCAACCCTTTGGCCCGCGCCTTGCCGATGATCAGCTCGACAGCTTCCACATAGCGGGGATGGGTATACTGTTCAGGAATGCCTAGGCTACAGCTCAGATCATGCGGGCCGATGAGCACCGCGTCCAGTCCTTCAACCGCGAGAATCTCGTCCAAAGCTTCCATGGCCGGCACACTTTCGATGTTGGCGATGGCAATGTTGTTGTTGCCCCGTTCGGCCAGGTAGGCAGCCAGTTCCGGTTCCAGCGGCACGGTGCCGTTGAGCGCATTATAGAGCTTAGCGCCCTTGAGTGGGCGATATTTCACCGCGCCGACCAGTTGACGCACCTGTTCCGGGCTTTCAATATACGGGGCGATAATCCCCTGGGCGCCGCCATCCAGCATCATCGCGGCGAGATAGGGATCCGGGCTGGGAATACGCACAATCGGCACCACATCATTTTTGCTGTAAAGCTGGCACATCCACGCCAACTGTGCCCGATCTTGGGGCGTATGTTCCGTGTCCAGAAAGGCAAAATCCAGCCCAGCCCCCTTGGCGGCAGAGGGCCACCAGGGCGAGACGGCTGTGATCATCGTGCCATAGACCCGTTCACCACTGTGCAACCGGGCGCGCATTTCCGCTGCATTCATCTTGGTTTCTCGTTTCTCTTACAAGCTTGGTTAGCACTCTTTCTTTGCCATTATAACCGCAACCGGATGGAGTGCAAGCAAGGGAAAAGCAGGGTGGGGACTTTTTTAGCGGAGAGAGGTAGGATGTTTTGCAAAATCAGGGGCAATACGCGTTTGCGTATTGCCCCTGATTTCACACATTGCCCTTATTTTCGTTATTGCTGCTCTTTCCAGACTGGATCGCGCAGGAGCAGCAAGACGACGATGGTGCCGAGGAGCAGCCCCGGCAGGCCCATGCCAAAGGAATAAAGCGTACTGGTAGGCGCGACCACGGCGACCATCAAGAAACTCAAGGCCTGGTTATTGAGGGCATGCAAATAGGCGGCGGTCCAGATACCTTTTGACTTAAACACGGCATAGGCCAAGAAATAAGCCAGGATGATGCAATAGGCCACCATCAAGAGCGAGCCAAGCACCGGCTGCCCAGGATAGTTATACCCCATCCAGATCACCGGCCAGTGCCAGATCCCCCAGATGATGCCCAGGAGCAATACCCCACGCACGCGGCCAAGCCGGGTCAATTCGGTTTGCAGGAAACCGCGCCAGCCATATTCCTCGCCAAAAGCGATAATCAACCCGAGTAACGGGCCGAGAATCACGCTGTTCAGCGCAAACGAGAGGTAGAGCAAGCTAGTTGGCAGGTTCGTGGTTGCCAGTTGCGGGAAGGCCGCTTTTATGTCAACAACGGTGCCCAGCTTAAAAAAGTAATTGAGCCAGCTTTGCAAAGCGAAAAAAGCGACCAACCCCAAGCCATAACCAACCCAGATGCGGACTTTGCCACCAGCCATGCCGGCCTCGACAAAGGTCTGTTTACCCCCCTTAAGGCGCAAGCCGACCAGTAGGATCAGCCCCAGGAAATTGGGGATGAGCAGCACCGAAGTGAGGATCGGCCCCAGGCCAGGTTGCAGCAGGCTAACGATGCAGCCAATCAGATAGAGACCGGTTAGCACGAAGTAAAAATAGACGAACCAGCGCGCCAGGCCGCGGTTGGTGCGGTAAAAGATCGGGCTGTCTTGGAAGAAAAAAGTCCCCAGCAGCATGGCGGAGAAGGCGGGCAACAACATCTGGAATTGTAAGAGCAGTTGGGTATCAGGATTGGCCAGCCCACCAGTCAAATAGAGGGCCAGATCCACCAGCCAGGCCAGGCCAAACGCCAGGATGAGGAACCAGGCCACGCGCAACCAGTTGACGGCTGGTGTTACGCTAATTGTCGGTTGTGCAATAATTACTGTGTTCATGGTTTTATCTTTCGAGCATTGACCCTGGTGTACTTAATACAGTGTACTTAATACCAGGAAATAATGTCGGGTCGACTGGAAATGCAGGGGGTTGACAAGATCGCCCTGGGCTAAAGCCGCAGGGCTACCTAACAACGCCGGGTAAACCCGGCTATGGGAGGGGGGTTTACCCGGCGTTGTTTCCTAGCCCCGTCCGTTGACGTCTGTATTCTCTATGTTCGCGGTGGCTTAGCAATAATCACACACGTTCAATCCATCTACCCGGCGGTTCCGCCATTGTGGATCGCCGGATCATGCTTCCAGACCCAATAGGAGTAGCCCATGGTCAGCGCCAGGGTGACAAAGATTGCCCCCGTCATTGTGTAGAAGGCAAAGGCGGGCTCCCAGAGGGTGGCGAGCACAATCAGCACCCCGGCGACGACAAAGAGTTTGCCGGCTAGGCGATGGGTCTTGTTCCACGAGAGTTCACTGGCCAGGGTCCACGGGGTGCGCACGCCAAACATGTAGTTGCGCCGAATCTTGCCCATGTAGTTACCCATGACGATAAACATAACACCCACGGCGGGGGCGGCCACATAACCCACGTTGAAATTGTAGCCCACAATGTTGAGCATCGTCGCCACATGGAGTACAAACATGAAAAAGAGTACACCAAACATAGTCGCGCGAAATGCCGTGGCCGACCGTTCAATGTTCGCGCGCTTAGGATCGATGTAACGGATCACGCTAAAGAGCACCACAATCCCGATGCCCACGAGCGGCATCAGAAAGATACCGATAAACTTTGAGCCATAATCATCAGGTTGGCCCGCGGCATTCCAGTGAATCGGCACCTGCGCATCGGCTGGGATCTGTGGCCAGACCCACAGTGAAACCGCGAACATCAGTGCGATAATGATCCCGCTTATCGCCCACAGCCTGCGCAAATTAATTTTCGTCTCGGCTACCATTTTTACGATCCTCCACTTCAATTTGAAACATTTCCATCATCCCCAAGAGCGCTTCCTCCAGCACCGATACATTCAGGCTGTAGATGATCGAAGCGCCCTGCTTCTCGCCCTGGATCAAATCCGCCTCGCGCAGCACCGCGAAGTGACGCGAAAGGGTAGGCCAGGAAGAGTTGAACTGTTCGGCTAACTCACCGGCACTCATATCCCGTTCGCGCAAGAGCTGTAAGACCCTGCGCCGGGTGGGGTCGGCAAGCGCTTTATAAACTTTGCCTAACATGGCGTCCTCATGTTGATCATCTGCGCTTTCGCTTTCATCATCCATAGACATATCATCTATTTCATTATTAGCTAATTAGCTAAATATAGAATAAACCCAAAGCAGCCCCTTGTCAAGCCTTTTTGCCGACATTTCGCTGACATATTGACAGCCAGATTTAGTTTGTGATATGTTGTAGAAGCATACGATCCTGGCAGTAGGATTAATTGAGCGATATGGAGTAAAGCAATGAGCATAGCAACGATTAACATGCAATTAGACAGTGAAGCAGCACGGATTTATGCCTCAGCGTCGATTGAACGGCGTCAACAATTACAGATGCTAATTAGTACACTCTTAAAAGAGTTTGACACAGCACCGCAGTCATTATTCACCCTGATGGATGAAATCAGTGCTAAGGCAAAAGCAAGAGGTTTAACCCCTGAAGTGCTTGATCGCCTACTCAATGAAGAATGAAAAAAGAATCGTTCTTGACACCAACGTCTTAATCAGTTCATTACTGATTAGCAACTCACTGACACGTCGGGTCTTTGACAAGACACTCACTAATGGGAAGCTATTGATTTCGCTGGCAACTTATGCCGAAGTAAGTGAAGTATTAAGCCGACCAAAGTTTAGACGTTATGTGACCGAAACCGAACGACTTTAATTTCTGGCTAAACTAATTAATGTTGCTCATCCTGTTGAAATCAGTCAGAAGATCCAAGCCCGCCGTGATCCGAAAGATGATAAGTTTCTGGAAGTTGCGCTTTGTGGTAATGCCGATTTGATTATTACTGGTGTTCAAGACTTATTGGTCTTGCATCCATTTCAAGGGATATCAATCGTTACGCCTCATTCCTATTTATCAGAAGAGACAAAGTAAAGCTAGATGAAACGTTTTTTACAGGCACTTTCCTTTATTTTGATGAGCAGAAGCAACGGCTCCGTGCTTCCAAGGGAGTCGTGCGCCTACTGACCGGCAAATCAGTTTGACTTAAAACAAACCAGCCGCAGTGCATGATGCCATGCCTGCGGCTTTTTTATTCTCCACGCGGGCACCCTTGTTTAACCAGGGTGCCCGCTTTTTTTAGGATATTAATCATGACGACAATCACCCAATCAACGAATCACACCACTGGCTTCCGCACCTTTGTCACTATCTGGGCCGGCCAACTAGTCTCGCTGCTGGGCACCGGGATGACCCGCTTTGCGCTGCTGATCTGGGCCTATCAACAGAGCGGGGCGGCGACGACGTTGGCGTTGCTCGGCTTCTTTTCATGGGTACCCTTTATCCTCGTCAGCCCCTTTGCGGGCGTCTGGGTTGATCGCTGGGATCGGCGCAAGGTGATGCTCTTTGCCGACCTCGGCGCGGCGTTGATGACCCTGATCGTGCTGACCTTACTGCTGGCTGGCAAGCTGGCGATCTGGCACCTCTTTGTGCTGGAAGCCGTCGCTAGTGCCTGTGAAGCCTTTCAGTCGCCGGCCTACAGTGCAGCGACGACCCAACTGCTGCCCAAGGAACAGTATGCGCGCGCCAGCGGCATGCGTTCCATGGCCCAAGACGCGGCGCTGATCGGCGGGCCATTATTGGGCGGCATGGCCCTGGCCCTCTTCGGTCTGCCGGCGGTGCTTGGCCTTGACCTGTTGACCTTTGCCGTCGCCTTTGGCACGTTGCTCTTTGTCCGTATTCCTGCGCTAGGGCTGCACCAGGCTACGGTGACGAATGCGCAGGAGTCGTTCTGGCAGCGGCTGCAGGTTGGCTTCCGTTTTATTCTCGAACGCAAGGGCTTGCTGGCCTTGACGCTGATCTTCACGGGCATCAACTTCTTTGCCATTCTCACCTACTTTTCGGTGCTACCAGCGTTGATCCTGGCGCGCACGGGTGGCGACGAAGTGGCGCTGGCGATTGTCCAAGGCACCTTAGGCGCGGCGGGCCTGGTTGGTGGTCTGGCGGTGAGTACCTGGGGGCTACCCAAACGTAAGATCCATGCCCTGTTACTCGGCACCGCGATCTCTTTCCTGGGGGGTGATCTGCTCTTTGCAGTTGGCCGTTCGTTACCTGTTTGGATTGCCGGGGCGTGTATTGCCGCCTTCTTCATCCCCTACATTATCGCGGCCAGCCAAACCATCTGGCAGAGCAAGACACCGCCGCACCTGCAAGGGCGCGTCTTCTCGGTGCAGGCGATGCTGCGTAATCTCGCTGCGCCACTGGCCTATCTGCTGGCGGGGCCGCTGGCTGATCAAGTTTTTGGCCCAGCGATGCAGCCGGATGGCGTGTGGGCGGCGCGTTTTGGCTGGCTGGTCGGCACCGGGCCGGGGGCAGGGATCGGGCTGATGTTTGTCTGTACCGCATTTTTGGGCAGTGCGATGAGCCTGAGCGGCTATCTAATCCCCGCACTGCGGCAGGTGGAGAGCGCGCTGCCGGATCATGATGAGACGACCATTATGGGATAGATCAATAAATGCAAACATAGTTCGTGCATCTGTGATATTCATGGTAAAATACGAACGCTTGTTCTTCACCATGTAGGGATGAGAAGGAGAAACCAACGATGAACCCATTAGACCATTTATTAGCCGCACGCGGCAACTGGCAAGGCACAAGTACCTTACAAGATCCCACCACTGGGAGCCCGGATCAAGGGTCGGCGACGGCGAGTATTACGCCGGTGTTGGGGAGCAGATTTGTGCGCATGGACTACACCTGGCACTATCAGGGTAATGAGCAGGAAGGATCACTGCTGATTGGCTATGAAACCGAGGCTGCAGCCGTTACAGCCCAGTGGATCGATAGCTGGCATGTCGGTGACAAAGTGATGGCCTGCCGGGGGACGATAGACGAGCAGGGCGTTTATTCCGTGCTAGGTAGCTACAGCGTCCCAGGATGGCCAGACTGGGGCTGGCGCATCCTGTTGCAGCCGACGGCAACCGCGACATTACGCATGGTGATGTACAACGTCGATCCAGATGGACAGGAATATCTGGCCGTTGAGACCGATTTGCAGCGAATTTAGCATAGGTAACCAACCGGATCTGACCTTGGTCATGCTAAAGCGCAGCAAGGTATCTCAGGTTGTTGAGACCGAGATGCCTCGCTGCGCTTCGGCATGCCAACAGACAGCATAAGTTACCGCTCCACCGTCACCGCATAATGGCCTTCAATATAGGGGTAGGTATCCTCTAAGTGCTCGGGCAAGCTGACGCCAAAGCCGGGGCCGGTGGGTAGGATCAGGCGCCCCTTTTCGATCACAGGCGGATCGGCCAAGATGCCCCACTGGAGCGGCCCTTGGATCATGCAGAGTTCGACGGGGCGCGGGGTCGGGAGGGCGGCCATCAAGTGCGCATGGGCCATACACATCAACCCGTTGTGCCAACTGTGGGGCGCAAAATCAATGCCGTAGCGCTCAGCCGCCGCGGCAATTTGTAAACATGCGGTCAAACCAGCGATGCCGGCGTCGGGCTGGACGATGCCATAGGCGTTGCGCTCCAGATAGGGGCGGAACTGTTCCAGGGTGGCGTACTGCTCACCGCCGGTAATTGGCATTTCTACCGCGGCGTTGAGCTTGGCATAGCCGTCAATATCACTCTGCGGAATCGGCTCTTCGAACCAGGTAAAGCCGAGCCACTCTAACTCCTGCGCAATCGTCAAGGCATCATCGACGCTGAGCCGCTGATTGCCGTCGAGCATCAACTCCATGCGGCCATTGACCGCCTGCACTAATTCCCGTACCAAGCCCAAAAAGCGATCGACCGTCACCCCATCCCAGTGCCATTCTGTGCCAATCCGAAATTTCATGGCGCTATAGCCCTGGTCCACATAGCCCAACGCTTCTTCGACCAGTTGGTCTGGGTGCAGCCGCCAGTCATAGCGGCAACCACTGGAGGCATAGAGCCGCACATCCGGCTTGGGGTTAGGGCTGAGCAATTCACTCACCCGCTTGCCGGCAATTTTGGCACGCAAATCCCATAAGGCACAATCAATCCCCGCGACTGCACAATCATGGGCCCAAGTGCGGCCATTCGTATGCGGGATAATTGCCCAATCAGTGGGATCTTTGCCAACCAGCGTGGGTGCCAACCACTCGACCCATTCCCGAATCAGTAACGGCCAACCGTAGGCGCATGCTTCACCGATACCAGTAACCCCTGCATCGGTATGGATAACGACAATAGCGCAATCGGCCTTGATGGTGCGATAGCGCGCGGTAATCCACTGACGGTGGGGTTCATGCTGGCGCGAGAGGCAGAGCGTCTCAAGTTTAGTAATTTTCATGGCGATTTCTCCTTGGCCGGCTGGTGACAGAGGCGGCGGTGGTTGGATGATGGCAATTAAGGCATTTTCTGTTTAACCTGAAGGCAATCCCGTTTAAGCAATGTAGGTTGATAAACAGAGCAGCGGATAAATAGCGACAAGCATAGCAGGCACTGTCGCCTAAGGTTAGAGTATGGGGGGATTGCCGGATTATGTAAGTCAGATCTCTCCACTTTGCGTATGCGCTAAGTTTTGGTGTGACATGTGGTAGGAATTACACGCAACGGCGCCGTAAAGCAGCACTTTTTCAGGTGTAAATAGGTTACTTTATGTGCTGCCGTATAGTATACAGAGTGGTGCGACAAATCCAGCCGGAGGAGATGCTGCACAGGTATCGCCGCGCCCAGGCTTTCGTAAGTCCTATTCTGCTATTCTACCACGCTTTTGATCGGAGAAAAATCAGCGTATAGGCACTTTTGCATTCAATGTAAGCAGTCGAACTGGGCATAATCGCCCTTTCTGGCGTAGGATGACGACCGGCAAATGAGCACTGGTGCGTGCCCTCTAGATGGCAGCGCATTAAGGCCACCCGCCATGTGTATGTTGGTCATCAGCATAAGCGTATCAATTAGAACAAGGAAACAAACGATGAACTCTGTCTTAATTACCGGTGCAGCCGGCAACCTGGGGGGAAAGCTCGCCCAACATCTGCGTGGGCGCTATGATTTGCGGCTGCTTGATCAGCGAGCAGACGCGGCACAAGGGATCGTGGCCGCCGATCTGAGCCAGTGGGATAGCGGCTGGGTTCAGCAGTTCGAGGGGGTAGAGGCCGTGGTGCATCTGGCCGCCAATCCCAACCCAACACCGCCTTGGGCCGATTTGATTGCATCAAATCTAGACACCGTGGTCAATGTCTTTAATGCCGCCACACAGGCGGGCGTGAAGCGCGTGGTCTTCGCCAGCTCCAACCATGCGATGGGCGCGTATAAGGATCTTGATGAGCCACAGACCATTACCGTTGACGCCCCACCACGCCCCGGTACACGCTGGGAGCAAGAGGACAAAATCCGTGACAGTACGCCCTATGGTGCGCTCAAGCTAGTCGGCGAACGGGTGGGCCAAGGGTTCGCCGCAGCCTATGGCATGAGTGTCGTCAATGTGCGGATTGGCTGGGTGATGAGGGGCGAGAATGGGGCCGGGGCCATTGGCGACGCAGTCGGCGACTGGGCACGCCTGATGTGGCTTTCCAATCGCGATTATTGCCAACTGATGGAGCGGGCCATCGCAACTGAATTGGCCGCCGGTGCGACCGTGACGGTCAATGGCATGTCGAATAACAGCGGCATGCGTTGGGATCTGAGTACAGCGCGGGAGGTGCTCGGCTATGAACCGCAAGATGATGTAACGCAGGGCTGATGGCGTTGCCCCTACCCAGGCGAATGATTTTCATCGGGCGCACTTTGCTTGTATGATAAGAGCGCAGTTGTGTCAATGGGAGCACAAACAAGTGTGAGGAAAGGAAGCCTGATGAGTGATGTAAATCTCTTTCAAGAAAAGTTTGGCAAACCCTCCGGTCGCGCCGCAACCAAAGTCGTACCCTATATGGATGAGTGGGTGCAGAATTTTATCCGGCACGCGCCTTTTGCGGTGCTGGCAACTAGTAACGTCGCCGGCCAGTGTGATGCCTCGCCCAAAGGGGGCAAACCTGGCTTTATCAAAATTCTCGATGAAACCCATCTGCTGATTCCGGATGTGGCGGGCAATCGCCTCTTTCAGTCCTATGACAATGTGAGCCGCAATCCGCATGTTGGGTTACTCTTCATGATTCCTGGGCTGGATTTTACGGCGCGGGTTAACGGCCGAGCCGAGGTGGTGGATAAAGCGATGCTGAGCGCGCAAAATATCGATCTGGAGATTTTTAATCCGGATGAAGCCGCCAAGATTTTGCAGGGCTTGATGCTAACCGTCGAGGAAGCCTATGGCCATTGTCCACGCGCCTTTAGCTTTTCGGAGCTATGGAACGAGGAGACGATTGGGCAGAATCGCGCCAATTCGCCGCTGGGATAAGGAAAGCGGCGCGCGTTGCCGTTTACTTATCGTCGTACACTGTCAGCGAATTTCTGCGGGTTTAGACGATCCCATGCCCGAAACGCCTTGTCCCATAGGGACGATTGACCTTAGGACAAAAATTCATGAGATTTCCCTGCTAAGGTCAACCGTCCCTACGGGACAAAAAACGCTACCCTTTCACCGCGCCGGCAGACAAGCCGGAGACGACATAGCGCTGGGCCAGGATGTAGAGGATCACGACTGGTGTCATGGCAATCAACGAACCCGCCATCATCGGGCCGACCATGTAGAAGTCGGAGCGGTAGAAGTTACTCAACCCCACCGAGATCATACGCCGGTTATCATCCTGGGCAATGACCAGCGCAAAAATGAACTCGTTCCAGACATTGTTAAAGATAAAGATCGAAGCGGTGACAATCGCTGGGATCGAGAGCGGAATCACGATGTGCCAGAGTGACTGGATGCGCGTGCAGCCATCAATTAACGAGGCCTCTTCGATTTCGCTGGAGATGCTGCGCATGTAGCCGATCATCAACCAGGTGCAAAAAGGCACGCTAAAGCTCATATTGGCGATGATCAGGCCGGGAAAGGTATCCTTCAGCCCCATCTTCACGATGATCAGATACATGGGAATCAACATCAGCGAGCCGGGGATCAGATAGACAAAGAGCACCCCGCGCGCCATCACCGCCCGCCCCGGAAAGCGTAACCGCGTCAGCGCATAGGCTGCCATCACCGAGATGATGACGACAATCGCGGTGGTGGAAAGCGCGACGATCAACGTGTTGCGCAGATAGAGCGGAATACGGAAGTTAACGATCACATCCCGAAAGTTACTCAGCGTTGGCTCACGCGGAATCCAGGTGAGTTCCGAGTAGATCTCCCCCTCAAACTTGAACGAGGTCGTCACCATAAAATAGAGGGGAAAGAGGATCATCGTAAAGAGAATCACGATGACCAGGAAAGAGAAGAGCCGAAAAATCGAATCGGGTATGCGATCAAAGATCGATGTCACTCGGCCGCCTCCTTGTCCATATAGCTGGCCACGGTTAAGACGAGCAAGGCAATGATCGGCAACATCATAATCGGCAAGGCCGCGCCTTCGCCCAGCCGGAAGTTTTGCATGGCTAAGTGATAGGTCAGCAGCGGGAAGACTTCGGTTGCGTTGCTGGGGCCGCCACCGGTCAACAGCATGGGAATTTCCAGGCTATTCATCGTCCAGATCGTGGAGAGCAAGATCACCACCCCCATCACTTGACGGAGACCAGGCAAGGTGATATAGCGAAAACGCCCAATCCGCCCGGCCCCATCAACTTTGGCGGCATCATAAAGTTCTGACGAAATGGTCTGCATCCCGGCCAGAAAAGTCAAGGCATAAAAGGGATAACCTTTCCAGACCATCACAAAGATCAACAGCGCCACCGCGGAGCCACGCTGCGCCAAGAAGGGGTAATTTTCGCTGAGAACGCCCCAACTTACCAGGATTTGATTAAGCAGCCCGGTCTGCCCATCAAAGATCCACCGCCAGACCAGCACAATAATGTAGGTTGGCAGAATCCACGGCAACATAAAGACGCCACGCAGCACATTGCGGCCGCGAAAATCTTGGTTAAGCGCAGCCGCCAGAATTAAGCCCACTAGCGTTTTTAATAAGACGGCGGCGATGGTGATCAGCACGGTCCGGATCACCATGTTGGTAAAATCGGGCCACCCCAGAATATATTCATAGTTGGCCAGCCCAACCCAGCGCCCCGGCCCACGCCCCACCATCCGATCGGTAAAGCTGATGCGGATCGCCTCAATAAATGGATAGCCGACCATCCCCAAGACGACCAACAGCGCAGGGGTGACCAACAGCCAGCCCAAACGGACATCACCAGCAAAGAGCGACTGTTTCTTTTTCGGCGGCGACGAACGGGTGAGGATGGGCTGAGATAATGTTTCTTGGCTCATTAGGTTCTCCATAAAGGGGGCAAGGTTGCAGCGTGGCAGAGTGGCAAGGTTCGGATACTACCTTGCCACTCTGCCCCCTGCAACCCACTAACTCTGGGGATAGTACTTTTCAAAGACGCGCTTGGCAAAGGCATCGGCTTCGGCGATGGCATCTTCCGGGGTCCAGCCGTCGATCAGCACGCGCACGACCATCGAGCCGATGGGCGGATCAGCACTCCCTAGCTCGGCCATTGCCGCAGTATCATAAGGGGCGGGATAGCCACCGTAGGTACCAATTTGGGCCGCCAGGTTGAAGGCGGCGCGCTTGCCCTCCCACATGGGTAAGGCATCATATTCTTTCAACACATTGGCAACAAAGCCGGCTTCTAACCAAGGCGCATAGATGTCGGTGCTGTAGAGTGCGCGCAGTAGATCAGTCGCCGTCTCTTTTGCGCTCGACTCCTTGGTCATGACCGTGGTGTAACGCAGACCACAATTGGTGGTATCGCGCGCATCCTTGGGCTTGGGTGCCAAACCGGTGGCCTCGGCCAATTCCGGATCATTCTGCTGGGCCGAAACGTAGATCGAAGCGGCATTAATTACCAGGACGGCCTGTTTTTCCAGATAAGCCTTGTTGTTGGCCGCATAGTCATAAGCCGCGGCATCCGATGGGAAGAGCCCCATGTCCCAGGCTTCCTTGATGAAGTTAAGCGCACGGGTCGCCTCGGCTGCCTTTTGGTCGGCGAGAATAATTTTCGTGCCCGTCTCGTCCCAGATATCGGCACCAAAGTTGCGGAAGAGATCATCACACCAGCCATCATGTTGCAGCTTGACCACACCGAAGCCCCAGCCGGCAAGCTTACCGCCCTGGCCTTCGGTGAATTGGGAAGCTTGCAGCGCCAGGTCGCGCGTTTGGTCCCACGTCCATTGGCCTTCGGGCACGGCGATCCCCGCTTCCGCTAAAATGTCCTGGCGGAACTGCACCATGGGCGTATCAATCGAGTAGGGCAAGAAGTTAACCACTCCATCGCGCGTGACATACTCAGCCAAGCGCGGCTGCCATCCACCGTGGGCCTCGCCAATCTCTGGGAAGAGATCGGTCAGCGGATCCAATGCCTGGGCATCGCTCAAGCGCAAGGCATTACCGGCATCAACAAACATGGCATCCGGCAGCGTGCCACCTTCGATGGCGGGCAACAGCTTGGTCGCCATATTGCTATCCGCATCGCGCGAGATCTCGATAGTCACCCCATTGGCCCCAGCCCATTCGTTGAGCTTCTCTTGCATCAACTCATCAGCCGGCGGCGCAAAGGTATTCCACATCCAGAACGAAAGTGATTTATCGGCGGCGGGGGCGCTGCCACCACCAGCTTGCGGGGCCGCCGGTACACAGGCGACCAACGCGGCCCCAGCCGCGGTCATTGCGCTGACGCGCAGAAAATCACGACGACTCAACTTCTTCTCATGCATACTGCTTTTCTCCTTGATTCATGGTGAAGATGAGGGAAACGAAAACGGCTACACCGTACCGGCAACAAAACACCGGTGCAGTAGACCAGAGACCCCAGACTTATCAACAGCCCATCGCAGATTGCTTACAGGAAAGAGCTAAAAGGGAGCTAACAGCACAACTCATTAAGCATGTCACCTGGCTAGCTGTGCTGGATATGCACCGCGGTGTGACTTTTAAGGAGTTTACTCATTAGGTACATGTGACCGGCACACGTACATCATCTTTGTGTTTTTTGCTGACGAGGTGGGGAATTGAATTGCTTTACCATTATATGGGAAATGCAGCGGCTGTCAAGTCGGTTTTTTGGGGATCAGGGGTGGGGAGTGGGAATGGTCGGCCCTGCCGGCCGCAGCAAGGACTCGCAGCCACTCGACCAGAGTGTTTGGGTGAAAGCTGCCATTTCAGCCGCACTATACGCCATATCGCTGCGCAGCCACCAGTGGATCAACGCATAGAGCGAGCCGGCAATATGTTGGGCCAGGATCGGCATCGGGAAGGATGGGGTATGGTTGGGGGGTAGCGAGGCGATCATCGTCCGCTCATTAAATTGGGCAATGTAGCCGATAATGGCATGGATCACCAACCCCAGGTTGGGATCATCAAGCAGCGCTTTGTAGACCGGTGCATGTTCGGCGATGTGCTCAAAGACCCACAGGTCAATCTCCGGCGTCTCCCAGATCGTGCGCGTTTGCGAGATCTCGCCAAAGCGCCCTACCAACTCATCAAATTGCTCCACCAGCGCGGCCAGCAACAGCTCCTCTTTGCTCTGAAAGTGGAGGTAAAAGGTCGAGCGATTCATATCGGCCTGGTCGGTAATATCCTGCACCGAAATGTCGCTAAATTTTTTCTGGGTCACCAAGGTTAGTAGGGCTGCAGCTAACAAACGCCGTGAGCGGCGCACCCGGCGATCAACTTTTTCGTCTGTCACAGTTTTACCTTTTCCTAAGTTAATTACTGGAGCCCAGCATTTTTTTGATTACAGTGGTGATTAGGTGATTGGTAATTTTTCACCTGCGCCAGAGAAATTCGCCAGAGTCAGTTAATTGTTTTGTTTATTTATCAACATGATGTTGCTTAATCGATTGTACATGGAAAATTGCCTATTGACAAATCACCAAAGTGGTTGTAGATTATCGTCACAAAGACCTTTAATAGACACAATGTCTATTATCTAATCCAAATTTTACTACGGCGCAAGGAGCACATGATGACACCCAAAACCATCCCACAAGCACAAGCTATCCCTTGGCTCGGCCATATGCCGCAAATGGCGCGTGATCCCTTGCAGGCTTTACACGATCTAGCGCTGCAACATGGGTCAATTGTTCGTTTTACCCTGTTGGGCGACCCCTATCTGTTAATTGCCGACCCGGCCTACATTCGCGAGATATTGGTCACCCAGGCTGAACATTTCCCCAAGGCGGATCGTGACTTGGCAATTATGGGGCCGCTCTTGGGCTATGGGTTGTTGACCACAAATGGTGCGCAACATCGCACCTATCGCAAATTGGCGCAACCAGCCTTTCACGCCAAACGCATCGTCACCTATGCCGACGCGATGACGGGGTATGCCAATGCCACCGCCGATAGTTGGCATGACGGCGCGACCTATGACATGAGCGCCGAAATGTTGCGCACGACCATGCACATTGTCGCCAAGACGCTGTTCAACACCGATGCGACCGCAATGGGGGCCGAGGCCGACGCGATTGGCGCGGCGATTCATCATATACAAGAGATTGTCGATTACGATTTCACCTGGCTGGATGTGATTCCGCAGTGGGTGCCGACACGTGAGAATCGGCTACGCAAGCGGTCACGCCGGCAAATCGATGCGCTCATTGACGGGATGGTCGCCGCACGGCGTGCCGGCGCGGTGAATGGCGAAGTGCAAGATCAGGGGGATTTGCTCTCCATGTTGCTGCTGGCCGAGGATGAAGAGGGGCGCCGCTTGACTGACGCCGAAGTGCGTGACGAGGCGATCAACCTCTTTGTCGCCGGTCACGAGACGACGGCCAACGCGCTGACTTGGACTAGTTATCTGTTGGCCGAACACCCGGCTGTGATGGCGAAATTACAGGCGGAACTGGACCAGGTGTTAGCTGGGCGCACCCCAACCTTACACGATCTGGGCCAACTGCCTTACACCGCTCAGGTGATCAAAGAAGCGCTACGGCTCTATCCGCCGGCGTGGGTGCTCAACACACGTCAAGCCAACGCCGACGTAACCATTGACGGCTACACGATTACCGCCGGCACCAAAGTCTTTGTCGCACCGTATGTCATGCACCGCCTCCCCCAATACTTCGACGCGCCGAGTCAATTCCGCCCCGAACGCTTCACGCCGGAATTTGAAGAGCAACTGCCACGCTTTGCCTATATGCCCTTTGGTGGCGGCCCGCGCATCTGCATCGGCAATTCATTTGCCATGATGGAAGCACAACTGGTGCTGGCTACGATTGCCCAGCGCTACACCTTCCACCTTGCGCCCGAGGCCAAGGTCGCCACCCAGCCGTTGATCACCCTAATGCCAAAGTATGGCATGTTAATGCGGGTGGCAGAGCGTCAGCCACAGCCCAACGTTGGGTCGGTTGATACGTCGGTTAACGCGCCAGCGGTATCGCGTGAATTGGTGATGGCATAGCGCGATTTGTCTTTCTTAGAACTTATGGATTAGCCACAGAGCGCACAGAGGACACGGAGCCTTCTCTCCGTGTCCTCTGCGCGCCTTCATGTTCTCTGTGGTAAAGGTAAAATCTACGTAAGTCCTACTTTAACAAAGCTTGCAAATTTTATATTTTTTTACACTCTTTGTTGTGTTAAATCCGCGGTTTTGACCTCGCTTTATCCTTCAATACGCTTACCCTAGTTCCACCCTAAAATTGAATAGATCTTCAGTAGCTTGTCGATAGTCTTAGTATGATAAGCTGGAAAGCAATATCCATTATTCCACTTGTCCTAAAGCGACTGATGACTATGTACTACACTACCTCGCAAGATCAACTTTTCCTGCTCAATCAGATTGACGCGTTACAACAAATTGGCGATTTTGGACAGGCCGCCACCCGGTTGGCGACCACCATCGAAACCTTACTGGATCGTTGCCCGTCGGCGGCCATTCAGGCAATCCTTGCCCGTTTTCCGGCCACACACTTGGCCGAAGATCGCCATCTTGCTTATGTCACCGGTATGTGCTATGCCCATACCGGTCAGATTCAGGCTGCGATCAAACGCTTGGAGCGCGCCCGCTTTTCGTATACCGCCACCGATCCCCAAATTGAGCAGGCGGTGCGCTGTTCGCTAGCGTTGGCGCGCCTTTACTGTAGCCGTGAAGAATTCCAGACAGCGTATCACCAGCTCCACACCCATGTCCAACCCTGGATCGAACAAGGGCTCCTCACCGAGCCGACGCTCTGCGCACGTTTTTATCTACGGATGGCCGAGCTTACCCCAGACATTGGCTACTTCGGTCAGACGGCTGATTATGCGCGCAAGGCGCTAACGATCTATCAGGAGAGCAACGATCTGTCCGGCCAGTATTTCGCCTTGGTGCGGCTTGCCTCCGCGTTAATTCACCAAGGGGCCAACGGTGAGGCCGCCCATACCATTGCCGTGGCCAAAGCATGTCTCGCGGCTGGCGACTTTGCGCCACTTGCCCATGCGCGGGTGCTGAATCTGGCCGCGCACTACCACTGGTATCGGGGTGAAATTGCCATCGCGCTGGAACTTGCGCAGCAGTACCTGGCCCTGGTTGACCAGGAAGCAACCAGCAACTTCCGCGTCTATGCGCGCATCCTGTTGGCCAATTTGCATCGCGATAGGGGTTGCTTTGCCGCAGCACGTCAGTGGTATACAGCCACCCGTCAGGTGACAGAGGAATTGCATTACCAGCTTTATACCCCCTGGATCGATGCCCAAGAAGCCTGGCTCGATCTCTTGCAAGGGCGACTGGATCAAGCCAGGCGACACATTCACACCAGCTTACAAACTGCCGACCTGGGGCAAGCGATGAGCTTTCAGGTAACGCTGGCTGTGCTCGCATTGCTGGAGGGCGAGCTAGCGACAGCAATGCGCCTCCTGACCGAATCAAGGGCTTTCTATGAGCAGTCGGGGGATAGATTAGCCATCTGCACGATCCACTTTTACCTGGCATTGATTGCATATCGACAGGGTCAAACCCAAGTCGGGCATCAGCAGCTTAACCAAGTCCTTAGCTGGTTGGCAGCACGCCACATCGACTATCTGCCCTACTGGTGGCATCCACCACTGCTAAGTGAAATTTGTGCCCAGGCCTTGGTCGCCGATCTCTATCCCGATGTCGTGGCGCGCATCTTCCTCAATCACCTGTGTGAAGCGGGTAAGGCAGCGCTGACGGCGCTTTGGCATGGTGCAGATGCAGGCGCGGCACAGCGTGCTTATCGTCTACTCCAAAGCCTGGGTGATCCGATTGATGCCTTAGTGGCACACTTGCCTGATGGTCCAGCCAAAGCCGTGGTGGCCAGCTTATTGCGGAGTGGGCAACTCGCAGCGAACACTTACCCACGGCTGGAACGGGAGTTGATGACGGCCATGCGGCGCCCCAAACCAAATCCCACGTTGATTGCGGTTTTTGGGTTGTATGTCAATGGGGTTGTGCGCGAGGAGATTGCAGAGCGGTTGGACTGTTCGCTGGCTGGTGTGCGCAACTATATTACGACGATCTATGAACATTTTGGGGTAGAGATGGAAGGGTCTAAGACGCGGCGGGCGCGGTGGCAACGATTGGTGACTGTAGTGAAGGAGCGTGGGTTTGTAAATTGACGGTTAGAAAAGACAAAAGTCTTAAATTTCTAGACAAATTTCGGTATATACAAAGCAAAAAACGACTGAACATCAAAAAAATACGACTTTTTTAGGACTTTATGTAACAAGGAAAGGAAGTGAATTTTTGGTAAGATCGTTACTATGCTGCTCAAATCTTTATTGACATCAAAACCTGTTCTGTGCGTTAACATTTTTATTTCTTATGGGTCACATGGGAATCAAGTGACAATCGAAAAAAGAAAAAAGTCGTATTCGTAGATACATCCCACAAGGAGAAAAGTGATGAAAATCAAGTCGTTGTTAGTGTTTATTTGTTGCCTTACACTAATTTTGCCGCTACCCGCTACTGTGCAAGCTCAGAATCCAGGGCCTGTGAACGATGTAATTAAGCAACGGCAGGAGTTGTCAGCCAGCGGTCAATTTTTATACGACTCGCTCTTTGGGGATGTCACAGCAGCAGCAATACAAGCATCTGCGCCCAATTTGGCAGCAGCACTTGATGTAAGCTCTCCAATTCTGCAGTCGGCTTCTATTGTGGGTGCTAATGCCGCTAGTGGCGTATTCAATGGGTTGGGTGTCATCCGACCTGAGAACGGAAATAGCTTTGCTCTATTAAGCTCTGGTGTTGCGGGCACGGGGCAACCAGAGCCAGGTATTGATTTTGGAAGTACAGGTCCAGACGGCGATCAAGTACATTTGACCTTGACACTTGCTATTCCAGCAGGTGCTAACCGCTTAAGCTTCGTCTACAACTTCCTTAGTGCCGAGTCACCAGATTTCATTGGCTCAATCTTCAATGATACTTTCACAGTGCTCCTTACAGACAGCAGCGGTGTACGTGAAATTGCACGTGCTTCGGTCAACAGTTCGGTGTTTATTCCAGTTTCGGAGTCGAATGCTGGCGGCTCTGGTTTTGATCTTTTCACACCTGAACCTTTGGGTGTTGATGACGTGTTTGGTAGTGGTTCGCCAGATGCCGGCCTTACCGGCTTCAAGACGATTAATGTTCCCGTTACTGGCGGTCAAACAGTGACACTCGAATTTACGGTGGAAGATCGTGGTGACGGTATCCTCGACTCGGCTGTAATTCTCGACAACTTAATTGTCTCGTCATTTGAAATTGTTGATCCCAATCCTATCTTCCTCAACAATGGTCAAATCAAGAGTAATCCACAGAATGTCGCGCAAGGTGGAGAAGTACGCATTGGTGCCGCGGCTGACGGTGTGACACGTGTCTTACTACGCAACAAAGTGACCGGGCCAGGTACAGTTGAGTTCTGCCTTGTGAATAGCGCCGCGCCACAAGATGGTAAGTTAACTTTGCTCAGCGGTGGAGATGGCACAACTTGTGTAAATGCCCCCGTCGCTTCTACGACACAAGGTTTCATGGGCTTTGCGATCTACCAAACACCGGACGAGTTCAACCGCGGTGGTGACGGAGCACTAGCAGAACGCCCGATCCGTTTCCGCGCACGATTTACACCAACAAGTGGCAGTTCAACGACAAGCGAAATGCCCTTTAAACTAGTACGCCCGCCAGTGGTTTTGATTCATGGTTTGTGGTCGGATCGCTTAACGTGGGCGTTTCCTCTTCTAACTGATCCACGATTTTTTATTATCACAGCTGATTACCGCGATACTCATGCTGCCCCTTTCGATACCAACTTGGGATTACCATTCGAATATGTACGCAAAACTATTAACCTCTTTCGGTTACGTGGTCTTGCTGCGACACAAGTGGATATTGCTGGCCACAGTATGGGCGGTATCTTGAGCCGAAACCACGTCAGCCGCTCTAATTATAAATCTAACGAGAATTTCAACTCTGGCGATATCCACAAGTTGATTACCTTGAATACGCCACATACTGGATCGCCTTTGGGAAATTTAGTGCAAGGAATTCGGGCCATCCCAATTGTTGGTGGACTGTTCACTTCTGCTATGAATGCAAGTGGACATCCTATCAATCAAGGAGCACTTGATGATCTAGCAAAGGGAAGTGATGCAATCAACGAAATTCAACGGAAGGAAGTGGCTGGGCATGCGCTGGTCGGTACAGGTGGCGCAACGGCACTCACATTAATCCCTGGCGAAATTGGCGCTGTTTACCGAATTATTAGCCTTTTTGCTAACACGAATGATCTTTTTCAGAGTCTACAGCATGATGGCATTGTAGGTCGTGATAGTCAAGAGGGTGGCATGCCGAATAGTGCGATAACGATCTTTAACGGGCTTGATAGTATTCATACATCAGCTACTAGCAGTAACAACTACTCCAATCGACTCACTGAGTTATTGAATAGCAGCGCCAAAAGCTCACAATTTGCAGTGTTTCCAGCACCGGCTAGCTTGCCTTCCACCCAGTTAACTGTAGTCGAAGAGGCGATCTCTAGCGCAGCAGCACAACCAGCAACAGTGAATGAAGGTGGTCTGTTAATTACATTCCCTGCAAATGGAACGCAGGTGTCACCAGGGGCGACCGTTCATGTCGTGGCTACGCCACAATCCGGTGCTATTGTAGACAAAATATTGATTGTTGGACCAGATGTTGCCGTAGTAGATAATGTTGCGCCCTTCGAATTCGACTTATTGATTCCAGTCGATGCAATCGGTACATTTGGGATCTCTGCGGTTGGCAAACAAGGGACAGACACGTACTACACTTCTAACGCGGTGACACTCCAAGTAGTTTCAACTGCAAACTTACAGGCGATTACATTGATTCCAGAAGAGACAATTCTCTTTGCGGTTGGTGAAAACGAGGACCTGACAGTGTTTGGTAGCTATGATGACAATGCAGTACGTGATATTACCAGCCCTGATACAGGTACAACCTACTTTTCTTCTGATCCGAATATCGTAACAGTGTCGTCAGAGGGAAGTTCTACTGCTGTGAGTGTTGGCACGGCAACCATCGTTGCGCAGAACGGTTCTTTACAAGATAGCGTTTCTGTAAACGTACTATTGCCAAATCAACCACCGGTTGCTAACGCTGGGCCAGATCAGACAGTGACGGCAGGTAGTTTGGTGACATTGAATGGTAGTGCGAGCTTCGACCCGGATAACGGGCCACAGTCACTTAGTTATGAATGGTTCCAAATTAATGGGCCAGAAGTCACAATAGCAAATCCAACAACAGCTAGTCCAACCTTCACCCCCAGTCAAGATGGCAATTACACCTTTAGTCTAGTTGTGCGTGATGGCCAGGCAGATAGTCCACCAGATAGTGTTAGCATTACAGTTGGCAGTATATTACCTGTAGCGCCAAGCAACCTGACCGCCAGTGCTGCCTCACAAACGCAGATCAATCTGAGTTGGACAGATAATAGCAACAACGAGAGCGGCTTCAAGATTGAGCGCTCACCCAATGGATCGACTAACTGGTCTCAAATCGACACCGTCGGTGTTAATGTAGTGAACCACGCTAATATTGGCCTGAACTGCGGGACAACCTACTACTACCGCATACGCGCCTACAATGCCGGTGGCGATTCAGCCTACAGCAATGGTGCGAACGCCCAAACGACAGCTTGCGCATCGCCAGACCTTATCTTTTCCGACAGTTTCGAGTCCGGCAACTTTTCGGCTTGGTCATTCAGCTACACGAATGGTAGCCGCTTAAGTGTGAGCACAACGGTAAAACGCGTAGGGAACTATAGCGCACAAGCAACCATTGATGGGGCGAATATTGTTTACCTAGCGGATGACAGACCGAATGCCGAAGCACGTTATCGGGCGCGTTTCTACTTCCATCCGAATAATCTGACGATGCCCAAAAACCTTGCCCATCCCATCTTTTACGGGGTCCAAGGGGGCAGTACATCGATCATGCGTGTCGGCTTGCGCAAATCAGGGGCAAAATATCAATTACGGGTTGGCTTAGTCAATGATGGCACAACGTGGAAGTATACGAGCTGGTTTACCATCAGCAATACCTGGCACGCGGTTGAGATCGATTTACAGGCAGCCACTAACAGCAGTGCTAAAAACGGTAGCCTAACCTTCTGGCTGGATGGCGTCCAGAAGGCAAAACTGACCAAGATCGATAACGATACCCGTCGTGTCGATGGGGTCTGGTTAGGGCCAATTACGGGAACACCTCCGGGCACGCGCGGTACCTATTATTTTGACGACTTCGTATCAGGACGCAGTAATTATATTGGCCCAGCGGCCAGTGTACAAGATGTGCTAGCAGCCGAAGCTGAGCCAGGGGTTGAAGCGACAAGCGAAGAGAGCAGCATTTCGGCCCTTGTGTTCTCCACCACTGTAGAGCCTGGGGCAGGTAACTCTCTTGCGGGTGATATTGGCGGCTTGTTGGTGAGCGCACAGTTGCCCATCAACACTTCCAGCGAGCCGCTCACAGCCATGTTGACCAGCACCGACACGCAAACGCTGCCGGATGGTTATGCTTTAGTGGGTGATATGTTCACGGTACGCCTGGCCAGTGCAAATGGCAGCGACGTGACGACGGCTGATCAACCAGTCATGCTGACGATTGCTTACGCCGCAGCGATAGCAAGTGCGGGTCAACCTGTGGCACTCTCCCTCCAAGCCTGGAATGCTGAGGCAGAAATCTGGGAAATGGTCTCGGCCACGGTGAATGAGGCTGATCAGACGATTACGGCTGTCCTCAACCAAGCAGCAACGTTGGCGGTTTGGCAGCAAGAAGAAGTCGCGACGAATTCGATCTATCTGCCCTACGTGCAACGGTAGCCTGAATCCGACGCTACGTTGCACTGATTACGCATCGGCGTTCCAGACCAGCAAAGACGCCGATGCTCAATGCAACCACAGTCCAGACAAAGAGCTGATTTTGGCAGTAAAAGCGTACGTCACCTTACTGCCAAAATCAGCTCTCGCCTAAATCGCAACTCCACGCAGATTATTGATTGCTTATGTTATGCAGTGCGCGTTAACAGCCCGATTTTCTCACTCCGCCCACGGCAAAAACCGCACCTTGACCGCCTGCTTGGTCCGCAGCAACTCCACCCCTTCGCGGTAGCGACTGAGCGGCAGGCTATAGGTCGCCAGCGCGGCCAGGTCAAGTTTGCCGTCAACCACCAACTGTAAGGCCTGTTGGGCGGCCGGGCGGTTATGCCGTTCGTAGCCCAAGAGCTTGAAGCCCCGGCGCCAGTGCGCCCAGCCAAAACGGACCTCGTCGCGCAGCACCCCAAAGAGCGCGACCGTCTCCGCCGTGCGACTCATCAGCAGTTCAATCGGTCCGCTCAGGCCAGTACAGTCAACCGCGGTATCAAGGGGAAAAGCGCTTGCCCCCGATGTAGACCAGAACGCATCATCGGGGGCGAGGGCGAGATCGGCACCGAGTTGGGTGGCCAGCGCGCAGCGGGCGGGCACGGGGTCAATCGCAATGACTTGTGCCGCACCATAAGCACGCGCCATTTGCAGCGCGACCAGCCCCGCCGGCCCCAAGCCGTTGATCCCAACCCGTTTACCCTGTACTCCTTGCACCGTCGCCAGTTGATTAAAGGAGACCTGCACACACATCGCCAATTCCAGCGAAGTCACCTTGGTCAGGGGCAGATCACCCGGGATCTTGAGCAGATTCTCGGTTTGGAAGGGCACATATTGGGCATAACAGCCTTGCCGCTTTGCCCCCACATCACGCCAGGCCGCGACCTGATCGCCGACAGCGAATTCAGTTACCCCGTCGCCTAGCGCGGCCACTTCGCCGGCCATCTCGTGACCGGGTTGCCCCAGGGTGTAGGGATAGGGCAAGGGTACGCCCGGAAACATCGGCTCGCCGGACATCAGGTGTAAATCCCAATGCGGACAGGTTGTAATCGCCGCCACCTTCACCAACACTTCGCCGGCCAGGGGCTGCGGCATCGGCGTGTCGGCCCAAGTCACTTCCCCCGGTGCCACAATCTGCAACGCTTTCATTGTCTACTGTCCTTTACGATCTGATAGAACGCGGATTTAGCCGCACCCAGGGGGTACCCGGACGGATTAGCGCGGATAAAAATCAGCGTTAATCCGCCTAATCCATCAAATCCGCGTTCCATTTTTTAGTTTACCACGCCAGAATGACGCCCAACGCGCCTTCATGCTTCTGCTGAATTAGCCGCCACGCCTCGGCGGCCTGTTGCACGGGTAAATGGTGGGTAATCAGATCAAGTGTTTGCAGATCACCACTGGTAATCAGCGCAAGCGTCGCGTCCATGCGCGCTTTGGTCCACCCGGAGACCATATCGAGTGAGAGTTCGCGGTTACGCAAGGGTTGGAGTGCAATCTGGTCCGCCGTGCCATAGAAACCGGCCGAGATAATATGACCTTCACGGCGCATAACACCCATTAGTTGGGCGATGACGGGGGTCGAGCCAACCGTATCGACCGCGATTTGGACGCCGCTTGGGTAAATGTCCTGCACAAGGGTCAACCAATCCTGTTCATTGGTGTTGACCGTGCGGCGGCGTGGGCCAGCCCCAAAGCGCGCTAACCGAGCGGGATGGCGACCGACCAACAGCACATCCGCCCCGCGCCACGCCAAGGTCTGCGCCGCCCACTGACCGACCATGCCATCGCCGATCACCACCGCTTTCGTTTCGGCGGCCTCAACCCCGACCACGAATGGCGCACGTGTGCCACAATTATAGCCAACCTGCGTTAGCACCAACCCACTGTAGGCCAACGGCTCTACGCCCGCGACCGCGCTGGGGGGCAACTTCCAGATCTGCTCGCGCGGGCTGACCGAGTGCGAGATCTGCCCCGCCCAGGGCGAAAACATGCCATCGACCTTGCCCAGCGCCGCGAAGACCGTTTCGCCCACCACGATGTCACTGATCTCCGCGCCCACCCATTCGACTACGCCGATCTTCTGGTAACCCGCCACCATGGGAAAGGGCCAGGGATCGCCAGGATAGTAAGGGGTGTCGCCCGCCACTCGCTCACCACGCAGAAAGGAACCTTCCGTCCCATTGCTGATCCACGAGTGGGTGGTGCGCACCACCACATCGCGCCCACCAGGGTCGGGACAGGTAACCGGCAAATATTCAACCACATTCGGAGCCGTAAAAACAACCGCGTGTGCATTCATAAGTTACGTCATTTTTCCTTGCTGATTACCAAAGTATATCCCCCTAGGCTGGTAACGTCAATTGAGGTGTATTGGCAGGAAATCTTTCCACAGACGAGTTGTTTATCGAATGCGAATCGCCGCCACATCCATATTGGCCGTCCCGTGCCAGTAGGTCCGGAATTCGAGCCGGTTGTTGGGGTTAGTCACGGTGATTGGCAGGCTGATCCGCGTCCATGCGTTACCCCCGACGAAGGCAGCAGCTTGCACAGTGCGTTGGGCTAGAAATTGATTCCTGTTGGCATCAAAGACTTCAACTGTCGCCATTGTACCGCTCGGTGCCGGTGCACGCAAGAAGAAATCAGCGGTGTAATTCCCTTGTGGATACTGCCAATAGGGACCATAGGTCATAAAGCCGGGTTGCGATTCCTCTTTTACCCCTTTGACGGCTGAAAGCACATACTGATCTACTGGGCTGCCCTGCTCCTCATCGACACGCAAGTAGTAATGGTTATTCGCCATCTGCAGCGGTGCAACACCCGCTTCGAGGACATGGACCGCGCCTGCCCCCAATGCGAGCACAGCAGTGGCTGTCCCTTCCGTACTCATATAACGCCCACAGCCACGGTCGGCGTGGGTTACCCATGAGAAACGCTTACCATTGTGACGTTCCTGGAGCGACAGCAGATTCGCGCACAGCGCCACCCAATGTTGCACCAGTTCGTGCCGTTGGGTGGCGTGACCGCAGCGTCCATTAGGTGGCTGGTCAGGATGAGGAAAAGGGAGAGTTGGTAGATCTCGTCCACGTTCTATTCGTAGCGTTGTCTAAATTTCTCCCTCCCTCTCAAAATGTGCTTTGTCTATCGCGTTATGATCGGCAGGAAAACTTTATCTTCTCCAGACGACAATGGGATCTCAATCTTTGAATCTCCCATGTTGCCGCGTAGGTCTATTGCTACCGCAAACACAGTTTTTACCGTTACAGGGTCGATCTTTACTACTCCTGTATAAGGAGAAAACACTTCCCCATCAGTTGAGTAAAGAACAACCTCTATGCCCGACTCATGGTCACTTGCCGAAATTGCAACTTCGGAAGCCTCTCCACGGTACTCTATCATGACGATTGGTGCAAGCGTGTCATCTGCTGCTTCTTTATCCAAATTTGCATTTGGTGGGATTACCGTGTCAGGTACACTGTCACCATTTGTGTCAACCGTTACCTTAGCCGTTTCTGCATAGCTCGTGGTTAGGGCTATATTTGTACCAGTTACTATTTCTGTTGGTGTAAAACTCTGAAATTTCTGCGTCACATTTCCTGTGCCAAGTGAACTCTCTATGTGCAGATCCATCCCCGATGTGCCAACTGTAATTGTGTATAGCTTTGTGCTGTCACTCATTATCAGTATGGCCCCATCGTCTCCCAGGTAATTAAGCGATAGATCAGGAAACATGTCTAGAGTTAATGTGCGAGTCATTAGGTTTTCGGTTGTTGAGATACCATCTGTCACCTGTAAGGATTTTACTCCCCAAAATCGATGATAAACCGCAGGATCAGATTCTTCATCCACTAAGTTATTCGCCGAAAGCACGTTAAGGCAACGGCCACTATCGAGGATATTAAATATACAAGCCTGGACTGAATCATTCGCTGTTATTCCCAAATGCTCGGTATTCCCTGATGGAGGTCCGAAACGATAGACAACTGCAGGGCCGGCAAGATCTAACCCATTACCCTTTCTTGTTTGGCTGACTGTTGGGACGGTCTCATCTCCTTGCCCAAGCACGAGATCAATTTGAGACTTGAATACACAGTAAACACACCGTTTATCATATCGTATATCCTGTACAACTTTGACAATGGTGTCATCGATTTTTCCGTAGCCCGTTACGACAAAATACTCAACTCCACTTGTGTCGCCGTTCCAGTTGGCAATCCGGGTATCTCCAAAAAGTTTTTCATTGTTACCCATAAATGCTACGCTAGAGCGGTAATTGATCCCTTCGTTGGGTGGGCGGTAAAGTCTGCGCAGCCTTGAGTCAAAATCTTCGTATGTTATATTTAACTTGCTCTTGTCTTTAGGCCAGTCTGCAACTACTTCTAGAGGGTACTGGCTTTTGTTTGCCAAAAACCCGTAATACTGTCTATTCGGCAGAAGCTGATGGCCTCCAGGGAAATACTCTAAGAGCGTTTTTGCTGTGTCTTTGCCAAGAATCTTTGTTTCAAATTCTCCAGTTAATATGCTATTAAGGGCCTTTGGTGCTCCCAGCCAAGGCGTGTTGATCGAGATCAGCCGCGCCACACTATGATTTCCTGGATTCTCCAAAATATACGCTCTTGATAGCAATCCTCCCATACTATGTGCCACAATTTGCACCTTCTTACCTGGATGAATAAGGCGGATACACTCTATAAACTCGCCAAGAAGCTTAATGTTATTAGGACTCAAAGATAATGCGGGATCTACAGAAGCAGCCACCCCAAATCTCCAATCCCAAGGAAAAATAAAAAGCGAGGCGCTCGTTTGACTGGTGTCGCACCCTGCAACTGTACGTAGTGCCGGGTCTCCATTTGTCACATACTCCACATAATCCTCTTCTTTAAATGCATAAAGAAGAGGATTATAAAGATCCACTACAAACTTACGCGTGACATCATCTGTGTATATGCTGTCGTCGCGCTCTCCTGGCTTAAGGCTAAGCTTAGCCTTAGGGCCATCTAGATAGATAGGCCAAAGATACCCATCCTTTGTTTTCAACTGACTTCCAGCTATTCCTGGAATGAATATCACCGGATAGATTTTTGGTGCGGGTGTTGGCACGACTGTCTTGATTGGTGTTGGCACTGGGCCTGGTGTTGCTACTGGGCTTGATGTTACAGTCACAATAGGCGTTGGGGCGGGAGTATTTGTCGGTGTAGCTGTAGGCCCAGTAACGCGCCGCAATGAATAATCCACTTGACGCGAAGGTGGTACGTTGTGAGGGCCAGAGCCTTGAGCATTATAATCTTGATGGGATACAGCAAGGTGATATTCACCTGCTGGCAACCCTACAAACTCATAGTACCCATTTCCGTCTGTTGTATCCGTCAAAGGTGTAATACCATTACCAGAGATATGAACTTGTGCCCCGGCAATTGCAGTTTGTGTCTCAGCGTCTGTTATAAAGCCATAAACTCTATTATTCTGCTCGAAAATTGCAGTAATAGAGCGGTCTTTATACATATCGATATACACGGGTGTCGTGTTTTCTGGATTGGGAAGTGTATCCATCCCCTGCCACGTTTTTAGTCTATAACCAGCATTCGGAACAGCATCAAGCCAAACTTGTCCGTTGATCTGCCAGCGGCTCTCGTTATCACTTGGTGGACACAGAAAGTTTCTGTTGGTTTTTGCCCAATTGATACGAACAGTACCCCATTGCGCATTATTTGATCCATGATTTATTGTATAACAGGGAACCGGTTCAAAATTAGCAATGATTGATGTATCATGGTCACCTAACGTAAGCATAGTGGGGTTTGTCGCTGTATAAAAATCACCGCTCCAAATCGAGAAATTATAACCTTGATTGGCTGAAGCTATAAGCGTAATGTTTGTGTCGGATTTGTACTTTGCGTTATTGTTTGGACAATCAGGTGCCGGTGATGTACCAACGCTTCCAGCATTGACCGGATTTACGGTTACAGTCAAAGTAGCACAGGTGGCTGGCATTCTAAAGCTGGCAATTGACCAAACACCATTGTTGTAGCCCAAGATCGTACCATCATCGCCAACAGCTTTACCGCGGCTACTTGACCACATGAAAATTGCATTCAATTTTTGGGAAGTTGGGCTGCTAACGGTTTGCCAACTCGTCCCGTTATACTTCAAAATTGTGCCACTGGCCCCAACCGCCCAGCCTTCATTTGCAGAGAGCATTTGGATATCTGTTAAAGCGTTTGTTGTAGGGCTTGTAACAGCGGACCATATAGCTCCATTATAGTGATAGATCTTACCGTCATTCCTCACTGACCAACCATCGTTTGCAGACAACATATCCAGCGCTTGTGGACCGCCGCCAGACCAATTTGTGGGTTCAGCTTGCTGCCAACCACTGCCGTTATTATAAAATACGCCTGGAAAGCCCGTCACCCAGACATGGTTAGCGGCCAGTGCATCAACATCGCGCGGTCCGTACGGATCGATGGTTGTATCAAGCGACCAAGCATTGTTGGCGAAACGCAACACACGACTTTCACCTACCGCCCAACCGACAGAAGCGGAAAACATATCAATGCCATGTAAAGTGGCGGCCACAGCTGAAGGATAGAGTTGCCAGGTCGTGCCGTCGTAATGCCAGATCGCACCGTTTGTGACTGTGCCTGATGCCGGTTTTGCGCCAACTGCCCAACCGTTAGTGCCATTGACAAAGCTGATATCCGTCACGCGGATATCTTCCCCTAATGACTGTTTGTAATCCCACTCAGAGACATTGTTTTGTATGGTGGCAAGATAGTAAAATGTGCCATCGCTGCTCGCTGCCCAGGCGGTTGTGTCAGAGAGCATTTCAACCGCAACAAAATTTCCGTCCACTGCGGTTATGTTGGCAGGAGTTTCTGCTATGATCGGATTATTTGTTGCTTTCGCAAAGCTATGAAGTCCAAAGACAACAACTAGCGTAACAGTAATGAAGAGACCAACCATTAGCTTATAATTGGATTGCATGATAAGGTCCTTTTTCTTTTGAGAAGATCGTGAAATGACTGATAATCCTAGCGCAATCCTTCTGTGACTGTGTGCCAGGTAATTGATGAATCGTTTTGTTCTTGTAGCCCAATTTGAAGCGATAGTGGTTCAATTGGTGATGACCCGATATCATGGAACTGAATCACTTGTTCCGCAATTTCACCAGGTTTTAAGTTATTGTCTTGGCTACTGCGTAGTCTGATTAAATTTGATGCAAATTCAGTATTTGCCAAACGTACAAACCAGCTTTCATTGGTGAAAGAAAAATATTGTCGGTAGAGAGTCAGGGCTAGCGATCCATTCAAAGATGTATCCCGCATTGTTTTATAACTCAGTAAGCCCATGAACCCAACCATTGAATCATCCTCATCAAACGATTGTGACCAATCGGCTGCTGGCGCTCGGTAAATCCAGACATATGGCACGCCATGCAAAGAAATAGTCTGTTCCAAAGGCCAGCTAGCGGTGATATAGTCGATTAGTTCCCTGCTAGGATATCCTTGCTGCCACTCACGCCGATATAGCACAAAATAATCTGCTTCAAATACCTTTGCCACAGGAAACCAACGCACAATATTGCCCTGAAAATGTAATGCTAATGCATCGGGCATACTCGATACCACGTTGATGGTTTCATGATCGGGGAGTTGATTCAAGTACTCAGCTGCAAGATCAATGCCCTCACCCCAACCAACCAACATCGTCGCCGCAGCAGTCTTTGGCCCGCCCAGCAGAGGATTAGAATAAGTGAAGTAATATGGATAGTGCGCTAGGAGATGAGTACTTTGAAATATGAGGACGATCATGATGCCTAGTAAAGAGAAAATGGTTGACGGATGCTTAGTTAAAGAAGTGTCAAACAGATGTGTCTGCCGGTGCTGTCTAAGCTGCTGGACAATTAGTTGACCTATAGTAGCTATACCGATTCCACCGATTACATTTAGCATTAGCAGTGCTGGCAATATGTAGCGTTCATGTTTCTTATCGCCTAACGAAATAAAAGCGATGTACCCAATTACATAAATAATTGCCAATGCCACGGATGAAGACAGCTCTACTTTTTGCTTTCTAAAATAGCCAACAATCAATCCGATAGTACTGAATATACCGATAAGAACAAGGGGCGTTATTGCAAGGGAAATAACGACTGGATAATAGAGCATGCCTGGATCAGCGATGGGTTGACCCAGGAAGAACTGTCCTTTTTCATTTGGGTTAATTGAATATGTTATAAGTGTCTGGTATACACGCCCAATCGTACTACTTGGTGACAACCACATTGCTGGCCACAAAACAAATATGGTTAACATTGCAGATGTATTCCAAAATATTACTTTAACAACAAGCTGTCTAATCGATTGTCTGTGCTGCATATATGCCAGTACAAAAACTAGTAAACTCCATGGGATCAAGTATAGGGCTAACATTTTGGACAGAAGTGCTAATCCTGCACATATTCCAGAAAATACCAGCAGCCAGGGGCTGGAATATCGCCAAAAATAGACAATTATTGACAATACAGATAGAAGCATAAAACTGCTTATCAACGCATCGTGATGCAGAACGCGACTATGGGCAAGATACCAAGGATCAAGTGCCAGAAAGAGTGCTACAACCAGTGCAACCCAACGATCAAACAAGGTAGTAACCAGCGTATATACAATAAGAATCGTTGCCGTTGTCAGTAGTACAGTTGCCAGACGCACATAGCTTAATAATGGTACTGGAATGTTGTCCCAGGCAATCGATTGTAAAAATAGTGTAAAATCACTATTCTGGATTAATTCATGCTGTAGACCATAAAAATAAAGTCCAGCTGCTCCGGTCCACATGGTTGTTACACCTGGATGACCCGTCTGGAGGGTCGCTAGCCAATCCTGATTTTGTAAAGCAAGCAGGAAGTTGCGAGAGCGATCAAGCCATAAAAACTCATCTGGTGTTAGGAATACAGACAACCCAGGATACCGTGCGGACAGTGAAGTGCCCAGCAGAAAGAAATATGGTGCAACATAGAACAGGGCCTGATATCTGCGATGCAAGAATTGGTGCATCAAGGCTGCCTTTCGGTCAATGGGCCCAAACCAGATAGATTAACGGAAATACAAACCTCTCCACAACCTGTGTAGTGTTATTTCAAGTGTCAGGTATGGTAGAACTTGTCGTAGTCCGTCTATTGATTTTACGTGCCCGACGATTCCATGAACCGTCGGGCACGTGGGGCTGGTAGAAGTAGTTATTGTCCTAGCGATAGATCGTTGGTAGATAGATCCGGTTTATCGGTTGTGTTGTAGGTGGCGTCAGCGAAAATTGATCGCCGGGCAATATTGTGGGTGGAATAATCGGCGCACTGCGTGGCGTCTTTGTCGGTTCTACCAAAGTAACCTCGGATTCGCTTGCAACGATCATATCCGCCGACGTAATTTGTACCTCTAACGTGAACGCTGAGTCAGCATACCCCTCAATTTCTAATTGATAGGTTCCAGCCACTGGTGCTACGACGTTCAACTGGTCAGTTTGTATCTCAGCTAAGTTGCTATACCATGGTGCGCGGGGTAGTGTCAATGTATCCGGTGCCCATAGGTAGATATCAGGATCGCCGCTGATTGGCTGGACACGTATACGGATACTATCGCCAGCATTTAGCTCATAGCGTAGAATTTGTGTTTCGCCGGCAGCAACCTGCATTGTGGCCGGTACATAGTTGATGTAGCTACGTTTGGGAACAAGTGAAATATTGCCGGAGTGGTCCACCGCCCACACTTGTAAGTAGCGCAATCCAGATGTATCAGTCAACTGCCATGGATAGACTACAGCGGCTGTGGTCAATTGTTCAGTGGTGGCAGCAACGTCCGTGTAGTCAATCCATTCGCCTGACGTCTTGACTGGCATCCAAAGACCTAGCTCCAAATTGAGCGTGTACTCCACGATGTAAATTGCGGCGACACCACTTGATGATACACCGTCATCAGTGGCAACTACATTGAGCATAGCGTTGCGATTGGTGATTGTTGTAACACCACCGTTGATCGCAAGACTATTTACCGTCGGTGGTACTGAGTCAGTTTGCGGTGACAAGACAGTCACAGTGCGGCTGATTTGGTTATTTGACTCATTGCTCTCTGCAAACTGGTTCTCTGGGTCAATCATCGCGTAAATCTCTACGTTCCCTGTTGTAACTGGTATCCATTGTACTGGTAATGTGCTGCTACGATTGTTTGGACTAATCAGCGGTGCCTCACTGCTACCAAGTAAAGTCCCTCCCGCATTTGGATCTCCGTTGAAAAAGTGGACTGTCACGCTGTGCGGTTGCTGTCCGCCTATACGATGGACAACTAACCCAATTTGTACAGTCGCGCCCTGCTGAGGTGACTGCGGACTGACCCAAAGTTCATAGTCGAAGCCGGTTAAATCATCGCGCAAGCTAGGAGTTGTAGCCGTCAGTGTCGGTGTGACGCTGCTGGTAGGTTGTGGTGTTCCATCGGTCGGAGTGGGTGTAGCCGTCATCGTCGGAGTGGCTGTGGCAGTGTTTTCCGGTATAGTGCTGTTTGTCGATGTTGGTGTCGATGTATTGAGTGGTGTATGCGTTGGTGTACTGGTCCCAGTTGGCGCGGCCGTTCCAGTGCGGGTTGGCGTTGGTGTTCCTGTATTTGTGGGTGTCGGTGTCAGTGTGTTTTGGGGTGTAGCGCTTGGTGTCCATGTATTCGTCGGTGTAGTGGTTGGCGCGCTATCAATCGATGATGTTCGGAAGGGATTATAGTCAACAATGCCCCGCGATGAGTCATCGATAAAGTGCCAGATGGAGTTTTCCACTTCCGTTGAGGTTGTGACACCCCAGAAGTTATTTTCGGCATTGATGGTGGCGCGGGTGGCGGCGTTGGCATTGTAGAGGTTGTTGCCTTGACTACCAGTGTTACTGTGAATGTCATTGAGGTTGATGCGCGGCAAGCAGCCATCACAGAGATAGATACCACCGCCGGTGTTGTTGGTGATGTAGTTGTACTCAATAACCGTGATACCGTTGCC
>JALHQH010000080.1 GCA_022842065.1 Caldilineaceae bacterium
TCAGCGTGCGTCGCACTGACCAAAGAATCTAGCGGACTGGAAACAGTTGGCGGTCAGTGCGACGCACGCGATCCCGTTAGCCAGCAAAACGCCGATTCTCAACTTGACTTCAGTATAGCAGCAAGAATACTGCCGAGCGCCTAGGCTGAGCGGATGTCGAACGATTTTGTTAACTTTCCACAATGACCGGTAAACAGCAATGGTGTAGTGCGCATCAGGAGATGCGCACTACACCATTGCTGTTTATTAAGAATCGCCCACTACACGAGAACGCCCATCTCTGGTACAATAAAGGGGTAAAAGCGAATTGCGGATCTATAGAGACAGGTTACGCCATTGATGCCGAGCGCGTCGAAGACCAATTCATCACTCACCCTATTGCCGGCGAAACGCAAGCAGTTGACCGAACTATACCGCGCCTTCAGCGCTGACTATCTGCCCAGTGCCCCGGCCCAACAGTATCTCGCAGCGTTGACCGACAGTCGCGCCGTTGCCAACACCAACTATTTAGCGCTGATTGCACATGCCGAGCGGGGCGAAGAGATCACCGAAGCGGTGTTGCGCACATTATTACCCCACGCCGATAGCACCAGCAACCGCTGGCGGGGCGTTTGGATTCACCCGGCCCCCGCCATTCCCGGCGATCTGCGCACCTGGCATGAGGCCGCGGGCTGGAGCCAAGGTGATGAGTGGCCCGTGGTGGCCGCGGCGATCTTTGACCTGGTCCGCACGGTCATTGCTGATCCCACCCAGTTGGCCGTGGCCTGTCAAAATTTTACGGCGCTGCCCTACACGACCGGCTTTCAAAGTGGCATGCTCACGCCGATCCTCAACGCACTGGCTCCGGCGACCTTTCTGCTTTTGACCAATCGCAGCCGGAACGCGCTTAACTACTTTGCCGAAAGTCACTTCACCCAGCAACTGGCTGATTATCCCGCCGCCAACGCTACCCTATCCGCGTTGTTGCATATGTTAGCACGCAGTCGCAAAAATGCAGCGCGTGATCTGCTCGCCCTTGCCGACCACTTCTCACTCTTCGCCCACTGGCTGGCGACGGTCGAACATTTTTCCTTCCGTGCGCAGCGTTATTGGATCCTCGCCTTGGACGCGGATCCCTGGCTTTGGCGTGAGTGGCAGGAAGGCAACATGATCGGGATTGGCTGGGACGCGTTGGGTGATCTGCGTGGGATCAACAAACGCGAATTCGCGACGCGCCGCGACAGCTTGATCGCCCAGGATCCTACCGGCAGCAAACGCAGTGCCGAGGCGGTTTGGCGCTTTGCCCGCCAACTGCACGAAGGGGATGAAGTCGTCGTCATCCAAGGGTATCAGGTGCTAGGAGTTGGGGTGGTCACCGCTCCCTATTACTATGTGGCGGATGTACCACTGGGCCACCGTCGCCCTGTTGAATGGCGTGATTTGACCATACGGACTCACCACGAACATTTGGGTAATGCCGCGCTCAGCCCGGTTGATCTCGCCACCTTTACCCGATTAACCAAAGCGCCGTCGACCCAAACGACTACGAACGCCACGGCGACGGCCCCGATCCAGCGTGAAGCGAAAAGTGTCCCACCTGAATTTGCCGATCTCTTTGCGCCCTTGGTGGAGACATTGCAAAGCCTGGGTGGCCAAGCGCGCGCCAACGAAGTGATCGAAGCGGTGGGCAATCGTTTGGCCGTGGCCGCTGGAGAGAACACATCCTCCCCCACCCGGCTCAACCGCTTGCGCCGGCAACTCTATCGCGCCCGCCAATATCTCGTGCGGGCCGGTCTGTTGCAAGCGAAACAACATGGGATCTGGCAGTTGACCGACCAAGGACAGGCCACCAGGTTGAATGATGGTGATGCAACACGGCTCTTTGAAGAGATTGAGTACCAGCAACAATGGCAGCAATCGCTGGCCAGTGAAAGTAGCACACTCCGCCAGTTGGCCGAGAGTACGGTTACCTATGTAGCCACACCGTCATCGCCTGCCCCGGCCACTCTTACCCATGCGCCACCTACGTCAGTGGAATCAACCACGCCGCGTGCAATCGTCCCCACCACCCACACCGCCACCACCGCCACCACCGAGGTCGCCCCCTACTCGCTGACGGACTGTGCGGCGGCGACCCTGATCGACGAAGCAACACTGACGCGCTGGGTGCAGAGCATTGAACGCAAAGGGCAGGCAATCTTCTATGGGCCGCCGGGGGTGGGCAAAACCTTTCTGGCCGAACAGTTGGCGCGTCACCTGGCTGGTGGACAGGCAGAGGCCAAGGGGTGGGGCTTGATCGAAGTTGTCCAATTTCACCCCGCCTATGCCTATGAAGATTTTGTCCAGGGCATTCGTCCCCAACCCGGCCCGAATGGTACGCTGCATTACCCAGTGGTGGCCGGCCGCTTTTTAGCCTTCTGTGAACGAGCCACGGCAGTGACGGGACGCGCCGTGCTAATCATCGACGAGATCAATCGGGCCGACCTGGCGCGCGTCTTTGGCGAGTTGATGTATCTGCTTGAATATCGTGAACGGCAAGTGCGGTTAGCCGCAGATGGGCGGCATTTTGCCATCCCGGCCAATGTGCGGCTGCTTGGCACGATGAACACGGCGGACCGTTCGATTGCGCTGGTTGATCATGCGTTGCGGCGGCGCTTTGCCTTTATTGCGCTGCAACCCGACTATGGGTTGTTGCGGCGTTATCATCAACAGCAGGCAGTCGATCCGAAAACAATGGGGGTTGACGTTGAAGCCTTAATCGCCCTGCTGCAACGGGTCAACCGGCAGATTGGCGACGCCCATTACGCCATCGGCCACTCGTACTTTTTACGCACCGATCTAGCGACCACCCTGCCCGACATCTGGCAACTGGAGATCGAACCCTATCTGGAAGAGATCTTCTTTGACCAGCCGGAAACGGTCGCCGCCCTGCGCTGGGTCCGTGTGCACAATGAACTCAAGTTGTAATGAGGAACATTATGGCAGAACCGATTCGGATCTTGATTGCCGATGACCATCCCATTGTACGCGATGGGCTTAGTGCCGTCCTGGGTACGCAGCCTGATTTTACGGTCGTGGGCCAAGCGAGCAGTGGGCGAGAAGCGTTACAACAGGTACGGACCTTGCAGCCGGATGTGCTGTTACTTGATCTGGAGATGCCGGATCTTGATGGCGTTGAGACGCTGCGTCGTCTGGCCGAATATGAACAAAGTGGGATGGCCGGCGTGCGGGCGATTGTTTTCACCGCCTTTGATACCGATGATCGGATTGTCGAAGCGGTGCGTGGTGGAGCCAAGGGCTACCTGCTCAAAGGGGCACCGCGCGACGAACTCTTCAACGCCATCCGCGTCGTCCATAGTGGCGGCTCGCTGCTCCAGCCACTAGTCGCCTCCAAGTTGATCAACCGCCTTAACCAACCCACCATGCCCGAATTGCTAACCGAGCGCGAACGCGAAGTGTTGGGCTTGGTGGCCCAAGGGCTTGCCAACAAGGCGATAGCCGCGCAACTAATCGTGACCGAGCGCACCGTCAAGTTCCATGTCAGCGCAATCATGGGCAAACTCAATGCCGCCAACCGTACCGAAGCCGTCGCCCTCGCCCGCGAACAGGGGTTACTGGCCAGAAATTAATCTGTAGGACTTGCGCAGCACTCACTGGCTTCGCGCCCAAAGGGCCCCCGCTCAGCCGCCGAGTGCTGCGCAAGTCCTAATCTGATCTTTTGTACAGCCACCTACCGACCCGACGCATTGATCGTCGGGTCGTTTTAATTGGTGAAGGTTTCGCGCAGTAGGCAGCACGGTAGTACTGACGCTGACCAGATTAAAGCGAGAGTTGAATCAGTCAAAAGCCTTGGTGGGTGCTGAGGTGCATCGCCAAGGCTTTTTAGATTCAGGCCTTAGGCAAAAATTGGTGCGTAATAGGTTAGCAGGGTTGGCGTCATGGCATAAGTGCAGGCGGTTTGTCAGGAAGGGGGACGAAAGCGGGGTGCGAAAAGACATGCAAAAATTATGGCTCATTGAGAAAAGTGACACATAAAAGTGAAAGTACGTTGTCTCTACGTCTTTTTCCGGAGAGGAGTTAGCACTACAATACTATTTACACTTGTAGAGAATTGCTTATGATATTGGAGACGCGCAGTAGGCGCCAACCAATATCGTTGGCTCTGGCATGGATGAGAAGGAGTTTCCCATCTAATCCAATCGCAATATAACATTTATTATGGCAGTCGACCGATAAAGGCCAAGCACGCATGGCGCAACACGCCGATATCCTCATCATTGATGACGACGAAGATAGCATGGCTGCACTCTCCCAAATGCTAAAAGCGCACGGGTTTCACGTTCACGCAGCAGGCAGTGGCAGCGAGGGGTTGGCAAAGGCAGAGATAATCCAGCCCGATCTGATCCTGCTCGATATTCGGATGCCTGATCAAGATGGCTTTGCCGTTTGTGTGCAACTCAAACATAATCAAGCAACCCAAACCATTCCAGTCATGTTTATCAGCGCGCTCTACGAAGTCTTTGACAAAGTCCATGCATTCCAAGTGGGCGCGGCCGATTACATCACCAAACCCTTTCAGCTAGAGGAGATCCTGGCGCGGGTTGATACACATGTGCGGCAACGCAAGCTACATGCGTTCCTTGTCACCCAGAATCAGGTATTGACGGACACCCTGCACCGGCTACAAGAGACGCAACAACAGCTGATTGAGGCCGAAAAGTTAGCCGCGCTTGGTAGTATGGTCGCTGGGATTGCCCACGAGATTAACACGCCACTTGGAATCAGTGTGACGGCCGCGTCAACATTGGATGATGATACCACCACCCTAATGCAAGCTTACCGCAACGGCCGTTTTACGCGTCCGGCGCTTGAAGCCTATTTTCAAACAGCCGAACAGAGCAGCCGGCTGATCCTTAATAATTTACAGCGCGCGGCCCACCTGGTCAACAGTTTTAAACAAGTATCGGCTGATCAACTTCAAGTGGAACGCCGCGCTTTTAATTTTGCTGATTACTTGCAAGAGATCCTACATAGCCTGGAACCAACGCTAAAACAACATAAACACCAGATTATCCTGGAGGGGGATGAGCAGCTTTCACTGGTAAGTTATCCAGGTGCCCTGTCACAGGTCATTACCAATCTGATCCTAAATTCTGTGAAACATGGCTACCCTGATCAGCTGACCGGTAACTTAACCTTTCGCTGGTGTGCGCACGCAGATCAATTCAAATTGCAATACAGTGATGATGGTTGCGGCATTGAAAGCCACCATCTACATCGCATCTTTGAACCATTCTTTACAACAGCACGCGGTCGTGGGGGCACAGGGCTAGGGTTACATATTGTCTACAACTTGGTCACACAACAGCTTGGGGGGCGGATTATCTGTGAAAGCCAACCGGGGGCAGGTGCGACCTTCAAACTAGAACTACCGGTCATTGCCCCCATCGCGGAGTTGATCAACGACAGCATACCAAAACCAAATGGCGCAGCGGGGCAGATGCAACGGCAGGTGATTGAAGCGATATGAAGCTTGCGCGTCAGTCTATTACCATGATTTTTCACACATTGCGGCGTTGGTTACTGCCGCAAATCGATGACCTAAGCGAAAGTCTGCGCCTGACGGGCTATATACATTTTATCATCCTTTCCAGTATTGCGCTGACTGCAATTGTTACACCGATCCGGCTCAACACGCTTAATACAAACCATGATGATGGGTTACTGATCGCAGGCAGTGTCATCACGGCAAATATCCTCTTTTTATATCTGTTGCGTTTAGGATATGAAAAAGTAGTCGCGTATGGGATTGTCATCGTGACTTCCCTGGCCATCGCGACAGCGCTATTCGTATTTGCAGAAACACGTCTTAGTATACTGATCTTTGTACCACTCATTCTGCTGGTAACGAGTGCATTGCTGGGTAGCGGCGCAGTTTTGATCGTTGTTGCTTTTTTTGATCTGGTGTTGATATTCTTCTATTGGGTCCAGCTGCAGCAGTTGATCGCGTACCCAACGAGTAAAGTCATCAGCATCGCAGATTTGATTCTGTTTTTGTCAGGAATTACCTTTTTAGCCCTACTCTTATATGTAATTGTCAGGCAAATTCATCGGGCACGCATCAAAATTTCGCAACAGTCCCAGTCGTTACACGCGACCGTGGCCGAACTACAAAGTATGCAAGATTCGCTAACACGGCGGAGCCAAGAGCTGATGACAGCCAATGAATACTTGCGCTCGGCACAGCGGCAATTGGTCCAAGCCGAAAAGATGGCAGCACTAGGTAGCCTGGTAGCCGGCATTTCCCATGAAGTCAACACACCGTTAGGGATTAGCATTACAGCAGTGACAACAATGGCCGCAGCCACCGAGGAGTTAAAACAACAATATGCGCTCGGCCCATTTCGGCGCTCCAGTTTCGACAGTTACTTGCGCATTGTCACCGAAAGTAATGAATTGATCGTCAGTAACCTGCAGCGGGTTGATGAGCTGATGCAAAGCTTCAAACATGTAGCCGTCGATCAGATTACATCCGATCGCCGGTCCTTTTATCTGAAACAGTACTTGGAAGAAGTTGTGCGCAGCCTGGAGCCCAAATTGCGTAAGGGGCGGCACACCATCACCATTGAAGTCGATCAAGATCTACGTTTGATCAGCTACCCAGGGGCATTTGCACAGATCATCACCAATCTAGTGATTAATTCACTCATCCATGGCTACATGCACCGCAAAGAAGGCAAAATTCACATCTGTGCCTATCGCCGTGGTGATCGCCTGCAACTGCAATATTGCGATGATGGCCAGGGGATTGCGGCCGAACATTTAGGCCGGATCTATGAGCCATTTTTTACAACTGCCCGTGATCGTGGTGGCACTGGGCTGGGTTTACATATTGTTTACAACCTCGTAACCCAACGCCTCAAGGGCTTGATCCACCATGAAAGCACACCGACCCAAGGCGTTACGTTTTTTTTAGATCTTCCCTTGATCTTGTCAGAAGATTCCGTACTTGAAGATGAGGAGCTGCAATGACCAATATTTACTCTTTTGCCATCGCGCCCGAAGTGATGGATGTGGCGGCAGTTGAAGACGATCTGTTGATTTTTGATGATACGGTTGACGATGATCAGGTTGTGCAGCTCTACCAGGGAAGCGAACCCTGGAAAGTGTTGATCGTTGATGATGAGCCGGAAGTACACCAGGTTACCATGTTGGCGCTCCAACGGCTGATGTACAACGGGCGCGAGTTGCGCTTCCTTTCGGCTTATTCGGCACGCGATGCCGAAGTGCTGATGGCTGCCCATCCAGATATTGCCATTGCGCTGTTGGATGTTGTCATGGAGACGAATCAGGCCGGGCTGTCGCTGGTTAAATATGTCCGTGAATCGCTGGGTAACAAAACCATTCGCATTATCTTGCGGACTGGCCAACCAGGGGAAGCACCAGAAGAAGCGATCATCCGGCAGTATGATATTAACGACTACAAGACCAAAACCGAGTTAACCCGACAAAAATTGTGCACATCGATTCTGGTCTCGTTGCGTACCTACGAACAACTGCTCGCCTTTGAGGCCAATCAACATGAGTTGGAGAAGCTCTCCCGTCATTTACGCGAGCACAATCGCGAACTCCAGCGCGCCAAAGACCAAGCCGAAGCTGCGAGCCGTGCGAAAGATGAATTTCTCTCGCTCATGAATCACGAACTGCGTACCCCGTTGAATGTGATTCTCATGCGCGCCGAGATTCTGGACAACGGGATCTATGGTCAACTATCAGCTAAACAGAAAAAGTCGATCGAACTGATCCGCACCAGCAGTCACCACCTGCTGGCCATTATCGATGACATTTTAGACCTATCCGGCATTACCACCGACCAGCTCACCGTGATGATGCGCCCAGTCTCCGCGCGTGCAGTCTGCGAGCAGAGCATCCAAGTGATTCACAATATGGCGAAAAACAAAGAGATCGCCATCGAATTCAACCCAACGGCGGAAGACATTCAGGTTTCGGCGGATGAACAACGGCTCATGCAGGTCGTCGAAAAGTTGCTCAAGAATGCGATCAAATTCACCCCCAACCGCTCGAAAGTCGGCATTGAGCTGCACCAGGATATACCAAGTGGACAAGCGCAAATTACCATCTGGGATCAAGGCATCGGGATTGCGTCAAATGATATGAATCGGCTCTTTCAACCCTTCGTCCAGTTGGAACATAGCCTGACGCGGCGCTATGAAGGGGCCGGCATCGGGCTGTCGATTGCCTCGCGGCTAGCCCAGTTAATGGGTGGCGAAATCTCGGTCGAAAGTGCCCCCCAAGAGGGTAGCCGCTTTAAGGTTACACTGCCCTTGGCGCACAGCAAAGGGGAGGTGTGCGCTACGCTGCGGCAGCCGCAGCCTGGGCAACCTGTGCTTGCCACAGCCCCATAAGCAATAAGTGTGCGCTGGCTTCATTCGTGGCCAAGGGGATATTATAGACGTTGCAAATGCGCAGCAGGGTCTGAATATCCGGCTCATGTGGATGTGCGTACAAAGGATCAACCATAAAAATTACACCGGCGACTTCCCCTTCGGCCACACGTGCGGCGATCTGTGCATCGCCGCCGTATGGGCCGCTTAACATCCGTTCCACGATTAACCCCGTTGCCTGCATCACCCGCTCCCCGGTTGTGCCCGTTGCGATCAATTTAAACACAGGCAACTGCCCGCGATGTGCGCTGAGAAAGCGCACCAGATCATCTTTTTTGCCATCATGGGCAATCAATGCTATCGTTGGCAAGATTATACTCCTTATTTTTTTTGATGCTGTACTAGCGGTTGCCATCATTTAACATTTTTATCCGTGTAGAAAATGGCAGAGCCAAGTATATAGTAGAGCTGATATGAGGCCCATGCATAAACCTGTCGCCGACCTGCTGATTCTGGTTGCTGTCCTGTTGCCACCCCGTGCGCTTGATAGTTTAGGTGAGTTAAATGAAGAACGCACAATCCACACGCCATTTGGCGAGGTGGGGCCGTTAGGTTTGCGCACGCCCATTGGGGGGCCGGCAGTTTGGGTGCAGCCCTACACCGGCGGGCCCACCCGTACCGATCCACGGGCCACGCTCTATGCGGCGCGTGAATTAGGGGTACGTTATGTCCTCAACTGGGATACCGGGATTGCGGTCAACCCGCTCTTACAACGGGGGCAGGCCTTGCTGGCGGTTGACTTTATTGATTGGACCCGTCACCAACCCTATACCTTTGCGGCGCAGCTTGAACGGAGCGAAACCGCCAGTGCGCTCCGGCCACCGGCCTTTTGCCCACACATGCTCAGCGCACTCTGGCAGGTGCTGCCCCAAGCGCTGGGGGCCGTCTATCTCGGGGTTGACGGTCCGCGGCGAGAGACGCCCGCCGAAGCGCGCCTCTTTCGCCAGTTTGGCGCTGATATTATCGGGCAAAATTTAGTCCCGGAAGTCTACCTGGCGCGTGAACTCAGCTTATGTTACGCCGGCCTTGTCACCGTTGGTGAGCGCAGTGCCGATCAACTAAACGCACCCCATCACGGCGAATTGCGCGCTGGGTTGGAACAAATTATGCTTGCATTGCCCGCCTATGTCAACCTGCTTGGGGCCCTGCCCACCTGTGATTGTACCTGGACCGAGTAAGCGCAGCCGATCGAGCCAGAAATACGCCAGGAATACGGAAGTAGGAATACGGAAGTAGAGCGGAGCTTACTTCATAATATTCTATTCCTGATTTCCTGTTGAAAAGTAAGCGGAGAGATAACCATGCCATTGATCCATGGCTTTGAATTATTACGTGACGAAACGATTAGCGAATTGCAGACGCGCGCCCGCATCTACCGCCACGTGCAGAGCGGTGCGGAATTGATGTCGCTGGAAAACGAAGATGAGAACAAGGTCTTTGGCGTGACCTTTCGTACGCCGCCGACTGATTCCACCGGGCTACCCCACATTATGGAACATGCAGTGTTAGCCGGTTCGCGCAAATATCCCCTTAAAGAACCGTTTGTACAGCTCGTAAAGGGGTCGCTCAAGACCTACCTGAATGCCAGCACCTACCCAGACAAAACGGTCTATCCGGTCGCTAGCACCAACTTGCAGGATTTTTATAACCTCGTAGATGTCTACTTGGATGCCGTCTTTCATCCGCTAATTACGCCGCATCATTTAGCGCAAGAGGGGTGGCACTATGAATTGGAGACGGTTGACGCCCCCCCTATTTACAAAGGGGTTGTTTTCAACGAGATGAAGGGGGCCTACTCTTCGCCGGATAACATGCTCTATCGCTATGCGAAACAAACCCTCTTTCCCGACAATGCTTATCACCACGATTCGGGCGGTGATCCCAGTGTAATCCCCGATCTCACCTATGAACAGTTTCAACGTTTTCATGCCACCTATTATCACCCATCGAATGCGCGCATCTTTTTCTACGGGGACGACGATCCAGTAGAACGCTTACGGCTGCTCGACGAGCAGTTGCGTGAATTTGAGGCCATTAGCGTTGAGGCAGACGTAGCTTTGCAGCAACCATTTACTGCCCCCCGGCGTGCGGCCTATACCTACGGGGTGGATGCCGACAGTGATCTGCACAAGAAGACCCACATCCAACTCAGTTGGCTGCTGCCCGAAAATGATGATGCCACCCTCGATATGGGGTTAAGTCTACTCTCCTATAGCCTCTTGGGCACCCCGGCCTCGCCCTTGCGCAAGATCCTGACCGAAAGTGGCCTTGGCGAAGATCTGACCGGCGGCGGGCTGAGCACGAGCCTGCGCCAGATGACCTTTAGTGTGGGCATGAAAGGGGTAGCTGATGCCGATGTTGATCGCGTCGAAACGCTAATCCTGACGACCTTGCAAAAGCTGGCAGAACAGGGCATTGATCCCGAAACGATAGAGGCCGCCTTCAATACCATCGAATTTAGCCTACGCGAGAATAACACTGGCTCCTATCCCCGTGGGTTGAGCCTGATGCTGCGTTCGCTCAGCACCTGGCTTTACAATCGCGATCCGCTGATGCCTCTCGCCTACGAAGCACCACTCGCAGCGGTGAAAACGCAGTTAGCAAACGATGCACACTATCTGCAAACACTCATCACGCGCTATGTACTCAACAATCCACATCGCAGCACGCTGATCTTACGTCCCGACCCTGAACATAATCAGCACCTGGCAGCGGCGGAAACCGCGCGCCTGGTGGCAATTGGCGCAACATTGGATCAGCAGCAACGCGAAACGATCATTACCCAAGTTGCCGAGTTAAAACGCCGCCAGGAAGCACTTGATCCGCCGGAAATGCTCGCCGCGCTGCCCATGTTGAAGTTGGACGATCTGGAGCGCGAGGTTAGGGCCATTCCACTTGAAGTACAACAGGTGGCGCAGGATGGCACGCACAGCGAGATCCTCTATCATGATCTATTTACCAATGGCATCGTCTATTTCACCGTCGGCTTCAACCTACGCACGGTGCCACAAGCATTATTGCCTTACCTGCATCTCTTTGGCCGCGCCTTGGTCGAAATGGGGACTACCCACGAAGATTATGTCAAGTTACAGCAGCGGATCGGGCGCAAAACTGGCGGGGTCTGGCATTCAGTTCTACTTGCCAATGCCGAAGAATATCGTGCAACGGCTCCTGACGAGACGCTGGCCAAATTTCTGCTCAGTGGCAAAGCCACCGTCGAACAATTGCCCGAATTGCTGGCAATTTTGCGCGATGTACTCTGTGAAGTCAAACTTGACGATCGCGAACGCTTTCGCCAGATTGTTCTCAAAGCCAAGGCACGCAACGAATCGAGTCTGGTTCCTTCTGGCCATAGCGTGGTCAATGGGCGCCTGCGCGCCGGCTTCAATACCGCCTATTGGGTCGATGAAGAGATGGGTGGGCTCAACTACATCTTCTTTCTGCGCCGCCTGGCTGACCGCATTGAGCACGACTGGCCTGGTGTATTGGCCGATCTAGAAAGCTTGCGCCAACTGCTCATCAACCGGCAGGGCCTGCTGGTCAACGTCACCCTTGATGGTGACAATTGGCGCGCGGTCCAGCACCAGGTGACCGACTTTATGGCCGCCCTGCCAGTGGCACCCGTCGAATTACCCACGTGGGCACCAGTTCTAGACCGCGCCAATGAAGGGCTAATTGTGCCGGCCCAGGTCAACTATGTCGGTAAGGGTGCCAATCTCTATGAACTGGGTTATCAATACCACGGCTCGGTAGCGGTGATCAGCAACTTTGTCCGCACCGGCTGGCTCTGGGACAAGATTCGCATGCAGGGGGGTGCTTATGGCGCGTTCTGTCGCTTTAGCAAACGTTCCGGCGTCCTCACCTTCCTGTCCTATCGCGACCCCAATTTGCATAATACGCTGGCTGTCTATGACCAGACCGCCGCGGTCCTGCGCGCGACCGAGCTCAATGAGACCGAGTTGACGCGTAACATTATCGGTGCCATCGGGGCAATGGATGGCTACCAACTGCCCGATGCCAAGGGTTACACCTCAATGGTGCGCTACCTGATGGGCGAAAGTGACGCCGAACGCCAGCAGGTGCGTGACCAAGTACTCGGCACCACGCTCGCCGACTTCCACGCCTTTGCCGATGTCCTCGATGCGGCCAGCGCCGTCGGGCGTGTCGTCATCATGGGTTCGCAACAAGCGCTCACCAATGCCAACAACGACACCCCCGGCTGGCTCAACCTGCAGAAGGTGATGTGATGGGGTGTAGGTAGACAAGTAGATAAGTAAATCGGTAGATCGGTAGATCGGTAGATCGGTAAAGTAAGTAGATATAAGCAATCACCGTCTACTGATTTACCGATTTACTGATTTACTGATTTACCGATTTACCTTTCCCCACCCCTCCCCACGAATACACGAAATAAATCTCCAAACGTTAGCTGTCTCACATGTGATTTTTTGCACTTGTGTTATAATAATGCTCTTGCCCAAAATTTCCGGATGATGATGTTCGGTTTACCCAGTAATGGGGTGCGTCAACGGCGCGCCTTCGTTATCCTGCTGCATTCGTTTGGAATTTCTACAACGTAGCTTAGTTCAATAGAAAACGAGAGGTGTTCGTAAAGCTTAATGCAAAATGGGTCCCTGGTGACTGTCGCTGCTTCGCAGTACCCGGTTGAGTTCATTGGTAGCTGGACCAGCTACGTCCAGAAAGTCACGCACATGGTTGACACCGCCGTTAACCAGGGTGCGCAGCTCTTACTCTTTCCAGAGTATGCCTGCATGGAGCTGGCTTCACTCTTCCCCCCGCATATCTACCGTGATCTACACGGCCAACTTGTTGCATTGCAAACCTTGCTCGAGCAATTTCGCCAATTGCACAGCGATCTGGCCCAACACTATGGGATCTATCTTGTCAGTCCGAGCTTTCCGGTACGCCTGGCCGATGGCAGCTATCGCAATCGCGCCTACTTCTTTGCGCCCGATGGCGCGGTCGATTACCAAGACAAGCTGATCATGACGCGCTTTGAGCGTGAACAGTGGCACATTAGTCCTGGTGACGAGATTAAGGTCTTTGCTACCGAGTTTGGCCACGTTGGCATTACGATCTGTTACGATTCCGAATTTCCGATGATTGCCCGGCGCCAAGCCGAATTGGGAGCGCAACTGATTCTCGCCCCCAGTTGCACCGATACCATGGCCGGCTATCACCGCGTCCGCATCGGTTCGCAGGCGCGTGCGTTGGAGAATCAATGTTATGTGGTCACTGCACCCCTGGTCGGTACAGTCGATTGGTCCGAAGCGATTGATGTTAACGTGGGCGCGGCCACTGTCTTCACCCCAGTCGATTACGGCTTTCCCAGTGATGGCGTCCTGGCCAAGGGCGAACTGAACGCGGCCCAATGGGTTACCGCCGAGCTGGATCTGGCCAAGGTGGCCGCCATCCGTCAAAATGGCCAGGTCACCAACTACAGCGACTGGGATCACCAGTGGCCGCTGATGACCTCGCCGGCCCTGACCCCTGGCTGGTTGACTCCTGTGCTGGTGACCACCCTGATGCACGAAAAGGCGCACCGGAACACGGCACCCGCCCACCGGATGCAGGAAACACAACAACTACGCCGTGCGGCATAAACACTGATCACAAATCAATCACTCGAACCATACACATGCGACTCAATAATTAATGGAAAATAATTAATAATTAATTATTTTCCATTAATTATTAGGAAAGGAGCGCTCACTATGCAGCCGATCCGTTTAGCAATTATCGGTGCAGGCATCTTTGCCCGCGATGCCCATCTGCCCTCGCTGCGCAACCTGCGTGACCGCTTTACCATTGCCGCCGTCTACAGCCGTACCCACGCCAACGCGGCTGCGTTTGCGGCGGAGATTGGCGACGGCGTGGCGGTCTACACCGATCTGGCGGCATTGTTGGCGTCGCCCACTATCGACGCGGTCGATGTGGTGTTACCCATTCCCGTCATGGCACCAGTGGTGGAACAGGCGTTGCGGAGCGGCAAACATCTCTTCAGTGAGAAACCGCTCGCCGCCGACGTGGCGACGAGTCGCCGGCTGATGGCTGCCCAGCAAGGGCAAGTATGGATGGTGGCAGAAAATTGGCGCTATGAGTCGGCATATGTCAAAGCGGCGGCGTTGGTCGCAGACGGTGTGATCGGCCAACCGCGCAGCTGTCAACTGACGCTCTATCTGCCCATGACCCAAAGCAGTAAATATTTTGGCACCGTCTGGCGCCGCTCTGGTGATTTCTTCGGCGGTTCGATCATGGATGGTGGCGTCCACCATGTCGCCGTGCTGCGCATGATCTTGGGCGAGATTGCCGCAGTGACGGCGCAAACCGCCCACATCTCGCCCCTGTTTGATGTGGACGAGACCCTGAGCGCCACCCTGCGATTTGACAATGGCGTACTTGGCAGCTATTTTGTCACCTATGGCCAAGGTGCGCCCTGGCCCGGCGATCTCTACATCACCGGCGACGATGGCGCGCTGCGGGTGCAACGGGGCCAGATCGAGTTGACCAAAGCGGGCAAAAGCGAACAAATTATCTGCGCCAAATTTGACGGCGTCGAGCAGGAATTAGCTGCTTTTGCGGCAGCCGTGCAGGAAGGCAAAACCCACCGCAACACCGCGGCAGAAGGCTTGCGCGATGTCGCCGTGATCGAGGCAATGTTACGTTCCGCGGCCAGTGGGCAGCGGGTAAACGTGGCTGATCTACTGGCGAACACCTAAAAGTCCGCCATCACATTAATTTTTTTATCAAAATCAATGGAGTCTACCAATGGCTAAACAAGCAGCCCCAGAACCGTTTTACAGCATGGCCCGCCGGGCCGGCGACACCCTCTATCTCTCCGGCTTTGGTCCGGTTGGTCCTGATCTCCAAGTCGTGGGGGCCAATATTGAAGAGCAGACCGCTTTTACCATGGACGCGATGACGCGCGTGTTAACCCAAGAAGGTGCAATCTGGGCGAACGTCGTGCGGGTTAATGTCTTCCTGCTCCATTTGGACGACCGCGATGGTTTTAATACCACCTATATGCGCTACTTTGATGGTCAACCAATGCCGACGCGCCGCTTGATCGGGGCCGGCGATCTCTATAAAGGCATTCTGGTCGAGATCGACGCGATTGCCTATCTGGGGGAATAGCCACCGACGAATGACAAATTCGCAATGCGATTGGCAACCGTTCGTCTTACTACTCATTGATGTACAGCAAGATTTTTGGCGCGAGTAACGACGCAAAGTTTTCCTGATTTTCCCGCTAATACCAGCAAGCGTTTGGCGCTATGGCAGCGGGAAGGCATCGAGATCATCCATCTGCGCGCCAACTTCAAGCTCGATCAGTCGGATTGGATAGAAAGGTATAAGTTGCTGGGTTGGATTCCCTACATTGAAGGGACAGCCGGCGTTGAGACCCTACCTTGTGCACTTGAAGCGCCAAATGATTTTGTTCGGAGCAACGTGGACAACATCATAGAGAGCTATGGAGAGTGGGTAACAGCGTTACAGCAACTAAAGTGTGGTTGTTTTGAAACCAGTAGTTTTACTGGCGAAAAAACTACTGGTTTCAAACAGAGCTCACTATAGATGAACTGGAACCAGCGCAGTGAGGGATTTCAAATGAATCTGGAAACTTACGACGACGACCTCAGCCGGTTTGCAGCAGAAGGGGCCGCGCCACTGCCGGTCGCCACGGCGCAAGGCTATGCCGAACATGATGGCGCGCGTATCTAGTATGCAACTTATGGCTCCGGCGCGCCCGTGATCCTGTTGCATGGCGGCCTTGGCCATAGTGGCAATTGAGGCTATCAAGTGCCCGCGCTGGTTACCAGACCGTTGTGATCGACAGCCGTAGCCACGGCCGCAGCACGCGCGATGCGCGCCCATTTAGCTACGAGCTGATGGCAGCCGATGTGACGGCGGTGATGGATCGATTGCAGTTGGAAAAGGCGGCCCTGGTGGAGTGGAGCGACGGTGCCTGCACCGCGTTGGTCCTTGCCGCACAAGCGCCCACCCGCGTTGTCGGTGTATTTTTCTTTGCGTGTAATATGGACCCGAGCGGCACCAAGGAGATCGAATTCGGCCCGATCCTTAATCGGTGCTTCAGCCGGCATGTGCAAGACTACAAGCAGCTCTCCGCCACACCGGATCAATTCGACGAGTTTTCCGCGGCGGTCGGTCTCATGCAGCAAACACAGCCCAATTATTCTGCACAGGATTTAGCCCAGATCAGTGTGCCCGTCGCGATTGTGCAGAGCGAGTACGATGAATTCATCAAACACGCACACGCTGAATATCTTGCGCAGCGTATTCCCGATGCAGAATTTATCGAGTTGCTGGGGGTGAGTCATTTCGCGCCGTTGCAGCGGCCCGCGCAATTCAATCGCGTCGTGCTTGCCTTTCTCGGCAAAGTTCTCCGCTGAAACAAGCATGCACGAAAGAGCGCCTAGCCTAGTTGTTGTTGCAAAACACGATTTCTACCGCCAAGGTCGCCAAGCGCACGAAGGTTCGCCAGAGAAAATCCTTTGCGATTCCTTCGCGCGCTTGGTGACCTTGGCGGTAGTAATAAAGCCCTTTCGCAACAGCGCCTAGCCGATACGCTATGCCAACTCATCAACCGGCAGTAACAGTTCCTCATCCGTTGCCGCCGGATTTAGCGTTGGAGCCTCAATACTCAAGATCTGGCCGTCCTGCAAGCGCAGCACCCGGTCGACATATTCATCCGAGAGGCTGTCGTGGGTGGCCATGAGCATGGTGATATTGCGCTCGTGGGTGATCTTGCGGAAGAAACCGAGGATCTCACGGCCGGTCTTGCTATCCAACTCGCCGGTGGGCTCGTCGGCGATGATCAACTTGGGACTGTTGGCCAGGGCACGCGCAATGGCGACACGCTGCTGCTGACCACCGGACATTTCATAGGGGCGATGATCAGCCCATTTCGTCAGCCCGACTAGCTCAAGGCACTCATTTGTTGTCTGCCGTCGTTCTTTGGGGCCAACACTATTCATGCGCAAAATCAGCTCAACATTTTCATAGGCCGACAGCGCAGGCAATAGCCCCAGCGACTGGAAGATAAAGCCCACCTGTTGGCGGCGCCACGCGGTTAACTTGCGTTCTTTCCAGTTGCTGATATCTTCGCCAAAGAGGCGGATAGAGCCGCCGGTCGGCTGATCAAGACCGCCCAGGCAGTTGAGGAGCGTCGTTTTACCGCTACCAGAACGCCCTTTGAGCGAGAAAAATTGGCCGCGACCAATCTGCAGGTTGACCCCGCGCAGCGCATGCACTTCCTGATCACCCAATTTGTAGACGCGGCGCAGATCGATGGTTTCGATCACAAAATCGCTGGCCTGGCCATTATGTTGATGGGGCTGTTGATAGATATTCGTCATGATGGTTCTTGATCCTTCTGGCGCCGCAGACCAAAGCGGCCCAACAGCCCACCCAATTTTTGCCCTTCGGTGTGTTGTTTGGTCACTTCAACCTCGGTGCGCTCCTGCCCGGCAGAGCGGATCAGGATGCCATTCTCGGTAATTTCCAACTGGGCGCGGCCGCGAATCTCAAATTGCTCCAGATATTCTTTGGGAATATGTAACCGGCCGGCCCGATCCACCACCACCAATTCTTCGTAGTGATGTTCCTCTGCGTGCGTGGCTTCGCCATCGCCGTTGAGACTCTCCGTCACGGTGGTGCGCACCTGGCGGACGGTTTCACTGGCCAACATGCCATCACGGATGCCGACCACTCGTTCAACCTGGCGCGCAATGCCGGGATCATGGCTAACAATTAGGGTCGTAATCCCCATCTCGCCGGTCAACGTGCGGAAGGTGTCATAGATGTTCTGCGCAGTGGCCGAGTCAACTTCACCAGTTGGCTCGTCGGCCAGGAGTAGGGTTGGGTTATTCGCCAACCCGACCGCAATCGCCACACGCTGCTGTTCACCACCGGAGAGCTCCGGCAGATAATGTTTCATGCGCTGGTTCAACCCAACCAGATCAAGCAATTCTTCGGCCCGTTTGCGTTTGCCGCGCCCGGTGATCCCCGCCAGCGTCATCGGCAACATCACGTTGTCAATCGCGTTGAGATAGGGCACCAGGTTACGCGCGCTCTGTTGCCAGACAAAACCCACCTTCTCGCGGCGGTAACGGTTCATCTGACGGTCGGTCATGCGCAACAGATCATGCCCGTCGACAACGACACGCCCGGCGGAGGGTCGATCCAGACCACCCAGAATATTCATCAAAGTCGTCTTGCCACTACCGCTCGAACCAATAATGCCAACCAGTTCACCCCGTTGGATTGTCAGGTTCAACTCACGCAGGGCTACCATTTCCAGGTCGGCCACTTTAAAAATCTTGACCAACCCGTCACAGAGGATAAAAGGATCACTCATCCGTTATTCCTTGTATTGCTATAGTAGATGACCGGAAGGACAAGATGACAAGATGACCGGATGACAAGATGACAGCACGGCTTACGCTTGTCATCTTGTCATCCGGTCATCCGGTCACCCTGTCATCCTGTCTCCTAAACCGTTTCGCCAAGCTTAATCGCCTGGAAGATCTTCATACGTAACAACAGACCAGCCAGGACACTCAGCGCCACCACAAAGAGGGCAACAAAGAGCCCATAGATACGAATGATCGCGGGCCAGGCGATCTCAACCTGGAAGGGTGGCGTCCGCGCCATGGCATCAGCGCCAACTTGCAGGTAAGGAATAAAAACCTGGCTGATCAGCGAGCCGATCAGCGTGCCGGCGACCAACCCCAGGATGATCAGAAAGGCCAGTTCCCAGGCCAAAAAGGTCGTCATTTGCCCAGAAGAGAGCCCTAGCGCGCGCAAGGTACCCAGCTCAATAAAGCGGCGCCGGAACGAAAAGAGCGCATAGAGCAGAAAGCCCAAGACGGTCAAAAGCGCTGCGGCCAGAAAGCCGACCGACAGCACCCCAAAGAGCCCTTGCCGTTCGGGTCGCCGCTGTTCGTCGGCAATCCGTACCGTGGACGCTTGCCAGTCGAGAATCACAAAATCAAGCGCACGCAGATCGGTGATCATCTTTTCATAACTCGCATTAGGCACGGTACGCACCCAAATGTCATAGGGCATTTCGCCCCCCATCTGCTCGAAGAGATAATCGAGATTGCCCACGAGCAGTGGCGGCTCATCCTCATACCAGGTAGGGAAGTAATCATATTCGCCGGCAACCTTCATCGTCATGTCAGCACGTTGACCATAGGTGCTAACGCGCACCTGGATCGAGTCACCAACCCGAATCGAGTTTTCAGCCATATATTGGCGACGCATGAGTACCCCGTCGGGGGCCACGGCCAGTGCATTCATCAATGCGCCCAGGCTGGCTGGGGCAAAGTCACGTCGCCAGTAGGCCGCTTTGGGAAAGTCAATGCGATCGATGCCGATAAAGGAACTTTCTTGCCAGTTCCCTTGCACCTGTGCCGATGCACCAAATTCACCAATGCGTGCGGCCCCCAAAATTTCGGGTACCCGCAGATGTTCAGAGACCGGCAAAAAGACCCAGTTGGGACCTTGATCGGCGGTGGTGGCGGTGCCACTACTTGCCGGTGCCGTGCCGGCTTCGCTGGCACCGGCACCAACACCAGCGCCCCCTTCAGCGGGAAGATCGCTGCGCCCCAACTCAACCAGGCGCACATCCGCCCCAGTGCGATAGTAATTCTGGTCATACATGTGATTATCGAGCGTCTGCGCCAGGGAAGCGGTAAAGGCGGAGAGGCTGAGGGTGAGAATGAGCAGAATCAACGGCGTCGTGTAAAAACCAGGATCGCGCGCCAGGTAACGGGTCGCCAGCAGAAAGCCAACACTATTCGTTTGGCTAGCCCCCCAGGCAATCAGACGCATGACAAAAGGCAAAAGGCGCAAGATAAAAAGCGTCAACGCAAAGGCCCCCAACGCCGGCACCAGGAAGAGCAGCGGGTTCTCAAAGGGCGAGCCCGTGCCACCAGCATCACCCATCAAGGAGATGCTACCCTGCTGTTGCAACAGATAGGCACCATACCCCGCAGGGATCAGCAGCAACACATCCAGCCAAGCGCGCTGCCACCAGGGTGGGCGGATATTGCGTGACTGTTCCTGTTTATAGGAAACAATGGTATAACGGGCCGCGCCCAGCGAAGGGAAAACTTGTGCAACCAGGGTCACCGCTAAAGCCACTAGCCCAAAGCGGAAGGTGGACAAGGTCATGGCGACCCGCAGATCGGATTCAACAGAAAAGTTGAGAAAGCTGCGCGTGGCACCAATCACTTTTGAGATCGCCTCGCTGACCGGCACACCGGCTAAGAGCGCCACCAAGCCAAGCAGTGAAGCCTCGAGGACGGCAATGCCCATAATTTGGGCAGCGGTCGCCCCGCGACTGCGCAAAACGGCGATCTCGTTGCGCTGGCGATTGACGGCCAAGCCCACCACAAGACCAATAAAGGCCAACAAAAGGCCGACAATCGGAATACTAAAGGCATAGAGCATGACATTGAGGAAGCCGGTCGAGAGGCGATAGCGATTGAGCGCCTCGTAGGGGGAGACCTCTAGGCGTGTGTTGGTTAAGAGCGTAGCAGCCCGTTGCTGGACTTGCTCAATCCGCGCTGTCAGCCAACCCACATCGCCGGCATGAATATCCGAACCATCAAGAATCACATACCAGAGGGCCTGGGCGATCTCATCATTGAGCAATGAGGAGATGCGCCCCTGAAAGGTTGCTTCCGGCACAAAGAGTTGGTTATCAAAAACACTCTGGCGATAGAACCAGAACTCATCATTAGGATCGGTAGCGCGCCAAATCCCGACCACGCGGATCGGAATTTGCACGACGCGGGCACCACCTTCCAGTTCGACCCGGCGAAAGGTGGTAAATTGCTCGCCGATTTGGATCCCGAATTGTTGCCCCATCGTTTCATTAATCGCAACTTCCACGGGGTCATCTATGTTGGCCGTAGCCGGTGTCGGATAGGCCCCTTCCACCAACGTTGTATACTGTTCAAAGCCACTGACAAAGGCATAGTTCACCCAAGCCAACGGGTCGCGCACATCAGCATACGCGGCGTCCTCCGTTGGGAACAGGCGGAAGTTATCCGTCTTGGCGTAACGCACCGTCATACGATGGGGCAAGGCCAATGCCGCAGGGGCCTGTTCAGTCAGGTAGGTATCAACTGGGACAATGTCGTCCCACTCTTTCATGCCATAGAGTGAGCCAACATAGCGGAACATGAATGCAAAAGGCGGGCGTTGCAACGCAGCCGCGTCGTCAGTGGCCTGACTTAGTTCCTCTTGCAAAATACGATAATAGACAGCGTCGGTATAGAGCGGCACACTCATTACCAGGGCAATGGAGGCGATCAAACCGACGGCCGTTGCCAGTGCCAAGCCCCGCTGCGAAAGCAGACGGCGGATAGCGACGGCGAAAATGGCCAGCGTACGCGTGACAAACTTCATGAAGCCGTTATTGTCCTTCGACTACTTGGCCTTCTTCCAGGCCTTCTTCGATCTCCAGTCGGTCAACCGTTTCGATGCCAACCTTGACATCGACGCGGCGGCGGGCTTCGCCATCGATCACCACGGCAAAGCGGCGGCCATCAAAGACACGTACGGCTTGGGGTGGCACCCAGAGCACATCAGCTTTCTGCTCTAGTTGGGCAGTCACGCGCACCAGATCACCTAAGCCAAAGCCAGCCTCGGCGGCCGATTCATCCAGTGTAAAGCGGGTGGATTTGTCCAGATCTTCGACCGTCTGCGCGGTCCCACCGCCACTACCATAAGGATAGGGCAACTGGCGAATGGTGCCATTCAGGACAACCCCCGGCCGACTGACCAAAACAACGGCAACGGTCATCCCTTCGGCGAGATCTTCCATTTGGTTGCTCAGCAGTTCAGCACTGACCTCTAGATCCTCGATATTGGCGACGGTTGCCACCGGGCGGAAGGCTTCGACCGCCTGCCCAGGCGTCAGTGACATGGAGAGGAGTTGGCCGCTGAAAGGGGCAATGATTTGGGCCTCAGCGATCTCAGCATTTAGTTTCGTGACATCAAGTTGGGCGCGGGTCATATCATTTTTCAACAAAGGATCAACCCCTTCCGCGACCAGCCGATCCAGGGCCAACTGGGCAAGCTGTACATCCAATTCTTGGGCCGCGACGGCCGAGGCATTGGGCGAACCCTGCCCTTGCAGGTCGGACAGCCCTAACTGTGCCTTTTGCACCGCAATCTCGGCTACCTGCCGTTGGTAATCCCAATCGCGTTGCGCCGCATCAAGCAGAACCTGGGCCCGATCCATTTGCAGTTGGGCCGATTCGAGTTCGCGTTCGAGGGCGTCGATCTCCAATTCGGCGAGAACCTGGCCTGCTTCAACCATTTCATTGCGCTTGGAAAAGACGGCGCGTACACGGCCACTGGCGCGGAAGAAAAGCTCTTCTTCAATGATGGGTGAAATGCGGCCACTAAAGGTAATTTCATCGACAATTTCACCTCGTTGGACTTTGTAGGTCGGCTTTACCGGCACAACTGGCGTCGGAATGGGTGTGGGGGTGGGCGCTTCATTAGCCGCTTGTTGGCTGCGGCTGGTGGGCAACAGGGAGCAACTGCTAAAAGCAATCGCGGTTGCCAACAAAGTGCATAGTGATATCAACTTTTTGCGAATCAAAACAAAACTCCTTGGCGGATAGGTTGTCAACCAATTTCTGCGAGGAAATGGACCATGCACAAGCGCTCCAATTTCCATTTATACTCGGTTCTATCATCATTTAACATTTTTACTCGTTAGACCGTGCTAAATGATGATAACCGCTGGTATAGGTCCTACCGGATAGACAAATAGCGGTTGGTTCGTGATCCTAATCATAGGTTTTTTTGCGCAGCATGTCAAACAGCGGGAAAGTAAGGTGTCTATCAAACTGCGTTACAGCTATTTTACCTAAAAGTGCAAAATTGAACAAGCGCGCTGCAAAGGGGATGGGTGTGACAGGGTGACAGGGTGACTGGGTGACAGAGCAAATCTACCCTCAGGACACAGTGCTGCTTGGCGATGGTGCCGAGCTTTGTTACAATGCAGCGCAGCGTAAAACCCATCATCTCACAGAAAAGTAGCTATGGCCAAGCCTAAAAACACCCCATCAAGCCGCGCAAGCGGCAAATATAGTTTCGGCAGCATTGTGTTAACCCTCATCCTGGTGCTCCTTTATTGGTGGAGCAATGGCGCACAACCAGAAGGCAGCACCGCAACCCCACCGGCAACTACCGCTGCGGTGACTGCGCTTATCTTACCAACAACGGAGCCAACAGCAATAGCAGAGGCAACTGATGAAGCAGCAGTTGCCGAAGAGGCAACTGCAAAGCCAACCGTCGCCGCGCCAACAGACGAGCCGACTGAGCCACCAGCCGCGACCGTGGTCCAAGCCACCGCAACGGCGCGGCCATTACCAACGGCGACCCAAGCAGCCCCGCCGACCGCAACCACTGCGCCCAAACCAACCGCCACACCGGCCCAAGCCTCACGCGCCGGTCCCCGCGGGATGGATACGATCACCCTCGACGAGTTGCCACCGCAAGCGCTTGACACGATTGATTTGATTGACGCTGGTGGACCTTTCCCGTTTAGCCGGGATGGCGTGACCTTTCAAAATCGCGAGCGGCTTTTGCCGTCAATGCCCCGCGGTTACTACAGCGAGTACACGGTGATCACGCCAGGAGAAAGCGATCGGGGGGCGCGGCGGATTGTCGCCGGTGAGGATGGCGAGCTTTACTACACTGATGACCATTACGATTCGTTTTATTGGATTCTCGTGCCATGAATATACCCGTGATCAATGAACTGCTCCCCAATCCAGCCGAACGCATTTTGGCCGGCAGCCTGGCCCCAGGCATCTATCGGCTGCATGCCGATATTAACCCCGATCATCTGGTCGCGCCGTTGAGCCAGGCCGGTTGGCGTGGCTTTTATATTGAAGGGCAAGTCGTGAAGCAGAAAGCGGATTTTCTGCGCATGGCCGGGGCCGCGATGGAATTTCCCCTCTACGCCGGCCAAAATTGGGATGCCTTCGAAGAGCTGATCAATGATCTGAGTTGGATTGAAGCGCGCGGCTTTGTTTTAATCTATGATGCAGTCTGGCATTTTGCCCACCACGATCGCGCCGGTTGGCACCAGGCGCGAACCATTCTGAGCGAGGCCGTCGCCCATTGGCGTACTACCCCCACTCCCCTCTATGTCCTGCTACGCAACACCCGTTGGTACGCACGCGATATTGAGAAGCTGTAGCGCGACGACGGCACCGTATCCACCGTCCACTGAGCTTGTCGAAGTGAAAGGTGGATACGGTGCCGTCGTCAGTTCGGCCACGACACCAGGGGCCAACCGGTCTCGGCTTCAATCGCGAGCAAGCGATTGTATTTGGCCAGCCGCTCGGATTGGGTGATGGAGCCGACTTTAATTTGGTCACCACGCCAGCCGACAGCCAGATCGGCGAGCCAGTTGTCTTCGGTTTCGCCACTGCGCGCGCTGATGGTCACGCGCCAACCGGCGCTACGGGCCAATTGATAGGCCGCGGCACCTTCACTCACTGAGCCAATCTGGTTAAGTTTAAGCAACAGGGCATTGGCGGCGCCCGTGTCAATTGCGCGTTGAATGCGCGTCGGGTTGGTGCAGAGCAGGTCATCACCCAAGACAAGTGCGCGTTCACCAATTCGCGCACGCAGCAACGGCCAATGGGCCCAATCATCCTCGGCTAGGCCATCTTCCACACTGACAATCGGATAGCGATCCAGCCAGCCGGCGAGGGTTGCTACCATTTCGTCACTCGTCAACCCGGTCTGATCCAAATAATAGCGCCCATCACGATAAAAGTGGCTGGAGGCCACATCCACCGCCAACATTACCTCTTTGCCTGGCGTAAAACCCGCCGCGGCAATTGCTTCGACCGCATCTGCGAGCATTGCCTCAGCGTTGGTAAAGGGGGGCGCCAGGCCGCCTTCATCAGCGGTGAGCAGCCGCATCTGGTATTTGCGGGCGCAGAGATCGGCGGCGGCCATAAAGACCGCGGCAGTCGTGGCAAGTGCCTCATCCATTGTCTGCGCCGCAGCCGGCACAACCAGCACATCCTGAATGGGCGCTTGGCCGCCGGCATGTTTGCCGCCACTAAAAAGGTTGATCGTCGGGCGCGGCAGGGTTGGGGTGGCTGGGGTTGCCAGCAGCGAAGCAAAATAAAGGTGGAGCGGCTGTTCCCGCTCGGCGGCCACGGCACGCGCAAAAGCGAGCGAAACAGCCAGAATGGCATTCGCGCCCAGCCGACTTTTCTGGGGGGTGCCATCAAGCGCAATCATGGCCTGATCGAGCGCCTGTTGATCGGCAAAGGGTTGGCCACAAAGCGCCCCAGCGATTTCACCGCCGATATTAGCGACCGCCTGCCGACAGCCTAAGCCACGATAGCGCTGTGGATCGCCATCGCGCAATTCATGGGCTTCGGCGGCCCCGGTCGATGCCCCCGAGGGAGCTGCGGCGATACCGACCGCGCCACTGGCGAGGCGACAGGTTGCCTGTACTGTGGGGCGGCCCCGGCTGTCTAAAATTTCTAATCCGCTAAGCTGGCTAAGTTGTGGCATGGCGCTGATCCATTTCTATAGGTTGGTGTAGGTGGGGTAGAAAATTAACAACCAGTATACGAGGATTAGGTTTGAACAGCAAAGGTGGGTAGGAAGAAGAACAGTTACATGCGCCGGCACATAAAAAAGCCCGGAATCTATGTGATTCCGGGCTTTTTTATACAATCAGCTAGAGGAAACGTTATTCGCCAATCGCGTAGGTCACTTGCAGTTGCATCACCAATTCCAACTGGCCGGGGCTAATCGGGGTGCTGCCACCACCGCCCATGGCGCGTGAGGCATCGGCAAAGTTCGAGGAGTAATAGCCACCACCATCGCCGATCACTTCACTGACGGTGACGACTTGACCGATGCTAGCGCCGGTCAGTTCAGCCAGCTCTTCGGCCTTGGCCAAGGCATCGGCAACCGCGCTCTGGCGGGCTTCGGATTCAACCGTGCTGGGGTCATCCAGGTTAAACTCGACGCCGTAGATGTTGTTGGCACCGGCTTCGATCGCGGCATCCAGCACATCACCCAGGGTGGCCAAATCGCGCACCGTGACGGAGACGTTGTTGCTCACACGGTAGTTGGTCTGATCAGCCGGCAGGGGGCCTTCGGGGCCAAAGCGTTCGGCATAGACGCTGAAGCCAGAGGTCTGAATATCCTCCTCGGCAATCCCCTGTTCCATCAGCGCAGCCAGAACGGCATCGATCAACTCTTTGTTAGCATCACTGGCTTCTTTAACGCTCGCCATCATCACTTCAACGCCAATCTGGGCACGGGCAATATCAGGGCTAATGCTCACTTTGCCTTCGCCCACCACGGTGATGGTGCGGGGCAGGGTCGTTGCGGGCACGGTTGATTGGGCATTGGCAACCCCGACCGGTAACCAGGCGGGGCGTAAAGCGAAGGAGCCAACCAGGAGGGCAGCCACCAGTACAAGGGCGCTAATCATAGGGCTAATACGGTTCTTCATTGGAAACTCGTCCTTTCATTTTGCTGTATTGACAGCAGATGTCATGATTTTAATTGTTCGCAGTCACCACGCGTTGCGTGTTTCTGCATGTGCCGTTCCGCTCGCTTCACCGGCGCCTGGAAGCGAAATCCTACAGCACAGAAAACTTTTGTTGTGTAGCCATGGCACGTACGGGGTTAAGACGAGTGGGTTTTCGGAATTGTTCCAGGAAGTTTGGTGGATTAGTAAATCGGTAGATCGGCAAATCGGTAAATCGGTCTACCGCGCCTAATGAAGCATCTACCGATTTACCGATTTACTGATTTACTAATCTACCGATTTACCGCTCCACCCTGAAAGATCATGCCGCCGACGGTGACGACGGAGGTGTCGACTTCGTCGGCGGGGCAGACGCCATAGCCCACTGGCTCACCGGTGGTGGCGGCCAGCGTACGCATGGTGAGGTAGATGGGGGAGACGCCACAGACGTTGTTGCCGTCGCGAACGCGGCGAATTTCGCCAAAGAAGCCCTCAACGTCACCCCTACACATGTGATTTAGCAGGGTTTGATCGGCCAACTGTAACTGGGCACGGGTGGCGGCATTTAAGGGTGCCCCACCAAAGGCCGGCCCCACGTGCGCCAGATCACCCGAAGCGATCACCACGGCGCGCCGGCCACGGGTAAATTGTTGGAGCACGGCAATGACGTCGGCAATTGTGGCATCATCCTTTGGCTGTGCGCCATTGTAAAGAAAATGATGAAAACCACCACAGAGCATCGGCACGACGGCACAAGGTTCACCCGCCCGCATATGGTGCAGCCAGACCGCCACGAGTTCGAGCGAATGTTCGCCGCGATGGCGTAATTCGCCGGCAAAGGCCGCCTCAGGACCAATCGCGGCGGCCAGGGCATCAACCAGCGTTTGGTCGGTGGGCAAAGTGCCGTAGGGGGTCGCATAATTTTGGTGAGTCAATGTAAAGAGATCAGAGCCATAGTGATCGGTGCCCAGGATGATGACCAGTTCGGCCTCACGCACTGCGTGGGCCGCCCGTTTCCAGACCTGCGCATAGACTTTGCCACCGCGGCCATAATCAATATGAGGGCTAAGCAAGCCAAAAGGACGCGTCCAATCAATGGCCAGAGGCTCGACGTTATCAGCACTTTCCAGGTAATCCTGCAACTGGCGCCAGAGCTGTGTTTTGTCATTAGGGTAAGAGAGGCCGGCCAGGGCCGGCAAACGGGCGGAGGCACGACGATAGGTGTCAAGCACCTGGGCGCGGGCAGTCAGATAACGGGCGTTATCAAGCATATAAGCTTGATCAAGGGCGTTGACAAATTCGACAATGCGGTCCGGAGTCAGTGCGGCGCCAAGCCGACTGCGCGCGGCGGCACTGATCGCTTCCACCGTGTGGCTGCCATCACATAGGGCAAGTAGGGAGGCCAAGCCTTGCGGGACTAACAACGCTTGAGCGGTGATCTGCTGTGGATCGCGCAGCAATAGATAAGGTTGACCGGCCTGCAGGTGGGGACGGATATCGAGCGCACGCAACTTTGGGTAAGGTGAGGAAAGGGTAATCATCTGCTGAAATCTCATCAGGACAAAATGGCAGGAGCCAAATGAAAAAAAATGCTCGACGCCTAGCAAATAGGCGTCGAGCATTATCGGTATTCAATTATCAGGCACTGCGATCCTTAATGCTTGGCATAGATAACACAATCGAAAGCCCGTTGGGGGCTTTTCATGCAGAAAAAGCTTCTGCTCGTCTAAATGAACCGATTTCATGTTCATCTATGCCTAATCGCGGTATACAGGCAACAGCTTTGGCCTATTGCATGGATTCTAACGGAATAATCACAGCATCAGCTGGTGCCGTAATTTCTTCAATTGCATCAAAGTCAGCAGCATTGTTGACAACATCAATGGTGATGATCGGTGCCATTCCTTCGGGCAGTTCCAAGCTGGCATCAACCATCTGCGCCACCGCAATAAGTGACGAGAGATCCCAGTCAAAGAGCAGTTCGCTCTCGACAACTTGATAACTTTCCAGATCAATCCGGCGGGTAATTTCGAAGTCCAGGCCCGTGAAGAGCATCGGCCCAAACATGGGCAACATGGTAAACACCTGGCCGAGTTGTTCCTCGGTCAAATCCGTGTCGGCCAATTGATTGATTGTGTCGAGTTGGCTGAGCAACATCTCGGCAAAGGCTGGGCTGCCAATGAAACCACCAAAGTTAAAGGTGCTGTTGAAGACGGCGACATCCATATCACCGACTGTTTCATCATCGCCCCGTTCGACTTCGACATATTCTTCGAGCATGGCCCGCCCTTCTTCCGAATTAAGGAAGTTGGTCATGCCATAGCCGGTCATCGAAGCGGCCATATTGCCACTCTGATCGGCTTGGGCCATCGATTGGTCAAAACCCATTTGCATCAGGGAGACGACATCGATCCCATACCAGCCACTAACTGTGCCAAGTTCTTCGATCTCAGCGGCCAGTTCATCAATGTTACCATAGCCATAGCCATCGGCCATTACAGCCATGGCGCTTACGGTCGTGGGAATGGTCACCCCTGCTTGCTCCGAAATCAGTGCAGCGATCTCTTCCGGCATGGTGAAGCTTACGGCCATATCGAGCGCTAGATTAGCATAGAGATCCAGCAGCACCTCAACCATGGCATCCATATCTTCCATGAGTGCTTCGGGATCCTGCATTTGCATTTCCATGATCTCCATGGCCAATGCTGGATCCAGCGCGTAGGTACCATCCTGATTGTAATTGAAGGCAAGTTCATCTGCCGGCAGACCAGGGATACCAGCGATCAGGATATTAACATCAAGGAAATTACTATACGATTCTACAGCTAAAGATGCATCTTGAGATTCGGCTAAAATGGTGCAGTCTTCTTCCGACAGCTCGCCGCAGAAGGGCGCCGGCATGTCCTGCGCAAAAGCAGGTACAGCTGACGCCACGATGAGCACAAGAAGCAGGGCGATTGTCATGACTGGCATTACGCTTTTTCTCATGTCCGAGTCCTTTCGTGGTTGTTCTTTTGGTTTAACGATTCAGCGCCGCCAAGACGACAGCGCAGAAGAGGAGCAATAGAGCTGTGGCCGTTACAGCTTATCAGTGAACTTACTATCTCGTCAAATTCACATCAGGGAAGACAGCTGCTAACCATTATCGTTTAGCCATCACTGTCGTTTAGCCACAGGGGTTTACATCACTGCCATAGAACAACTCAGCGATAGACCTTCATCGGTATATCTACTTGCTGATTATGTGGTAACCAAAACCACAACGTTGTCCCTTGATTCAGTTGACTTTCCACCGCCAAGTAGCCCTGATGCAATCTTGCTACCTCTTGCACTAAGCTTAACCCAAGACCAGACCCAGGTATGGTGGACTGGCTTACATTACTCCCACGATAGAAGCGTTGAAAAATGTGGGGGAGATCTTCAGTCGCAATTCCGATCCCGGTATCTTTAATTTCTACACAAATTTTGTCATTACGACAATAGGTGCGAATCCGCACTTCACCGACTGGCGTGAAATTGATGGCATTGCGCAATAAGTGGTCAAACGCGCGTTCGAGCGGCAGGGGTGCCCCATTAACCATCAACGGCTGCTCATGCCCCTCCCAGTGCAAACGCACCCGCTGATCGGGCAAAAGTGCTTGGTGACGGGCGATGGTTGCATCGAGCAAGCGCCCCAGATCAGTGGGCTGTAGTTCAAGCTGGCTACCCATCTTGTCTAACTGAATCAGATCAAGCATGTCTTTGATTAACAGGGCCATAATATCGACTTGCTTCCCAATCGCCCCGATATATTTATCGCGGCGCGGGGAAGCAACATTATTACGCAGCAAATCCAGTTGCAGCTTCAAATTAGAAATTGGGTTGCGCAATTCATGCGACACATTGTAGATGAACTCTGATTTCATCTCATCCAACTCGTGCAGTCGTGCATTGGCTTGAGCCAACTCATGGGTACGGGCCGCAACCTGTACCTCTAGCTCCCCATGCCAACGCTGCCAATTTTCCAAGAGCCGGGCATTTTCCAATGTAACCGCAATATAGGTAGAGAGGGTAGCAAAGGTATTATGATCTGCTTCCGTAAACGCACTTGCGACTGGCGGTTGCAGCAGCCACAGGCCGATCTGCTGTTCGCGGCCATAAATGGCAAGCTTAAGCATTTCCGGCGGCAATGTACCATACGTTGCCGTACCCAGGTGGCTGCCGTGGATACCGTAACGACTCCCGTGAAAACGAGGGGCAGAAGTCGCGGCTGCTGGCTGATTGAAGGGCAAAAATCCGCTGGTAGCAGCACAGCAAAACAGGGTCGTGAACTCATCATAACTTGGTGCAGAGGCCATCATCGCCTCTGTGCTGTCATCACGAATAAACAGTGCCACTGCCGCAGCACTGGTCAGGCGTTGTGCGGCCTGGACAATTTCATGCAGCACTTCGTCAAGTGGCCGTGCACTGAGAATACTACGCGCAACCTGATTGGTCGCTTTTAGCTGATACTGGTGGCGATCAAGCGCAGCCACCATCTCGCTAAAAGCCCCAGCTAATTTGCCAATTTCGTCATCGCTCGGCACCTCCACGGCCACAGCGAGGTTACCTTGGGTCACGGCGCGCGTCACATGGGCTAACTTACGTAACGGCTTAGTTAACGATTGGGCAATGAAAGCAGAAATAAAGGTCGTCAACAGCAGCGTGCCGCCGGCGAGCAAGGCGACATTGACGACAAGTTGATGCAGCGGCGCATAGATTTCCGCCGTATTCATTTTAAAAACCAAGCCCCACTTTAATTCGGGTAGATAGCGATAAACCGTGATCACCGTTGCGTTTAGATGATCGACCGTCACTAGTTCGCCGTCCTGACCATAGGCGGCTAATTGTGCCGGCTTGGCCTGCTCAGGCGCGGCCAGGGGCAGGAATTGTGCCAATGGCGCGGCCGTGGCGAACCGCACCTGATTGAGCAGCCGGGTGCCGTTTGTTTCAGCACGACTGAGCACAACCGCACCGGTCTCCCCCATCCGCCATTGGTTCAGCATGGGGTAAATACTCTGTTCCATATCGACTGTTACAAATAAAACCCCAATGACAGCCCCTTTCGCATCGGCCGCTGGACTGCGCAGTTGATAGCCAAAACACATTTCATACTTACCTGAGATCGGATTGAAGGTAATATCTTCAATATAGACCCCCCCATTTTGCAAGGTTGCACGTAGGGCCGCATCATTCATCACAGCTTTGCCCACCAGTGCGGTTGTAGGCGAAACCAGAATTTCACCATCAGGCGCAGCAATCAGCAGCCGATTGTAATCCGCACGCAAACGTTGCATGCCAGTCAGGGTCGCGGTGAGCAGCGTTGCCAGCGTGTGGCGCTCATCGGCAGCAGTCGTTGGGTCGATGAGCGCCGCCAAATGTTGTCGATTAAGGGCATTGTCCGCAAGAAATTCAACATCCGACTTGCGCTCTGCCAGCCAGGCGGTGATTTCGCTGGCTTTGAATTCGGCAGTCGCTTGTAATTCGGCGCGAAATTGCTGCTCAAGCGCGCTGCGCTGGGTTAGATAGGCAGCCAGGCCCAAACTAATGGTAGAGAAAAGTGCAACGAAGGCCAGAGCAGCAAAGATCCGTTTGTGCAAACTGTTCCGCAGCAAAATCATCTACTTTTCACCTCATCTTCGCCGCAACACGATTCTAAACTACGCGATAATAAATCACGATAATAAATATAGAACGTAAACTACACACCGACTAGATGTTTAACGACTCGCCCACATCATGCCGCGGATCTGAATCTCTTTCGCCTCTGGCACGTCAAAATCATGCGCCTTATGCCCCAACGAAGAATAAAAGACGCGCCCCTGATCCCACATGCGCTTCCAGACCACGGGCATCACGGTGCCTTTGACCCAATGGGCATGTTCACCTGTAAACGTCGTCGTGGCCAGCACTTCGTTGTTGGGATCCACATGCAGGTAATATTGTTCCGAGTGCATCTGGAAATCATTAAGCCCAGCCGTGATCGGATCCGAATGATTGGTGATATTCACCGTATAGTCAATAATGTTACCAGGGTGCGCTACCCATTGCCCACCGACCATCCATTGATATTCCGTGTTATTGCGGAAGGAATCACCCATGCCACCGTGGTGACCGGCAATGCCCACCCCGCTGGCAACGGCCTGCAGCAACCCCTGCTCCTGCTCGCGGGTAATGGTGCCCATCGTCCAGATCGGAACGATCAGGTCGAGGGCATGCATGAACTCGCGGTTCAAATAGCTGTCGAGCTGATCGGAGACAGTTACTTCATAACCGCGTTCACGCAGCATCGGGGCAAAAATTTCAGCACAAAGCTGGGGTTCATGGCCATCCCAGCCACCCCAAACGATCAATGCCTTTTTCATTGGTCTTTCCTTTCTGGTCATACACTTTTTGATTGATGTACATGCCATCAATTGTGCATCTGTAGAGGCGATTAAGCAACTGTGGCGCAGGCTGGATTAAGGATAAGTTAGGCGATTAGTTACTGCCTTCCGGGCGGTAGGGGGCCTCGTTATCGATATCACCAACAAAATCGGGCAACCCGCTTTGCCCCAAGTTTTGGCGGATCGCCATGATCTCACCGATGTGATACCAATAGTGGTAGATCACGCGCTGGAGCATGGCACCAATGTTGGTCTCGCGATTACCCCGCTTGACGGTTTGCGCCAGGGTGGCAGTGGTCACCGTATCCAACCAGGGATCGGCCGCCACAGTGATGGTGTGCCACGCCTGCAACATCTCCGCCAGTGGTGGCGTCGTGGCTGGGCGGCCATTGCCCACCAGTTCGTTAAGGGTGGGCATGGGGGTTTCGCCCTGCAACATGGTCAACCAGTAGCGCTGTTCATGCCAGCTCAAGTGCCCTACAATCCAACTAATACAGTTCATCGGTTCAAAGCGCCGGCAGGCCTCATCAGCGCTAACGCCTTCCAGGGCACGCAGCCATTCGCTGCGGGTAAAACGCAGCTGATCAACTAGTGGATGTGCCATATCAATCTCCTTGACTTATTTTTTTCCTTGAATACAATTATGCCATGATTACAACAGTTACAGGTAAAAATCAAATAACCCTGCCAGCAAAGCTGGTCAAAGAACTTGACATTCAACCGGGGACACGCATCGATTGGTCAATCGACGAAGCAGGGATGATTCATGCCCGTCTGCTGCCTTCACGCGGAGCCTTAGCGCGTAAAGTAAGTGGGATGGGCCGCGATTGGGTCCAAGCCGGTAGTGACCCGATTGCTGAGCTAGTCCAAGCGCGCAGCCAGGAAGATGACGAGGAAGGGCTAACGCCACAGCAAGTGACCAAAAAATAGCCTTAGATTCACCGCTCGCGTTTGCCCTCGGTTAGAAGCTTCATCAGTTCTTGAATGCGGGCGGTACGCGTTTCGGCGCGTTTGGCACTATCGATCCAGCGCAGATAATTTTTGCGGTAAAAGGTGGGGAGAGCGTTAAAAAATTTGCGCGCAGCCGGTGCATCATTAAAGGCAGTGGTCAAATCGGCCGCCATTGTCGCGACCTGCGGCCCTTCTGGTCCCAACCGTACCGTTACGGACATCCCCGCTGCGATCCCATTATCACGCCGCCAGGCTGGCCCAAGCAAAAGTGTATAGACCGCGCCATCGACCACCAACGGGCCGCGGATGGGCAGGCCATTGATCGTGCCGTGAATGTCATGTCGCGCTTTCTCACCCCAACAGTGGTTTGGCTCAAAGGGCAACTCAATAAAGACACGGCTACCTTGTTTTTGGACAGTAACGTCAAATTGCTGTTCCACACGCGCTCCTTTACTCAATCACAACCATTAACCAGTGCGCAACAAGCGGAAACATAACGCCGGCGTTAAACGGCAAACGCAACTGCCCGCGCATATTCCGCTGGTGAGAGACCCACCGCCGCTTTGAATTCTTTAATAAAATGGGCCTGGTCAAAATAACCGAGATCCTGCGCCATCGTCGCCAATGACACGTCGGCCCCGTTGATCAGCTGTTCGGCGGCATCATGCAGGCGATAGCGGGTGATCACCCATTTGGGGCTCACCCCCACATAACGGTGAAAGAGCCGCTGCAGGGTGCGCCGGCTCATCCCAAAATGGTGGGCGACATCATCCACTTTGCACATGGTGCGGTCAGCCATAATCTGGTTGACGATGGAGCCGACCAGGGTAACGGTCTCATCGGGGGCGGGAAGGCGCGGTAACCAAAACGCATCGGCGAGGGCACACATGGCAGCGGGGTCATCCAACGCTAGTAGCGTGGCGGCCCACATGGTGCCGGCATCCCCCAAAAGCCGCTCAATCGGCAGTGAATGATCGGTCAAACTGGCCAGCGGTTGCTGAAGCAATGGGTAAAAAGCCCCTGGCTTGAACTTGATGCCAAAGACCTGGCCCTTACCTTCCAGCAAATTGGTATATTTTTGGCTTGCCACGCCATAGATGCGCGCCTTGTCCGCTTCGAGCACGAGGTTGACATAGGGCTGTGGCAAGGTTTGAGCCAGATGGGGCGCTTGCCCGCGCAGATCCCAGTTGATAATCCAATAGCGCTCGATCAGGGCGGCCAATGCAGGTGCTGGCGGCACGCGCAACAGGGTAAATTTTTCGGCGGCAGTGGGATGTAGCACGCCGCGTGGCTGCCATTCGCTTGATCGCATCATCGTTCACTCAGCTCCGTTTGCGCCTGACCAACCAATACCGCGGGAGAAGCGGGGTTGCTTTAGTATAGCACAAAAGTTCGCAATGACGCATTTTTACAATGCAGATGCCACCGCTTGTGGTATGCTGATGACCACAGCAAAGAATAAAAATCAAGCGAAAGCGAGAAACTGATGACAACCCATGCAACCGCAACCTTTTCGATCAAAAGTTGGGATGAAAAAACCTGGGCGGGCAAGCCGCACAACGAAGTCGCCGGCCCCAAACTCACCCGTGCGGAAATCGCTTACAATTATGAGGGCGACTTTACCGGTGAAAGTACCATGCAATATCTCATGTACTACCGGCCCGACGAACAGGTGAGTTGCGTCGCGCTGGAACAGTTGGACGGCGTCCTTAGTGGTCGCCGCGGCAGCTTTGTCCTGCAACACAATGGCCTGGTTGACGGCCACAGTATTACAGGTGATTTCACGATCATTCCCAGCTCTGGGACAGGAGAATTAGCGGGCATACAGGGCCACGGTAAGTTATACGCCACGGATAAAGTTTGGCAGATTACCTTTGACTATGACTTTGCCTGAAAAATCCGGTCAAACAAGGGCGGCTTGGCAGATGAATTTTCACATTGAGCACCTGAGCAGTCGGCTTTAGAACTATAGGGGCGGCTAAAGTTGTGTAATAGCGCATCGGGCATTCAGTGGCTGCCCGATGCGCTATTATAGGTGTCGCTAGAGAATTTTATAGACGACGTAAGTGCTCACTCAATTTCATCCCGCACATCTTTCCAGGCCAGCCAACCGGCCTCTTCCCGTGAACCCTTCGCAGCAGCCAGCTCAGCATAAGCATTCTTGAAAATCTGCAAATCTTCAAGCGTCTCTAGCCATGTGACCAAAGCTTCCCACTCATCAGCAGCGATGACTGCAAAACGCTTATCTCTAACTGTAACATACTGTACAGTCTGAACGGCTTCTAGCACACTCATTGCGCAACCTCTCACGTAACGACAAATAGACATACGCTCAATATACCAGAAGGATCGGATGAGGTTGCCAATTCGATCCGCTCCATCAGCAGCCTGTATTTGTTATACTCAAATCAGAATGAGACCCCTAGTTTCGGTCAGCGTGCGTCGCACTGACCAAAGAATCTAGCGGACTGGAAACAGTTGGCGGTCAGTGCGACGCACGCGATCCCGTTAGC
>JALHQH010000081.1 GCA_022842065.1 Caldilineaceae bacterium
GCCCTGGTCATGGTAACGGCGACCACCGTGGCGGCGCTGCGTCTCTTCAAATTTGCCGTCACAGAGGGTGCGTACATAGCCGGTGACGGTTTGCGGTGCGCCGTGCATATTGTCCAACTTACCGCCCACTTGTAAATTCACCGTGCCCCCGATCCCGGCCGCAAAACAGGCTTGCACCGCCCCTGGATCATAAAGCGCCACCACCCAGCCATCGGCCTTTTGCGCCAACAACTGCTCTAAAATAATCGTCGCATCACCGGCGCTACCACCACCGATGTTATCACCCAACTCAAAGAGGCCGATTGGGAATTCCGTACTGTTCATCGCGATACGCACTGCTTCGGCAGCGTTTGGCACATGGGGAATTAACTCACTGCGCAGATCCCACATCTGTTGACCCAGTCCTTCGGCTTCGCGCTTGGCCAACGCGGCATCACCGTCGGCAATCACCACAATCGACGGCCCCATATAGGGTACATCGGCATATTGATAACCGGCGGCAATACTGGTGGCGAGGATGCCAGGTTTGTTTTCCAGGGCAATGGCAGCATCCATCAGTTTTTGCATCGGGCCAGTGCTCGTGTTGTGATAGACAATGTTAAAGAGCACTTCCGGCTTGACAATTGTGCTGACTGGCTTGACTTCGCCCCGAATCGTGCGCACCAGCAACTCAGCAGCCTGCAACCCTCGCTCCGGCTGATCGATGTGGGGACAGGTTTTATAGATGATCAGCGCGGTGGCGTCCTCAACCAAGCTGGGTGGCACATTGCCATGATAGTCATGGGTGACAAAGAGGGGGAAATCTGGTCCCACCACTTCCCGCACGCGGCGCACCGTTTCGCCATCAGCTTGGGGGAAACCCTCCGCCACCATGGCACCGTGCAGGGCAAGGAGTAAGCCATCAATCTGCGGCAACGCGGCTTGCAGTGATGCCAACAACTCGCCGACAATCGCCTCATAGGTCTCGGCCGTGACGGGGCCACCGGGCGTGGCGTCGGCCCCAAGCAATGGATGCAGTTCAAAATCGTACTCATCCGCGCCTTTGATATAGCCGGCCATTTCGTGAAAGGTGGGGCGATAGTGGTCGATCACCGCGGCGCCGCGTTGAATGTGAAATTGGTCGAGCGTGGTGGGGAAAACAGCAAAGGTATTCGACTCGTGCATAAAGCCGGCAATGGCAATGCGCATGGGTGGGCCTCCTGGGTTGCATGGTAGATGGGTTGGCTTAACGTTGTGTGTTAGCCTACCACATCGTTTGCGCAGCGTCAATTGGTCTCGCACCATCGGGCGCGTCGTCTGGCGCGCAGGCGGCTATGTCGTGGGGTCCAGCCGGCACGCAGAGAACTCAGCCGCAATTGTAAGGATTGACAGCTGCCAGCGGCAGGAGTAAGCTTCAGGTGTAGTTTATAAATAGTGGACTGCGGCCATGTTCATCCCTACAACGGGAGCATGTTTAACGGTAGCAGCCCAAAAATATTCAAGATTAATAAAAAGGATTTAGACGATTATGGATCTTGGCTTAACAAACAAAGTGGCGATTGTCACCGGTGGAGCATCGGGGATGGGGGCCTGTGTCGGCGCGTTGTTGGCACAAGAGGGAACACGGGTGGTGCTGGCCGATATGCAGATCGAAAAGGGCGAGGACATGGCCAGCAAATTACGCGACCAAGGCTATGATGTACGGTTTATGGAAGCCAATATGAGTGTGCGCGCCCAAGTTGATCAGTTGGTCAACACCGTGTTGGCAGACTATGGACAGATCGATATCATGTGTAATATTGCCGGCCCTGGTGCCTACACCGGTCAACTTGATACCGATGAGACCGAGTACAATCGGCAGTTGGACGGCCATTTGCGCACGGTCTTTAATGGTGTACAAGCAGTGCTCCCCCACATGATGGAACGGCGTTATGGCAAGATTATCAACATGGGATCGTTTACGGCCTATGGCGTCTTGTCCAACATCCCGGCTTATTGTGCGGCCTTCGGCGGGATCATTGCCTATACTAAGTCGGTGGCGCGTTTTGCCGCTCCTTACAATATCAATATCAACACCGTCTCGCCTGGCAACATCTACACCCCGATGACCGCTGAATGGTTGGATCAACCCGGTAAGAAGGAAGAGTTTGCCGCGCAAATCCCCATCCGCCGCATCGGCGAACCGGAAGATGTAGCCAATGTCTACCTCTTCTTGGCCTCGGATCGCGCCCGTCACCTGGTGGGTGTTGATATCAACGTGAGTGGTGGCCAGCTGATCAATTAGGTCATTCGAAAGCAATAACCGATCCACGAAGACACACGAAAGCAGGCTTTTCTTCGTGGATCGCCGTATTTTTTTAATAGCCTTGGCATTGTCCCTGCCCTGAAAATAGCCACCGCCAAGGTCGCCAAGCACGCAAAGAAAAAACCTTTGTGAACCTTTGCGCCCTTGGCGTGCTTCGCGGTAGAAATTTTCATTGTTATCTGATGTGAAAATAGAACGCGGATAAACGCGGATTGTCGCGGATAAAAACAAATCCGCGTAGTTCCGCGAAAATCAGCGTCCGAAAAATTTTCATCGTTATTGGTGCCGCCTAGGCATGGGGCCTGTTCTAAAAATAACTACCGCCAAGGTCGCGAAGTTACGCAAAGAAAAACCTTAAGCGATCCTTTGCGCTCTTGGCGGTAGAAAAATTTTCATCGCGGGTGCCCCTGGGGCGCGGTGCCGGTAGGACATATTGCCTGATGTGAGTTACGCAGCACAGAGAAAGTCGAGCGTAATCCGGTTAAATTCTTCTGGCCGTTCCCACATGGGCGTGTGGCCGACGCCGCGCATGGTAACAAAGCGGTGGGGCGCCAGCGTTTCGGCAAGCGCTTCGCCCAGCCGCCAGGGCACGATTGTATCCTGATCGCCCCAGATGATCAGTGTGGGCAGTTGGAGCTGGGCGAGTTTCTGGGTCAGGTCGCTGTGCATGATCTCCAAACCGATCTTGATTGTGGGCCACACCCCCACTTGTAGCGTATCGGTAATCACGACGCGCAGCAGATCGAGCGGAGTATAGCGCAGCGAATGGAGTATGCCCCAGCTTTGGTGTAAGAGGCTATGGTCAAAGGGAAAGAGCGGCGCATCGACCAGGACTAGTTGCTCGACACACTCTGGGAAATCGACGGCCAGTTCGGCGGCAATCCGTCCGCCCATGGAATGGCCGATCACACGGGCATGGGCGATCCCCATTTCGACCATCCACTCATGGAGTGCTTCCGCCGCCGCATTGAGCACAAAGCCCTGTGCTGTTCTACTTTTGCCAAAACCAATCAGGTCAACCGTATAGACGCGGAAGTGGCGCGCCAATACCTGTATATTCTTGCGCCACCAGCGCCGTGAGGCGCAAAGGCCATGAATCAGAATCAACGGTTCACCGCTGCCAGTTACTTCATAATAAATCCGGGCTTTGCCCTGGCGATCCTCAGTTTGCGGCGTTTGCAGTTGCGAAGTCATCTTGCGTAAGATCCATTTTTAAACGTTGAACAAAAGGTACCAGGGCAACAATCAGGGCATCTGGCGTGCTAAAAGTAACACAGTGTGGCGCATTTGCCAACACCTGTAGCTGGCCATGCGGTAGCAAGCGTGTGGCTTCCTCGACCCAACGTTGCGAGACGATTGGATCGCGGTCACCGCGCACGACCAATGTCGGCGCAGCGACACGGGTGAGCTTTTCGGGCATGGGGTCAGCCAACGCATAGCGAAAGGTGCGGATCGCGCGGCCAGGACCACCCCGGAAAAAGTCAAGCACCATTGGCAACAAGATCCGCGGATCTTCGCGTGGCCCATCCCACAGCAGGCGCACAAATTGCGCAAAAAAGCTATGGGCATAGGGATCGACCGTCGGTGCCGTCAGAATGAGCGCCTGGACACGCGCCGGATAACGCACTGCCAGATCAACAAGCACCTGGCAGCTCAGTGAATTACCAAGGAAGATCGCTGGTGGTAACGCCAACGCATCCAGCCAACCAATAATGACATCGGCCTGCTCTTGTAATGAATAGATGTGTGACGGATCAGCACTGCCGCCAAAGCCGGGCAGATCCGGCAGATAGACAGGATACTGTTGCCCCAACCGCGCTGCGGTAGGTAACATATAGCGGCTGGCAATTAACAAGCCGTGAATCAGGACAAAGACCGGTGCATTGGGTGTAGGAGCCAGCGGAGCCAAACTGCGCGTATAAATCGGCAAGTCATTGACCACTACATGTCGGGTCTGGATATCGGGTGTTGGTTGCGTCATCACGAACTTCCAAAACTGCCATTACGGTAACGGTTAATGCTGAATGATTAACCGTTACAAAGTATATCACAGTCCAGCGTGACAAGTCGGTAGTAACAGTGATAATGGTGACGCGTCTCGCCGCGTGTCAGGGCATAAGCCGACCACTCATCCGCTGACCGTATGGCCCACAGACAAGTTAACAAGCGCAAGATCCCTGTGCCAATGGGGCGGCGTGAGGGCTGTCCGGCGCGCAGTGCCATCAGCCAATCCCAGCAGAACTCGCGACCACCGTGACGCGGTAGGGAATATGCCAAAGTTGGCGTTCGCGCGCCATGTGGGCAATGCGCCCGCCATAGCCGATAATGCCGATGCGAAGGGGTGCTGAAGTGCCCAAAATTGCCTGTTCCTTGTGCGTTTGCCGGTTGATTGAGCGTCTACGCTTTGATCTTACCTCTCTGCGCACAAGTTGCCAAGCTTATTTTGTCCAACCGCGAAACATGGCGCAGAAACAGCGTGCAGTGAATGGGAAGGCTTGTAACTGCGACTGCGGGCACCACCGGTGTACAATAAATGTCATTGTTCGCCTGCCATGTTGCCACCGTCATACCTTATATTTTTGCAAAGGATCATCTATGCCTCAACCAGCCAAGCGCTTCTTCGAGCAGCATTTATCGCGCCGGACTATTCTGCACGCCGGTATCGCCGTTACGCCACTCTTGTTGGCCGCCTGCCGCGCGCCGGTGCTAGAGCGCAATGCCGCCGCGCCGGTGGTGACAACTACCGCCGGTGCTATGCCTGAAACTAGACTGCCGGCAGCAACAGCAGCCATCAGCGAAACCGCGCCGTCAGCTATCGCCCAACTGCTGCCCACCCCGGCCTGCAACGACGATGATGATGAGCCAACCCCGGCCCAAACGGAGGGTCCCTACTATACCCCCAACACCCCTCAACGCAGCTCACTGCTGGAGCCTGGCCTGGCTGGTACGCCGATCCTGGTAACCGGTTATGTGCTGACGACGACTTGCCAACCAGTGGCCCAAGCCCTCTTGGATTTCTGGCATTGCGACGATGCCGGGGTCTATGACAATCAAGGCTATCGGCTACGCGGTCACTTCTTTAGCGATGAGAGTGGCCGCTACCAGCTAGTGACAATCGTGCCTGGACTCTATCCAGGGCGAACGCGCCACTTTCATGTCAAGGTGCAAGCCCCGAATGGACCAGTTCTGACGACGCAACTCTATTTCCCTGATGAGCCCCAAAATGCCCGCGATGGAATCTTCCGCCCAGAATGTTTACTTGCCATCCAGGATACCCCCACGCAGAAGGTAGGTGCCTTCAACTTCGTCCTCAATCTTGGCTGAACAAGGGCGAATCTTGTATCTACCCTATATCCCTACGTTATGTACATGCCTCTGATTACTTTTTCCGCAATCGTTTAAGATACCGGTGTCTCCACCCCTGCTGTTGATCAATGGGGGCGGAAGTAGAAAAGTAACCATACATATCAATAAAGTACATATCAATAAAGGATGGGGAAGAATTATGGCAAGACGACAAGATGATGTCGATGTGTTTGTAGCGACGAGCGGACCGAACGTGGCCCGCCGGATCTCTTGGGGCGCAATTATTGCAGGTGTTGTAATTGCCCTCGTGGTACAACTGTTGTTAGGCATTTTGGGCATTGGCATTGGCACCAGCACGATCGATCCGCTTTCCGAAGCGAATCCAGTTGCCGGGATTGGCACTGGGGCCGGCATCTGGTTTGCGGTTAGCTTGCTGATTGCACTCTTTATCGGTGGCTATGTCGCCGCACGGGCCGCTGGCCTGCCTCGCCGGCAAGATGGCTTGCTACATGGGGTCCTGGTCTGGGGCTTAACCACCTTGTTGACCTTTTACTTGCTGACCACGACGGTGGGTGGCTTGATCGGGGGGACGGCACGTGTGTTGGGGCGCACCCTGTCGGCAACCGGGCAAGGCATTGCGGCGGTGGTCCCACAGGTCTCTCAAGCAGCCGGTGATGCCGCAGCAACGGTCAATGCCCAATTGCCGGATGGCAGTGAGATTGATTGGAGTGCCCTGCAACAGCAAGCCGAGGGTATTTTGGCGCAGGTGGGGATTGATACGAGCCCGATTAGCGATGCCATTAGCGAAACGCTTACCACTACGCAACAGTTGAGTGAAACAGTCGCTGCGGTTACGGATGATCCTGAGAGTCGCGAGGAATTAGCGGCCCTGATTGGGCGGATTACCACCAGTGGTGGGGAAACCTTTAGCGCAGCCGATCGCCAAGAGCTCACGAATTTTATGGTCGAACGTGGCGGACGCACGGAAGCCGAAGCGGAAGAATTAGTCAACAATCTGGAACAGACTTACCAAGAGACGCGGGCCCAAGCCCAAGCCGCCGTAGAACAGGCACAGGCCGCCGGGCAGGAAGCCCTCGCCGGGGCCGAACAAACGGCACGCGAGACTAGCCAGATGGTCGCTGATAATGTTTCCAGTGCAGCTATCTGGACCTTTATTGGTCTGCTCATCAGCGCAATTGCGGCGGCCATTGGTGGCTCCATGGGGGCCCCGCGCGAAATTCTGGCCGAGACACGCTAGCCATTAGTTAGGTAGCCCGGCGGTTGTCGCCACTGAATACTTCGCCCCTGCAAAAGTGTTCAGTGCAACAGCGCCAAAGATAATAGACTAAGATAACCGTCGCAAAAGTGGCCTGGTTGGTTGCTGCACTTATCAGGTGCAGCAACCAACCAGGCCACTTTTTTGTATCGTCGATTAGCGACCTGTGCGCCCAGCCAGGGCAAGATAGCCCTAGCGAGTGGGTCGCCCCGGCAATTCGCCCTTGGGCAACCAGGGACTCCAGATATTCATACGAATGGACAGCTTCATCATTTTCTCCTTGTATACCCGCTGTTTGTAAACTTCTTGTTATTTCTGCAAAAATGTGTGACGTTTCACGCGCAGGGGCTGATAAGCAGGCGCAGCTTCACGCGAAAGGGCAAAGAGCCCGATCAATAGTAGGATCACAAGCAAAGTAGTCATTGGCAAGCTCCTTTTCGTACTGAGATGACTGCATAGCAGATAGCACCAGTCTACGCTAGCTGGTGCAAGCCGGCAATGGATTGATTCATCACCCAGCTGTGCGCTAGCGCACAGACAGGCCATTCCCTACAACAAATTTCCACCATTCCGCAGAGGCAAGGTTTCGTAAGGTTGGTTATACTGAACAAAAGCATTATTATCCAGCCAACTTTGTCCTAGTCATCTGGCCGCTGAATTTTTGCGGCACTAACTTTGCGGAGATCATTGTGATTACCCATCGAACAACTTTATTGGCCCTTGGCGGCTATTGTCTGCTCACCTTGCTGCTGCTGCGTTTTACCGCGGCAGCGGCCAACCCACTCCATGCCGCCCTCAGCACACAAGCTACCTTTCGTACCGTCCTAACGACAACACACCCTGCCCCCATTTACCTGCCCTGGATCGCCGGTCCACCCGGCGGAAAGGTGTTGATTGCGGCCACTCACATCGACAGCGCCATCAGTGGTGAAGGGGATGAAGCGATCCTGCTCTGGAATGTCGGGCGCGGACCAGAGCCTTTGGCGGGCTGGCGTTTGGCAACTCGTTCGCGCAGTGCGACCTTTCCGCTGACGACGACGTTGCAACTGCGCGCCGGCGAACGGATCTGGTGTACGGCGGATGGGCCAATCTTTGCGGCTAGCTTTGGCGAAAGCGCCCCTTGTCTCTGGGGCGATGGCGCGGGTGCGGCCGATAGCGTACGGCTGGCTGGCACCTTGGCGTTAACGAATGGTGGCGGGCGCATTCAACTTTTTAACGCGCGTAACCAACTCGTTGATACTCTGCGCTATGGCGATGAAACCGAACCGGCAACTGGGTGGCAAGGTAGCGCGGCACAACTTTATGCGCGTGGGGATATTCCCGTCAGCGGCCAGATCTGGCAGCGTAAACGCGCGCCACAGACCGGTCTGCCGATTGATAGCGACCAGGCCGGTGACTGGGCTGGCGATCTGGCCGATCTAGCCTGGGGACGGCAGGCACGCCTGCCAGGCTGGCAAGGGTGGGACGACAAACATTTAAGCCAACCCATGACGGGCACAGCGGAGGCAACGGTTACGGTAGCAATTGGCCCCGAAGGGCTCTACCAGCCGCTCGCCGATCTCTTCCGTGCGGCAACGCAGTCGATTGACCTGAGTCTCTATACCTTTGAACATGTTGAGCTGGCGCAGCTGCTGGCCGCCGCCGCGCAACGTGGCGTCAAAGTACGCCTGCTGCTCGAAGGCTCGCCGCCTGGCGGGATCGCCGATTTACAAAAGTGGTGCGTGGCCACGATTGTGGCGGGCGGTGGGGAAGTCCGCTATCTTGCGGTCACCGCGGCGGCCCCCAAGGGCTATCGCCCCCGCTATCGCTTTCTCCATGCCAAGTATGGCATCATTGATGATCGACTAGCCTTTAATGGGACAGAGAATGTTAGTTATAATGCGATGCCGCTGCCCGATGTACGTCCCCCTGGCGGACGCCGGGGATTTTATTTGATTACCGATGCCGAGCCAGTGGTGGCCGCGTTACAAGCGCTCTTTGCCATCGACTGGGCACCCGAACAGTTTTTCGATCTGCAACCCTTTGCACTCGACCACGAAAAATATGGCGGGCCACCGGCCGATTTCGTCTTTCCTGAAGTACCTTCCTATACCGTCAGCGCGGCCCCCTTTGGCCAGCCGGTAGCGGTGACAGGCGCGGCCAATTTTGTCCTGATCAGCGCGCCAGAAAATGCCATGCGCCCGGACAAAGGCTTGGCCCAGTTGCTGGCCCAAGCGGGCAGCGGAGACGAAATTCTGGCCGTGCAGCTCTATGAACACAAATATTGGGGCGATTCCGTCAGCAACCCGATTGCGGATCCCAATCCACGGTTGGCGGCCCTGATCGCGGCTGCGCGCCGTGGGGCACGCGTCCGCCTGCTACTGGATGGCTTCTTTGATGAGGCCACCGGCCTGCGCAGTAACCGGGCTACCGTCGCCTATGTTAATGCGATTGCCAATGCCGAAGCACTTGATCTAGAAGCGCGGCTGGGTAACCCGACACAGGGCGGCATTCACGCTAAGTTGCTGCTCATGCACGTGGGCGGGGTACACTGGTCAGCCGTGGGTAGCCTGAATGGCAGTGAAGTCAGCCACAAGCTTAACCGTGAGGTCGTCTTGCTGACCGATCTGGCGGGGGTATATACGCGCCTGGCCGAGGTCTTTACCTGGGATTGGGCCAGCAGTCCACGCCAATAAAAGCCGCACTCGTTTGATAATTTGGCGCATAGCCTGTTTTTAGGCATAATGATCAACTATGCTGCAACTAATCACCACCATCTTGCTTATGATTACCATTGGTGTGACCACCACGCTGGCACTACGGCCTGGCGCCGGGGTGCAGCAATCACGCTATTTAGCGCTGACAGCACTGCTGTTGCTGCTTACCGCCATCATCGTGCCGCAACCAGTCCACAGCTTCTATAAAGCTGCGATTAGCCTTGGGCTGATCCTCTACCTGACCAATCGAGGTTTGCAGCTGCTACCAGGCCTACCACCTGTTGTTGATTATGCCCTGACGTTGATTAGTGCCCTGCTTTACATGGCGGCCTTTGCGGCCACCCATCCGCTCAAATGGCCGACCCCCTGGGGCTTACTGCCGCTGATTGGGGTGGGCGTGCTCTATTGGCGGTTGCGCCCCCAGCTAGCAGAATTGCAATACAGTATCCTGGTCTATCTGATTGCCTTTTTTCTCATGCTCTGGCAAGCAGTAGAGATGCTCGTCGTCAACCCAGCACCGTGGGCGATCAGCGGTCTGCTGGGCGCGTTGGGCTTGGCGGCCGCGCAGGCGATACAAGGCGTGCATCACTTTATCCAGCCGGTTCAGCAGCGCCAGCGCTGGAGTAGTGGTATAACGATTCTTGGCTACGGGCTGATGATCTTGTCGATCTGGGGCGCAACCCTGAGCCGCTTTGTCCGCTGGCAGTAGATGACCCCAGCAGCAGTAGCATTCTGATCCTGGCGTCGCCGGCGCGGCTGGCGACGCGATGGTGTCCACCCGTACGATTCGACAATCACTATGTCCACTTCTGCTTCGCCTGAATCAAGTTATGTACCACGCGGGCAAACTTTGCCGGTGCAGGAAAGTCACACCGCTCCCTCCAATTTACAGGACAGCAGGCAGGCAGAACGTGCGGCCATCAAGCGCGCGCTGAGCTATGCGGTGGGCGAAACGCTCTTTCCCGTTGCCATTGGCCTTGGCCTGCTCTATTTAGTCTTTGGTATTGCTCATCGCTTTACCTTACCGCCGGCGATTCAGCCCACCATGATGGCGGTCGCCTTTAGCTCGACGAGTGCGCTCTTGCTGCTCGCTTTGTTCGTCTACCGTTGGCCAGTCCATAATAGCTATACTCATCTGCTGTCGACCATTATGGCAGGCTTTGTACTGCTAAACAGCATCATACATATGTGGCTGACCAACGATCCCTTACAGAGTTCAAATTTTATGTTACTGCTGGTCGGCGTGGGCTTCTTTTTGCTCTCGTCGCGCTGGTTTGCCGGTGTGCTGCTTGTGATCTTCCTCTGCTGGGGCAATACCATGATGCAGATTGGGGGGGAGCAGGCCACCATCACACACTTTAGCTTTGGCTTGCTCTCCGCGGCCGTATTAGCCACGCTGCTCCACTATGCGCGGAAGCGGATGCTCACGCGATTGACACTGTTACGCCGCCAAGATGAGCTGCGGGCGGGGCATTTGCAAATTGCCCTGGAAGCCGAACGGGAAGGGGAGATGGCCCTGCGCCACTCAGAAGCAAACTATCGCCGGCTTAATCAGGAATTAGAGGCACGCGCCAAAGATTTACAGGTGGTTAATCAACAGCTGGCCAAAGCCTCGCAATTAAAGGATGAATTCCTCGCTAGCATGAGCCATGAGTTACGCACGCCGCTCACAGCCATCCTTGGGCTGACTGAGTCGATGCAGGAACAGATTTATGGGCCATTGAACAACAGGCAACTGACGGCGCTCCACAATGTGACGGAGAGCGGGCGCCATCTCTTGACCCTGATCAACGATGTGCTGGATGTGGCCAAAACGGAAGCCGGCAAGTTGACCCTACAACTAACGCCAGCCGATGTGGCCATGATCTGCGATGTTAGCCTCCGGCTTGTACGCCAAGAGGCAATGCAGAAAGGGATCAGCCTGACCAGCCAGGTTGACGAACGATTATCGCTGATCCTAGCGGATGAACGGCGGCTCAAACAGATGCTGGTTAATCTACTCAGCAATGCGATCAAATTTAGCGCAGAAGGGGAGCAGGTTGGGCTGGAAGTCAGCAGTGACCGTGCGGAGGAGCGGGTGCGCTTTACGGTGTGGGATCGAGGGATCGGCATTGCCGACGATGATCTGGATCGGCTCTTCAAACCGTTTGTGCAATTAGATAGCAAACTTTCCCGGCGCTACGAGGGCACAGGGCTGGGTCTGGTGCTGGTCTATCGGATGGCGGCCATGCATGGGGGCAGCGTTAGTGTCGAAAGCCAATTTCAACAGGGCAGTCGCTTCACGATTACGCTGCCCTGGCGCAAAGTCATTAGAGATGATGAGGGCAAACTCACTAATCTCATTCCTCCGGTTGCCACACCAACGTTAACAGCACAGTACAGCGCGCCACAGGTCATGGCGCCCCAGGCAATCCCGTCGATGCAACGGGCCGCAGCCGCCCCCACACGCACCGTTCTCGTCATTGATGAGCATGAATTGAGTTCTGGCTGGATTGCCGCCCAAATTGCGCCTTTGGGTGGGGTAGTCCAGCAGGTGAAAAGCCATAGTGAGGCGCTAAGTTGGCTAAAAATGGCCACACCAGTGTTGATTTTGCTCGACGTGCAGCTCGCACATCAGGACGCCTTGGCGTTTGTGCTAACCCTACAGGAAACCCTCTCAACTGCGCAGATTCCGATTGTGGCCATGAGTGCATTGACCTTACCCGGTGCTGCACAACGCTATCTGGATGCCGGTGCAACCCACTACTGCGCAAAACCAGTGGCGCGCACCTTGTTAGCCACATTGCTTTGGCCGACAACAGGCAATGAGTAATGGGCAATGAGCAACCAAAGCTTGCAAAAGTGCAAGAATTGTAAGGTATCTTTTTTATAAATTTAGTGCAATAATATAGTCGTTGCCGTACCAGGTGACGAACAATAACCGTGTATCCCCTACTCGCCCTTTTTGCCCTGCATAAACCGCGTGTGGCCGACCCTTGGTTATGGTAAAGCGCCGCCTGTTACCAGCCTCAATGCCAGCTTGCCCATTTTTCCTTTAGAATTATTCATCTTTCGCCCCACTTGCGCGTCCCCACTTGCGCGTCCTCCATTGAGCGTCCCCAGGTCAACGCGCTCGCCTTGTGCATCATCAATTGTATAGCACTACCTACCATCCTTTTTATACTGGCACTGTTGCAAGTAAGGATTGTTTTTTGAGAAGTATATACCAGCGGTTGTCATAAATTAACATTTTCTACACGAGTAAAAATGTTAATTTATGACAGAGCCAAGTATAAGTTACCAAGCAGCCGCGGTGACAGTGCTAAGTATGCCATGAGAACAAAGGCACCTATGTCAAAACAGCTCCGTTCTATCACCTTGATCGCCCTCTTTTTTCTCTTATTTGTCACCCTGGCACGGCTCGATTGGCACGCCGCGCTCGCCGGCCCGCCCAGTCAAACGAATTCACCATTGCCCCCACCACCCCCAAACGATAACTTTAACCGTGCCAAGACCATTGAGAGTCTGCCCTTCGTCGAAAGTGTCAATCTGGCCTATGCCACACGCCAAACCCGCGAACCGCAGCCAAGTTGTGTGGGGAGCGCGCCGTTGGGCCAGACCGTTTGGTATAAGTTTAGACCAACGACCACCAGCATCTTTATCCTGCGCGCGGCAACCGAAAGTACATTTGTCAGCATTTACACCGGCAACACCTTGACTGGCCTCAGCCAAAAATATTGTTTCACCGAATATATCTATGGGGCCCCGGTTACGTTGACAGCAGGCACCACCTATTACTTCCAGGCTGGTGGCATGTATGGCTATAGTAGCTACCTCTACTTTGCTCTGGACCCAGTCCCGGCCCCGACGGTTTATGTCAACTATTATCCCTATGACCCCTCTAGTTTTGACACCCTCAATTTTTGGGGTGGCGTCGATGATCCGGCACGGCAAGAGGTTCAACAGTGGTCATGGAATTTTGGGGATGGCACGACCTCAACCGAAGCGTATCCACAACATCGTTACCAGAACGACGGCGATTATGCCGTCACGCTGGCGGTTGTCACCACGGATGGCCGCAGTAGTAGTACCAGCCAAACGATTCAGATCCGTACCCACGATGTCACGATCAAAAAGTTGGCGCGCCCCAAAAGTGCCCGCGTGGGCCAAACGCGCAAGTTGGTGATCAGTGTCAGCAACAGTCGCTATCCAGAGAATGTGCAAGTTCAACTCTACAAGAGCACGCTGGGTGGCTTCACCCAGGTGGGCTTCTTGCGCCAATATGTTGATGTCAAACCGAATGGGCAGGCGACCGACTTCCATCTGAGCTACACCTTTACGCCGGAAGATGTACAAGTGGGGAAAGTGATCTTTAAAGCCGTGGCCCTCATCGAAAATTACCGCGATATTTTCCCGGCCGATAATGAGTTCATCTCTTTTGCCGTTAATGTCACCAGCGGCGGTAATGCGACAGGGCTGGCTGAAGATGCAGTAAATAGCGCCGGCATTGATGACATGAGCGACTATGCAACGGATGAAGAGAGTAATGTGGCAGAAACGCTGGCCACTAAAGCAGGAGAGGGCACAGTAGAAGTTGAATTTATGAACTTCCTGCCCCTGGTCAATAAGTAACCACGGGCGCGTATACCGCGCGAAGAACACGCTTGGGCGTGCTCTTCGCGCGGCCGCTTCGTTAACGCAGCTCCGCCATCAAGGCAATGGTGTTACCTTCACTGTCATAGCAGAAGAACATCCACAATTCGTGGTCCGGCAGCTTGGCGACCAGATGCGGTTCATCAATCAAATTTACGTTATGCGCTTGCAATGCCCGATAGGCCTGGTGGATATCTGTCACCTTGTAGTAGAGCAGCGTCATTGCTTGCGTATCGATGCCTTCCGGCCGACTGAGCAGCAGGCGCACCTCGCCACATTGAAAGAAGGCCAATCCTGGTGGTGCTTGAAAAAGCAGTGGTAAGCCGAGGACATCACGGTAAAAAGCCACGGCCCGCGCCAGATCCTGCACGGTAATGGCAATCTGCCCGATCTGGGTAATAGCGACAGTAGCAGTCATCGGTTCGCCCTTTCTGCAAAAGAAAACATTAGGTCAGCACAGTTATCCTTAGCGTTGTCACAAATTAACATTTTTACTCGGGTAGAAAATGTTAATTTGTGACAACCGCGGGTATACGCTAACCATTGCTCTGGACTGCAATAAACATACTGGCGACAAAGGCAATCGCACAGAAAATCAGCAAAATGATCAGCAAAGCGGGAATTAATACCGCGATCAACGCCCGCCCACTTGATAAATTATGCTCAACCTTGGTGGCAAAGTAGGTCAACACAATGCCGTAGATCGAAAAGGCCAGCGAGAGACACGCGCCAGCCACAGGGATAAAATTAAGCACGGCGTTCAAAATGGTGATGGGCGCTTGAAAGGTAGCGATGAGATAGGCATAGCGGCCAAAGGTGCCACTGCCGCCGAGTAGGCGAGCAATCAAATAGAGGAGCCCAACCCCGATCAAGAAAAGCAGGGGCGAAATCACAATCGAGAGTACACCACTTCCCCCCATCATGCCACTCTCCAGCATGGTCTGCATTTGGGTTTGCATCTCGGGTGGTAGATCCAGGGTTGTCCATAGCTGCTCTAAGCCACCATCATCTGTGAGCAAGGTACGCAAGCTTAACCAACCGAGAATCCCACTGACAATCGCAGCAATTAAGCTCCAGATCAGTGCGGTCGTGAGGGTTGCTTGTGCCTTTTGCTGCTCCTCCACAAAAGCAGCTTCACCGGGGTGAAATAAGATATTACTCCAACTCTCAATTGCGGCACCAATATTCATAGGATCTCCCTTTGCTGGAACGAGCTGTGTGCAGAAACTGATCATGATCAGAGAAAGTATAGATGGCGACCGCGGTTTTTACAAACTTGCCAATTCCCAATGCCAACCTAAAACAAAACGTCCGCTGTGCTGGCGGACGTTTTGTTCGTTTAGGATCACATTTCGTTGTGCTGAGACAGGCCGATCGCAATTTAATTTACAATCTCATGTTACGCAGGAAGCAATTCAACACGCTGTCAACAGATTTTGGGAACAGATTGAACGGAGTTAGCTCACCAAAATCCGTTCTACTAGCCACACAAGAACGGATTTTGCCTATACCATCAGCTGAATCCGTTCCTAAAATCCGCTGACAGCGTTTGCTGCGTAACATGAGTTACAAAATTACTCAGCGGCGGCCGTCACCGCAAAGACAGTGGTCGAGCCGCTAACTTCATTGGCCACCAGCAACAGTGGCTGGCCGGTGGGACTTTGGTCGGCGGGGACAAATTCGAGCCCCTCCGGCCCAATGTCACCGGCGGTGCCGGCTTCGACATCGCCGCTGAAGTCACGATTGTTGACATAGTCGATGTAGCGCGGCGCCGTTGGGTTGCTGATATCGTAGATCATCACGCCACCAATGCGCTCCAGGCCGACAAAGGCATAGGGCACCCCGTCGATCAACCCGATTTCAACCGCTTCTGGTTCCGGCCCCTTATCATCGCTACGACCGTCAAAACTACCATTCTCGCCATCGGCATTAAAATCATCCGGATAGATCGCGGCGATGGTAGTTTCGATCTCAGTGCCGCTATCCCAAACCAGTTCGCCGGCACTGTTCCAGATCGTAAAGGAACGCGCGCCATAAGCCAAAATCTTGTCAACCAACCCATCGCCGTCCGTGTCAGTACCGGCGGTCGTGGTGCGCAGGCGGCCCAGGTTTTCGGCGGCTTGCAAGAAGACCGCGTCGGGGAAAACGGTGAGATCGAGAACGAGATCGCCCACGCGCGCTTCTTCGCCATAGCCGTCATAGTCGCGCGCATCGCCTTCGTTGGCGGTGACGAGATAGGTCTCGCCATCGACCACATACGCGGCAATGGCATCGGGTTGATAGAGGCCATAAACGGGCCACGGTTGGATCTTGATGGCGTCATCACTGTCACTGGCGTCCAGGCCACCATCGCGTAGGCTAATCAGCCCCAGCAGCGACGGTACAGGGTTGGGATTTTCTGCGAGCAGCCCCGTGGTTTGGCTGAAGACGCCCGTGATCCCAAAGTCATTGTCATTGAGGATCGCCAGTGTGTTTTCGTCAATCAAGGCGAGCCCTTCGATCTTGTCACCGGCCAGGAAACCCAGCGCAACCGGATCGGCAAAAAGTTCCTTCCGTACCGGCAGAATCCCGGCCATGGCCAGCCCTGCTTCACTTTGCCGTTGCAACCCTTGCGGCAGTGTCATGCCGTAAATATTCGTCGCGTTAGTCAAGTCGATCTTAAAGATAAACTTTTGAGCATCCGGCCCCAAGGCGGCATCACGTTCGATGACTAACATCTCGGTGGGGGAAAGTGCCACGGCATCGCCGATCTTATCAACCGCGCCGCCTTCGATCATGTAAATATATTCGCCGACCGTTGTGCCACTGGCGGTGTCAAAGGCTAGAATTCGAATCGACCCACCATTGCGCGAGTTGACATCATTGCTGCGGTCTGGGTCGTCAAGTGGACTTTGGATAAAGGCATACAGGATGCCCTCGGCATAGGCGACGGCTTCAAAGCCGCGGTTGCTGCGCCGCTGGGCATAAAGCGCGGGGAAGGCCTCCGTACCAACATTGACGCCGGCTTCATTCGCATTGGACCCTTCTGGCACAAAACGATCAATCAGCACGCCATCAGGGGCAAAGTGATAGATTGCGGGCCGATATTCATCCACCATCCAGTAGCTGCCATCAGCGGCGCGCACAATGCCTTCCAGATCAGCGCCAAAGGGATCGAGTTCCAAGGCATTGCCAAAGAGATCGACCGGCTCCTCGTCCGCATAGGCCATACCACCCTCACCGGCCAGATTCGGCAACCCACTGATCGGGTCACCGCTCGCCGTGGTCAAGGAGATGCGCTCGGTAATGGTAATCGCGCTGGTTGCTGGATTTACCTCGAAACGCAGCCATTGCGCCTGGTAGGTAGGCAGGGCAAAAGGTCGCTCAGCGATCCCATCTTCATCGACATCGATTGGCTCGGGGTTGGGGCCACGGTCCGGGTGGGCAATGAAGGTCAAATGACCATTCTCTGGATTAAGGCCCTCGAAGTAGAGGCCAGAGAAACCGCCCAACGTGATCGTCTGTCCGGCCGCGGTGACCCCCAAAACCGGCAAATCGGTAAACTCGATTTGTTGGAGTGTCGCTGGCGGGCGCTGCCAATCTTTGTAGCCCAGCGCAGCAATCGTGATGACTTCACTCGCCTGCAGGTCAATGATCGCCAGCGCATTGTTCTCCTGCAAGGTCACCCAAGCCTGCGAAGAATCGGGCGCAACGGCAATATACTCCGGTTCCAGATCCTGGGCGACGGTCGCATTGGGGCCAAAGATGCGGATGGCTGGGTCAAGCGGCAGCTCGTTAAACGCCGCAAAACTGACTTGCGTGACATTCGCCTGGGTGACATTTTCAACCCCGCCGCTAAGGTCAACAATGGTTACCGAGCCTTCCGGATCCAGGGTGTAATCGGCATTCGGTTCCCCTTCATTCGCCGTTAATACTTTGCTGCCATCAGGGGTGAAGGTGATCATATCCGGCAGGGCACCCGCTTCGACCTGGGCAATAAACTCGCCGGCGGTGGTAAAGAAGACAATCGCGCCATTCGCCTGTTTGTCAACGTTTTCAACCGCGGCGGCCAGGATACCGTCATACACCGCGACACTGTTTGCGATGCCACCGTATGGACTGAGATCAATTTGGCTGATTAAGGTTGGCGTGGTCGGGTCGTTCAGATCAAGCATGTCGATGGTGGCGTTGCCGCCATTGACCACAAACGCGCGCTGACTGACCGCGTCATACGCGACAATTTCCGCCGCCCCCTGATCAAAGAGGCCAGTCGTATAGGTACCCAGCAACTCCAGGGTCAGTGGGGCAGGGGGAACGGTCTGCTGGTCAGACGCAGCATTGGCAATCGGGGTGATAAACACGCTCCAGCAAAGAAGCGCGCCGAGAGGAAGCATTAGACGCAGATGCATAGTAGGTCCTTTCGCATGGACAGTAATGGGGAAAGTGAGGTGAACCAATAATACCCAACTGTCACTACTATGCAGGTGCAGGATTAAACAAAGGTTTACAATGTGTTAAGAGAATTTTAAGAAGCGCCAGTACGCTCCAGTTGATGGTAAGGTATCGACCAGTTTGGTGGGGTTGACCACTTCTTTATAAAGTTGGGCAATCTGCTGCGCCGTGGCTTCAATGCTATAGTCACGCCCTTTGGCCAATGCCGCCCGGCGCATTTGCTGGTAGCGCGCGCCATCGTTGAGCAGGCTACTTAGCCGGCTGACAAACTCGGGCTTGCTATCCACTACATAACCACTAACGCCATCTTCTACTACCCCTTGTAGCGCCCGATCACGCCAGGCGATGGCCGGCAAACCACAGGCCGCCGCTTCAATCGCCACCATGGGGTGGACTTCACTCTGCGAGGTGGAGAGCCAAAGATCGGCACTGTTGTAGATCGCGGGCATCAGCTTATAATCGACCAACCCCGTGAGCAGCAGCCGATTTTGCAACTGATCGCGCCGGGCACGGGCTTCGATTTCACCACGCAGCGCGCCGTCGCCCACCATGACCAAAACCACATTGTTCGCCAAATGATTATATTGATGGCAGATCTCGCGGAAGATCTCATAGGCCAGCAGGGGCCGCTTTTCTTGATTTAAGCGCCCAACCCAGAGCAGAATTTGGGCAGCGGCCGGAATTGCAAAGCGCGCGCGCAGATAATCCGACGGCCAAGGCGAAAAGTCGTCCAACTTGATCCCATTTGGAATCATTGAAACCGGTGGGGTCACCCCGATCTCGGCCAGGTAAGCCGCCGCCTTGGCAGAGGGGGCAATAATGGCATCAGCTTTATTGCAAACCACTTTGTCAAACTTCTCAGCGACCGCCTCCACCAGCGGCTCCATCGTTTCAGGAATCGCCCCCAAATAGTGTAGATACTCTTTGGTCATGGTGTGATAGGTATAGACAATCGGCAAGCCAAAGAGGGTAGAGACCTGCCAGGCCAATAGGTTGACGGAAGTGGAGGTGTGGACATGGATGAGATCAAAGTGCAGTTCTTTGAAGAGGCTCACCAGGCGCAGGGAGATGGGATAACTGAGGTAGACCGCCTGTTTGCTGTTGACGCGCAAAGCGGACAGTAGGACGCGGTCACTGCTGCCCTCATCGTAGCGTTCCTTCCAGGGTAAAAAGGTAACAACACGATGACCTTGCGCCCGCAACGCGTCGGCCAGTAGCTGGGTGCTCGTATCGACGCCGCTAGCATACATTCCTTCGATGAAAAAGGCGATTTTTAAGGGGCGCTGATAGGACTCTAACACCACTGTCATCCATGACCTCCTTGGTCCTGATTCAATGTTTACTTGGCGCGGTCATCATTTATCTTTTTACTCGTGTAGGAAATATTAAATGATGACGAGCGCTAGTACAGTGTAACGGCAATTTTGATGGGTTTTCGTCCCAGCGGGACGGTTGACCTTAGGCCGGAAATATCATGATTTTTTTGGTCCTAATAGACAAAACAAATAGAGTTGACACAAAGCGGTCTGTGCATCAGGGGATGCACAGTACACAATTGTGCCACGTTTAGTTGTGTTATCTATAAGGTCAACCGTCCCGCTGGGACGAAGGCCGCTTTTAATCCTACATAACTTACGTCACACTGCACTAGCGTCTATTGCGCCATGCCATAACCGGTAGCCCTGTACGACATACCCTGTACGACGCATACCAACTACTGATCATACGTTTCAAGTGCCTAAATGTTGCATGGCTCCTAAGCCCAACGGGCCATTGCGGTTGGCAACCGCTGCAAGGCCATCGGGCCACCTGGGGTTGACGAGGTTGTCTGCACCAGGCCAAAGCTCCGTAATAGCTGTCGCCACCCATAGCTGGGCAAAAAATGCCAGGGGCGCGGGCGCACAAAGCCGGTCGTCATGCCGGCAATCAACGCTACCCGTAGATCCTGCGCCGAATGGCCGGTAAAGTAAGTGGCAGCCATCCCAATCGTCCACAGCAAATGTGAATCACTGTTATAGACCGTCGCCAATTGCAAGCGCTCCCGGATCTGCGCGGCGCGCTGATTGTGGCCGAGATTGGGCAGGCTGGCATTAAAGGCCTCGATCCCAACTAAGGTTTCGCGTACCTGCGGCTGGGTCAGCACCCGTGCGATCTCATCTTCCTGTAAACACCATTGCCATGGCCCACCAGGATGCGCCGCCACACAAATGCCGCCTTGGGCCGCCACCTGGGCCACCGTTTCCAGCAGTGACAGTGCGGGCGGAATCGGTTGAGTAACATAGAGCGCCAACAAGTGGCCTTCCGCCGTCGAAATTTCGATGCCTGGAATTACTTCTATCCCATAGTGGGGAGCCAATGCCATTGCTTCTAGCGCACCGTCGATCACGTCATGATCTGTAATCGCAATTACGTCGAGATCCGTATGCCGTGCCACATATTCTAACACGGCCGGCACCGTTGCCGTACCGTCGTAACTATAGCTGGTATGGATATGTAAATCCGCCTTGCCCATGGCTTTCCTCCGCCTGGTTGCGTTTGGTCATCCGCACAGCACAGGGTACTGGGTGACCAAAAGATTGACGCACAATACGATTACCATAACCACTCTTTGCTAACAATACATTTTGGGGAAGTTAAAGCTTGTTAAGCGTGGATAAGTTATCGCATGCGTCAGGCGAGGAAAGCGATGGGCCAGGCAGCGCATGAAGCCGACACCAAACTGATGCGGATGTTGCGATCAGCCATCGCGTGGCGGCGTAGGCGGTGGGGAAGCAGCAATCACTTTGGTTAAGACCGGCACCACTTGGCCAGTTGCGCGAAAACCAGTCTGCCGATAGAGTTGCTGCGCAGGCAAATTCTCCACCTGCGTATTAAGCATGATCGTATTCACCCCTTCCTGTCTTGCATAGGCCAAGGCATCGTACAAAAGCACTCGGCCATAACCTCGCCCCTGCCAGGCGGGATGAACGGCCAGCCGGGAAAGGTGGGCATGGCCGCCGGCCGCAGTCAACGCGCTGTAGCCGATCAACTGCCCTTCTGCATGGGCTACTTGCAGGCGCCCTAAGAGCAACAACCCCTGCAAACCCACGGCCCCCATATGCCAGAGCGGTGGAAAGACTTCCGCATCCAGGGTGGCCAAGGCCGGCAGATCGTTCGGCTGACCAGGCCGCAGGTGCAAAGGCTCACGCGGCAAAATTGCGGCCTTCATTGTCGGTGGCCGCCAGCGCGATAAATAGGGCAGTGCGAAAAATTGCACTTCCTCGACAAGTTTAAAGCCGCTCTGGAAGAGGGTGCGATAAAGCCACGCCGGCTCTCCATAACTGATCAGGAGATGAGCCCCGCCCAGTCCTTGTAACTGCTGCTGTGCGGCATCCAACAAGGGCGGCAAAGCCAATGAGGGATGATGGCCGCGCGCCAGGGCAATCGCCCGCAAATAGGCGCGATCCGGTGCCGCGGCCGGCAACGTAGCCGGCCGCGCTTCTGCTTGTAAGGCCAGAAAGCCCCACACTGTCCCTTGGGCAGCACTTGCGGTCGCGCCCAGTAACGCAATCTCGTCCTTCAGCAGATCAGCGAGATCTTCATCGCCAAGATTCTGATATTGATAGCGACTATGTTGCCAGAGTTGTTGCACTTGCGCCAGCTCACCAACGCCAATGCGAGAGATCGTCATGATATCAAACTTCTATGAATTTAACATTTACGGTAGCTATCAAGCCACCCCACCCTAACCCTCCCCAGTTTGGGGAGGGAACTTGGGTCTCCCAGCTAGATCCCCTCCCTTCGCGGGGAGGGGTAGGGTGGGGTTAGTAGGTAACGTTTACGCACAACCAATTGCTGCTCATTATGCGCCACCAGCAGAGAAATGAGAAATCGGATCAGGTCATAGGTTGGTTGCCCGCACCTCATAAAAGCACGCAGCACAACCAACCACCTAACCACCCACTCAACCTCTCATCACTGCCGCAAAAACGCCGCATCATCGGTATAACGACGCAAGGCATCCTGATCAAGTTCGATCCCCAGCCCTGGCCCACTGGGAATTGGCAACATGCCCTCGCTATCCAACTGCCAGGGGGTGGCGACAATGTCATCGATATAGGGCGAACCAGTTAAATATTCGACAAAATCAGTATTGGCAAAAGCCGAAGCAAGTTGCAGATCGGCGGCGAGGCCGAGCGCGGTGTTCCAGCCATGCGGGATAAAACGCACCCCATTCTCCTGCGCCATCCACCCAATTCGGCGCTCCTCGCTGATCCCGCCGACTTTGGTCACATCGGGTTGCACAATGTCGAAGGCACCGGCCTGCAGCCAGGGTTGAAAGGCCTGCCGCCGCGTTAACACTTCACCGCCGGCAATCGGTACGGGGGCGGCGCGGCGTAGGGCAACATAGTCATCCAGGGCGTCCGGCACCAGCGCTTCTTCAAACCAGTAGACATCATATTCGGCCAACATCTGTGCGGTGCGAAGCGCCCACTTGTAACCCTGATGCCAATGGGCGTCACTGCCGCCGGCATCGACCATCAGCCAGCCATCACCGATGGCATCGCGGGCGGCGCGAACAATGGCTTCATCCAGGGCATTGCTGACGCGGCCAAAGGGGCCCCAACCGATCTTAAAGGCGCGAAAGCCCACTTCCTTTAACTGGAGCAGATGCGCAGCCAAGGCATCGGGCTGCGCCATTAGGATCGAGGCATAGGGGCGCACCCGTTCGCGGTAGCGGCCCCCCAACAGCCGGCCGACCGGTTGGCCGGTCGCTTTGCCCAGGATATCCCAAAGGGCGATATCAATGCCGCTGATCGCGTGCGTAATCGAACCGCCGCGGCCAAGCCAGAACATATTCTGGTGCAGCTTTTCCGTGACGCGTTCTGGCTCCAACGCATTTTCACCCCGGTAAAGCGGTTCAAGCACCTGTAGCGCAGCCTTTACCAACCCATCGTTGGTGAAGACGCTGCCATAACCGGTCAGGCCTTCGTCGGTAAAGACGGCAATCAGCGTATGGACACAATCTTCGGGCCGGATCTCCTCGGACCAGCCCCCTTCCGGCGATGCCCCCCGCAGCCCGACCGCACGAATCTCACGGATCTTCATAATCGTTTGTGCTCCCGTCATTTACGCTAGCAGTTGATATAAGTAGGCGCGATTGAATTATCTTACCGCTGTACGCGGCTGCGCGCAACTTACAAAAATTGTGGGAAACCAATTAAAGGTAGTTCACAAGTAGATCAGACAACCACGCGCGTCCAGCCGACTGAGCCAGGCTGGATAGTCGGCAAAACGATTCCAGCGCAGATCAAGCTTTTCCAGGGTCGGGATTACGGCGATGGTGGCCGGCAAACTGGTCAACTGGTTGGCACGCAGGTCGAGAAAACGGAGGCGGGGCAGCCGGCCGATTTCAGCCGGCAGCGTCGTCAACTGGTTGTAGCGCAAATCCAGGTCAGTCAGTTGGGCTAAATTGCCGATGGTGGGCGGCAGTGCTGTTAAGGCGTTGCTTTGCAGGTTCAACAGCCGTAAGGCATGTAGATCGCCGATAGTCGCCGGCAAGGCCGTCAATCGATTACGCATCAAGTGCAGTTCCTGCAGCTGGCCTAATTGCCCAATCGTGGGGGGCAGCGCAGTGAGCTGGTTATTATACAGACGCAACTCAACCAAGCCGGCGAGCTGACCAATCCATGCGGGCAGACTAGTCAAATCGTTGTCGGTTAGATTGAGATAGGTTAACTGTGTTAGTTGGGCCAGGGTGGCGGGTAATGTGGTTAGCTGATTATTACTGGCATAAAAAAAGCGCAAAGCAGCCAAGTCACCAAGCGTTGCGGGCAAGGTCTGTAAGCGGTTGTGGCCCAAGTCAAGCATGCGCAATTTGGTCAGTTGGCCAAGTGCGGCGGGCAGCGTTACGAGTTGGTTATCGGCCAGATTGAGCACCTCCAATTGGGTCAACCCCCAAAGTGAGGCGGGCACTTCGCGCAGAACATTGTTGTAAAGGCTCAAGTTGGTCAAGTTGGTCAACTTCCCAAGTTGAGGAGGCAACGTGTGGAGGTCACAATTATCCAAATTCAAGGTGGTTAGCGGCACGAGGTCAGTATTAGTCGCCAGGGCAGCAAGCCAGGTACGACCATCCACCGCAGCCGGGTGTTGATGGTAGATCACGAGGTGCGCTCCCATGTAAAAATGATAAAGGGCATGCCAGTCGCTGTCTCAAAGTGTGCGATCGGCTGAAACCCTAACCGCTGCCAGACCCGCTGCGCCCGTAGGTTGAAGGCGGCAATCGTCACCCGCAATTGCGCTGGCGCATAGTGGCTACACGCAAAATTAACCACCGCCTGACCAAAGCCGTGGCCTAGCCCTTGACCGGTTAGATCAGGGTGAACACCCATCCCGATGTCAAGCGCGGCGCTGCGATAGTCGCCACCCGGCACCTGGCCATCCGCGCCAAAGGCGCAAAAGCCGACGATCTCCCCCGCCGCATCACGGATTTCATGGTAGGCAACGGCTGGATCGAGAATATATTGCACTTCAGCATCACTGGGTGGAAAGGGTAAATTATAGATGTCATAGGGTGGTGGATAGCACCAACTGGCCATTGCCAGCACCCCACTGCGAGTCATCGGTTGGATCGTCAGTTGCATGGTAAAGGCTCCGCTTACTCTGTTTGTACACTGTGCCCTTCCTTGGGCCAGGTAAAAGCAAAGGTGGTGCCACGCGTGCCGTCCGAAACCACGCGCACCGTGCCGCCGCGGTGTTCCACCGTCTTTTTGACAATGGCCAGCCCCATCCCGCTGCCTTCGATCTGGTCGCGTGGTTTCAAGGTTTGGAAGATTTGAAAGATGCGCTCGTGAAATTCCGGGGCGATCCCAGGGCCATCATCACTGACGCTAAATTCGACAAAGTCACCCAAATCCTGGGCCGTCACCTGTACGTGACCAGCCGTCCGATCATGATGTTTGATGGCATTTTGGATCAAGTTGCGCAAGACGGTTTCCAGTGGCACCTTTTGCGTCACTAACAACGGGAGCGCGGCTGGGGCACTGACCACAAAACCGGCGGGTGGGGCCACCAAGCGTAGAATCTCCTCCAGCATGCGGGCAACATCCACTTCGGCCAGATTGAACTGGTACCGGTCGGCACGCGAATAGGCGAGCAAATCGTTCAATAGCTGCTCCATCCGGGTAATGCGCCCGTGCATTGTCTCCAAATGGCGGCGTGAGGTTGGTGGTAAGTGCCGGGCCGCATCCTCACTGATCCACTGCGCCAGGTGGTCAATTGCCCGCAACGGTGCACGGAGATCATGCGAGGCGACATAGGCAAATTGATCCAATTCTTGCAGGCGCTTGGTTAACTCGGTGGTGCGCTCGCGCACTTGCGCTTCCAACTGCGCGTTGAACTGTTGTAACGCGTGTTCAATCGCTTTGCGTTCCGTAATATCAAAATTGATCCCAAGCAGACGCAGCGGTTGTCCGTGGGCATCGCAGATCGCCAGACAGCGCTCGGCCAGCCAGCGCACCTGGCCATCCGGGTGAATGACCCGAAATTCGCCGGTGTAATCACCGCCGTGGACCATTAAGCGCCGCAACGCCGGCAGCAATTCCAACTGATCATCCGCATGAATCAAGCTCGCGAATAGTGCGCTGGTTATCGGTGTCGTGGGGGGAAGGCCAAAGAGCGCATACTCCTGCTCTGTCCAGGTTGACGTATCAGTGGCAATCTCCCATTCCCAGATGCCCATGCCGCCCCCTGTTAGCGCCAGGCGCAAGCGCTCTTCACTATGACGGAGCGCTTGCTCGGCGCGCACTTTTTCCAACAGGGGTTGAAAGTGGGTAGCAACTGTTTCCAGTAAAACGATTTCATCTGGGTGCCACTGGCGTTCGCGCTGGTCGCGAACCGAGAGGGTTGCACTCCATTGGCCCTGGCGAAAGATTGGAACACCAATAAAGGCAACTGTCTCGGTTTTTCGATAGTTGTCGAGACCGGCAGCGGTACGCGGATCAGTCGCCGTATTCACAATCACAACCGTCTGCCCCGCTTGCAATTCGGCTAAGATCGCCGGTGGGGCAAGTTCGGTGAGCGGGTAGACCCCACTGGCCTTGCGGTCACTGGGTGACCATTCTTGCTGGATGGTAAATTGATGCTGCGCCAGATCAATTTCATTGAGCCGACAGATCGTGACCCCTAAATGGTGGCCCAAGCTTTCAACCAGGTGCGCCATGATCGTCTCAATGTTATGCAGTAGCCGCACTTGCATGCCCAACGTGTTTAGAAATTGCTGGTGGAGTTCGGCGCGCTTGCGAGCACTGATATCAACGGTGATGCCAACCACGCGCACCCGTTGGCCGGCCGCATTGTGAATGTTGCGGCTGCGATCCAGCAGATGGACGTAATGACCATCACGATGGCGAATCCGGTATTCAACCTCTGCAAACTCGGCATCACTACGGGTGCGAATGGCCTGGGCGGCGACCAGATGGCGGTCATCAGGATGAAAAAGGTTGTGCCACCAGGCGATCTCCGCGGGGACGGCTGTCGCCGCGTACCCCAAGATCCGGTAAAAGCCGGCGCTGCGCTCCACCGTGGCGCGTTGCACATCAAAGTCGTAGACCCAGCCATTGCTGGCATGTTCAGCCAGCGCAAAGCGCTCATTGGCGCGGGCGAGCGCTTCCTGCACCCGTTTATGGTCGTCGATGTCGAAGGCAACCCCAAACCACTGTGCAATGGTACCAGCGGCAGTGCAGATTGGCACGGCCCGTTCTAAATGCCAGCGGTATTCGCCATCAGCACGGCGCAGGCGTAGCTCGGCTTCATAGGGCTGCCCACTCGTGAGCGCCTGCTGCCACTGGGTGTGAATTTTCACCTGATCAGCGGGATGGAGGGCGGGCCACAGCCCTTGTTGCAAAGTTTCGGCATCAGTCATCCCACTATAGGCCTGCCACTGGGCATTGATATAAGTCAGCGCGCCATCAGCCGCCGCGGCCCAGACGATTTGTGGCATCGCCTCCGCCAGTTGGCGGAAACGTTCCTCACTGGCGCGCAGCTGTGCCTCGGCCTGTTGGCGCTCGCTAATGTCCATGACAATCAGATAGAAGCCCAACACGGTGCCATCAGCCGCAAAGTGGGGTTGATAGCGCCCCCAAACGGTGCGGGTGATCCCATCCGGGTAAGTAAAGCGCGTTTCATAACTGACGGCATTACCCGCCAATGCCTGCTGCCGATAAGTACTTAGCCTGGCCCGCTCTTTATCGCCAATCAGCTCGCGCACGGTGCTGTCGATGATCTGCTGCCGCGGGCGTTGGAACCAGCTTTCAAAGGTGGCGTTCACAAAGCGGTAGCGCTCATCTTTGCCCACATAGGCGATCAGCCCCGGCACATTGTCGGTGATCAGACGCAACAGCTCTTCCTGGCGGCGCGACTGATCTTCGGCCACTTTCCGTTCGGTGATGTTGGTGAAGAGCAAGGCGACCTGGCAGTGCGCAGGGGTACCAAAACGAAAGGCGTAGACTTCAAACCAATGGCCCATCGCCACCGCGCCTTCGATAAAGCGGCAGGCTTCACCGGTAAGGGCAACCCGGCCATAGAGTTCGAGCCAGCGCGCTTCCAGATTGGGCAGCAGTTGGCGAGCCGTTTTTCCCACCACATCGGCTAGCCCGGTCAGGCGGGTAAAGGCCGGATTTGCTTCCAAAAAACGATAGTCGAACGGCTGTTGGGCCTCGTCAAAGATCAGCTCAAAAACGCAGAAGCCCTCGTCCATGGTCTCAAACAAAGTGCGGTAGCGTTCTTCCGATTGGCGCAAGGCAGCTTCGGCAGCTTTGCGCTCGGTGATATCGGTAGAAATGCCGACAATGGCGTATGGCTCGCCGTCCGGATCAAGGAGGGGCGCTTTAATCGTCTCATAGTAACGGAGGCCCGTCGCACGCGGCACCACTTCTTCGATTTTGATGGGCGCTTTGGTAGCCAACACCCGTCGCTCGTTGGCGACCAGGCCTTCGGCGTACACCAACGGCCAGCGGTCATAGATCGACAGGCCGCGAATCTCGGCGTTGGTAATCTGATTTTCTTGCTCATAGATGCGGTTCACCAGCAGATAGCGATGATCAGTCGTCAATAGATAGACTGCGGCGGGGATGTTGTAGAGAATGGCGTTGAGCTGCGCTTCGCTCGTCTGCAGAGGCGCGTGGGGTAATATGCGCTCGGCAATGTCGCCGCTGATCAACAACAGCCCGGTGCTTTGGCCGGCGGCATCAACCAGGACGCTCATTGTTGTTTCCACATAGCGGGTTGCCCCGTTGCTGCGGATGAGGTGAATGTTTTCCCCGTACCACCGGCCGGTTTCAGCCAATGCAGCCGTAGCCACCGCTTCGTCCGCTGGCTGTAACCAGCGACATTCATAGAGTGCCGTCAGCGGTTGCCCACGCGCGGCAACCGGATCAACCCCATAGTGCCGCGCAGCCGCCGCATTTAACCAGATGACGCGCTGTGCGGGGTCGATGGCAATCACGGTTTCACGAATCCGTTCCAATAGATCCACCGGGATGTACGGCAAGGCACCGTGACCAACTGTGGGATAGGTGTCCATAAGCTTTAAAAGAATTTTCCCTCTGCCAGCGAAAGGAGCTGTGGTCGTGTGATCATGTTTTCGTGTCGTCCAGGCCACGCGACTAAGGCCATTTCAAACAAACGATAATCCACTAAGACACACGAATTTTCACGAAGAAAAACCAAAATTCGTGTGTCTTAGTGTCGGGTGCCGATTGAGCGCGTGGACAGTTTAAATTGGCTCAACCGAAATTCAGGGGGTTGCCATCCCGCCCCGCCGTCAACGCGCCCAGTGGGCACCCGGGCCACCGAACAACGCCGGGTACCCCCTCCCTTAGCCGGGTTTACCCGGCGTTGTTCGGTAGCCCTGCGGCTTTAGCCCAGGGCGATCTTGTCAACCCCCTAAGATCCCATTGAACCTTTAAATTTTGTATTGACCTAAGCGACGGCGCGACCGCTATTCAGCGCAGGGTCGATTGGGCGTGGTGCCGGCATATTCCTGATTGGGTACATTATTCGTCGTTAGGACAGATTTTAGGCCAGGTAAAATAGAAAGTGGTGCCGGCACCGCTGGCAGACTTGACCCGCACTGTCCCCCCTCGATACTCGACCGTCTTTTTCACAAGTGCCAGACCCATGCCGCTACCTTCAACTTGATCACGTGGTTGCAACGTCTGGAAGACCCCAAAGATGCGTTCGTGATATTGTGGGTCAATGCCGGGGCCATTGTCATAGACACCGAACTCGATAAAGTCGCCCAAATCGCGGGCACTGATATAAACCTCACCCTGCATCGGCTGATGGTGATGCTTTAAAGCATTACCAATCAAGTTGCGGATGACAACTTCCAATGGCACGCGTGGGGTGATCAGTTCCGGCAATTCACCAGTAAGCTCGACGCGAAAGCCCGGGGGTGGGGCCAGCAGCGCGATCGTATCCTTAACCAAGAGCGCAGTGTTAACAACTTGGGGGGGACCATCACGCCGGCCCACGCGTGAATAGGCTAACAGATCATCAAGCAGCCGCTCCATGCGCTGGACGCGCTCGCGCAGCTTCGTGAGATGCACGTAGCTGGCTGGGGGCAGCGCGCTCGCGGCGTCATCCGTAATCCAATTCGCCAGATGCTCGATACTGCGCAAGGGTGCTTTGAGATCGTGCGAGGCAACGTAGGCAAATTGGTCTAGTTCCCGATTACTGCGTTCTAACTGTGCGGTGCGTTCGTGGACCCGTTGTTCCAACGTTGCATTCAGGTGCTGCAATTGCTCGGCCGCCGCTTTGTTTTCGGAAATGTCCTTGAAAAGAATCGCCACCCGATGGCTGGTTGGCTCACTAACACGAAAGGCATAGACATCAAACCAGCGCCCCATGGCCGCGGAGCCTTGTTCAAAGCGCACAGGTTCGCCTGTCAAGGCAATTTTGCCATACATTTCAATCCAATGAGCTTCGAGATTCGGCACAAGTTCCAACGCCGTTCTGCCGGCGGCCTGGTAAAGACCGGTAAAGCGTTCAAAGGCGGGGTTTAACTCTAAAAAGCGATAATCTACCGGTTGACTCTGGGCATCGAAGAGCATTTCGATGACACAGAAGCCCTCATCCATCGCCTCAAAGAGATAACGATAACGTTCCTCAGAGCTGCGGAGTTGCTCTTCCACAAGCTTGCGCGCGTTAATATCAATGATTGACCCAATGTAGCCCAGGAATTTACCCTCGTCGCTAAAGTGGGGCCGGCCGGCATCAATGGCCCAGCGATAGCTACCATCGACATGGTGCAACCGATAGTCAAAACTAAAGGGGAGCTGGGCCGCATTGGCCGTTAGAAAGATCTGCCGCGCCGCAGCCTGATCATCGGAATGAACGGCATTGAGCCAGCCATAACCGAGCCCCTCGGCTGCGGTCTGTCCAGTAAATTCATACCAGCCGCGGCTGAGGAAGGTGCAATAGCCGTCTGGATTAGTCGTCCAGAGCATGGCGGGGGCAGTGTCGGCCATGGTGCGAAAGTAGGCTTCGCTTGCGCGCAGGGCATCTTCGGTGCGCGCCTTAACCACCAGCGGCCAAACCCGGGCCATGGTATTTTCCAGCAAGGCGACTTCATCCTCATGCCAGTGGCGGGGCTGATCAGCGGCGACGGTGAGCATGGCCAGGAATGCGCCTTGTAGCCGATAAGGGATACAGGCCAGCGCGTGGACCCCGCTGGCCGCATAACGGGTCGCGAGTTGCACGGTCTGGGGATCATACAGGGCATCATGAACAATGATATGTTGTCCACCAGCAAGCGTGGCCGCCATTGTTGACCCAAGCAAGGTAGAGAGTTGATGGACACCGATCAAGCTGTGCCACTCATTGCTGGCTTGCCAGTGCGTCAGCACGATACATTGGTCGGTCGCCCGATCGATTTCGGTGAAGGCACAGTGCGTTACCCCTAGATAGTGGCCCAGCCGCGCCGCCGTGGTGGCCAGGATCGTGTCAGCAGCCGTCAACAGCCGGGTTTGGGCATCCAGGTCGAGCAAAAATTGTTGGTTGCGCTCGACTGCTTTGCGCTCGTGAATATCGGTGGCTGTACCATACCATTTGCCCACACTGTTGGGCGTGCGCACCAAGACGGCGCGACTTAAATGCCACCGCCACTGCCCGTCCGCCATCCGCAGGCGATGTTCGTGGGTATAGGGGTCACCGCGTTGGGTGGCGGCCTGCCAAGCCGCCAAGGTTGTGGGCAGATCAGCAGGATGGATAAAGTGTTGCCAATCAAAGCCGGTTGCCCCTTGCCGAACAGCCGGGTCATAATCGTTAATACGCACATTGTAATAGTCAACCAGCCCCAGTTCGTTGGCCGTCCAGACGAGATGAGGCATCGCATCGGCGAGTTGGCGGTAGCGGACTTCCTCGGCAGTGGGCGCGCTGATGGGTTGCGGTTCGACTTCAGGGCTGGTCACCTTGACGCCCACCGCCAAGAGTTGCGCAATTGCTTGCCAGAAGTCGGCGCCGTACGCGGTGACGGCTGGCGCGCTTTCTTGATAGTGGCGGAGATCAACGCCCGTTTGGCGCTGCAACTGGGCCAGAATCCCCTTGATCAACCCAGTCGCCGCTGGTATTTCAGTTGGCATTTGTGTACTGGTACTCGCGATTTTCAGCTTATACTCAAATCAGAATGAGACCCCTAGTTTCGGTCAGCGTGCGTCGCACTGACCAAAGAATCTAGCGGACTGGAAACAGTTGGCGGTCAGTGCGACGCACGCGATCCCGTTAGCCA
>JALHQH010000082.1 GCA_022842065.1 Caldilineaceae bacterium
TGGCCTTGTGTAGGGACACGATGCATCGTGTCCCTACACAAGGCCACGGCGTAACGTCTAACGATCATCAATCAACACAATTTACGAACTGATCAACTTCGCCACGGTGACGCCGTCGCCCCCTTCACCCTGCTCACCAGAGCGGGCTTCACGCACTAACGGGTGGTTTTTCAGGTTGGTACGCACGCCATCGCGCATGGCACCGGTGCCTTTGCCGTGGATTATGCGCACCCAAGGCAGGCGTGCCATGTAGGCATTGTTCAGATATTGCTCCAGCCGTTCCAGCCCTTCTTCCACCCGGGTGCCGCGCAGATCAAGCTCAATCCCAGGGCTATCGTAAACCCCTTGTCCCCCTTGGACCCGAATGGGGCCGTTGTCGAACTCGCGCACCGCTTTCTGGCGCAATTCCAAGCGCTTGAGCGGCAGCTTGAGCCGGAAGTTGCCCAATTGGACATCCGCTTCTTCGGTGCGCTCGTGGATCGCCAATACTTCGCCGCTGGCCTGCAAGCTGGCAACCCAGACCCGGTCACCCACTTCAATGGGCCCACTCAACCGTTCATCACTCTGGCCGGGAATGATGACGGTGCGGTTAAGTTCTTCCACGGACTGGTTACGGCGCGCTAACTCCTGGGCGGCCCGACTCAAAAAGTCATCGTGGGTCGTGCCAGCCAATGCACCACCGCGACTCAGTTGGCGGCGCGTCTGCTCGATCTCGCTGCGCAGTTGTGTCAGTTCATTTTCCATGGTGCGCCGCGCCTCGGCTACGACAGCGCGGCGCGCTTCTTCAATGTTGGCCAGTTGATAGCGCAGATCGCGCTCAACCAGTTGGGCCTGGCGCTCACGGCTCTTAGCCCGCTCTTCGGCTAGTGCGGCTTCCTGGCGCGAACGGCGGATCTCGTCGAGCAGCGAGTCAGCTTCTAAGGTATCGGGACGCACCATGCCTTCGGCATGTTCCACAATCACCGGGTTAAGGCCCAGGCGGCCGGCAATCACCAACGCATTTGAACGGCCTGGCAAACCAATGCTCAGCTCATAGGTCGGGCGGAGGGTCTCCACATCAAATTCCACCGAGGCGTTGCGTACCCCAGGGGTATTATGGGCATAGAGCTTGAGATCGCTGTAGTGGGTGGTGGCAAAGGTCGTAATGCCGCGGTCACGCAGATTATCGAGCAAAGCCATCGCCAACGCCGAGCCTTCATCTGGATCAGTGCCGGCGCCCAGCTCATCAAAAAGCACCAAACTGCGCGGGTCCGCCTCTTCCAGAATGTTGATAATGTTGGTCATGTGGCTGCTGAAGGTGCTCAGATTCTGCTCAATGCTCTGTTCATCACCAATATCAGCATAGACCCCTTCAAAGATCGAGAGTTTGCTGCCCGGCTCGGCGGGAATCATCAACCCTGACTGCGCCATGAGGGTTAGTAGTCCCACCGTCTTCAACGTGACTGTCTTACCACCGGTATTTGGGCCGGTGATGACGATGAGAAAGGTATCGTCATCCAAATAGACATCAACCGGCACTACCTTTGTCTGATCAAGCAGTGGGTGACGAGCACGGCGAAAATCGATGATCGAGCCAGGATGAAGTGACTGGATCAGCTTTTGTGCCACATAGCCATCATCGGGCGCGGCGGCTTGCTCTGCTTTGGGCTGGATGACGCGGGCCTTTTGGAAAGGGATCACCTCGGGTGCGGCCGCATCCAAGGCAAAGGCATACTTGGCTTTGGCAAAGGTAAAGTCGAGATCGGCCAGAATCTCACCGTTGCGCCGGATATAGGTCGCTTCATCGGCAACCAGTTCGGTCAACTCGGTGAGGATGCGGCGCACCTCTTTTTCTTCCTGCAACTCCAGCTCGCGCACCGCGTTGTTCTGCTGCACCACGCGCAGCGGCTCAACAAAGAGGGTGGCCCCGCTGGAGGATTGATCGTGGACAATGCCCTCGATCTGCCCCTTGTGCTCGGCGCGCACGGGGATCACATAGCGCCCCTGGCGTTGCGTGACGAGGGCATCTTGCAGATAGGGCTTAACATCACCGCCCTGGACCAGTCGCTCCAAAATGCTCAACAGCCGCTCTTGGGCAATGCGCAATTCGCTGCGAATACGGGCCAGGGCATCGCTGGCCCCATCCGCCACTTCACCGCGCTCGTTGATGCAGCGGCTAATTTCGGCAATCACATGTTCGCAGGGTTGAATATTGTAAGCCATCGCCGCGAGCAACGGGAAGGCATGTTCCAGCCGCAGCAGGAGAATGCGCAGCGCACGGGCGCGTTGCAGGGTGTGTTTGACTTCGAGCAATTCCGGCGCAAAGAGCATCGCCCCGCGCTCAGCCTTGTTGAGTTGCAGGCTCAAATCTTTGACACCGCCAAAGTTGATATCCTGCTTCTGGTCCAGCAACCTGGTCGCTTCGGCTGTCTGTGCCAGCCATTCGCGGACCGTGTCCAGGTCATCACTGGGCAGCAGCGAGTAGGCGCGGTCAGCTCCACCGCTAAAGGCACAGTAGCCGGCCAGCCGGTCAAGAATTTTATTATATTCGAGAATGCGTAAGGCGTGTGGGTTCATGACTTTAATAGCTCAGTCAGCTCATCAACTGTCAACTCAACATCACGCAATATTTTGCGTAGTAGTCCACGTCCAACATCTTTCCCCGCATGGACAGGAACGGACGTAACATGACCATCGGCATGAACCATCCGTACATGGCTACCACGTTGCCGAATTGCCCGAAATCCAATTCTTTCCAAAATACGGATCAGTTCATCCGCGCGCAGAACAGGCATGCGTGGCACTAGACGGTCACCTTTTGCACACCAACGAATTCAGGTAAAATGTCAAACCCATTCAAATCTTCCAGGCAAAGGGCGATGACTTCTCTCATATTTTGCATGAGTTCATCTAACGTTTGACCTTGGCTGTAACAGCCCGGCAGTTGGGTTACTTCACCAACGTAGACACCATCTTCGTCGCGTTCGACAACCACATAGAATTCTTGTGCCATTCGTCGTCTGTCCTTTACTATCACCTTATCGGGACAATTACTTCTGCATAGCATAGCCAAGCTGGCGCAACATACCGCTGCGCGTGCGCCACTTTTCCCAGACCTTTACCCACAACTCTAAATAAACTTTGGTGCCGACCAACTCTTCAATCGCCGGGCGGGCACGCTGCCCGATGGAGCGGATCATCTTGCCATCTTCGCCCAGCACAATGCCCTTTTGGCTGCGCCGCTCGACATAGATGACGGCGGAGATATATGTCATGTGGGCGCTGCGCTCTTTAAATTCATCGATCTCCACCGCGATGCCGTGGGGCACTTCCTGCTGTAAGAGGTTGAGTGCCTGCTCGCGAATCAACTCGGCGACGATAAAGCGAGTCTGCATGTCGGTCAGTTGGTCGGCCGGGTAGTAACGGGGGCCAAGCGGCAGCCGGGCACGTAAAACGGCCAGCAGGTCGTTGACCCCTTGGCCGCGCTGCGCACTGAGCACTAGTGGCGTCACCCCAATCCGCTCGGTGATCGTCGGCAACCAGGCAAAGAGATCGATATAGCTCTGGATTTGGGCGGTTGTCGACGCCGCGTCACCGTGCCAGCGATCCACCTGGTTCAGCCCCAACAAGAGCCCCGGCAATTTATGTTTGCCATGCAACTGCTGCAGCAATTCGCTAATCGCCCGATCTTCGTCAGTGGGCGGCACATTAATATCGACGAGCCAGAGCACCAAATCAGCGTCCTTGATCGTCTCTTCGGCCACAGCAACCATATATTCACCCAGCTTATGCTGGGGTTTGTGGATGCCCGGCGTGTCGAGAAAAACGACCTGGAGATCGTCTTCGGTGAGGATGCCCATGAGCTGCTCGCGCGTCGTCTGCGGCTTGGGGCTAGTGATCGCGATCTTCTGCCCCATCAACCGATTGAGCAGGGTTGATTTGCCCACATTGGGCCGCCCAACGACCGCGACAAAGCCACTGCGGTGATTGGCCGGCAGATCGTCAACAGGCAGTGAGAGGGGCGTTAGTTCGTCGCCCACCACTGAAAAATTTTGCACTTCCGGCAGTTGTGTTTCAATTGCCGCGTCGTTATTTGGTGTCATAGGTGTCTCGCTGATCTCCATAGATCGCATATCATACACCCAAATTAGGACGGAACCAAGTTATTACTATTACGGAAAAAAGGGGAGGAAAAACATGGGGCGAACGTAGGCATGTTGTAGCATTTATCAAGTGTATAGAACTTACGCAGTGGCCTGAGTAGGACAGTAAGACAGTGGACAGAGAGTTAGTCACAGTTTTACTGTCTTACTGTTCACTGTCTTACTGTTCACTGTCTTACTATGATCTATTAACGCCGGCAATGGTTACCTCATCACCAACATTAATCACCCCACTTCCACTACTCAATAAATTTTGACCAAAGATCACCTTGCCGTCCGCTGTTCGGCGGAACTTGGCCAGGGTAGTCAATGGCTCTTTGCCCACAACAGCGGTGGCCTGATCAATCGTGGGAATCGGGCAGCGGGCGCAAGGTTTGACGGGATAAAAGGTTGCCGTACCGATCTCTAACTGTCGCCAACCATCTTCGGCAAACGGTTCACAGCCTGCCACCACGATGTTGGGCCGGAAACGATTCATGGGCAACGCGGTCGCCAACCTTTGATTCAGCTCATCAAGCGAAGCTTGGCTGATCAAGAGGAAAGGATAGCCATCAGCAAAATTCGTCTCGTCCGCAGCGGTGCGCGCATAACGCGAGTCAACCAAGCGATGAAAAGTGTCAGCTAGGCGCACCAAACGCGCTGCTGTACCCAAATAATCACTCAACCACTGCGCCACGGTTTCGCCCTGATCGATGGCTTGGCAAGTGTCATTCCAGATAAGGGCATCGCCATGCGGGCCGCTCGTACGGATGGGGAGATCGAGCGCATTCATACCCGGCGCACGCAGGGTTAACAATTCATCGCTCAGGGTTGGCGCGATGAGTGCCATACGCGGATATTCGCGCTGGGTTAGGAAGTGGCCCTCGCCGTCAACAATCATCAACAGCCGGTCATCCTGCAGACCGCGCGAGGTGACCAGGGCACGGTCCACTGCATGGCCCCGACAGGATTTAATTGGATAAATATAAAGTTCAGTAACCGTAATGTCGGTCATAGTAGGGGTTGCTCCTCAGTGGTCTGCCAGTCAGTAATTTTGCGCGTTTCGCTGTCAAAATTGGCCCCGATTAAGGTCATGGCAACGCCGCGTTGCTGGTATTTTTGGTAATATTCCACTGTTTTGATCTGCGCTAATGCGTCAGCGGCGCTGCCATCAAGTTTAAATTCAAAGAGATAAATGCGATCCGGTAATTCAATCACCGCATCGATTCGCCCTTGATTGGTCTTGACCTCGGCACTTACTTGATAGCCTAGCATCAGAAAGATCAGATAGAAGATTGTCTGGTAGTACTTCTCTTGTTTCAGATGCAAGTCATAATCGATGTTAGCGAAGAAGGCAGCGAGGACCCCAAAAAAGGTCTTAAAATTCTGTGCACGCAAGGCAGCAACAAGTTGATTGAGATAGCTTCTGGAATAGGTACGTTCCAGGCTGCTGAATTCACTGAGCAGGTAGGTGACGAAGGCGTGTGCCACCTCATAATTCGGGTGATCCAGGGTGTAAATTAGATTTTCGGCCTGTTGGTAAGTGGCCTTGATCGTGAGATAGCCGGTCTGGAAGAGTAAAGGCACAATCGCCAAATTTTCCAATTCGTAGCTACTAAAATCAATCTCAGCCACATCCAAATTCGTCAGTTGATCCACGGCATAACCACGTTCGCGCACTAATTTGATCAAAAAGGTGGGCGTACCACTTTCAAACCAGTAGTTGGCAAAACGCTGGTGAAAAAAAAGATGGAGGGTTGAAAAGGGGTTGTAGACAGCTTCCCCGCCCTCAGCGAAACAGAAACCATTGTACCAATAGCGGATTTGCTGTAAAAGGTCACTTTCCGACATGGCAAGTTTGGCGGCTAATGCGGCGGTGTGTTCGGCAAAGAGGCTTTCTAATTCAGGCTGCGTCACACCTAGCGCCGTGGCAAAGCGTGGGCTGAGGGTCAGATCAATTACATTATTCATTGACGAGAAGACCCCGACACGGCTAAATTTGCTGATGCCAGTGATAAAGACAAAGTGAATGTAGGCATCCAATGATTTGATCATCGTATAAAACGCTTTAAGCGTATCGCGAATCCGCTCAGCCTCCGCCAGATCATCAATATTGTCGATGATTGGTTTATCATATTCATCGATCAAAATCACAACCTGCTTTTCAGCGGCAAGCCCCAAAATCAGTTCTTCTAACTGAAAGTCAAAAGAGGCATCTTTCAAAGTGAACGCATATTGATCCGCCACCTGTTGCAAATAGTGCCGTATCCGCCCTTCTAGCTCTACGGCATTACGGATGCGATAGCGGCTAAAGTCAATCCGAATCACTGGGCGGCTTTCCCACTTGTAATCACTGCCGTCGAGCCACAATCCCTGAAAAAGGTCACGGTTGCCCCAAAAGATCTCCTCCAAGGTCGAAATCATCAGGCTTTTGCCAAAGCGGCGCGGGCGCGCTAAGAAGTAGACCCCTTTAGGGTAGCGAATGAGATCATAGAGATAACGGGTTTTGTCGACATACAAAAAGCCGTTAGCAATGATATCGCGAAAGGTAGAGGTAGTAACGGGTAATGGTTTGGGCATCGCTTTACTCAGCTTCCTCTGTACTGCTTCGGCTCATTAGACAGCCATCAACTCCCAGGCGTGCGCTTCTTGCCATTGTAGCTGTAAATCAGTCGTCTCATGCGGCTTAAAGTGGGTCAGCACCTCGGCGATCTGGGTCTCCAATACCTCGATCTCGGCCAGATCAGCCACGCCCAACCCTAGTTGGTGGCCATAGTGGAGCAACCCCAATGCGAGCGGCTCAAAGCCCATTGTTTTGGCGACCACGGCGTCGGCGGCAAAGACATCGCTGCTGGCGGCCGCAATGCCGAGATCGACGCCATCTTCACCGCCGGGACCGTTGCCTTGTAAACCGCGTGTACCATCGACTACGGCAATATCGGGAGCAAGGAAGCGGGCGAGGCGAATCAGGTTGATGTTGAGCGTTTGTGCTTCGGCAGGCAGGGTGCGTTCACCGTGGCTGTTAAAGCCATGCATCTTCACCCGATCCGGTTTGTAGAGGGTGCCCATGATCATATTTTTGAGCGCCAGGGTCACCACACAGACATCGTGGGTCTTGGCAATCGCCACGGAGATAGTGCAAGGGCAGTCAAGCACGGTCTTGGGCATACGCACTACCGTTTCGCTGCGGTCAGCTAGAACGATCGGCGTTTCGACCCAGTTCGTTTCGGCATTGAGATCGATCAGTTTGATCGGCACACGGTATTCTTCCACCAGGGCATGATACCCAAAAACGTCCCAGGCTTCGCCGGAATATTTTTCGTTACCGCCTTCGGCGATCAAAATTTCATCGGGTGGTTTGGGGGTGCTAAGCAGAAAGTCGATCGCCCCGCGCATGGCATCGGCATGGCTGGAGGCGAGTTGATTGCTGCCCGAGAGAAAGTTGGGCTTGAGCATCACCTGTTCACGAATGAGCGGCGTAACATCATTGCGGACTAGGTCAAGGGCACGGTAGATATTTTGGCGGCGGCTAGCAGTGCGGGCCAGACCGACCCGAGCGCGTTTGGTAGTCATTCGTCGTTTTCTCCTGAGAATTGAAGCTGACAAGGTCAAGTTGTAGGCAGCCGCTGTCAGCGGATTGTTGAGAACGGATTGAACGGAAAGCATTTGTGAATCCATTCTTCAATGCAATTTCAAGAACGGATTCTTCAGTATCAATCCGTTCAATCCGTTCTCGCAAATCCGCTGGCAGCCCTAGGCATGGGTAATCCGTGGCATCCGCGTGCCCTCACGCTGGATCTCGGCTTGCACAAATTTGAGTAACAGGTCACTCTTTATCGTTGCGTAATTGCGATCATCCCAGCGGTTGTGTAGTTCGCCGGGATCACTTTCCAGATCAAATAACTCGCCATAATCGGCGTTGCGATAGACGGTGATCTTGTAACGGTCGGTGACCAGTGTCCGCAGATGGACGGTGGTCGGGTTGTGGCGATTTTCAATCAGCGCCCAATCACGCGCCGCTTCAGCATTACCCTGCCAGACAGCAAGCTGATTAACGCCCTGCATGTTGCCTGGTGGGGTAAGCCCGGCTGCGGCCAAAAAGGTTTGCGGATAGTCAACCAGGCTTTGCAACGCGGGGGAAACTTGCCCCGCCGGCACGGTCCCTGGCTGGCGCACGATCATGGGCAGGCGCAAGAGATCCTCGTAGTGGAAGGCACCCTTGGCAATCAACCCGTGATGGCCGAGGAAGTGACCGTGGTCAGTGGTGTAGACCACCAGGGTATTTTCCGACAAGCCGCTGGCATCAAGATAGTCTAAGATGCGCCCGACTTCTTGGTCGATCAGGCTGGTCATGCCGTAGTAGGAAGCGAGGCTGCGGCGCATTTCCGCTTCATTATGGCGGTGGGAATGAAAGCCGTGCAGCCCCTGGCCGCCTGGTTCCTGGTAATCAGACCAGTCGGGGTTTTCTTCCAACGAGCGCGCGAAGTGGGGCGGCATCTGGTCGAATTCGCCGGATGTGTGCTGCGGCAGGGTCAACTTTTCGGGGTCATACATGCTGGCCCACGGCTCCGGCACGGCATAGGGTGGATGGGGATCGAAGAAGCTGGCCCAGAGAAAGAAGGGTTGTTCGGCGGCCTGGCAACGTTCAATGTTGGCAATCGTCCGTTCGCCGATCCAGTGGGTGTGGTGGAATTCTTCGGGCAGATCCCAGGTGAGGGCGTCGCGCATATAGTAGGGACCGGCGTACTTGTCATCGGGGCGGGAGGGCCAGTCGGTAAAGTAGTCGCGCCAATTGGTCAGCCCTTTTGCTTCCATCCACAGCGCATAGTGTTGACCAGCGTGGGATTCGTTAGCATGCATGCGCCCAGTCTCGACATGGTTAAAGCCATACCAGGGGCCATGAAAGTCACGCCAGAAATCGAGATCGCGCATGATCGGCTGCGACTCGATTGAGGGCAATCCTGGTGTGCTGGCCAAGGGTTGAAAATGCGCCTTGCCAATGAGGATCGCTTCATAGCCATTCGCCTGCAATTGATCGCCCAGGGTCGGCACATCTTCGGGCAGCTTGACGCCAATCGCCCAGCAGCCGTGGGACGAAGGATAAAGTCCGGTAATCAGCGAGGCGCGCGTTGGCGAACAAGTGGGATTGGGACAATAGGCGCGGGTATACCGAGTGCCTTCACGCGCCATGCGGTCAAGCGCCGGGGTTTTGATCTCTGGGTTGGTAACCCCCAGCGCATTATAGTGCTGCTGATCGGAAGTGATCAAGAGGATATTTGGTCGAGCCATGAAACAATCTTTCTTTTTTTTGATCCACTAAGCGGGGGCCTAGGGGCGCGAAGACACACGAAGCGGTGCAGTGGTTAAAGAGCGTAGGCTGAGCTTGTCGATAGCCGCAGCGGCTCCGGCTTCGCGCCCAAGGGGCACCCGCTCAGCCTACGCGCTACCATCCTCATTCCCCTCGCCACCCAAAAGCCATTGATTCCCAACCGAGCAGGTCACCTTCAATGTGGTCGCGCAGGCCCAACTGCTCCATGATGTACATAATTTGGGCGCGGTGGTGCATGTTGTGGGTGATCACATGGGCAATCGCGCCGCCAAAGGTTTTGGGCACGGGTGGCTGGTCCAACACGTCGATAAAAACATCATCATAACGACCTGCGCGGGCAATGGTGCGAGCCAAAGCAGCGAATTCACGGGCAACGATGGTCAGCCGTGCCTGTAATGCGGCAGGGGTAGCCGACTGCTCACGGTTAGCCGACTGCACCGGCCGTTCATAGAGCAGATCGGTCCAGGTTTCCATGGCGCTGATCAGGTGGTCAAAAGTCTCACGTAACGAGCCGTGGTCAATGGCAAAGGGCTGATCCCATTGGGCGGGCGTCAAGCTTTGACAGTGGCGTAACAGTTCCTGCGTGGTCCAAACATCATGGCCAAGCAGGCGGTCGAGAATATCCATAACGCTGCTTTCTAGTTAGTTCTTGTTGCGAAAGAGCTTGATCACCGCCAAGGTCGCGAAGAGCGCAAAGATTCGCAAAGGGTTTTCTCTGAAGTTTCTTTGCGATTCCTTAGCGCTCTTCGCGACCTTGGCGGTAGAAATTGCATTTCGCAACAGAAACTAGTTAGACGGCAATCGGCGCTTTAATGAGCGGGTGACACTGGTAATTTTCCAGCGTGAAGTCCGCATAGGTAAAGTCAAAAATCGAGCGGACTGCGGGGTTCAACACCATGCGCGGCAACCCATAAGGGTCACGCGCCAGTTGCAGTTCGACTTGCGCCAGATGATTGTCATAGATATGCGTATCGCCCAAGGTGTGGATAAATTCGCCGGGCTGTAAATCTGTCACCTGGGCCATCATCATGGTGAGCAGGGCATAAGAAGCAATATTAAAGGGCACGCCCAAAAATAAATCAGCACTGCGCTGATAGAGTTGACAGGAAAGTCGACCATCAGCGACATAAAATTGGAAGAGACAGTGGCACGGTGGCAAGGCCATCCGTGCCAACTCAGCCACATTCCAGGCCGAGACGATCAGCCGGCGCGAGTCAGGATTTTTGCGGATCTGGGCCACGACGTTGCTGATCTGGTCGATGGTTTCGCCATTGGCCCCGCGCCAACTGCGCCATTGGTGACCATAGATCGGGCCAAGTTCGCCATCCTGGTCGGCCCATTCATTCCAGATGCGCACCCCGTTGTCGTTGAGATATTTGATATTGGTATTGCCCTGCAAAAACCAGAGCAATTCATGGATCACCGATTTGAGGTGGATCTTTTTCGTCGTCACCAGCGGAAAGCCCGCGGCCAGATCAAAGCGCAGTTGGTGGCCGAAGATGCTGCGTGTGCCGGTGCCGGTACGGTCAGTTTTTTGCACGCCCTGGTCGCGGACGTGACGGAGCAGATCAAGATAGGATTGCATAGACGATTCCGTGATGGTGATAGTTTACAAGCGTTGTGACTGATTATAACCCATCGGGGCGCGGATCGAAATCATGTTCTAGCCTTTTCTTGGTATTTGCGTAACAGTCAGCAACATCGTAAAAACTTAGCGCAGAGTCGCAAAGCGGCAAAGCTGCGCAGAGATTTTAGCCCGGCGGGCAATGCTCACTGCGTTGCTCTGCGACTCTGCGCTAAAAAGTTTGCTTTTACTTGCTGCTTGATCAATACACTTTTCTTAGTATTTGCCAGCCATCCAAAAGTCGAGTAAGATAGACAGCAATCGCTTCCAATATTATCCCTTATTTTTGTCGCACGCCTGGCCTCCCGATGTCGACACTATTTTTTGCTACCAATGCAGACTACAAAAGTTTGCATGCCCACGTTATTCATCAACTCTGCAACGTTATCGATCAAGCTGATCGCGGCTTAGCCTTTGCGCCGGTTAGCAAGATCCATAGTGATGCTGCCGTCATCCTGCGCGCGCTGATCGCGCATGGGCCAACCCTCGCCATTTTTCACTTCGATGGCAGCCGCGAACAGTTGAAAACACTGCGGGCGACTTGTCGTACCGTTGGGCTGATTTCGTTGTCGGCCTACCTTGCCGCCTTGCCCCAACCCAAACTTGTCTTTCTCAACTACTGCGCCACCCCGGCAATGGTCAACCACTTGATCAGCGCCGGCATCGAAGTGGTAATCGGCACACGCGGCGACTTGCCCCACGCCCAGGTGCTAACCTTTACCACGGCTTTCTACCAAGAATTTTTATTCGCCAATCGTACCGCCGCGTACGCCTATCGCCGGGCGATCATCGCGGCCAAAATTCAACCGGAACAGGCCGAAGCGCAGTTGATTTTTGCCGGCGCGGAAAAACTGCGCCACAGTTGGCTGGCAACCACCACGACACCGCTGCTGCGCACACCAAAAACGCAAACGACGCGCCCCTATTTTAGCCAGCTCCCCGCGCTAGGCCACTCGCTGCAGCGCCAAGCGGCACAAAGTCGCCAAACCGTTAGCGATAAAGTGCGTAGCTATGGTGCTCAAGTCAGTCGATGGTTGCCCTTAGCCACGACCCCACCCTATTTGCAGCGCAATGCGCAAGGTGTCGTGGCCTTAGTGACAGCAATCTTTGCACTCTGGTTCTTCCTGCAGGCGATCGGGGACGAACCGCCACTGGCCCCGCCTGTTGCTACGCTCGCAAGTACGGTCGTCCAGCTACAAAATCCCTTCACGATCACGACCGAGAGCAAAGAAATTTATAGCCTGGCCTTTAACCCTGATACAACCAGCCTCTTCGCTGCCGGCATTGATAACACGGTCCATCGCTGGCAATTACCGACTGGCGATCTCTTACCAACGATTCAGGTCAACACAAGTTCGGTCCATCTGATTGCGCTTGACAGCACAGGCAGCTTGCTGGCCTATGGCGGACGGGATGGTACAGTTGGCGTTGTCAATCTTGCCTACAGCTTGCGGCAGGAATTTCAACACCATATAGGCGAGATCGTGGCACTTGATCTCAGCCACAACGGGCGGACGCTCTTTACCAGCAGTTGGGATGGCACGTTGATGCGTCATGATCTCAGCAGTGGGGACAGCCGTACTTTGTCGAGCGAACCAGACGCGCTAATTTCTGCCCTTGCCACCAATGCAACGGACGATCTATTGGCCTTTGCCACCGCCGATCAGTCGATCCAGATCTGGCGCTGGGCGACGCGGGAACCCTTGTACCAACTGCTTGGGCATCAGGGGCGTATCAATTGGTTAGATTTTAGCCCCAATGGCGATTATCTACTCTCGGCAGGCAGTGATAATCTCATCTACCTTTGGGATGTCCTCAATGAACGCGAATTACACCGCTTTACCGATTTCACCGGTACGGTCAATGTTGTGCGTTACTTCCCCGATGGTTCACTGATTGTAGCCGCTGGCGATGGCGGGATGATCAGGTTGTGGGATGCGCAATCTTATCAAAAGGTGGATGAAATTGAGGGCGTCCCCGTCGGTGTTAATGCACTAGCACTTAACCACGACGGTAGTCGGCTGGCCGTTGTGGGTGAGAATGGCACAATCAAATTATGGGATGTTGTGCCACAGCAGGAGGAACGGGAATAAGTAGACAAGTAAATCGGTAAATCGGTAAATCGGTCGCAACGTTCCTGTTATACTTGTCTACCGATTTTACCGATTTACTTGTCTACCGATTTACTTGTCTACCGATTTACCGATTTACTTGTCTACTTGTCTACCTATCTACTCACTACCAATGCATCACAAAGCCACCATCGACATTGACCGTCTGGCCGGTAATATTCTGCGCCCGTGCCGAGGCGAGGAAGACGGCCATTGCCGCAATATCTTCCGGCTCTTGCCAGCGGTTAAGCGGGACGACGCGTGAGATTTTTTGCGCCGACCACTGCGCAAAGGTTAGTTGTTCTGCCGGGGGTAGACCCTGATTGGACGCCTGCCAGATCGCTTGGTTTAATGGTGTGTTGACCATGCCGGGGTTGAGCGTGTTGACCCGGATGTTATACGGTGCGAGATCCTTGGCGCAACATTGGGAAAAGTTGATCAGCGCCGCCTTGGAGGCACTGTAGGGCGGGTCAGTTTGCGAGCCGATCTGGCCGGCGACGGAGGCAAGAAAGAGCAGGGTGCCTTGCCGGCGGTTGCGCATGGGCGGCGTAAAGGCATGGGCGGTGTTGACTGCGCCCAGTACATTGACAGTCAGCACCTTGGGCCAATCGGCGGGGGTCAACTTCCAGAAGGGCATCCCGACCTTGCCTGAGCCGATCCCGACGGCAAAGATCACATGGTCAACCGGGCCAGTTTCGGCCTCGATTTGCGTTGCCACGCGCTGTAATACGTCGTAATCGGTGACATCGGCGACGATGCCGGTGACAAGGTGCAACCCCTTGCTCAATTCGGCGGCGACCTCAACCACAGCAGGGCTGCGGTCGACGATCACAACATGCGCCTCTTCGTTGGCGAATTCATGGGCAATCGCGCGGCCAATGCCACTCGCGGCCCCCAATACAACCACCACCTGATTGGCTAATCCGAGGTTCATAACAACTCCTGCGCTGAAAAATGGACAAATTTTACTCATTATCCCATGAGTAATTATCCCTGCGCAAGGGGCGTAAAAGCACGGAGGTGTCCCAGGAAAGGGGCGAGGTTCGCAACGTCCCCGGCACAGGCGGGTGAATCATACGCGAACAAACCAACGCCTCGCCTGTGCCGGGGACGTTAGCCCCAAAATTGTGACGTACCCAAAGCAGCGACAATGGACAGGCGCGTAATTGAATGATTTATCTCATTGATGCTTAGCCGCAACCGATGTAAGCTGTAAGTAAATTGCCGGTCTTCCCTGCACCAGTACCCGGCACTGCAAACTGGTCCCGCCACGCAGTGCGTTTTAACGCACTTGGCTTGTCAGCCAGTGGTTTCAACCACTGGCACTGGGGCAGGCCACCCAAGCAAGTTAACCAGAGATAATTTTATGGCGAATCGCCACCGCACCCTACTATTTACCATCCTCGCGCTGCTCCTCTATAGCCTAACCCAGCATGGCACCGATCAAGCGCTGGGTGCGCCATTAGCCCAAGCACCCACGCCACCGCCAACCCTTTTTCTTGACACAGTAACCGCCGCCGAGGCTACGCTACCAGCGTCGCCAGTCATCCGTCAACGCACAGTGAATATTGATCTAGCCCAATTGCCGGCCAGCGCCGAAAATGTCGGCGCCACCCAAGCAGGCACGGACGGCAAACGGTTGACCTTGAATTTCTTTACCGATGCCACCTTCACGGCCACGTTGCAACCCGGCGAAACGTTGGTCAACGGCGGCAGCAGTTGGGTCGGCCATGTCGATGATGCCCCATTAAGTGATGTGGTCATGATCATCCGTGATGACACAGTCACGGCCAACGTAAATACCCCTCAAGGGCTCTTTGAGCTTCGGGCGTTGGGTAACGGATTACATCAGGTGCGCCAGGTCGATCCGATGCGTTTTCCCTATGGTCACGATGATGGGCTAATCCCGCCACCGGCCACCGATGCCGATCTGGTCAGCGCTGCAGCCACCACCGACAATGGTTCGCTAGTGGATGTGATGGTGCTCTACGCCCCCAATGCGCGTGTGGCGGCAGGTGGGCAAGCCGCCATCGAAAATTTGATCAACCTGGCCGTCGCCCAGACCAATCAGATCTACGCCAACAGCCGGATCACCCCCCGGCTGCGCCTCGTCTATGTCGGCGAAGTGAACTACAACACAGCAGGCAGCCAGCGCTTTGATCTGGAACGGCTGACTGGGCTCACCGATGGCTACATGGATGAGATCCACGCCTTGCGCGACCGTTATGGGGCGGATCTGGTTAACCTCTGGGTCGAAGGAGGAGATCTCTGTGGCGTAGGCTGGATGCGGTCGCAGGCTTCATCGGCCTTTAGTGTCGTCGCCCGTGGCTGTGCTGAAAGTACGACAACCTTCGCCCATGAACTTGGCCATAACTTCGGGGCGCGCCACGATTGGTATGTCGATAGTTACATTGACACCCCCACCTACAACAAAGGGTACGTCAACCTGAGCCAGGGCTGGATCAGCGTGATGGCCTACTTCGACCACTGTTATGCTGCCGGGGTCAATTGCCGCTCGATCCTCTACTTTTCCAATCCCGATGTACTGGTCAATAGCGCGCCGACGGGAGTGCGCGCCGGGACATCGACCGCTTGTCGCGCCGGCAATCTGGGCAACCCCGCCTGCGATGCCGAGAATTATCGCATCCATAACGAACGCGCGCTCACCGTCGCCAACTTTCGGCAGGGCTATACCTATGCCGATCTGCTGGTCGAGCAGCGCGATCTGGCTGATCCGGTGCTGGCGGGGGCTGAAGTAACCTATGAAGTGACGGTCAGCAACATCGGCGCGCAGGCGGCCACCAATGTGATCTTAACCGACCACTTGCCCAGCGGCGTCCGTTTTGTACGCGCCACTTTCCCTGGCGGCACCTGCACGGTTAGCAATGGGACTGTTACCTGTCCACTGGGCACGATGGGGATACGCAGCAATGTGATGATCACAGTCGTCGTCGCCACTGATATCCAGACGCCGTCACGCCTGACCAATTTAGCCACGGTGGCGACCAGTACACAGGAAGAGCGCACCACCAACAACAGCGCCACGCAACAAACGCTGGTCCGTTCGCCGAATGGCAATAACACGCTTTTTATCAGCAGTGGGGGCAATTTTGTCTTGAATAACGTCGCCTACAGTGATGAAGATCTGCTCGCCTACCATTTCTTTACCGGGCGCTGGCAGCTGATCTTTGACGGCTCCGACGTAGGCATCACCACCGATGTTGACGCCTTTGCCTGGCGCCCCGATGGCTCGTTGCTGCTTAGCTTTGATATTGCCACCAAGGTGAATGGCGTGGGTACGGTGGATGATTCTGACATTGTCCGTTTTGTGCCGACCAGTTTGGGTGCCACCACAGCGGGCAGCTTCAGCCGCCTGTTGACCGGGGCCGGGGTTGATCTGACCACCAATGGCGAGGATATTGATGCGATTGCGCTGACCCCCGCCGGCGAGTTGGTGATCAGCACCGTGGGGGCCGCCAAGGTTGGACAATTGCGCACCCGCAACAGCGATCTGATCGTGTTGCGCAATGGACGCTGGGAACTTTATTTAAGTGGAGTACGCGCCGACTTGACCAGCACCACCGAGGATATCGGTGGGGCCTGGATCGACAAACAAAGTGGCGAGATCTACCTGGCGACCGCGGGCACTTTTATTGTCCCTGGGGTGACTGGCAAGGTGGGTGAGATCTTTCTCTGTGTGCCGACAGGGCTGGGCGCAGCCACGAGCTGCACCTATAGCGAGTTCTGGCGCAAAACCGAAGGGGGCGCAACCGGCGTAGAGGTTGATGGCATCGACATTGGTACCCTCCCCAGCGGTATCACCATTACCGCCGCCGGCCCCAATGATGCCATTGCAACACCCGAAGCAGAGATTAACGAAGAAAGTACCGAAGCAGATTTTGAGGAAGAAGAGAGCAACGACAGTGAAAAGACGATGTTACAGCCGATTTACCTGCCGCTGATTAGCCGGTAGGCTGAGCGGGCGCATTTAGGGCGATGAGAAAATATTCGGTATGCGTTGACCGCCCGGCGATGAATCGCCCAGCCAGTAAACAGCGCCCGCTGAAGCGGGCTTTCACAGCGGTATAAGCCCGCTTCAGCGGGCGCTGTTACTAGCCAGGCGGCTTTAGCCCCTGGCGATCTCGGTACGCCGAACTATTTTCTTAACGCCCACCAATGCACGCCCTACCCAATCACCACATTTACCAACTTATCCGGCACGACAATCACTTTGCGCACCTGTTTGCCCTCCAGCCACTTCTGCACCCCTTCCAGTTGTAACGCTTCACGTTCGAGCGTCTCCTGGGCGGTGCCGGGTGCAACGACCAATTTGTCACGCACCTTGCCATTGATCTGCACGACCACCGTAATCTCTTCCTCAATCGTAAGCGCGGGATCACCTTGCGGCCAGCTTTGCAGGTGAACCGAGGTGACCGGTTTGCCTGCTGCCGCCGCCAGGAATTGCCACAGCTCCTCGCTGATATGCGGGAAGATCGGGGCCATCAACAGGGTGAGCGTGTGCAGGCTCTCGCGCCAGATCGGGCTGCCGACGACCGCGGTCTCGCGGGCGCGCATCAACGTGTTATTCAGCTCCATCATCGCGGCAATCGCGGTGTTGAAGCGGAAGTTGGCCAGATCATCGTTCACCTTGAGCATGGTCTGGTGCAATTTGCGCGTCAGGTTGCGCACCTCGTCGGCACTCGGTTCGGCGGCAACCAGGGCGGCAGCCGGCTCGTCAGTCACCACGGTCCAAACACGGTTGAGGAAGCGGTGGATCCCTTCAATCGCCTTGGGATCCCACGGGCCACCCAGATCCCACGGGCCGATAAACATCAGGTAGCCACGCACGGTGTCGGCACCATACCGATCGACATAGTCGTCGGGGTCCACCACGTTGCCGCGGCTCTTGGACATCTTCTCGCCATCCGGTCCCAAGATCATGCCCTGGTTGAAGAGGCGCACCATCGGTTCGTCAAAATTGACCACGCCGACATCACGCAGCGCCTTGGTGAAGAAGCGGGTATAGAGCAGGTGCATCGTCGCATGTTCAATGCCGCCGGTGTACTGGTCAACCGGCAGCCAGTAGTTACCCTTGATCGGGTCCCACGGCATATCCTCGGCACTGATGGGCTCACCCTTTTTCCAGTAGGGATGGACATAGGCATATTGATACCAGCTGGAACACATAAAGGTGTCCATCGTGTCAGTCTCGCGCTCGGCATCGCCACCACATTGTGGGCACTGCACATAGCGAAAACCTTCATGATAGCGCAGCGGGCTTTCCCCGGTGGGCTTGAATTCCGCATCGTCGGGCAGGACAACGGGCAGATCTTCATAGGGTACCGGCACCGTGCCACACTTGTCACAGAAGAGCATGGGAATCGGCGTCCCCCACATGCGTTGGCGGCTGATCAGCCAATCGCGCAGGCGGAAGTTGACTGCGCCCTTGCCCTTGCCGCTCTCCTCCAGCCATTTCACCGTTGTTTTGACACTCTCGCCTTCGCCCTTGCCGGCCGGAATCCCATCAATCGGGCCAGAGTTGACCATCGTCCCCGCGCCCGCCCAGGCTTCGGCCAATTCATCCCCACTGGTGATCTCACTGCCGGTCGGCTGGACCACCAGTTGGATCGGCAGGTTGAACTTTTTGGCAAACTCGAAGTCGCGTTGGTCATGGCCAGGCACCGCCATAATCGCGCCGGTGCCATAGCCCATCATCACATAGTCGGCAATCCAGATCGGAATTTGCGCCCCGTTAACCGGGTTGATCGCATAGCCGCCGGTGAAGACGCCACTCTTCTCCTTGTCAGCCGCACCGCGCGCCACTTCGTCTAGACGCGAAGCCTGCGCTTGATAGGCTTCGACTGCGGCGCTCTGCTCGGCGCTGGTTACCTTGCTCACCAAGCCATGTTCAGGGGCGAGGACCATAAAGGTCGCGCCCCAGAGCGTGTCGGGCCGCGTGGTGAAGATCTCGATGGGGTCGCCGCCCTCGGTGTGGAAGGTCACTTCCGCGCCGTCACTGCGCCCGATCCAGTTGGTCTGCATCGTCTTGACTCGCTCCGGCCACTCGATCTTTTCCATGTCATCGAGCAACTCCTGCGCGTAGTTCGTAATGCGGAACTTCCACTGGTTCAGCTCTTTTTTGACGACCTGGGTGTCACAGCGTTCACAGCGGCGATCTTCACCCCAGACCTGTTCGCGGGCCAGCGTCGTGTTGCAACTGGGACACCAGTCCACCGGCGCAAATTCGCGGTAGGCCAGCCCGGCATCATAGAACTTGCGGAAGAACCACTGTGACCACTTGTAATAATCGGGGTCACAGGTAACCGCCTCGCGATCCCAGGCCCACATCGCACCCATGCGCTTCATCTGGATGCGCATCTTGGCGATGTTGGCATAGGTCCAGATATTGGGGTGGATGTTGTTCTTGATCGCCGCATTCTCTGCCGGCAGCCCAAAAGCGTCAAAGCCGGGCGGAAAGAAGACATTGTAGCCATTCATGCGCCGCCAGCGCGCCGCGGTATCGCTGGGGGTCATCGCGTACCAGTGGCCCACATGCAGATTGCCGGAGGGGTAGGGCAACATCGTCAGCGCATACCACTTGGGTTTCGAATCGTCTTCGACCGTGTCATAGAGGCCATCACTGGCCCAAGTGCTTTGCCATTTTGGTTCAATTGTTTTTGGATCGTAGCGTTCAGCCATATGAAATATAAATTCCTTTAGTCGAGGCTTTCGTAAAAATTACTGCTATCGTACACGCTTCCCTAGGCGATGTCAATCTGGCGTGTCTACTTCTGTTTTTGCTCGTAACCACGCTCGGCGTGGTTATGCCATTAGGACGCTCTGCGTCCCTGGTAGACGCAGAGCGTCCTAACCTCGTGCCGCCGGCGAGAGCCGCCGGGCGCGGCGGCACGAGGCAACGCTCTAAACAATCACATTGACCATACGCCCCGGCACAATGATCACTCGTTTTACGGGTTTGCCATCGATGTGACGCAGGATCACCGCATCGGCCAAGGCGGTCTGCTCCAGGGTTGGATTGTCGGCGTCCGTCTCGACGGTAATGACCGAACGCAGCCGCCCATTGATCTGGACGGGGATCTCGATCGTCTCGCCGACCGTCAAGGCCGGGTCATAGGTAGGCCAAGTGGCGCGGGCGATAAAGTCCGGTTCGCCTAGCCGCTGCCAGAGCTCTTCGGCAATGTGCGGCGCAAAGGGGCCGACCAGGCGCAGAAAGTCCTTGACAATCGGCAGGGGCAAGGTTTCACTGCGACCGGCCGCATTCAGAAATTCCATCATCCGGCTGACGGCGGTGTTGAGTTTGTCAATTGACTCGACGCTCTCACTTACGCCCTGGATCGTTTTATGCAACAAGCGGTGCAGGTCGGGCGCACTTTCAGCGGGCGCATCGACCAGTCGCTTGTCGAGTTCACCACTTCGCTCGTCAACGATCAAGCGCCAGAGGCGAAATAGGAAGCGCGACGAACCCTCCATGCCATCCATATTCCAGGGCGCGCTGGCACTGACTGGCCCCATAAACAATTCATAGAGGCGCAAGGTGTCGCCACCAAATTCAGCGACCACTTCGTCCAGCCCAAAGACATTCAGCTTGGATTTGGACATCTTTTCCAGTTGCACCTGGACCGGTTTCCCGGTTGCTGCCGTGACCCACGCATCGCCCTGTTGCGTCACTTGCTCACGGCGGTAATATTTACCATCCTGATCCTGATAGGAGTAAGCCTGGATCAACCCTTGATTGAAGAGCTTTTGGAAGGGCTCTTTCGTCGAGACCAGCCCACAGTCGTAGAGCACCTTGTGCCAGAAACGGGCGTAGAGCAGGTGCAAAACGGCGTGTTCCACCCCGCCGATGTAGAGATCAACCGGCATCCAATAAGCTTCTTCCGTCGGCGACCAGGCTTGCTGATCATTATGCGGGTCGATAAAGCGCAGATAGTACCAGCACGAGCCCGCCCACTGCGGCATGGTATTGGTCTCACGCACGCCGGTGCGCCCATCCGGCAAGGTGACCATCAGCCACTCATCGCCGGCGCGCGCCAGCGGGTTGACCAGTTCGGCGGTGCCGGCCTTGCGCTGCGCATCGGCAATCGCAGGCAGCGTTACCGGCAGTTGATCAGCGGGCACAGCGACAATCGAGCCATCCTCCACCAGCACCACCGGGAAGGGTTCACCCCAGTAACGTTGGCGTGAGAAGAGCCAGTCGCGCAGGCGATATTGGACCTCACGCACGCCATGGCCTTGGGCTGCCAACCAGTCGAGCATCTTCGCTTTGGCCGCCGTGACGATCATCCCGTTCAAAAAGCTGCTATTGACCAGCCGCCCATCCCCGGTGTATGCGGCATCGGTAATTGGTGGTTGGGCAGTCGCGTCCGGAGCGCGCACCACTTCGACAATCGGCAAACCGAATTGGCGGGCAAATTCATGGTCGCGCTCGTCGTGCGCGGGCACCGCCATAATTGCGCCGGTGCCATAACTCGCCAAGACATAGTCGGCCACCCAGATCGGGATCGGCTGGCCGTTGGCCGGGTTGATCGCATAAGCCCCGGTGAAGACGCCACTTTTCTCACGCACATCGGCAATGCGCTGCCGCTCTGATTTCTGTTTGGCTGTTTTGACATAGTCTTCGACCATGTCGCGCTGTTCCGCTGTCGTCACCAAATCAACCAGCGTATGTTCTGGGGCCAATACGCAGTAGGTCGCGCCGAAGAGCGTATCCGGCCGTGTGGTAAAGACGGTAAAGGTCTGGTCGCTGCCCTGCACGGGAAAGGTAATCAACGCGCCTTCCGAGCGGCCAATCCAGTTGCGCTGCATCTCTTTCAGGCTCTCCGGCCAATCCAAAGCATCCAGATCGGCCAGCAACCGCTCGGCATAGGCGGTAATCTTGAGCATCCACTGGCGCATGGAGCGGCGTTCGACGGGGTCGCCGGTCTCGATATATTTGCCATCCTGGACCTCTTCGTTGGAGAGCACGGTACCCAACGCTGGGCACCAATTCACCGGCACTTCGGCGACATAGGCCAGCCCTTTTTCAAAGAGCTTGAGAAAGATCCACTGGGTCCAGCGGTAATAGGCAGGCGACGAAGAATCGATCTCGCGATCCCAATCATAGGAGAGCCCCAGCCGCTGCAACTGGCGGCGAAAGGTGGCAATGTTGCGCTGCGTAATCACCGCGGGATGAACCCCGGCCCGATCGGCGGCCCGTTCGGCAGGCAGGCCAAAGGCATCCCACCCCATTGGGTGCAACACGTTGTAGCCTTGCATGCGCCGCACGCGTGCGATCACATCAGAGGCCGTATACCCCTTGGGGTGGCCGACGTGCAGACCGTCGCCAGAGGGATAAGGGAACATGTCGAGCACATAAAATTTGGGCTTGTTGCCCAATTCATCACCAGCCGGCGTGCGAAAGACCGCGTGATCGGCCCAGGCTTGTTGCCACTTGGCCTCAATGGTTTGTGGATCATAAGTGTGAGACATGGTGGTATCCTCGCATTAGTGACAAGATGAAGGGATGACAGGATGACAGGATGAAGGGATGGCAAGATCAGAAACAATTTCTGCTTGTCATCTTGTCGTACTGCCATCTTATCCATCGAAAATCCGAATGGACAGTAGCCAATAAAGTTGTTGAATCAGTTGGAGTTTTCGGCCCGCGTGGTAGAAGAACGCGGGCTATCTAAGCGCGAGGAGACCGCCGACGGTGGTGCCGGTGATCAAGGAGCAGATAGTGATAGCCGTAGCCGGCTTGTGAACAGAATTTTGCCTCATGGTTTTATGATATCACAGCTTGTCAAGGGGCATATAATTGCTTGCCAAGTAGCGCGCAGATTGGCTCAAAATGGCGTAGATTGGTGGTGTAAATTGCGGCCTCGCTAGGGGCCTCCAATGCAATCACTAAATCACCGAGATACCATGTGCAGCTGCGACCACGTGCAACATCGGGGTCTTCCAGCAGCAAGGTACAGAGTTCAGCCATGCGCGCCAACGAGCGATCGGCATGCGCGCTGAGACCAGCGGCCAAAATCTCGATTTCCGCCTTATGGTGGGTTAGGAACCTTGCCAACTCACACTCTTTCACCCGGCGTACACACTGTGTGCGCAGTTGACAATGTTCCCCACTGAGGAGCGGACGTTCCTTAGCCAAGCCACAATCAGTATGGTCAATGAACTCATCAATGCCAACCATAAACCGGTTGACGAGACCGTACTGCAGATAGATCCGCAATTTTGCCAGAATCATCTCCCGATCATAGATACCTGACCGGTGTAGTGCCGCCCACAGCAGTAAACACCGACTGGCGGACCGTTGATTAAAGAGATTGGCGATGCGCGTTTCGACATCATAGAGTTGCGCTGCGGCACAGACTAATCGATACAAGAGTGCGGCATCGGCGACCAAGGTCCGCAAATACTCACCCAGAACATAGGCCGAGGTCACCAGCTCTTTACCACGACAGGCTTCGGCGATTTCTCGCTGGCGTTCATGGGTTGCGGTGATGCGTTCGATTTGAATGGTCGTATCTAAGAAGAGTTTGGTTGGTACACGCATCAATCTTCAACTTCGTTCACAGCAGCGTTGGCGTTTTCGACAATTTCATAGAGCAGGCTTATATCGCTGTTTATAGATAATGGGAACGATGCATCAAGCGTATTTTGCAGCAGATAGCGATCTGCCGCCGCGGCATCGGCCATGGTTAACTCACGTTGCATCAGGCGGCTGAGGACATTGGCAATGGGCAGCAATTGTTCGATTGATAGCATCGTATCACCCAACAGACAGCGTTCGGACAATTCAAAGAGCTGGAAAGCCAGCAATGCATGTGGCTCCGAGAATTTACCAGCCATCGCCCAAGCCGCGCGCATAAGTTGTCCAAAATCCTGCCAAAACGCATAGAGCTTGGTCTCGCCGGCAGTGCGACATTCCTCTATGGTTGTTTCCAGCAAAATACCCGCCTGTTCAATCAGTTCGCCTAATTCATAGCGCGCACCTTTGATCGACAATTTCTGCTGGGCCAAGAAGGTCTCATACCCCATGATAATGGCTTTTGGTTCATTACGTGTGACGATGATAATCTGCTCATCTTGCTCTGCCACCACTTTGACCAATGTAGGTAGCTGATTACGCGCTTCGGTCACGTTTAATGTTCGTTCCATTCAGGATTGGCCTTTGGTAAAATTTGCAGGCGGAGAAAACGCGTACATCTAGGTGTACATATCCAATTATACACTGGGCTGCACCATCTGTCAACCGGTTTTTAACAGGGATGGATTGCACGGATTACACAATTCTGAGATCAGTTTGACATGGTAACACAAGGTAAGTATACTAAACTTATTATGCATCTTTGGTCTTGGGATGATCGCAAAGGAGGCAACAAACGATATGACAATCGTCGACCCGCTCGAAGAGCAAGCTGAGTGGCAAGCTGTTTCCCGCGCGATCTTGCGACTCACAGAACTTTCGTCGTTAGATGATCTACTTGAGGAAGCATTAGCGGTATGGCTAGCCCAAGCAACGCCTGATTTACGCTGGCGAGTCGCGTTGGAACTTTATCGCTCCGATCAGGTAAGCAGTGGTCGTGCTGCCGAAATTGCTGGATTAAATTACTTTGTTTTTGAACGGAGACTCAAAGCAGAAGGGGTCAAATTTGTTGAGGCACGATCAGCCACTAAAGAAGAAATCCAACAACAAAGATCATTGATCCATGCTGCATTCACCCTTCCCCCCGCCTAACGGTATTCTTTTAGATACGAACGTGCTATCGTTGTTGGCATTAGCTAACAAGTTATCATCATTACAATTGTGGGCCAACGCCTCACTCTATGTCACGCCACATATCCAGCAGGAGCTTGTAGATGGCGTGACACAGGGGATTGTGGAGTTGGAAGCAATCTTTGACCTCATTGCAATCGCACATATACAAGTCCTGACGCTCACAGATACAGAGAATACCCTCCTAATGCACTTCCCCAAAAAACTAGGCCAAGGCGAACGGGAAGCGATTGCAGTTTGCCGACAGCGCAACATGGTCTTTATAACGCGAGACCGCAAAGCCGCCAATTATTGTGATCGGGAGGGTATCCTCTGTATTCGATTGCACGATTTACTAAACGAATTTGTCGCAGGCGGCCTGCTAACAGAGCTAGAAGCAGCACACATTGTAAGTTGACCTCACAACTACGCCGTGAGGTCATTTCGCCTACAACGCCACTGGCGTCAACCAACCCCACTTGTCGGTCAATTCGCCTTCGACAATACCAAAGAACTTGCTTTGGATCGCCTCGGTGATCGGGCCGCGCTTGCCGGCACCGACTTCCATGCGGTCAACTGAGCGCACCGGGGTGATCTCGGCCGCGGTGCCGGTGAAGAAGATCTCGTCGGCCAGGTAGAGCATCTCGCGCGGGATCACCGTTTCGCGAATGGTGTAGCCAAGGTCCTGGGCGATGGTGATGGCGCAGTTGCGGGTGATCCCACCCAGAATGCTGTTGCCCAGCGGCGGGGTGTAGATCACATTTTTGTAGATCACAAAAATATTTTCGCCGCTGCCTTCGCTGACGTAGCCATAGATATCCAGGGCAATGCCTTCGGTAAAGCCGTTGTCCTTGGCTTCCATGACAATGTTCTGGCTGTTGACATATTGGCCACCAATCTTGGCCAGGGCGTTGGTGGTATCGGGGGCCATGCGCCGCCAACTGCTCACCTGCACATCGACCCCTTTTTCCAACCCCTCTGCGCCCAGATAGGCACCCCACGGCACGGTGGCCAGGATCATATCGACCGGGCAGCCGCGGCCATCAACCCCCAACGTATTGTAACCACGGAAGACTAGTGGGCGCACATAAGCACTGCGCAGTTGGTTGGCCTTGACGACATCCGCGGTGATCTGCATCCATTCATCGACCGTAACGGCGCAGGGCATGCGTGCGACCTTGCAGCTAAAGAGCAGCCGCTCAAAATGTTCGTGCCCGCGGAAGATGGCCGGGCCACTCGTTGTTTCATAGACGCGCAACCCCTCAAACGCGCTGCTGCCGTAGTGCAAGGCATGGGTAAAAACATGCACGGTGGCTTCTTCCCAGGGAATAATTTTACCGTTCATCCAAATATAATCGGCACGCATGGCCATAATGGTTACTCCTTGATTCGGTTGGTTTGAATGTGTGAAACGTGAAACGTAATTCGTGAAACATAATTCGTGGTAGGCAGGAACTTGTCGAAGCGCACGCATCACGTTTTACGCTTCACGTTTTAAAGCTTTTGGGGAAAGTAGTTTGTTGGTTTCTTTACGGTTTTACATGAACAGACGACCGACGCTGACTTGTCGGTCGTCTGTGGTCAATTGTTGATTGTCACCATGCGACGGGGAACACTCTGTTAGCGCACGACTTTGGTCCCCTGCATCTGGCCAAGTAACACACGCAGATGGGCGTTCTCAGCTTCCAAGTTGCGGAAGCGCTGCGAGTCTTGATCGATGTGTGTTGCTTTTTCTTCGGCACGTAGGGCACGTTCTTCGGCACGCAGGGCTGCTTCTTCGGCGCGTTGCAGTGCTACTTGCAGCGCGGTGGTGTCTACTTCGGGACCGGCGCTGGCGGTGAAGCCGGCCACCTCTTCGCCCCAGGGAATGATCTGCTTGCTCTCCGGATCGATCAAGCGCAACAGATCGCCTTGGCGCACAAGGTGCACACCCAACTCAGTACTGGCCAGCGCGCCCTCTTTGTTGGGCGTAATCGGCAAGTATTCGCTATTGTGCAGGCGTAATCCTTGCACTCCTTCTTTGAGCACAGCCGTGTGTGGATCAAAGATGAAGTACTCTTTGACGCCCAGACGCATATAGAGCGCGCTCTTATTGACCAGATCCTCCAGCCAGGTCGCCGCTGAGGTGATCTCAAAGACGACCGCAGGCACCGCATGTTCTTCCCAACTGTGCAGTGCTGCCCGCTCGCCATTACTGCGGCCCCCTTTGATGACCATCAGGTCGGGGATCTTATGCAATTCAGCATGGCTTTCATCGTAGTGCAATGGCGTGTTGGCCGCAAGGGCGATATCGCTGCGGTGACCAAAGAGCGTGCGCAGCGAACTATACAAACAGGCCATCATGCGAAAATGTGTACGTGTCTCACTCATGTCAGTTTCCTCCTGGGATAGGTGCGGGGGACGAAGTGCAGTTTGACGGTGACGGTAGCATTGACATGGTGATTTTACATTTGGCAGACAGATGCACTACGGTTACTTCATGGGCAAGCCTTTCGTGGAAACAATTGGGTAATTGGTCATTAGGTGATTGGTCATCGGGGCAGGTGCGAATCACCCAATCACCAATCACCTAATTCAGCTTACAGCTTACGGCTGCGTTAACAGTTGGTCGACGGCGCTGGTTAACTCCCCCAGCGTGGCGGCGACGACGACATTGTCACAGAGCGGGGCGTACTTCATCATGTCACTGTCACCGCTGCCCCACAACATGGGCGGCTCGGTGTTGATCCAGATGGTGCGCCGGCTGCGGCGGGCAATGGTCTTAAAAACTTCCAGATGGGGATTATTGTAGTTATTTCGCCCATCACCCACCATGATCACGGTCGTCCGGCTATCGACGGTATCCATGTAATCTTGGACAAAGTTGGTGAGACTGTAGCCCAAATCGGTGCTGTAGTGGCCCGGCGGCATCCGGATCAGCACTTCATGGATCGCTTCGTTCGCTTGACGTCCGACAAAATCAGGAGAAATATACTCCAAATGATCGATGAAAGCAAACGCATGGGTCTTGGTGATGACCCCTTGCAGCGCATGGACGAGGCTAAGCATCAGTTCAGAGCAGGGCCGCATGGAGGTGCTGATATCACAGATTACGACTAGTTTAGGTTTGAGCCGGTGATCGCGGTGTTTGATCTCCATCGGCACACCACCATTTTTGAGGTTGGCGCGGATGGTGCCCTTGGCATCCAGTTGACCAGTCTTGGCCCGTTTCTGGCGCAGCGCAATGCGCGAACGCAGTCGATTGGCCAGGCGGTGAACTTCTTTGCGCAGCTTGTCCATGTCACTGTCGGAGAGGGCGTTAAAGGGGCGGTCGAGCAGTTCGTCAATTCCTTTATCGGGCGGCTGTTCGCTCATATTTTCAGCGATCCGTTGCCCGGCAAATTGGCTGACCTGCTCCTGCATTGCCTGCTGATTGGCCTTGATCAATTGGCGCAGCTGCTCCAGCCGCTCCTTGCTCATGCCCATCTGCTTCATCAGTTCCATCATCTCTTTGAGCGCGTCCTGCACCTCTTTAAAGCGCATGGCGCGCATCATGCGTTGGGTCATCCAATCGCGATAGCGCAGATCTTCCGTACGATTCAGTCCGGTTAACTGGCCCAGCCGTTCCAGCTCTTCCTGGCTCAGTTGTTCGCCACGCAGCAACTTCTCCATCATCTGGCGCAGTTGCTCGTTGAACATGCGCATGGCCTGCGCCATCATCTCCGCCTCTTCGGGCGACATATCCTCCATGACATCACTCATAGGGGGCGTCTCGCCACTACCAAAGAAGAGCGGGAAGAGTTCTTCAAAAACGGGCAGCCCATTCGCCTCTTTGACCAGTGTCGCGCGCAGGCTCAGGCGGAAGTCCTCCCGCTCCTGGATGCCCAGCAGATCAACCGCGTTCAGCGCATCGGCACTCTCCGCCAGGCTTACCCGCACGCCACCGGCGCGCAAGGCCGCAATAAAGCGAACAATTCGTTCTTCCATTGTTTTTCTCCAGCTACGGGCGTTGAGGTAGGAGTGGTAGATAGGTAAATCAGTAAATCAGTAAATCGGTACATCGGTAGATCAGTACACTCTTACTTGTCTACTGATTTACTGATTTACCGATTTACTGATTTACCTCCCCCCCACCTCAATTACGCCAGTTATACTGACTCATCTCGTCGTCATCCACGTCGGTGGCTTTTTTGCCGCCTTGCATGCGCCGCTTGACTTTGGTGAGATCGCTTTCGTGTTTGAGCAGCACATTGAGGGTATTGTCAAGGGTCTCTTTGTCAAGTGATTTGGCGTTGAGGGCGACCAGCGCCTTGGCCCAATCCAGGGTTTCGCTGATGCTAGGGGATTTGCGCAGATCAAGATCGCGCAACTTTTGTACCAGTTCCACCGCCTGCTGCGCCAGTTTACCGTTGAGTTCCGGCACCTTGAGACGCACGACCGCCAGCTCTTGTTCGAGATTGGGGTAGCCGATAAAGAGGTAGAGACAGCGGCGCTTGAGCGCTTCGCTTAGTTCGCGCGTATTGTTGCTGGTGAGCAGCACAATCGGGCGATGTTTGGCGACCAGGGTACCCAGTTCGGGCACGCTCACTTGAAAATCGCTCAGTACTTCGAGCAGGAAGGCTTCAAACTCGGCGTCAGCACGGTCGATCTCGTCGATGAGCAGGACGGTGGGCTCGTCACTGAGAATCGCCTTGAGCAGGGGACGTTGCAGTAGAAAGCGCATGGAGAAGAAGACATCTTCCTCCGCCGCCAGTCGATCCGCGGCCGTGGCTAAACTGGTCGTACCCACTAGCGTCTCCTGCAATTTATCGCGCAGGAGCTGGGTGTAGAGCAACTGCTTGGCATACTCCCATTCGTAGAGCGCCTTGGTCTCATCCAGCCCTTCGTAACATTGCAGGCGAATCAACTGGCGACCGGTAGCCCCGGCGATGGCCTTGGCCAGTTCGGTCTTGCCCACGCCGGCTGGTCCTTCGGTGAGCAGCGGCTTGCCAAGCTGCTGGGTTAGAAAGACGGTCGTGCTGATCTCATCACTGGCAATGTACTGTTGCTTGCTGAGCACATCTTGCACCTCTTTTTTAGAGGCAAAGGTTTTTGTCACACCATTCTCCTTTGATAAGTTGCACGCGCGGTTGCAATCCGTTTTCCCGTGCAACAACTGCCGGACAACGATTACTCAATCAACTGGGCTGTAAAAAATTGGATGTCTGTTCTCTGGCTTGTGCGTCAAAGGCTTTGACTTCCAAAGCAACCGCAGCATAAGAGGATACGCCGGCAGATCACGTGCGAATATAACAAGTGTACAACAAGGCAAATCTTTTGTAAATTGCGGAAGTGATTTCAATTGGAAGGAGGATTGCGATTGGGGATAGGGTAGCAAGGTTGCAGAGTGGCAAGGTGGCAAAGTGGTAGGGTGGCAGGGTGTGAGTGATTTTTGAATTGTCTTGATCTGTGTCATCATACAAGGAATAAATGTAGAGGTTACACAGATTTTCTCTAGTCGGGACATGATGCATCATGTCCCGACTAGAACGGTTGTACGAAAGGAGCAACAATGGCAGATCCACGGGTTGAAAAATTAGCCGATCTCTTAGTCAATTATTGTACAGAAGTACGGCCGGGTGACTGGGTATTGGTGCGGGGGCATGTCGCCGCCCTGCCACTGGTAGAGCAGACCGTTAAACAGGTGGCGCTGGCGGGGGGTAATCCAACGATTCAGCTTGATAGCGATGAATTGGATGCCACATTCGTGCAAGCGGCCGGCGACACGCAATTGGGCTGGAGCGCGCCCCATGAGGCCATGTTGGCCGAAAAGCTCGACGTGCGCATTACGATTCGAGCCGCGACGAACACACGGGCCCTCACCGGTATTGATCCACAACGGCTGCAACTGTACCAACGGGCGCGGCGCAAATATCAGGCCACCTATATGCAGCGCAGCGCTACCGGCGATCATCGCTGGGTACTGACCAATTTTCCCTGCCCGGCCTATGCCCAGGAAGCGGACATGAGCCTGCACGATTTTGAAGACTTTGTTTACAGCGCCACCTATGCTGATCAGCCCGATCCGGTGGCGGCCTGGCAGCAATTAAGCGCGGTGCAACAGCGGCTGGTTGATTGGCTGGTGGGCAAGGAGCAGGTGGTGGTGCGCGGTCCGAACATCGATCTTACGCTCTCGATCAAAGAGCGGACCTGGGTCAACAGCGATGGCAAGCACAACATGCCCAGCGGCGAAATCTTCACCGGCCCGGTTGAAGAGTCGGTCAACGGCTGGGTGCGCTTTACCTACCCGGCGATTCGTGATGGGCTAGAGGTTGAGGGCGTCGAGTTTGAGTTCAAGGAGGGCAAAGTCGTGGCCGCCCGTGCCGAGAAGAACGAAGGTTATCTACTCGCCCAGCTAGACACCGATGCAGGCTCTCGCTATTTAGGTGAATTTGCGATTGGCACCAACTACCAGATCCAGCGCTTTACCAAAAGTATTCTCTACGACGAGAAGATTGGCGGCACGTTACACATGGCCGTGGGCGCGGGTTACCCCGAAACGGGCAGCAAGAACCATTCGCTCGTCCATTGGGACTTTATCTGTGACATGCGCCAACAGAGTGAAATTCTGGTCGATGGTGAGTTGTTTTATAAAGATGGGCAGTTTCAGGTATAAAAAGTTGCAAAGGTGCAGAGTTACAAGGTTACAAGGTTGCAAAGTTGCAAAGTTGCAGAGTCGTCATGTGACTTCACGACGACACGCCGATAGACCATGAAAGTAGACAACGAAAGCAGAGGTACATTATGCAAGTACGTGAATTAATGAGCAGTCCGGCCGTGACGGTGAGTCCGGCAACGAAGGTGCAAGAGTTGGCACGCATTATGCGCGAGGGGCCCTTTAGCGGGGTGCCGGTGGTTGATGAAGATGGCACGCTGCTGGGGGTGGTGACGGAATTGGCGTTGATTGAACGCAATGCCCCCCTGCGCGAGCCGCGCTATCTGGCCGTGCTCTCTGGCTTGATCCCAGTGAGCCTGGATGAGTATCGCCACTATCGCGAGCAGATGGGGCTGGTGCTGGCGACCAATGCTGGCGAGCTGATGGATGATGATCCGTCGTCCGTTGGTCCCGACGACAGCCTGGAAAAGTTGCTGACGATCATGCGCAAGCCGGAGCAAACGATGGTGCCGGTAGTCGAAGGGAATCGTGTGATCGGCGTGGTGACCCGCACCGATGTGGTCCGCGTGTTGGAGCGGTTGGAAATGGCGTTGGAAGAGGATCGGTCGGCGAGTTAAAGCAAAATGTTTGTATAAAAAGGCAGAGCCGTGTAGGCTAGTTTTTTGTGGATCAAAAATACAAAACCGCG
>JALHQH010000083.1 GCA_022842065.1 Caldilineaceae bacterium
AGTATCAGCAAGCCTTGGTCATCGCCCGTGAAATCGGTGACCGCCGCAGCGAAGGCAACCAGCTCGGCAATCTGGGCGTGGCGTATTACTCCCTGGGGCAGGTGGAGTGGGCGATTGAGCATCAGCAGCAAGCCTTGGTCATCGCCCGTGAAATCGGTGACCGCCACAGCGAAGGCGCAGGCCTTGGCAATCTGGGCTTGGCGTATCGCGATCTGGGGCAGGTGGAGTGGGCGAGACAGCTTTGGGAAGAGTCGCTGCATATCTTTATCGAGATCAAGTCGCCAATGGCTGAGACAGCAAGGGGCTGGCTAGCAGGGTTTGATGAGGCGGAAGGGTAAGCATAGCAACTCTTACCATAAACGCTTCCTCACAGCCACACCACAATGCCAAATGGATAGGGAATGGATAGTCACACGATCTTCGCTCAATTACGTGATACCTGGGCGGCGCTCTATTCTAAAGAAGAAGCTGCACTCATTGTCATTGTGACTGCCGAGTGAGCACCTGTGAAGGTGCTGATGAATAACAAGTTTGGCGACTGGCGGATCGAAGCGGTTACCACCTTAGTTAACGATGTGCCTGCCGCCTATCCAGGTGGTCCTTCCCACAAAGCTGGTACGCCCGTCTACAAGGCAATCTCTACCGTCGGCACCGGCCAGCAACCAGTGGGGTTTATCGCCCCCAGTGCCGTGGCACTTGCCCTCAATATTGCTATCAACGCTAGCCAACAGGCTGCCGAATTGCGCCGCAATATTACATTCGCTGAAACCGCCACGCCAGAAGGCGCAGGTCAATCCGTTGCGCAGGAGCACCTACCAGCACTCTTTGATTTCTTTGAAACGTGCATGGTCACCATCACCTTCAGCTTTCAAGCACTGGAAACCTTTTGCAATCAAGTAATTGCCACCAAAGTCCAAGGCACGATGAAGGTGAAGCGCAAAACACATGAAGTCATGACTGCCGCAGAGATGGAACGTCGGCTATCCACGGATGAAAAGCTCAGCCAGGTTGTGCCGATCCTCATGGGTGTCAACACACCCAAAGGGTGGGAAAATCTGGGAAGCCTACAAAAAACTGAAAGCTGCGCGTGATGCCATTATCCACATGAAAGCGCATGATCAGTATCCACATGGCCCCAATGTTACCGTTGTCGATGACAGCTCACTCTTCTTCATCCTTCTAAATGGTGATATGAAAAGCTATCCGGTCGCTGCCATTGGCATGATCAACTATATGTACCCAGTTGGCTCGACTAAGCCAAGGTGGTTGATCAAGCCGCTTGCGTTTGCGGGGGGCGAGTAGCTTTTATGCGCGCCAAGTGATGGGGTAGCATTGCCAGCTTGGTAAATTTACCAAGCTGGTAATATTCTACCTAGTGAAGTAAAGACCGGGCGATAGCTTAGCTGCGGATCGTTAGTAGGTGATCTTCACCCCGCGGTTGCTCACTTTGCGTTTCTCAGCATAGCGCATCGGCATGGCAAGCGATGACCACCCGCCCCACTGGGCAGCGGCCTGTAGATCGTTGTTTCTGACAACTTCATCGGCAGCGGTATGGCGCAGGTCATGCGGGGATAGGTTGTCAATACCAAAGTGCTGGCCAATCTCTTGCACACGGGCATTGATCGCCCTGATGGACATACCGCGATCTGTGAGTTTGCCGCCCTTGACAGAACCGGCAACCAGGGGCGCAGCGCCCCCCCTACCGGCAATCAACGGCATATAGTCAACTAAGGCGCTGTAGGTGTCATCAGTTAGATCGTGTAAGTCGGTGGTGGCGGTCTTGAGCCGGTTGATCCTCAAGGTGCGGGAGCTTAGATCCACGTTGCCCACCGTAAGCGCTGCTACTTCACTTACCCGCAACCCATGATCTAACATCAAGCACAGTAGCACCCGATCTCTGTAGTCAGATGGCCGGTTACACGCCAGACCCTTGAGTTGCGCTACGACCCCACGCTTGACAAAGTTGGGATCGGCTTTCTTGTTACCCACCCGCTTTACCTCGCGCTTGGCATCAAGCCGCCCGATCTCTTTCTGACTGTAGCCGCTTACCGCGGCGATGCGCAAGTACTCGCCCTCGGCGATCATCCCTGCTTGTTGGGCAAGTTTGGCGTAGGTGCGTACTGTGGACAACCGCACATTGACGCTATGACCATCATAGCCGGTCTTGAGCATCCATTGCCGATATGCGGCCACCAAACCGCTTGTAACGATAGCCCAAGCGCCGGGGTGTACATAGAACGCACCCCCATTCAACTGTACAGCGCTGATCTCGGTGATGAATTGCTCAAAGAGCACCAGCTCAGCTTTCTGGCGGCGCAGGGTATTATCCGCTTTGGTCTGTTGATAGACGCTGAACACATTGTCGGCCAAGCTCTGGTTTGCGGCAGCAGCCACCGCTTGCAGCCGTTCGATCTCATATTGTTGCAGAGTGTACTGTTCAACTCTCGCTAGCTCATCACTCATTCAGCGATCTCCATAGGTACTGATTTTGTTAAATAATCGGTATCTATATTCTAGTAAAATCGACGGGTTTGTCAATAGAAAGTGAAGACCAATTTTAGACAAAGGTCGGTTCACTAGGTAAATTTACCTAGTGGTCCACTTATATGGTTTGGAGGCATTATGCAATTATGGCACTTGGTAAATTTCGTAGTTCGTAGCTCAGTAGCTGCGGATTGTGCTGGTCGAGGTTGGCCTAGATCGCATAAGTGAAAGGTCGTACTTAGAAGGTAGCAATGAGGATTGGGAAGGGCGAAATGCTAATCTTATACTCTTAACCATACTAGTGAAAGTTATTCCTTTTTTAGATCGACGATTTGCTCAGTTACCGACAAATTCGCTTGCTAAAAAACAAAGAGAGTTATATAATCTTCCACCAAATACTGCCTAGATTATCATGAACCTAAACACTTAGGCCTGCTTACTATCGTACTACTCATTGTTGCCTCCAAAGGCGAACAAAAGCGGCGTTTTGTTAGGCTAAACTCACCTCTAGAGTTTGGATACCTAAGAGCCCATAATATTCAAACAGGCTCTCTAGCCAGCTACATAATTTTTAAACAGGCTCTAAACGCCCCTTTGACTTCTTAACAGCTATCAACATCCTTCACCCGATAGTTGATTATCTAAGGTCAACTTACTGTGTTAAACTACTGTTATTGGTCATCTACATAAGAATATGTCCATCGCAGAATAATTTACTCAATGGTCGAATGCTGACTTCTTTTGTTCGCTCTTACACTGATTTTTGTTCTGTTTCTGCTATACTCCATAAATGGCAAAGCACTGTCTAGCAACAGAGAGGCATGTATGGATACAAACCTCACGTACCTTCTGCTCATTGGCATTTTTGCCTTGATCGTCATCACCGCTTTTCTACTGTTTCGACAACGCACGAAGATCAATCTCAAAGGCCCCTTCGGGACGGGGCTTGACGTGAATGCTTCCAACCAGGCAGCACCGCCTACCCCAGCGATTAAAGGCGAGAATCTCACCAGTCGTAAAGGGGGACTGAAGGCGCAAGATGAAAACGGGCGTGGGATTGACGTGAAAACGGTCGATGTTGAAAAAGATATTGAACTCAAAAGTACCTACGCCCCAAAAGCCCTACCCCCGGCGTAGCATCGGGGGGAATGGCGCTGAAGGCAGAACAGCTCAGTGCCCAGGGCAACATCGACATTCAGCAGATCACCACCGAGGGCGGTACCGCTGTTACAGGCAATGTGACAGCCGAGACATTCATTGGGCGGGATTTCTACCAGCACATTACCTATGCGCACGTATCGCCACGTCCCGTGGATGCAGCTACGCTGAAAGCCGCCAGGGCGAAGCTAGCGAGATTACCTGTGAACCGGATCCCGCCCGTGGCCCCCTTACCCACCGGGTCATGGATGCCGCTCCGTTTTAATCCCTTATTTGTCGGACGCGAAAACGATTTATGCTTGCTCGCTACTATCCTGAAGAGTGGTAAAACGGTGGCCGTCGGCCAGATTGCTGCGGTCACAGGGCTGGGTGGTATCGGCAAAACCCAACTGGCCGTAGCCTTTGTCCATCACTACGGCCAGTACTTTGCCGGGGGGGTGTACTGGCTTAACTTCGCCGATCCGAGCGCCATCCCGGCGGAGATTGCCAAGTGCGGCGTCACTATGGCAGACATGCGCGCTGATTTTGCCCACCTGGATTTGGAAACCCGAGTAAGACTGGTCTTAGCCGCCTGGCAGAGCCCTTTGCCCAGGTTACTGATCTTTGACAATTGTGAAGAACCAGCCATCCTCGCGCATTGGCTACCGCCTATTGGTGGCAGCTGTGTGCTCATCACCAGCCGCCGCCCGACCTGGGATGCCGACTCGGGCGTGTCCGTTGTCGCCCTGGATACATTGGCACGCGGGCAAAGTCTCGAACTGCTGCGTAGATTCCCTGCCGTACTGAACAAGCGACCGTTTACCGCGGAGGAAGAATCCGTTCTCAACGATGTTGCCGCTGAATTGGGCAACTTGCCTCTGGCCTTGCATCTGGCGGGCAACTACCTGGCTAACTATCGCTACGAGGTCAGTCCAGCGCAATATTTACGCCAATTACGACAAGCCGAGCTGCTGCGCCATCGTTCGCTACAACAAGTCGGCCTGACCCTCACAGGCCATACGCAGGATGTGGCCCGCACCTTTGCTCTCAGCTATGAACGACTACACCCAGCTAACCCGGTGGATGCCCTAGCACTAGCATTGCTGGCGCAGGCGGCTTGGTTTGCCCCTGATCAACTGATCCCCCGCGCCCTGTTGCTGGCGACGATTGCGTTAGGTGACGAAGGCGCGTTACCGGCAGCTGACGCGCTACAACGGCTGGCGAATCTCGGTTTGTTGGAGATGGAAACAGCCAGCAACCTACTAATGCACCGGCTGGTGATGCACTTTGTCAACGCTGCCGATGCAGAGGCTGCACAGGTAGCACAAAATATGGTAGCCGCCGCACTCTGTGCAGAAGCGAATCACCTCAACAACACAGGCGTACCCGGACCGTTATTGGCCTGGCAAAGTCATTTGCGTCACATCACCGAGGTCAACAAAGACCAAACCGATGAACTGGCGGCGAATCTCTGCAACACCCTCGGCTTTCATCTGCACATGATCGGCGATTATGCGGCAGCCCGACCCTACTACGAACGCGCCCTCGCCATCTGCGAGGAAGTGTTGGGCACCCAACACCCAGCCACCGCAACCAGCCTCAACAATCTCGGCGCACTGCTGCAAGCACAAGGCGACTATGCAGCAGCCCGACCCTACTTAGCGCGCTCTCTTGCTATCCGCGAGGAAGTGCTGGGAGCTCAGCACCCAGACACAGCGCGCAGCCTCAACAATCTCGGCGCGCTGCTGAATGCGATGGGTGACTATGCAGCCGCCCGACCCTACTACGAACGCGCCCTTGCTATCCGCGAGGAAGTGCTGGGAGCTCAGCACCCAGACACAGCGCGCAGCCTCAACAATCTCGGCGCGCTGCTGAATGCGATGGGTGACTATGCAGCCGCCCGACCCTACTATGAACGCGCCCTCGCCATCAATGAAGCCGTGTTGGGAGCCCAGCACCCAGACACCGCAACCAGCCTCAACAATCTCGGCGCACTGCTGGATGCGATGGGCGATTATGCGGCCGCCCGACCCTACTACGAACGCACCCTCGCCATCCGCGAGGAAGTGTTGGGCACCCAGCACCCAGATACCGCTCAAAGCCTCAACAATCTCGGCGGACTGCTGCAAGCACAAGGCGACTGTGCGGCAGCCCGACCCTACTACGAACGCGCCCTCGCCATCTGCGAGGAAGTGTTGGGAGCCCAGCACCCAGATACCGCTCAAAGCCTCAACAATCTCGGCCATCTGCTGCGAGCGCAAGGCGACTATGCGGCCGCCCGACCCTACTATGAACGCGCCCTCGCCATCCGCGAGGAAGTATTGGGAGCCCAGCACTCAGACACCGCAAACAGCCTCCACAATCTCGGCGCACTGCTGCAAGCACAAGGCGACTATGCGGCCGCCCGACCCTACTACGAACGCAGCCTCGCCACCTGCGAGGAAGTGTTGGGCACCCAACACCCAGCCACCGCAACCAGCCTCAACAATCTCGGCGCACTGCTGGATGCGATGGGCGACTATGCGGCCGCCCGACCCTACTACGAACGCGCCCTCGCCATCAATGAAGCCGTGTTGGGAGCCAAACATCCACACACAGCAAACAGCCTCAACAATCTCGGCTATCTGCTGGATGCGATGGGCGACTATGCGGCCGCCCGACCCTACTACGAACGCGCCCTCGCCATCCGCGAAGAAGTGTTGGGCACCCAGCACCCAGATACCGCTCAAAGCCTCAACAATCTCGGCGGACTGCTGCAAGCACAAGGCGACTATGCAGCAGCCCGACCCTACTTAGCGCGCTCTCTTGCTATCCGCGAGGAAGTGTTGGGGGCCCAGCACCCAGACACCGCAACCAGCCTCAATAATCTCGGCGCACTGCTGGATGCGATGGGCGATTATGCGGCCGCCCGACCCTACTACGAACGCACCCTCGCCATCTGCGAGGAGGTGTTGGGAGCCCAGCACCCAGCCACCGCTCAAAGCCTCAACAATCTCGGCGCACTGCTGCGAGCACAAGGCGACTATGCGGCCGCCCGACCCTACTACGAACGCGCCCTCGCCATCCGCGAGGAAGTGTTGGGAGCCCAGCACCCAGACACCGCGTTCAGCATCCACCATCTCGGCTATCTGCTGGATGCGATGGGCGACTATGCGGCCGCCCGACCCTACTACGAACGCACCCTCGCCATTTTTGAGGAACGATTAGGTTCATCACATTCTTATACCGAAACAGTGCGTAGAAATCTGTTCGCGTTACAGCAGGCAATGAAACAGAATGAGTAATTCTGTTTCACCCCGCTCTACCATCCTTCCCGCTCTTCGTCCCGCTTTCTCATGTAGCCCCAATTGTACCCTCCCCTTTTCCGCTAAAATAAAACAAAATGCATATCTTCTGTTTCACCTCTTACACTCTTTCCTTTCAAGAGATTATAGCAAATTTTGCCAGCCCATTAGCACAACTAAGCCCGCCATTTGTCAGCTAATAAGCAGGACAGGAATTGTTGCTTCCGTCCTGCTTATTAGCTGACAAACATCATCTTTAACCTTTCTAAATTTACTTTAATATGGCCTATAATTACACAATTTTTGCTTATATATTCACTTGACATTGAGATCAAAAAGATGTAGAATGTTTACTATGAGTAACGAAAGGAACTTCTTTGGTACACCCGAGGTAGCACAGCAGCTAGGGATAGGATTAAAAGCCTTACAAATGTGGCTTTCTCGTCATCCCGAGTATCGCCCAACACTGCGTATATCTGGTGATGATTTACTGTGGTCTATTGAAGAGATTGAGCGTGTTAAAGAAGCGCGTAACAAGAAGCGGCGCAAAGTAGCGAGTGAAGTGTAGCTGCAAATTTAGGCACAACGGTAAAGAACAGATTAATTATTTGGTTATCTGGATGAGTAGCTCAGCTGGTTAGAGCGCACGGTTCACATCCGTGAGGTCGCGGGTTCGAGTCCCTCCTCGTCCACACTTGCAATAATAGACGTTGACAGAAGCCGCATGCACAGTGATTTTCACTGACCATGCGGCTTCTGTCTTTTCAGCACAATCATTATCATTCGCTGGGCAAGCACGCGTCAACGGGAGTTGTTGCGAAACTGGGAGCGCATCGAGCGCAAGCAGACCCTAGAAAGGATCGAACCTTGATTACACGCATAACCGATTGGTTTGCTGATCAATTCGACCGACTTTTTGACCGTACCCCACCACTGATCAGCATTACCAGCGCCACGCCGCCAGGTGACTATTGGCTTCAACTAACGTTTAGCAACCGGGATAGCGGCAAGATTAACTTATTCAAACATGTGCAATTCTTAGGAGCCTTGGCCCCACTACGTGATCCAGCCTTCTTTAAACAAGTCTTTATTGACCACGGCACCATCTGTTGGCCGGGCAATATCGACTTGGATCCGGTAGTTATCCATCACCTAACAATGGGCATCCCCATCGACCTGGTGCACCCTGAACTGGCCGATGACGCAAACGATCCGCCAGAGCCAGCCATTCGCCCTACAAAGCCGCCGAGTAGGTCGCCTTCAGGACCGCGCCACCCGGCTCCCCCTACGGTTTCGCAGCGCTCTCGCCAAGCGAACAAACGACAGCGCGTCAAAGTACGTTAATAACAAAAATGCCCGCCAGATTGGTGGGCATTTCAATTTTTTGCGGCAATTCAAGCGCCGATAGACTTCCGCCGAGCCCAAACATGGTTATAGCTGTGGTGTAGTCCACACCTACGATGGGCAAACAAACGGTTTCCCGCATCAATGGAACGGTGATAGCGGCTGCAATTACTGAGGTGCAACAGTGTAGGCGACGGAGAGGAAAGCTATAGTAAGATCCTGTCCATCCTTGAGGCAATCGAGGAAAGCTTAGAATCGCCAGAGTGGGGCAAGGCCAAGGACAAAGCCTTGGAGGGGGCGCAAAAACTGCGAGTGCGGCCGGTGGAAGCACGCACAGTGGCCAGCGATACGCTAGGCCGGATTGATGGCAGCAAGGCGGCGGCCTAGGAGAAACACCGGCAAGAATATCAGATATAAATAACAAGGCCTGGTCACTGTGACCGGGCCTTATGCGATAATGAGTCTTCTGTACAGTATAGAGGATGTAGAGCCGCGCTGTGAATTTTTACTGAGCTCACAAAGTCAATACTTTATACTAAATCTGCTACCAAGATCTAATGCTTTCATAAGCCCATAATGTATGTCATACCGGACATGTGTTCTGACTTTAGGTGCAATATTAGAAGGACTTCGTTCTCTGTAACACCATCCGAAAAATTGATGACCATCCTGTGCATCAACTATGTAACTAATTACGTTCAGATCGTACAGGAACTGTAGAAAAATGTCAGGACTTTCACAAAACGAGGGGATTGCAAACTTGTTCTTGTTTAGAAATTGCTCAAAACTCTTAAATGCACTTACAAAATCCTCGTAGTTGAACTGAGATTTACCTTTAAGAAACTGGAAGAATTGCACGAAGATCTCATAATCTTTTGAGGAATGGTAGAAAGATAGATGATCTTTCACTTCGCCTAACAAATAATCAGAATATTTACGCGTAAAATCAGGATCCTCGAAATCCTGGTAAGAGAAAACATTTTGTTGAGCACGCCCTTGGTATACAAAATTCTCCTTCTGAATTGCCATCATGGTTAATATGTCTCTTGGCCTATACAGTGAGTATCTAAGAAATGCAACAAAAGAGGAAGGCAAGTGAACCTTACTTTTGACATTTGGCGTATTATAGGGAAAGTAATGATCCCATGCCTCTCCTATATTAGGATTCTCTTCTTGCTGATAAGATAACATTTTGTCAGCAAGTTCAAATAGTGGTGACCTTCGGTATGCAGCGTAGGTAGTGTTCCAATTAAGAATTACGGAATTATCGCGGATTTTGCTATTTTGATTCTGTAGGCCGAGAGAATCGAAGATGTCGGGACGTACTAGTAAAACTACCCTTAATCGCCCAAATGAATCCTTAATGTTTGCAAAAAAGTCATTATTTATACTCCAAACGGCGTTTGCTAAACCTTTAACACACTCATGGTAATCAGAGTATTCGATAGAACCGGGACGAATATCAATTCCATCTATAAACAAAACATGATTCTTCTTTAGCTTTAGTGACGTTAATGCTTCCTCAAATTTCCGTTGGATATATAGCAGATTCGTCTGAAATCGGGACTCAGAAATATTTATGCTAGTTGTAAGCTCGCTTCCGGAAGACGCGTACTGGAGCATCAACTCTGCTGCAATTTTGGCTTCCTCTGCAAACTGAATAGCAAATATAATTTCTGGAGAAAAAGCATTATTATAAAATCTTTCAATAACCTCATTTAGTTTTGCAAATTTCCAAAAGTTTAGCCACGATTCCTCTCTATCCTTAATTTGTTGGGAGATGAGGAGGTAAATGATAACCTTCCATATATTTACATAATCCGATAAATCAAGATGTTTCTGATTCTTCATCGTTACAAACTTTTGATATTCGGTCTCTCTTATATATCTCAATGTTGCAGCTGTGTTTTTGTATTCACTATTGGACATAAATACGGAGTAAGCAGTCTTTCCCGTACCCTTTTCTCCAACCAAAAAGTATTTACCTGCATCACACAACTCATCAAGGGTGGTTGTTCGTATAAAAATGCTATTAAAGAGTTCTTTGTTCTCTTTTCTTCTATAGTTTTCTGCATCACGAAATCCTAACCGAAGATCTGGAATAGTTTTCATCATTGACCTCTATCCTAAACATGAAAGAATTCATATGCGTAAACTTCTAGAAAGTCTCTCTAGCAATTTTCGCGTAGAATGTAAGGAAAGTCAATAGCGTCTAAGTGAGTAGCAGAAAAGATGATTACTGGATTATCCGGAGAGGATGGAGCCTGGAACCATTGTATGGCGTAATGCCATTTTGTTGGATTGGAAAGGCATGGCACAACCGGAAGCAACAACCCTCCCCGATAATTCTCCCCCGGAGGAAGCAACGTTGGCGTTAGACGACTCCGAGGGACGCAAGAAGTATCACGATAAAAACAGAAGGCCACGATCCAAGATCGTGGCCTTCTGTTTTTATACACCTGTAAGGAGATGGACAACTGTATTACACCATGATGTGCCGGCCCACACCAACTGTCCACGGTAGGGCACGTGCAACTTACCGGCGGCGCGCTTCTTTGACTTGGCATCACGGCGATCATAGCCGGCGGTAGTGTTGACGTTGCTATGGCCCATCATTTTCTCCACTGTCGAAATATCCTCACCAGCATCTAGCAAGCCACCGGCAAACGTGCGGCGCAAGTCATGGGGCGTGAGAAGGGCAGCACTCGCGCCGCCGGGGAGATAGGCGATACGTTCCTTATTGCCTTTACCGGCACGCACCATAAGGGAACCGTTTGCCGTGTCATAGTCGGCTAAGTCAAGGTTGGCAATCTCCGAACGGCGCAAACCGCACCCATAGCCCACAGCAATGATCGCGCCAACCCGCCTTTGTCCCATCATTTGTGGACAACGAAAAAGACAGAGCCACCACTGGGTAAAAGCGCAGCTGGTTAGAGTCCCTCCTCGTCCACTCTTGCAATAATACACGTTGACAGAAGCCGCATGGTCAGTGTTTTTCACTGACCATACGGCTTCTGTCATTTTAGCGCCATAATTAACAGGAGAAGCAAGCTGTGATGCAACATTGATGCAAAGTCACCGCGCATAGTATCATAAAGCTATACAGGGCACGGTCGCATCGATGATGAAACCGACGTGACCGCTGAAATGTCAGTGACAAGTTGTGGTTGCGTATAGCGCGCTAAAGTTAGTACACACACAAAGGAGTGAATCATGACCACAAACGAACGCTTACGCGATGCAACGACACGCGTTGCCACCGGCAATCAATCAACCCAAAGCGAATTGGGCGAATATGGCTTTTTGATCGATGGTCAATCCCACCATGCTGATGACGCGATCGAAGTGCGCAGCCCCTATGATGACAAACTAGTCGCCATTGTCCATCGCGCTGGGCCTGCTGCCATTGAACAGGCGATTGCCACCGCCACCGCAGCCTTTGCGACCACCAGCAAAATGCCAACTTGGCAGCGCTCGGCGGTTTTAGAGAAAGTCAGTGATGGGATCATGGCGCGCAAAGAGGAGTTTGCGCGCACCATTGCCTTGGAAGCCGGCAAACCGATCAAGACTGCCCGCGGCGAAGTGGAACGTGCTGCCTTTACCTTTCAAATTGCGGCGGAAGAGGCACGGCGGATTTATGGCGAGCTTGTCCCGTTGGATTGGCTGCCTGGCAATGAAGGACGTACTGCCCAAATTCGCCGTGTGCTGCGCGGGCCGGTGGTTGGCATTTCGCCCTTTAACTTTCCGCTCAATCTGGTAGCGCACAAAGTTGCCCCAGCACTAGCGGCCGGCTGTCCGATCATTCTGCGCCCAGCCTCCCAAACGCCGGTCAGTTCGCATAAGTTGGCACAACTGTTGCTAGAGGCCGGCTGGCCCGCCGGCGGGATTGCCGTGGTGCCCTGCAAAATCAAAAATTGAAGATGATCGGATTAAAGCATGGGGAGGTTTTACCTATGCTGGCCAGTCATGTATTTCGGTGCAGCGCGTCTATATTCATGATCAAGCCTATGAAACCTTTGTCGATGAACTCATCCCCAAGGTGAAGGCGCTGAAAGTCGGCGACCCACTTGATGAGGCCACTGATATTGGGCCGCTGATCGACCGGGCGCATCCGAGCGTCTGGCCAAGTGGCTGGATGAAGCCAAAGCCGGCGGTGCCACTGTACTAACTGGCGGCGAGCGGACAGGTAATCTTTGGGAACCCACCGTCTTAGCGCAACTACATGAGAACATGCGTCTCTCTTGTCAGGAAGCCTTTGGGCCTTTCGTCGGCTTGTATGCCTACAACGATATTCACGCCGCCATCAAAGCAGTCGATGACAGCGAGTTCGGGCTGCAAGCGGGGCTCTTTACCAACGATTGGCGATTGGTCGAAGATGCCTTCGACAATCTTGAGGTGGGCGGGCTCATGATCAACGATGTCTCCACCTTCTGCATTGACCACATGCCCTATGGCGGTGTCAAAGCCTCAGGCTTTGGCCGTGAAGGCTTGCGTTATGCGATTGAAGCGATGACAGAAATGCGGCTGTTGACCTTTAACCGCCGCGGGTGAGCAACCCAGCCAGCCAACCGTTTTTCTCATAAATATCGGCAACCCAGCTCCACAGGCGATTGACCTGTTGCAGACATCTTTCCTCAAAAATAATGAGGGAAATAAAAAACGGCGCAGACGACTCTTTCGAGTCGTCTGCGCCGTGTCTGCACGTTCCACACCTGTCGGCGGAATACGATCTTACCATCGTTAAGTGTTGTCAGGCAGTGTGGGCAATTTTGCATTTGGTTACCCATTTTGGGGTCAAAGCCCGACCCGTAAGAAAAAGTTACCAGTCGGCAATCTGTCACCGGCGTTTTACTTTCAACGTGCGACAGAGTACAGGCACCCATGCCACCTGTACCCCTTGCCCCACCAATCCTAGAAAGGAGAAATTAAATAGGGCACCCAATTTGGAGCGTTCCGTCGCAAAGGCATTATATTATATTATATTATATTATATTATATTACATCAGAACAAATTTTCTGGGCAGCAACCTGATTTTCTACTTAATACAAATCGTCGCCATTGGTTACTAATAGTCTTTTGTTCGCTTGGCAAGGCCGCTGCGAGCTAATCAGCTGCCAGTTGTAGACTCAATTGCTGGCCATGTGATTCGGCCAGTGGCAGGACATTGAAGGGAAGGTTAGGCCGCCGATATCCTGTCGGGATAATACGGCAATTCCTGACCACTTAGCAGACCGGCCACAGTGAGGCGCTGAATTCCACAGCTCAGTATTAAGCAATCAAAGCGGCTTCTGCAAAGAGATCTGTTTACGATTTCAATATCTCGATTCTGGCAGGTACAGCGTAAATTGCACAGGTTTTTTACCATAATGCTGAGCAACTTTTTGCTTAAGCTCTCTTATGTCATGGCATGTCTTGGCCATCCCGATTACCTCATAGCATCGAGATACAAGTTGTCGAACGCCAACATTTTCCGTCAATTGTCTATGCCAGTGAACGCCAGGCTCCGGCTTATTGTTTTTCAAGTACTCTGCGACATCGGAGTCGAGAGTATCATAGATCAGTTCAATAACCAGCTTCCCCCACCACTTAGGGCGATTATGTAGTGCTCCTTGCCAATTAGTAAGTCTGCCAAACTCTTCCCATAAAGCATCAGGGAAAGTCTTTTCCCATGCCCGCAGCTCTTCAGCAATAAATGCACGAAGTTTGATCCGCAATGCGTCTTCGGCACGTTCATATTGGTAACCCGTCGCTTCATCAATAAGCGCATCTAGTCCAGTTCGAGTAAGACCGGCAGTCAGTACTGCACATTTTATTGCAATTTCTTTCTGTCGATCTGTGAGTGGTGCGCCCTTATAAAGTGCCTGAACGTACCCTCTGCATATTAACTCAAAATGCTCCGTAGTCAATCCAAGTCCCTTCATTTGTGTACCAGGAATGGAAAACTCTACCAATTCAGCTAAGATTAAGTCTTTGTTTATAAAATCATTTAGCGATGATACACCTATAAATTTAGCCAGATCTCCAGAATCGGCGTTTGCGATTGCTTTTACAGTTGCTCGTAAAGCGATAACTCGTTGTTCAGTGTCAAGAACGTAGCAATCTAATTCATCGCCGCCAAGATCGATTTTGCCGCGCCATTTTGCAAATGGTGAAGACAGAGACTTGTGTTCAGAAGATACGACTTGAGAATTATTTACTAGAACATCCGTCATATCTTTGGATTTTGCGCCAGTCGATTCTGCTGTGCTTCCTTCTTTAGGTAGCATATGTTAGCTCCTGGTGAATTAGAAATTCAGGTATTTCTGATTAGTCATATTCTGTTTTCGATAGCCAATCATTGACTTTTTTTATTTGCTAAAAACAATTATTTAGCTCGCACAAGGTTACATTAGCCCAAAAAGGAGGCTAGTCAAGCAGAATTTAGCTAATATACAATTTATAAGTTAATCTGATAGTAATCTACATTTCCTCCTTCGTCAACCAGAAATTATGTGCTAGAAAAAAAACGATAAATTATCTAGCAATTCTATTCTATCGCCAACCTTGCATTGAATATAAGCAGAAATAGAAGAAGACCGAACTGTCTTGTTCGGTCCTCTTCTATTAAAGGGAGAACTTCTGACCCTAGTTTGCGGACATTCACTCAATCAATACCGTCGTGCCTCGCTTACGCGCTAGGACCAACCTCATTAACAAGGTTAACTTTTATATGACTCTGAACATGCTCAATTAGGCTTAGTGCTACTACTTCACCTATACGAACAGGTATTGCATTGCCGATGAGCCGCCCAAGCCTGTTGAATTTCACAGTCTCTCCTAGGGCTAAAAATTGATAATCATCTAGGAACGTCTGAAGAACTGCAGTCTCGCTAAGAGATATAGCACGGTCTTGTTCAAGATGTCCAAATCGCCCATTTCCAAAACCGAAACACTGGGTCCTGATCGTCGGTGCTAAGGCATCCCATTCCATACGCTCATGCATTCTTGACCTTTCTTGCTTGCCGTGCAATCATAGGAAAAACTGCGCGGTGCTGACACTTGCCCCGCACTGGATCAACCATTTTTATCAAAATCAAAACCACTTATGGTGGTATCATATGGCTATGAATATCCCAAACGAAGTTACCCGGACCGTCGTTGCCCAGTATGAAGCGCTACGCCGCATGGGCAATGTCAACATGTTTCACTATGAGCGCATCCAGCGCGAGGCGATCGACCTGCGGCTGCGGGCGCTGATCGGGCTCGACAAGAGTGTCTACTATTTTATCCTGCAACACGACACCGCACTGGTCACCCACTTTGGCCTAGAAGGAATTACCGACCCGGATCTGTTAGTGGCGATCAGGGAAGAATAGAACGCGGCGTTGGCTGATTAAGCGGATTTTCGCGGATTATTTTCGTCAATCGCTGAAATCTGCCAAATCCGCCAAATCTGCGTTCCATCACAAAATCTGTCGCAGATAGCCGGCGACCCCGCGTTCGGCCTGCCACTGTTGGGGATAACCCAAGGAGACCTCTTCGAAGCGCACGCCATCGCGCAGTTGGCTGCCGCGCATATGGAGATGACCATAGATCACCGCGGCGACAGGGAAACGGGTGTGCCAATCTTCGGTGCGCGTTGTGCCACACCAGAGTGAAAAGCGGGGGATGCGCGGCAGATTGACCAGGTCATAACGCAGGGGAAAGTGGTTAATCAGGATCAACTCGCCTTGCCCGGCAACCGCGGCCAACCGGGCCTCGGTCTCGGCGCAACGGGCTGCGCACCAGGCCGCCCTTGTGGGATAAGGATCGGGGAAGAGCACCACTTCATCGGTACAGACTGTATCGGCGGCTTCGGCCCAAGCCAGTGCACCCGCCGCGCTCACCTCGGGGGGCCGAAAGCTGTAATCATAGAGCAAAAAGAGCGGGGCCAACAGATAAGGGGTCACCGCCCCTGGCCACAGCACATAGGGATCCTCGGGGGTCAACACGCCGAAGTCGCGACAGATCTTTACCCAATGTTGATATTTGGCGACACCGCGCAACCCGGCAGTGATGGTCGGGTCAGCTGCGTTGGCCGCAAGTGAGATGGTCCACAGATCATGATTACCGGGCACCCAGATCACCTGGGCAAAGCGGCGCGTTAAATGCGCCAACGCCGTCACCAAATGGGCATCTGTCTCCCCCACATCACCGGCGACAATCAACCAATCTTCCCCATAGAACGGCAATTCTGCCAGCGCTTCACGGTTACGGGGATGGCCCAAATGTAAGTCACTAATCGCATAAAGTTTCATAACAGGCAACATGTCCTACTGGCACCAATAACGATGAAAATTTTTCTACCGCGAAGAGCGCGAAGGTCGCAAAGCTTTTCTTCGCGCTCTTTGCGACCTTCGCGGTGGGCTTATTTTTACATCAGATCGGCGCTATCATGGTGGATCAGTTGCCAGCCCTGGCCGGCAATCGCCAGTGCGGCCACCTGTGTTTCACTGGCCGACCAGCCGTAGAGTGACCAGCGCTCGACTTCCGTTGGATCCGGGCGAGTGGCCAACAGGCGCGCCGGCTCATCCGGGGCGAGGGTCACATCAAAGTCGGCCAAGGGCATGGAAAGCCCTTGGCCATGCGCTTTAATATAGGCTTCCTTGCGGGTCCAGCCATTAAAAAAGGCCAGCCCTTGTTGCGGCGGGACAACGCGCTGCAACGCCGCCTGTTCCGCAGGCGAAAAGACGGTAGCCGCCATCTGTCCATAATCAAGTTCGCGGATCTCCTCCAGATCAACCCCTACGGTCGTATCATGAGTGACGGCACAAAGGCCATAGTCACCAGTGTGGCTAAGGTTGAAAGCGAGTGCGGCGGGGTTCGTTTCGGGCACTAGCGCCGGTTTCCCCCATTGGTTGTAGACAAAGTGGAGCGCCGTGGGTGCCAGCGCGCTATAATGACTCAAAATCAGGCGCAACAGGGCACGACCCACCGTATAGCGGTTGCGATCGCGCTCAAAATAGAAACGCTGCGCCCGCGCCCGCTCGTCGGCATCCAGCAGCGTCGTAAAGCGCGCCACGGTACGCTCCGGCTGCGCCAGGGCAATCGACCAGATATGAACACTCTGTTGGGGCGGTGCTGACACGAACACGATCTCCTGTGCTGATTCAAGTTTCGGAAATGATAATGGCTGACGACCGTCAACTGACGACCGATGACTACTGTCTTACTGTCTTACTGACTACTGGCCACTACACATACAGGCGTAATTGTATCCGAAAGTCGCGATTCGCCAATCTGGGCTGGCGCTGGGAAGCTTTCTGCCGGCCATTGTCACCACAGCACAGAATTTACGTTTCTGTGCTGCCCGCTTTTTGTGTATACTGATGTCATTCATTTTTCGCCTTCCCCAACCAACCGGGCGTTACCACGAAAGTGCGCGCTGTCCAGAAAGGACCAGTCCACCATGCAATTGCTCGAACAGATTAAACAACTCGACTTTCCCGCCGATTTGCCTGCCACGCTGCTCAATGTCCACCAGACCTTTGACGCGCCCGATGTGGGGGATGTGGCGGCTGCGGCCAAACGCGCGTTAAAAGAAGGAGGCTTGCTGGCCGCCATGAAACCGGGGGCAACAGTCGCCGTGGGCGCGGGCAGCCGCGGCATTGCCAATCTACCGATTATCGTCAAGGCGACCGTCGAGGGTCTGCGCGAGGCGGGGATGAAGCCTTTTGTTCTGCCGGCGATGGGCAGCCACGGTGGCGCGACCGCCGAAGGGCAAAAGCACATGCTGGCCGAACTGGGAGTCACCGAAGCCAGCGTCGGCTGTGAGATCAAGGCGACGATGGAGGTCAAGCAGATCGGCCAGATCCCCGATGGCCCGCCGCTCTATCAGGATCTGCTTTCGGCAGGGGCGGATCACTGTATTCTGGTCAGCCGCATCAAGCCGCACACCGATTTTCGCAGCCATCTGGAAAGTGGACCGTCGAAGATGTGTGTGATCGGCTGGGGCAAACAACATGGCGCGGCGATTATGCATGGTGGCGGTGGGGCCAACTTCCAAAAGTATCTCGCCCCGGCGGCGCGCATCTATGAAAAGAACACCAACTTTGTCGGTGCGCTGGCTGTGGTCGAGAATGCCTATGATGGCACCGCCAAAATTGTTGGGTTGACCGCTGACAAGGTCGGGTTGGAGCCAGAGGAGCAGCTGCTGGCCGAGGCCAAGTCACTGATGGCCAGCCTGCCCTTCCCCGAGATCGATGTGTTGGTCATACGCAATCTGGGTAAAAATATCAGCGGCACCGGCATGGATACGAATATCGTCAGTCGGCTGCTGATTCCCCGCCAGCCCGAAGCCTTTGGCAACGTCGATGTGGCGGTGATTGTCGTGCTCGACCTGACCGAAGAGACCCACGGCAACGCCTGTGGCATGGGGCTAGCCAATGTGACGACCGCCCGCGTCTTCAAGAAGATCGACTGGATCGCCACCTACACGAATACCATCACCTCCGGCATCTTTGGCATGTACCGCACCAGCCTGCCGCTGACCATGCCGGATGATCGCGCTGCGCTTCAAGTCGCGCTACGCGGCTGCGCCCGCCCCTGGGCCGACGCCCGCATGGTCTTCATCAACGATACCCTGACCCTCGACAACCTGTGGGTCAGCCCCAACCTGCGCAAAGAAGTCGAAGCCCACCCCCGCCTCAGCATCAAGAGCGAAAATGGGTTAGAGTTTGATGCCAGCGGCACCCTCCGCTACCCGTGGCAGTTGACGTAGGGGGGGAGGTAGATCGGTAAATCAGTAAATCGGTAAACAAGTAGGTATCTACCGATTTACCGATTTACCGATTTACTGATTTACTTCCCCCCTACCTGGCCGTGGCGATATGGTGCAGGACAGCCCGCGCCAACAGAGCATCGGCGTGGGCACGATGGCTGTTGAAGAGGGGGATTCCACAGTAGCGCTGGGCCTTGTCAAGGCTCTGCCAACGGTAGGACTGGCGGTGGATATCCCATTCACCATAGAATTGGGCGTAGAGCTGCATGATACAGAAGCTATCCAGCGCTTCGTCCCGCCAGGGCAGGCCCACTTGGCGATTTGACTGCGCTAAGAGCCGGACATCAAAGCTTGCGTTGAAGATCCCAATCGGACAACCAAGCAGGATCGGCTCCAATTCGGGCCAAAGGGTGGACCAGTCGGGGGCATCGGCAACCATGGCGTTGGTAATGCCGTGAATGCTGGTCGCATCGGCAGGGATCGGCAGCCGCGGGCGCACCAGCGAATTAAAGAGGACGTCGCCCTGATGATCAACAAGCGCGATCTCAATGATTTCGGCGCTGGAACGCACACCCGTGGTTTCGGTATCCAAGTAGCACGGTTCACGCGCCACCAATGCCTGTGCCCGCGCAATCGCTTGCCGCCGGGCATCCAAATGATCCATAACAGCTCCTCGCTGTGTAATCAGTAGCGTCGGGTTTGTCCGTTCGTAGGAGCACGATGTATCGTGCCCCTATGAACGAGGCCCTGACCGCGCAAACGAAAGGCTTGCAAACTGTGACAGTGGAACAAAAACCGACCCGTCTCGATCTTGGCCCAGTGGTGCAGGTGGGCATTGTGGTCCGCGATGCCCTGGCCACGGCCCAAGCGTGGACCGAGCGCTTTAACTTTGATCCGCCACGGGTGGTGGACTGGCCACCGCCGGGCAGCAATCTGGAAGGCAGCCGCACCTATCACGGGCAACCGGGCAATTTTCGCATGCGCCTGGTCTTTGTCGAAACGCCGTCCATTCAGCTAGAGTTTATCGAGCCGTTGGAAGGCGATAACATCTACAGCGACTGGCTGGCCGAACATGGCGAGGGCCTGCACCATATCCTCTTTGAAGTCGATGATCCAGATGAAGTCGCCGCGGGGATCGAGGCCAAGGTGATGCAAAGCGGCGGTTCCACCCTGAACCCCGGCGCAATCTGGAGTTACCTGGATACCCAGCAACTGCTCGGCTGTATTGTCGAGCTAAAGCATAAGCTCCGGCCGTAGTGTTTTGTGAAATGAGTGATGATAGATATTGCTCGTAACCATGCTCCGCGTGGTTACAGTGTTTTGGACGCTCTGCGTCCCTAGCGGACGCAGAGCGTCCAAACGGCATTACGCCGGAGACCGGCGTAACGAGCATTACCTATCATGATTTACTTTACAAAACACTACTGCTTCACCACCATTGGCAACCCAGCCACCATAAAGAGTACTTTGTCGGCAACCTGGGCCAGCCGTTGATTGGCGCGGCCTAACGCGTCGCGATACAACCGCCCCAGTGGATAGGGCGGCACAAGCCCCAAGCCGACTTCGTTCGAGACGATGATCCAGGTAAGGTCGTGGGCCTGATAGACTTGCAGCAGGGCATCGACCTCGACCATGAGGGCGGCGGTGGCGGCGGCTTCGCTGCTCGTTTCGGGCAGTGTGATCAGCACGTTGCTCGCCAGCAGGGTAAGGCAGTCGAGCAGCACAACCTGACCGGGCGGGGCAGTGCGCAGCGCCAGGTTTAATGCTGTCCCAGCCTGTAATGGTGCTTCGACCGTGTGCCAATGGGCTGGACGCTGCGCCCGATGATTGGCAATCCGCGTCGCCATCTCTTCATCCCACGCCTGCGCGGTCGCGAGATAGAGGACATTACCCGTACTGGCGCTGGCCAATTGTTCGGCATAACCGCTTTTGCCACTGCGGGCGCCCCCCAAAACCAAGGTCAACTGTCTAGTCATTACCCCTCAAACATTCAAAACAAAGATGCACAGAAAGCATTCTTTTGTTATCATATATCCCATTATAGACAACGGCAAACCAAATGGTAGCTGCCAAGGATTATCAGGTATCATTACAACAAAGGAGTAGGGCATGCGGCTGGTACAGTTTTGGGGGGCAGACGGGACGCGCCAGGTGGGGCTGGTGCAAGCGGATGGCGTCACACTTGCCCTCCTGGCCGGGGTTAGCTATGTACGCGATTTGGCGCTGGAAGCGCACCGCGCAGGCAGGTCACTCGCCACAGTTGTCGAGACTAAAGTGAGCGACCAACAGATCGATTACACCCAGTTGATCGCCGAAAACCGTTTGTTACCCCCACTCGACCACCCCGACCCCGCGCATTGTATCCTCTCTGGCACCGGACTTGATCACTTGGGCAGCGCGCAGGCCCGCGATTCGATGCATGCCAAGCTCAACGCAGGTGAACTGACCGACTCGATGAAGATGTTCAAAATTGGGCTGGAAGGGGGCAAACCTGCAGCGGGCCAGATTGGGTCACAACCAGAGTGGTTCTACAAAGGCGATGGCGATTGGCTGGCCGCGCCCGGTCACCCATTGGAATTGCCCCCCTTTGCGCTGGATGGCGGCGAAGAGCCGGAACTAGTCGGCCTCTATGTGATTGGCGACAAGGGCGAAGTCTTGCGCGTCGGCTTTGCCCTGGGCAATGAATTTTCGGATCATGTGTTGGAAAAGCAGAATTATCTCTACCTCGCCCACTCCAAGCTGCGCAACAGTGCCTTTGGCCCTGAGTTGTTGGTGGGCGATGCGCCGGCCGATATTCGCGGCACATCGCGTATCCTGCGAGATGGTGCCGAGCTTTGGTCGGGCGAATTCCTCACCGGGGAGGCCAACATGACCTACACGCTGGCCAACATCGAACACCATCACTTCAAATATGCGGCCTTTCGGCGGCCCGGGGATGTACACTGCCACTTTTACGGCACGGCGACGTTGAGCTTTGCGGCCGGCATTCAAACCGCCCCCGGCGACATCTTTGAAGTTTCGGCGTCGGCCTTTGGTCAACCGCTGCGCAATGAGCTGGTGCGCCACGCCACTACACAACCCATCATTTGTGTCCAGACCCTTTGAGTTACACCCATGTCAATCCGCTTTGAATTGCTCAAACGCTACGAAGATTGTGCCCATTTCAACGAACTGACTGGCCGCATCTGGGGCAGCGGCAATGATGACCACATTCCGCTCCATGTCCTGGTGACGATTGCCAAGAATGGGGGCGGGGTCCTCGCGGCCTATGCCGATGATGGGCCGGCCGATTTGCAGGGAATGGTGGGCATGGCGCTTTGGTGGCTTGGCACGCAAACGGTGGCCGGCTCACCCCAACCAGTGCTCAAAATTTGTAGCCATATGGCCGGCGTCTTACCCGATCGGCAGGGGCTAGGGCTCGGCGTCAAGATCAAACTAAAACAGCGCGAAATTGTCTTGGCACAGGGGTTGACCGACTGGATGACCTGGACCTATGATCCCCTCTACCGCACCAATGCGGTCTTCAACCTGCATCGGCTGGGCGCGGTCTGTAACACTTATTATCGCAATGTCTATGGGGAGCTGAATGATGAACTCAACCGCGGCACGCCCAGTGACCGTTGTCAGGTGGATTGGTGGCTGTGCAGCGCACGGGTAGAACGGGCCGCCAGGGGTGAACGCCCGAATGGCGCGAGCGGTTGGCCGGATCTCCAGATCTTGCCATCGCGGCTCAACCAGCAGGGGTTTCGCCAGCCACTGGACAGTGCCGTAGCCTTTAACGCCCCGAAACTTGCGCTGCCTGTTCCCGATGAGATTGGCGTGATTCGGCGCAGCGACCCTGGGTTGGGCCATGATTGGCGCATGTACATGCGCGACCGCATCGAAGCCGCCTTTGCCGCCGGTTACCAGATGGTCGATTGTATCAAATTGCCGGATCAGGGCTGGCACTATATTTTAACCGTTAATCCACTCACATAGGATAACAGCCCCACCCTAACCCGCCCCTGTTAAGGGAAGAAACCTGGGTTGCCCAGCTAGCTTCCCGCCCCAAGCTCGGTAGGGTTAGGGTGGGGTTGTCGTTACCAAACAACAAGAGGAGCACAACCGCTATGCGCATTGAACGCATCGAACTACGTCAGATCTTCCTGCCCTACGTCTCGCCCTTTGAAACGAGCGGTTGGCGCGAAGAGGGTTGTCATGCCATTATCGTGCGTGTCGACGCCGAAGGCATTACCGCCTGGGGCGAGTCGCCGGTGGGGCAACATCCCTTTTACAACGAGGAGAACACCAAGAGCGCCTGGATGATGCAGCAGGATTACCTGATCCCCATGCTCTTTCAGAAAGAGCTCAACAGCCCTGAAGAGGTCACCCCTACCTTTGCCAAGATCCGCGGCAATCGCATGGCCCAATCCGGGCTGGAATTTGCCATGTGGGATTGGTTTGGCCGCCGTGATGGCAAAAGTCTGGCCGCCATGCTCGGCGGCACCCGTGATCGCGTGGCAGTCGGGGTGAGTGTCGGCATTCAAAAAGATATCGACACCTTGCTCAAAGTGGTAGATGGCTACTTATCTGCCGGCTACACGCGGATTAAACTCAAGATCAAGCCAGGTTGGGACATTGAGCCAACGCGTGCCGTACGCAACGCCTGGCCGCAGCTAATGCTGCAAGTCGATGCCAATAGCATCTACCATCTGTCCGATGCCGACCATCTGGCCAAGTTGGACGAATTCAACTTGCTGCTGATTGAACAGCCGCTCCCTCACGACGACATTTTTGACCATGCCAAGCTACAGAGCAAAGTCAAGAGTCCAATTTGTTTGGATGAAAGTATTGTCTCGCCTGACCACGCCCGCTGGGCGTTGGAAATGAAGGCTTGTGGCGTGATCAACATCAAACCAAGTCGGATTGGTGGCTTGACCGATGCCAAACGGATTCACGATCTGGCGCAAGCCGCTGCTGTACCCGTCTGGCACGGTGGCATGTTGGAAACCGGCATTGGGCGGACGGCGAATGTGGCGCTGGCAAGTTTGCCGAACTTTACCTTACCCGGCGATATCAGTGCCAACGACCGCTATTACAAACAGGATATTGTGACGAACCCCTTTACCCTCAACGCCGACAGTACCTTGACCGTCCCCACTGCCCCCGGCAATGGGGCGATTGTCGATGAAGATTTTCTGGAACAGGTGACAGTGGCAAAAGTGACTTTGCACAACGCTTAGCAGCCGGCACAATGGTTAACGGCGGTTGAAGTGAGAATCGGCGTTTTTGTGGTTATAAAAATGCCGATTCTCACTCAGTACAACGAATAAGGCTGAAAAACCGATAAACCAGGGTGCCGCCGTGCGCGCGTTAAATGAAGAAGGCGTTATGCCGAAAATCGCGCAGGACGAAAATCAGTTCCCCTATAGGTTGATCGATGCGCCTTGGAAAGTTGCGACGGCAACAACGCTCCTTTCTGGGCTTGCGCTTCTCATAACGCGCGACGGGTTTGGTCGCTTCATACCACCTGATCTACTGGTTTTAATCTTTATCTTCTGCGCAATCTACTCGATCAATATCCTGCTCTTTCGGCGAATGCAGCAGCGGGAGCAGCAGCGACGACAGCTACAGCAACTCGTGCAAACGTTGCAGGCAACCAATCGACAACTGACCCATAACGATCAGGCGCTACAAGCAGAACGCGCTGAGCTGGAGCAACAGAATAGTGCGCTCAATAGCTTTGCCCATACGCTGGCCCATGATCTAAAAAATCTGCTGGCCATTGTCGTGCAAAACAATGATCTGCTGGTTTATTACACCGAGACCCCGGCGGCACAACAACCGCCGGGCATTGAGCGCTTACAACGCGCGGCCAAGCGCTCACACGATGCCGCCCGCCACATGGCAAAAATTGTCGACACCGTGCTCCTCTTGGCTGGGGTCAGCGCGCAACAGCACGCACCCATCCAACCATTGGCCATGGGCACGATCCTCATTGATGTACAAAGACGGCTTGCACAACTCCTCACCACCCATCAGGCGGAAGTAGCAATTGTGACGACCTTGCCCTTGGGGTTGGGTTATGCCCCCTGGGTGGAAGAGGTTTGGGTAAATTATTTGGAGAATGCGATCAAATATGGGGGACGGCCACCCTATATCGCCATTGGCGGGGAAACGCTACCCAACGGCTTTGTCCGCTTTTGGGTGCAGGATAATGGGGCCGGCCTCCCCGTCGAGGATCAACGCCTGCTCTTTGTCGAGTTTACGCAACTCAAACGGTTGGATCAGAGCAGCCACGGCTTAGGCCTTTCGATCGCCAAACACATTGCCGAAAAACTGGGCGGCGCGGTTGGCGTCGAAAGTACCGTTGGTCAGGGCAGCAAATTTTACTTTACCCTGCCGGCAGCGACAGACAACGGAGAAGGGATGACAGGGTGACAAGGTGACAAATGAACGCTTTGCCAGATCATCCTGTCATCCTGTCACCTTGTCATCCCTTCTCCCTGTGATACTGTTGCACTAACTTACAACGGGATTCAAATCCCGCCCTGACAGCGAGAAGCCGCCTCAGCGGCTAGCAAAATATTGACCAGCCGCTGAGGCGGCTTCTCAGTGTTAGCAAGGGGTTTTAACCCCATTTCGTAAGTTAGTGCAACAGTATCACCTTGTCACCCTGTCATCCTGTCATCCGTTTAGCGGATCAACTCCCAGGCGAGATGTTGGATCTCCGGCAGGATTAATTTTTCCATGGCCAACGCAACCGCATTCGTCGAACCAGGGGTGCTGAAAACGACTTTGTTACGATAGACCCCTGCCGTGGCGCGACTCAACATCGCCGCCGCGCCGACTTCGTTGTAGCTCAACATCCGAAAGAGCTCGCCAAAGCCGGGCAAGGTCTTTTCCAATTTGCGGCTGATCACATCATAGGTACGGTCACGCTGGCTGATCCCGGTGCCCCCATTAAAAATGATCAACCGCGCCGCGCCGGCAGCGAACTGATCCAGGGCGGCGGCGACCTGTTCGGGCTCATCCTTGACAATACAATAGTCGACAATCTGATGACCTGCGGCCTCCGCCAGTGTACGGATAGTTTGGCCACTGGTGTCAGTCGCCGCAGTCCGCGTATCGCTCACGGTGACAATCGCAATTGTTACGCTGCCTTGACTCTCTGCTTGTTGACGATGGTCTGCTGCGCTCATCAGTAAATATCCTTTTGGGCTCGAAAAAAGAGGGATTGGCGTGTACTGGGTAGATAGCCGATTTCGAAGGTATTATCTTTGCAGGCCACTTGATTATGGAAAAGGCCATCGCGTGCTTCCACACCCACAGTTGCACGCGGTGCTTGCCCGACCAATTCTGGGACATTACGATAGTTGAGCATAATATCGCCATTGGCATAGAGCACAAACTGGAAACTCACCCGGTAGGCAGGGCTGACGCCGGCTGCCGACGGTACATTATCAAACTCCACCACAAAACGATCACTGCCAGGCTGAAAGTAAGAGACACGCGCCGCCGCATCAGTCGGATCGAGATCGGCCCACCAACCATAAATCGCCTGGCTCGGCTCAGTCAGATCAGGCAAACAACGATTGGGCAGGGCCGCAGCACCGCTATCATCATCCGTAAAGCTGGCAAAACCATCTGGATATAGTTGCAGGGCGGTATATGGCTCATTCTGCAAAGTAAAGGTAAAGGGCTGTAATGAAATTTCAATAGGCCCACTAAACGTTTCGGTAATCAGCCGTCGATCAGCCGGCTGGAGCGGGGCTTCCCAACGATAAGCCGCTTCGACGACGGGTGATTCCGTCCCCATTAGGATCAGCGGAAAGTAAGTATAGAGAAGATCCTCAGGTGGATTGACGGAAACCGTCAGATCGACGTTATAAGTACGCTCTACCCCACCGTAAAGGGCCTCAATCTGTAAACCGGCAAGATGCACACCCGTCAATAGATTCGTCGGGCTAATCGTCAGGGCGAGGTAGACCGGCTCGCCATAGGTCACGGTACCGCTGAGCGTCCCACTGATCGCGCCCCCAATCTGAACAAAACGGCTACCCGCCAACAGCTTTGCTTCCCACTGCAGCGGGCTGTGGGAAGGGTTGTCCAGCCGGACACTCACTGCGTAAGGATCGGCACCAAAGGCAACGGTACGCATCAGGTTGCTGTCGGCCAGTTGCAGGCTGGCCGGCATCAGTTGCCGTAGCGCTTCCTGAATATCTAGCCGACCACTGCCGACAAAACTAGCCGGTTCGCCGGTTGGCAACGCAGTTTGTTGCAAAAGTTGACGAATCGCCGCCGCCGTCAAGCTAGGGCGGACGCTCTTGATCAAGGCCGCCGCGCCACTCACAACAGCCGCGGCCATGCTCGTGCCTTCAGAGGTGCAGTAACTGCTTTGCGTGGGTGTTGTTGTGTTATCGCGGCAACGAACGTTGCCGGGCCAGGTGCTCAACATGGAGAGATTACGTTCGCCGCCAGGGGCTGCGATCTCAACCTGGGCACCGGCATTGCTATAGCTGGCCCGGCGATCATTATAGTTGGTCGCCGCGACCGCCATCACTTCATCATAGGCCGCCGGCCAACTAACCCCATTACTGGCACCGGCATTGCCGGAGGCCGCGATCAACAAGGCACCTTTACTGGCTGCATATTGGACAGCTGAGCCCATTGTGGCATTCGGTGCGGAGGCTTCTAGGCTCATATTAATAATCTCTGCCCCACTATCCGCCGCTTCGCGAATGGCCTTGGCCACATTGCTAATGGTACCCACGCCTTGGCTGTTGAGTACTTTGCGGGCATCCAGCTTAACCTTGGGCGCCACGCCGGCAATGCCCACCGCATTGTTTGCCACCGCACCGATTAACCCAGCCACATGGGTGCCATGGCCATAATCGTCGACTGGCGGGGAACCAGGGGTAAGATAGTTGAAACCCGTGAGCAAACGCCCGCGAAATTCTGGGTGGTTCACATCGATCCCGCTATCAATAATCGCCACCTGGATATCGGTAAAAGCACCATCAAAGCCTTCATCGGCATAAGCAAGCGACCAAGCACGGCTGGCGTTGATGCGTTGGAGATACCACTGTTCTTCTAGGTAGCGTGGATCGTTGACATTAAACGGGGTTTCTGGTTTGGCAACAGCCGCATGTGCCGCCTCTTCGGCGGCATAGACAAGCCAGTTCGGCTCAGCAAAAGCGATCGCGGGATCTTGCAGTAATGCTTCAATCAACGCCCATTCCTGTCCGGCTGGGACATGCAACAGATAGCCGGTAACCCCGCCATCGCCCATTGCACCGTCGAGGCCACGCAAATCTAACTCATCTGCGGCGGCGGCCATGACCGTTGTCGAGAGCGCAGCAACAGTACTTAGCCCTTCACCCCGGATACCAATCAACAGTTCGCCGGGGGCAAAAGCCACATCGCGGTAATGTAAAACCTGCGCGGCGTTGATTTCCAGTTGCGGCGCGGTCTCATCAATCGGCGGCCCTTCATCCTGCGCCAGGGCTACCACACTAAGCAGCAGCCCTGTGGTCAGAAACGCAAGCAGCACTGCCGCCAGAAAAAGAGGCAGGCGCCGCATGGATTGGCAGAAAAGCATAGATAATCTCCATCAATTAATCAATCGTAGGGGCATGATGCACATGCCCCTACTGAACTGAACAAATTACACGATACCATAGACTTGACGCATTTCAACGTCCAATTGTTCATAAAACTTTTGCATGAAAACATGTCGTTCTGCGCCAATGCGTTTGGCCGTCGCGGTATACAAGGTTGCATAAAGGCGATCCAGCTTGTAGACAAACTCATGCACTGGCGTATAATCTGCTCCGGTTGGTTTAACCGTCGCTTGGGCAATTTCCTCATACGCGGTGGTCCACAGTCGATTGTTGTGGCTACCGGCAAAGGCAAAGGCACGTGCCACGCCAATTGCGCCTATGCTGTCCAGCTTGTCCGCATCATAAAGGCATTGGGCTTCCAATGTCTGTGGTTGTACCGACTGATCGCGAAAACGATGGGCTTCAATACAATGAACGACATTTGCCAGCCGTTTTGGATCCATGCCGCGCGCTTGTAACACTGCCTGGGCATACTCGGCCGCCGCAAAGTGATGGGCTTGCCGCGTGGCACCATGGACAGCAGTGGGCACATCATGCAGCAGCGCGGCCTGTTGCACCACGATTTGATCGGCTCCTTCGGCAGTCGCCAGGTGCAGGGCGAGCCGCGTGACCCGTAAAACATGGTCAAAATCATGCGCCGCATCGCCAGTTACATAAAGGGCACGCGCCTCGGCTTCGCTTAACGCCGCAGTAGTAACGATAAGTGGGTTGGTCATAACGACTTTACTCCATCCTATACTATTTCGTAACGGCATGATATATTATGCCGCTACGAAATAGTGTTGCAAAAAACTTGCATAAAAAAGCTCACCAGTCCAAAGCAATGCAGCCACTTCTGTTCCCGCAGGCTACCACGCTTTGGACCGATGAGCATCATTGTGAATAAGATTATACTGGTGGTTGTCACAAAACAACACTTTCCCCCGTGTAAAAAGTGTTATTTTGTGACAGCGCCAAGATTAATCGTTAACGCAACTGGGGCGTTGGGGTTGATTCAGTTGGGATCGTGCCATCCGCAATGATTGCGTTCTGCGCCGGCCCGCGATCGCGCCGTAGCCATAACAAGCCGCCCGGTATGCTCACCAGATAACCAATGGCCTGCTGTAAAAGTCCCACCGCTTTGCCCAGATCAAAGCCAGCCCCCATCAAGAGAAAAAGGGTGGCAAAGGCCCCCTGCCGGATGCCCAAGCCACCGGGCGCCAGCGGTAGGACGATTAAAGCAAAGACGATAATCGGATTGATCGCCAGCACTTCGATCATTGAGATGGCACCCGGCTGCATGGAGCGGGCGATCAGCCAGATGTTGACGCTGGTCAGGACAACAATCAGCGCGCTACAAAAGGCCGTCCAGAGCAAGGCGGCGGGGTGGCGGCGATAGGCATGAAAGGCCACTGCTAATTTTTGCCAGATGGGTAAGGTCTTACTTGCCAGGGGCAGCCGTTGCAGCAGCGCCTCGGCCCAGCGCTTGAGGGTGCGGCTAAGCAAAGCTGTAATCAGCGCCAAGAGCAGCAACGTCACAGCACCACTGCCCGCTGCGGCCACCCGCATAAAGAGCAGCCCTTGATCAACCAGTGGCGCGCCATCTGGGCGGCCCCAGATCAACATTGCGGTAGCGGCCACCGCAGCCGCCAACATAAAGATCATCAGCCCAATAAAGCGATCAATCATCACACTGGCTGCGGCATCGGCAGTGCGTTTCGTATCAGCGGCCAAGGCATAGCCACGCATGACATCCCCACCAACCTGGGCCGGCAGGAAGTTGTTAAAAAATTCGGCGACCCACTGGTAGCGCAACAACCGGCCCAGTCCGACATTGATCTCAACGGCACGCAAGAGAATGCCCCACTTCAAGGCGCTGAGGGCAACCGCTGCGGTATAACAAAGCGCGCCCAAGGTCAACAACCGCTTGTCAGCGTTGACCATATCCTGCCAAAGCTTGGCCGGATCATCGAGCTTAATAAAGAGATAGTAGAGGAGGGCCAAGCTGATCGCAAACTTGAGAAGGGTAATTACCCGTTCTTTCATGAAAACCCCTGGGCGGTGGTAGGAAGTAAATCGGTAAATCGGTAAATCGGTAAATCGGTAGATCTCTGGCATGTCTACCGATCTACCGATTTACTTGTCTACTGATTTACCACTCACGTACTCACATGCTTTTGCGCCTGCATCTCGGCAGTGCGCCGGATGGTCTGTACATCTTGCTTCTGCGTCCAGGCCATATTCCAGACGACGTGACGATCGCGCTTGACGGCGAAGTCATACCAGCCTAAGAGGCGACTCCATGCTTCGAGCACGGCCAGCAAAAAGAGCACCCAAACCAGGCGCACGATGCCCCAGAGCTCTTTCAGCGCGATACGCGTCACCCGCCGATTTTGGATGCTGCTGACCGCATAGCCATATTTGTGTTTTAGATAGAGATGGCCGGCATGGTTACGCCGCCGTTGGCGCACAAAGTCGCTGATGGTGGTTGGTCCCACATTGTAGACCACCGCATCCGGTGCATATTTGACGGTCAGCCCGTGGCGCACGACCAACGCCTCGACAAAGGCTTCATCCATTGCCACATCGGGGGGAATGCGATCAAAGACTTTGCGAAAGGCGATCATCTCGCCCAGGCGCGGGATCTCCAGGCAGAGTTCATGCTCCATGCGCAGGCGGATGTGACTCAGTAGGCCAACAATATGTTCGGGGGTATTGACTGCCATCTTCTGTGCCCCAACCATGCCCACCCCGGGATCGGCAAAAATACGCACCATATGTTCAACGGCATATTCATGGGGGATGGTATCGCCACTTTCGAGCACACAGATCTCGCTTTGGGCGTGGGCCAAGAAGAGGTTGACGGCACTGGTTTTACCTTCGCGGCGTTCCTGTTCAATCAGCTTGATCCGACTATCACGTTCGGCATAGGCTTTGATGGTCGGCACGGTGTTATCGGTACAGGCGCTGGCGACGATGATAATCTCGGCAATTTCCACCTGATGCAAATGCTGATCAATCAACGCTTCCAGCAGATGACCGATATTCTCTTCTTCATTGTAGGCGGTGACGCCTACGCTACAGACCAACTTGTTGCTTAGCTGCAAAGTCAATCCCCCATGGATATAAATGTTACGCCGTGGCCTTGTGTAGGGACACGATGCATCGTGT
>JALHQH010000084.1 GCA_022842065.1 Caldilineaceae bacterium
TTTTAAAGGATTTAGACGCGAACAGTTGTCGGGGCACGGTATACCGTGCCCCGACAACTGTTCGCGTCTAAATCCTGTTTTTTTATCAAGCTTGGCTAAATCATTGCTTGTATCATCAACGTGGAGGCATTGGATGACAACTGAATTGAGTCGACGTGCATTCTTGCAGAACGTAGCGCTGGGTATGGGTGTATTGGCATTGGCGGCCTGTACCCCAGCGGCACCAGCAAGTGAAGGGGGAAGCCCGGCCGCAGCCGGTGATCCGGTCCCGGCGCTGTTGCGGGCCGGCGCGGGCGAAGAAGATTTTTTCAACCGGGTGATCGATACCTTTGAGGAACAACATCCTGATATCAAGATCAACCGGGTCTTTGCCCCTGGTGGCAGTGATTATATTACCAAGCTTGATCTGATGATCGCTGGTGGCGATCCGCCGGCCATCTATGCCCCCTTCTCCAGCCGTGGCTACCGCTACTACGCCGCCCGTGGACTCAGCCAGGAATTGGATGATTTAGTTGCACGTGACAGCATTAATCTAGACGATTTTCATCCAGACGGCATGAAGGGCTGTCACTGGGATGGTAAACTCTGCGCCTTGCCGTTGGATCTGTGGCCCCATGTGATCTTCTACAACAAAACGCTCTTCCAGGAAGCTGGCGTTGACGCACCCCCCACCGATTGGAATGATAAGTCATGGACCTATGACACCTTCCGCGAAAAAGCCATTGCGCTGGCCAAGACCGAAGGTGATACGACCACCCAATTCGGGGCCACTTTTGCGTTTAACAATTGGCCGGCCGGTTGGCTCTTCGGCGGTGATTGGTTCCCCAAAGAGACCTATGAAAAGGGCATCATTGAGGAATATACCGGTGATACGGATGAGAAGACGATTGCGGCCGTACAATGGTTTGCCGATCTGATGCTCAAGGATAAGGCTGCCCCCACCCCGGCCCAATCGCAACAGTTGCAATCGGGTGTTTCGACCCCCTTCTTTATGACCGGCAAGGTCGCGATGGAGTTGGGCAATATCGGTTCGCTCAGCCAATACGCGACGATCAACGAGTTTGAATGGGGCACTGCTGCGCTGCCCTTCCCGCCGGATGGTTCGGATCGCCATATGCATGTCTGGATCGACTTCTGGAGCATGATCAAAGGGGTGAAGAATCTCGAAGGGTCATGGGAATTCCTCAAGTTTATGGTCAGCGAAGAGGCGCAAAAGGTCTATCCTTGCGAATATGGCCCGCAGAGTGCGCTTGGTTCATTAGGTACCTACTGGCTCGACCTGCAAAAGAAGATTCTCCCCAACCTCTCCGAGGCCGAACTAACCGTCTTGACTGAAGCCCCCAAATATGAGCAGATCGACCCCGAAAACTGGACCGTCAACATGAGCATCGTCAACGACCAGGTCTTACAGCCGGCGCTGCAACGGGTCTGGCTGGGCGAAGGTACGGCGGCAGAGATCATTACGGAAACCGCGTCTGATGTGCGCAAGGCCATTGACGAAAGCAAAGTGGTCTCGTGATGCGTACTGCGTGATTGGCTGGTTCCCAACGCGCCGCGTGGGAAGAGTGTTTAAACGCTCCGCGTCCTGGGGACGCGGCGCGTCCCAAAGCGCATTCCACGCCGAGCGTGGAACGAGAAACTGGTTGATCGGAGAACTTGTGTCCAGCGAAACCATTTCGATTACCCCCGTTAAAGCGCGTGCCGCCAGGCGTTTTGTCCGCAGCGAAACGCTGGCCTTCTACCTGTTTGCCAGCCCGTGGCTGCTGGGGCTGCTCTGTCTGACGATTGGACCGATGATCGCCTCGTTGGTCCTCAGTTTTGCCGATTACCCGGTGATTACCCCGGCCAAATGGGTGGGCCTCGCCAATTACACCAAACTCTTCACCGATGACAAGTTGGTCTGGCAGTCGCTCAAAGTAACCTTGCTCTACAGCTTGGGTGCGCTGCCGCTGGTGCTGTGCAGTTCGTTTCTGGTGGCCATGTTGCTCAACCAAGGCATGCGCTGGGTGCGCTTCTACCGGACCGTCTACTACTTGCCCGCGGTCATTTCGGGCGTGCCGGTGGCGGTCTTGTGGATGTGGATGTTAAGCCCGCAATTTGGACTGGTCAATAATATGTTGGCCTACCTTGGCGTCAAAGGGCCGGATTGGTTCTTTAGCAAAGCCTGGGTGCTGCCCTCCTTTATGATGATGGCCTTGTGGGGCATGGGGGTGACGATGGTCATCTTCCTGGCCGGTTTACAGGATATCCCCCGGCACTTATACGAAGCCGCCGAGATCGATGGCGCGGGGGCGTGGGTCCGCTTCCGTCACGTCACCCTGCCGATGATGTCGCCGATTATTCTCTTTAACCTCATTATTGGCATTATTGATTCCTTCCAACTCTTCACCCCAGCGTTGATCATCAGTGGCGGCGGGCCGGATAATGCCAGTCTCTTTTATGGGCTGCTGCTCTACAACAATGCCTTTCGTTATCTAAAGATGGGTTATGCGAGTGCGCTGGCCTGGTTGATGTTTGTGATCATTGTGCTTTTGGCCGGGCTGGTTTTTCGGTTAACCGGTAATTTTGTCTACTACGAAGGGGGCATCCGCAAATAAGTGCGGCACGCGTATGATCCAATCGAAAGCACAAACTTACCCGCCCCGTGTCGCCACTGTTGGGCGTTGGCAAGGTAAACGGTTCCAAGATCAGTTACAGCTCTGGTTAAGCACTGTCCTGGTATTGGTGGGGGCTGTGGCGATGTTTTTCCCGCTGCTCTGGATGATCTCCACCTCGCTGAAAGAAGATGGCGATGTCTTCCTGATCCCGATCCAGTGGCTACCGCAGCCGATTGTCTGGAGCAATTATCCCGCTGCCCTCACCTTCCAACCCTTCTGGCGCTATTTTGGTAATAGTGTCCAGGTTACCTTGCTCTGTGTTGTCGGCGCGGTGTTGACTGCTTCGCTGGTGGCCTATGCCTTTGCGCGGTTGCGGGCACCGGGCAAAAATCTGCTCTTTGGCATCCTGCTTAGCACCTTGATGTTGCCGGGCGAGGTGACCCTAGTGCCGATCTACTTGATCTTCCGGCAGATCGGTTGGCTCGATACCTATGCGCCACTGACCGTGCCCAGTTGGTTTGGCGGCAGTGCCTTTTACATCTTTCTGTTGCGCCAATTCTTTCTCACCTTGCCCGTTGAACTCGATGACGCCGCCAAAATTGATGGGGCCAATTACTTCTCGATCTATTGGCGCATCCTCCTGCCCCTCTCCAAACCGGCGCTCGCCAGTGTGGCGGTCTTTGCCTTCTTTGCCAACTGGAGCAACTTCCAAGCGCCGCTGATCTACCTGACCACCATCGATAAGTTCACCATTCCGGTCGGGCTACGCCTTTATCTCAGCTCCGTCGGCACCAACATGCATTGGAATTATCTCATGGCGGCCACCATCGTCTCGATTATCCCCCCGATTCTAATTTTTTTCGTTTCTCAACGCTTCTTCGTCGAAGGGTCACTCCTCTCCGGCGTGAAGGGGTAATCAATAATTAATGGAAAACAATTAATAATTAATTGTTTTCCATTAATTATTGGGGTGCCTGCGATGCAGCAAATCGTAATAGTAAACAGATAAGCTTGCACTTGCTCCAGTATCAACCGTCCCTGTCCAAACGAGCCTGCCTGCAAGCTTCGTCGCTAAGATTAAAAGGAAATACTTATGTCGCAACTTGCTCTATTTGGTGGTGAACCGGTGCGCAAAGAGGGCTGGCCGACGTGGCCGGTGCACGATCAGCGCGATGTTGATGCCGTGACCGCCGTTGTCCAATCGGGGAATTGGGGTGGACATCCCTACCCTGGCCCCAATACCAAGGAATTTGCCGAAAAGTTTGAAGCGTTACAAGGCGGTGGTTATGCCGTGCCGATGATGAATGGCACGGTGACAATGGAGATTGCGCTGCGTGCCGCCAATATCGGCTGGGGTGATGAGGTGATCGTGCCCGCCTATACTTTTGCCGCCACTGCCACCGCACCGGTGGCCGCCGGCTGCATCCCGGTGATCGTCGATATTGATCCCGACACCTGTTGTATCGACCCCAAGGCGGTCGAAGCGGCAATCACCCCGGCGACCAAAGCGATTATCGTGGTCCACCTGGCGGCGCAGATGGCTGATATGGATGCGATCATGGCGATTGCCGAACGGCATAACTTGGTGGTGATCGAAGATTGTGCCCATGCACATGGCGCGAAGTGGCGCGGCCAGGGCGCGGGCACGATTGGCCATTTCGGCTCCTTTAGTCTGCAATCATCTAAGACACTTACTGCCGGTGAGGGTGGGGTCTTAATCTGCCGCACTCCTGAATTGGCCGAACGTGCGGCCAGCTTGATCGATTGTGGCCGGCCCAAGGATGACAAGGAAGAGAACTTTACCTATGGCGCCAATTTCCGGATGACGGAAATGCAATCGGCGCTGGGGATTGTGGCACTAGAACGGTTTCCCGATCAGTTCAAAGAGCGCGAGGAGATGGCCGCCTACATGGACGAAGCGCTGAGTGAAGTGCCGGGGGTGCGCGTCTTGCGCCAGGATCCACGCAACACGGCACGCTCGGTCTACTGCTATATTTTCGCCGTCGATCCAGCGGCCTTTGGCGCGGAACATCACGCGGTCTGCAAGGCGCTGCTGGCCGAAGGGATCCGCTGTTCCCCCGGTTATACGCCGATGAATCGTTATGATCTCTTCCAGCCGCAACTCTCCAAGTTGCCCGTGCCCAGCGCCTTCCCCGAACGTTTCCACTTGGACGAGATGTACTTTGACACCGCCGAGCGCATGGCACAACACGAAGCGATCTTTATCGGCGAATCAACCTTCCGCGCCGGCAAAGCGGGGATCGATGATGTGGTCAATGCCTTGAAGAAGGTACAGGCTAACGCCCAGGAGTTGGTCGGGCTAGTGTAGCCGATACAGATAGAACGCGGATGGCGCGGATTAGGCGGATTTGCGCGGATAAAATCCGCCTTTATCAGCTTAATCCGCGCCATCCGCGTTCCATGAAATCGTAATATCGCTAAATACTTGCACATTTCTAACACTTCGCTAGCGCGCTGTATTGACTAAGTAGGGTAAAGTAGGGAACGGAAATTTTTCAGAACCCAAAGTAGTTGTCATTAGCATTTGTTAGCGAGGAGCATGACCCATGACCGAAACAGCGACCGTTGCCCCCGAAGCCTTGGAGTATCGTACCGAAGTTAAACAATTACTCGATATTCTCGCCCACTCTCTTTATACCGACCGCGAAATTTTTCTGCGCGAATTGATTTCGAATGCTTCAGATGCGCTCAACCGTGCCCAATTTGAAATGTTGACCAACCACGATGTGATCGACGCCGACAAGGAGTTGGCGGTCACGATTACGGTGGACAGCGAGGCCAAGACGCTCACCATTGCCGACACCGGCATTGGCATGAACCACGATGAGCTGATCGAGAATCTGGGCACGATTGCCCACTCGGGGGCCAAAACCTTCTTGGCCAACGCCAAGGAGGCTGGCAAAGCCTCTGCCGAAGAGATCATCGGCCAATTTGGCGTCGGTTTCTACTCGGTCTTTATGGTGGCTGATGAAGTGACGGTGATCTCGCGTTCCTATCGCGCCGATGACCAGTCGTGGAGTTGGCAATCCAAGGGGGACAGCAAATATACCCTCACCCCGGCCGACAAACGTGAGCGCGGCACCGAGATCGTGATCAAGCTCAAAGAGGATGCTGACGAGTTTGCCAACAACTGGCGCATTGAACAGATCATCAAGAAGCACTCAGACTATGTCTCCTTCCCGATCTACGTCGCCAAGGTCGCCCCGCCCCCGGCCGCCGATGAGAGTGAACCGGCGACGATTGAAGCGCCCAAAGTGGCGAACCGGCGCACCGCGCTCTGGCGCCAATCCCCTTCACAGGTGAAGCCCGAAGAGTATAAGGATTTCTACCAACAGCTCACCTATGATATGCAAGAGCCGCTGCTGAACATTCACCTGGTGGCCGATGCGCCGGTGAGCATTCGCAGTATTATGTTTGTCCCGGCCAAGCGTGATCGCGGCATGTTCAACGCCAACAGCGAACATGGGCTGCGCCTCTACTCGCGTAAGATTTTGATTCAGCAGCGCAACAAGGATCTGCTGCCCGAATATTTCCGCTTTATCGAAGGGGTGGTCGATTCGGAAGATCTGCCGCTCAATGTTTCGCGCGAGATGGTGCAGAGTAACCCAGTCCTGCGCCAACTGAAAAAGGCACTCACCAATCGCATCTTCCGCGATCTAAAGAATTTGGCCGAAAAAGAGGCCGAGAAGTATCGCACCTTCTGGCTTGAATTTGGGCCGTTCCTCAAGGAAGGGGTGGCGTCAGACCCGTCCAGCCACGAGTCGTTGGTTGAACTGTTACGTTTCCAGAGCAGCAAGACCAGCGGTGACGAGTGGGTTTCGCTCAAGCAGGTGAAGGAGCGCATGGCCGAGGAGCAGAAGGCGATCTACTATGTCCTGGGCGAAGATGTCAAGTCCGTGGCACGCAGTCCACACCTGGATTATTTCCGCGCCAACGATGTCGAGGTGCTCTATCTGGTCGACCCGATCGATGGCTTTATGACCTCGATGTTGCGCGAGTTTGATGGCAAGCCGCTGCAAAATGTTGATGATGCCGGAATCGAACTTCCCGAAAAGAACAAAGAGAATGAAGCCGACAAGCCCCAGGTCGCCGAGGATGAGTTCTCCAAGCTGGTTGAGCGCTTTAAGACCGTACTGGGCGAGCAGGTGACTGATGTGCGCGAATCCAAGCAGCTGGTCGGCAGCCCCTGCCGCCTGGTGTCGCCGGAGGATAGTTTTGACCGCGACCTGCAACGCATTCGTCGCCTGACCCAACAGGATTATGAGCTGCCGCGCAAGATCCTGGAACTCAATCGCCGCCACGCGGTGATTGTCAACCTGGCGCAGTTGGTCAACAAAGATGGTGACGGCAAATTGGTTGACGCCGCCATCGGCCAGCTCTTTGACAACGCTCTGCTGCTCGAAGGAATCAACCCCAACCCCGCCGATATGGTCGAGCGCATCCAGACGTTGATGGAAAGTGCGGTTGCGGCGCGCGCGACGTAATGGTGGTGGGGCAGGTGCACCCAGTGGGTTCCCGATTCACCTGCTGATAGGCAAAACCCGTTAAAACGGGTTAACACCGACATGTGTTAACCCGTTTTAACGGGTTTTGCGTTTCAGGCGGGCATTTCAATGCCTGCCGGGGCGATCTGTTCGTTTGCTGTTAGCCCACCTCCTGCAACGCCGCCTCGGCTGCGCGCAGTGTCTCTTCAACGTGTTCTGGGGTATGCGCGGCGGAAATGTACCAGACGCCCCGTTCAATCAAGCGGATGCCTCGTTGTAACATGGCCAGCGTAAAGCGACCGTAGCGCTCTTTGTCGCAATGTTGGGCATAGTCGCGATAATCGCGAATCGCGTCCAACTCGGTAAAGGAGAGATGGAAGGCGGTGGGCACGCCCTGCACATGTAACCCAACGCCCAGCCGTTGGCCGATGTCACGCAGCCCCGTCATCAGCGTCGTACCAATTTCCTCCAACTGCCCGTAGATCGCGCCGTTATCCTTTTCCAGCTCGGCAATCGCGGCGGCGGACGCGGCCATGCTGATCACATTGCTGTTAAAGGTACCCGAATGGTTGACCCCTTCCGCAAAGCGGCGCATGTAATCGGCTTTGCCCACCAGCGCGGCATTGGCAAACCCACCGGCCATCGCCTTGGCAAAGCTGGCCAGATCGGCCGTCACCCCAAAGCGCCCTTGTCCCCCTTGTAACCCCAAGCGAAAACCCGTGATCGTCTCATCAAAATAGAGCAGCGCGCCATACTGGTCACACAGGCGGCGCAGCCCTTCGAGAAAACCCGGTTCGGGCGGGATCGCGCCGGTGTTGCACATCATCGCTTCGGTCATGACCAGCGCGATCTCGTTACCATGTTCGGCAAAAAGCGCCTCGACGAGGGCCAGATCATTCCAGGGCAAGACAAAAAAATCGTCCAGCGCGCTGAGCGTTTGCCCCGGTGTGCCCGGCAGCACGTTGGGGTGTTCCCGTGGCCCAGCTTTGTCGACGGCGGGGGCAACACTGACCAGCACATTGTCAAACCAGCCGTGGTAGTGCCCTTCAAAGCGCAAGACTTTGGTGCGCCCGGTGATGGCACGGGCCAGGCGCATCGATGCCTGTACCATCTCGGAACCGCTCAGCCCAAAGCGGCAGAGTTCGGCGCCTGGGATCAACTGCACCAGCTTTTCGGCAACCTCGATCTCCAGCCAATGTTGACCGGCGTAAAGTTGCCCCTGGCGCATTGCCTTGTCCACCGCGTCGAGCACGGCGGGGTGGGAGTGGCCGAGGATCATCGGCCCCTGGCCTAGCACATAGTCGATGTAGGGGTTGCCATCCACATCGTAGATCATTGCCCCGGCGGCCCGTTCAAAAAAGAGTGGGTGGGGTTTCGCCAATAGGCGCACATTACTGCTCACACCACCGGCCAGCGAGCCTTTGGCGCGTTCAAAGAGAGTTTGGGAGCGTTGCCATTGCGTCATGGGGCAGTTCCTTTTGACAGAGTGAAGAGAAACTTTGATAATGATTGTTAAAATTAATTGAAAATCGGGAGACAAAATGACTGAGAATAGACAAGATTATAACCCACCCGTTGCTGATCTACTAACGATTGGCAACGCCTTCGAGTTGGCAGATGATTATGATTATCTGGCGCATGCGATTAGCGTCCAAGATCTGCCGGAATTGCACCGCCTGGCATTGGACGAGACGTTGCTGGGGCTTGATGACGGAAGTGATGCCATGTGGGCCCCAATCCACGCCCTACGTACGATCGGCCAACGGCGCGATCCAGCCGGGATCCCGACGCTGCTGGCGGCCTTGCATAACATGGAAGAATGGGATGATGATTGGTCGATTGATGAGATACCGCAGGCGTTGGGCTTGATTGGGGCAGCGGCGATTGATCCCTTACAACCCTTGTTGGCCGACCGTGAACTCTACTTCTATGCCCGGATTGCCGCAGCAGAAGGGCTAGTCAAGATCGCCACCTATCATCCCTCGGCACGGGCACGGGTTGTGGCGATCTTGGCGCAGCAGTTACAAAATTTTGCCAACGAGGAACGGGAATTTAACGCGTTCATGATCTCTTCACTGCTCAATCTGCAGGCAGTGGAAGCCGCGCCCGTCATGGAACATGCCTTTGCCGCCGACAAGGTAGATTGGGCGATTCAGGGGGATTGGGAGGAAGTCCAGATTGCGCTTGGGTTGCTGACCGAACGGGTAACCCCGAAGCCGGCGCGCTGGAACAATCTCGACGGCTATTTTGGGGAACTGCGACCGGAACAAGGGCAAACGCAGGAGAAGCGCGTTAACCCTTTTGCTGCTGCCCAAAAAGCCTTCGATGCCAAGCTTAAAAAGCAGCGTAATGCCAAAAAGCTGGCCAAACAGACCAAACAGAAACAGCGCGCGCAGAAGAAAAAGAAACGGAAATAATTAACAGTTAATGGAAATTAGTTAATTGTTAATAGACCGCAAGCGCTCCCGCCGGATCTGGCGATCCGGCGGGGATTTGACAATCCCCTTAGAGCAGCTACTGTGGTTTACACGGCCAGCAGATCAAACTCGGGCGCTATGGTAAAAGTGAGTTGGCTGTGCGCGGCACGCAGGGCTGCTTCGACTGTGGCCGGTGTTTCACCGTGGGCGAAGATAAAGCCCAGATAACTTTCGCCTTCCGGCAGTGGGGTAATGGGGTGATGCAAGCGGGCGGTGATCTCGACGCCATCAATGCCGGGCAGCGCGGCCGCTGCTTCAACGCCTGCTACCCCGGTCAAAATCCCCGCGGCGGGGATCGGGATCATCATCACCCCAACGGCGCGCCCGGCGCGTGCGGTCGTCTCTAGCCCCAAGCCACAAGCTTGACGCAGAATCAACTCCTCTAGCGATGCGTCTACCCCAAAACGCAGAATTTGGGAACAGAGTCCCCCAATCGAACGCCCCGCGACCTCTAGCATCCACGGCCCTTGCTCGTTGACCCGCAATTCAGCATGCACCGGCCCCATCTGCAACCCTAACGATTTGGCCGCTAGACGCACAGTGTCCGCAATCGCTGCTTGGGTTGTCGGTGGGAGGCGCGACGGGGTGACATAGATCGTCTCCTCAAAGAAGGGGCCATCGAGCGGATCGGGTTTGTCAAAGAGGGCCAGCACCGTTAATTCCCCATGATCGAGCATTCCTTCGAGCGCCACCTCAAAGCCAGGAATAAAATCTTCGATCAGGTAGGCGGCCGTTTGCGTCTGCACGGTGGTCAACATGCGCGTCAGGCGTTGTACCGCCGCGACCAATTCAGTCGGATTATCGGCCCGGATCACCCCACGGCTGCCATTCAGCGCCAGCGGTTTGACGACGCAAGGATAGGTTACCTGCTCGGCCACCCATTTGGGATCATCAGCCGTGGAGAAGCGGCGAAAGATTGGACAGGGCGCGCCGCCGGCGGCCATCAGCGTGCGCATCATGTGTTTATCGCGTGCTGCTTCGGCCGCAACGGGTGAATTGTGGGGCAAGCCCAAGCGTGCGCTGGCGTGGGCGGCGAGCAGGGTGCCGCCATCATCAACGCCCAGGATCGCGCGAAAGGGCTGGACTGCGGCATCGTCGACAATCCGCTGCACCGCGTTGGCCTGATCCTGAAAGTCAATCCCCAGTGTGTAATGCCAGTAGTCGGCCAGGTCGCGTGCCATATCAATGCCCAGTACCAGCTCGATCCCTAGTCTTTCGGCAGCCAGGCGAAACGCTTCATTCCGATAACTACGTGCACTGGTTAGCAAGAGCAAACGGAGGGTATTGGATGGATTAGTGATTGGCATGGCGGGTGTAGCTTCCTCTTTAGCAAATCGTTCCGGTGGTTGAGTATATACCGGAGGCCGGTTGTAATCAAGAATGGTGGGTGCTATGGATATTTTGTTGAACATGCAGCCAATGGGCGCAGGGTAAACGGCCAATTACCTTGCCAAAAAAAATAATGCATTTGAAAGCAAGTTGACATAATTGCTACAAGATGTATAATATTCTAGTAAACCAAGTCACTTATCGTTGCTGGTGAAGCAACGATAAGTGAAAATGGGTGCTTTTCCATCTTTACTAACAGTTTGGCATTGCTATCGTTGTTCATTGCTCCCACTTCGTTTGGCAAAGTAGTGCGCATGTCGCGCAGTAGCGACTTGCAAGCCAACCAAAGCCGTCGTTGTTCATCACTCGCCGCTTGCCTCTCCCACGTGTTAGTCCACCGAGATGGCTTGCTTGAAATTAATCTAATCAACCAGATTTCAAGTAATGAAAAGGAGACCCTATGCGCCCCCGTTTTCTGCCTCATACTATTTTTGTCTTTGCCTGTTTAGTCACTTTCCTTTTGATTAGCCGTTACAACGGTGCCGCTGCGCACCTGCCCCCATTAAACGCAGAGACCTTACGCGCAGCCGAGATCGATCCAGCAGTGCGTAATGCTGGTGCCCTGGCTGTGACCGTCGTGGCCACCAACAATAGTCCGACGATCCTCGGACAAATGACAACCCTAACGGCAACCGTCAATGTCACCGACACCTCTAAGCTTACCTTTGCCTGGATCTTGGGCGACAGCCAGGCCGCCAATGGCGCGGTTGTCAAGCATGCCTATCGTGAAGTCGGTGACTATGAAGCATGGGTCATTGTGTCGGATGGGGTAAATGTGGTCAGTGCCCACACGCTGGTCAAGATTGTCCCTGTGCCGCCCCCCATCGTTGTGCCGCCAAAGGGCTTACGCGCTGGTTCGGACGCGCCCCAAGAAGCCGGCAAACCGATTCGTTTTTGGGCAACCGTTGATCAGGGCACCGATGTGATCTACACCTGGGATTTTGGTGATGGCTCGCCACGGGAAACGGGTGCGGTCGTCAGTCATGTCTATGCGATGCCCAACAGCTACCCCGTACAGGTAGTTGCCAGCAATCAGCTCGCGGCGCTGCCCCTAGCGGCCCCCTTGCCAATCCGTGTCACTGAAGCGCGCATTGATCGCTTAGAGATTAGCTACACACCAATGAATGTCATGGTGGGCAGCGCGATTACCTTCAAAGCCACGATTGGCAGCGGCACCAATGTGCGCTATGAATGGTCAATTAGTGATGGCACACTCCCGACTTCGCAAGCAGCTAGTATTTCACACACCTTTACCACTGCCGGTCACCGTGAAGTTCGTGTGCGCGCGATCAATAGCGTTAGTGAACAGGCGGCCAGTAAATCATTTATGATCGCAAGTACGCCACCGACCAACTTGCAGGTCTATGTCAGCGAGCCGGTAGCACCCAGTCGGGAATTCAATTTTTTGGTTACAGTGAACAGCCTGGCCAAAGTGCGCATTGATTGGAATTTTGGTGATGGCCAGTTAGGGGTGAATACCCCTGATCTATTGCCGGATGGCGCGACATTCTATCAGCTCACACAACGGCATACCTACCCTGGCCAAGGCATGTTCCCCTTGGTCATCACCGCCTACAACGAGGCCGGCTCAATCCAGGACAAACGCATCATCTATGTCAATGAAGTGAGGAGGACCCAAACGCTACAGCCCGCCTACGGCCCACCACGCCCCAAAGCCGGGGAGTTTGTTTTCTTTTCGGTGCCTGCCGGACCCGATCAAGCTTGCTGGTGGGACTATCATAATGATGAACCATTCGGCACTGGCCAGACGGCGGCGCATATCTTCCCAGTGCCTGGCTTTTACATCGTCACCGTCACCTGTACCACGCCGCCGAATCCAACCGAGGAGGTGACGGATTTCATTGTGCTTGTCACGACGGATCTCTATATGCCGATTATCACAGGGGGCAATGCCAATGCCGCCGCCGTCCAACCAACGGCAACCCCCATCCCGCCGACCGCGACCAGCACACCAATACCGACAGCAACACCAACTGATACACCAACGCCGACCCATACCGCCACCGCAACGGTGACCAACACGAGTATACCAACGGCAACACCGACGCCGACGGTTACACCAACGCCGATCCCAACAGCAACAGCAACGGCAACGCCCACACCGACGATCACGGAGACGGCAACCGAGACAGAGACACCCGTGCCGACGGCCACCGTAACGGAGACGGCCACCGCAACGGAAACACCCACCCCCACCCCAACCGAGTTGGGCGGGACCATTCCGCGCCCCTAGCCTAAGTGGTTGTCATCAGGCGCGGCGCTGGCGATGTAGACGCGTTATACAAAAAAGTGGCCGGCAACGTCAAGGTTGCCGGCCACTTTTTTGCAATCATCAGGCCAATTTGCACATCAGGCTCCATGTCCTACCGGCACAGATAACGATGAAAATAGAACGCGGATTTGGCTAATTATACTGAAGTCAAGTTGAGAACCGGCGTTTTGCTGGCTAACGGGATCGCGTGCGTCGCACTGACCGCCAACTGTTTCCAGTCCGCTAGATTCTTTGGTCAGTGCGACGCACGCTGACCGAAACTAGGGGTCTCATTCTGATTTGAGTATAGGCAGATAAACCCTATGAAACTCAGCGTAAATCCGCCAAATCCGCGTTCTATTTTCAGGGCAGGGCGCACACGTTACAAGTTACAACTTGATCGCCGTTGAAACCGACATCTCGCGCACTTCGTCCGCCGTCACTTCACGGCCCAGGCGATCCGAGAGATAGATGCCTTCGGAGATCAGCATGGTGTTAAGCGCGATCTCATCCATCGGGATCAGCGGGACGCGGTCTTGCAGTGCGGCGATCCAGTGGTGCTGCGGGCTGTCATAGATGTCGCCCACTTCGTGTACGGTGCGTTGACGCCACTCCAGGCGGCTCAGGTTGGCGGTGCTATCCAGTTCCAGATCACCCAGGTTGCGATAAAAGCCAAAGGGATCGATGCGCACCCCGCCTTCACTGCCCAGCACCATGGAGCCATCAAAGCTGTTCATGTGGACGGCCCAGGCTTCCATAATGTCCAGGGTCAAACCGCCGGTAAAGCGCACAAAGCCCAAGCCCAATTCTTCTACATTGTAGCCACTCGCTTCGCGGCGGCGATCATCCATGCTGGTCTCTTGATAAGTTTTGCCGGAGATACGTTCGACGGTGGGGTTGTTGATCAGATAGAGAATCGTGTTGATGTGGTAGACGCCCATATCATAGAGCGCGCCGCCGGCCGAGTTCTGCTTCTGGACAAAGGTGGGGCTGCCGTAACCATCGACAAAGGGGCGACCGCGCCGGCGATGGCCGGAAGAGCGCACATGGTAAACTTTGCCCAGGTGCCCTTCGTCAATCAGATATTTGGCGGCTTTGGTCTCTTTGAGGAAGATATTCTGACATTGGATATGCAACTTCTGCCCGGTGGCGCGGCTGGTATCGAACATTGCCGCCGCGTCGGCATAGGCCCCAGCCATTGGCTTTTCGCAGAAGACATGTTTGCCGGCTTCCAGCGCGGCAATTGTTACCGGCGCGTGGAAATTGTTGTGCAGACAGACATCAACGGCCTGGATATCATCACGCTGCAGCAATTCGCGAAAGTTGGTGTAAACATCGGGAATTTTATAAAGTTCACCGACCCGCTTGCCCTCTGCTTCGTTGACATCGGCGATGGCGACCACCTCTGCGCCACTCACTTTGGCATAGTTATCGAGATGATATTTGCCGATCTGGCCGACGCCGATCACGCCGACGCGAATTTTTTCTGTGCTCATGGTTGCCTCTAAAAAGATTGGTGATTTGGTAATTTGGTCATTGTTATGCCACAGTTTACCAGATTCCCGAGCACACGGAAAGCGCGCGGTAAGGACAATAGGGAATCATATGCCTTTGCTCGTGGCGGCACGGCATGCCGTGCCGCCACGAGCAAAGGCATATGTCCTGTGTTTTTTCGCTGTGCGCTCTGTAACCGCTGTATTCCCCGTGTCAAATTTTATAGTCAATGAATCAATCCGCTGCGCTCCGCTCAATCCGCCGAATCCGCGTTCTAGGCCAACGCGCTACGTTGCCGCGCCAGGGTTGGAATCAGCAACAGGGTGGACAGCGTTAGGAGCGCGGCGGTGAAGAAGAGCGCGGTCAGGCCGCCCAGATCAAGCGCGGCACCTAAGATCCATGCGCCAACACCAATCCCCAGGTCAAAACCAAAGTAGAAACAGGCGACGGCCCAGCCCGGTCGCTGCGGCAACATAGTGACGTGGTGGGCGATTAACATGGGATGGAAGAAGCCACCGCCGGCCGCAATCAACGCCGCAGCGATGAGTAGCATGGGCAAGTTGTACCCCACCGCCGCCACACTCAGCCCCACCGCCATCGTCAACGCGGCGATCACTAAAACCCGGCCAAAGCCAATCCGATCCAGATAGCGCCCAAAGAGCAGCCGCGTGGCAATAATGCTCAAGCCATAGACAACATAAACGCCAGCCGCAGGGATCTGCCGGCGTTCCAGTAAGACGGTAAAGAATTGGAAGTACGCGCCAAAGCCGGCACCAAAGAGGGCTGCCACCGCCATCGACAGCCAAATCGCCCGCGGGAATTGCCAGAATTGGGCGAGGACCAACGGCGGTGACGCAGCCGCCAGCGTCGACTTGGGAGCAAACCGCAACAGCCGGGTCAACAGCCCAGCCATGACCGCAATTGTGCCAGCCAACCAGAAGGCCGTCGATAGCCCAATATAGGGCAGCAGCAGATCGGTTGCCCCTGGCGTCATCGTCATCGCAAAGTTGGCAGCCAGCCCAAAGTAGGCGATCTTCGTGCTGCGGTCCGCGGGCGTGGCCAACTCGCCGACCAGGGCATTGCCCGCGGTGGTAAAGATCACATAGCCGAGCGCCTGTAACACACGCAGCGTAAAGAGCAGCCAGATCTGGGTGGTGAAGAGCACGGCGGTAGCACCAATGGTCAATGAGATGGCACCGAAGAGCAACATGCGCTTGTGGCCAAGCCGGTCGGTCAGGACGCCGGAAATCGGGCGGGTGAGCAGGGCGGCAATGCTGGTTGCCCCCAAGACGAAACCGATCTGCCAATCGGCCAGCGCTAGCCCGGTGAGGTAGCGGGGCAGGGAGACAATCAGCGTGTAGTAGGCGATGAAAAAGAGGAAGGTGGCCAGCCAGGAGATCCGGTAGTTGCGCTCATTGTTGACCGTTACCGGTGCAGCGAACAGACCGACCTTGCCTGTTGCAGTGCTCATGCTTCCTCCGGCAGGGTTGTGTCCCCTTCACCCAGACTGCGCTGCATCATCACACTGTCCAACCAGCGGCCAAACTTGAACCCAATCGACGGCAAACAGACGGTATGGTGGAAGCCCAGCCGCTGGTGCAGGGCAATTGATGCGTGATTGGCACTATCGCCGATCACCGCGATCATCTGGCGTTTCCCCTGCGCCGTGCAAGCATCGATCACCGTGCTGAGCAGCCGCCGGGCAATCCCTTGGCGCTGATAGGCCGGATCGACATAGATCGAATCTTCCACCACAAAACGATAACCGGGGCGGGGCCGGTAGCTGCTGGCATAACTGTAGCCCACCAGTTTGTCATTCAACATTGCGACAAAATAGGGATACCCCGCGTCCAACAGCGCGGTCATACGACGGCGCATTTCCGCTTCATCCGGCGGGACCAATTCCCAGGAAGCGGTTTCGGTCAACACACTCTGGCCATAGATACGATTGATTGCGCCCACATCAGCGAACGTGACTGGGCGAATGAGCAGATCCCCCATTGTTGAATTTCCTCACACTTTCTATTACAGCAGGATCAATGATAGAATGTTGTTGAGGATACGCCCTACGCACGATTTGCGCAAGGGGGTTGGTTTGATGGCGTGCATTGAATTTATGGATACATGGGACACGATAGAACGCGGATTTGGCAGATTTTCTCGGAGCTTACACGGATGAAAGCGCGCAATGGATCTCCAACAGTTAGTGGCCTTTGACCGGATTGTGCGTGAAGGTAGTTTTAGCCGGGCGGCGCGCGAATTGCAGATTGCCCAACCGACCATCAGCGCGCGGATGCAGGCGCTGGAACAGGAGGTGGGCGGTGTGTTGTTACAGCGATCCAACCAAGGGGTGAAGTTGACGGCGCTGGGGGTCAGCTTTTTACCTTATGCCCGCCGTGCCCTGGCCGCGATGATGGAGGGGGCCGATGCCGTGCTGGAAGCGCAGCGGGGTCTACGCGGACGGGTGACGATTGGCGTCTTGGGTTCGCTGGCCGAATCGCTGCTCGCGCCGGCGCTGGTCAAGTTTCAGGCCGGCCACCCCACCGTGGAATGTTACGCCCGTTCCGCCGACCACCTGCCGCTGATCGAACTGCTCTATGATGGCGTCGTCGAGCTGGCGATTGTCACCTGGCCCTGTGTCCAGCCGCTGGCGACCGATCTTAAGCCGCTGCTCCACTTTCGCGAACAGGTACCCTTTGTGGTGCCGCGCCGCCATCCCTTTGCCGGGCGGGCCGGGGTAACCCAGGCCGAGATCGCCCAAGCCGAGACGCGCTTCCTGCTCTTGCGCTGGTGGCAATTAACGCCGCCCGAATTGGCTCGCCTCGCCGCCCACGCCCGCTTCACCGCCGATGTGCCCCGTGAGATCGCGATCTACCTGGCGCGGGAAGGGCACGCTTGTGGCTTTTTTACCCAGGGCCACATCATCGCCGAAGTGGAGCGGGGTGAACTGGTGGTCGTCCCCGTCACCGACCTGCCCCCGATCTATCGCGACAGCGCCCTGGTCCAGTTGGAACGCAACTCTACCCTATCGCCCGCTGCCGCCGCGTTAGTCGGCTGCATTCGCGAACGGGCGGCGGGGTTGGGGATTCTGGTGCCGAGGGGTAGTTGATAGGGTTATCCTGTGATCATTAAAAACTCGGGTTTTCATGCTGAACTCAGTATAGCAGCAGGATTGACAGTGGGTTTGGGTAGACTTATACTGGTAAGCGGTAGTTAGATGATAATCTGCAAACATTATTGATTAGTCCCATCGCAAGCCTAATTCATGTTTGCGTTAAGATAAGCTACTGACTCTGAGAGCACTATCAATGAATCTGCTATTTCCAATCTTAGTCTTGATCATTCTGATCGGACTGTTCATTCTTTTGTTCTTTTTCTCTCGTGCGGCCATCAACAATATCCTGAACGCGCTAAAGAGCGAAAAGAAGAACGACCTGCCGCCTGTGCCCACTGACACCACCGCAAGCGTTCCGCACCCACAGGGAATTGCAGACGGTGTTGCGATGGGAACTGTTGAGATTGCAAAAATAACCGAGGCACAAAGCCGACAGGCGATTGTCTTCCGGCAATATTTTCCACCAAGTTTCACTAAGCGCCTCAGCTATTTTGGAGGCACCCCGACGGCGGGTGCTGGTTTCGACTGGCCCCGTTGGCAAGACCCGCAAGGCAATTGGCGGGCATTGACCTTCATCATGCAGATCGACTGCCGAGAAATCCCTACATCGGCGTGTTTGGGCGTGATGCCCGATGACGGGGTACTTTATTTCTTCATGGAGCTTTCGAGTGCGCTCCTCGGCAGCGCTTATCGAGTGATCTATCACGTTGGCCCGACGGATGGCTGGAGCGAAGTGCCGCTGCCAGACGATTTACCGCCGGCGTTCAGTCTCTATGATTGTAAATACGCAATGGAAGAAGGACAATTGCCGCGCATTCTGCCGCGTTGGGATTTTGCGCCAATAGTCATCGATATTCCCGCCGAACGATATGCAGAGCGGGAAGATGACGCGCCCCATCTTTGGCCCGGCATTTCCGCCGAGGTACTCAGGGTCGCGCAGGGCGGTCCGATCATGCACCATCCTTACTCAATCAAGGATTTCATTCCTAAACCGGGTGATTTCAGAAAGCCGTTCGAGACATTCCCGCACGATTGGCGCGCTGTGCAGTACGTGATGGGAATGCTGATTGAAAAACTTGAACAGTGGAAGAAATATCCAAATGGAGCACCTATTGATAAGAAGTTGTCTAATGAAGAAAAACGAATGCAACTTTCGGTCATCCAGGAAAAGGCGCAACAGTTCTATGACATCGCCGCAGGACAACCGGCAGACGAAGCTGTCCCCGAAAGTCAGCGCGATGCGGTATGGGCCTTTCTTGCCAGCAAGGTGAGGTTGTCACGGTTCATTTTAGACGAGGCAGTGACACTGTCGGTAGAAGACAGTCTTTCGCGCTCGCCGGAAGCCGCGTCACTGATTCCTCCCGCTGCAGCGGAACGAATTCGTGGGCGCCATGCGCTTGTCACCACCTATGAAGGCAAGGAGTATGTGAACACGCCTGAGCGCATGCTGGCACCGCCTACTGACGTTCAGGGCGGCCAATGGGAATGGGCGGGCACGCATCTCCTGCTGCTTGAGCTTTCTTCTGAAATACAACTTGGCAGGAATTTCGGTGAAGGTGTCTGTCAACTCTATATCGCGCCGGAAGACCTAAACGCACGCCGCTTCGCCAAGGTGAAACTGGAATTTGAAGCGTATTAGCAGTTAGCTACGAGCCAGAAATCGACGAGCCGAATGCCGAAGTCCAAGTTCCCGATGGCAAGGGTGGGTTTGTGACGGCAACGATGTCCATTTGGACCCCCGCTAGTTTTGCCATTGGGGAGAATGGCATTTGGTTCTTCTCAATGTTGTGGGAGAACGGCGTGGAGCAGCCACCCATTGAATTCTTGGACGACCGCAATCTCTCACCATACGAATAAGCATTGCTCATCGATAGCTCACAAAAGAAAAATATATGGCGTACCCAGGGTAGCATTTATCAGCCATGGTCAACGAGAAATGATCAACGATCCAACCATCCTCACCCAGATTCAACAGTTGGAGACATTCGCCGCCAATGCCTGGCCGGCTGCGGAAGTCGCGGCATTGGCCGGGTGGCGGTTGCGCTATACGGCCGGGGTGACGCGTCGCGCAAATTCCGTTTGGCCGAATGGTGCGACGGGGGAGCTGGAGGTAGCGGAAAAGCTGCTTGCGGCGGAAGCCTTTTACAGGGCGCGCAAGCTGCCGACGCGCTATCAGATCTCACCCGCCGCGCAGCCCCTGGATCTCGATGATCAACTAGCAGCGCGCGGCTATACGGCGGTAGCACGCACCGCGGTGCAAGTCGCGCCGATCACGACGCTGCTGGCCAAGACGCCACCGTTGCGCCAATACCCCACGTTTGCCATTGAAGTGGCCGAAACGTTTGATGAAGAGTGGTTTGCCGCTTATATGGACTTTGCCGAGGAGGATGCTGCTGGATTTGCCATCCGCCGTGAGATTCTCCAGCGGATTGGCGCGTCCACCGGCTTTGCCCTGTTACAGATTGACGACCAGCCGGCTGCGGTTGGCTTGGGTGTGGTCGAGGCCGGCTGGTTGGGCATTTTCTGTATGGGTACCGCCCCAGCGTTTCGGCGGCGTGGTGCGGCCCGGACCATTTTGCGCACCCTCGCCATTTGGGCACAGATGCAGGATGCCGATCATGCCTATCTGCAAGTGATGGATAAAAATAGCGCGGCGCGCCCCCTCTATGCCGGTATCGGCTTCCAAACCCTTTACCATTATCACTACCGTGAGCAACCATCACGCCCGCTGTGATTTCAATTAACACGGATCGAAAAGCACTGTACAATGTTCATAGACAAGGGCAGGTTGCGGAGATGATCCTTCAGCAAAACATAGGTGCACTATGAGCGACAACCCGCAAGCGGCGACACGCCGAGTTTTGGTCATGGGGGGCACAGGCACGATTGGCCGTGCCGCGGTCGCGGCGTTGGTGGCGCGTGGTCATCAAGTGGTCTGTGTTGTACGCCCCCCAAGCGGCGGTCGGTCGACGACCGCAAGCGCCGACCGCCTTCTCCAAGGTGCTGAGCTCCGTTTTGCCGACGTGACCGATCTTGCCTCCTTGGCCAGTAACGGCTTCGGTCAACAAACCTTTGATGCGGTACTCTCCTGTATGGCTTCGCGGACCGGTGCGCCGCAGGACGCTTGGGCCATCGACCATAAGGCGCACATGAACGTGCTGGATTTGGCGCAAGCGGCGGGGGTGACACAGCTGGTGCTGCTCTCGGCGATCTGTGTGCAAAAGCCACGCCTGGCCTTTCAACATGCCAAGTTGGCGTTTGAAAAGGCGCTGATCGAGTCGGGGTTGACCTATTCAATCGTCCGCCCCACCGCCTTTTTCAAATCGCTCTCCGGGCAGATCGCGCGGGTACAGCAGGGCAAGCCCTTTTTGCTCTTTGGTGACGGCCAGTTGACGGCATGCAAACCGATCAGTGATCAAGATCTGGCCGCATACCTCGCCGATTGCCTGGAAGACGCAACCCTGCAAAACAAAATTCTGCCCATCGGCGGGCCGGGACCGGCGATCACGCCACTAGAACAAGGCGAATTTCTCTTCCGGCTAGTGGGCCGTCCGCCGCGTTTCAAAAGTGTACCCCCCGCGTTCCTGCGTGGGATCGCAACCCTACTCGGTGGGCTCGGCAAAGTTGTCCCCCCCTTGGCCGCCAAAGCTGAGCTGGCGCGCATTGGCCATTACTATGCCACCGAATCGATGTTGGTGCTCAATCCCACCACCGGCCGTTACGATGCTGCCGCCACCCCCGAAACGGGTCATGATACCCTTTTTGACTATTATCAACGCGTGGTTGATGGCCGCGCAACGGTCGATCGTGGCGACCATGCCGTCTTTTGAGCCATTTGCCTGTGTAGTCCTATCCTAAACAAAGCAGAGAACCCAATGAACGCACACTGGACAGACAATCCTGAAAATCTCTTTACCCCAGCGCCCTCACCAGAAAGCCTGGGTATCCCTTCGGGGGCGATCCTGAATTTCCTCCAACGGATCGACGCGGAACGGATCAACCTGCACGGCTTCCTGTTGGTGCGCGGCAACCGTATTGCGGCAGAGGGTTATTGGGCCCCGTGGTCGGCGGATCGCAAACACCGGATGTATTCGATCAGCAAAAGCTTCGTTGCCCTGGCGGTCGGGCTAATGATTGACGAAGGCCGGCTCACCCTTGATGCGCGGGTCGCCGACTACTTTCCTGATAAGGTACCGGCAAAGCTGCACCCGTGGCTGGCCACTTCGACCGTGCGCGATCTCCTGATTATGGCGACGGCCCATTCGAGCACCTCCTACGGGCGCGAGGATCCGGACTGGGTCTGGACCTTCTTCAACAAACAGCCCTCGCATCCGCCGGGCACCATCTTTGCCTATGACACGGCGGCCACTGTCGTACTCACCGCCATCGTCGAGCAGTTGGCGGGTGCAGCGTTTCTCGATTACATGCGCCCTCGCTTCCTCGATCCCATCGACTTCGCTGCCGATGCCTGGTGCGTGCGTCGGCCCGAGGGTGGTTCATGGGGCGGTTCGGGGGTGATCTGTACCCTGCGCGATATGGCCAAGGTGGCCCTGACGTGCCTCAACGGTGGCAAGTGGGGAGCAGCGCAACTCCTGCCGGCGGCCTATGTACAAGCAGCGACCGCCAAGCAGATCGATAACAGCCTGGGCGGCAATGGTGGCTATGGCTATCAGATTTGGTGCGAACGAGATCAGGGCTTCTCCTTCCGCGGGATGGGCAGTCAGTATGCCATCGCAGTGCCCGCCAAGGACTTCCTCTTCACCTGTATTGCTGATACCCAAGGCGCGCCGGCCGGTAGCCCGATTCCCGATGTGATGTGGGAGGAGATCTATCCCCATCTCGCCGACGGGGCGTTGCCTGCTGATCACACCGCCCAAGCGGCGCTCACCGCTAAGCTTGAATCGCTTGCTGTCTTACCCCTTCTCGGCAACCCGACTGCGCCGGTGGCGGCGACGGTCAACGGTGCCTGGTATGGGCTCGAAGCGAACCCGATGGGGATCACACGGCTGTGCCTTTCCTTCAGCGGCGATCAGGGCATGTGGGAGTATACCAACGCCCAGGGTGATAATGTGTTGCGGTTTGGGATCGGGCGTGTAGTAGCCGGTAACTTCCCGCAGCGCAACTACTTTGGCCCCCAGATCGGCGTGAGCCCGGGCACCGAATACACCTGCTTGGCCTCGGCGGCGTGGGTTGACGAACAGACGCTCAATCTGGAAGTCTATATCACCGATGATTACTTTGGCGGTCTGCGCATCACCTTCGCGTTCAAAGGGGACGAAATCGGCCTCTTCATGACGAAACAGGCGGAATGGTTTCTCGACGAGTACCAGGGCTTTGGCGGTGGCAAGCGCCTTTAACGCGGTAGCCTAACGCGTTGTTTTCTTATAAATTTTTACCGTTGATAAACATACGGCATAGCCGTATAATTATAGCATGGTCTTTATCGAAACTACCCTGTTTACAAAGTTAGTGTATGAGCACCAGAGCGATGAAGAATTCGCTGGATTGCAAAACTACCTGCTCACCCGTCCGAATGCCGGCGATATTATCCCAGGTAGCGGCGGCGTTAGAAAGCTGCGTTGGGCCAGCGATGGGCGCGGCAAACGTGGCGGGGTTCGCGTAATTTATTATTAGAAAGTGTCTGAGGAGGAAATCTGGCTGATTACGTTGTATGCGAAAAAGGAAGCCAGCAGTATCTCACCTCAGATTTTGAAGAAAATTGCTGAGGAAATTAAGCATGGCTAAACGCGATATTGGACAAGAGATCCTGGATGGTTTGCGCGAAATCAAGGCGCACAAGGCCGGTAAACTTGATTTGCGGAAACGCACATTCCAACCACCGGCACCCGCCAACGAAATTCGCGAGAAATTGCAGCTTTCGCAGGCTGCTTTTGCTGGCTTGATGGGGGTGAGCTTGCGCACGTTGCAAGATTGGGAACAAGGCCGCCGCCAACCCGCTGGTTCAGCACGGATGCTATTACGCATTGCACAGCAACATCCAGAAGTTTTTCTGGAATTAGCGTAGCACCAGAAATGCTACAGGCAATAACGAACAGGCCGTGCCCGAACATCATAATCATAACATAGTGGGGAAAAGTTTCATTTTCCCCACTATGTTATGATCAACCTTACCAAGCCGTCCAGCCGCCATCAACCAGCACATTTTGCCCGGTAATATAACTACCTGCCTCACTCGCCAGCAGCACGACCAAACCCTTCAACTCCTCCGGTTCGCCCATGCGCCCCATCGGCACTTTCTGCTCCAGCCGGCGAATAAATTCGGGCAAGCTATTCTGTGTCTTGTCGGTGGGGAAAGGGCCAGGGCTGATCGCATTGACCCGAATTTTGTCCTTGGCCCAATAGGCCGCCAAGTGGCGCGTTAGGTGAACCAGCCCGCCCTTGAGGCCGTGATAAGTCGGTGGGCTGTTGACTGGCAGATCGGTATAGGCATCGGGGTAGCTGGCAACCACGCCATACATGCTGGCAATGTTGATGATCGATCCCCCCACTTGCCGGCTACGCAGGTGATCGGCCACGGCGCGCGCCAGCAGGAAATACGCGGTTACCCCGGTGTGATAGGCCAGATCAAAGTCGGCGGCGGTGGCGCTTTCAATCGAGGTGACGCTCCCCCCATAGGCATTGTTGACCAAGATATCGACCTGGCCAAGGCGCGCCACCACGGTTTGGACCAGCGCCCCAATCGTCGTGTCGTCCGCCTGGTCAAAGGCCAGACCGATGTGTCCTGTCCCCGGCAAGGTGGCGGCAAATGCGACCGCCCGCGCCTCGTCGCGACTAGTCACTGCCAACGTTGCCCCCGCTTCCGCCAACGCCCGGCTCATGGCCGACCCCAGCCACCCCGCTGCCCCGGTTAAAATCACCACCTTGCCCTGCAAATTAAAAAGTTCCTGAATCGTACGTTCGCTCATAGGATGCCCTCTATTAGTTGTATTGCGGATGATGGATAGAACGCGGATTAGGCGGATCTGCGCGGACAATTCTCGTCAAAATCCGCGTAAATCCGCTAAATCCGCGTTCTATTTTAGAATTCTAATCCGATGCACTGCGCCGTGCCCGGTGGCGTTGAACTTTGGCCCGGTTGCCGCAGCTTTCCATGCTGCACCAACGGCGGCTACGATTTTTACTCGTGTCGATAAAAAGAAAACCACAGCCGCGCACATCTTCACAAATTTTGACTCGAGCCAGCCAGGGTGAGGTCAACAGTTCAACGGTCGACCAGGCAACCGGCCAAAGCGGGGCGTCGAGGGCTGCGCACAGTGTCGACCAGCGCCAGCAAAAGGTGTTGTCACTTGTGACTAGTTCCAGTTGGTTGGTGGCGGCGCGATAGTGTTGGTTGATCAGCGCCAGATCAGTGGGCAATGCGGCCGTCACGGGGTTGATTGCACGAAAGGTGCGGTAAATCGCCTCGCGCAGGGCGATGGCCGTGCTGTAGACCCTGGTGGCGTCAGCGCGCTGTTGCTCCGCCAGGGTAAGCAAGTCCGCGCCTGCGGTTGGGCTGAGTAAATGGATCTGCTGCGCCCAACTGACCAAATCGCCATAGTCGTGCAATGTCTCCACCGGTTGGGCCGAGGCGTGCCAGTCCAGCGTATTGGCAAAGCTGAGACAGGGCGCCCCTACCTCATCCTGCAGGTTGATCAAACTGTGAAATGTGCTCACCGCCACCCCCTCCTAACCTCCCCCTGATAAGGGGAGGAACTGTTGTACGCACTACGGTTCTCTCCCCAAACTGGGGAAGGTTAGGGAGGGGTTAGTCGTTACAAATTTTCCCATAAACATATCAAATTCTTCTGTAACTGTCAATATGCTGTTGACAGGTTACAATAGATATGTTATCTTTGTACCGGCAAAATTTGTTTTGAGGGTTACAAGATTGATGGCTGACAACATGACTACACGACCAATCGACTACCCAACCAAGGAGCAAACCATGAGCGACTACCCAACCAACACCACCGAACTGTTAACACGTATTGAGAACGAGTGGGATCAACTGCTGGCCGTGGTTGACCAGTTAAGCCCAGAGACGTTAACCGTCCCCGCGGCCGATGGCTGGAGTCCCAAAGATCAACTCGCCCATCTGGCGCACTGGGAGCAGTGGTTGCTGCGCCATCATATGGCCGGCGAACCCGCCCAGGATGTCATGCAGGTCGATGCCCAACTATTAGAAGAATTCGATGTCGACCGCGTCAATGAAGTTGTCTTAGCGCGCAGCCAGGAACGCAGCTTGGCGGCAGTGCTGGAAGATCTGCATCGCGGCCATGCCCAGGTGGTCAACACGCTGACGGCATTGCCATTTGCCGATCTGCTGCGCCCGCGCTATGCTGATGATCCAGCCAATCGTCCCCTCTTAGGCTGGGTGGCCGGCGACACCTACGAACATTATCAAGAGCACCGCGAGATCTTGGAGCGGTTGCTCTAAGCCAACTTATGCGCCAATGCCGGCTCGTGTCGGTTGGGGATCCCCCACGGCGACC
>JALHQH010000085.1 GCA_022842065.1 Caldilineaceae bacterium
GCCACACGGCTAAATAACAGCGCCCGCTGAAGCGGGCTTTCGCCGGCGAAAGCCCGCTTCAGCGGGCGCTGTTACTAGCCCGGCGATTGATCGCCGGGCGGTCGTTATACACCGAATTAAATTTTTAATCTCCATAAACCATCGGCTACCAACTGCCGTCACGCCGTGACGAGAATTGTCATTGGGCGCCCGTCCCAAAGGGAACCCCGCCCCCGGCTTTTTGGTGAGGAATCTCGGTCTGGGCAAACCCAGATCCCTCGCCTCGCTTCGGGATGACAATACAAACTGGTTCAATGGGATCTTCCGCCGTAAACGCGCCCAGTGGGCACCCGAGCTCCTGTAGCCGGGTTTACCCGGCGTTGTTGGGTAGCCCTGCGGCTTTAGCCCAGGGCGAGCGTGGCTATCGAAACGTACGTCGCACTGCGCTCGTACATGGTTTAACGCAATCACTGAAACGCGATAAGGAGGCAAAGATGGAGAACCGACCGGCTGAATACCCAGCCACGCTCGACCAGACCGATTGGTCTACGTTCAACACTGCACAACGGATCAAACATCTGGAGATCGAGGGCTTTGTCCTCTTCCCCTCGCTCCTGGATCAGGCGACCGTGGCCGCGATTAAAGCGGAACTGGATCGGCTACCGACGATTGGCACCGATTACAGCGAGAATCAGCGCGGCCATAGCAATGTCCAATGGTCGAACTCGCCCCATTGCATCGACCTGATCGCCAACCCCACCATCACGGGCTTTCTCGAAACGCTTTTTGGGGATGAACTGGTGGTGACCTCGTGCGTCTTTGCGCTTTCACGGCCTGGGCATCCCGGCATTGCGATCCATACCGATGCCCAGCCCTATGGCTCGAAGATCTTTGGCATGCAATCCAGTGCGCCCAAACTGGTGCGCGTGCTCTGGTATCTCGATGATCTCACACCCGAAAAGGCCCCACTGTTGGTGCTACCCCACTCCCATCTCTCGCTACACAGCGATGCCAACCCGTACAAGCGCTACTTGACCCACCCCGAAGCGGTCATGGTCTGTTGTCCAGCCGGTTCTGCCGCCATCATCCACCAAGCGGTGTTTCATGCCAACTATCCCAACCGCAGCACCGAGGATCGCCGCTTGCTGGCCATCGCCTATCGCCCAGCGTGGTCGCCCCCCATCGTGGAAGTGCCGGATTGGGAACCGGAAAAAGTAGCCACCCTACCCCCCCATGTGCGCCCCTTGTTTAAAAGCCTCAACACCAGCAACTTTGATTTTAATGTGCCCAACCGCCCGGCCAACATGGCGAATGAGGCACCGGGCATTAACCCAAGCCGGTGGAATGTCTGACAACTGACCACTGACGACTGACCAACCCATAAGGAGTTACCATGACTGCCTGGAGTTATACCGACGCCGACCGTGAATTTGTGGCGCGCCATGTGACACCCTATTTGCCCGACAAGGTGTTCGATGCGCATGCCCATCTCTTTTGCCATGCCCATTATGCCGCAGGCACCTTACCGACGCACCTGATCGGCACACCGCCAGAGATTGGTCTGGATGTCTATCGCGAACATATCGATTGGCTACACCCGAACCAACGCACGGTCGGCGGCCTCTTCTTTGGCCTAGCCTTTCAGGGGGACCGCACGGGGAATGATGACTTTGTCGCGGCCCAAGTGAAGGCGGGGCAGGCCGCGGGCTTTAATGCGCTGGGGCAGATGTTGATTGCCCCCGAGATGGACCCCGAGTATGTGCGCGAAACCGTGCGGCGCCAGGGTTTTGTCGGCCTCAAGCCCTATCACCTGATGGCTAAGACTGACGGGCCGACCTTTCTGGCCCCCCTCGAAGCCTATCTCAGCGAGGAGCATGTACGGATTGCCCATGAAGAAGGGTTAACGATTACCCTGCACATGGTCCGCGACCGCGCCATGGCCGATCCGCTCAACCAGGTGGCGATCCGCCGCTACTGTGAACAATATCCCAACATGCGCATGATCCTGGCCCATGCCGCGCGCGGCTTCAACCCCTGGCACACCATCGAAGGAATCGGCAGCCTGCGTGACTTGCCCAATGTCTGGTGCGACACCTCCGCCGTGACCGAAGCCGGAGCCTTTGAAGTGATTGTCGAGACCCTGGGCCACGACCGCCTGCTCTACGGCACCGACTTTCATGTCAGCCATATGCGTGGGCGCTGCATTGCCATCGGCGACTCGTTCCATTGGCTCTACGCCGAAGAGATGGGGCTGGAGGAGAAACACACCAAGTTGCAGCCCGTCCTCATCGGCCTCGAATCGCTGCGTAGCCTCTTCCTGGCCATCCACCGGCTCAAACTCAACGACCGCCAAGTTGAGGATATCTTTTACAATAACGCGGCTCGGCTCTTTTCTTTGTAAACCTGACAAGGTGACAGGGTGACAAGGTGACAGGGTGAAGCGCAGATCACCTTGTCACCCTGTCACCTTGTCACCTTGTCACCTTCTCATCTTCCAGAGGTGCAACCATGTCCCAATACCCAGATGTTTCCCGTTCGCAAGAACTTTACCAACGGGCCGGTGAGCTAATCCCTGGCTGGACGCAGCTGATCAGCCGCCGGGCCGACCAATTTGCCCGCGGCGTCAGCCCGATCTATGCCCAGCGCGCCAGCGGCTCGCGCTTTATTGATGTCGATGAAAATGAGTATATCGACTGGGTCAACGCGGTTGGCGCGATTATTCTCGGCCATGCTGATCCCGTCGTCGATGGGGCGGTCAAAGAACAGATCGACCGCGGCAGCCTCTACACGCTAAACAGCCCGCTAGAGATCGAACTGGCCGAAGAGCTGTGCAACACCATTCCCAGCGCGCAGATGGTGCGTTATACCAAGGGCGGCGGCGAAGCGTGCGCGGTCGCGGCCCGCATTGCCCGTGGCACCACCGGTCGCGACAAAATTCTGATCTGCGGTTACCACGGCTGGCACGACTGGTATCAGGCCGCCAACTTTGGCGTTGACCCTGAAAGTGGCGAGTATCCCTTTGCCGGCATCGAGCCGATTGGGGTGCCCAAGGGCTTAGCCGGTTCGGTGATTCCCTTTAGCTATGGCAATTTAGAGATGTTGGAAGCGCTGCTCAAGGAACATGCGGGCGACGTGGCCGCGATTATGATGGAGCCGGCGCGCAGCGAATTACCACCCGCGGGTTACCTGGAAGGGGTGCAAGCGCTGGCCCAACAACATGAGGTCATCCTGATCTTTGACGAAGTCTCCTGCGGTTGGCGGCAGGCGATTGGCGGCATCCAAAGCATCGTCGGCGTCACCCCCGATATGACTGTCGTGGCAAAAGCGATGTCGAATGGGTACCCGATGGGGGCCGTAGTCGGCGCCCGCGCGGTGATGGAACCGTCGGCGCGCATGTTTATCTCTAGCTCCTACTGGAGCGACAACATTGGCCTGGTGGCGTCGCTGACGACGATCCGCGAACTCAAACGGCGCGAGTCGGAACGCCACCTGCGCGAGACCGGCGAGAAGTTGCGCAGCGCGCTCAATGGTGCCCTTGCCGAGGCCGGACTCCCCGGCAAGTGTGCTGGGATCTGGGCCAATCCCTATATCGCCCTCGATCTGCCATCAGGGGTCGATGGCCGCAAGGTCTCCACCCTCTTTGTCCAAGAGATGGCGCGGCGCGGGGTTCACACCTACATGTCCTTCAAAGCCACACTCGCCCACACCGATGCCGACATTGCCCAGACCGCAGCAGCCGCCACTGCGGCCTTCAAGGTGATCAAAAGTGGCCTTGACCAGGACAACCTGGACACATTGCTGGTTGCCGATGTCAAGAAAGAACCTTTCCGTCGCCAAGTACGATAACGCATCTCGTTCCACGCTCTGCGTGGAATGCGATTTTTGACGCTCCGCGTCCCGTAGTGTACGAAAAACAGGACGCGGAGCGTCCAAGCTGGCATTCCACGCAGAGCGTGGAACGAGCTAAAATTACAAATGTAGAGTAATAACCATGTCACTGACCCTTTCTGCCCACGACCAAGCCATGTTGGACGGTACGCACGGCCCAGCCACGCAGATGGCGATGTCGATCATCGTGCAGATGGCGCCGATCTATGGCGCGTCCGAACTGATGGACATTGTTGGTGCGCATATTGATAGCACCGTCTACATCGGCGCAGCCGGTTTGGAATTTGCCGAGAAGCTGGCACACCTGGGGGCCAAAGTGGCCGTGCCCACCACGCTCAACGTCAGTGGGGTGGATGAGCACGGCTGGCAAGAATGGGCCACGCCACCCGAATGGGCCGATCAAGCCCACCGACAGATGGTTGCTTACCAGAGCATGGGCAGCATCCCCACCTGGACTTGTGCGCCCTACCAGAGCGAACAGCGTCCCAGCTTTGGGCAACAGATTGCCTGGGGCGAATCCAACGCCATTTCCTTTGCCAACTCGGTCATCGGTGCCCGCACCAATCGCTATCCTGATCTGCTGGATGTCTGTTGTGCCATTACTGGGCGCGTCCCAGCCGCCGGCCTGCATCTCAGCGCAAACCGTGCGGCTGATCTGCACCTACATTTGGTCGATGTTCCCGCTGCGTTGCAAACCGACGAGAGCTTCTACCCCGTGCTCGGTCACCTCATGGGCGAGTTGGCCGGTGACAGCATCCCCGTCATCACCGGCTTGACAGTGACACCAGCCGAAGATCAACTCAAGGCGTTGGGGGCTGGGGCCGCTTCATCCGGCGCGGTGGCGCTCTTTCACATTGTCGGCGTTACGCCCGAAGCACCGACGCTAGCCGCGGCGGTGCAGGACAAATTGGCGGTCAAGCGGATCGACATTACGCTGCCCATGCTGCGCGCCGCCCGGCGTGAGTTAACCACTGCCAGCGGCGAACCGCTCGATCTAGTGGTGCTGGGCAGCCCACACTTTTCATTGGCCGAGTTTCGCCAACTGGCCCCGATGCTGGCCGGCCAACATTGTCACCCAAACGTGCGTTTTCTGGTCACCTCCAGCCGCATGATGAGCTTGTTGGCGCAAAAGGCAGGTTTGCTTGAGGCACTCGACACCTTTGGCGGCAAGGTCACGGTGGATACCTGCATCCTCACCTCGCCCATGCTGCCCGCCGAGGTCAAAACCTTGATGACCAACTCGGCCAAATATGCCTACTATTCACCCGGTCTGCTGCAAATGAAGACGGTTTTCGGCAGCTTGGAGGATTGTGTACGCTCGGCGGTGGCCGGTTATGTGGTACGCGATGAACGCTTGTGGGCTGGACCAGAAAAGCCGGGGCAAGCGGAAGAGGACGCGACAGGGGAAATGTCACCCGGTCACCCGGTCACCTTGTCACCTCAGTTCTTCACCGATCTACAAACCACGATCCAGGGCACGCCTTTTATTGCCGGTGCGGCGGAGGGTGAGGCGCTGGTCAGCAGCGAGCCGCTCTCCTTTTGGGGCGGTTATGACCATCATACTGGTGAGATCATTGATCGCCGTCATCCGCTGGCCGGGCAGATTGCCGCGGGCAAAATTTTGGTGGTGCCCTTTACACGGGGATCTTCGACCACCACCGCGGTGCTGCTCGAAGCCGTACGCGCCGGCACCGCGCCGGCCGCTATTCTCACCACCCAGGTCGATTCGTTCTTTGCCTTAGCTTCAATTGTGGCCAATGAACTCTATGGCAAAAAAATTCCCCTAGTCGTCCTGCCCGCCGCAGTCTGTGCGTCGATTGCGCAGGGGGCATGGATACAGGTCGGAGCGGATGGGATGGTGCGTGTGGGGTCGGAAAGCGCAATCTAACGTGAGCTCGGTTTGAAAACGTAACGACCAAGCCACCCCTCCCTAACCCTCCCCTGCGAAGGGAGGGAACCGTGGTGCGCACAACCGTTCCTCCCCTTAACAGGGGAGGTTAGGAGGGGGTAGCTTAGTCGTTACCACACAACAACTGCACTTTTAACGCAAGGCGGCGTCCAGTGCTTCCAGATCAACGAGGAAGCCGCCTTGCGCCGCCATTTCGGCCTGGGCGGCTTGGGTAAAGCCAGCACGGACAAAGATAAGAATTTGGATTATTATAATCTGCATTATACATCTCATAGAAACAGCTACCAAGTTGGTGTCGAATCACGTAAGTCTAGCATTGAACTTACCGCCTAATTGCGTAACGCCCGGAAAATCATGAGGAGCAGCATGACCCGTACCATCCACAACCCACTTACCCTCAACGCCGACCGTTCGATTCGCGACGGCTCCTTTGCTGATCTCAACGCGGCGATCCGCCGCGGCGCGGATCTGCGGATTGCCACTAAATTTCGCCACAACGAGCATATCGACCCCGCTTCGTCCAGCCCTGAGCTGGTGCAGGAGGTGGCCGAATTTCGCGAGACTTACCTGCTGGACGATCAGTGGTCCGCCGCGTTTATGACCTTGCGCGTCCCGGTGGATATTCCCGTGGGCTTTGGACCACGGCCTTCGATGTCATTCTTTATGTACAACCAAGATGGGCAGCAGGCAATTGCGCGGCCCTATTTGGATGGCCAAGCAGCAGATGGTGATCTTGGCCCGTCACCGCTTGCTGACCACAGCGCGATGCCGCGCTATCACCAGCAGGATAGTTGGGACGCTGCCACCAACGCGCCGAGCAGCAACTTTGTTTATGACTTCGACAGCTACCACTTTCTGGTCAATGACCGCTGGCAAGAGGTGCTGGCCCATGCCGCGGACGGCAGTGTGGTAGCCGGCGCAGTGAGCGATCTGGTCGATGCTTTCGGGCAGGGCTTGCCAGTCAAACTAGGCATCCGCGGGCTCTGTGCTGATCTGCTGCCGCCAGGTGAAGCTGCGCTTGACCACGAAGTTTTTATTCACGCTGGCTCCTGTTACTACTACACCGGACAAAAGCTTTTTATGACCGGCACCCACCCGTTGGTGCGCGTGCGCCCGGCGATGCCGCTACGCTACGGCAGCCGCAATTGGGATTTTGGCTGGCTGATGGCGCGCAGCGATGGCCAGGTAGCCCGCTGGCTCTGTGATCCTTACACGCTGACCTTTCAACGCAGCCAGGCGCGCTATGCCCTGCGCTGGTTTGTAGCAGCAAGTTGACGACATAACCAACGATTCAAAGGAATCTATCGATGAAAATTACCAATATCCGCTCGTGGACAGTCAAAATCCCCTGGGATCATAACCCCGGTGCCGGCGTTGTGCGTGATCCTGGTACCCGTGCTTTTATCTTTGTGCAAGTCGAGACCGATGCTGGCATCAATGGCTGGGGCGAAGTGACTACCTACCCTGGCCCCGTGGCGAACCGAGCGGTGGCGGCCTACATTGACCAGATCGGTGATTGGCTCAAAGGGGAAAATCCAGCCAACATTGAAGCACTTTGGCACAAGCTCTTTCGCAGCATGACCTATGTGGGCACGCGTGGGGCGACCACCGCCGCAATCAGTGCCATTGACATTGCCCTATGGGACATTCGTGGCAAGATGCTGGGGCAGCCGATCTACCAACTGTTGGGTGGCCCCGTGCGCGACCGCATTGCGCTCTATTGCCACCCCTACAAGCCCACTTCGGTGGAGACGATTACAGCCAGCGCCCGTGAGATCGTTGCGGCTGGTTTCCAGGCCTTTAAGCTGGACCCCATGATCCACAACCTGCCCGGTGGCAACGAAGGCTATCTGGATGGTGAAATCTCTGCCGATGCTGAAGCCGAAGCAATGGATATTTTGGCCGCCGCACGCGCCGCGGCCGGCCCAAAGATCGAGATCATGATCGATGCGCATGGGCTTTACAACGTACCCACAGCGGTGCGGCTGGCCAACAAGATGGCAGCCTACAACATCCACTGGTTTGAAGAACCGGTGCCGGTGGAAAGTTGGAAGGCGCTCAAACAGGTCAAAGAGCAGGTTGGCGTGCGCATCTGCGTGGGCGAACGGCTGCACACACGCTGGGAATTTGTGCCGATCTTTGAGAATGGGCTGGCCGACTTTGTCATGCCGGACGTGACCTGGACAGGCGGCATCTCGGAACTGAAGAAAATTGCGACCATGGCCGAAGCCTACTACATCCCGATTTCGCCCCACGACGCCAGCGGGCCGATCAACGTGATTGCCGGTGCCCAGGTGATGATGACCGTGCCTAACTTCTACAAACTGGAGGTCAATCGGTATGATCTCTCTGGCTACAATATTCTGATCGACCAGCCGCTCGATATCCGTGGCGGCTCGCTCTATGTGCCAGATCGTCCTGGGCTTGGCGTCGAGCTGAGCCTGGATGCCTTACAACGCTATGCGGTCACACCTGAGCATTCGGCGAATGAATAAGGGAGGCGAAACCATGGCTACAGCAACAGCAATTATTATCGGCGGCGGGGTGATTGGGCTGAGCACGGCCTATCAACTGGCGCGCAAAAAGTTTGGCAAAGTCATTTTGCTAGAAAAAGGGCCAGTGGGCGATGGCTCCAGCAGTCGCGCCGGCGGCATTATCACCGGGCTGCTCTGGAGTGAAACGGGGGTGTTGGCACGCAAGCTGAGTCTGGCCCTTTATCGTGAATTGTCGGAAGATCTACCGGGCTACCGCTTTGGCGATGTGGGCTGTTTGAATCTCTTTGACCAACCCTCTTGGCCCGAGCGGTTGCGCCTGTTGCCACTCTATGATCGCCTGGGTGCGCCTTATGAAATTTTGGACGCAGCGGAAATGCACCAGCGCTGGCCAGAATTGACCCCAGCGGAAAGCGACATTGGCCTTTTTGATCCGCTAGGCGGCTACAGCGAACCAGAGGAGTACATCCCCGCCCTGGCCCAACGTTGCCGTGAATTGGGCGTAGAAATTCGGGAAGGAGAACCGGTGACTGGTTTTATCCAGCGCAACGGGCGGGTGACTGGCGTCACCACCGCCGAAGGCGCCATCGAGGGTGACGCCGTCATCTGCACCGTTCATACCTGGACACAGCAGTTGTTGAGCCAGCTCGGCTGGCCTGCGCCCTTCAAAGCCTTTGTCCACCAGCGTTATGTCTCGACCCCACTGTCGGCGGATCCGCAAGCGATGATCCACCTGCCGGCAATCAACGCCAACCCCTACAATGGGTATATTCGTCCCGTGCGCGGCCATCGGCTGCTGGCGGGGAGCGAAACCGCGTGGCGGGAGGAATTCCGCACCCCAGCACCCGGATTCCACATGTCCGCGCTGACGGTGCCGGCGACGGTCAAAACGCTGTTAGCCAGCAGTTTGACCCCACTTGTCCCTAGCCTGGGGCGGACGCAATGGGATACGGAAAAGATTGGCTTAATCGCCTTTGCCCTCGATGGCGAACCCTTGTTAGGCCCACTGGCGCAGTTGCCTGGCCTCTATCTCGGTTGCGCCTTTCACTCTGGCGGCTTTGCCTATAACCCGGCCGCGGGGCTGCTCCTGGCCCAGCTGGTGGCCGATGGGCGGACGCAGATCGACATCAGTGCCTTTGCGCCGGACCGCTTTGCCCCTAGCGAAGTCGCAGATTACCTGGCGACGACTGTGGCGCAGGAAGCGGCAGTGCGACGGCGGCATTAGGAAAGATCCACGAAGAAAAGCAAGATCTTAGTATTTTTCGTGTGCCTTCGTGTCTCTTCGTGGATCGCATGTATGCCCGTTGCACGAGAATTATTGCTTTGAAATGTATTTGCTTAATATTTGACGGTAGATCGTACAAACACTATACAGATGCAGAAAACAACAGATGTTCGTAGACGACCTTATCTGTTGTTTTCCGCATCTGCTGTAGTGTTACCGCACTTTATAAAGAAGATACCGCGAAATGGCCTAATAGACAACGTAGATTAACATGGCACAATCGTGTACTGCGCATCCCCTGATGCGCAGCCCGCTTGGTGCCAACTCTATTTGTCGTATCTATAAGGGATAAAAAAAACACAAATAGAACATCTGTTCCTTCGCTTGGTTACTTTGCAAAGGATAGATTGCATTTGTTATACTGGTGAAATATTGTCCATGTAAAAAGCCGTGTATTCACACCCTGTACATCCTGCTTGTACGGGATTTTGCCAAAGCGGAAGGAGAAACGATGAACCCCGTGATGAAGGCTATGGCCAAAGTACACACGGCTGTTTTGCGGCTGAGTGGCGGCCGCATTGGCAACCAAATGGGTGGCCAAACGATTCTGTTGCTCCACCACGTCGGCGCAAAATCGGGCAAAAAGTATGCCACACCGCTCGGTTTTGTGGCAGACGGTGACGCCTATGCGATCGTTGCCGCCGCTGCTGGGCAGCCCAACCACCCCGGTTGGTATCACAATCTGCAAAAGAGCCCACAGACAACGATTGAAATCAGGGGGAAACGGATCAACGTCACAGCCGAGGTCGCGCCCAAAACAAAGCGCGATCAGCTGTGGGCCAAGATCAGTGCAGACTTTCCCCAACTTGCAGCCTTCCAGCAGCAAACAAAACGCGTCATTCCGATTATATTATTGCACCCTCAGTAAAAAGCGAGCAAAATAATGCCGATTGACAATGAGCAAGTCACCGCGTTCATCAGTGGGTTAAATTCGCCGCAAAAAGAGATCTGTCAGCAGTTGCGGACGATGATCAAAACCCACTTCCCTGGGATTGAGGAGAAGTGGGGCTGGTCGCGGCCCTTGTATGCAACGGCGACCGGCTATGTCTGCTACATGGTGGCGAATAAACATGATGTCAATTTTGGTTTTGAGCACGGTGCCCAACTTAGCGATCCCAAAGGTTTGCTGATGGGCACGGGCATTAACCAGCGCCACATTAAAATTCGCAAGCTGGACGACCTGGATCTTGAATACTATCAACAGCTCTTAGCGCAGGCGATCAAGCTTGCCACCGCCGTTTGATAATGAATAAAAGCCTCTCATCAGCCATAGATCAGCTCGCTGCAATTTGTAGTATAATTGGACAGTATGAATATTGTATACAATTTATGCGATTTGACAACCGGCAAATTGAGGATATAATAAATTTGTTCTGATTTGTCAGCAGCTACATTTGCTCTTTTCTTTACTGTTTCTCGCTTTTTTGCACCACTTCTACCCCAAACAACAGGGCTCCCAAGCCCGTGGCTTTTACCCACTTTCTAAAGTCGATATGCGAGGAGACGATCATGGTAGACAGACCGTTAACGCAAGGAATTTCCCGACGACAGTTTTTGACCTTGGCCGGCATGACGCTAGCCGCCGGGGCGCTGAGCGCCTGTGTCGCCCCAGTGGCCGCGCCAACCGATGGCGCCGCCGAGAGCGCCGCCACCGGTGGCCTGCCCTTTGCCGACAAAGAGCTCAACATTTTTGCCGCCCAACATCAAACCGCAAATGTGAAAGACTTGTGGGTGCCGCTCTTTGAAGAGAAGACCGGGGCGAAGGTTAACTGGATTGAAGTGGGCGGTGGTGATGTTGATGCCAAATATGCGATCTTTGTGGCGTCGCAAGATAGTTCGGTCGATACCATGTACACCTGGGAGACGCTCAATGCCAAATATGGGCGCACCCTGATGGAGGATATCACCGAGCAGTTTGACAGCACTTTGTTGGATGGCCTGGTGCAAGCGCCACGCAATGCGTTGAACTTCCTGGGCAAACAGTATGGCGTGCCCTTTGATAGCAACCAGGCGATCTTTATGTGGAACAAAGAGATCTACGAAGGCGGTGGCCTGGATGCGAGCAAAGCACCCGAATCGTGGACCGAGTTTATCGCCAACAGCAAAGCGACCACGACCGATGGGCGCTACGCCACCCTCTTCACGATGGGTGATGCCAACTCGGGTTTTGTCTCCTATGTTTCGCTCTTTAACTCGACTGGTGCCCGCCTCTTCAGCGATGATCTCACTCAACTCCAGCTGACGACCGACGAAGGGCTGCTGGCCATGCAAGCGCTCTACGACGCCTTTGTTACCGAAGCGATTGCTGACCCGGCCGGGGTGACCGTGGCCAGCTCGATTGAGCAGGGCAAGATCTTCCGCGCCGGCAATATGGCCCACTATTATGCCTTCCCCAATCATTTTGTCTTGGCCCAGGATCCTGAACAGTCGCAGGTAGTCGACAAAGTGCAGACCGGGATTATTCCTGGCCTCACCTTGCGCAGCGGCTCGGTCAACGGCTTTGAGGGCTTTGCGATCAATCAATTCTCGCCCAACAAAGAGCTAGCGTTGGCGTGGCTCGAACATACGATTTCGCCGGAAGTGCAAAGTTTGGTCGCCCTCAATTGGGGCCGCCCGCCGGCACGCCTGGCCACCTTTGACGAGCCTGCGGTCGTTGAAAAAGCCCCGCAATTTGCGACGGTCAAGGAACAAGGTGAGTATCCATCGCCGCGCTACGGCTCCCCCTTCTACTTCGACGTGGGTGCCGTCTTTGTCGAACATATGCTGGCCATGATCGACGGCAACCTCACCCCCGAAGCCGCCATCGAAACCATTCAAACCGAAGCCCAAGCCTTTATTGACGACTACTGGGCCAAGGCGGGGTAATTGATTAGTACGACAACGTTAAAATTAGTCGTTGTCCGCTCTGTGCTTAGCTGGTTCGTGACCAGCGGGGTCAATCCCAGCCGCTGGTCACGGACCAGCTAGGCACATAATTTAACGTTGTCGTATTGGGTGATTGGCGGTAAGGTTAAATGACCAATCGCCCAATTACCAATCACTCAATCAAATTTCATCGCGATATTTTTCACCTGCCATTCTCCATGACACCATCAACTTTGCCGACCCTACCCGCGCCAGTGCGGACGACCTTTTGGCAGCGCTTTCATCGGATGGATGAGGTCAAGTTTGGGCTGCTGCTGCTGTCGCCCACCATGTTGATTCTGCTGATCTTTTTGGTCGCGCCGATCATCTATGCGGTGATCATGAGTTTTCAGCAGATCGAGCTGACCATTTCACCCGACCGCAGTTGGACGGGCGTGGATAACTATGTCGAGGTCCTAAGTGAGCGCGCTGTGCGCGAATCAGTGGGGCGGACCTTCTTTTTCGCAGCGCTCACGATTGTGATCAGTGTCTCTCTGGCGTTGGCGCTAGCGCTGCTGCTCAATGAACAATTCCGCGGGCGGGGGCCAGTGCGCGTGCTGGTGATGTTGCCGTGGGCCGTGGCGCCGGTGGTGGGCGGGGTGCTCTGGCGCTACATCTTTCAGAGCAACTATGGGCTGGCCAACGCATTGCTCTATCAACTGGGCATCATTCAACATTACATGGTCTGGCTCGACAAGCCAACCCTGGCGCTCACGATTGCCGCGATTGCGACGGCCTGGAAAGGGCTGCCCTTCTTAACGCTGATCATCCTGGCCGCGCTGCAAAGTATTCCCGAAGCGCTCTTTCGGGCGGCGCGCATGGATGGTGCTGGGATCTGGGCGCGCTTTCGCTTTGTTACCCTGCCCCATCTGCGCAATATCCTGATCTTTGCTGTGGTCCTGCAAATTATTGTCTCGTTGCAGACCTTTGACCTGATCTTCACGCTAACGCGTGGCGGTCCAGGGCAAGGCACGGTGGTGCTGAGCTTCTTGGTCTTTCTCAATGCCTTTGAACGGTTGAGTCTGGGCAAAGCTTCGGCTTTGGCGGTCTTATTGGCGCTGCTGATCATCATACTGGGCACGCTTTCATTCTGGTCTATGCAGGCGCGCCAGCAAAAGTCATCGTAACGCGTAGAGTAAGGTTATATTGGAGCAGTTGCCGGTTTTACAGATGCGGATTAAGGTAGCGCGCATTAAGGTAGCGCGGATACCGTACACCTATCCGCGTTTCCTAAATCCGCGTCTATCCAGGTGTCCCATCATCTAATAGACATTGTCCTACCTACTACCCTGAGCCTACAGCAAATCTAAGGGAATCCTAATGCCAAGACGTATGTCCACTTGGTTGCGACCGGCTTTTCTCTATATCGCCGTCCTCTTCTTCTTACTCTGGACGCTCGCGCCGGTCAGTTGGATTGCGGTGATGAGTGTGCAGCCGGAGATCAACTATGTCTCGGTGCCACCCAACTTGCAGGTGGAGGATCTCAGCTTACGTTGGTATGGGGCGATGTTGGGCGAGCCGGACTTTTTGAATGCCATGCGCACCAGCGCGATCATCGCCTTTGTCACCATGGTCTTCTGTTTAATCTTTGGTTCGCTGGCCGCGTATCCGCTGGCGCGGTTGAATATTCCCCACAAAAATCTCTTCTTGATCTTCAGCGTCGTGCTGCGCATGGTGCCGGCGATGATCTTGATCATTCCCATGTTTTTGCTGCTGCGCAACTTTCGCCTGCTCGACAAACATTTGGGGCTGATCATTGTTTATACCACCTTTCTCTTGCCCTATGTGATCTGGATGTTGAAGAATTTCTTTGAACAAGTCCCCTATGCGCTGGAAGCGGCGGCGCGCATGGATGGCTGTTCACGGTTGGGCGCGCTCTTCCGCGTCTTGATCCCCGTCACCGCGCCGGGGATTGTGGCGACCGCGATCTTCGCCTTTATCGGCGCGTGGAATGAGTTCCTCTTTGGGCTGATTCTCTCCACTAATTTCGCGGTGCCGGTGACGGTGCGCCTATCATCCCTCGTCAGCACGACCTTCCATTCGGATAATTCGCTGGTCGCCGCGGCGGGGATGTTGACGCTGATTCCGCCGGTCCTCCTCGTCTTTGTGCTCAACCGCTACATCATTCGCGGCTTGGTTGAGGGGATTAAATTTTAAAGGATTATTTATGAGTCGAGTCGAGTTGCGCGGACTAGCCAAATCGTTTGGCCCCGTCCAGGCGGTGAAGGAAGTTTCGTTGGATATTCCCGATCACGCCTTTGTGACCCTGTTGGGGCCATCAGGCTGTGGCAAGACCACGACCTTGAATCTAATCGCTGGGCTGGAAAAGGCGACGCGCGGTGAGATCCTGCTCGATGGCCAACCCATCACCGACTGGGCACCGCATGAACGGGGGATGGCGATGGTCTTTCAGAATTACGCCCTCTATCCGCACATGAATGTCTATGGCAACATGGCCTTTGCGCTCAAATTGCTCAAGCGACCCAAGGCTGAAATTGATGAGCGGGTGCGGCGCGCAGCGCGGGTGCTGGAGTTAGAAGCGCTGCTGGAACGACGCATCTCGCAGCTCTCCGGTGGTCAACAACAGCGGGTGGCATTGGGGCGGGCGATGGTCAAGGAGCCCAAGGTCTTTCTCTTTGATGAGCCGCTTTCCAACCTTGATGCGGCGTTGCGCACGCGCATGCGCATTGAGATCAAAAAGCTCCACCAGCAACTCAAAACCACTTCGATTTTTGTGACCCACGACCAAGAAGAGGCGATGATGCTCTCGGACTATATCGCGGTCATGCGTGATGGCGAAGTGGTTCAATATGGGCCGGCGGACGAGATCTATCGGCGGCCCCAACATTACTACGTGGCGACCTTTATCGGCAAACCGCGCATGGGCATTATCCAGGGCACCTTGCGCACAACCACTGAGGGGCTGACCTTTAATGCTGAAGGGTTACAATTACAGTGGCCACGGCGGGCCGATGCCCCTACCCCAGCCAAAGAACAAGCTGTAATGCTGGGCATTCGCGCCGAGGATGTGCGGCTGGTGCAGACGGCAACAGTCGATGCGCCGGACAGTTTTGTTGGCCAGGTGGCGCTGTTGGAGCCGCTAGGGTCGGATACCTTTGTCGAGGTGAACCGTAATGGGCTGGCCTTAACCGTGCGCGTCGAGCCGGATCGGCGGTTAAGTGTGGGTGAGGCGGTGACGTTGCAATTGCCGCGGGAAAAGCTCCACTTTTTTGATGCCAAAACCCAGCTGCGGCTGGAGGTCTAATTGATGAAAATTACCGGCGTCGAAACCTATCTACTCCAGTATAAATTGCCCCAGTCGATTGGCCCGTCGACCATGCTCTACCCCTACCGCACCACCTTGCTGGTGAAGATCAGCAGCGATGAAGGGTTAGTGGGCTGGGGCGAGACCGCGCCAATTGGTGCTGTGCAGGCGTTGATCGAGCGGGAATTTGCCCCGGCCCTGATTGGCCAAAATCCACTGGAACATCGGCGGCTCTGGCGACAACTGTGGGGACCAAACTTTGGTAATCCGCTGGCCGTGGCCGCGGTTGATCTTGCCCTCCACGATCTGCGCGGTAAGGCCCTCAACCTCTCGTTGGCTGAGTTGTATGGGGGGCGATTGCGCGAGCAGGTGCCGGTCTACGCCTCGGCGATGAATTATACCGAGGGGGTCGCCGCCGCCGCGCAATATCCAGACGAAGCCGCTGCCCTCGTCAAAAGGGGCTTTCGCGCGCTCAAGATGCGCGTGGGGGGCGAGCCGCTGGCCGGTGACATCGCTGCCGCCACGGGTGTCCGTGAGGCAGTGGGGCCGGATGTGCTGTTGATGGCCGATGGCAACGGCGCCTACTCCCTCTCTAAAGCGATTCAGATGGGGCGGGCGTTAGAGGCGTTGGACTTTTACTGGTTTGAAGAACCGCTACCCCAACCGGAGTACGCCGGCTATGAGATCCTCACCGACAAACTCGATATTGCGATTGCCGCCGGCGAGGCATTGGGGTCACGCGGGGCCTTCAAAGAGGTGCTCAGCCGCCACGCCATGGACATTATCCAGCCCGATGTGAGCCTTTGCGGTGGCTTTGCCGAATGTCTCTTTATTGCCGAAATGGGGCGCTTGTGGGGTGTGCCGAGTATGCCCCACTGCTGGGGCGGCGGAATCGTGGTTGCGGCCACCTTACACCTGCTCTCCCTCCTCCCCGATGCCTCCTGGGCACGCACCACTGAAACCCCAATGTTGGAACTCGACACCTACGAAAACCCCTTCCGCGATGATCTAGTCACAACCCCGGCGCAAGTGGTCGACGGCTTTGTCGCTGTGCCGACAGGGCCTGGGCTAGGGATCGAGATTGTCGAAGATCTGATTGAACGTTATCGGATTGGGTGATTGATGCTAAATATAACTGCCACTCTAACCGCTTGTAGGGATAATTTTGCTCCGCACAGAGACAAGACTCGTTCCGCCGCGCCCAGGGGGCTCCCGCCGGCGGAATGCAGTACGGACGCTCTGCGTCCAAGAGGGACGCAGAGCGTCCGTACTGCATAACCACGCTCAGCGTGGTTACGAGCAAAACCAACTAACCAACCAACCAACTACAAAGAAAGCAGGCAAACAATGACAAATCAAGCTAGCGCAAAACCTAAAGTGCTCGTGACCGGGGCAAGTGGTCTGATCGGCGGGTTGACCATCCGCAACCTGGGGGACAAATATGAATTTAGCGCGTTAAACCGCAGTCCGGTGGCAGGGATTCCCTGTGTCCAGGCGGATATTAATGACGCCGAGGCGATCAAACCGGCCTTTGCGGGCATGGATATGGTCCTGCACCTCTCTGCGGAGACCAAGGATCTCTCCAACTGGAGTAAGATCTATTCAACGACGATGGCCGGCACGGTCAATGTCTTTGAGGCGGCACAAGCCGCCGGGGTCAAACGGATCGTCTTTGGCAGCACCGGTGGTACCATGTGCGGCTATGAATATGATGACAGTTTACCCTATGGCCGATTGGCCGCGGGCAAATACGCCGAGGTGGGTGACAGTTGGCCCTTGCTCACGCACCTTGATCCACCACGCCCCGATGCCCCCTATTCGATTGGCAAACTCTTTGGCGAGGCAACTGGACGCTGGTTTTCCGACAAATATGGCATCTCGATCCTCTGTATCCGCCTAGGCGCGGTGCTTGATACCGATCGGCCCAAGTTGCTGCGCCACTTCCCCGGCTTTCTCTCCCACGCCGACTGTGTGCAGATGATCGACAAATGTCTTTCGGCCCCCATGTCGTTAAAATTTGATATCTTTGACGCCATTTCCGAAAACAAATACCGCTGGCGCGACACCAGCCATGCGAAGGAAGTGCTGGGTTGGCAACCGACTGGCACAGCCGATCTCTATAATCCGGATGACTATCGCTAACGTAACGACTGCTTTGTCACTCGTTTTGACGGATTCGGATATATACCGAACGCCCATCGGGGATTGCCAAATCCCCGATCAGCAATGCCGAAGATCAAAACTTTCTGCAACCATGACCTTGGGATAAATCATAAACACCCTATGCAGCACTACTATGTTACCGGCTATCGACAGATCGAAGTTGTGGAAGAACCTATCCCTACCCCTGGCCCCGGCGAGGTTGTGGTCGAAATTGCCTACACCGCGCTCAGCCCTGGCAGCAATGTCAGCGCCTATCTGAGCCAAAGCCGGCAGCAGCGGGGCGAATTGCTCTACATGGCAAGTGGTGTCATCCAACGAGTGGGTGAGGGGGTCCACCGCGTTGCGCCCGGTGATGCGGTGGCGGTGCTGGGCTGTGGTCACCAAGCTTACGCCTGTATCGCTGAAGATGCTGTCCATCCCATTCCCAACAGCCTCACCCTGCGCGAGGCAAGTGTCTCCTACCTCTGTAGCTGGGCGGTCAGTGGGTTGCACCTGGGGCAATACGCCGCCGCCGAAACCGTCGTGGTAGTTGGCCAGGGGTTGGTCGGCGCGTCGGCTGCGCTGGTGGCCGAGTTGATGGGGGCGCGCGTGCTGGCGCTTGATAGCACGGCGGAACGGGTGGCCTTTGCGCAAACATTGGGGCTGGGCAGGGTGGTGCAAGTGGGGACCACCGACGCCGCAGGAGAGATGGCGGCGTTCCTGGGCGAGACCGGCCCGGACCTGATTCTCGAAACCTCTGGCGCTTGGCAGGGCTTCCGCCAGGCGCTTGAACTGGCGCGCGATTATACACGTTTGGCCATTATGGGCATCTACCGCCAGCCACCGCCCGCCGAGCTGGGGCTGGATCTACACCAGTTGTTATACAGTTACCCCAGCAAGTTCCATTACCAACGGTTACAGATCATCGGCTGTGGCAGCGATCCTGATGAAGTTGCCTACCCCAATCCGCGCCTGGCCACGCGTGGGCGCAACTACGCCTATGTGCTCGAACAGGCGGGGCGCGGTCGCCTCTCCCTGGCCAAACTCATCACCCATACGCTGCCGCCCGCGGCGATCGGCACGGCGTTGGCGGCGCTGGCTGATGGTGACAAAACTATGGTCGGGGTTGTCTTTGATTGGCAGAACGAAACCAGCCGATAGGTCGCATTTGGGGGGCAGCTTAGTTTGGGGCAAGCCGTGTGCGTCGCACTGGTCAAGCGTTGGTGCGTTGCCCTGATCGCCTACGACCAGTGCGACGCACACTAGTCAGAAACCCAAAATGAAGTACACCCCGCATTTTTGGCACAGTTGACAACTTATCTGGCCTGATTTACACTATATCTGTATGATAATCTGATGGTCCTATCCATCTCTCCGCGGTGGCCTCTATCCTTCAAGGCCACACAAACTTACCCATGCCATTGACCTTAGTTCAATTCTATAGCCATTCGTTTGACCAAGGAGCGTTCTATGACAACTGTTCGCAAGCAAGTTGGTTCTACGTTCACGATTGTTGCCCTGCTGTTCGTGCTTATGTTATCCGCCTGTGTCGCCCCGGCGGCCGGCCCCGGCGGCGAAGCGGCTGCGGAAACGCCTAAGTTGACGATTTGGGCGGCCACCACCTTTACCCCCGATGCTGACACCGTCCAAGATGATCAGATCAACGCCTGGGCGGAAGCCAATGGGGTTGAAATCGAATTGGCGCGCATGTCCGGTGACGAGCGTACCCCGCGCTGGCAGACCGCGATTGAGAGCAAACAGTTCCCCGACTGTGCCGCGATTGAGCAGGCTGACCTGCCGAAATTTATTCAAGAGGGTGTGCTGGTTGAAACCACCGAAGTGATGACCGCGTTGAACGCCTTAGCCGGCGGCTTTACCGACGGCGCCTTCCTGGCCGGACGCACCGCCGATGGCAAACATTGGTCGGTGCCCTCGTTCAGTTCCACTGAAGTTTTCTATGTGCGCAAAGATAAGTTGGATGAAAAAGGGCTGGCCCTGCCCGAAACCTGGGAAGATGTGGTGACAATTGCGCAGGCAATCAACGACCCGGACAATCAATTCTGGGGCTGGGGCAAACAGATGGGCACCCCGTCGTGGGATTCGGAAGTCTCCTTTACCGCTATGCTCTGGGCCTATGGCGGCAAAACCTGGGATGAAGAGGGCAAACCGGCCATCGATTCACCGGAAACCCGCCAAGTGCTCGACCTGATCAAGGGCGCCTGGGATGCCGGGGTGATCCCCCCCGATGGCCCCACCTGGGATGATGGCGGCAACAACCGCGCTTATCAGAGTGAAATCGTCGGCCTGACCCTGAACACCGGTAGTATTTTGCGCTATCTGCAGACCGAAGATCCCGAATTGTTGGAGAAAACCGCCGTAATTCCGATTCCAGGCGGCCCCGCCGGGCGCTTTGTCTCCGGCTATTACTACCAATGGGGCGTCTTCAGCACCAGCGCCCATCCCGAACTCTGTTTAGATCTGTTGGAACACCTCTTTGCGCCCGATCAGTTGCGCCCCTTTAATGAAGCCGGCGGCGGTAACATGTTGCCCGTCTACAAAGAGATGCTCAATGACGAGATGTGGCAAGATCCGGTGCGCAAGGTGTTGGTCGACATGGTCCCCAACACCCGCCCCCAAGGGTACCCTGGCCTGACCACGCCGTGGATTCTCGACGCCTGGATGGACCACACGATGGTTAAGATGCTTAACCGCGTCCTCGTCGACGGCTGGACCAATGACGATGCCATTGCCGAGGCCGAAACCGCCCTGCAGAAGTGGTATGACGAGTGGCAGGCGAAGTAGTGGGCAGGTAAATCAGTACATCGGTAAATCAGTAAATCGGTAGATCAGTGTGCTACCGATTTACCGATGTACTGATTTACCTATCTACCTTCCCCCCAACAAGGAGACTTTCTTCATGGCAGTTGAGGTTGAGCGCCGTGCGGCGACACCTGTGATCAAGCAGCGCTCCTCGCTCCGGCAAAAATTGGGGCGCGATTTTGCGTTGGCCTATCTGTTGTTAATTCCGCTCTTTCTGATCTTGTTTCTCTTGCTCGCCTATCCGATTGCTTCGGCGGTCTGGATTACCTTGCAGGATAAGACGATCGGGATGGTGGGGCGCTTTATTGGGCTGGAGAATTATCGTGAGTTACTCTTCGACGATCCCTTCTTCTGGCAGGTGGTGCGCAACGGCTTTATCTTTACGGTCGGCTCGGTGCTGCTCAAGTTGCTAGTGGGGATGGTGATGGCCCTGGTGCTTAACCAGCAGTTGGTCTGGCGGGGACTCTGGCGCGGGCTATTGCTGATGCCGTGGGTTGCGCCCACGGTGGTCACCGCGCTCAGTTGGCGCTGGATTCTGGATCTCACCGGCGTGCTCAACCACATCCTGCGTGAACTCGGCTTGATGACAACCTCAATTCCCTGGTTGGCTCAATATGGCACGGCCCTGCTCTCGCTGATTCTGGTCAACACCTGGCGCGGCTTCCCCTTCTTTGGCATCACCCTGCTGGCGGGGATGCAGGCGATTCCCCAAGAACTCTATGAAGCAGCCGAGATTGACGGTGCGTCGGTCTGGCAACGCTTTCGTTATGTTACCGTCCCCAGCCTGCGCACGGTGATGTTGGTGGTGACCATTCTCTCGATCATCTGGACCTTTAATGACTTTAGTATCGTCTGGCTGCTCACGGGGGGCGGCCCTGGCCATGCGACCGACGTCTTTGCCACCTACACCTATAAGCTGGGTTTTATCACCTCGCGCCTGGGTTATGGCCAAACCGTCTCGGTGATCCTGGCCCCGGTGCTGATTGTGATTATTATGATTCTTTCGCCATTGATGTTGCGTGGGGAGGCCGAATGAAAAAGAGCCATCGGCAAAAACTGCTGCTTGCCATTGTCACCTATCTGGCCCTGGCCGGTCTGCTCATTGGGGCGCTCTTCCCCTTCTATTGGATCGGCCTCACCTCGCTGCGCAAGGGCAAACAGGTCTATGTCAAAGAGCAGGTGCTCGTCCCCCGCGATCTGACGCTCGACAACTATCGTTTTGTCTTTGAGGAGCGGCCCACCGGGATGTGGCTGCGCAACAGCATTTTTATCTCTTTCACCAGTAGCGCCGTTTCGGTGGTGATCGGTGTGTTGGCCGGCTATAGCATTGTACGCTTGAAATTTTGGGGCAATCGCACCGTGGCCAAGGGGGTGTTGCTGACCTATCTCATCCCCACGTCGCTGCTCTTTATCCCCATGTTTATCCTCATGTTTAACTTGCGGTTGACGACGGGGCTGGGGGGACTTTTTCTGGCCTACCTCTCCTTTAATGTGCCCTTCTGTACCTGGCTCATTTTGGGCTATTTCCGCAGCATTCCCGAGGAGTTGGAAGATGCCGCGCGTATCGATGGCTGTTCGCGGCTGGGGGTTTTGTGGCGCATTGTCTTACCATTGGCCGCGCCAGGCATTGTCACTGCCTTTATCTTCGGCTTTACCAACTCGTGGAACGAATTTCTCTACGCCGTCACCCTCGTCAGCCGCCGCGATCTGATGACCCTGCCCACCGGCCTGGGCAGTTACATCCTTGGTGATGTCTTTCTCTGGGGGCCGCTCATGGCCACCGCAATCATCACCGCTCTGCCGCCCGTGATCCTCTTTATTGTGGTCCAACGTTTTATTGTTGCAGGGATGACGCTGGGGTCGGTTAAAGGCTAACAAACACTTCAATAATTAATGGAAAACAATTAATAATTAATTATTAATTGTTTTCCATTAATTATTGATTGGGTAATTAAACAAGGGAAAATTTATCTATGCGTGCCGTCCAAGTCGTAGCCCCCGGCAAGATCGAATTTGTTGACATTGACCGCCCCTTATTAGAACCGGGCCATGTGATTGTGCGCCCGCGCTATCTCTCGCTCTGTGGCAGTGATGTCCACATGGTCTACTATTCGCACCCACACGAATATCCCTTTGGCGTGGGCAGCAGCGGCCACGAGATGGTGGGCGTGGTCGAGGCGGTGAATGCGCCGGGCAGCCCGATCAAGGTCGGTGACTGGGCCTTAACCCTTTCGCCGCCACAGTTGGCGATGACCGAATGTTTCCTGGCCCCCGTGGAACATCTCTTTGTGCTGCCGGCCCACAAAGCCCCCCAACTGATGTTACAAGCCCAACAGCTGGGCACGGTGATCTTCTCGTGCAAGCGGCTGCCCAATGTGCTCGGCAAAACCGTGGCGGTGATTGGGCAAGGCTCAGCCGGGCTCTACTTTGACTTTATGCTCCGGCGTATGGGCGCGAGTAAGGTCATCGGCATTGATCGCAAGGCCGCGCGTGTCGCCACGGCTAAACTTTTTGGTGCAACCCATGCTGTCCATAACGCCGAGGTTGACGCCCTGGCCGCGGTCGCCGAGATCACCAACGGCGCGCTGGCCGATGTCGTGGTCGAGGCCGCGGGTGAACCAGATTCAATCAACCTGGCACCGGCGTTGGTCAAACCTTATGGTCACCTGCTCTACTTTGGCATCCCGCGCGCCGCGACCATCGCCTTCAACTTTGAGCTATTTTTCTCCAAATATTGCCACACGATCACCAATTCCGGTGCCGCTTTTGAGCCCGATCAGCTTTCGACCAAACAGGCGCTTGATCTGATCGCCAGCGGTGAGATTGATGTCGAGCCGCTGATCACCCACACCTTTCCCTTTGAACGGGTGATGGATGCCTATGAATTGGCCCATACACGCGGTGATAACTGTATTAAAATTTTGGTGGAGATTACAGAGAGGTCGCGATGAGCAACCAAGCGCCTGATCGCATTCGCATTAACGCCGATGAGATGCGCACCTTTATTGGTACACTCTTTCAACGCTTGGGCGTTCCTGCCGCCGATGCCCAGATTGCCGCCGATGTGTTGGTGACAGCCGACCTGCGCGGGGTGGAGAGCCACGGGATTAACAACTTGTGGCAATATACCGATGCCCTGCGCGCCGGTGAGTTAAATCCCCTCCCCAACATCACCCTTGCCAGTGAAACCGGGGTGACGGCATTGGTCGATGGCGATGGGGGCTTAGGTTTGGTGGTGGGTGTCAAGGCGATGGAATTATGCATTGCCAAAGCCAGGGAACATGGGGTGGGGATTGCCACGGTACGGCGCAGTCGGCACTATGGCATGGCCGCCTATCACGCCATGCTTTGCCTGCCCCACGACATGATCGGCGTTTCGCTGACCAACAATGCCGGCGTGGCGATTGTGCCTACCTATGGCAACGAACCGATGATTTCCACCAACCCGATCAGCGTGGCCGTGCCCACCGGCAAAGAGATCCCCTATGTGCTGGATATGGCAACCTCGGTGGTCGCTTTTAGCAAAATTGGCGCGGCCCTAACCAAAGGCGAGAAGATTCCCCTAGGCTGGGTGATTGACGATCAAGGGCAACCCGTGGACGATGCCCAAGCCGCCTGGGATGGACGGCGGATTTTGCCCCTGGGCAGCACGCCCGAAGGCAGCAGTCACAAGGGGTATGGGCTGGCGGTGCTGGTCGATATCCTCACCGGTGTGCTCTCTGGCGGCATCTATGGTAACCTGGCTTTCCGCGACCCGCCCGACGATCCGAAGCTACGGGATAGCTCCTCGCACTTCTTTATGGCACTGCGTGTCGACGCCTTCCGCCCCATTGATGAGTTCAAGGCGACGATGGATGACATGCTTTCCGCCCTGCGCAATTCCGCCAAAGCGCCGGGCCGGGAACGCATCTACACCCACGGCGAAAAGGAATACGAAGCCGCGGCCGAGCGCAGCAACTTGGGTATACCCTATCACAGCGCATTTATCCAGCAGTTGCGTGCCCTGGCCACCGAATTTGCGGTGCCTTTTGCGTATTGAGGTGGCGTAGCGGTGGCCAGGTGAATGAATTCACCTGCTGATAGGCAAAACCCGTTGAAACGGGTTAAGGGTGCCAGCGCTTACCTTGGTTCAAATTACCACTGCGCCGGTTTGGTAAAAACACCAACCCCATCCGCTAGGGTAGCCCCAAATTGGCTATTTTTTAACACCCCAGGCCGGATATTTTTCACGAAGTGAGCGGTGGCGGCTAAGACCACGCTTGGATGTTTTTGCGGGTTGAGGATGCCAACTAACTTGCCCAGTTCCTCTTTAACAAACTTGATCGGTGTCAATAGATCCGAATCATTCGAGACCACCACTGCAGCATCATAGGCATTGCGAAAACCATCGCTCACCAGATGGACGGCAATATTCACATCCGAGCCTTTTTCTTCGGTTTTGATGATCTTGGCGTAGCCGGTCTGCGGTGGGGCCAGCGGCATCATAATTTCGTGGCTGAGAAAATGGCCGTAGATCAGCTGCAAGTTAGGGATGGTTTGTAATGCACGCAGATAGGTCTGTTGGCGCGTGGCTTGATCGGGGTTTGTGGGGCGGGCGGTAACCGGTGCGGTAAAATACTTGATTTGTAGAATTTCATGGGCCGGCAGTAAAAGTTGACAAAGCTTGCGCAGATCAAGCCAGCGGTAAGGGGTGCCTTTAAGGCAGCCATAATACAAATTAAAACCGTCAACATAAACGACAGTTTTCTTTAATTGTGACATAAGGGAATGGGTAAGGGGTGATTTTGCAAGAAATAAATGAACAATAAAATAACAGAGACCGCCCTTGCGGACGGTCTCGCACCCCTTCGCCGAAGCTAACGGGGGGATATGGCTCGATTTTA
>JALHQH010000086.1 GCA_022842065.1 Caldilineaceae bacterium
CGTCGTAAAGGTGCCGCACACGTCCCCGGCACGGGCCACAAATTGGTTAGTTATGTCGATTGGTCATGGCCCGTGCCGGGGACGTTTCATGTGAAGTTGGAGGGATGAATGCCGCGTCGCAAAGGTGCCGCACACGTCCCCGGCACGGGCCACAAATTGGTTAGTTATGTCGAATGGTTATGGCCCGTGCCGGGGACGTTTCATGTGAAGTTGGAGGGATGGATGCCGCGTCGGCAAGGGGCAACACACGTCCCCGGCACGGGCCACAAATTGGTTAGTTATGTCGATTGGTCATGGCCCGTGCCGGGGACGTTTCATGTGAAGTTGGAGGGATGAATGCCGCGTCGTAAAGGTGCAGCGCACGTCCCCGGCACGGGCCACAAATTGGTTAGTCATATCGATTGGTTATGGCCCGTGCCGGGGACGTTTCATACGAAGTTGGAGGGATGGATGCCGCGTCGCAAAGGTGCCGCACACGTCCCCGGCACGGGCCACAAATTGGTTGGTCATGGCCCGTGCCGGGGACGTGTCATATGAAGGTGGAGGGATGGATGCCGCGTCGCAAGGTGCAGTTTGTGCAAGGAAATTACTATCACATCTATAATCGGGGCGCAGATCGGCGGTCGATTTTTCTCAATGCGGAGAATTTTCGCTATTGTTTGGCATTGATCAATAAGTACCTGGAACCGTTGCAGATCACGATGATCGCCTACTGTCTGTTACCCAACCATTATCATTGGCTGGTGCGGCAGGATGGGGCAGCGAAGGCGGGGTTGTTGCCGCAACGGGTTTTCAATGCGTATGCGACTGCCTTTAACAACAGCAATCAGCGGTCGGGGACACTCTTTGCCGATCGATTCCAGGCCATTCAGGTCTCAACGGATGAATATTTGCGCCATCTCTGCCGCTATATCCATGCCAACCCGGTCCGACACGGCATTGCCGACGCCATTGACCTGTGGCCTTATTCCAATTACCTGGGGTGGATTGAACAACGACCGGAGCAGGTGGTGGATCGGGACTTTGTCAAAGCGCACTTCCCTACCCCCGACCACTACCAAGCCTATGTCCGTTTCTATCTCTCGGGCCAAGTGCAGCTACCGCCAGGATTAGCCACTTATTTGGCTGAGCTGGAAAACGAATGAACAGCAGTTTCACGTCCCTGGCACGGGCCATGACCAACCCATATAACATATTGCCGGCGAATCTGTTTGACATCCAGAGTTTCCACTTCAACTTTGCGTGAGGGCACCTGCTCGCCGCGCAAGATGGCACCGCCCTCACGGACGCGCTCTAACAATTCAGCAAATATTTCTTCATTTATGGATAGGTTGTCTCCAGCGCACCATCAAGTTTCCCTTGGCCTTTGGTCACCCAACGAACTTTGCATAATCTATCGCTGTGCGGTATGACTATCCCTGCGCCTCAAACAACTTCTCCGTCAACCACACATTGACCAATGTCTCGACGGAAACACCCTGGCGCCGTGCCAATTGCGCCAACCGATGGCTCAGGGCGGGGATCAGATGAACTGGTTCTTTCTCCGGCAGCGATACGGCAAATTGCACTTCGTGGGTGAGGTCGTCATAATCCGCGGTGCTGTGGGTATCCCAAAAGTCAGCGATCTGTTCAATGGACTCAAACTCAGGGATTGGATCTCGTTCTTTAGCGACGTCCATAAAGTTTACGTTCCTTATCATCCATATTACGGGCACTAATGATTAGGGCAGTGTTGTCATCTTTGTAAATAAAAAAGACGGATAAGTAGCGTCCTGCCCATAGGTCTGTCCATGCGCGACATAAAGATCTTCCTCATGATTGCGCTGCCCTTTGGTAACAAAGCGAAAATGAGGGCGATTCCAGATCACTTCCTCGACTTCATCCACGGTGACGCCATGTTTCCAGGCCAACTTCTCGATAATTTCTTTGAGCCAAAGGATATCGGCGATACGCATTATATACACTCGTTTGGGTAACCTGACAATGCTAGACATCTTAGTAAAAGCGGGGATATTTGTCAAAGTCAATGGCCGAGCGACATGCTCATTATTCCCTGCCATATGCTATAATGCAAACCACCCCACCCAAACCCAATCCAGGAGTAAACCCTATGTATCGTTGTGCCATTATCGGTGTGAGCGGCGGGCGGGCGCGGGGCCACGCCGAAGCCTATCAACACATCCAACGCGGCCAGTTGGTCGCCATCGCCAGTCGGCAGCAGGAGAAACTGGATGCCTTTGGTGATCAATTTGGTGTTGCCGCGCGCTACGCCGATTACCGCGAACTCTTTACCCGTGAACAGCCCGATCTCGTCCATGTCAACACACCGCCCAACGTGCGGCTAGAGATCTTTCAGGCGGCAGAAGCAGCGGGGATTAAGGCGCTGATCGTTGAGAAACCGCTGGCGATTCAGGCGGAGGATTATCTGGCGATCCGCGATTTTGCGCGCACGGCCAAGGTCAAAATTGCGATTAACCACCAGCTCCACTTTCAGCCACGGCGCGCCCAGTTGCAACGGCTGGTGCAGGCGGGCGCGATTGGTAAGATCCGTTTCATCGATGCCAGTGCGCGCATGAACATGGCCTATCAGGGCACGCACACCCTGCAAGCGATTGCCGCCTTTATGCCCCAGGCCAAGCCGGTGCAGATCATGGGGCAAGTAGCGGGCGCGATCGGCTTGGCGGAAACCGGCAAGCAGCACTTTGCACCGGACGCGACGTTGAGCGCAATCAGCTTTGACAATGGGGTGAGTGTGCTGCTACGCTGTGGCCCGATTGCACCCGCGGTCCTGCCCAGCGATGAACGGGTACATCTCCACAAGCGGGTCGCCGTCTATGGCAGCCGCGGCCATGTGGCGTGGAGCATGTGGGATTGGGAGACCAACATCGACGGCCAGTTGATGCGGGGTGAACACGATTACTTTGCCGAGGATCCGCTGGGCCAGGCCGCGATGACCGAGGCGATGTTTGATTGGCTCGAAGCTGACGCGGCCGTGCATCCGCTCCACTTAGGCGCGGCGTTGCAGGACTTTAACATCGTGCTTAAAACGTATATGAGCGCGCTCAACCACCGCAGCTATACGTTGGACGATCTGCCACAACCGGGATTGATTGCGGCACTGCGGCAACAACTGGCTTAACTGTGCATAATGGGCAGCAGAAAAGTATCCGCCGGGTCAACCGTCGGGGCGGACGTTACCGTTGGCGTGGCGGTTGGTTGTCCCGTGTTGGTTGGGCTGGGCGTTGCGATTGGGGTGACGGTTGGGATGGCCGTCATCGTTGGTGTTGGCGAGGTCAGGGGTGTTGGCGAGACCAGGGACGTAGGTGTGACGGTTGGCGTGTTGCCGTCTGGCGTATAATCAACCACTAGCACATTCGAAGTCGGCCCGGTCATGCCATCAACCGCCGCGACCACCGCCACCAAGTAGTTAAGCCCACCATCGCTCCCCGTCTTGGTCAAGGTGACGGGGATGGTGACGGTGCCACTACCATCAATCGTGGCGCGATACTCCTGCCAAGCCACCGCGCTGTTTGCCTCAAAGGGATCCAGATCATAGGCACCGCCCGGCTGTTCAAACATGGCTGCTTCGAGCCGCAATAACCGAATCGTGCTGCCGGGGGATGCGTTAACCCGCACATCTTGCGCCGCGGCAAAGAGCGTGGTCGGTGAGTTCACGCCGGAGATGATAATCGTTGGTTGGGCCGGCGCGGGGCTACGCACCATATTTTCCGCCCCACTGTCGCTATTTTCGCGGTGAAAAAGGGCGACACTTGCCGTCGTGCCATCGCTAAAAGTAACAGTGACCGTCGCCCCAATCAATTCCAGCCCCGAGACACTGCCGGCTTCACCGGGACCAGGCGCATTGGTGCCCTTGATTGTCGTCGGATCAATGTCAATCGAGAAACCAAAGTTTTCGCCAGGGGTGAAGTCATTAAAATTGACGGTTAAGCGGTCGAAACCATCGTTGTCATTGCTACCATTGTGGAAGTCACTCAATTGATGATTGAGATAACCGGTCGCCAGGGCACCATCATTCGGCGTAAACGCTTTGGCCACTAGATCACCGGCTTTGCCGTCCGGGTCAAAGACCATGTCAGGCAGCAGCGTTGTGCCCAAATCGACGGTGAGGCTGGTGATACGTTGGCCGCCGGTCGCCGTATTGGTGATGCGGAAGGAGTTGTCGTTATAGGTGCTGGCGTTGATATTGCCGAACGGGGTGACTTCGATCAACGCCTGGGCACCAGTTGTGCCGAGGGGCAGCGCAGCAGGCAAGCGGACTTGGCTGTAGGCGGTCGGCGAATTGATTAACGGCTGTAGGCAGACAAAACTAACCAGCGTACAGACAACAAACCAGCGTCGCCAAATCGGTTGTGTGGCTACCATAGGATAGAAAAAGACAGGCAAACGAAGCATAATAGGCCTTTGCTGCAAACCCCTGTGCAACGGCGACAGGGGAATCAGCCATATTATAGACTTCACAGGCGCTTGCAAGCCAATTGTTAGCTAATTTGACTCAAACCAAACCGGCGCGTAGGCCAGCCTCCAACAAAATGGATTACACAATCCTGGGGTTGATGGTGAGAATGGCTTCGGTAACATGCCATAGGCGCGGGAGAAAAGCCTTGACCTGTGCGCTGCGTTGGATCAGGTCTGCCGATGAGGCAATGCCTAGATCCGCTAATAAGTGCTGAAAGCCGGGAGTGAATTGGGCCTGAAGCGCTGGCGGACCATCGTGCTCGAAGATCAGTTGGCAGCGGGCATAGGTGGCCACCATCCAGAAGACCGCCTCGCGGTGGTCGCCGCGTTCGAGCAGTTCGCGGCTGCCATCAATTGCCACCGGACGGGCCAGGTCGTTGATATCGGCGGCAAAAAAGAAGGGACTTTTCACCACTGTTTTGGCCACATCAAAGGCGGCAGTCAGGCTTTTCAAGTGTTCGCCCACCTGCTTCGGGCGCAGCGTACGACAGCCCAACAGGCCAAGCAGCTCTTCATAAAAATTCAGGTAGCCATAGGTGCGCAACAACGTGCGTGCAGCCAAATAGCGCCGCCGCACCGTTGGATTTTCCAGCCCCGCAACCAGCGGCAGATGGGTGGTTAACCCGGTACCAAAGAGCCAGGCGCTGACCTGCACATGAAAAGGGTCAGCAGCCTTGATACTGTCCAGATTGCGCAGGATCTTCGCCCGTGCGTCTTCACAACGTTTGACCACCCATTCCCGTTTGGCATAATCACGGGCAACAACAGTTTGCAGCGCGGTTAAGTGGCCGGTCGGATCAGCAATAATACTCGGCCCCATAAAGCTACCGGCCAGGTGCGACTGTGCCAGGATCTGCTCGGGTGTTTGCACTTCAACGCTGGCAATGTAGGAGACTTCGAGGATCACCCCCTCATAAACAAATTTGCCCAATTTGACCGGCGGCGGCTGGTCAAAGACCAGCATGAGATCGAGATCAGAGGTAGGAGCTAGCGTGGCGTCAGCAGCCAGCCAATTGACGGAGCCGTGGTAGAAGGCCCCTATAAAACCCGGTAGCTGCTGCCCTTCGCTTAAGACCCACTGGCGGGCCAGCGCTTTCGCTTCGTGGACGAGCATGGTGCTCCTTTCATTCGGCACTGCGTAGTGGGCATCAGGTGATACCTACTACGCGCAAAAGTCGGCGGATCGCGAGTGACATTATAGGTAATCTTTTGACGGACGCCAAGTGAAGCAAGAGAGACGGGGGTGCCCCTGAGCGTGGTTCCGACCAAACTCGCCCCCAACTTGGGGCTTACCCAACGGTCGAAGATCGGGCGACAGAATGATACACTTGTGGTATACTAGCGCAAAAGATTGGCCGGCGCAGTCGCTTAGACAACAAGGAATTGAAATGACAACAAACACATTCAATGCGTTAAGTTATCGTATTCTTTTGCGTGAAGAACCAGAAGGGGGCTACACGGTCACTGTCCCGACCTTACCCGGCTGCATCACCTATGGAGAGACCATCCCCGAAGCGATTGCGATGGCACGCGAGGCGATAGAACTTTATTTGGAAAGTCTGGTTGCCCATGGTGAGGAGATTCCCACCGAGGAAGGCATACTCGAGTATACGGTAATGGTACCAGTTTATGCCTAAATTACCAGCCTTGACGTCGCGTGATATCATCCGGATGTTGGAAGAACGGGGCTTTATTCTGGACCGTGTCAAGGGTAGCCATCACATTTACTACCACCCAGTGACAGGGCGGCGCACGGTTGTCCCCTTCCATAAGAAAGATTTACCTAAGGGAACTATGTTATCGATCCTCCAACAAGCAGGCATTGAGCGCGACGAATTGCTAGGCAAGTAAGCTCCGTCTAAAGCAATCATTCCGTCACCACCACGCCCAGCAACCCATCCAAGCTTTGGCGGTTGCGGTTAATCTGATACTCCCGCACACCCTCCGGCCCAAGATGCTCAGCATGTTTTTGCAACGTATCCCGCTGTCCCACATACTCATACTTGGGCACGCCATAGCCGCATGAGTCGGAGATCCGCGCCACGTTGACGCGGATAATCGAACGCACACCCGGATAGGCGGGGAAGCGCGCCCGTAGCGCCGCAAAGTCGGGGTGATGTTGCTCGATCACCACGCCGTTGCCATGCAAACGCACAATGTTGGCCGGGCCCGTGAAGGCGCAGAACATAATGACAATCCGCCCATTCTCCTTGAGATGAGCAATCGTCTCGACCCCACTGCCCGTGAAATCGAGATAGGCAACCGTGCGCTCGTCGAGCAATGTAAAGGTCCCTGCACCGCCCTTCGGTGAACAGTTCACCAGACCATCACCCGCCAATGGTGCCGTGCTCACAAAGAACATCTGTTGCTCGCGAATCCAAGCTGCCAGCTTATCATCGATTACTTCGTAGGTTTTGCCCATTATTTTATCCTTTATAATTGCCCTTTTTGGGTTTGTCAATTGCCCTGGCCGCCGCCATTAGCCATTAACAATTCACAATTCACAATTGTTTACTGATGATTCCGACCCGCGTTAATCCACAATCGCGCTATAGGTCAACACCCGCAGCTCGCGCCGGATCGGATACGTCGACGATGGCATGAGTTGTGTCAAGAAGATCACGATCTGCTCCTCCACTGGATCGACCCAGAAGGCGGTGCTGGCTGCGCCACCCCAGGCATATTCACCCGGCGAGCCGAGAATTTGCGCTTTGGCCGGATCGAGCATCACAGAAACACCCAGCCCAAAGCCGATACCACCGTAGGTTGTTTCGCTGAAAACCGGGACGCCCATGCTGGCCAAATCGCCGTTGTTCGGCATGTGGTTACTCGTCATCAACTCGACCGTTTTACGGCCCAGAATGCGCACACCGCCAAGTTCCCCCTTGTTCAACAGCATCTGCGCAAAGCGGAAATAGTCGGCGCAGGTGGAGACGAGGCCACCGCCGCCGGAGAAACGAACGGGTGGTTGTCGATAGCTGCTGGTCGTCGGGTCGTCAATCAGTTGCAGTTTGCCATCCTGTGGAGCATAGTTGGCCGCAAAACGCTGGTGCTGCGCTGCCGGCACATGGAAACCAGTATCAACCATGCCAAGTGGTCCAAAAATATGCTCGGCAAAATATTGGTCGAGCGGTTGCCCGGAAATGACTTCAACCAGATAGCCAAGGACATCGGTGGCAAAGCTATAGTTCCACTGTGTACCAGGCGAGAAGAGGAGCGGCACCGTGCTCAGCTTCTCCACTAGATCGGCCAGCGAGCCTTCGTTCATCTTGCGTTCTTGGTAGAGCGCTTCGATGGGATGATCGGCCTTGTTGCCATAGGTCAAGCCCGCGGTGTGGGTAAAGAGATCGCGAATGGTCATCTCACGGTCAGCATCGGTTCGATAGATATCGCCATTGTGATTATGACCGGCATAAACCTCAAGATCTTTGAACGCCGGGATAAAGCGTGCGACGGGGTTGTCGAGTTGAAAGCGCCCTTGTTCATAGAGTTGCAACAGGGCGACACTGGTAATCGGCTTGGTCATGGAGTAGATGCGAAAGATTGTATCCTGGGCAATCGGCTGCTGCCGTGCCACATCGGCCAGCCCATAGTGGTGGAGATAGGCGGGTTGGCCCCGGCGCGCCACCATCACCAGATAGCCCGGTAGTTTGCCCTGGTCGACATAGCCATTAAAATGCTGGCCAATGCGTGCCAAGCGCGACGGACTTAAGCCGACTTGGATTGGTTCGATAACAGAAAGCATCAGTTTGCTCCTTGGCTGGTTTGCGGCAGATGATGCCGTAATAAACGTGTAATACTTTTGTGACAATGCGTTAATCTCGGCGGGTGACACTGTGAGCAGGTAAACATATCTTCCACAGTCATGAAAGGATTAACCATGTTATTACGCAAAACAGTGCTCACGGGGGTTGTTGGTCTCTTTTTGCTCAGTGCCTGTAGTGCGCCCGCCCAGCCCGCCACAGGTACCATGCAAGAAAAAGAGGCGATGACGAGCGAAACCAGTATGATGACCGACACCATGCCCATGAGTGACACCATGCCCATGTCTGACACTATGCAGATGAGTGACACCATGCCCATGACCGATACCATGCATATGAGTGACACTATGTCCATGACCGATACCATGCCCATGACCGATACGAAGACCGGCGATGCCATGATGATCGAGCGACCGGCCTGGCAGACTATCAGCCTGACCGATGCCCGAACGGGCACAACCTTTACCCTGGCTGACTTCGCCGGCAAGACCGTCTTTATTGAGACGATGGCAACCTGGTGTCCAAATTGTCGGCAACAATTGGCCAATGTCAAGAGCGCAGCGGAACGGGCTGATGCGGAACAGGTCGTCTTTATTGCGATTAGTGTCGAGACCGACCTATCCCCAGCGACGCTGGCCCAATATGCCGACGATAATGGCTTTGGCTGGACCTTTGCCGTCGCCACACCGGAACTGGTGCAAGCCTTAGGTGCGACCTTTGGCCCGACCATTGCCAACCCACCGGCCACGCCCCATTTTCTGATTCACCCAGATGGTTCGCACAGTGACCTTGTGACCGGCTTTGAAAGCGGCGATGCGATTCTCGCAGCGCTGGCGGGCTAGTGGGTAACGTGATGGAACAATATTTGCAAGCCTTTGTGTTGGGCAATGGCGCAATTCTGACCAATGTCTGCCTGTTGCCGCTCTATCCCGGTCTGATCGCTTTTCTGGCCGGCAATGCGCAACAGCGTCGTGCGGCTGGGGCGACAAAATGGCTGGGCTTGTTGGTGCTGGCCGGGGTATTAAGTTTGATGTTGGCCCTTGGCGCGCTGCTTTATGGGTTGCAACAATCCTTTAGCACGATCCTACCAGTTTTGCTACCGACCATCTATGGGGTGGTGATTGTGCTCGGCGGGCTGATGCTGCTGGGCAACAATCCCTTTAATCGGCTGGCCACGGCGCAGACACCGGCGCTGCAAAATCCCTACTTAGGGGCCTTCACTTATGGCCTGCTCTTAGGCCCAATGACCTTGCCTTGTGCTGGGCCATTGGTGATTAGTGCCTTTTTGTTGGGGGCCGGCAGTATTGCCAATCTGGCCAACAGTCTGCTCTACTTTCTGGCGTTTGGCCTCGGCTTTGGTTGGCCATTAGTGCTTTTACCGTTACTAACAGCGCCTTTTCAGCGCCATTTTACTCGCTGGATGACGGCTAACTATAAGCTTTTAACCCGCTTTTCCGGCGCTTTATTATTGGCAATTGGCATCTTTGGAATCTATGCCGAAGTTTTGCCGAACCTTTAGGGCCACGTCATTGCAGACATAGTGATAGCCCTTACGCAGATTTTACCTTAGTCACAGCGAATACAGAGGCCATCATTATCTCTGTGTTCTTTGTGTTCTCTGTGGCTGATGCGTAACTCTGACTAATAAAGCTCCGGCATCTCAATCGGCTCCGGCTGCGGTTTACAGACCCCACACCAGAGCGCATCACCGACCACAATCGCTTTGGGAACCTGCTGTTCGCCGACATAAATTGTGATGATGTAAGGCAACAGGTCTGCCATGTGCGCTTTACAGAGGGCACGGCCACAAAAGCGGCAGACACCATGCGCTGGTTTTTCACAGTGAAAACAGAGCATGGTTAGGCTCCCGCTTCTTTATTAAGTTTATCGGTCAGCAGTTGCCAGAGCCCAGTTGGGACTTTGCGTTTGCGACGTGGGGCCAGTCGCACTTGGTAGTGCGGCACAGTTGATCCATCCAACTGCTCAACAAAGCCTTTGGCCTGTAGTGCCTCTAACAACCGCTGGGCCTGTTCCGTACCGCCCACCTGTGTGCTGATTTCAAGCCAGCTTGCGACACCGTTGCGCGTTAACCAGTTCACCAGTTGGCGCTGATCTGACGGCAACGCCATCAGATCAGCTAAAGTCAGGCCACCACTCGGCGTGCGTTCGGCCAGGGTATGCTGTAAACGATCAAAAAGACCTTTCGGCACGAGGTGTGCCTCCTTTCTGGGTTTGGGTTCTATGGTTTATCAAGCTTATCCCCAATCCGGCTCCACATGCTGGTGCGCGCGGTGGGCGAGGGCGTGGCAAGGGTGGTATTGAGCCGCTCCCACACGCCTTCACTAACCGGCGGGAGGATCGAACGGACGTAGGACATGCAGTAGACGCCGATGGTCCGGCGTAAGACATCAACTTCGTCGCGCAGTTGGGCAATTTCGGCGGCCATTGTTTCCTGTAATTGCGCATCACTTGTCATCGTCTCAACCTTGCGCTTCAGGCCAAGTTGGGCTTGCAGGCGCAAGAATTTTTCAACCTGCCCCCGTTTTTCTGCGCCAAACCGTTGGGCCACCGGTGCCAACAAACGATCTAGCTGGGCGAGCTCCTGGACGACAGCCGCTTCGCCCTGCGAGACACCGGTAGCGCTACCTAAGGTTTCACGCAACCAGGCGCGTTCCTCGTGTAGCCCCCAGCGAATCAAGAGAATGTTTAAGCCGACTGCACTCAGCCCCAACAGGATCGCCAAAATGATCGCAAAGAAGCCCCACGGTTGGCTGATCAGATTGTTAAAGGCGAGGTGTAAACTCATTGCCGCGACCCAGCCCAAGGCGACCGCGCCAATGCGCGTGATGCCGCGGCCAAAACGTAACCGGCCCAAGGCCACACCGACCAACGCGCTGGCACTGCCATGCATCAGTGATGTCGAAAAAGCACGGGTAATCGCCAACGCCAGGCCACTGTAGGCTGGGCTATCACTCCCGATGCGACTCAAATAGAGCAGGTTTTCCACCACCGCAAAGGCGACCCCCGTGCCAAAGCCATAGATCGCGCCATCAACAAAGTAGGTAAAATCCGGCTGGCGCACATAGTAAATCAGCACCAGTGACTTGAGGATCTCTTCCACAATCGGCGCGACCAGGGTGATCATCACCATATAGCCGACCACCGGGACCAGGGTACTGTTAATGAGATAGGCGGCCAGAAACGCGGCGATCCCGCCGAGCATACAGGTAATGACGGCGTGCGAAGTCCCCGATGCATAGAGATCCAAACGCCGTACCAACCACAAAAAGCCCAGCGGAATCAGTATCGCCACCGCACCTGCCGCAATCATTACGCCTCCAACCCCCACTGATCAGCAAGAATAGATCACTTACCCTAGTATAACAGATGCCATCTTACTTGTAATAGCGCGCCTGCGGTAATGCAACTATTCTCCATAAGACGACATGTCCTACCGGCGTGGATAACGATGAAAATTTTCCTACCGCGAAGAGCACAAAGGGGGCACAAGGTTTTTCTTTGCGTAACTTTGCGCGCTTCGCGACCTTGGCGGTGGGCTTATTTTACCATCAGGCCCCATGTCCTACCGGCACCGATAACGATGAAAATAGAACGCGGATTTTCCGGATTTGGCTGATTTACGCTGAGTTTCATCGGGTTTATCCGCCTAATCAGCCAAATCCGCGTTCTATTTTCAGGGCAGGCAAGTGCGCTGCATTAGCCAGGTGGTGGAGTTGGGGTACGGTTGATCAGGCTGATAAAGACATCTTCCAGCGAAGGGGCAATTGGCGCAATGGCGTGGACAGTCAGGCCGGCATGTTGCAACAATTGGTTAACTTGCGCGCGGTCGAGCCGTGCCGGATCGATGAGCAGATGCACATCCAACCCGTGGATGGCGACATCGCTAACCCCCACCTGGCCGGTTAGCACTGTCACCGCCGTAAAGGGTTCACTACAGCGGATGTTCAACAGTTCACCTTGTAGCGCGGTAACTTTGAGTTCAGCCGCAGGGGCCAGGGCACACAGCACACCATTATGAATCATACCAATGCGGCCGGCATGTTCGGCCTCATCCAGATAATGGGTGGTCACAAAAACCGTCACCCCATCACGCGCCAGGCCGTGGATCATTGTCCAAAATTGACGGCGCGAGACCGGATCGACACCAGCCGTTGGCTCATCAAGAAAGAGCAGCCGTGGCCGGTGGATAATCGCACAACCAAGCGCCAGCCGCTGCTTCCAGCCACCAGAAAGTTCGCCGGCCAACTGTCGTTCACGCCCCTGCAAGCCGGCCATCTGAATCAACTCGTCGAGGCGCGTCCGCTGCGTGGCCGCCGGGACACTGTAGACCCCGGCATAGAATTGGAGATTTTCGCGCACGGAGAGATCTTCATAGAGAGCAAACCGTTGGCTCATATAACCAATGCCCTGTTTGATTCGCTCGCCCTCGCGGTTAATGTCGTAGCCCAGCACCCAGCCTGCCCCAGACGTGGATTGCAAAATGCCACAGAGCATGCGGATCGTCGTACTCTTCCCCGACCCATTAGGGCCGAGGAAAGCAAAAACCTCGCCCGCGTGGACGGAAAAAGTCAGATCATTGACTGCGATATGCTCGCCAAAACGCTTGGTCAGGTGACGCACATCGATAATTGGTTGCAGATTGGTCATTGTAGATTCCCGGTTTACCCTATCCAATGCGTTTCTGAAAGCGCCGCGCGCTCAAGGTAAAAACGACCAGACTAAAGATCGCTAACGGTACGATACTCGGCCAGAGCACCGCGACCCCCACGCCTTTAAGCATAATCCCGCGTAGAATCTCCAGATAATAAGTCATCGGCGTCAGTAGCGAGAGGGCTTGGATGATCGGCGGCATCGTTTCGCGCGGGTAGAGAAAGCCGGAGAGCAACATGGAGGGCAGCATCACAAAGAGTGCCATCTGCATCGCCTGTGCCTGGGTCTGCGAAACGGTGGAGATGAGCAGCCCCAAGCCCAGTGACCCCAGCAGAAAGAGCACCGACAGCAAGGCCAACAGGAGCAGACTGCCGCTTACTTCCACGCCAAAGAGAACTCGCCCAGCGATCAAGGCGACTGTCGCCGCCAGGGACGAGGTAACGGTATAGGGCAAAATTTTACCGAGCATTAATTCCCATGGTTTGATCGGCGTGACGATGATCTGTTCAAGCGTGCCCCGCTCGCGCTCGCGGACCACGGCAAAGGCGGTCAACAACAGCGCCTGAAAGAGCAGGATCAGGGCGATAATGCCTGGCACCATAAAGTTGGCACTGACCATACGGGGGTTATAGAGCACCACCGGGCGTAACTCGATGGCACTGCTGCTACCCCGTGCGCCGCGGTGGGCTTGGCGGGCCGCATTGACTTCTCCGCCATGAGCCAGGCTAATTGCACCGGCAGCAAAAGAAGCGGTCGCCGCAATGTTTGGGTCGGAGCCATCAACAATCAGTTGCACCACGCCGGTCTGACCGCGCAACAACTGGTTGCCAAAATCGGGGGGAATGTGCAGCCCCACCTTGGCGGTCCCGCGATCAATCGCCGCGGTGAGATCGCTTTGTTGCTGGGCCTGGCCATAGACATCGAAATAACCGCTGTTGTTAAAAGCCGCAATCAGGGCGCGGCTGTCAGCATCTTGTGCTTCATCAAAGACAATTGTCGGCAGATGGTCAACCACCGTGTTAATGGCATAGCCCAGCAGCAACAACTGCATCACCGGCAAGACCAAGACCATCGCCAGCGTCCGCCGGTCACGCCGAATCTGGATAAATTCCTTGCGGATAATCGCCCCCACGCGTGATTGCATGGTCAGTGGTCCTTGGGTTGGTTAGTTAGTTAGTTGGGTAGTCGGTTAGTCGGGTGGTCGGTGACCCGTCTCTCGTGTCTCGTGTCTCGTGTCTCGTCTCTCGTACCTCGTGTCTCACCGCTGCGGCAATGCCTCAAAACTCGCATCCGCGGGCATACCAGGCTTGAGCGCGCCAGCGGGATTGTCAACACGAATCTGGACCCCAAAGACGAGGTTGAGACGGTCGGCGCGGGTCTGGACATTGCGCGGGGTGAATTCGGCGCGCGGGTTGGTCGAAGTGACGACGCCACGAAAAGTGCGGTCGGGAAAGGGATCGGCGGTAACGGTAACCACCTGCCCCACCTGCACACCGCCTAGATCTTTTTCCAACACATAGGCAGTAAACTTGAGTTGGGTCAGATCAGCCACCGCGGCCACGGTCTGGCCGGGGGTAACAACCTCGCCATTATGCATGGGCACACGCGTCACCACACCGCCAATCGGGGTGCGCAATTGATAGGCATCAGCCTGGATCTCCAGCCGTTGACGTGCTGCTAAATCAGCCTGCCGGATCTGCAGCTGGATCAGCGCGTCATCCAGGCGGGCCACCACCGCGCCCGGTGCCACGCGATCACCTTCTTGAAGCAGCTCGATAATTTGCCCGGCCACTTCGGCCCCGATCAACACTTCGTCAGCTTCGAGCGTGCCGGAGGCGGTCAACGGACCGACGGGCTGCATCCAGGGCCAAGGCCAGGATGGGGGCCAGCTTAACGGCCATGTAACCAAGTTGTTGCTGATTACCCACCAACTGCCAGCACCGATCAGCAGCAACAGCAGTAACAGGCGCGGCCAAGGGCGATGACGGGGCGGCGACACTGGCGTGGTAGCAGCGGTAGCTGACGCTTGATCTTTGCCGGCCTGTGATGGCTCGCCAATCAACTGGAAATCGGCATGAAATGGTGGTACTGGTGCGTTTGTCATTTGCTGGGGCGGCGTGTGTCCCTGATTGGTGATCTGCGCGCCAGCGTTTTTGCGCTTCACAATTCCGGTCATAATCACACTTCCTGCTTTTTTCGCTAGCGTTGTGCCATTGAGTTTCTGGATCTTATGTCATCCCTAACTGTAATGCAAAAGTGGACGCAGGGCTAATAGCCATCTGGGGTGCTTTTGTCCTGGTCACTTGGCCTGGCGTATAATCAAGCAATCAGTATTTTTCGACAGCGTCATCAGTACAGTGTAAATTAAGTAATTCGATGTTTTCGTAGGGGCATGCGGTGTGGCGAGACCAATCCAACCGGGGCAGGAAAAGTTGCGGCGCCACACTGCGTGCCCGTCTGGAAAATACCCAAAAACTTAATTTACAGCGTCGTCAGGTTTTGTCAAATAAGTTATGAATGGAAATGTGCTCAAATGAAATGGATTACCCGCGAAAAAATTCGGATCGACCGCGTCAGTTCGGCCTGGCTGATCCAAAAGTTTGTCGATCCGCAGGCCGAATTTCTCTTCGCGCCCCGTGCCGAAGTGATGGCTCGGGCGCAAACAGAAGCGGCGATTCCCTATCATGTGCCAGAAGCAGAGCTGGGGCAAGGAGGGGGCCAAACCGCATTTGACAAGATCATTGCCAAATATCAGATCACCGATCCAGCGGTGCTGATGGTGGCGGCAGTGGTACGGGCCGCCGATCGCAAGTTGCCAGAGCCGGCCGAAGGGGCAGGCGTTGCGGCCATGTCACACGGCTTTGCCGAGATGGGGCTAGCCGATGAGCAAGTGCTTACCCTACAGTTACCGATGTGGGAAGCACTCTATCACTTTTGCCGGAGTAAGGTAGGGACAGAGTAGTGGGCAACAGCGGACGACGACTGATGGGTGACGGCCGACGCGTCCAAGGGGCCTCGCAACGGACGACGGCTAACGACAGGTCGTCAGTCGTCAGCCGTCGTCCGTTAGCTATTCCATGACGGGCGTTTCCATCCGGTTGCTCTTACGGAGCGGCAATTCGGGGAGCCAGAAGAGACAGAGCAGAAAGGCGGCACCGACCAGCCAAAGGGCGTAAAAATAGATGCGCGTAATACTATTGGCAAAGGAGAGCCGCAGCGCCGCCGTGACTTCGTCGGCAATGCTTTCAGCCTGGCCAAGCATGGCGGACTGGGCTTGGTCTACCATGGCGAGCGACTGTTCGAGCGCGGTGGCCCGGTCAGCAACAGGCACGCTGAGCAACGCTTTAATTTCCGGCGCGGTGGTGGGGCTATCCAGCAGCGTGGTCAACGCGGTTTGATCGTTCGCTTGCAGGGCCGCAACCAGTAGTTCACGCTCGGCCGTATAGGGCACAGCGGCTGCAGTTGCAATCTGTTCGCCCAGGTTCAGCTGGCCGCCACTACTGCCTTCGCCGCGCGAGATACTGCTGCGAAACTGCGACGGATCAATCGCGGACTGAAGCGCCGGGGGCGCAGTGGCCAGAATCGGGGTCACATTGATGCCGATCTGAGCGGTCAAGGTGGTGGCCAACACGACGCCAAAAACCGCCGCGCCAATCGCTTGGCCTAACTGCTGAAAAAATTGGCGACTCGCTGTGGCGGCCCCAATTTCACGAAACGAGACAGCATTTTGCATCGCGAGGTTCAAGAGCGGCAACGCTGGCCCCATGCCCAAGCCCACAATAAACATCCGCCAAGTCACGCCCCACATGGTGGTATTGACCCCAATTTGGGTCAACAGGCCAAAGCCCAGCAACATCATCAGAAAACCGATCAAGATATAACTTTTGTAACGCCCCACCCGCTGTACCACCTGGGAAAAGACATTGCTGCTAACCACAAAGGCGATCATCAGCGGAATCTGTGCGGTGCCAGCCTCGGTGGCGGACAAGCCCAGTACGTTGACCATAAAGAGCGAGAGAAAGAGAATCGCGCCGAAGAAAGCCGCCCCATTTAAGACAGAGGCGGCAATCCCCACCGCATAGGTCCGGTTGCGGAAGAGCCCCAATGAGATAATCGGCGAGGCAACGCGCGTCTCTACCCACAAAAAGAGGGTGGTCGCCACCGCCGCCAAGCTGAGCAACCCCAGGATCAAGGGCGAAGTCCAGGGATGAATGCTCTTATCAAGGGTCAGCCCCAACATGAAGGGGACCACGGCAATAATCAACAAGACGGTGCCCAACCAGTCGATCTTGCCACGCAGCCCGCTCGCTAAACGTGGCATCTTGAACGCCACAAAGGTCAAGGCAATAATGCCCAGCGGCGAGTTAACGTAAAAGACCCAATGCCAACTTAAGGTGTCGGTGAGAAAGCCACCCACAAAGGGGCCAATGACACTGGATAATCCAAAGACGCTGCCAAAAATCCCCATATACCGCGGTCGCTCCGAGGGCACAAAGAGATCGGCGGGAATGGCAAAGGCAGTCGATGTGAGCGCGGCCGCACCAATGCCTTGCACCACGCGGAAGGCAATCAGTTGCAGCATGCTCATTGCAATGCCGCAGAGCGCGGAGCCAATCAAAAAGACGACAATCCCCCACAGCAGAATGACCTTGCGCCCGTAGAGGTCAGAGAGCTTGCCATAGACCGGGACCATCGCCGTGCTGGCGAGCAGGTAACCAGTGGAGACCCAACCAACCAGGTCAATGGCATTAAAATCAGCCACAATCGCGGGAAGCGCAGTGGAGACAATCGTCTGATCAAGGGCCGCTAGAAAGAGACTGAGCAAGACGCCAGCCAAAATCACCATTTTGGTGCGATGGGGCAGGATTTCGGCATAGTCGATCCGCTCGTTGGGCACGACCCCAGGACGTACCTCCGGGGTTGCGATAGTTGTTGCACTCATTACTTTTCCTCTATATCACTCATAGAACAAAACCAAGAATTCCACAAAAAAAATAAGGTGAACCCCTCGTTCACCTCCCTCGTGCCACGCCATTGTTAGCAAGGTGCCATCCGCACTGATGGCTAATTAATTCGATAGTCAAATACTTCGATGTATGAAGTATCCACGTATAATAACAGAAGCAAGCGCCTTCGTCAAGCAAGATTTTCTCCATTTCCGAGGCCGTGCCCCTCACAACAAGCACCATAAATCGCCACCTCTGTATCCAGCGCAATCGCCGATTAGCGATTTGTTAACGTTTGCGATCCATTATTGTACAATCCGGTTGCCAATGTATAATGCAATTGAATTAATATCCCCACTTTCCGCTCAACCGCGCCGTCGCCGGTGCAATGGACAAAGGTAGATTCGCACAGATGCAGAGAACGAAAATTTTCTTCCGTAGCCACAGGCGTTTGCTCAGTTTGATCACTGTTTTACTCTTAGCAGGTTGTGCCGGCAGTGCGACACCAAGCAGCACACCAACCACAGAGGCAGGGACAACGGCAGCCCCCTCGATTTTACGCATCGGCTGGAAAGGGGCGCCGGACACCCTTAACCCCGGTATGGCCTTCCTGACCGATGCCTATACCATTTTTAACCTCGTCTATGACACGATGTACGAATTGAAGCTGGACAACACCTTTACGCTAAGCTTGGCCGAAGCAGTAACAACCTCGGCAGATGGCACCGTCTGGACCTACACCATCCGTCAAGGTGTCACCTGGCACGATGGGCAGCCGCTGACGGCTCACGACATTGCCTTCACCTATAACTTCTACCACGATCACATCGACTTTCCTTATCTGCCCACCTATACCGAGCACTTCGCCAGTGTCGAAGCGCCTGATGACACGACGGTGATCATCACCCTTGATGAGCCGATCCCCAATATGGAGGCACAACTGGCCTTTCTCTATGTGCTGCCCGCGCATATTTGGTCACAGCAACTGGCCGGCAATGCACCCCAAGAATTTGAAAATCTCGAAATGATCGGCAGTGGCCCCTTCAAGCTGGTGGATTACGCGCAGAACGAATATGTTCATCTGGCCGCCAACGCTGCTTACTTTGGGAAAAAAGCCCAAGTCGATGAAGTCGTTTTCCAGACCTTTGGTAATGCCGATACCCTGGTCCAAGCACTCCAGACCGGCCAGGTCGATATGATTACCGAGCTGCCCAAGACCGCGATGCCCGTGTTGCGTAATGCCCCCAATATCAAGCTGGTGACCGGACCGCCGCTTGCCCCCGAACTTTCTGATATTTTCTTCAACCAGATCGATCCGGCCAACTGCCCGACCGAGGCTGGTGGCAAGTGTACCGGCCACCCCGCGCTGCGCGATCGCACTGTCCGCCAAGCCTTGGCCCATGCCACTGACAAACAGCAGATCATCGATGTGCTACTCCTTGGCCTTGGCACCCCTGGCTTGACGCTGGTGCCGGATAGTCTCACCTACTGGTATAACAGCCAATTACAAGATTACGCCTTTGATCTGACGGTAGCTAATCGCCTGCTGGATGAGGCCGGATATCTGGATGTGGATGGCAATGGCGTGCGCGAAATGCCGGATGGGACGAATGAGCTAAATTTTGGCCTGCTGTGGGCCGATGATACACCCGATGCACCGCGCATGGCGGAACTGCTGAGCCAGAGTTGGGGCCAGATCGGTATCGCAGTCGAGCCACAGACCTATGATCCGGACGCCTTGCTAGCGCTCTGTTGCCCGGCCTTTGATTATGACATTGTCATCTGGGGCTGGACCTCTGATCCTGATCCGACCCTGTTACTCAAAGTGATGACAAGCGACGCCATTCCCAATGGCAGCAGCGAGGCGGGCTACGCCAACCCCGCATATGATGCGCTCTATGCCCAACAGGCCGTCGAATTGGATCCGCAAAAGCGCCAGGCGTTGATCTATAAGATGCAGGAGATCGTCCACGAAGATGTCGTCTATATCGTGCCCTACTATGCCCAGTTTGCCCAAGCTTATCGTACCGACCGTTTCACCGGCTGGATCGACACACCAACTGTAACCCTGGAAGATCATAGTTCGCTGGTTAACGTGGTGCCGGTCAGATAAACTAGCGCGACGATGCTGTGGTGGCCAAAATGCAATCGCCCAGCATGTAAACGAAAAGTGGGGTAAGCATGGGTAGGTTTCGACCTACCCATGCTTACCCCACTTTTCTACCGATTGGTGCAGACGCCCTTACCCCTGCTGCCGTGCCGCCCCAGCAAAAAGTGCCAAATAGTCGCCATACCCCTCGGCCTCCAGCTGAGCGACGGGGATAAAACGCAGCGAAGCCGAGTTCATACAAAAGCGCTGCCCAGTTGGTGCCGGCCCATCATCAAAAACATGCCCCAGATGGGAATCGCCATGTTTGGAACGCACCTCGGTGCGCGTCATCCACAAACGACGGTCGGTCTTGGTGACAACATTTTTATCTTCCAATGGCCGCGTGAAACTGGGCCAGCCGGTGCCTGAATCGTACTTGTCCAATGAGCTAAAGAGTGGCTCGCCGGTGACCACATCGACGTAGATGCCCGCAGCTTTGTTGTCCCAATAGGCGTTGCGAAAGGGTGGTTCGGTGCCTTCGTGCTGCGTGACCTTGTACTGCTCCGGGGTCAACTGCTGGCGCAATTCCTGTTCCGATGGTTTGGTGTAGCTTTTGGTCATCATTTCCTCGTGCTCTCTCTACGATTTTCTCCTGACTTAACGACTAGACGCTACTCTACACAATAGGCACAACAGCAACTTGTGCCCGCCGCTCCAATTTAGCCACATTCTAACCTTGTTCTTACATAGGAAGGACAGCTCTCGTCGCAGCACGCGAGTGAGGATTGAGCGGAGGCTGAGCTTGTCGAAGCCGCAGCGGCTGCGGCTTCGACAAGCTCAGCCTCCGCTCAGTTACCGAATTTATTGCGCAACTTCCATTATCAGGCTGCGATGAGAGAGGTTTATTATAGCGCAGCAGCAGTGGTCGCAGTCGGTGCCGCAGCCGTGTGCGATACGGCCACCGCCAACCCGTGGCGCAAGGTCTGGTAGACAACACAATAACGCTCGGTCAGGCGAATCAGGGTAGCCAACTGCTCGGCACTCGCTTCGGTTTCCAGATCAAAGTGCAGACGGATCGCTTGAAAGCCAACTGGCGCTTCTTTGGAAACGCCCAGGGTGCCGCGGAAGTCGAGATCGCCCTCGGCACGTACCGTACCGGCACGCAGATCTACCCCAATCGCGGTGGCCACGGCATTGATCGTCACCCCGGCGCAGGCTGCCAGCGCCTCCAGCAACATGTCACCGGAACAAGCTTGCATGCCACTGCCGCCGGTGGCTGGATGCAGCCCCGCCTCCACCAGCGCCCGCCCCGTTTCGACCCGGCAGCTAATCCCTTCGCCGAGTTTCCCTTCCGCCTTTAATGTAATCAGCGCGGCTTTGGGATCTTCCCGGTATTGATCTTTCAGTGGGGCCTGCATGGCGCGTAATGTTTCGGCATTCATATTTTTCTCTCTCCTAAATTGACTGTGATAGGACTTCCGTAGTTCGCGGCGGCTGAGCGTGTCGAAGCCAGAGGGAAGTGCGGAAGCCCTATTGGATTTTGGCCATAGTAGGCTAGCATTTGCAGAGAAGAGAATAACAACCTCGTACGTTTCTGTCAAAGTGTTGATGGTTCTGGACTCTGCCTTTGCCGCTATTTTACAGAGGCAGCAATGGCGCGTACAATGGGAAGCAGATTTTTTGTTATTCACGCCACCAAGTGTCAACCACAGATCACGGGCAACGAGAATCGCGATCTGTTCTTTGTTCAATGATAGAACGCGGATTATACGGATTTACCTATAAAAATCTGTGTTAATCTGCTCCATCCGCCAAATCCGCGTTCTATTTTTAAAGGAGCACCTATGGATTTTGCAGGAAAAGTCGCCATCGTCACCGGGGGCGCGTCGGGGATGGGCGCAGCAACGGTTGCGCTCTTTGCCGCGGCGGGTGCAACGATCTTAATCGTGGACCGCAATGAACCGCTAGCCCAACAGATTGCAGCCGCTCACAATTTGCCGGCACCCCTGATTGGCGATATCGCCGATGCCGCCTTTTGTGAACGTGCGGTCCAACATGCGGTCGATCACTATGGACAGCTCGATGTGTTGGTCAACGCAGCCGGCACAATTGTGCGCGCAGACGCGCTGCATACCAGCGATGAGGAATGGCTACAGGTACTGAATGTCAACACCAGCGGCCTCTTTTATCTCTCCCGCGCCGCGGTGCGGGTGATGAAAGCACAAGGCAGCGGCGCGATTATCAACTTCGGCTCGATCTGGGGTAACGTCGGTGGCAAGGGCCATGTCGCCTACTGTGCCAGCAAAGGCGCCGTCCACCAGATCACGCGGGCGATGGCGCTTGACCACGCCCGCGATGGCATCCGCATCAACGCCGTCTGCCCCGGCGAGGTGGACACCCCCATGTTGCGCCTGGCCGGTCGTTTAGAGCCGCTCTCCGACGCTGCCGCGGCTGACATGGCTGACCGCGTCGTGCCAATGGGTCGCCTCGCCCAACCCGAAGAGATCGCCCGCGTCGTCCTCTTCCTCGCCTCGGACGCCGCCAGCTACATCACCGGCGCACTCGTCCCCGTCGATGCTGGGTATACCGCGATGTGAATTACGGGTTACGGGTTACGCGCCCAAGGGGCACCCGACGAGTTACGAATCACGTTTTACGTCTCACGCAGCACGCATGAAGGAGCACAGGTGATCGAATATCGCAGATTAGGCCGGTCAGGGCTGCTCATCGCACCGCTAGCTTTGGGCACGGATAACTTTGTCAACCCGACGCCGGAGGCAGAGGCGGTGCAGATTATCGACTGCGCGCTCGATGCCGGCATCAACCTGATCGACACGAGTAACAGTTATAGCAAGGGCGAGAGTGAACGCATTATCGGGCGGGCGCTCAAGGCGAATGGCCGGCGCGACGACGTGATCCTGGCGACCAAGTTTCATTACGCGGTGGGCGACGGGCCGAATGATCGGGGCAACTCGCGCCGCCACCTGATCAAAGCCTGTGACGATTCGTTGCGCCGCCTCCAGACCGACTATATCGATCTCTACCAAACCCACCGC
>JALHQH010000087.1 GCA_022842065.1 Caldilineaceae bacterium
GGCTAACGGGATCGCGTGCGTCGCACTGACCGCCAACTGTTTCCAGTCCGCTAGATTCTTTGGTCAGTGCGACGCACGCTGACCGAAACTAGGGGTCTCATTCTGATTTGAGTATAACATGCGCGACTAATTTAACCTGCGTGCTATCAATGCTATAATCGCCATAACAAACGTGATTGTAGAGAGAGAAATGATGGCAATGCAAATTACCCAGTCGATTGACGCCCCACCGCGCTCTGTTTTGACCGACCAACCAGCGCCGCTGCGCAAGCCCGAAATTATGAGTCCTGCCGGTTATTGGCCCCAACTGGAAGCCGCGATTGAAGCGGGCGCGGATGCGGTCTACTTTGGCTTAAAACATTTTACGGCGCGTGCCAAGGTTGGTTTTGCCCTGAGCGAACTGGCCGCGGTGATGCGCACCCTGCATCAGCGTGGCGTGCGCGGCTATGTCACCTTTAACACGCTGGTCTTTGACCACGAGCTAAGTGAGGCGGCCAAAACACTGGTTGCCATTGCCGCTGCCGATGCCGATGCGATTATCGTTCAGGATGTCGGCATTGCCCAATTGGCGCGCCGCCTCGCCCCGACCTTGGAAGTCCACGGCAGCACGCAGATGAGCATTACCAGTGCTGAGGGGGTGGCCCTGGCCCAACAATTTGGCGTGACTCGTGTGGTCCTGGCACGCGAACTGTCGCTGGATGACATTCGTCAGATCCGCAGCCAGACCAGTTGCGAACTGGAGATGTTTGTCCATGGCGCGCTCTGTGTCTCCTACTCCGGCCAATGTTTCTCCTCGGAAGCGTGGGGTGGACGCAGCGCCAATCGCGGCCAATGCGCGCAGGCGTGCCGGCTGCCCTATGAACTGCTCGTCGACGAAGTCGTCAAGCCGCTAGGTGACGCCCGTTACCTGCTCTCGCCCGGCGATCTCTACGCCCTGCACCAGATTCCCGAAATTGTGGGCATTGGCGTCTCCGCGCTCAAGATCGAAGGGCGCTACAAGGAGGCCGACTATGTGGCGCTCACCACTGCGGCCTATCGCCAGGCGGTGGATGAGGCGTGGGCTGGGTTGCCCTCAACGCTGACTCAGGCGGACGAAGTGCGGCTGGAACAAGTCTTTTCGCGCGGTCTTGGCCCCCATTTTGTCAGTGGTGTCAACCACCAGACGGTTGTCACTGGCCGTTCGCCGCGCCACCGTGGTGTTTTGCTGGGCAAGGTGACCGCAATCAGTGGGGATAGTGTCACGATTGCGCCCGCCACCGTTGACCAGGTCGCGCCGATCAAGCCGGGGGATGGCGTGGTCTTTGATGCCGCCGATTGGCGTAGCCCGGAAGCACCCGAAGAAGGGGGCCATATCTACGCGGTGAAGCCCCAGCCTGGTGGTCAGTTGCGTCTTGAATTTGGCAATGGCGCGATCAACTTTGCGCGCATTCGCCCCGGCGATCTGCTCTGGCGTACCCATGATCCCGAACTTGATAAGGTCGTGCGCCCCTATTTACAGGCCGAAGCACCGCTGCATAAGCAGGAAGTCGGGGTACATGTCATTGCCCATGAAGGCGCGCCGTTACAACTGCGCTGGCAACTGGTCGATGAGCCAACCCTCACCGTTACTGTCGTGGCCGAAGAGCCATTAGGTGCCGCGCAAAAACGCGCCCTGGATGAGACTTATTTACGTGAACAACTGGGGCGCCTGGGTAATACCGCCTATGCCTTGACCGCGTTGACGCTGGATCGGGTAGGCAATCCCTTTGCCCCCTCGTCGTTGCTTAATGGCTTGCGCCGGCAGGCGGTGGAGGCACTCGTCGCGTTGCAAAGTCGTTCGCTTGCACATGGGGTCAACGATCCGCAGCAGACATTGATCGAGTTCATGCCACCCCAGCCCCAAGCCGCCGGCAAAACTCGCCAACCGCAGTTGCATCTGCTGGTCCGCACCCCGGCACAACTCGACGCCGCCCTAGCCGCACAACCAGCAAGTATTACCCTCGATTACCTGGATCTCTATGGCTTGCGCCCGGCGGTCGAACGGGTGCAGGCAGCGGGGATTACGGCACGCGTGGCCAGCCCCCGCGTACTCAAACCAAACGAGCAGCGCATCGTCAACTTTCTACTGCGCCTGGATTGTGAGATCCTTGTCCGTTCGGGTGGACTCTTGCAGGCGTTGCAGGGGACAGGGCACGGCGTCCTCATCGGCGACTTTAGCCTCAACGTGGCCAATCCCATTACAGCCCGCACCTTTTTCGATTTGGGCTTGCAGCGTTTGACCCCGACCCACGATCTCAACGGTGCCCAGGTGACCCAACTGGCGCGTGAATTGGGTGCCGAGAAGTGGGAAGTCGTCGCCTACCAACACTTGCCCGTCTTTCACACCGAGCACTGTGTCTTCTGCCGCTTCCTCTCCGCCGGCACCAGTTATCTGGATTGTGGTCACCCTTGTGAGCAACACCAGGTCGCGCTGCGCGATCACAATGGCCGCGCCCACCCCGTCATGGCCGATGTGGGCTGTCGCAACACCGTCTTTGGGGCCGAGGCGCAGGAGGCAACGCCCCATTTGAGTGAGTGGCTGGCCACCGGCATCACCCACTATCGTCTCGAATTCGTCCACGAAAGCGCCGCCCAGGTAAGCGCCGTCACCCAAGCCTTTCAAGCAACTTTACACGGCAAACAGAGCCCATCCGCCTTACATCGCCACCTGCAACAGATCGCCCCCCAAGGCACCACCGAAGGCAGCCTCTTCGTCCCCAACGGCTATCTCACCTTGCCGTTGATGCAGTGAGCGGAGACAAGGAGAGATGAGACAGAGAAATTAGACTTCATCTTGTCATCTTGTCATCTTGTCATCTTGTCATCTGTCTACGCCATCACCGCGGCCCGCGCCTTTGAAATCGCCCACTTTAACGGTTCACCGGCCAAAAAACGTTTGAGTTCGTCGACGACGATTTGGCCCATGCGTTGACATTCTTGATCGAGTGAGCCGGCGATGTGCGGGGTGAGGATGACGTTGGGCAAGGTGTAAAGGGGCGAGCCAGTGACCGGTGGTTCGGGGTAGGTGACATCGAGCACGGCCAGCAGATCCGGGCGCGCTTGTAGCACTTCGATCAACTCGTTTTCGCGCACAATGGCCCCGCGCGCTGTGTTAATAAAGGTTGCCCCGGGTTTCATTGCCGCGAAGTGTTCACCCCGTACCATCCCCTCCGTCTCCTTTAGCCAGGGCGTGTGGAGTGAGACCACATCGGCTTGGGCAAAAAGTTCTGCCAATGTACACTGTGTTGCGCCCAAGGCGGCGATCTCGGCGGCGCTTAGGCAGGGATCATAGGCGAGGATCTTGAGGTCAAAGCGCTGCAGGTGTTGACAGACCAGCCGCCCGATCATCCCCAGTGAAATCAACCCGACGGTACTGCAGTAACCCCCTGCTACTGTAAAACGTTCACGATAATCCCCATTTGCCTTGATCGCCAGTGCATGTTGCCAAGTCTTTTTCAAACAGAGTAGGATCTGGGCCAGCGTAAATTCGGCCACGGGGACAGCATTAGCTCCATAAGAACTGGTGATCGGAATATTACGCGCCCAGAAGGCATCAGTGGTAAAGGCCTTGATGGAGCCAGCCCCATAAAAAATCGCTTTTAGCTTGGGTGCAGCTACTAAAAAGCTTTCATCCAGCCGCGCCATCCCCCAGCCGGAGAAGATCAGCTCGGCGTCATGTAAAACGGCCGGATTGGCTGCAACTGACTGCGCAGTCTGGGGCGGTGCATAAAGATCGACCAGCTGCGCAATCTCCGCCTGCTGCTGTGGCCCATAGATTTTGGGGTGGTCATCATAGTTGAGCAGATAGAGACCGCGGTAGCGTTTGGTTGATTCACCCATTGTGTTGATCCTTGGTGTGGGCAAAAAAGGTAGTGCAATTTTAGAACGCAGCATCCAGGCATAGGCGCACGATAATTCGTGTCCCTATGCCTGGGGGCTGCGTAAGCGCACGATTAATTTGGGGTTCAACCCGATCGTAGGGGTTGACCTCGCCGCCCCGCCGTAAACGCGCCCAGTGGGCACCCTGGCTAGGGGGCAACGCCGGGTAAACCCGGCTCCTATCGCCGGGTTTACCCGGCGTTGTTAAGTAGCCCTGCGGCTTTAGCCCAGGGCGGGCTTGTCAACCCCTGCATTACGGTTGAGCCTAATTTCTCTTTGTATTGGGCAATGTAAAAACCGCCGGCACACTCAGAAAGGCCAACAGCCCACTCCATAAAAAGGCATTCATCAGCCCAAAGCTGTCAGCCAGTAGCCCAACGACCCCAATCGCCAGTGCCCGAATCACAAAATTCATTGACATGAAGATCCCATTCGCGACCGCCCGGTGCTCAGGGAAGTTATCCTGCACAATCGCCATTTTGACCGGCGTCTGTGATATCGCGGTCAGGCCCAAGCCAATGAGCAAGGGCAACGTCGCCCAACTGGGCGCGTAGAGAAAGGCGACAAGCAGAATCGGGGCGGCGCTGAGCAACAATAAAAGCATGTTGCGCCGCCCCAGTCGATCACTTACCGTACCGGTGGCCAGTGCGCCAACCACACCAGCGCCTTCCAGAATTGTCAACGAGGCCGCGGCCAGCCAGAGGCTGGTCCCCAGCTCGTCACGCATGAAGGTGGGCAGGTAGGTGGTGACTGCGACCACCATACACATTTGCGGGACCATCATCGCGCCCAAGGCCAGGAAAATCTGGCGCATCCGGCCGGCGACCAAACTCAGATCAGCTTGCTTCTTGGCCAAAGGCCGCGCTGAGATCTTATGCAGGCGCCACCAGAGAAAAATTGAGATCAGCCAACTGAGCCCGGCCAGCCGCCAGATCCCTTCCAACCCCCACCAGGCGACCGCGGTGACCACGACCAATGGCCCCACCGTGCGTCCCAATTCGCCGGTGGCCATAAAAATGCTCATTCCCGTGCCGATGCGACCGCCGGAGATCCGCCCAATCATGGCTGGGGCGGGGGCATGAAAGGCAGCTGAACTGAGGCCGGCTGCCAAAAAGAGCAGCACCAACATCAAGTAGTTGGAGGCCAACCCCATGCAACTCATCAACGTGCCAGTGATCGCCGGCGCGAGGATGACGAAATAGCGCAGGCTGATCCGGTCAGCCAGGTAGCCGATAAAGGGGGTGAGCAGGCTGGGCAACTGGGTAAAGATCACCAGGCTGCCAACCCCCGCGTAACTCGTGGCCAACCGTTCTTGTAACAGCGGTAATAGGGGCGGTAAAAAGGCGGAGAAGCTATCGTGGACAAAATGACCGGCGGCGACGGTCAGCACCTGTTCGGTATGGAAAGTGGGGTCTTGGGTACTGGTGGTCGCTTGCGGACTCTCCGTGGCAGAGCGCGTGGGCGCGATCGATTTTGTTGTCATGGTCGGTGGCTCGTTCTCGAATAGTGGATCGTGATGGGTGGTTGAATGTGCGTCACCATTATCGCATAGTTCAAAGGTAACGACCAAGCCGCCCGCTACGTCCTCTAGGGCCTAGCCATTCCCGCAACCGACGGTGTAATGCTCGTTCCACACTCTGCGTGGAATGCTCCAGAGGACGCTCTGCGCCTTGGACGCAGCGCGCCCATTCTGGATTTCCATGCGGAGCGTAGGGAACCAGCGCAAAAGCGCAAAAACCTTGGTTGACAGGCAGAAAATCTTTTGTTATAGTGCAAATATACCCAGGAATTATTGCAGATTTTGGTTGTAGATGCCAATTGTCGGCTGTCTCCACGCGTTCCTCTTTTGATTCAGTCGTGCGCAATTGTACGCGCTATCGTCGATGCCCTACCGCTAGTTACGTGTTCGTTTTACCGATTACACTGTATTGCTTATCAACAATGTGACAAAGTCATTCACCCGTTGCAGCAGCGAAAGGGTGGTGATCATCCTGTCGCAATCCGAGTTCCGGTAACAAATTTGTATACTCCCCATGCAAATTGTTCATAAATCGTCCTAACCAATCAGCTAGTTCAAAGAATTAACTCCCCACCAACACTTACATCAGTTAAGGAGAACCAAATGCGATCTAGGCTTACCTTGTTCAGTCTTGTCATGATCTTTGTGCTGTTGATTACAGCCTGTGCACCCCCAATGGAATCGGCCCCGCCGACCGCCGGTGACAGTGCCCCGGCCGCCGACACCGGTGCCGTCGCTGTGTCAACCGGCGACATTCCCCGCGAAAAGACCTTGATTATCGGCTTTGAAGGTGGTCCCCATGCCGCCCCCGAACAGTCTGGGTTGAATCCGGGAGCGACGAATTCCCAGGGCCACCACCAGGTGATGATCGAGTCACTCTACTATTTGAACTACCAGAGTGGCGAGTTGATTCCCTGGTTAGCCGAAGCGCCGGCTACCTGGAATGAAGATTTTACCGTCGTTACGATTCCGTTGCGCAACGGGATCACGTGGAGTGATGGCGAGCCGTTTACGGCAGAAGACATTGTCTTCACCATCGAGATGCTCAAAGCAAATCCAACCCTGAGCTTTGCCGACAGAGTCGTAGATGTTGCCAGTGCCGAAGCGATTGATGATCAAACCGTGCAGATCACGCTAAACAACACTGATCCACGCTTTGTGGTCAACGCCTTTGGCGTACGCATTTGGGGCGCGGTACGCATCGTCCCCAAGCACATCTGGGAAGGCCAAGATCCCAATACCTTTAATAACTTTGATTTGGAAAAAGGCTGGCCGGTCTGGACGGGTCCTTACAAGCTGGTCAAGGCGACCTCCACCGAATTTGTCTTTGACCGGCGGGCCGATTGGTGGGCTGCGGAGACAGGCTTCCAGAAACTGCCTGCGCCGGAACGCATTATCTTTGTCGAAGCCGGCCCTGATGAACGCAAAGCCGCAGCCTTGAGCGCCAACGAAGTTGATGGCGAACCCAGCCTGCGTATTGATACCTTCAATACCGTGCTGGAGCAAAATCCCAATGCCATCGGCTGGAGCACCGAAGCACCCCATGCCTGGATCGATCCTTGTCCTGGTATGCTTGGGTTTAACACGCGTGTTGCGCCCTGGGATGATGCCGAGATGCGCTGGGCGATTGCCTATGCGTTGCCCAATCAGCAGATTGGCGATGCCCAGACTGGTGGTTTTGGTAAGGTCTCGCACTATAACTTCCCCGACTATCCGGCCTTGCAGTCGTGGTTGACCGAAAACCAGGATCTGATGGATCAATATGACTCAACGCTCTATGACCCAGCCAAAGCCAAGTCCATTATCGAAAGCAAAGGCTATGTGATGGGCGCGGACGGCTTCTATGAGAAAGATGGCGAGCGTTTACAGGTGGATATTCTCTTCAAGACTGAAGAGCCCATCCTGCCGGCGTTGGTCGTCTCTGCCTTCACCGATGTAGGCATCGACGCGGCCCCGCGCGCATTGGCCGGGGCCGCCTACTTTGACGCACGCGATACGGGGGATTTTGAGATCGAAACTCACCATGTCGCTTGTGGCAGTGTGGTTGAACCATACGATGAACTGAGCCTCTTCCACAGCCGCTGGGTTAAACCGATTGGCGAACGGGTGTCGAACAATATCTGGGGCTGGACCAATGCCGAATATGATGAGATTATTGACGAGATGCAAACGATTGAACCAGGCGCGGACCGCCAACACGAACTTTTCCGTCGTGCCCTGGAAATCCGGCTGCAAGAGCTACCGATCATCTCGCTCACCCAACAACAACGTGTGGTACCCTATTCGACTATGTACTGGACGAATTGGCCCACCGCCGACAATGATTACCACCACCCACCCAACTGGTGGCAAAATTTCCTGATGCTCGTTGTCGCCATCGAGCCGGCGCAGTAGGAGATAGGATGACAGGGTGAAGGGGTGACAGGGTGACATTTCGACAAGCTTGATTTTCTGTGTTTAGTTAAACAAAATTCAACGCAATCAAGCTTGTCACCCCTTCACCCTGTCACCCTGTCACCCTGTCACCCTGTCACCCTGTCACCCCCATGCTACTTTACTAAAGGACACCCATGACTGTTCGTTATGTTCTCAGACGGTTGGGAATCTTTTTCTTGATCATCTGGGTCGCTTCTACCATCAATTTCTTGATCCCGCGCTTGGCTCCGGGCGATCCGATTGGCGCCATTCTTGGGCAGATGCAAGTGCAGGGTGCCAAGGTCGAGAACAGCGCCGAATTAATCGCCATGTTTCGTGAGCGCTTTGGGCTTGACGATCCCCTCTATCTGCAATATTTTAAATATATCGGCGCGCTGATCCGGCTGGATTTAGGGTACTCGATTGCCTTTTTCCCTGCCAAAGTAACCGACATCGTGGCGAACTCGTTGCCCTATACGATTGGTTTGCTGGCCGTTAGCACGTTGATCACCTTTACCCTGGGCATCTTTGCCGGGGCCTTGCTGGTCTGGCACACCACGCCGCGCATGGCCAAAATCGTCATCACCTTTTTTATGATGTTGGCACCGATTCCCTATTTCCTGCTGGCGATCATCTTTGTCTCGGTGCTGGCCTTTTCGCTGGGCATCTTTCCCTATAGTGGATTGGTTTCGGTGGGTCGTATACCCAAAGCCGGCTTTGATCTCGGCTACATTATTGACATCATCTATCACTCCACCCTGCCCGCGCTCTCGATCATTGTGGCTGGCGTCGGCGGCTGGATCTTGGGGATGCGCGGGATGATGGTGACGGTGCTTGGCGAAGATTATTTGACGCTGGCCGAAGCCAAAGGGTTGCGCGACCGGCGTATCTTCCTCTTTTACGCCATGCGCAATGCCATGTTGCCCCAATTTACGGGATTGGCAATTAGTTTGGGCTATGTTGTTTCGGGCGCAACCATTGTCGAGCTGATCTTCTCCTATCCAGGGATGGGCTACCGCCTGTTCCAAGCGATTAACACCAATGACTTCCCTGTGATCCAAGGCGTCACCTTCTTTCTCGTGGTTTCGATCGCGGTTGCCATTCTCGTGATCGATCTGATCTACCCCCTGCTGGATCCACGGATTACCTATAATCGGAGATAACGAATGACAACTGCCTTTGTGCCGGAAGCGCTGCCTGCTACGAGTGATAGTGATACCCCAGCGCGTGGTTCCTTCTGGCGTAGTGTGCGTTATTGGCTGGGGAACTGGAAACTCACCATTGGCTTAATTCTAATCATTGGGTTGACCGGCTTTAGCATTATTGGCTCGTACCTGGTTGACTATGATCTGACCAAGGTCGCATCGGGGGCCTTTAATGCGCGCCCATCGGCCCAATACATTTTTGGCACCGATAACGTTGGACGCGATATCTGGGCTTTGATGATCCACGGCATTCACCCCTCGCTCAAGGTTGGGTTGATCGCCGGTGTCATCGGCACGGCGGTGGGGGTCGTATTGGGTATTACAGCCGGCTATTATGGTGGCACGACCGACGCGGTGATTAGCACGGCCGCGGATATTTTCCTGACCATTCCCTCGCTCTTAATTTTAATTGTGCTAGCCTCCTATATCCGCACCACCACGATTGAGTTTACAGCGCTGGTCATTGCGATTTTTGCTTGGGCTGGACCCACGCGCCTGATGCGTTCGCAAACGTTGAGTTTGCGCGAACGCGCCTTTATTCCCCTGGCCAAACTTTCCGGCCAGGGCGATTTTGAGATCGCGATTCGCCAGATCCTGCCCAACTTATTACCCTATATTATGGCCGGCTTTGTCGGTGCTGTCTCCGGCGCGATTCTTTCCTTGGTTGGTATCCAAATTCTGGGGCTGGGGCCGCTCTTTACCCCCAATCTGGGCATGATCTTACAGTCCGCCTACCTGGGCGCGGCGATCTTTCGCGGCATGTGGTGGTGGTGGGTGCCGCCCACCGTTACGCTCATGATCATCTTCATCAGCCTCTTTTTGATCAGCATTGCCCTGGATGAATTGGCCAACCCGCGGCTACGAGAGCGAGCTAAGTAATGACTAACAACAGTACGCCTACCCTGCAGGTTGAAAATCTGCGGGTCTACTACTGGACCGGGCGCGGGCCAGTGAAGGCGGTTGATGACATTAGTTTTACGATCAACCGCAATGAGCGTTTTGGTTTTATTGGGGAGAGTGGTTGCGGCAAGACCACCACCATTATGGCGATCCTGCGGCTGATCAAACGGCCCGGCAAGATCGAGAGTGGTCGTGTGCTGCTCAATGGCAGTGACATTGTTGCGCTCGACCAAGAGGAGATGCGCCAGACCCGTTGGAGTCGCATTTCCCTGGTGCCCCAAGGCGCAATGAATTCTCTAAACCCAATTATGCGGGTGCGTGACCAGATTGCCGACACGATCCTCACCCACAAGGGCGCGGTGCCGACCAACGTGCTGCGCGAAGAGATTATCGCTCTGCTCGATATGGTCGAGTTGCCTGCCAAGGTCGCCGCCATGTATCCGCATGAGTTGAGCGGCGGCATGAAGCAGCGTGTCTGCATCGCGATGGCGACCGCGCTGGAACCGGAACTAATCATCGCCGATGAGCCGACCAGCGCGCTCGATGTGGTGGTCCAGAAGGCGGTTATGCAAACGCTAATCGGCGTGCAAGAGCGGCTGGGCACCTCCATGATCTTGATCGGCCACGATATGGGGTTGACGGCCCAGGTGCTGGATCGCGTTGGGGTCATGTATGCCGGCAAGCTGGTCGAAGTCGCGAATATCCGTGAATTGTACCGGGAGCCGCGCCACCCCTATACGCAAGCCCTGATCGCGTCGCTGCCTTCGATTCAGGCCAAGAAACGGGGTGGTGGGATTCCGGGCTTGCCGCCCTTTTTGCTCAACCCGCCACCTGGCTGTCTCTTTCTGCGCCGCTGTCCACATGCCATGAAAATCTGTGAGCAAGTCAGCCCGCCGCTTCGCCAACTCCAGCCAGGCCACTTTGCTGCCTGTCACCTTTACGAGAACGAGCCTGATGTCAACACCTCTGCTTGAAATACGTAACCTGACCAAAATTTATGGGGGCGGCTTGTTGGGTCGCCAAGCTGCCGCCGCACTGGCTGATTTCTCGCTTACCTTTGCCGAAGGGGAAGCAAAGATCACCACCATTGCGGGAGAAAGTGGCAGCGGTAAGTCCACCTTGGCAAATTTAGCGTTGGATTTTATCCAACCCACCTCCGGCCAGATTCTGTATAAGGGCCAAGAGATCACAAAAATGTCGCGCCAGGAGCGCTTCCACTTCCGGCGTGAAGTCCAGGCGATTTTCCAGGATCCCTTTGGTACCTACAACCCTTTTTATAAGGTGGACGCAGTCTTCAATATGGTGATTCAGCGCTTCAAGCTGGCCAACAGCCGCCAAGCGGCACGCAAACTGGCCGAGGAAGCGCTGGAAATCGTTGGCCTGCGTTCGGGTGAGATTTTGGGAAAGTATCCCCATGAACTCAGCGGTGGGCAACGCCAGCGCATTATGGTGGCGCGTGCCTTTCTGCTCAAGCCCCGCTTGATCGTGGCCGACGAGCCGGTGTCAATGATCGATGCTTCGCTGCAAATGCGCATTCTCGATATCTTTCGTAACCTGAAGGAAGAGTATGGCATTTCCTTCCTTTACATCACCCACGACCTCTCGACAGCCTACCAGATTAGTGATGATATTTATATTCTCTATGGCGGGCGTTTGATGGAGTACGGCGAGATTGATCGGGTGATCCAACAGCCCCAGCATCCTTATACGCAACTGCTGATCGGCTCGATTACCGTGCCGGATCCGGCGATCCGCTGGGAAGGGCGCACGGTTTCTTCGGCTTCGGAAGAGACCCTCACGCGCAACAATCAGGGCTGCCAGTTCTATCAGCGTTGTCCCCACGCGATGGATCGCTGTCTGCTCAGCCCACCGCCGGCCTATCAGGTTGCCCCCCAGCAGCAGGCCGCCTGTTATCTGTATGATGGGCAGCGCTAAAACAAGCGGCATCAATCGAGATATCCAGCTAGGAGTGCTCGTTCCACGCTCTGTGTGGAATGCTCTGGAGGGCGCTCTGCGCCCTAGACACAGCGCATCTACGCTGGATTTCCACGCGGAGCATGGGAATCCAGCCAAAACCTAAGCCTCAAAGCTGGCTATCCCTACCACGAGTGATTGATCTGATAAGATAGAAAGAATGCTGTATGACATCACACGCAGATTTAAGGATCCAAAGCAAGCTCTACTATTATGTTGCCAATGTCACCGCAGTCTACGACGGTGATACGATCACGGTCGATCTGGACCTGGGATTGGGCGTCTGGCGGCATGGGCAGACCATTCGCCTGTGGAAGGTCAACACGCCGGAACTCAAAGGCGTTGACCGCGAACGGGGGTTGGCTGTGCGCGATTTGGTGAGTAAACTGGTGCTTAATAAGAGTGTGCTGGTGCGCACGATTCTCGATAAACGGGGCGAGGATCGCAATGAAAAGTTTGGCCGCCTGCTGGGTGAGGTGTTGGTTCCCAGCGAAGACGGCGCAGCGGAGCCGACCAATCTGAATGAATTGCTTCTGGCCCAAGGGTTGGCGTTACCGATGGGCGAAGACGGTAGTCGGTCACGCAGCATTGCGCCCGCCGGCACACCGCTGCCCAGCACCATCAAATGTCCTTTCTGTGGCCAAACGCGCCCGATCGATCCGGTCACCGCCACCGTCGAACAATGCCCCAATTGTCTGGACGCGGCGCATCCATTCGCCACGTTAGGCCGCTGAGCGAGATCAGCACAAAAGCCGATCATTTCTGGCTACCCATTTTGTGGATCAGCAGTGCCGGGGTCAGCTGCCGTACTCACGCTGCTCCTGTTGATAAAATTACCTCGGCTGTATTTCACTTGGGGGAAAATAGCCGCAGGTGAACGCTAGCCTGGGATGGCCAGCTCCCGCTGCTGATCCGGGATCTGGCGGTCTCAGCGCCCAGCTAAATCGCGCCAAAGTGAAATACACCCAATTACCGCTGACAACTTGCCTCAACTCCCTACCCTACAGTATAGTAGCCGCATGAATACCATTTACCCCGATGCCGAAAGCCGTCGCCGCTCACTGCTGGTGGCGGTGGTGAATAATATGGATGATTTGCGCCGTGCCGCCGCCGAAGGCTGGTATCGCATTCCGCAACGTAATGCGCCGCGGCGCATTGGGGCGGATTATCTGGCTTTCTATCAGACTGGTGCTTTTAAGGAGCAAGCGGAAGCACAGACCGTAACCTATTACGCCGCAACGCGCCGCTACCGCCTGCTGACTCGGCGTGAATTGCTGCCTGCTGAGGCCGATCACCCGCGGGCCAATGACTATTATTTCCGCATAGAAATCGGCCCGTTGCAGCGGTTGGCACAGCCGATTCCTGCCGGCAATTTTCGTCGCGTTACCTTTATTCACACGCTCTTTGACCAACTTTTTACGGCACAGCGTGTCACTGACCTTTTCCGTCCAGAAGATCCCTTTGAACGACTCTGGCATGCATTGCGTGAGCACAATTTGCGACCGCTGAAGAATCGCCTGGTCGGCGAACTGCCTGTTGACATTACCTTGCGGGCGCGCGGTGGTTACCTAGGGATTAATTGCCCCGAAACCACTGGTGCCCAGGAGCGCTTACCCCCACTGCTGGCCGACCGCTGGGAATTTCTGGCCTTTTCCAGCGCGACAATTGAACAAAATTTGCCCGGTTGTCTGCGCCAGATCGGGGCAGCGCTGATCAACTTAGGCGGCTCTACCCTGAACCTCCAGCCAGAGCCGGAGCGGACGTGAGCGGTTGGCGGTCGCGACGGACTGAAAAACTACTGCTGATCCTGGTTGCCGGTACGCTGCTCTGGCTGACCTTGCGCCAGGTTGGTTTCGTGGCGATCTGGGCAGTCCTGCGCCGGCTAGCCTGGCACCAAATCGGGTTGTGGACTCTGCTCAATGGCCTGGTTTTGCTGACCTTTGCGCTGCGCTGGTGGGTGTTGCTGCGCGCGTTGGGCCATCGCCTTTCGCCTTTTGTCCTCTCCTATTACCGCCTGATCGCCTTTGGCGTCACCTATTTTACCCCTGGTCCCCAGGTGGGGGGCGAGCCACTGCAAGTTTACCTGGTTAGCCGCCGCCACCAAATCGCAACGGCCGATTCAATTGCCGCGGTGACGGTGGATAAAGTGATCGAAATGTTGGTCAACTTTGGCTTTCTACTCGTTGGCTTCATCCTGATCCTGCAACAGGGCTGGCTATCCAACACCCTGGGTTACCAGAGCTTGTTCTACGCGTTCCTCCTTTTGGCATTGCCGGTGGGCCTCTTGATTGCCCTTTGGCAAGGTTGGCAACCGCTCTCCGCCGTTTTGCGCATCCTGATCAACCTGTTGCAACGTTGGGGGCGACCGGCTGTTTTGCTGCGCAAGGCTCAACAGACGATCCAGGTAAGTGAAACGCAGACCCATCGTCTGCTGCGCCGACAGCCGCTGGCCGTCCTTCACGCCCTGCTCCTAACCCTGGTCGGCTGGCTGCTAATGGTAGCCGAATTTACCTATGCCACCCATGCCCTTGGTTTGGATCTCACCTTAGGGCAGAGTGTGGCCGCGATGGTGGCCGCTCGCGTCGCCTTTCTGTTGCCGCTCCCAGCGGGGGTTGGCGCGTTGGAGAGTAGTCTGGCCCTGGCGTTGCCCTTGCTTGGCTTCAGCGCCGCCGATGGGGTTGCCCTGAGTGTGTTGATCCGTGGTCGTGACGTGTTGCTGGCCGGTGTCGGACTTTGGCTTGGTCAACGCGCCTTGCGACAAACTATGTTGCCGTAGCCGGCGAGTCGTGATCTCATTGCCCAAGCGCCAGCCAGCCGTCAATTTGTTGGTTCGGTACACTGCTATACTGTCGCTATCCAGATCGCTACCTAGATAGCAACAAACAAACCAACAAACAAGCCAACCAACCCGCAACCATGAACCAAGCTGATTCTTTCGATCCAACCCCTGGACAACCGTCGCTGATCTCGCTGCGTGTACTGCTCTGGGCCATGCCTTTTTTCATCCTTGTTTTGTTTGTTGGGCAACCCACCCGTTCCCATGCACAAGGGGACACGATTACGCCGACCCCCACACAACAAGGTACCCTACCAACAGGCCCGCTGGTCTACTTGCCGGTGATTGCCAACCAGGTGCAACCCACGCCAACGCCGCCGCCAACCCCAACGACGGTCTTTACGATTATTCCCGTCATGCCACCGCCGGTTGATCGACCAGCGGCTACCAACCCTGATCTCAACTTGGCGATTCGCAGCTATGCGCCAATCACCGCCGCACTGACCCTGATCGACGTCGGTGGTGACACCGACGCCGATGCACCCCAACTTGCGGCGATCTTTGATCCCCCACGCTTGCCGACCTTTGTGCGAACGCATCAAGTCTATGACTGGGATTGGGCCTGTGGGGCGGATGGCTGTCGCGGTCAGCCGCTGACGAACCCAGCGGTAACCCTGGTTGCCGTCGCCACCACGCCTGGAGAAGCACTTTACATCCCTTCGCGTACCCCAGAGATCTACGGCGGTGGTTTCCGCGCCCTGGTCCTCTACGCCACTGCCACACAAATCACCCTGACCTATACGCGGCAAGACACCCCCGCCATCGGTTATCTGGTCCACCTGGAGAATCTCGCTGTTGATCCCGCCCTGGTCGCCCTCTACGAAGCGCAAAATGCCAGCGGTCGCGCCGCCCTCCCCGCTCTCCACAACAATGAACGCCTGGGCACCGCCTTGGCCGACACTATCCTCATCGCCATCCGCGACACTGGCTCCTTCATGGACCCCCGCTCGCGTAAGGATTGGTGGATGGGTTATTTGACGCGGTAAGAGAGGAGACAGGGAGAGACGAGACAAGACGATACGCGCCCAACGGGCACCGGGGAAGATCCGGCGTGAAGAAATTAGACTTGACACCCCACCACATGACGGCGAGTGATTAACACCTGCGCGTACACCACAACGCAGATGTTAATCACTCGCCGTTGAGATTCCGTGGCCGCCAAAGTGCGGTGACGGTCACTGCACATCCCAAATGTTACTAGACGCGGTTTGCTTAGATTTTTGCTGAATCTTCATTTCTGAAGCTGCGAAATCATAAATCATTATGAAAATCGGCTAATCTGTGTGGAATCATCATTTTACCTGTTGACAAACTGGCAACCTGGCGCGATACTGGTGGCATGTTATGCCTGTACCAAACGGGTAAAATATCGTTCCGCCGCCTAGAAAGGACTTTATGGATTGGCTGTAAGCTTAGATCATGCTGACCGCGCGATTATCAGCGCCCTAAAAAGTGACGCACGTATGCCCTTTAGTCAGATCGCTGCCGACCTCGGTGTTTCTGCCGGGATGGTACGGCAACGGGTGCAGCGGATGACCGAAAGTGGGTTGCTGCAACTGGTTGCCGTCACCAACCCGCTCAAAATCGGTTTTCACACCATGGCACTGATCGGTGTCAAGGCAGATGGCCATCGTTTACAGGAGATTGCCCGCGAGATCGCCGCCTTTGAAGAGGTGATCTACTTGACCATCTGCTCGGCGGCCTACAACTTACTGGTCGAGGTTACCTGTTTGGACAACGGGCATCTGTTGACCTTTCTGACTGAAAAGCTCTACAGTGTTGAAGGCGTACGTGACACCGAGACCTTTATTTATCTGGATATCGTAAAGGAGATCTACACGTGGGATCCACCGGCCACCCCTGGCCCCAGTGGTGGATCGGTGTCTGCTGGCAATGCCGGCGACCCCGCCCGCGAGGAGGTCTCCAGCGTGTAAAGGACAACTGTATGGACGATGAAGAAAGTACGATCCACTGCGATCATAATGGCTGCCGGCCCTTGCTAGCAGCCTTCCCCATCTGCCTACGTGTCCGCCGGTTGGGGGGTGACAATGACAGCCTGCGCGCTGTTGCAAAGTATGACTGACCGTCGCTTTTGTCTTTTTGTCATCCAATCCTGATCAGCTAATACGGAGCAATGTTTATGAGTACGTTACAAAAAATTTCGACCAAGACCTCGCCACTGGCCACTACCACTGGGCTGCAACCCCCCTTGGGCCAGCGCACCGTACGCACCTCGCGCCAACTCTTTCGCCGCGCCAAAGCCGTCATCCCTTATGGGGTCAATTCCAATTTCCGTTACTGGGGTGATGATGCCACCATTTTGATTGCGCGCGGCGAAGGCGCGCACCTCTGGGATGTTGACGGCAATCGCTACATTGACTACCGCCTGGGCTTTGGGCCGATCATCCTTGGCCACGCCCATCCCCATGTGAATCAGCGCGTCTATGAGGCGATCCAGAATGGGGTCACCTTTGCCAGTACCACCCCCTTGGAGATTGAAGCGGCGGAACGCATTACGCGCCTGACCGGCATGGATCAGGTGCGCCTCTCCAACAGTGGCAGCGAAGCGACCCAACACGCCCTGCGCATTGCCCGTGCTTACACCGGCCGCGAAAAATTTATCAAGTTTGAGGGCAACTATCACGGTAACTATGATTACATGATGTTTAGTGGCCCGACCACACCGGTCGCCCAACTTGGCTCGCGTCAACATCCCCAACGTGCCGCGGCCACCGAAGGAATGCCCGGTGCCATTCGCAATTATATGGTTTCGCTGCCCTACAACGATGTCGAAGCACTGGAAAGGGCCATGCAACAACACGGGGAACAGTTGGCGGCCATTTTTGTCGAGCCGATCATGGGTAATGTCGCTGGCATTCTGCCCCAGCCCGGTTGGTTGGAGCGCATGCGCGCCCTGTGTGACCAATATGGCGTTGTCTTAATTTTTGATGAGGTCAAGACCGGCTTCCGGATTGCTAAGGGGGGCGCACAGGAATATTTTGGCGTACGCGCCGACCTCGCCGCCTATGCCAAAGCGCTGGGCAACGGTTTCCCCGTCTCTGCGATTGCCGGCAAGCGTGAGATCATGGCCGTGGTGGAGCCGGGACGCGTCGCACAAGGCGGCACCTATTGTGGCAATGCCATGGCCGCGGCCGCGGTCTGTGGTACCCTGGAACTGATTGAAAATGAGCCGATCCTGGAAACCATTGCCGCCAACGGCACCATGCTGATGAATGGCATGCACACGATTTTGCATGACGCCAGCATCCCGCATGTCGTTACCGGCGTACCAGCCATGTTCAGCCTGATGATCGGCACCGAAACCGCGCCGACCGATTACCGCAGTTATGCTAGCGCCGACTTTGCCCTCTACGCCGACCTTTGCCATCGCCTGATCGCCCGTGGCCTCTTTGTCGACGACGACCCTCGTGAACCCTGGTTCCTCTCCTACAGCCATGACCAGGCCGTCATCAGCGAAACCCTCTCCATCTTCGGCGACGTTGTCGCCGAAGTCGTCCACCAACAGCCCGCGCGCACGCCACTACCGCTTGCCGCGTAAGACACGAGACACGAGACACGAGACACGAGACACGAGACACGAGACACGAGACATAGTCGTCTCGGATCTCCTTGTCTCCTTGTCTCCTTGTCTCCTTGTCTCCTTGTCTCCTTGTCTCCCTGTCTCCCTGTCTCCCTTTCCCAAACACTAACAAACCACATATACCAGACAGATGGGAATCAAACAGTTCTCTGCTACACTGGAGCTAATTCGAGTGTAGTCCTGTGTTTACTTGAAAATGCCTATGATTTCCTGGGTAATTTATCTTTTCAATGCACACAGCGGAGTAGTAGAGGTTACGTCTCATGGTAAAGGTTGATCAAAAAACCACCGATCTGAGCGCGGGTTGGCGCATCCGCGATGCGCTGGCGGCTCATCCCTTGTTGGGTGGTCCCACCGCGGATATTCATATTCTTGCCCACTACGATGGTATTGTGCTTAACGGCTGGGCCGTTGATGAGCGCGTGCTCCGCTTAGCGATCCATCTGGCCCGCCGCGCCGCCGGTAAGCGCACCATTCAACCCTGCCTGCGCACTGACCGTTTCTGCTAGGGAAGGAGGTAGATCGGTACATCAGTAAATCAGTACATAAGTAAGAATCTACCGAACTACCGATTTACTGATGTACTGATTTACCCTTCCCCTCCCCCGCTAACACAACACAGACGAATCGCTTATCCGATAATAACAACCCGCTAGCGTGTATCTAACGCAACGCCGCTATCATAGAGAACATAAGAACGCAAGCGAAATCAACCGCTTGCCGGCCAGGAACAAGTAACAGTAACAAGTAAGTTAACACAAGCAAACAATCGTTGACAATCAACATAACACAATCTTTTCTTGAAAGGGTTTAACAAGATGCGTACCACTACTTTTAACAATGCCATGCGTGACTTTGCTACCATCACCGACGCCATGAACCGCACCTTTGGTCAGAATGTCGCCGCGTATGACTTTGCCCGCAACGGCGGTTACCAGAGCAAGAATGGCGAAACCCAGAGCGCCAAGTTGCGCCTGCCGGTCGATGTCTGGGCCAAGGACGATGCCTTTGTGATTACCGCCTATGTGCCCGGTGTCAACCCAGAAAATGTTGATATCACCGTAGAAGGTGAAGAGCTGACCATTCGGGGCGAATTCCCGACCCCAGCACAGGAAGAGGGCACCGAGTTCCTCAAGCGTGAACTTTACCGCGGTACCTTTGAGCGCCGTATGACCTTCAATGTACCGGTCAATGTCGAGGCCATTGAGGCGACCTATGAGAATGGTCTGTTGACCCTGCGGGTGCCCAAGGCCGAAGCCGTACGCCCGAAGCAGATCAAAGTTGTGGTCAAGTAAGGCTAAATCGTTTGCTCTAAATACCCTGGAACCCTGGTTCCAGGGTATTTTCTATTTCCAGCGCTTACGCATTGCACTATTTATTCTTGCCCTCTCTTGCCTTCATGGTACAATGTTCCCAAGAATTTCCCTGTGACTGCGTTGCGTAGCGTCTTGATCCCCTGTATGGGGGCTCTGATCAGACGATCTTGCACTGGCCTAATAGAAACTATGTCGATGATGCGGCGTCGCAGACGCATCAATAGTTAGTGAGAAAGCGTTAATCATTAGCAATTAATCGTTTTCCATTAATTATTAGCTAGATTCGTCATCAAGGATAGATCATGATTAAAAGAATGTATTACGCCATTGTCGGCGATCCGAATGAAAAGATTCTCAAACAGTACCGGCCACTGGTGGCCGAGATCAATGCGTTAGAGAGCGACTTTGCTGCCAAGAGCAATGATGAACTGCGCGGCATGACCGCTGAGTTCAAGGCCCGCATCCAGGAATCGACGGCGGAACTGCGCGAAGAACTAGCCAGTGCCGAAGCCGAGTACCTGGCTGTCCTCGGCACCGATGAGCAGAAATTTGCCCGTGTCGAAGTCAACCGCATCAAGGGCGAAATGCTCGGCCTCGAAGAAGAGATGCTCAATGAGATTCTGCCCGAAGCCTTCGCCGCCGTGCGTGAGGCGAGTAAACGTACCACCGGTCTGCGCCACTATGATGTCCAATTGCTTGGCGGAATGATCCTTCACTCGGGGCGGATTGCCGAGATGAAGACCGGTGAAGGCAAAACCCTGGTCGCCACCTTGCCCCTCTATCTCAACGCGTTGGCTGGCCGCGGGGTTCATCTGGTTACCCCCAACGACTATCTTTCCAAGGTTGGTTTACAATTGATGGGGCCGGTTTACCAGTTGCTCGGGCTGAGTGCCGCCGTCATTCAAAACAGCGCCGGCAGCCCCGACAAGGGCAGCTTTATTTATGATCCCGAATTCCCCGCCGCCGATGATCGCTTCCTGGCTTTACGTCCCATTGCGCGCGCCGATGCCTACCGGGCCGATATCCTCTATGGCACCAACAATGAGTTCGGTTTTGACTATCTGCGCGACAACATGGTGCATGATAACAGTCGCCTGACGCAGCGTGAACTCCACTACGCGATCATCGACGAAGTCGACAACATTTTGGTTGACGAAGCGCGCACGCCGTTGATCATCTCCGGCGAAGCGCGTGAAAGCTCCAACTACTATGTTGACTTTGCCACGTTGGTGAGAAGCCTCCAGCCGGAAAACCATTATGTGGTCAATGAAAAAGAGCGCGTTGCCACCCTCACCGAAGATGGCATTGCCTACATCGAGCGCCGGCTGAACCTGGATAACCTTTACAGCCCCGAACATTTTGATATGATCCCCTACCTGGATAACGCGCTGCGCGCCCATGCCCTCTACCGTCGCGATAAGGATTATATCGTGCGCGGCAGTGAGGTGATCATTGTCGATGAATTTACCGGGCGGTTGATGGATGGTCGGCGCTACAGCGAAGGGCTGCACCAGGCGATTGAAGCCAAGGAAGGCGTCAAAGTCCAGAAGGAATCGATGACGCTGGCGACGATCACCTTCCAGAACTTCTTCCGCATGTATGACAAGCTGGCCGGCATGACCGGTACTGCCAAGACCGAAGAAGAAGAATTCCAACGGATTTATGACCTTGAAGTGGTGGCCATTCCCACCTATCGGCCCGTCGTGCGCGATGATATGGCCGATCAGGTCTATCGGACGCAAGACTCTAAGTTCAAAGCTTTGATCGACGAAATTGTCGATGCCCACAAGCGCGGTCAGCCGGTGCTCGTCGGCACAGTGGCCATTGAGAGCAGTGAATATGTTAGCGGGCTGCTCAAGCGCCGCGGCATCGAACATGAAGTGCTCAACGCGAAAAATCACGAGCGTGAGGCCACAATTATTGCCCAGGCCGGTCGCCCTAGCGCGGTGACCATCGCCACGAACATGGCCGGTCGCGGTGTCGATATTTTGCTGGGTGGCAATGCCGAAGGGCTCGCTCGCGACCAAATGCGCAAGGAAGAGATTGATCTGACCAGCATTCCCCAAATGGCCTGGAATGATGCGCTGGAGCTAATCAAACATGGCCAGAACCCAACGACGAAATATCAGGAGCGGTGGGCCGAGGTGCTCTACAAGAAGTGGAAAGAGACCGAAGCCGACAAAGAAAAGGTACGCTCCGTTGGTGGCCTCTGCGTGATCGGCACCGAACGGCACGAGGCGCGGCGTATCGATAACCAGTTGCGTGGTCGCTCTGGCCGTCTTGGTGATCCGGGGGTCAGCCGCTTCTATTTGAGTTTGGAAGATGAACTCATGCGCCGCTTTGGTGGCGAACGCATCGGCAACCTGATGAATCGCCTGGGCGTCGAGGATGATATTCCGATTGAAGCCGGGCTGGTGAATCGAGCAATCGAGAATGCGCAGACCAAGGTCGAAGGGCACAACTTTGATATCCGCAAACATGTGCTGCAATATGACGAAGTGGTTAACGAGCAGCGTAACCGGATCTATGATCAGCGCCGCCGTATTCTCACCGAACCTTCGCTCAAAACCGCAATTGAGGCGATGATCGAGGAAGAGATCGGGTCGGTGGTTGCCCAATTTACCAGCGGCGAGTATGAGGATGAATGGCAGCTTGACGAGTTAGTGCAAGCGTTGCGTGCGATCTTCCCGTTGCCGGCCGAATTTTCGGTCGAGCAGTGGCAAAAACGCCACCGCGAAGAGATCGAAGAACAGGCCGTCACCCTGGCACTCGATGCCTACCACGCCAAAGAAACCGAGATGAGCGAGCCAACGATGCGCCAGGCCGAAAAGCAGATCATGCTTTGGGCCGTCGATAATCGCTGGGTGCGCCACCTCACCGACCTCGACCACCTGCGCGAAGGTATTGGCTTGCAGGCCTATGCTCAGGTCGATCCGGTGGTGGCCTACAAGCGCGAAGCCTTTGCCATGTATAGTGCGCTAATGGAAGATATTCGCGGCGATATCGTTAAGGCAGTCTATACGGTGCAGGTGCAGCGTCAACAACAGCCGACCGCGGTCGCGGCCCCGCCGATTGCGCGCAACATCCGCACCAACCGCGATAGCACCAATGGTGATCCGAAAGCGAAGACTGTGCGCAACACCGGCCCGCAACTGAACCGCAATGATCCCTGCTGGTGTGGCAGTGGCAAAAAGTACAAAAATTGTCACATGGCCAGCGATCGGGCCCAGGCCGATGGTACACAACGGGTGCGTGCGTAATTGCAGTTAACTATTATCGTGGCAGAACGGGCGTCGGTCAGGGCACGCGCCCTGACCG
>JALHQH010000088.1 GCA_022842065.1 Caldilineaceae bacterium
GTAGATGACTGGGATGTCATCCACCCGTTCCACACTTGCTTTGTTCTCCGCGATACTTGTCATATCTGCCCAGTATCGCTAATCTTTCTTTTGATGTCTAATTTACACGAACGTCCAGTGCATAATCAGTAATGACAACAGTACCTTGATCTAATTCTACGCGAACAGGATGGGGAAAGTGTTGGGTGACATTGCGTAATGCACCCACGATGGTATCACCATCAATTTGTTCCCAGGCTTCTAATTGTAACATAACTACGTATGTTCTCTGTACGCTTCCTTCATAAATGCGCGTAATGTAAAAATCATGCGGAAGCCCTTGGCCCTGGGTTAGGTGTAGAAAGTAGAAACTAGTCTTAATATCACCGTGCAACCCAAGGATTTCCAGATCAAAAGCGGAGAGGCGGGACGCACGGATACGTATATCATGCGCTTTGAAGTGGATTCCTGATTGAGATAGATCACGGAAAATTTCGGCTTCAAAGGCATAGCCTGCGGCAAACGATTCCCAAAAGTACAGACAGTAGGCTAAAAGTAGATTCGATTGGGGTACATCAGCGTGCAATAAACCGGATGACTGTAGTCTTTGCACAATCTGGCGTGAAAAGTGAGCACGGATTGGTTGATAACCCGTGGGTTCAGCTAGGGCTAACAAGGCGTCAATATATTGTTCAGCAAATGGGCGATCAACCTGTTGATCATAGATCTCGGAAAAATAAAGTTGTGTGTGTTTACTCGGTACAACGGCGTGGTGAAGCAGATTAAATCCAGCCAAAGCAATCTGCCACTCACTACTTGTAAGGGTCATACGGCCAGAGACAAAGTATTTGAGAATGGCGGAGCGATGGGTATCAGAAAATGCTTGTGGCAGCTCGAACATTCATTATTCCAGTATTAACCCATTGTTGTAACAAGTAAGAAGGATTATGGCAAAGCCATCGCAGAAGGAAGGGACGGCCTTCAGTATTATAAACAGTTTCAGCCATACAACCAAAACAGTAGCACTAACAATAAGAACATTTTTGCTAATCGTGTGATTTTGCTCTATAGATAGTGTGGTATAATGGGTCTATTGACAGCGGTAGATATGACAAGAAAACATCGAATTTGACAGGCGCTCTATACAGCGCGCCATCGTTATGAGAACTAGAGGTGAATCTGAGTAGCACGATCAAATCAATCCTCTATAATGACTGTCATCCGATCAGGAACCAATCCGCCATGAAATTTCCCTACGGCATCAGCGACTTTTATAAGGTCATCACCGAAGCGTACCGCTACGTCGATCGCACCGACCGCATTCCCCTCTTAGAAGCGGCAGGGCCGACCTTGCTTTTCCTGCGCCCGCGGCGTTTTGGCAAAAGCCTGTTACTTTCGATGTTGGAGAACTATTATGATGTCGCCAAGACGGCTGAGTTTGACCGCCTCTTTGGGGCTTTGGCGATTGGGCGCAACCCAACCGCGCTACGCAACCGCTATCTGGTGATGCGTTGGGACTTTTCGGATGTGGCCCCGCATCACAATGTGGATCAACTACAGCAAAATCTCTTTGATCACATTAACGACCGCATTAAGTTGTTTGCCCAGCGCTACGCCCATCTGCTCAAGACCGAGATTGAAATCAGCGAACGTAATGCCATGATCTCCTTTCGCGCGGCGCTGCGGGCCGTGGAAACGACCCCCTATAAACTCTATCTGCTGATCGATGAGTATGACAACTTTGCGAATGAAGTCTTAATGGGCGGACGCGTAGAGAGCCGAGAACGCTATGAGGGGTTGGTCTTTAGTGAAGGGGATTTTAAATCGGTCTTCAAGTCCGTGAAGGCCGGCGGTGCCGGCTTTGGGCTTGACCGTGTCTTTATTGTTGGTGTGTCGCCGATCGTTTTGCATGATGTGACCAGCGGGTTCAATATCGCTGAGAATATCTATTTCCGCGAAGATCTCAATGATCTCTGTGGTTTTACTGAAGCAGAAGTGACGCTAATGCTGCAACACATCGGCCAAAGTTGCGATCTAACAACGGCACAGCTCAATGAAGCCCGCGAACTAATGCGCATCTTTTACAATGGCTCACAATTTAGTGAAGAAGCAACCCAGCTAGTTTACAATCCCACTGCTGTCTTTTATTTCCTCAAAAATTTCGAGCGTACTTGTCGTTACCCGCGGCGCTTGCTGGATAGTAACTTAGCCCCCGATTATCAGAAAATAACCTACATCTCGGGGTTGCCCAAAGGGGAACAGGTCATCTTAGCGGCACTGGATGAGACAAAACCGCTCAGTGTGACCACCCTACAAGATCGGTTTGGTTTGCGCGAAATGTTGGCGGAAAGTAACACCGAAACCTTCATGGCATCGCTGCTTTACTATTTAGGGGTGCTTACCTTAGGCGGCATCAACCAAGATGGCGAACTCATCCTACGGATTCCCAATCTGGTGATTCAAGGGCTCTATGCTGAACGATTTGCTGAACTGTTATTGCCCGATGCCGAAGAGCGTGCACAAGCACAAGCCGCTGCCAAGGCGCTCTATCAACGCGGTGACATCCAGCCGCTCTGTGCCCTTATTGAGCAACACATTTTTCCCGTCTTTGACAATCGCGATTATATCCAAGCGAATGAGTTAACCATCAAAACGGCCTTTTTGACCCTGCTCTTCAACGATACTTTTTACATTATGGATTCTGAGGCGGCGTTACAACGCAGCTACGCCGATCTGACCATGATCCTACGCCCAGAGATGCGCCGTTTTCAACTGCTCGATATCCTGGTTGAATTTAAATTCGTGAAATTAAGCGAATTAGCGCAAAGCGGGATTGAAGCGCGCCAAATGGAGGCGAGTGCGTTACTGGCACTCGATGCCGTGAAGGTTAAACTCGCCGAAGCGCAAGGACAATTGCAGCGTTACCGCAAGGCGCTAGCGAAAAAGTATGGGGCAGCACTACGGCTGCGTACCTATGCCGTGGTTGCCATTGGCTTTGAACGCTTGATGTGGCAAGAAGTGCAAGCGGTGTAACACTTTTTGTAGTACCTTGGTAGTGCACATTGTAACGATTAGTTGCTCCACAGTCAGGCTGCGTTCTGCTTTAATAGTCACCATGCAAGCAGACGTAACCGGACTGAGCCAAAAGGAGCAACTTATGCAAAAGCAATCAACCTCTCACGCCATTGTCATCGGCGGCAGCATTGCGGGTTTACTCGCCGCCCGCGTCCTCAGTGAACGCTTTACTGAAGTCACCATTATCGAGCGCGACCAGTTGCCGCACGGGGCGGAAACACGCAAAGGGACGCCGCAAGCGCGCCACGGTCACGGTCTATTAGCCGGCGGCTACCATATCATGGCGCGACTGTTCCCTGGCTTTGGGCAAGAGCTGATCGCCAACGGCGCGCTGCCGGCGGATGTGATTGCCAATGCGCGCTGGTATCAGATGGGGGGCTATAAGGCCCAGTTCCAGAGTGGCATCGAAGGGCTGTTGATGAGCCGCCCGCTGATCGAGTCGGTGATCCGCCGTCGGGTGTTGACCATTCCCAATGTGCAGGTGCTTGAAAATGGGGTCCACGCGTTGTGCGCCCAAGCAGAGCAGGGGCGGGTGACCGGAGTCAGGTTAGCGACTGGTGAGGAAGTAAGCGCCGATCTCGTTGTTGATGCCAGTGGCCGTGGCTCGCGTGCCCCGGCTTGGCTAGAGGCGCTGGGTTATGCCAAACCAGTCGAAGAGCAGGTCAAGATCGACGTGGGCTACACCACCCGCATCTTCCGCCGCCGCCCGACCGATCTCAATGGCAACCTGGCCACTTTTATCACTCCCACCGCGCCCATAGAGACGCGGGTTGGTTTTATCGTGGCGATGGAAGGGGATCGCTGGATTGTTTCCCTGGGCGGCTGGCTAGGCGACCATGCGCCAACCGATCTCGAGGGTTGGATCGAATTTGCCCGCAGCTTAGCGGCCCCCGATATCTATGACGTGGTGAATGCTGCTGAGCCGCTTGGTGATGCCGTCGTCCACAAGATTCCGACCAATCAACGCCGCCGCTATGAGGGCTTGGCGCCCAGCCCCGCTGGTTTCGTGGTGATGGGTGATGCCCTCTGTGCTTTTAACCCGGTTTATGGGCAGGGGATGACGGTAGCGGCCTTTGAAGCACAGACACTAGAGCAAACGCTGGCGGAGGACCCTACGCTGGCAGATCTACACCGCCGTTTCTTTGCCAAAGCGGCCAAAATTGTCGATATCCCCTGGTCGATGGCAACGGGCGAAGATTTCCGCTATCCCGCGATTGCGGGCAAACGCCCCGCCGGCACCGCCCTTTTGCACAGCTTTATGACGCGGGTTCACCACGTTGCGCGCACCGATGAGGTTGTCTGCCGCACCTTCTTCGAGGTGGCGAATCTGCTCAAGCCGCCCACTGCACTCTTTGCGCCGGCTGTGGCATGGCGCTTGTTGACCGGTGGGCGGCAGGTCGCCAAGTGGGAGCGGACAAAGCGGCTGGAAGTGGCGCGACCGTCGTTGCAGGGGCGTTGACAGCGCCATCGGCTAGTTTTGAACGAACAAAAAAGAGTCGCAACCGTGTATGGTCTGCGACTCTTTTTTGTGACTTAAGGCGATATACCGTACGATGATATTGCTTTGATGAGTATCATTGGGGGAGACCGACTCGACATAACGCTTAAACGTTGGCAAGGAGATTGCCGCGCATGAAAAGCCAGATCATTCCGATGAGCATTGATGAATTTCATACCATGTCGTGGCAACTGGGCTGGAAGCACGAGTATTGGGAGGGTGCCGCCCGCATTTCGCCAAGCCACACCGCGATTGCCACCGTCACAGTACCGGTGACGCCCCGGTCGCTTGCGCCGCCTTGTCTATTGCGCCCGGTGACAGTCGAAGACATTCCCCTTTTATTACCGGCCTATCTTGCAGCGTTCGCCGACACGATTGACTATTGCGACTATACCAGCGAACGGATTGCCAAGGCCGCCGCAGAAAACCTGCAAAGCTATTTTGCCGGCAAACGCGGCACGCCACTAGCCGTTTCGCAGATTGCCCTGGCGTCCGACCAGGCCGAACCCACGGCGATTGGGGTTGCGAATGTGGTGGAAAAGCGGAATGGCGATGCCTTTCTCGATCTCCTTTTCGTTGCGCCCGCGTGGCAGGGCAAAGGCGTTGCCACAGCGATGGTGGGCGCGGTCCTCAACGAACTTAGCGCGCTGCAAAAGCCAACGTTGAAAAGTCGCTACATGCTCGGCAACGAAGCCAGCCGCGCCTGGCATCAACGTTTTGGCTTTGTCGAAGAGGTCGATCTTTTTCTGATTCGTCACTACTATTATCACGCCCACCACGAATGGGAACGCCACGCGACGTTGGGGGATCTCGACGCGGCGGCATTGGTTAAGCTGGCCGCGCGGCGCGATCGGTGGGGTCAATTGTTAGATGAAGTCGAGGAACATGCAAACACTTATGGCATCACGTCGGTAATGCCGGGGTTCGAATAGTCCAGACAAACATGAATAGCTTCGGCGGTGATGGGCGGGTAATCTGCTGAACGTGGAGCGAGGCTAGGCAGCTTCATCTTCACTGCGATAAATCCCCGCCGTCAATCGCGGTAACTGGGCCATGTCGTACCCTGGTTGAAAGCCTTCCACAATCGCCACATTCCGCCCTACTTCATCCGGCCAGCGCATTCCCACAATGGGAATGTGGACCCGACTATCCGCCAAGACAAATTTCAGCGCGACTTCATAGAGATCGTTCGCCGCTTGCCAGCCGGGGGCGAGGTGTTGAGCAATGCGTTGCAACATGCCGGAGGTCATCGTGCGCATGGTGGCAACGCCCAGGTCGGCATCACGGGCCTGGTTGAGGACATGCAGCGCGGCGGCCTGGTAGATCAGGTTGTAACGCACTTGCATCACATCAAAGGCCCCGCTGGCGATCAGTGGCTGTGCGGTCCACGGCTCTTCCACGGTAAAACCGAGAAAACGCACTTTGCCCTGATCCCGGAGTGCCACCAGCGCGTCGAGCAAGCCATCGTTGAGGATATGATCGACCTCAGCAGCGGTGTACATGCCGCCGTGGAATTGGATCACGTCGATCACGTCGGTACGCAACCGGCGCAACGATGATTCAACACTGGCCGTGACCTCCGCCGCCGTCAAGTTACGATAGCCAACTTTAGTGGCGAGCGTAAACTGGTCACGCCGTTTTTCGGTTGCTTCCCCGATGATCGATTCGCTGTTGCCATCGCCATAGCTGGGCGCGGTGTCAATGTAGTTGATGCCGGCATCAAGCGCGGTATGGACCGTGGTGATGGCAGTTTGACGGCCTGCTGGGGAGAAGGGATCCCAGTCGCGGGCTTTGTTGACGCCGCCAAAGGGGTAGCCGCCGAGGGCGATCCGAGTGACGGAGAGATTGGTTTTGCCGAAACGGGTTCGTGGGATCATAAAGCTGTGCTAAACTTCTTCACTCTCACGTAGGGCTTGGTCAATTTCATCATGGTAACTAATTGCGTACGCCCACGCATTTTCGAGATCTTGTTGACAAAGGGATGGGAAATTCTCAAGAATCTGTTCGTTGTTCCAGCCTAAGCGCCGATACCCTTCCAAGGCCCAAACCGGAATACGTGTGCGTACAATACAGGCATCACCACCAACAACACCAAGTGTTTTTTCAGTACCACACATTGTTGTGGCCTCTCATCAAAGCTCGGCTAGTAATTCATCCAGATCGTGGTAATCATACGGGGGTCGTTTCTGAATCGTGAGCACAGCAATTTCATGCCACTGCTCGCTAATGGCATACACGATTCGCCAATCAACTAGTCGAATGCGCCGAACCTCCCAGTCAACTGCTACAGAGATGGGCAGCGCAAGCTCTTTGCTCTGTACAGGGCGAGGTTGCTCAACTAATTCATCAATTAAACGGGTAATTTGTTGACGTACATGACCCGGCAATTCCCGACGTGCGGCATGTACAGCAGGTTTCATCCAGATCTTATACGGTTGCGGCTGTGCTTGCGGCTTCTTCGACGCCATCCCAATCCTCGCGAATATCTTCCCAGGCTAACCAGCCAGCTTGCTGTGGTCGCCCACCGGCACTTTCCAGTTCAGCAAGTGTCTGTGTCGCAATCTTCGTGTCAATCACTGTTTCCAGCCAATCCACCAGTTTTTCCCAGGCGTGAATATCCATCAACACCGCAGTACGCTTGCCCTCGTCGTTGACAACAAATTGGGCCGATTGTAGTGCATCAACAATCGTCATAATCAACCTCCACTCTATTCACCGCACTGTCAGTCCGAATAGCGGTATGACCAAGATTGCCCTTCAGACATAGAATCGTTACAATAGAGCCATTATATCACAACTTACGCTCGTTGCTAGCTGCATTTTCAGCTTTATTGCTCCCTCAACATTGCACCCAGAGGAGACCACCATGATCCAACGTTGGGACATTATCACGATCGGTAACATTTCGCGCAACCGCTATTGGGGGGAACGGGAGGATACGGCTTATCGCCCGGCGCTCTGCACCTGTACGCTGGTACAAGGGGATAATTTCTGCTTGTTGGTCGATCCGTCACTCAAAGAGGAAGCGGCGATGGCCGCCGAACTAAACCGGCGCACCGGCAAACAACTGACCGATGTCGATGCGGTCTTTATTACCCATGCCCACGGCGATCACCATTACGGGCTCAAGCACTTTCCACAGGCGCGCTGGCTGGCCGCCCCGCCCGTGGCCGAATTGCTCAACCAGTCGGGTCACTATCAGAAAGCGGTCGCCCCAGCCACGAATCCACTGCTGGGCGAGTTGGAAATCATCCACACACCGGGCCACACCTTGCACCATTACAGTCTTCGTTTTGCATGGCAGGGTCAAGCGATCATCATTGCTGCTGATGCCGCCGTCACGCGCGATTACTGGAACGACCGCCAGGGCTATTTCAACTCAGAAGATTTCGCCGCGGCCAGCGCGTCGATGGCGCAATTGGCACAAATGGCAGACATTATCGTGCCCGGTCACGATAATTATTTTCTGGTTGGGAAATAACGCAATGCGTAAACTTACGTTTCACGTCTTTACGATGTACAATGTTAGCCCCTCAAAACGCAAACCACCCAGCAACGCGAAGGATTAAAATGTCCAACATTGCCATGCCCATCGGGCAGGTAACCAACGACAAACGGCTCCCACCCGGCCCGCGCGGCCACCCACTTTTTGGGCTGATCAATGAATTTCGGCAGGATATGTTGGGCTTCTATCGCATGGCAATGGCGGGGTATGGCGATGTTGTGCGGCTGCGACTGCTTTGGGTCAATACCTATGCGATCACCCACCCCGACCAGATCCGCTATATTTTGCAGGAAAATAATCGCAACTATCGGCGCAACCGCTTTGTCAACAATCTGATCAAGCGCTACCTTGGGAAGGGGTTGTTTACACTTGATGGGGAAAGTTGGCTGAGCCGGCGGCGGCTGATGCAACCCGCTTTTCATCGCCAACGGTTACAGGGGCTGGCAACGCTAATGACCGCGGCCACCGCGCGCATGCTAGCAGAGTGGGCAGAATATCCTGCCGCGACCGCCTTGGCGATCGATGAAGAGATGAGGAAGGTCACGTTGCAGATCGCGGGGCAGACCCTCTTTGGCGTCGATCTGTTAGGGGACGCGAAGAAAGTTGGTGACGCGTTTGTCGAAACGACGGGCTATACTAGCCGGCGGATGCAGAGCCCCTTTGCGCTACCACGCTTTGTTCCCACCGTGCAAAATCGCCGCTTTAACCGCGCCACCAAGACGCTCGATCAAACAATCTATGCCCTGATCCGGGAACGGCGGCAACAGGCCGCCATCGCAACATCTGAGGTAGCATCTACCGACCTGTTGGCAATGCTCATGGCCGCTCGTGACGAAGAGACCGGCGCCGCCATGACCGACGAACAACTGCGCCACGAAATTGCGCTGCTCATCTTTGCCGGCCATGATACCAGCGCCAACGCACTGACATGGGCCTTCTATCTGCTCTCCCAACATCCAGCAGCAGAAGCGACCTTACACGCAGAACTGGATCTTGTGCTCCATGATCACCAACCGACCATCAACGATCTACCACACTTACCCTATACGCGCATGGTGATCGAGGAGACGCTACGCCTCTATCCCCCGGCGTGGACGATTGGCCGCCAGAGCATTGCACCAGAGATGCTGGGGGGGTATCAACTCCCAGCCAAAGCCAATCTCATCATACCGATTTATGTGATCCACCACGATCCGCGTTGGTGGCCGGAACCAGAGCGGTTTGACCCCGAACGCTTTACCTCAGAACGCAGTGCAGAGCGCCACAAGTTTGCCTACCTGCCCTTTGGCGGCGGGCCACGACTCTGTATTGGGGATAATTTTGCCATGCTGGAAGCACAACTCGTCCTGGCAACCATCGCGCAGTCTTATCGGTTACGCCTGGTGCCGGGGCATCCTGTAGAGCCGAAGCCGGTAGTGATGTTGTGCCCAAGTAATGGGCTGCCGATGATGATAGAGCGGCGGGTGAGGGTCAAGCCACGCGCAACTGTGGATCCAGCACATCGCGAATCCAGTCGCCGAGCATGTTAATGCCCAACACGGCGAACATGATCGCCAGGCCAGGGAAGGTTTCCAGCCACCAGGCGGTGAGGATATAGCTGCGCCCTTCGTTGAGCATAGAACCCCAGGTGGGGATGCTGGGGTCGACGCCCAGCCCCAAAAAGCTCAGCCCCGATTCCAGGATCAGGACAAAGGCGACTTGTAAGGTAAAGATCACGAGGATTGTGGAGAAGACATTGGGCAGGATGTGCAGGCGGATGATCCGTCGGTCCGGGCAGCCGTTGACACGCGCGGCCTCGACAAATTGCATCGCCTTGCGCATCAACACCTCGCCGCGCACCAGCCTCGTGTAGGTAACCCAGTTGGCAATCACCAACACGAGGATGAGGTTACGCAAGGTCGCGCCAAAGACTGCGGCCACCGTGATCGCAAAAAGGATCAGCGGGTAGGCCAGTTGGACATCGACCACACGCATGATCACCGCATCGACCCACCCCCCGTAATAGCCGGCCAGCAGCCCCAGTGTGACCCCAATGATGCTACTCAACAGCACTGAAATCAGGCTAACCGACAGCGAGATGCGCGCGCCAAAAATAATCCGCGAGAGGATATCGCGGCCCACCGCATCGGTGCCCAACAAATAGGTGACGCTGCCTTTGGGTTGCACCCAGAACGGGGGCAAAAGGCGCTTTAGCGGGTCAACCGCGTTGGGATCGTGAGGGGCCAAGAACGGGGCAAAGAAGGCGGCCAGCAGCACCACGGCTAAAATGATCGTGCCAAAGATGGCCGCCGGATCTCGTCGCCAACTCTGCCAGACGCGTTGCCAGGCGCGGCGTTGTTGGCGCACCGCTGGTCCTGGCGTTTGGACAGCAATCGTAACTCGTTTTGTCTCTGTCATAGGGCGATCATTCTAAAGTGATCCGTGGATCGACGACGGTATAGAGCAGATCCACTAAAAAGTTGGCGACCAATAAAATCACAGCCAAGAGGAGGACAGCCGCTTGCACGACGGGGTAATCGCGTGTGCCAATCGAGTTAACGACCAGCCGCCCCACCCCCGGCCAGGAAAAGACATTTTCCACAATCACCGCGCCGCCCAGTAACAACCCCAATTGCAACCCTAAAATCGTTAAAACGGGAATCATCGCGTTGCGCAGGGCGTGACCAATCAGCGTCGTGCGGCGGCTTAACCCTTTGGCCTGTGCGGTACGTATATAATCGGCCGACAGCACGTCGAGCATACTAGAGCGTAGAATGCGCGTCAACGAACCCGATAGGGAAAGTCCCAGCGCAATTGAGGGCAAGACTAGATGGGCGAAAGTCTCGTTGCCGGAAACAGGCAGCCAGCGCAACCGCACGCCAAAGATGATGATCAGAATAATCCCTAACCAGAAGTTCGGCATGGAAACGCCAATCAGGCTAAAGAAGCGGACGCCCAAATCAAGCAGCCGCCCCCGTGCCACTGCGCTAATAATCCCCAAGGGAAAGGCAACGACCAGCGCCACCAACATGGAGGAGAGGGTCAAGAGGATCGTCGCCGGCATGCGCTCTAAGACTAAAGGCAAGGCTGGCGTGCTGTAATGAAAACTGCGCCCAAAGTCGCCGGTGACCGCCTTGCCGACAAACCAGAGATATTGGACGGGCAACGGCTTATCCAGATCGAGCAGCCGACGCATTTCGGCAATATCTTCCTGGCTGGGATTGCCATCGCGCAACAACATCATCACCGGATCACCGGTGAGCCGGATAGTAATAAAGACGATCAGGCTGATGCCAATCAAAACAAAGATCGCATGCACCAGCCGCTGTACCAGATAATTCCACATGGTTTTGTGTCTCTACTGTAGGTAGGGAAACGGGTAGATCGGTAGATCGGTAGATCGGTAGATCGGTAGATCGGTAGATCGGTAGATCAATGTGCTGCCGATTTACCGATTTACTGATTTACCGATTTACCAACTAACTCACCGAAGCAGGAGCCAGCCACAAGCGCTCGTCGGCGGGCAAGGGCAGGTCGGCGACCCGGTTGTTGACGCCCCACAGATACTCTTGTTGGTAGAGCATGACATCGACGTACTGATCGTAGATCATTTGGTTGACCTGATAGAAGACCGTTTTGCGCTTCTCCTGGTCCAGGGTGCCGCGTTGCTCGTCCAGCAGGGCATCGATGGCGGGATCAGAGAAGCTGGGGTTGTATGATTCGGCGCTGTAATACATCGAGTAGTAGGTGTTGTCGGCATCAAGCGTCCAACCGCCCCAGCCAAAGGGCACCACATTATCGAGCGAACCGGCGCGGTAGTCATCAAAGAAGGTGGCGCGCTCTTTCTGGGCGATCGTCACCGTAAAACCGACCGCCTCCAACATCGCCTTGACTGTATTCGCGATCTCCTTCATCTCGGTGTCATCGCCGATGACATTGTAGACCAAGGTCGGGTTTTCGACGCCAGATTCGGCCAGCGTACTTTTCGCCAGTTCGGGGTCATAGGCATAGGGTTCGAGCGCCGGATCGTAGCCAAAGCTGTATGGACTTTGCCAGACCGCCATCGGTTTGCCGACACCATTCAAAATCGTATCGATAATCGTCTGCGTGTCAATCGCATGGGCAATTGCGGTGCGCACTTTGAGATTGTCCGTTGGTGCTTTGCTGGCATCCAGCCGTAACCCCGCCACGGTGGGCACACCGACTGGAATCACCTGTAGATCGCTGGCTCCTTCGACCGCTGTGGTCTGCGCCGGCGTTAAGGTCAACACATCGACCCCACCACTGATAAATTCGGCCAGCCGTGTCGAATCATCGGGAATAATCCGATAGACGACTTCTTTGATTTTGGCCGGTTCACCCCAATAGCCATCAAAGGCTTCAAGGGTGAGATCGGCATCCTTTTCATAGGAGACAATTTTATAGGGGCCGGTACCCGGTAACTCAGTTGCCGAGACGTAATCATTACCTTTTTCTTCCACAAATTTGGGCGGGACAATCGCCGAGCCATAACCGGCCAATTTGGTGATAATCACCGGATCAACTGCGGCCATCACCATACGTACGGTGTAGTCATCAACCTTTTCAAAGCGGTCAATCGAGGTATAGTTAAAACGCTGCGGCGAAGCGTTGGCTTCATCCAGCAGCCGCGTGAAGCTAAAGACCACGGCATCCGCATTGAAGGCTTCGCCGTTGTGGAATTGCACCCCTTCGCGCAGGTGGAAGATGATATTCATCTCATCTTCTTCTTCCCAACTGATGGCCAGATTGCCCTCGGTCGTCATTGTCATCTCCTCATCGCGCCAGACGAGATAACCAAAGACATTCTTTTGCCAGCGCCCATTGTTGAGGGCATAGGTCTTGATCGGATCGAGGCTTTCGATGTCGCGGGTCAGCGCCAAGGTCAACGTGCCGGTGGGACCATCCGCGGCGGCCCCGGCTTCGCCGGTTGAAGCGGTCGGCGCGGCCGGCGCACAAGCACTGAGCAGATTGCCGCCGAGTAGTGCGCCGGCCCCCACCAGCGCGCTGTTCTGCAAAAAGCGGCGCCGCGATAGGGTGTGATGTTGTCGCATAGAAATCCTCCTGGCTTACAAAAATGAGATGATTGGATAAGTTCGGGGGATTTTATAATGACACACAAGGTGGTAATGGAGTTTTGATTAACCTACCGTATAATAGAACTATCGGACAGCTATACTTTTTCCGTATAACAGGATGTTGTACAAAGTCTCTCGATTGACCATTATCCCATACGACAAAGGTAGCGTCAATTGACCGAAACGCACAAGAAAATGGGGCAAAAAGCCCACTAATGAATAAGCAAGAACTTACGCCGTTACCTATGGCTTCGGCAAGCTCAGCCACCGGTAACGGCGTAAGCCCTCTAAGCCAAGGATCAACAAAGGTGATAAACATGCAAGCAGATCTTGTGGAAACGCTCTTGAACCACTTCCTGTTGGATAGCAATGCTGATGGCTGTGTCGATGGGGTGGCTGCTTGTTTTGTCCCCTTGCCCTCAACCGCGGTGACCCCGCCCCTGTGGGCGGCAATGGCCAATCTGGCCGCACGATTAGGGCTAGAATCGCCGGCCATTCATTTGCCTTTAGTTTATGCCCAAAGTGAGCTGCAACCCTGGCACTTCCCGTTCTTCATTTCTTTAACGGACACATCCGCCGTATGGGGTGATACCGGCTGGACTGAGGCCCCTGACGATGCGGTGCTGGTGGCAGCGGACGGCCTGCACCTAAGCTGGGTGATGCATGGCGAACAACGCGGTTTATGGCTCCAGGGCACAACACAAGCGGCTCTTGCCAACTGGCTCAACGAACTTGCCGCCGCTGCGCCCGAACCGGTGACGACCAAAGTAGCAACAGTTTACAGCCCGCGCCAGGATCTCGACTTGGCCGCGCTTTACAGTGGTGAAGGGGTCAGCCTCTTAAGTGCAACGCAAGATGGCTTTACCCCTGATGATTACCACGTTCGCCTTGTCCTGGGGCCAGAGACTGATGCTGAGATTGGTGCAGCCGCGGTCAATCTGGCCGCCCGGTTGGGGTTGGAAACGGCTGGGGTAACTTTCCCACTGGTCAGCGCAGCAGCAACCGTGCCAACGCAAGGAGACGGTGAGCACCTGCTGTTGCTCGGTTTCCCTCAGGATCAACCAACCCAGTTGACCGTTGCGAGTGGCGCACGGCAACATCGACTGGGCGCACCGCTGACACGCTACCTGGCCGCGGGTTATCCCTTTCTCAACGCGCAAAGCCAGCAGGTTGGTGATGAACAACAGACGATCCAGGCAACGGTCGCAGCCCTACGCGCGGTGCTCTATGCTCAGCCACCGGTGGCCAAGCTGGCCTTGGCCGAAGTGCAAGCGGGGCGACCGCTCCATCTGCTCGCGGCCGGTGCGCCGACACCGGCCAATTTACGCCGCGTTATCTTTCGCCAAGAGTGGAATCCCGCCGATGGCTTAGATGAGCGACAACGGGTGGAGCAGCTTTGGCAGGAACAGGTTGCACCGTTACTAAACACGACTGCGCCGGCAGCACAACCGCAACAGATCACCCTTTTCTGTAATGCCCCGGTAGCGACGCGTCAACGGCTTGCCGCGGCCTGTCGCCGTGACCTTGGCATTACCGACCCGGCGATCCAGTTGCAGGTGCTGCCGGTTCACAAAGCAGGATTGGCCTGGTTGCTGGAAACGCAAGTGCCCCTGTTGCAACACCAGTCAGTCGCCCAAGTCAAACTTTATTTTCAGGAATTTCGGCCAGCATCAACCACCGCACCGTGGCTCGATCTGCCCACCCGTTGGCTGCAAGAACTCTTTCCGGGGGATGAATTACTGGCCCGACAGTTGGGCTTGCCGCTCGCTGCCGTGCAATGTCAGATGCAGCCACCGGATTGTGAAGTGGGCACCCAGATGAATGCGCCGGTCTATCGCCTGGAAGCCTTTGATGCCCAAGGGGGATTGGTTCATGCCGATGAACTGCATCTGCTTTGGGATGAACGGCTCTACATGGCCGGGCTGCCCCAATTTGGGCTGGTCCACCCAACGACGGGCGGCATCGTGGCGCGTTGGGCAGACGGCAAGATCGACCGTTGGCCGCTGCCGACCGATGGTGAACTCTTCTGGGACTTTTACCAAAGTTCTGTGCTCCCCGCGCTGCGTCAACATCTCCTCGCCGGCAGCGGTGGCCGGCCAACCCCGGCCCGCGAGCCCTATTTTGACCAGTTAGCGATTGACGTAACCATCGGGGGGCCGGATGAAGCCTTGGGCATCTATGAAGAATTTGTCTCGGTCGGCGAGGCGCTGCATGAGGATCTCTACTTTAACACGCTAGAATATCTGGCCGTGTTGGGCGAAGCCTTTGGGGGGCGCTCGATCGAAGCCGCCGGCCAGGTTGTGCCCTGGATCCACGACTATTATGGGGCGGACGGCGAAGTACTACCCGTGACAGGACCACGCGCCACCGTCACCCTCTATGATTGGGCTGTGCCCTGCACGCTGCCTGATCTCGGCTTAACCGTCGGTGACCGCCGCGACATGCCGCTGCCAACCGGGCTGCGGGTGAAAGCACTCACGGTGGACGAACAGGGGACGACGGTCGGTCAACTCACGCTGGAAGTAGGGTATCCAGATGCCAAACAGGCCCATTTTGCGGCACGCGTCCTTGAACGTTGGCGCGGGCTGGTTGGTGCTCACCGCAGCTTTCCCCCTGCCCTTGCCCTGACCGTTGACTTTTGTACTGTGACTGCAACCGTGGCGACGGTCACTTTTCCGGCTATCCCGGCGCAACACAGGGTAGAAGCCACACCGGCTGCTGCCCAAACGCTGCCCTGTGATTCAGTCATCATCGGGCCGCAGCAACTGGAAACCGAACTCGCCCAACTTGCCAGCTTACCGGGGATTCACGTCTGGCAGGTCGGCCACTCCTATCAAGGGCGACCGGGTTATGTCATTGATGTCACCTTGCCATTGGCACCCCAGCAAACCCACTTTGCCCGGCGCAAGTTAGCCCTCCAAAAACCCACCCTACTCTTCGTGGCGCGCCACCATGCCAATGAAGTTTCCAGCACGACGACGGTGCTGCAAATGGCCCGTGCCGCGGTGACCGATCCTGCCCAGCGCCAATGGCTAAAACAGGTGAACCTGGTCTTTCTGCCGATGGAAAATCCCGATGGTGCGGCGCTACACTATGAACTGATGGCCGAACATCCTCGCTGGAAACATCATGCCGCCCGTTTCAATGCTGCCGGCCAGGAGTTTAGCCGTGACCACTTTGATCTCAACACCCCATTTGGCGAAGCGCGCTTCCGCCGTGAAACCTGGTTGCGCTGGCTGCCCGATGCGATTGTTGACAACCACGGCGTCCCCTCGCATGAGTGGTGTCAGCCCTTTGCCGGCTACACAACGCCGCCCCGCTTTCGGGTCTGCTATCACGTCGTCCAGGCGATGCTCTATGGGATTATCGCCTTTCCTGATGACCCGGCATTGCCCCATTTACGCCAGGCGGCCCATGCCCTGCGCGGGGCGGTGGCGCAAGCGGTGCGGGCCACGCCCTGGCTCCATCAACGCAACCAATATTGGCTCGCCCACTACCACCGCTATGGCCATGATTGGTTGCCGGCGCTCTCGCCCGTGGATCTGCATGATGACATGCTCTTCTTCTACCAAGGCGCAAACCCGGCGCACCTCTCCGAGACGCGGCGCAACTTTGCCATGCGCTATCCCCAGATCACCCTGCTCGATTGGATCACCGAAGTCCCCGATGAGACGGCGCAAGGCGATTATCTGGCCGAGTGTGCCGAGGCCCACCGCGTCGCCAACCAGGCGATGATCGAGCTGTTGGCTGCGTCTGCCGCCCCAGTGACGCGCACAGTTGAACAAAGGGGTGATGGCCGCGTCCACCTCTGGTTACACCGGGTGCGCCAAGTGATACCAAACTTCAGCAGCCGTTCTTTTTGATTTAGACCCCTTCGTTGAGGGTGATCGTGCGCGCAAGCCCTAGAGTTGTCGGAAAGCTAGAATCACGATAAACTTGGGATCTGGTGTTCCCAATCATTACCGCTATAAATCCTATTGGACAAGGTCCCGTCTATGCTAAACCCAATCATCATTGCCGGGGCAGGGCCAGGTGGTCTGACTACCGCGCTGGCCCTGCATCACCGCGGCTTACCTGTTTGTGTTTTTGAAGCAGTCGCGGCCTTAAAACCCTTAGGCGTGGGGATTAATCTGCTACCCCATGCTGTGCGCGTGCTCAGTGATTTGGACTTAAGCGAGCAATTGGACCAGATTGCGATTCAGACCGCCGAGTTGTGCTACTATAATAAGTTTGGTCAACTGATTTGGGCCGAACCACGTGGCCGTGCCGCCGGCTATGCCTACTCCCAATATTCGATTCACCGCGGCCGGCTGCAAATGTTATTGTATGAGACGGTGCAGGCACGTTTGGGGGCGAATGCCGTGTCATTGGGCCACACATTGGTGGGCTGGCACGCAGCCGAAGATGGGATCCTGGTCCGTTTTCAAGCGCGTGACGGGACAACCCACGAAGTGTTGGGCAGTTGCCTAATTGCGGCGGATGGCATCCACTCGGCGGCGCGGCGGCAGCTTTATCCAAACGAAGGGGCCCCCCTTTATGCGGGGCGAATCCTCTGGCGTGGCACCGCGGTGGCCGCACCCTTCCTCACCGGCCGCACGATGATCATGGCCGGCCACCAGGATCAAAAGTTTGTCTGCTACCCGATTTCGCCCGAACATGCTAGTCAGGGCCAGGCCTTGATCAATTGGGTGGCTGAACTGCACGTGCCCGATTGGCACGCCCCGCAGCAGGATTGGAACCGCCAGGTGGATAAGGATCGTTTTGCCGCACCTTTCCAAAGTTGGCGCTTTGACTGGCTCGACATTCCCGCGCTGATCGACAAAGCTGAAACCATTTACGAATATCCGCTGGTCGACCGCAACCCCTTGGAGCGCTGGACCCACGGGCTAATGACTTTGTTAGGTGACGCCGCCCACCCCATGTACCCGATTGGCTCGAATGGTGCTTCGCAGGCGATCCTTGATGCCGAAACCTTGGCGGCGCAACTGGCAACCCAACCCCAGGTCGAAGTTGCCTTGACCGCCTATGAAGCGGCCCGTCGCCCAGCCACCGCGCAGATTGTGCTGATGAATCGCCAGAATGGCCCCGAACAGGTGATGCAACTAGCTGAGGAGCGCGCCCCCAATGGTTTTACCCAGATCCACGAGGTGATCGCACAGGCCGAGTTGGAGGCGATTAGCGCCCGCTACAAACAGACCGCCGGCTTTGCCATCAATCAGGTGAATCGTTCATGACGCTCACCCCGCCCGTGCCCACCTTATCCTATCTCTTTCACGCCGAGATTCTGCTTGGCCCCGTTGACGAAATCGGCCCAACTGGGCTGGGACGGCGGCGTGTGATCCCGATCATCGGTGGTCACTTTATGGGGGAACGGCTTGTCGGCGCGGTGCTTCCTGGCGGTGCTGATTGGCAACTGGTGCGCCCTGATGGGGTGGCGCTGCTCGACGCACGTTATACCTTGCGCACCGCAGATGGGGCGCTGATTTACATCAGCAATCAGGGGATTCGCAGTGGCCCGCCGGAGGTGTTGGCACAACTTGCGCGCGGGGAAGCGGTTGATGGCGCGCACTACTATTTTCGCACCACCCCGCACTTTGAAACGAGCGCCGCCGACTATCTGTGGCTGAATGATCTGATTGTGGTCGCGTCGGGGCTGCGTCAGCAAGCTGCCGTGTTATTGGATTTCTACGCGGTTAGTTGAGCAGGTAATCACACGGCCTCGTAAAGACGCAACCACTTGTCGCTCATCAACTGCTGGGTCTCGGCCACGTTGAAACCGCGTCGTCATTTTCCAATAGACAGAACTATTCGACGATCTTCACAGCCGCTTCTTCACGGAATTGCATCATGACACAACCACTACTTGCTGATGAGCTAGACGGAGCACAGCGAAAACGTTAACCTGAGCCGCTATTTCGACCCTAGCGCAACTGAACAGAGCGATGTTGTATTCAATTAACTGGTGGATGCCAGCCGGCAGCGACCCAGCGCTTTCGCGCACGAACAATAATTTGATTGTTCATCTGAAGTGCTGCAACCGTGGCGCGACCGCAAGGTGTTATACCAATAATCTGTGCTTTGCTTTCGTCCCACACAAAATGTTCTGATCAGCGCTGCTGTAAAGGATGAAATAGTGCTAAACTAAGCCCTGTGATAGGATCTGTAGCGCGTAATAGTGCTCCCTTGTAGCTATTACAAGAGATGCAAATAGCACACAAATTGTGGGGAACGGTAGGCCCACCCGCACTTGCAGGATAAATATGGTCTACATGCATTCGTTGACCGCAATTATCTTCTGTTGTTTGGCAATAGGCGCAACAAAAGTGATCGCGTTCGATTATAAGCTGACGCAGTGATGGTGGAACTGCCATACGAAGCTCAATTTATTGCGTTCGGTTTCGGATAGACACGAATCCCTCGCTGCGCTAAAAGGCGCTGCGCCTCGGCTTTACGCACCATTAATTCTTGGCTCTCCAGCAAAAGTCGTTGCAATCTGCTCTGTTCAGCTTCAGTGAGTGTCTGCTGTTTCTGCTGCTCAACCAATGCGGCTAGTTCAATTTGTTTTGCTTCCGCAAACCTACTCTGCGCAATCTCCCACAGGCTGGTATCACTGAAGAGCAGCCAGCCGGCAAATTCGGAACGCAGATCCGGTGGCAAATCTTCCTCCAGGGTAGGATAGGAAGTAGCAATAAATTGTGATAGTACATCCTCTAACGGGCGAGCGGATGCCTCAGCGCTTATGCGTACGCGCTCGTATAAGGTCTCAGGTAAGGTGATTGTTACGGTATGGCTGACCATAAATTTCCTTGGCTACACATTGCTCACTTTTTACAACAACCGCACAATTGTAACAGATCCAGGTCATGTGCTGATGTATTATACATCGAACAGCCACCAACTGTCTCATCCCCCAGTGCACTGATCATTGTCATGAATTGCCGCGATGGGCTAAAATGGTCATAACCTATGCAAAGCGCTAAAACATAGAAGGAACAATCAACATGGAATACAGACAACTCGGCCATTCCGGTCTTAAAGTCCCGGTGTTGGCCTTTGGCACGGCCACCTTTGGCGGCGGCACCGACTTCTTTAAGATGTGGGGTAGCACGCAAGTGGAAGAGGCCACTCGCCTGGTTGACATTGCCCTCGAGGCGGGGGTCAACTTTTTCGATACCGCAGATATCTACTCCAAGGGGCTGGCCGAAGAGATCCTCGGCCAGGCGATCAAAGGACGGCGTGAGCAGATCCTGCTGGCCACCAAAGCCTGTTTTCGCATGGAACCGGGCCCGAATGGATTGGGGGCCTCCCGCCATCACCTGGTGCGCGCCTGTGAAGCGAGCTTGCGCCGGCTGCAAACCGACTATATTGACCTCTATCAATTGCATGGTTTTGACGCCCTTACGCCGGTCGAAGAGACCTTGCGTGCGCTTGAAGATCTAACCCGTAGCGGCAAGGTGCGCTATATTGGCGCGTCCAATTTTTCCGGCTGGCATCTGATGAAGTCGCTGGCCGTGGCTGAAAAATACGGCCTGCCGCGCCATGTCTCCCATCAAGTCTACTACTCGCTGGCCGGCCGCGAATATGAGTGGGAGTTGATGGGATTAGGCCTTGACCAAAAGGTCGGCGCGATCATTTGGAGTCCGCTCTCCGGCGGGCGGTTGACCGGCAAAGTACGCCGCAACCAAGCACCGCCGGCCGAGAGCCGGGTCAGCATGATGACGGAAACCGCACAATCCGGCAATGAAGAGACCTTGTATCGCACCGTCGAAGTGATGGACGAGATCGCTGGTGAAACCGGTAAGACCCACACCCAAATTGCGCTCAACTGGCTGTTGCAGCGTCCAACCGTTACCAGTGTGATCTTTGGCGCGCGTAACGAAGAACAGCTGCGCACCAATTTGGGGGCCATTGGCTGGCAGTTGAGTGCAGAACAAATGACTAAACTCGACGCCGCCAGTCGGATTCCACCGATCTACCCCTACTGGCATCAACGTGGCTTTAAAGAGCGCAATCCGCTGCCGGTGGGCTGAACCACACAAGCCATCTGGACAACAAGGGGGTGCTATGCGTGCACACCGGGGGCTGGTGCCGGTGGACTGTAACCCTTGGCGTTGTCATCAAGTAACATTTTTACTCAGGTAGCAAACGTTACTTGATGACAACCGCTGGTAGATTATCTGCCAGTCGCACGCGCCGCAATCGCCTCCACCACATAGGGGTAAACCGTCTCCACTACAATGGTGTACCCATCAGCCGTGGGGTGAATAAAATCCTCCTGGTTGAGTTTGGGATCGCCGGCGACCCCTTCCAGCAGAAACGGGATCAGAATTAAATCTGCTTCAGCCGCCACCTTGGGATAGATGGCCCGAAAAGCTTCGGTATAGTCGGCACCCAGGTTTTGTACCGTCTGCATGCCGGCGAGCACAACGATTACATTGGCGGCTTGGAATTGCTTGACCAGTTGGCGCAGGTTGCTTTCGGTCAGGGCCGGATCGATGGCGCGCAGACTGTCATTGCCGCCGGTGGCCAGGATCACAATGTCGGGCTGTAGCGTCAGCACCCAGTCGATGCGCGCTAGCGCGCCACTGCTTGTTTCGCCGCTGACACCGGCATTGATCACGGTGTAGTTATAGCCTTCCGCACGTAATTTGCGCTCCAATTGAGCTGGATAGGCTTGGACACTCTCGACCCCCAACCCTTCGGTGAGGCTGTCTCCCATTGCGACAATCGTGCCATCCACGGTCGCGATCGTCGGCGTGGCCGGTGGTGCGGTTGTTGGGGTCGGTGGTGTAGCCGCCCCACCGCAGCCGGCCACTAGCCAAAGCATTATTATCATCAAGCCAAGGCAACGTTTCATTGCCGGCTCCTTTCTGTTGTTTGGGGCGGATGAATCCGTCCGCTATACTCAAATCAGAATGAAACCCCTAGTTTCGGTCAGCGTGCGTCGCACTGACCAAAGAATCTAGCGGACTGGAAACAGTTGGCGGTCAGTGCGACGCACGCGATCCCGTTAGCCA
>JALHQH010000089.1:0-10712 GCA_022842065.1 Caldilineaceae bacterium
ACCTTGAGGCGACTTGCCCCACATTGCTTGAGAAAGCGGCTGACCTGGAAGCGACTGCGCTTGACACCCGTCAGGCTTTCGATCCGTGCGGCTGCTTCCTTCAGACTTTTGGCTGGCCGGGCATGAAACTCACTTTCAATCGTCTGTTGATGCGTCGCCAGTGCACTTTGCGGCTTGGGATAGTTGAGCACGTTGAGTCCTTCAATGCCGCCCGCTTCGTACAGCCGCAGAAAGCTGCGCAAGCTTTTCGCACTGATGTCCACGAGTCGCTCAATTTCTTGATGGGCATAACCCTGTGACTTGTAATACACGCTGTGCAGTCGGCGTTGTATTCTTGGATCGGGGTAATTCCAGCGTTCTCGATTGAGCTGTTCGATCTCTGCTTGCGTAAATGTGATACGGATCATTTTTGCCTCCTTTTCTTTACTTTACACCAGGATGGCACTTTTCGCTAACGCACCTTTCTGTTACTTATTGCTGCTCGTTAGTATACAAATTTCACCAATTGTTCAGACGACTGGGAAGCATTGGTGCTTACCGACGATCCAGCATTGCGTACATGCCCGATATGCAAATATTCAGTAGCCTTGCGGGGTGTCCCCGGAAATTTGGCTGATGATGCAGCTGTACGTCTTTACTATGCCGTTCGCTTACCCGTTACCCATTATCGTCAACCAACAGATCAATCTATCTATGTTCGTTGTTTCCAACTTTTATCTTGGGGTAATGGGGAAGGGAAACTGTATAATTTCGATAGGTATAGGGCATGGATAAAACGGATTCAAAGCGATGCTCGTGGCGAATGGATAGAGTACTATCAAAACGTATGTATTAAAAATGGCTGTCCCATGCTGTGGGAAAACCTGGCACCGACCGCAACGGCGGGCATTCGTCAATGTGATAACTGTAGTCAGCACTATGTGCTGCAAGAGACACAAGATGCCGAGCAGCCATTTTTCCCTGGTATGCCCAGTTATGCCGATTTTGTCGGCGGACTCGATCAATTGGCAAGCCATCATATGGCTTTGGGATATCCCTTTGATGACACGCCTGCCATAGAAATCTATCTTGAACCGGTTACCAGCCTTACCTTTGCCCAATTGCGGCTCATCCGTGACATAGCCCGCGATACACTCAATATGTTGCAGCTAAGGGAAAAGTACTGCGATCAGCAGCGCCACCTACTCATCGAAAACGCAGACGCTGAAGAAGCAAAAGCATGGCTTGATGAGTTTATCGAATTGCAAACTCCTTTTACCGTCACGAGCATCCGTCGAGGTCGCTTGGTGGAATAGTATCTCAAGAAGCATGGCGTTCTTTGCCTTTATGATCCCTATGGAGAAGAGCTAATGCAGGAAGACAAGCGGGTTACAACCTATTACCAAGTCAACCGTTCCACCATAGAGATCACCATGCCCGATGGTTCACCCGCCACGCCGGAAGTGCTCTACGCGGCGCTAACCGACGAAAACGCCGAAGTGGGCGTCAGTGCGGCCTTGCAGTTGGCAAAGCTGGGCGACCTCAGCCCCGTAGTGACCAACACCTTGTTCGACGCAGCCGACTGGCGCAGTGATCCGGAGGCGAGTAGTGCCGCGCGCTACGGCATTACGACGTTGGCCCAAACCGATCCGGTTGTCATTGATCGGCTGCTGACTGCGCTTCAAGAGAACAAAGGATGGTTGAGTGGCGTTGCTGAATGCCTGGGCGAGATTGGGCAAGCGACCCCTGCCGTGATCGCCGGTCTGTTGACATTCAGCCAAAACAGTGATGATGCGTATGCCGTTGTGAGCGCGCTCCATAGTCTGGTGCAATTAGGCTATGCGACCGATGCGATCATTCAACAGCTACGGGCACACCACAAACAGGGCGATATGATTGTGCGCAGTGTCGCTTTACAAGCGTTAGGCTTGCTCCCAGCGCCGCCGCCGGAAGTGGCTAGCCTGCTGCTTGCCGCTGCGCAACGAAAAGCGTCCCGTTCACCTGCTGCTGCCGAACGCTTGAGAACCACCGACCCGGATGATCCGCAATGGACGGCGCTATTCATGGACACGCTGGAAGCGGAAGGCGGACACACGCAGCGAACTGCACTCAAAGCCCTCGGCACCATGACGAATCCGCCTGCCCAAGTTGTGGAGATCCTTTGCGCCGCCCTCGCGGACGCGGATTGGTCTGTGCGCAGGGAAGCCGTCGAAAGCCTTGGCCGCATTGGCAACCCCACCCCTGCCGTGATCGAAGCGCTGCTTGCGTTGCTGGTTGCCGAGGAAGCCAAGGCACAAGCGCACCGTAAACGTGCGCAACAACAGCCCCCAATGGTAGAAGACGAAGAGGATGTGCGAGCCATTCTGACGGCATTACAAGAGAACCAAAGCCTGCGCGGTGATGTTGCTATGACGTTGGCGCAATTGGGTTGGATCAACGATGCCGTGATAGCCGCGTTTCTAGCCGAGCTTGGCGATGAAGATGCCAGCGTGCGTGAGCGGATTGCGCGCAATTGGTGGTTGCTGGACAAGGATAACCTGCCGATCTTGCATGCGCTACACGCTGCACTGCAAGACGAGGCGGAAATGGTGCGCAGGAGTGCGGCAGAGAGCATGGCAAAATGGTATTCATGATGGCTTTTGAACTTGATACTGAAATTACAAAAAATTACAGGAGTACACTTTTGTGCGTTTTGTGTTTCTGTGGCTATTTTAGGCTTTTTGCAGTGGACTCATGGCCTGTCGTCGCGCGCAAAGTGGCAAAGGCATCTTCCACTGTCATCTGCTGCCCCGCCGCGAATGCTGCGCCAAAGCGTGCCAAGTCCAAGCTGGCCTGGGCGCGCACCAACGCGGCACGATTTTGCGCACGCACCGGTTCGACCAGTGTGTAATACATGCGTCGGCTCGTCTCCTCGGCCAGACCAAAGAGCGTAGCCGCCCATTCATACGCTTCGCGTAGGACGGCCAGCCGGGCCGCCACGTGGAGACAGTTCACCACGGCGCTGCCAAGCCAACGGGGCTCGACCTGATCGCGCAGCCCTTGTGCCAGCCATTGTTCCGCTTCCGCCGTCTGTCGTTCCCATAGCGCTGTTTCGGCCAGATAGATCGCGACGATCGCCAAATAGGGCTTGTCGCGGATATTGGTCCAGAGCGCCAGCGCCGCCAGCAATAGCCGCCGTGCCTCGCGTGGATTATTGTGATACAACATGGTGAGGCCGAGCAATGTTTTGGTCTTGGCGCGGACAGCCGGAAAGATGCTGGTTGTCGTGATCGTCAATGCTTCCGCCAGGTGCAGACGCGCTTGGCCCAGATTGCCCTGCAACAACGCCAGCAACCCACGATTGCTCAAGGCCGCGCCAATGCCGCTGCGAAATCCCCTGGCGACGGATACTGCATGGGACTCTGCAATCAGCGGCCCCGCTTGGGCAAACACCCCTTGCTCAAGCAGACGCGTCGCATAAAAATCGAGCGCGCCGCCCAATATAAAGAGCGGGTCCGACCCAACGCCGTATTCGGGGCCAAGCCCTGGCACGTGGAGAGCTTCACGCGCCAGGGCAATCGACCGTTCCCACGCACTGGCCGCCTGGGCAAAATCCGGCGCAGCTTTGGCGAGAAAATGCCAAACGCCGGCACCAAGCACTTTGTCTGGGCAAAGCTGGGTGAGCGCCATCAGATCAGTGGCATAGCTGTTGATGGTCTCGTACTCCTCCGGGGAACGGGCCAGGCTGCAGAAGCAGATCAAAAATGTCAACCGTAATGCTGGGGCCAACTGCTGATCATGGGGGAGTACCGTCTCGAACCAACCAATTTCCTCATACCACTGCCCGCGCAGACGCGAATACCAACTGCTGGCAACCAACAGCCAGGCCCCATCCGCGTAGTGGCCGGCCGCAAGGGTCCAGTTGACGGCGCTACGCAGGTTATCATAATCGGGGTCCAGGCGGGCAAACCAGCGGGCAACCTCTGGGCCACGCAAATGGGCATCGGCGGTGCGAAAGCGTTGTAAATAGGTGGCATAGTGGCGCTGACGTAACTGCGCTTCCTCGCCATGTGTGCGCGCTTGCTCCAGCGCGAACGCCCGGATCGTTTCTAACAGGGAAAAGCGCTGCTCGTCAGCAGTCACTGTTTCGGCGCGCACCAGACTTTTGCCAATCAGGGCGTGGAGGATCGCGCCGGGCGCCGGGTGATTGCAGATGGTGACGACCGCGGCCAGGTCAAAGCTGCCGACAAAAATGCCAAGTCCGCGAAAAAGGCGTTGCTCTTCTGCTGCCAGCAAGGCGTAGCTATGTTGGATTGCACGGCGGAGCGTGTGATGTTGAGACGCCAGATCGTGTGGGCCATCGACCAACAGGTCAAGCGCGCGGGTTTGTAGTTGGGCCAGCAAATGGACCGGTGAGAGGATCTCGACCTGGGCTGCGCAGAGTTCCACCGCCAAAGGCAGACAGTCGAGTCGTCTACAAATCGCGGCAATGGTCACATAGGTATCAGGCGTGGGATGAAATTCAGCGCTAACCGCTTGCGCACGCTGGACAAAGAGTTCCACCGCAGAGTTGAGCTCAAGGGGCGGCACTTTGAACCGTTGTTCGGCGCGCAGATGGAGCCGTTCACGACTCGTTGCCAGGATCACCACCAGCGGACAAGCCGCCAGCACGGCGGCAATCAATGGTGCCGCATCGCTAATCTGCTCCAAGTTATCCAGCACCAAAAGGAGGGTGCGGTGACGTAGCAACTCGACCAGTTGGGCCTCGGGTGACTTTGCACCGGGGTCGCGGGGTGCCACCGCGGCGACAATGGCGGCGGCCATCATCTTGTGATCGTTGACGGCGGCCAATGGCACAAAACATGCCCCCTCGCCCCAGTGATGAAGAGCAGACCGAAGGAAATCGTCGAGGTGAACGTTGACCCACGAGATGCCATAGGCTCCTCAGCGATGGATAGCAGAAGAACAGCAATGGTGTTTGCAGCGGATGGTGAAAGCGGCATTATACACGCTCCGCCACCAACACAGCAACCCCAGCATAGTACGGTTTTGTAGAATTTTCTAAGTTTGCTGTAAGGTCTGCCACATAGTGGGTTAATTCATTCGTCTACGCGTCCCAACCACCCACGTTGGGCGGCCACCGCAATGGCTGCGGCGCGTGAATCCACGCCCAATTTGTTATAAATACTCGCCAGGTGCGCTTTAACAGTGCGCGCACTGATTTGCAAATGCACGGCAATCTCCTTGCTGCGCGCGCCGCGCGCCACGGCCTGCAACACTTCCTGTTCCCGCGCGGTGAGTATGCTCTCTTGTACAGCCTCGCTTGCGGTTTGCGTGTCACGACTTTGTCGCTGACTTAACACCCGCGCCAGTACTTCCGGTTTGAGCAGCACTTCGCCACGGGCAGCGGCGCGTAAGGTAGCAAAGAGGCTCTGCCAATTGGTATCTTTGAGCAAATAGCCGCGCGCGCCGGCGCGCAACCCGCGCATCATCAGCTCATCTTCGTTATAAGTCGTCAAAATCACCAAGGCTACGGCCGGCCAGCGGGCGCGAATCTGGTCAATGGCGGTCAAGCCATCCATGCCCGGCATCCGTAAGTCCATCAGCACCACTTGGGGTTGCAAAGAACCGGTCAGATGCACGGCCTGCGCCCCGTCCGCCGCTTCGCCCACCACCCAGAAATCTGCTTCTGTCTCCAGGATTAGGCGCACGCCATCACGCACAACTTCGTGATCATCAGCGATCAGGACGCGGATGGGTTCAGTCATGGGTAGTCCCCCCGATGGGCGCAGCATGAGCGGTTGCAGCCATCCCCAGCACAGGTAAGCGCAACGTTAGCGTCGTGCCTGCGCCGGGCACACTGGCAATGTCGAGGGTGCCGCCGGCCAGTTGCGCCCGTTCGCGCAGACCGATCAGCCCGTAGTGGCCGTTGCCCTGGCTAGCCGCTGATGGGTCAAAGCCGATCCCATCGTCGCGTACGGTCAAGATGACCTCTTGCCCCTCCTGACACAGAGTGACCCAGAGCTGATCGGCCCGGGCATGCCGGGCAATATTAGCCAGCCCTTCGCCGGCTGTGCGCAGGATTGTTTCTTGTTGCACAAGGGGAAGGCCGGTGGGGACGTTCAACGTACGGCAGCAGCGAATTCCGGTTGCTGCGCCGACGCGCGCCACTTCAGCGTGGATACTGTCGTTGAGATCCAACAAAAAGTTGCCCTCTCGCAGATCGTCAATGGCGCGGCGGGCGTCAGCCAGAGTGAGGCGAGCGCGCTGCATCGCCTGGCTGATAATGCCCTGCGCCCGCGCGGTGTTGCCCCGTTCCAGGTGCGACTCAACCGCCTCCAACTGCAAAATGACGCCGGCCAACCCTTGCGCCAGCGTATCATGGAGTTCGCGCGCCAGCCGTTGTCGCTCCGCGGCCAGCGTCAGATCCTCAACGCGCGCGGCATAGGCTGCGAGTTGTTGGTGTGCGCTTTCCAGCGCCGTTAGTAAGTGTTGTGCGGCCTGCTGCGCATGGGTCTGCTGGATGTAGAGATAGACCAACGTCATCAAAAAGGCGGTCATCGGCAACACCACCAAGAGAAACCCGGCCAATACAGACCAGCCCCAGAAGAAGAGATGGTCAAGCACGATCACGCCTAAAAAAATGGCCGAAACGGTGATGGCTTGGGTGAGCTGCCCATGAAAGAGCCCGACCAGCTGGGCCGCTAATGAAGCGTAGAGAAAGAGCGTGATCGGCTGTGTAGTGTCACTGGTTGTCACAACGATGGCAAAGATCAACGTGGCCTGGAGCATTGCATAGCCCAATAGCCAACTGCGGTGGCGGGGCAGGCGATGGGCCAACAGGTAGATCGCGGCTAAGCCCAACGCCACTCACCACAAAGGGCAAGGAGCATTGCACAGCAATGCTCGGCCAATGGCGGCGGGAGCAAGGGGGCAATCACCCCCCATTGCGCCAGCAGTTCGCTGCGTGATGGAGGCGTAATGGGCGTTAACAACGCAACCGCTTCCAATAGCAATGGCTTGTGGAGCGATGGCGGCAGGTCATCAAGGGTCGTTGGTTCGAGAAAACGGCAGAGCGCGGTTAGTGGCTGTGGTAATGGCTGACAGAGCGCTACCGTGGTCAAAATCAGTTCGGTGCGTGCCTGGCCCTGTAAGCGCCGCGCCAATGGACCAAGACGGGCGACAGTGAATAACGGCTCATGCGCCTGCTGGACGAAGGCAACGGCCAGGGCCACAAGCGCTTGGCGTTGCGCTGGATCAAGATATTCGACTAATGGCATTAAGGTCAGCAGCTCTAGTCGCTCGGCGGTTGGGGCCAATTCGTTGATCTGCGCAAAGGCCAGCACCGCCGCGACCAGCCGTCGATCGGGGCCAGGGTGGCGATGAGATCGATAAAGGCAAAGATCGCATAGGGGTCATACCAAGCCACGGTCGTCGTGGCGATGGTCTGCTCGATGAAGGTGACATCTAATTTAGCCGCCAAGGCCCACAGTGGCCGTGAACGCGCGGCGGCGCTGGGCTGCCGGATAATGGCCTTCGGCGTCGGTAAAGCGATGGACAAGACTCGCCAACGCTTCCGCACGATAGGCGGGCGTCTCAGCCGCTCTGGCCATCGCGAGTGCCTGCGGTAACCTGTGGTCAGCATCTATGACAAGCTTGGCATCCATGAACGTAATAAGGCCATCGTTCTGCTGCGCGAAATTCTTGATGCAACAGATAGCAAACCGTAAAAGGTTGCCGAGAATGGGTGTATGGTTTATCATTAATCGATGCCTATGCCAATCTTAGCGACGAAACTATTTATCCCGCCACCACGCCCCAATTTTGTCCCGCGCCCCCGGCTGATTGAGCAGTTGAACAAAGGGTTACAGCGCAAAGTAACCCTTATCTCCGCCTCGGCTGGCTTTGGCAAAACCACGCTGATCAGCAGTTGGATTTACGATTTGCGATTCACGATTTACGAGTCGCAGGCAGAGGCAGCTAGCCACGAAATGCTCGTAAATCGAGTAGCGTGGCTTTCGCTCGATGAAGCCGACAGCGACCCGACACGCTTTCTTACCTATTCAGTTGCCGCGCTGCAAACAGTTGCCCCGCAGATCGGCCTAGGAGTGATGGCGGCGCTCCAATCGCCCCAGCCACCATCGACTGATGCACTTCTGATCACCTTACTCAATGAGATCGCCGCGCGTCCCGATAAGCTCATTCTCGTTCTCGACGATTATCATTTGATCGACGCCGGGGGCGGGGTTCGGGGCTCCCTTTGGGACGGGACGGGCGCGGTCGATCAAGCCCTCGCCTTTGTGATCGACCACCTGCCGCCGCAGCTGCACCTGGTGATCGCCACACGCGAAGACCCGCAGTTGCCCCTGGCACGGCTGCGGGTGCGCAATCAGCTGACCGAGCTGCGCGCCGCTGATCTACGCTTTACGCCCAGCGAAGCGGCGACCTTCCTCAACCAGATCATGCAACGCAAGCTCACGGTCGAGGACGTTGCCGCGCTAGAGAGCCGCACCGAAGGTTGGATCGCCGGTCTACAATTAGCAGCGCTTTCGATGCGCGGGCGCAAGGATGTGGCTGGCTTCATCCGGGCATTTGCTGGCAACAATCGCCACATCGTCGATTATCTGGTCGAGGAAGTGTTGCAACATCAACCAGAACCGACCCGCACCTTCCTGCTGTGTACTTCGATTCTGGAGCGGCTGTGTGGTGATCTGTGTGACGCGGTGATGAAAGGGTTGGAGATTGAAGAGGCGAGATTGAATGCTCGCAATCCCCAATCTCGCCTCTCCAATCTTCACGCCCAGTCCATCCTCGAACACCTCGAACGCGCCAACCTCTTCGTGATCCCGCTCGATGATACGCGCCATTGGTTTCGTTATCATCACCTCTTTGCCGAGCTGCTGCGCACTCATTTGTTGGAGCACTTGCCCGATCAAGTTCCCCTCCTCCACCAGTGGGCAAGTGTATGGTATGAAGCGCACAGCCACCCTGCCGATGCGATCCATCACGCCTTTGCCGCAGACGATTTCGCACGGGCGGCGCGCGTGATCGAGGGCGAGTGGCGCAATCATCACCGCACGCAATTCCGCTCTGCTGCCTTGTTGGGCTGGATGAAGGCATTGCCCGACGCGATGGTGCGCGCCAGTCCATCGCTCAGCACTGGCTTTGCCTGGGAATTGCTCAACAATGGCGAGATGGAGGCAGCCGAGAGCCGTCTGCGCGATGCCGAACAGGCGCTCGACAAGGCAGCCAGTGATCTCCACATTGAACAGACGCGCACCCTCGCGATGGAAATTGCCACTGCCCGCGCCTATTTGGCGCTGGCACACAACGACAACGATCTGCCTGGAGCCATCGCCTTTGCACAACGGGCGATCGACCTTTGCCCTACCGACGATCATCTGGCGCGAGCGTTGGTGGAGGCGCTTTGGGGGCTGGCAAAGATGGCAACGGGCGATCTGGCGGGCGCTCACCGTTCGCTTGTCGCGGCACAGCGGGGTGTGCGACAGGCCGGCAACGTGCTTTTCGCCATCGGCATGACCTATAGTGTCGCCGACATTCAAATCGCCCAGGGCCGCTTGCGCGCGGCGATCCACACCTATGAAGAGGCATTACAACTTGCGGGCATGGACGATGCCGCAACCCAAGCCCCTTCCTTGCTACAGGGTACGGCGGATCTCTATCTCGGTTTGAGCGATCTCCACCACGAGTTGGGCAATTGGGCAGAAGCCCGCGACTATTTGCAAAAAAGCGAGGAATTAGGCGAAGCCGTGGCATTGTCCAATTGGCCCTATCGCCTGCGATTGATACAAGCGCGCATGAAACAGAGTGAAGGCGATCTGGCTGGGGCGCTACGTCTGCTCGACGAGGCGGCTCGCTTCGTTTACCCAGCGCCCGTCCCGGAAGTGCGTCCGCTGGCCGCCATGAAGGCGCAGATCTGGATTGCGCAAGGCCATTTGACGGATGCCCTGATCTGGGTGCGCGAGCGCGGGCTATCGAGCGACGACAACCTCAGCTTTTTGCGCGCGTTTGAGCACATCACCCTGGCGCGGCTGCTCATTGCCAGCTATCGTCAAGACGGCCAGCCACGCACCATTCAGGAGGCAATCGGGCTGCTGGCGCGCCTGCTACAAGCGGCAGCAGCCGGGGAATGGATGGGCAGCGTGATCGAAATCCTCCTATTGCAGGCGCTCGCCCATCAAGCGTGCGGCGACATGCCCCAAGCACTGCCAGCGCTGGAACGTGCCTTGACGTTGGCGGAACCAGAGGGCTACGTCCGCCTTTTTGTCGATGAAGGCGCACCGATGTGGCAACTGCTGTCAGCAGCGGCGGCGCGGGGAACGCTGCCAGACTATACGGGCAAGTTACTGGCGGCCTTGACCATTGAACAACCGACCGGCAGTAGCAAATCGGCTCCACCCTCCGCCCCCGCGGCCCAGCCCCTGATTGATCCACTCAGCCAGCGCGAATTGGAAGTGCTGCACCTGATCGCACAAGGACTCTCCAATCAAGCGATCGGCGCGCGGCTCTTCCTTGCGCTGGACACGGTTAAAGGACACAACCGCCGCATCTTCGACAAACTACAAGTGCGGCGGCGCACCGAAGCTGTCGCCAAAGCTAGATCCCTCAATCTTCTCTCTCTGCCGTGAACAAAGGCTCAATCGGAACGCAGGGGTGACATGCGTAGGTGCGATTTCCATATCGCACATTCAAACCGAAGCTGTGCGATATGGAAATCGAGATCGGAAGAGCAC
>JALHQH010000089.1:10722-19486 GCA_022842065.1 Caldilineaceae bacterium
ACTTTCAAACCTATGGTGTGCTATATGGAAATCGCACCTACGCCCCTTGAATTCCTCTGCCCGTCACCCTTCCCCAGTACCAAAGTATCTACACACCCTCACACGCTCAAACGAAAAACAACACCTCAACCAAACACGAAAGTGTCTATACACCGACCCTGGGCAACCGCTACACTGTTTGCATGGTTCGTCGCCGACAAAAACAACTGATGTTTATGCGAGGGATGGGGGAATGTCAACCAAGCCAAATGCCAGAATCGACCCCGATCAACCAGCGATTTATCAAATCCGGCTCAAGGGCCACCTAGGCGCGCACTGGGCCATCTGGTTTAGCGAGATGACGATCACGCTGGAAGAGAATGGCGACACGCACGTAACGGGACCCGTCGCCGATCAGGCCGCCTTGCATGGCTTGCTGCGCAAAGTGCGCGATGCGGGGATACCCTTGCTTTCTGTCGTATGGTTCGAATCTGAATAATCAAACAAGGAGACAAAAATGAGTACAAACCCAAAAACACCACTAAACGTAGTGGAAGAGATCAGGGTCAATATGAAGCTTGCAGCACTGTGGGCGAGTATGATGTTTTTCTACATCTATGTCGATTATTTCGGCTTACATATGCCGGGCCATCTACAGAATATCCTGGCAGGAAAAGTATTTGTATTTGACATTACACAAGTCTTTCTATTGACAGGACTGGTTTTGACAACAATTCCAGCGCTGATGATATTCCTTTCCGTCGCCTTGCCAGCGAAAGTAAATCGTTGGACAAACATCATCGTGGCTGCGCTTTGGATTCCTTATACATTGTTCAATTTGGCAGGTGAGTTTTGGATACATATGGTGTATGGCGCTGTTGTAGAAGTCGTTCTTCAATTACTAATTATCCGTTATGCCTGGAAATGGACTGAACAGAAGGCATAAGCAGGATCTTACGCCAACGCGGGGTGAGTCATAGCGACAAGGAGGTGTCAATCGTTTTATCCAAGTTCGATTCAATGAACCTGATCAATACTATTCAAGCAAAGGAGATAAATGATGAATGATTTACGGAAAGTGGCGCAGGTGAACACAGAGACCAAGTCAGCGATCGGAGGAAGTCGGATGAGCGAGGCAGCGACACCAGCAGTGGCCGCAGGGAACCGGGTGTCCACGACGCGCATCGTCGGCGGCGTCGCGGTTGCCTACGCCGCGTCAGTGTTCGTTCAGAACGCGGCGTTTGGCACTGGCGCCCCTCTCTACAGCGATCCTCTTGGTGTGGTCCTCGCCTACTACGCCGAGAACAGGGTGGCCGTCGCCGTGGGTCTGGAGGCCGTGAACTTGCCGCTGCTCCTGTTGTTCGTCACGGCGCTACACGGGCTCGTGCAGCACCGTGGCGGTGCAGGGGCGGACTGGTCGCGGCTCGCGGTGGCAGCCGGAGCGACGCTCTCGGCGGTATCCGCCCTCGCCATGGCCACGCAAATCGCGGCCGTGCTCGCCGCGGATGGCCTGGCCGAGCCGACCCCCGCCTTCGAGCTGATCTGGCAGCTCCATGCCGCGGTCTTGGCGCTCACGCTGCCCGCGATGGGGGCGACCTTCATCGGCGCGGCGTTGGCCACCCACGCCAGCGGTTTGACGCGGCCGTGGCAGCGGCTGCTAGGCGTGGCGGGCGGCAGCTTGCTCATCTTGGCCGGGGCCGGAAACCTCGCCATCGCGGATGGGTCGCCACTGCTGTTCGTCGGCGTTCTGGGCTTAGCCACGTGGCTCGTCTGGCTCGTTGTCACCGGCCTACGGCTCATCCGTGGACAGGGCTGACGTCGCTCTATGGTGGCGCGCTTTGCAGCGAAAGAAAGGAGGTTGCACCGATTTTTCGAACGTACGCTAATTTCAATATTCTAACCAAACGGAGCAATTCACATGTTTAAGAAACGAGCTATGCCCCAGCAACCATTTTTCATGATGGTGGGCATGCTATTCACCCTACTGCTAAGTGCCTGCCAGCTTGTTCAACTACCCGCACCTGAGCAAGGCGCGGCTGCCGTCACCGCACCTCGGCCAGACAGGCCGTCCTATGCCGAGCGCGGCCAGTTTGACGTGGGCTACCGCTCGCTTGTCAGCGATGGAGAGGCGGCACGATCACTTGATGTTCACCTCTGGTATCCAGCACTTAACCCAGCGGGCGCGGTTGAGGAGATTGCCTACGAATTCACGCTGAAAGACCCGGAATGGCAAACCAACGCCCCAGCGATTGTCAATGGCCATGCGCTGCGCGACGCATCCGTTAATGACGCTGAAGGTCCATATCCGCTAGTGATCTTCTCCCATGGCTTTAACACAAATGCGCCCTGGTACAGCACCCTGCTCGAACAATACGCCTCGCAAGGATTCATCGTTCTGGCACCAGAACATGTCGAGCAGGATTGGATGGAAAGCGCGCCAGCAACCATCGACCGCCCCCTCGACATCACCCAGGTCTTGGATTATGCGGAAGCGCTGACTGGGCAAGGCGGAGAATTGGCCGGACTGATTGATATGGCGAATGTAGCCGTAGTGGGACACTCCTTTGGTGGCTACACGGTGCTGGCCATGTCGGGCGCGCAGATGGACATGCAGTCCTTTAATCAAAGCTGCGCCGAGTTGTCCCCTGAGGATCATCCAAAGCAATTTCTCTGTGAGCCCTTTCTAGGAATGGACGCCGATATGGCAGCACATGCCGGTCTAGACGCTGTACCTGCGGACCTGTGGCCCTCGCTTGGTGATTCGCGTGTCACTGCCATTGTCTCGATTGCTGGCGACGCCTTCTTGTTCGACCAGGTAGGGTTATCAAAAGTTACGATACCCATGATGGCCATTGGTGGAATGGCGGACACTGTTACGCCCTACGACTGGGGCAGCAAACTATCGTATGATTATGTCTCTAGCGAACAAAAAGTGCTGGTCGGCTTCCAAGGGGCAGAGCATATGTTTATCTTCACCCCCTGCGCGCAGATGCCTTGGATTGCAGAGTTCCCCTACCGTGACTACATCTGCTTCGATCCCGTGTGGGATAAGCAGCGTGGGCTGGATTTGGTTCACCACTTCTCCACCGCATTTCTGCTCGACACGCTCAAGGGTGATCAGGCTGCCCACGAGATGCTCTTGCCCGATGCCGTGCAGTTCCCCGGCATCGAGTATAGGACGACGCTGCGTTAGTTCAGCCATGATCATAGGGGCATGAGCAGATGCGCTGGTTCCCACGCTGGAACGTGGGAACCAGCGCAAGATGTTGACAGCCTTTATGATCGCACAACGCAACCCTCATGAGCCAAGCGACGTACTGAATCTCATTGTTTGCTGTCCGATATGTTGATGAGAAACAAAACGCTCACAAGGAACAAACCTATGGCAACAAAGCCGCTTTTCTCTACATCCCCGTCCTTCGCCCAGTCGGAACAGACCGCACTGGGCAGATATTTTCGATAAGCGTGGTCGCTTAACCCGATGTTGACGATTCTCTTGATCGCCTCCATCGCCCAATTCGTTGTCAGTTTGATCGGGCTGTTGGTCAATCCACGGATTGTGGTGGGAATGCCTCGATGGCTAGCTTACCCGAAAGCCGAAGCACTGCAAGTAACCATCCTCTGTCAATCGAGGCTATTTTTCCCACCGCACTTTGTTCACAATCAAACCCGAAGGGGCGTGTAATAATTCTGCTTAAAGAAATCAGAATTATTACACGCCCCTTTTTTGTTTACCCAAGCGTTCAAAAACCTTGCGAACAGATAAGAAAATTACCCCCACAACACTTGATGAAAATCAACGAATATGGGTTCAGCAGAGTCAGTTATCGTTTGTTGTCAAGTCGGCATGACGTAATGCCTGCCATTACCGCCTGGTACTGGGCCGAAACACCTTCCAGATTGTCCCACAACGCATAGATCTCAGCAGTAGTGCTCATCCGTTGGTGACCTAGAATGCGCTGGATCAACGCCATATCCGCGCCCTGATCCAACATGTAACGCGCCAAACCATGCCGAAAACGATGGGGGGTCAAGCGCGCAATCCCCGCCCGCGCACAAAGTTGCGTCAGCCGTTGCCGCACCCCATTCGTGCTCAGCACACCATCAGCCCCTTTCCAGCCATCACTGCTCAGGAAGATCTCGCCCGATGGCCATAGCGGACGCGCATACAAATAGGCGACAAAGGCGCGCCTGATTGGCTCCAACATCGGCACCAGATGATCATCGCCCCCCTTCTTGCCCCGAATGATCAAGATCCGATTGCGCACGTCAAAATCTTCAATCCGCAGCCGGCAAAGTTCAGCGACCCGTAGACCACTAAGAAACAGGGTCGAAACCAACAAGTAATCCCGCGCATCGATCCAGTTGTCGGCCAAGGAAATCGATTTCAGTAGCGCTTCGTACTCGTCAGGTGTCGTGCGGCGGGGCTGGCGCTTGGGCACCCGCGGTAACTCCACATCCTGCAAGGGATTGGTGGTGATCAACTTCCGCTTCAGCAACCAGCGAAAAAACACGTTCAGTGCCCGATGTGCCCCCCAAATCGAACTGGGCTGCAAACCGCGCTCCCTGGCCAAATACAGATAGTATCGCTCAAACGTACTCGACGTAAACCAATCGCCGGGGTGATCGACTAGCCATTGGTGAAAACAGCGGATCTGGATCTCGTACCACACAGTCGTTGCCGTGGTACGACCGGCCGCCTGCTTGGCGGCAAGAAACTCAGACAATGCATCTAATAATTGCATAGGGTTTCCTCTCTGGGATTGTGGCTTTGACAACGCCAGGAGGGACGGATCTTCGTTGGCGCGGCGATCCGTCCCTCATTTTAGCAGCTTGTCAATTTTGAAGAAAATGGGCGTGGCGCAGAGTCAGATAAACCGACGAAAGCTTCCTTTCGTTCTACATCATTTGTACCATAGTTAGCTTACGCAACCAAGCAAACTTCAGCCCCGTACACGAGGATATCCGTAATATTTGCTAGTCAACCTCATCCTTACACAAGGATACGACTTACGCACGGAGAACGAAAATCTAGAGCGATGTAGTCATGGTCAAGTGCCTGTGCTCAGGTGGCTACATAGTTCCAAACGGCAAAGGAGCAGCCCAAAACCAATCTTATTCACGCTAACCCTAATCCCACACCAAAGCACGAAAGGACACCCATTATGGCCAAAGGCCGCCTGATCTCCAGTGAGATCGCCCTCGACCCCGACCTGAACAGCATGAGTGTTGAAGCCATCTACTGCTATGTCATGGCCTTCACCAACCTGGACCGCGATGGCCTCATTGATGGCCATCCCAACAAGTTATGGGCCACGATTTGCCCCTACAAAACCGAACTTTTCGATCAGATCCCGCGCATCGTCGATGAATGGATCCGCTCCAACAAAGTGATCCGCTATCAGATCCGTGCCGGTCAAGCGGTGCTCTTTTTTAAGGACTTTCGCCGCTACAACCTGCGCATGAAGTACCACAACGAAGCCGAATCCTTGTTTCCACCACCCCCAGGCTGGGAGCGCAGCAAAGCCGGCCTCATCCCGGCGACGCTCGAACTACGCGAGCAAATGGCCAATGAGTTCGACAGCCGCTCCCAATACCGCCAAGCCCTCGAGGCGCACCTTACGCCAAGCTTGTCGCGACAGAGTCCCGACCAAGTTGCGAGTGCGTCGCGACCGAGTCGCGAGCAAGTCCCGAGTGCATCGCGACCACAGCGCGATCAAGTCGCGAGTGAGTCACCACAGAGTCGGGATCAAGGACAAGATCAAGATCAAGATCAACCAGAAGATCAACATAAGTGGATGGATGGTGGTGGTGGTGATCAGATCATCCATACCCATCCACCCGTCGTTAGTGGAAAGGGGGGTGCAGGGGGGGGCAACAACCCCGACCCGCTTGCGCTCTTCGACCGGCCGACCCTCGAACAGGCCGCCTGGCAGTTGGGCTCGCTGCTGGGCTTTCACATGCAGTGGAACGACTATCAGCAGAGCATTACGGCCTACGACCAGGCGGCGCTGCTCGACCTGCTCAAATGGATCAAACGCTACAGCGATGATCCCACGCTCAGCCAGGGTGCCGAAAGTCTGCCCGCCGTGGTCCGCCACGCCGTCAGTCGCAAAAAGCCGGTCTATCTCACCCAAAACCAGACGACCGCGCTCGTCGCCGATATTCTCACCTGTGTCTCCCTCGATACCTGGCAGGATCACAATCGCCCTTTGTCAATCGACCTGTAAACACACCAGAAAAGGACACCCACACCATGTACCGCAAGTTCTACAATCTCTCCCTGCTGCGCTGGCTCCGCTTAGCCCTTGCGGCCCCCACGGCCATGGGGCTGCTGGCCGAACGGATCAATCTCCAAGCCGAGCACATCGCCAGCCTGGAAAGCCAACTGACTGCCTGCCGCCAAGTGTTAGCCACCACCATGCGCGAACGCAATCGGTATGCCAGCGCCTTTGACCATGCCTGTCGCCAGCTGTGCTTACTCAAACAACAACGCTGCCACGAAAGACAGCACCTACGCACCTGGATCACGCGCTGCACGAGCAGCCAACCGGGCACAAATTAAAGCACAGCGGCACCGGTGCGGGTCAAAACCAAAATTCAGGTCCAAAATGGCGCAGGGTAGCGAAATCATCTGACATCGCACCCGCCGCCATAGACCCGCCGGCACAGCTACAGGCATTCTAGAAAGCGAGGCAACCTATGAAAACTATCGCCATCTGCAATCACAAGGGCGGCACCGCCAAAACGACCAGCACCTACTATCTCGGTACGCTCCTGGCGGCGAACGGCCTGCGCATCCTGCTGGTCGATCTCGACCCCCAAGCCAATCTCAGCAAGCGCTTTTACGACGCAAGCACCTACACGATTGCCGACGCGCTCGGTGGTGCCGTCGAACCACTTGTTTCCCTGGCCGAAATTCTGGTCCCCGTTGACCATGCGGGTCGTCTCACCCTCGCCCCCAGTGAGTTGCAGCTTGCTAACATCGCCGTTGGCCTGCTCAGTGACGCCGTCCGCGGCCGCACTGCCCTTCGTCGTGCGCTCGCCCCGGTCAAAGCGCACTTCGATCTCTGCCTCATCGACTGCCCACCCGAGGCCGGCATCATGCTCGTTAATGCCCTGCTTGCCGCCGATGGCCTCCTCTGCCCGGCGGAACCCGAAGGCGACGCCCTTGCCGGTGTGCAGCGCATCATCGAAATCGCCGCAGATATCCGCCGTGAATTCGAGCGTGCCACCCCCGTCCTCCTCGGCACCATCGCCACCCGCGTCGATGCCCGCACCATTCGTCATCGCGATGGCCTGGCGCTCATGCAAGCCGACACCAACGCATCAGTCCGCGCCATCATACCCGAAAGCAATGGCGAACAGCGCGACGACCGTCTGCGCGCAGCCTATGCCGGGGTTGCCGCCTATGTTACCGACTGGTGGCAGGAGGCAACATGCTAGATCTACTCACCACCAAAGCCGCCGCCAGCGCCAGCACCCAGGCCACACCGCCACAACCAGTGCGCGCCTCCGGCGCAATGGTGGCGGCAGCGCCAGCCGCGATCGTCTATGTGGAGCTACACAAAATTGCCGACAATCCCTACCAGCCGCGCGGCCACTACGCCGCCGAGCACATTCTCAACTTGGCCCTCAGCATTAAACAGCTACAGCCGGAACTACCCGCCACCCGCGGTCTGCAACAACTTCCCCTGGCCCGCGTCGTCAAACTAGATCCCAGCGGCCTCCGCATGGCCCTCATGCAGAGCATGTACGCCGATAACCCAACCTCAGGAACCCCGGGTGGCCACGCGCAACAGGCGCTTAACGCCCCCGACGCCATGGTCGAACTCATGTTCGGCCATCGCCGGCTGCGCGCGTTCATGCTGCTCGCCGAAGGCTTACGCTCCTTGGGTGATGGCAGCGCCATTGGCGTCGACCTCACCACCGTTAGCGAACTCGAAAGCCGCTACGCGGCCCTGCTCGACCCCGATCCCACCTATCGCACCATGCCGCTCATGCTCGCCTTTGCCCTCGATCACCAAATGTGGGCCCATGCCGTCACCGAGAACAGCCAGCGTCGCAACATCACCGCGATCGAGGAAGCCCAAACCATCCAGCGCGCCATCGATGAGTTTGGCCTCACGACCGCCGAAGCCGGCAAACCCTTCGGCTATGCCCGCAGCACCACGGCCAACAAGCTGCGCCTGCTGACCCTGCCGAGCGAAATCCGTCAGGCCATCGCCGTGGGCGATCTCACCGAGCGCCACGCTCGCGAGCTCCTCCGCCTCGCCGACGACCCCGACCGCCTGGCCAAGGTCAGTGCCGAAACGATCAGCAAAGGCTATTCTGTGCGCCAGTTGACCACCGCCGTGAACTGGCAAGCCCAGGCCATGCAGGAGGCCCAGGCCAAAGCGGCCGAGGTTGCCGCCGCCCGGCAGGCCCTCGCCGCTGGCTGGTCACTCCCCGGTCAAACCGCCTTGGTCGGGGTTGATCGGCTCATTGTCGATGACCGCTATCCCAACCCAATCGACCGCACCAATCCCAAGGAAGCGGCCCTGATTCAGCAGGGGCACTGCGGCCCCCACTGCCCCTGTTTCGCGCTGCGCTATGCGCCACACCGCTACCAACACGGCTTCGGCCCCGAGCCACAGCGGGCCCCCCATATCGTCGCCTGCTGCAGTGACTACGCCGCCCAACGCGCCAAGCTTGCAGCCACAGCCCCCAAAGTGCCCGCCACGCCCGCGCCGGATGGCACCACACCAGAGGGGATCACGCAAAAACAAGCAAACGAACAACGCCA
>JALHQH010000090.1 GCA_022842065.1 Caldilineaceae bacterium
GTCACATTGTCGAGCTTGATCGCCACCTCCTTGAGCGTTGCGCCTGCCTCAGCGGCGACGGTGACACTCACCGCGTTATTCGCCGCCACAAAGCTGCCGGCGGTCGGGTTGACGATGACGGCGAGGGGTGCGCCGGGGGCTGCGGCGGCTGCTACGCCACGGTTCATGGTCTGACTGTCCACTGCTGCCGCGACTGTCGCTGTCGCAGCTTGCGCACAGCGGCCAAAGGCATCACACGCACTGGCATTGGCGGCTGGGTTGGGACTCGTCGTCCAGAGGGTGTAGGAGATGGCCAGCCCGGTGCGCAAGGTCAGATCCGGGAAGAGCGCTTGCAGCGCGGGGATGCTTTCAAACGAACGGACGGGTTCGGCCAGGCCGAGGCCAGGGCAGGTAAAGCTGCTTTCGTCCAGATTCCGGTCCTGCACCCCACAGACGAATTGCACCGCATGACGCAGCGTATCATCCGCGGTATCGGTGTAGGTCGCCCCGGTCGCGGTCGCCGTCATGACCACGCGCGGGTCACGGGTGTCGATCATGCCGCGCCAGAGGCCGGAGGTAATGCTCACGTTGCCGAGCAGGTCCGTGCCACGTAGGTCAATCTGGTAAACATTCTCCAACCCGGCTGGAATGGCAACACGCCACGTGGTTTGCGCCACACCCGCGCCGCGTTGGGCCAGCGTGACTGGCGTCCAGGTCCGGTTGAGTTGCGCTTCGGCCTCGGTGCTGGTAATGTTGCTGGGCAGCGCCGCAATCTGCTCAATCGGCGTAAAGGCGATCTCTGCTTTGTCGAGGCCGATAGTGCTGTTGGTGTCACTGATGACGCCGCCGATAGTGATGGTCTGCGTGATCGTCTCGCGTGTACTGTCGCTGAGGCTGAGATTGGCGACCGGGCCGGTGGCATCCAGATGCACAAGGATTGGCGTGGCGATCCCACGGTTGCCCGCGTTGTCGTCGGCCTGCACCGTCACCGTGTAGCTGCCGGTCGGGTCATAGAGGCTGGGATCGAGCAGGTAGTTGATGGACCAACTGCCGCTAGTGGCGGGGATCACCTGTTCGCTCTGGGCGATGCCTACCTTGCTCTGTTGGTGCAAGCGCATTCGCACCGACCCCGGCTTGACACCAGCAGGGTTGTCGTCGATGGTGCCGCGCATGGTTACTTGCCATTGACCATTGGCCGCTCTGGTCGGCTTAATGGACTCCGGCTGTGCATCAATCCGCAGCACCGGGCCGGTGGTGTCGATGCGCAGTCGTCGAATGCTACCCGAAGTGACATCGCCGACATTGCCTACGCCATCCGTTGCACGCACGCGCACATTGACATCGCCGCTGAGACCGGCCAGCGAGAAGCTCCAACTCTCCAGACCAGTGGCCGGCTGCCACGGGCCATTGTTGATACTCACCTCAACCAGGCCAACACCGGCGCCGTTGTCGATGGCGGTGCCACCGATTACCTGATCAGGGCCGATGACTGCGTTATCGGCAACGGTCGTGATGCTCGCCAGCGGACGTTCGTTATCGAGAATCAGCTTCAGCTCATTGCCGGCTGTGAGCCGCCCGCCGCGTGGGTCTTGTTGGCGTACCGTGAGCTTGCCCCACTGTAGATTGGCACCATCGGTGCCGGCGGCGCTTGCCACACAGTAGGATTGCGTGGTGCGATTCATCAATGCTTGCACACTGTTCTGGTTCAGGGTTGCCGGAAAGATCTGGAGCTGATCAATCACCCCGGTCAGCAGCGCCAGGGTATTGTTGCGGCTCTTGCCCACAAACAGATCCGGTGCGCCGGTCAGGCTGAGATTCGCCGTACCGTTGACACCGAACACCGTCGCGCCGTCGACATAGCCTTCGACACGGCCGGTGATGTGGTTGCGGCTAACGGCAATAAAGTGCCACTGGTCGTCATCGACGCGCACCCCGCCCAGGCTATTGACTCCCGGTGCCGTAAGCGCCAACTGGCCGTTGTTGAGCCAGATGTGGAAGCCGGCGTTCTGCCCAATGCCGCCGTCGATCAGCATCAGTTGCGCATTGCGGCGCGGCATTTTCAGCCAGAAAGCAATCGTGAAGTCATTCTGCACCGGGCGGTTGAAGCGTAAGCCGTCGTTGCTGCCGTCGAAGCGCACTGCATAGTCGGAGAGCGGTGCATTCGGCGCGCCGGCCAGCCCTGCCGCCGGACAGGTGGTTGCCCCCCCCTCACAGGTGGCGTTGAAATCCCGGCCTGAAGCATCGGCGAAGCTCGTCGCGCCTGGCAGTTCTTCAAAACGCAGTTCCGTCACGGCCACCGATTGGGGGGCGGGACAGGCCAGTGCGCCGCTGGCATAAGTGCTGCCGGCGGCCAACACAAAGGGCGCCGCCCCTGCCGTTAGCGGTGTCAGGTCGCTCAGATCGGATTGCAGTGGATAGCTGCTCAGATTTGGCACATCATACCAGCCGACCAGCCAGCCACGCGTGACCGGATGATAGACGGCGAAGCCCTGTTCCAACCCGCTGCCAAAGTCGCGGGTGCCAAGTGGGGTGAGGTTGGTGAGACTTGGATAGAGGACCACCCGGCCGGTTGCATTGGTGCTGCGGATGTAGCTCATGAGCCAGCGTCTATTCGTCGGGTCATAGGCCAACTTTGGGCCATAGTCCGGCAGCAGGCTGGTGGTCGCCGTGGCGTCGTTGACGAGCAGCGTCCAGTCGCCGAGCGCGCTCCCGTCGGGATTGAAGTCGCCATAATAGACATCGGCGGTCGTCAGTTGCTTCCAAAGCAGCCGGTAGCGGTTGCCCACCCAGGCGAGATCAAGCGAAAGGCGGGCACCGGCGACGGGTATGGCCACGGTCGCCGCCGTCCGGGCGCTGTTGCCGATCGCGTTGCCGGCGCGGTCAAAGGCTTGGGTCACGATCCAGGTTGCGGTATCGAGGGTTGCACCCTGGCGGGGGACGACTTCGTAGGCGACCAGGAAGCCGTCGCCGTTGCTCGCCACCACAGGATGACGCATTTCCAGCTTAAAGATCGTCGACACTGGCGGGCGGGGGAAGGTGACATTGCTTTGCCGCACGCCATCGGCGTTGAGCAACGCGCCGGCAACAAGAATGTCGTCCTTGACCGGCACGGTGACGTTGACCTCGATCGTGTGGCCGGCACCGCTAAAGCTGAGGGTTTCATTGGTGCGGGCCTGGAGCGGGGAAAGGGCAAGATTGCCGACGGCCTCATCGACGCCGCCGCCGTCCGATTCCCAAACATAGAGCGGAAAGTTATCGCAGAAAGTAAAGGTCAGGGGGAAGCCAAAGGCATTGGGGCCGCGCTGATCACCGGCGCGCATATCATTCGTGCCGCCGGCTGTGTCCCAGCGCCAGATCTGGTTCTGGCTGCTGGTGCTACCACGGGTGAGGAATGGCTCAATGCCATTGTTCACATCAGCTGCGGCGGCAACCACTTTGAGCGAGTGAATGGTGAGGGTGTTGCAGAGATCCTCGCGCTCCCAGGCCGCCAGTATCGTGCCGTTGGTGTTACTAGCCAGCGCAGGGGCTGATTGGCCGCGCAGAGAGTAGCTGCTGCCCGTATTGTTGCTGTTCTCCAAGATCGTCGCCGCGCCACTACTGAGGTTGTAGCTGCGCACGTCGCCATTGGTCGGCTGCGTGGCATTAGCAACCAAGGAGCCAAGTAGATAACTATCCTGACGGTCGGCGCCGGCGGCAGTCAGGCTGCTGTTGCGGGCGCTGAAGGGGGCCGTAAAGCCGCCCAGTGCTGCGCCCGTCGCAACCGGATCGCTTACCCAGCCGGAAGCGCCGCTACGCTGCAGCCGCGTGCGCGCACTGCTCAACAGGTCAAGTGGCTGGAGGTTGGGGCCACCGCGCACGATGAAGTTGATGCTCTGCGTCACAGTTTGGCTGGTGCTAAACGTCAAGGGGTTGAAGCCCAACGCCAGCGGTAGCAGGGTGAAGCCTTGATCGGAGAGCGTCGTTACATCCAGCACACCAGGTTCAACCGGCACACTGGCGACAACCGTGCTGGTGTAGTAGAGGCGGGTATCCGGGCGCACATAGCCGTTGAGGGCGTTGCTCTCCACAAAGACGGCCAGCGGCGGTGTGTTGACCACCTGCGGATGGTAAGGCACGCCCAGCCGGTCGCGCTGCAACGCCGGGTCGGGGTTGGCGGCCAGCTCCTTTTCCGCCTGGTCGCTGACGCCGTCGTCGTCGCTATCGGCGCGCAAGGGATTGGATGCAACCCAGATCGTCTGCACCGGCCCACTGTCGATTGTCACCTGCCAGCCGCCGTCCCAGGTGCTGGTGGGATTGCCAGTGGCGTCGGCCTGCTGTCGGCGCACCTCCACACCATCGGCCAACCCGTCATTGTCACTGTCAGCGATGGCGGGGTTGGTGTTGTATTGCGCCTCTTGTTTGTCGGTGAGGCCGTCGTTGTCGGTGTCGCGCTGGATGGGGGAGTAGGGAATGCCGGCCACCCGCTGTTCTAACTCGAAGCGGTCACTCAAGCCGTCGCCGTCGCTATCCCACAGGGTGTCGTTGGGGTCGGCGCCGTTGTAGACGGGGCCGCGCAGACCATCGCCGTCGGCATCGCGCAGCGACGGGAAGCGCGCGTCCCACGTTTGGCCGATGCCGCTGTCGCTTTTGTTGCCCAATGCCACAAAGCCAGCCAGGGTAGGCGGGAAGACATCGTACTTGATGACGGTGAGCGGCGTGGTATTCGTACTCTCAAATTCACGGGTACGGCAGATCGGCGTAGGAATGATGATCGGACCATACGGAATCGGCATGAGCCAACATTCATAGGCGGGTACGGCAAAGTTCATGGTGATGCTGAAAGGGACTGTGCTGTTGATACCCTGCATCAATGGCAGTCCCGTCAATGGGGGTGGGGTGATGCCGGCGACGCCGCGATACATGGGGGTCGCCACATATTTGTGATCTTCGCGCACATCCTGCCAGGCGCCCGCCATCTGGTTGAGATCGACAGGAACAGGGGCGGCCGCGCCTCTGCTCAAGCCATACTGGAAGGTGCTGGCGCGCAGGTTATCGGGTGAGAAGAAATAGAGATAGCCGTTAATATAGAGACCGGCGCTGGGGTCGGGGTCTTTGTGGACGACCGTGGTCGTGATCGGCAGGCTAAGGCTCAAGGTGTTGGCCGGCACATAGCCTTTGCTGGGATCAGCCAGGGCAATGGCAGGCGCGCCGGTCACCATCAGGTCCGAACGACTGGTGTCGATCATCGGTTCGTAGTTGTAGAGGAAGTAGGCGATCACCTTGGTGGCGGCGGTCGTGACCGTGAAACAGGCACCGCCCAGGAGGGGCGCGTTGCGCAGTTCCTTTACCCCTAACTCGCAAGTCAGGGTGAGGATAAAGTCGATCAAGGTGAGAATACCCACGATGATTGCGCCAGCGATCGACGAACTGAGTGCGACCAAGAGGACGGCAATCACGGTAGCCGCGACCGCCTCGGCAAACGCTTTATTGAGTTCAGGGCTGCCGGCACCATAACCGGCCGTGGCAGCGCCGTAGATAAAGAAGCCCCAAATCACGGCCACTGAGACAGCGAGACCGACTGCCCCGGCAATCTTTCCGATTCGGCTAGTTAAGTTGAACGTTGTCACCAATTTGGTGAATGACGCCGTTTTATTTCCGGCATTGTAGAACGACACGATGGTCATAGCAGGCAGCACGACCGAGACCCCGGTCATGATCGTTGCCGACATGACACCTAGTACAGTGCGCGCGGTCGGATCAACTGGACTTAAGGCGACCGCCTGCGCAATCACTTGGATGATGCCGCCCACGATTCCAGCTAAACCATAGATTGCCATTTTTTTAGGCAGCTTAAAAACCGGGTCTAATTTACTGTTTGTTGGGACGCTATCACCAGCCTTTGCGCCTAGCGCGTCAATTTTCGCATTGAGCTTCTTTAAATCCTTGCCTGCTTCAGCAATCGAGGCTTTGATGAGTGCCGCCCATGATGTGTCGCCTCGATTGGGCCGAGACGTAGCGCCGATCAACAACCGCTCGTAGGATTGCCTTGCCAATAGTGGCACCGTCGCAAGACTATTGATCACTGCACGCACGGCGGTGGCCGTCGTTGATTCACCCTCTTGCGAATAGCGGCTGGAAACGATAGTGGCGCCCTCTTGGACCTGCGCAGCGTAACCTGCACTTAGGCTGGCGAAGAAGAGTATGGCAAAGGCCATGCGTCCCAGCACAAGGTCTGGATCATCGTCGTCAGGTTCAGCCGGCAGGGTGGCATAACGCTTGGCAAATTCACTCGCATATTCGTCGCTGGTGCAAGGACGCCAGGTGACGCTGCCGGCGCTTGCCCCACAATAGGCTGCCCATTTGATGGTGGCTGTCACGCCCACCGCGACTGTGCGATCTGGGCCGGGGGCCATGTCTAGCGTCAGGTTGGCACCGTTCTGGGCAGCGTGGCCTTGGCCTGCGGTTAGATGATCGAGGCCCACGGCACGCGCTGCGCTCTCTTGCGCAAAGAAGAGCAGTGGCTTAATCGCATTGTCGGCCAACACCGGCGTCTTAAAGGCGCTGTCGAGGGTTTTGACCGTTTCGGTCATGGTGGTGGCTGCCACGGCTTCATCAAGTGTGGTGTAGTTGTGGGTCACCACTTGTAGGATGTTGGGGAGGTCAAAGCGTTGGGCAGTGCTGGGGTTGTTATCACGATCAAAACGCGTAGCCAGGTCAGCTACTTTCAGATCGCGCTGACCGTCATTGTTCAGGTCGCGTGGGCGAGTGAGGTGCTCTTCGAGTACATAGGCCAGCCCCCAGAGCGCTTCATCGTCCTTCTTGTTGGGATCGACCGCTGGGTCTTCATAGACGATGGCCATGCTGGTGCCGTGGTCTTCATTGACGGTCAGGCCAGTCAGCGTCCAGGTGTCATAGTAGCTGTGGATCGCGGTCGGCTGGTTGTAGCGATAGCCATTGCCGTCGCCGGCCCGTTGACAGCCCTGCGCGGCGGCATCGGGCGCGTCTAGATCGCAGGGTAGATCGACCAACGCCTGCACCACCCAGGCCAGGCGGACGCTGTGCGGTGTCGTCCAACTGCCCGTCGGTTTGTAGCGCATCTGACCGCTAAAGGCCACCCGTTCGCCGGTTTGGGCGTCAGTGACGATAGCAAGCGGGACGTAAGCCACTTTGGTGGCACCATCGGCGGTAAAATCGTTGACTGAAATGTTAAAGGGGGTCAACTCGGCTTGGCTGGGCAGATTGGCGCTGCTGTTGGGAATGCGGATCTCCAACATCGGGACGAGCTTCATGTCGCCGTTCGTTTCGCTGGCGTCGGCGGCGCGGCCCTGGCTAGTGGCGACATCGGCATAGGTTTTGCCGTCCACATCGCGCACCTGGGCTTCGCTGTCCTGGGGCCAATCGAGTACATTGTAGGCAAACCAAAGATTTTTCGGGTCACTAGGGCGGAGCTGAAACTCGACAAAGGTCGGTTTGTCGGCAGTCAAGTTGCGCAACGTTAGTTGCAGCGGTGCCGCTTCACTGTAGGTCGCGCCACCTTTGGCATAAGGTGCCAGATCCACGCGATCAGGTACATTGTCGTTATCATTGTCGGGGTCAAAGAGATCGGGCAGCGTGTCGCCGTCGGTGTTAAGCGGGCTGGGACGCAGATTGCCTGCCGCATCAAGCCCCCACTCCAACAGGTCGGGCTGACCGTCGCCATTGCTGTCAGTCACGGTCGGATCGGTGTACCAGGTCTGCCCGCCAAACGGGAAGCCACGCACCTCAATCTCATCAGTAAGCGCATCGTTGTCCGTGTCAGAGATGATTTCGCTGGTGCCGATGCGGAGTTCGGTAAAGTCGGTCAGGCGGTCGCCATCGGTGTCTGTCCCGGGGTCGGTGAGTTGGGCTAAAGGCGCGATCTGGCGACTAGTTTCCAGCGTCGGCGCTTTCATCGCCACTCGCTGGTCGCCAGTCTCGAGTCTCTGCTCTCCGATCGCCAACGGGTTCTGATGCGGGTCAAATTCACGCGGCGGGAGCATGGCGGTGCGCAGGTCGCGCACGTCGTCGGCCGCGCGCGCTTCTGCTGCCTGGGCGGCGGCTTTGGCGGTGTGCGCATCAAAGAAGCGCACCTGGGTTGTCGTCGTTAGAAGGGGGCCGACAATCTGGCTAATAATGACCGCTGTCACCAGGGCAATCTGCACCGTGCGGCTGCGCCGTTGCCTGATGACGGCAAAGGCGGCCACGCTCAAGCTCAAGACCAACCAGAGGGGTGTGAGATCGGGGAGGCGCGTGGGTAGCACAAGCCAGGCACCCTGCCAGTCGCCGGCGCGCAGCAGCGTCAACAGCGACTGCTGCACGGCACCATAGTGGCTAAACGTAACCGTAAGCGCAAGCTGCACCCGCTCTTCCTGCTGCGCGGGAAAGTGCAAGTCCAGCACTTGGCGCACGGGCAGACCATCGGTGCCGACCCAGAGTTCGCCCGTGCCGGTCATCTCGCGGTAGTAGGCCGGCGCTTCTAAGGCAACGCCGGGTGGCAATTCCCCCTTGGCCCGCAGCGCGGTGACCAGTTGCTCGTGTAAATACGCCGCATAGGCGGGGCCGTCGATTGTAAAGCGGTAGCGCGTAAAGCTGACGCCATTGCGCGTCTCGTGTTCGCCTGTCGTCACCTGGCGAATCGCCGCCAGATAGCCCAGGAAATCACCTTGTGGGGCAAAGCTCTCCGTGATGCTGTCGATCACTTCCCACGGTTGGCTGCCCCGACGGGCAAAGGTTTTACCCTCCGCCGTGCGGATGCTGACGCCTTGTTCGGCATTGAGGACGCTGCCGCCCTCTGACCAAAGGGTCAGTGCTATGGTCTGGTCGCGTAGATTATTCTGCCCTTCCAGATAGAATGCTTCGGCGCGGCTGGTGCGTCCCACATTGCCGAGGCTGGCGACCGGGATCGTTTTCTGCGTTACATCGCTGGTGAAGTGATATGACCCGGCCGCCTGGGCCTTTTCCCACGCGGCGGTCACCGGGTTGGGAGCGCGGAACGGATTAACGACATCGCTGGCTTGCGGGGCGAATCGGCCAAGGGCAGCCAACAAGCCAATCGCCACCAGGACGATTGCGATCCGCCAGCCCAGCCGGCGGTGTGTGTGGGGGGGGAGCGGTGATGCTGATATTGTCATAGGTGTTTCTTTCTGTGGTTACAATCGATCACGGTGCGGGCGCATCAACTAGGCTACCCAGTCCTGCGATGGCCCCTGGCATCCAAGCCGGGCAACCACTTGCCTTGGCTTGTTTTAGTATAACGTGCGCGCGTCATAAAAAAGGGCAAACATCGTCATAAAACGAGCCACTGATCGTCATAACGTCGCGCCGCGTGCCCTTGATAAAAAACGAAGCGCGAGTCGTGTCATCCGTTATTCGTCCCAGCAAAATTTCGGTAACGCTGCACTAGCGACCAGGCGTGGGCACGGTCAGATCGTCTGTGGGCGTGCCCTGGGTTTCGTATTGCAGAAACGCCAATAAACTCGCGACATCGCCAAAGATAACGGTGCTGCCCGTCTGCACACAGTGGGCGGATGCACGCCAGCAGCCGGCTTCATTGCTTTGCCAAAAACGTACCAGATAGGAGCGGTACTGGCCGGCCGGTAGTGTGGCCCGTGGTGCGCTCGGCAGTGCCTCTGTGGGTAACATCATCATTGCAGTTTTCCTTTCGGCAGATCGTGGTCGGTGCCTGGTCAAATGGTCAGTCGGCTGATGCCTTGCGCGCTGCTCTGTTCAGTATAGGCCAACCAGCGTCATAGAAAGAGGAACGGCGCATCATAAAAATGCCGTTTATTGTCATAAAAATTATGATTATCGTCGGTGGTCAGTCGTCACTCGTCGATCATTCCTAATCATGGTAATCAGCGTAGCGAACATTGTTCGATCGGTGTGCTATAATCGTGCGCATCAATTTATCGGTGCAACCATTCACAGGACGGGTTCATGTCCCACTTGCAGCTCACGTGTTTAGGCGATTTTGCGATTACACTGGCCGGTGAACCACTGGTTGCCTTTCAAACGGACAAGATGCGGGCGCTGCTGCTCTATCTGGTGTTGGAACGACAGCCTCATCAGCGCAGTCTACTGGCCCAACTGCTCTGGCCCGGCTACAGTGACGAAAGCGCACGCCACAGCTTGCGTCAATCGCTGCATCGCCTGCGGCTGCTCTTGCCTGATGGTGATGGCGAGCATCTACCCTGGCTGCTGGTGACGCGGCAGACGGTGCAATTCAACCCGGCTGCCGCGGTGGCCGTGGATGTGACGCACTTTACCCAACTGCTGGCTGAAACCCGCGCTCATCCCCATTCGCACCTCCACACTTGCCAGCCCTGTTTGGCACGGCTGCGCGCCGCCGTTGCGCTCTACCAGGGTGATTTCCTGGCCGGCTTCACCGTCGCCGACAGCGATCCATTTGAAGAGTGGCGCCGGGTGATCCAAGAGCAGTTGCACCTCCAGATCCTCCATACCCTCACCCAACTAGCCGATGCGGCAGCCGCCGAGGGCGACGCGGAAGCGGCGCTCCAGGCGGCGCGTCACCAGTTGGCGTTGGAGCCATGGTTGGAAACTGCCCACCGGCGGATCATGCGCACTTTTGCCGGGCGCGGCCAGCGCGCCGCTGCCCTGGCCCAATATCAACGTTGTCGCCAGGTGCTGCGCGAGGAGTTAGGGGCCGAGCCGGAAGCGGAGACCGCGGCGCTGGCTGAAGAAATTCAACGCGGTGCCTTTGACAAGGTGACAAGATGGCAAGATGACAAGATGAAGAAAGCAGCGCATCCAGTCATCCAGTCATCTAGTCATCCTGTCATTCTGTCACCTTGTCACAACCTGCCGGCTGCTCTGACCCCCTTCGTGGGGCGCACACGGGAGCTGGCGGAGATTGTCAGTCGTTTGCAGGCGGTGCGCCTGCTCACCTTGGTGGGGCCGGGGGGGATGGGCAAAACCCGGCTGGCACTGGAGGTGGGCCACCAGCAACTGTCCACCTATCCCGATGGCGTCTGGTTTGTCTCCTTGGCCGCGCTCACCAGCCCGGACGCGCTGGCCGGTGCGCTGGCCGGCGCGCTGGGCGTGACGGCCATGGGGGACGAGCCGCGTACGACTCTGCTTCACTTCCTGCGGTCAAAACGGCTGCTCCTGATTTTGGACAACTTTGAACATCTGCTGGTTGCATCAAAGGTCGGGGTCACGTTAGTCAGCGACCTGTTACAGGCTGCCGCGGGTCTGCAAATCCTTGCCACTTCGCGCACTCGCCTACAGGTGCGGGGCGAGCAGATCTACCAAGTACAACCACTTACCTTTTCACCCAACGCCACCCTGGCCGAAGCGACCGTCTCCCCGGCGGCGCGGCTCTTTGTGCAAAGCGCCCAGTTGGCCGACGCTGATTTCCAGCTCACGGCGGCCAATCTGGCCCCGGTGCTGCGCATTTGTCAATTGGTGCAGGGGATGCCGTTGGGGTTGGAGTTGGCGGCCGCGCATGTGGGTGTGCTGCCGCTGACCACGATTGCCGACGAGATTGCACAGAGTGCCGAGTTTCTAACCGTGGATTGGGCTGATGCCCCCGAACGGCAACGCAGCATGCGCGCCGTCTTTGCCTGGTCCTGGCATTTGTTGGATCAGCCAGAACGCCAGGTTTTTCGTCAACTGGCGCTCTTTCCAGGTGGGTTTACCCGCGATGCCGCCGAAATCGTCGCCGGCGCAACCCTGCCTGTGTTAACCCGCCTCGTCCACAAATCACTTTTACAATGGAGTGAAACGCCTACCGCGCAGGGTCGCTATCTGATCCATGAGTTGTTGCGCCAATTTGGCGCGGCAGAATTAGCCACCGCCCCTGAAATAGACGCTGAAACAGACTCTGAAGCAGCTGCTACCGCGCACCGGCACAGTGAATATTATCTAACGTTGCTTGCGAAGCACCAGCATGGGATTCGCCATCAGGCCCCGCGCGAAAGCGTGCAAGCGCTGCAACTGGAGATTGACAATTGCCGGCTGGCCTGGCGCTGGGGTGCCGGCCGTCTGCCAACCGCGCTGGTCGAAAAAGCGGCCTTGACGCTGCGCGAATTTTACTGGCTCACTGGGCTGACCGCCGAAGGCATCGACATGTTCACGGTGGCGGTGGCAGCGCGCTACCCGCACCCGCCGGCACAATTGGCCTTGCCCGCTGCTGAGCAGCAGGCGGAATGCCGTCTCTACACCATCCTGCTTGGCTTGTCGGCGAATCTCCTGATTACCAGTGGCCGGCATGAAGAGGCGCTCCAGCAAGCTGTACTTATTTTGCAACTGAGCCAGGAGGAGGTCAATCCGGAAGGCGCCGCGCTTGGTTATCTCGCGCAAGGTCAAGCCCTCCGGCGTCAGGGCAAATCCGCCGAGGCGCACGGTTTACTGCAGCGGGTTGTGTCAATTGCACAGCGGGCGCGCCCTGCTGTACATAATGGGGGACTGTTGCTGGATCTCGAACAGCGCGCCCAGAGCTGGCTTTGCTCGATCGCGTTGAGCAATGATGATTATGGTTTAGCCAGGGGCTATGCGGCTCGCTATCTGGAGATTTGCCAGGGCGCGCAAAAAGCGGTCGGGGAAGCGCTGGCGTTGACCGATCTGGTTGATATTGATAAAGCGCTCGGTAATTATGCAATTGCACAAGACCATGCCGAACAAGCATTGACCCACATGCACAAAATCGGGCTACGTTGGGGGGAAGCCGTTTGTTTAGAGCAATTGGCCGAGCTAGCTTGGGTACAAGGTGACTATCAGCGCGCCAAAACGTTCTATGAACAGGCCTTGCACTTTTATAACGAAACGAATCACCCGTTGGGCGCAGCTTCGGTTGCGCACTCACTTGGCCGGCTCCACCTGCGGCTTGGTGATGCCGCCGGTTCCCACCGCTGGATCGACCAGGCCTTTCACCAGCTTCACACCCTCCATCTGCCGGCCCGCGAAACCTTTTGGGCGACTTTATCGCGCGTCTGGTTAAGCCTGCTAACCGCTGATCTGACCCAGGCACTGGTCGATGCCGAAGCCGGCTGCCGAATGGCGCAACAAATAGGCGGCAGTGCCGGCCAGGCTTATGCACTGGTCCTGCTCGGCCTGGTCTATGAACGACTGCACCAAGCGGCAGCGGCAACCACCGCCTATCAGGATGCCCTGGCGATGTACCTGGCGTTAGGGCATCTTCATCGCACCGTCGAACCACGAGCCGGGCTGGCGCGGCTGGCGTTAGCCGGTGGTGCCTTATCCGACGCGCTGGCGGCAGTGGAAGAAATGTTGACCATCCTGCAAAGCCAGCCCCTGGCCGGCTTTGATGAACCCTTCCAAGTCTACTTGACCTGCCATACGGTACTGGCTGCCAACCACGACCCACGTGCCGCGTCCCTCATCACCACCGCCCATCAACTCCTAGTGACTTATGCTGCGCGGTTGCCTGACCCAGCAGTGCGCCGCACCTTTTTGGCGGATGTCGTCGCCCATCGCGCCGTGCAAGCGGCGTTTGCCAGCGTACAGGAGCATGATGATAAGGTGAAGGGGTGACAAGATGAAGGGGTGAAGGGGTGACAAGGTGACTGAGCTTGTCGAAGTCACCTTGTCACCCTTGCGCGACTGGGGCGAGATGCTGGCTGCGTTTTTGCACCGGGCCGGTGGGCAGGGTGTGCCTGACGATGCCGGCTGTGAGCAACCCCTGCAATGCAGTGGCCGCCGCGAACATCAACGCTGCTTACTGCTGACCAGCCGGGCGCTAGATGACTTGGGTTGAAAAAGTGACATGGGTAAAGAGTTCGGGGATGTGCGAATCCCAAACGCCATGGGGACTCCACGCCCAGCCGCCTGAATCTTGGGCCGGCGGCGCGGCTTTGTACTGGTTAAAGCGCGAAAAATCCATCCGCCAGAGATCGTCCTGCCGCGGGGGCAAGGCCCGCCCATCCGTCGCGGCCAGGGCGCGAAAGCCAGACCAGGGCAGGGCTAACTCCACGGTCCAGCCGCGGTCACGGTCTTGGTTGTTGTTGAGCGTGCCATCAATGTGGACGGCGCTCCGCAGACCGGGAAAATCCCAGTTCCAATAGCCAATCCGTTGGCCGCGTGGGTGGGGTTGAAAACCGACGCCGGGGAAGGGGCGTACCCCTGCCTGGTTGCGGTCAAATTCGGGCATCTGCGCATAACCGGCCCGCGCATAGGCTTCCTCCCAAATGAAGAAGACCTCGTAGATCGTGCCCAAGGCGTTGATCTCCAATTCGTAATAGGCATCCTGCCCCGCGACAAACAATTCAACATCATTGTTCTCATAGATCAGCGCATCCCGTTGGGTCAAGGTTGCCTCGACAAAGGGTTCTTCGATCCAGTACCCCACGTAAAGACAATCGTCATCCCACAAGACCGCGGCGCGGGTGTCATGAATCCCCGGTTGCCCATGAATGAGATCGGCAAAGCGGGGCGAACGGGGCGCGCGTTGCCAACACGCTTCGTCCAAGCGGCCATCAATCTGCGGCGGTGTGTTCGTGCGATAGGCGGTGTAGTGGGCAATGGCTGTTTGCGGCCATGGAAAAGGCCAGGTGGTTAGCGTAGACATGACAAGGTTATCTCCCAAAATACTGTTTGACGATAGCGTGCCACAGTGTAACGCATGCAGATCGATCCGGCAAACATCATGCAAACACCACTTGGCTTCTCGCTTGGGGCGCAGGTAAGCCAGGGCTACCAATGTGTTTGGTGAGCAAAAAGCCATGTTCCTTGAGATCGCTGAGGCCAAATTTGCGCACCATGTTATGTTCGGGGCGCATTCGGCGATTATCTATCGTTAAAGGTTTTTGACAAGTCGCTGCGCTGCTCCTACAATGGGGCCAGCCGATCCGTCCGTAATTTACTTGTAAATAAAGCCGTGTTGCCCCTATGCCGAGTCTAAAACTCAAGAGTAACCACAAAGCCGTCACCACCTACTACGCCGAGATCAACAATCTAACCCAGTTGCGCATGTTTGGGGAAGGCGCGGTCTCCCCCGCCTTTGCCGGGCTGTTGCGCGCCTGTGCCACCCAGTTCCATTGGACACTGGTCGAGCAATATGCGCTGAAACGCGATGGGCGTAATCTGCGTGTGGATGGCGCGCTGGTCGATGCCTTTAACCTGGTGCATGGCTACTGGGAGGCCAAAGATAGCGGCGATGACCTGGCCAAAGAGGTGCAGAAGAAGCTGCAAATTGGCTACCCGCGCGACAATATCCTCTTTCAAGCACCAGAGCAGATTATCCTCTGGCAGAATGGCCGCGAGGTGCTACGTAGCGACATTCGCCAACCCGCAGCGCTGATCGAGGTCTTGCGCACGTTCTTTGAATATCAGCCGCCGGCCTATGAACAGTGGGAAGCTGCGGTCGGTGAATTTAAGGGGCGCGTGACCGAGATTGCGCGCGGCTTGCTCGATATTATTGAACGCGAGCGACGGGAGAATCGGCGCTTTATCGACGCCTTCACCGCCTTTACCGAACTCTGTCGTAAGGCAATCAATCCCAATTTGTCACCGCAAGCAGTCGAAGAGATGTTGATCCAGCATATGCTCACCGAGCGTATCTTTCGCACTGTCTTTGCCAACCCCGATTTTGTTGAACGCAATGTGATCGCCCACGAGATCGAAAAAGTGGTGCAGGCGTTGACCGCGCGCCAATTTAGCCGCAGCGAATTTCTCAAGCCGCTCGACCGTTTCTACCTGGCAATTGAACGCACCGCGGCCACGATTGATGACTTCAGCCAGAAACAGGCCTTTCTCAACACCGTTTACGAGAACTTTTTCCAGGGCTTTTCGGTGAAGGTGGCGGACACCCACGGCATTGTCTACACGCCGCAGCCGATTGTGGAATTTATGGTGCGCTCGGTGGAGGAGATCTTGCAGCGCGAATTTGGCCGTTCGCTCTCGGATCGTGGCGTCCACATTCTCGACCCCTTTGTGGGGACCGGCAACTTTATGCTGCGCGTGATGCGCCAGATCAAACGCACGCGGCTGGAAGAGAAGTATCGCGACGAATTACATTGCAACGAAGTGATGCTGCTGCCCTACTACATCGCGGCCATGAACATTGAGCACAGCTACTACGAGTTGACCGGCCACTACGCGCCCTTTGATGGCATCTGTCTGGTCGATACCTTTGAACTGGCCGAGGAGCCGCAAGCGGGCTTTGACTTCTTTAGCGCCGAAAACAGCGAACGGGTGCAACGCCAACAGGCCGCCGACATCTTTGTTGTCATCGGCAACCCGCCCTATAACGCCTGGCAGCTCAACGAGAATGATAACAATAAGAACCGCAAATATCCGCGGCTCGACCGGCGCGTCAGCGAGACTTATGCCAAGGATTCGGCGGCGACCAACAAAAATGCGCTTTCCGACCCCTACGTCAAAGCCTTTCGCTGGGCGTCGGATCGAATCGGCGACGAGGGGATTGTCGCCTTTGTCACCAACAACAGCTTTATCAACGACATCGCTTTTGACGGCATGCGCAAAGGGTTGGCCCAGGATTTTGACCAGATCTATGTGCTGGATCTCGGCGGCAATGTGCGCAAAAACCCGAAATTATCGGGGACGACGCACAACGTTTTTGGTATTCAGGTGGGGGTTAGTATTACGATATTGGTACGCAAGCGGGATAAGTAACAACCCCCATGCCCAACTGCGGTATGATTGAGAAATATACAACTGTGAAAAAATAGGCTATACTTTATCATGGATGAACACGATGCAACAGCAGCTAATGCAAGCCCAGACAACGTCGCGCAAACCACACCGTTACCCCCAAAGCGCACAGACGGGCATGTCTTATTGGGTGGAGTGCAGCAGCCATTGTTGACACCCGTGGATATTACAGTCGAGACTGAGCCATTGGCGACGCAGAAGCCGCCCAGAATTGACATCTTGTTGCTGCGCCGTAAAGGCAGTTTTTGGACGCCGGAACAGCAAGCGCGTCTGCCCGATGGTATCCGGCAGAGCCACGCCAGCCATATTTTGTGTGAGTTTAAGTATACAGAGTCAGTTAATGAGTCAGCGCTGTTGCAAGCGCGGCTTTATGACCACTTGTATCTCACCTCACGACGGCTCAAGCGCCGCACAGTACAAACCTTTATGCTCAGCTCACATACGCCACAGCGCGATATGTTGGCATATTTCGAGTATCAGCCGACTGCCTTACGCGGTGTCTATCATAGTCAAGATAAGTGGCTAAAAGCGATCGATCTACTGGTCTTGAACGAGTTGAGTGACGAGCCGCACAACGCCTTTTTCAAATGTTTTGCCAGTCGCAAGAAGGCGCGCGAGGCTGCCTTCGCGACAATCGAACAGATGGCGATTTGGACTTGGTCAGAAGAGTTATGGGCAACGGTTAGTGGGTTGCATACGGTCTTTCAACGGTTAGAAGGAGGAGCGATGAGTGACTATAATTTGACACCAGAATACTTGCGGAAACTAGGGGAAGGGATGCGCGATCAGATCGTGGCTACGCTTTCGCCGGAAGAACGATTGGCGGGGCTACCGCCCGAGGCGATTTTGTCGCATGTCTCACCCGAGGTGATTTTGTCACACTTTTCGCCAGAACAATTGTTGGCCGGATTGGCTCCGGAAGTGATTGAGGCCTATTTGCAGAAGCGGAAGCAGCGCGAAACCGCCGAACCACTGGATAAATCGGCAACCCCGCGCCGCAAAACGAAGAAAACCACAGCACCCTCTAGTTGATAACAAGCAGGGCTGGGGCAGGTGATTTGCCAGGGATTGGGCAACACGGGTTACTGTTGATCCAGAAATCCTCATGGGTAAACCTGTGCTCCAGTGGACAAGGTTAGCGGTTGCGTTTGTTCTGGATCTGTTGACCCAAGGCTGGCGCTACAACGAAATGCTGCGTAATTACCCCAGCCTTGAGTTGGCGGATCTTTGCGCTTGCCTGGCTTATTCGCACTTGTCAAGGGACAAACCTGATGGCGACCATCCACTACGCCCGCTTAGATGAATTCTGGCGCAAAACCGAGAAATACGCCTTTTTAGAAGAACAGGGCCACGTCGGCAACATCGACTGGCAACTTATTGCGCCCGACAAACGCCATAATTGGCTGACTGAAGGGATGCAGGACGAATTCGAGCGGTTTTTGCCTATTGGTACCAAAGAAACCAAAAGCGGTGTAGCATCAACTGCAATCTTTGAATTGTTTAGCAATGGTGTGAAAACTAATCGTGATGTTTGGGCTTATAACTTTAGCTCGAAGAAAGTTGCTACCTACCTCAGGCAACTGATTGAAGTTTATAATGAACACGTAAATCGGTTATCAAATATTCTCCCTAAACCCAACCTTGACGACTTTGTTTCAAATGACACTACTCATATTAGCTGGTCAGAAGGATTAAAAAATTACCTAGGTCGACAAATTATATTACATTTTTCTGAAAGCGGTATACGTACAGCGCTTTATAGACCGTTTAACCGAACATACCTCTATTTCGACCCGATTTTGACGGAACGCCGTTATCAGTTTCCAAGTATTTTGCCTAAGAGCGATATCGAATCAGAAAATAGAATCATCTGTATAACTGACAAAGGTTCAGAGAAACCTTTCATGGTTTTAATAACCTCCTTAATCCCAATCCCTTCGCCAAGTCAGGGAATGGTGTTGAAAGCTGGTTCAGAGTGAATGGCACCGAGCGGGGGCATGGCGTCAAGCAGCTGAGTAATTAAAAGCGGGTCAACGAAATCGGGAAG
>JALHQH010000091.1 GCA_022842065.1 Caldilineaceae bacterium
TTATGTCCCAATTTATGATGGCCGTGGAACTGCCGGATCAGGACTTCCGCGTGTTGGCCTATCAAGCGTTGGTGGATTAAGAAGAGGCTCCAAGCGTTCTGGGGACGGGGGGTAAAAATTCTATTTAACTAGAATTTTTATCGCCCGTCCCCAGAACGCTTGGTAACCCATTACACTCGCCGCAAAATTAACGCGTGATACGCTTTGCCGGGCATCGGGATATCGACCCGCCCAGTGTAGCGCTCCCCTGGGGTGACGGTCATCGCCCAGGTGTCGATCATCTGGGCCTGATACTCTTCGCCTTCTGGCAAGTTGAACTCCAGGAGCGCCGGTTGCGAGGGACCGGTGTAGGCCAGGTAATATTCATGCGCTTTGCCCGCACAGGGGACCTGGCGCATGACCCCTTCCATCGGCTCTAACCCTGTGGCCGGACCCGCTTCGAGGAGCTGGCGCAGGAAAGCCAGCCGTGGCGCACTTTCGCCATGCAACACGCCACCCTTAGCCCACCACAAAACTGCATCTGGATCGAGATACGTCTCGCCGTGGCCGACATAGCCGCCGCGCGCGGTCCCTTCCCAGAAGCGGTGAACCATCTCCTGCGCGGAAATGTTGCCCCAGCCCATGGGGATATCGCCTTCGTAACAACATTCATCAACCACGACGGGCTTCCTGCACTGCGTCCGCCAAGTATTGGTTTGGGTCAGGTCACGGTGTTGGATGCTCTGATGGGTGACCCACGGTTTGCTGTGATCGTAGAAGCCGCGGCAGTTGTGGATCGAACGCAGATGTTGATAGGGGTCACTCTCTTGCACCACACGGAAGAAACGGTCCCAATCCGCCGTTGACTTGTCATCCATCAGGTCAAACTCGTTCGCCATCGACCACCAGACGTTGCGATAGGCCGCCAGCCGCGCCACCACGTAGCGCAGATAACGATCATCGTGCTCGGCGTCCATGGTGGAAAAGCCCCAGCGGTCATAGGGGTGGAAGAGGATGATGTCGGCCTCGATGCCCAGGTCGCGCAGTTGACCAACCCGTTGCTCCAGATGTTGGAAATAGGCCGGCACAAAGTGGTCAAAATCGAAGCGCCAGCCGGCGCGGATCTCACTTTTGTTGCTGCCCAGCCACTGGCTGCTCCCCTGTTCCAGACAAGGGAAGGGATATTGTTGGGGCTCATTCTCGTTGTAGCGATAATGTTTAGGGAAGACACAGAAGCGGATCTTGTTAAAGGGGGCGGTGGCCAGCGTGGCCAGGGTCTGCTCTTCTAACGCATCCCCTTGTAGATTCCAGACGTAGCAGGTAGTGCCGATCTGCTTGTAGGTCGTACCGTCGGCATAGGCGAAGTGATAGGTATTCGCCACCCCCACCGGCCCGTGATTGTCGGCACTCGGCGCGCCACAGGTGAAGCTGCCTTCAATGCCGTCAAGCGCAACCTGGTTGCTGACTGTGCGATAGCGCCACTCGCCTTGCACATCCGGCATAAAGCGGACACGATAAATGCCGTCACCATCGTAAAAGCCGTCAACGGTGATCGTGCGATGTTTGTAGGAGAAGTGCGCGGCAAATTGGGTATCAACAAAGGGGTTGCCGTCGGCGCTGCCGGTGAGAGCCAACTCGAAGATGGCCCATTGTTCGACGGTGGATTTGGTATTTATGGTCATTCGCTTTGGTCCTTAAGTCAAGTGTCCCGGTGGGACGGTGGATAGTGAATATTTCTTTAACTACCAGTAATTTCCTTTAGAAAATCGAAGAACGCCCGTTTGCGCGCGGTGTTGATCCCCCACTGGGCGGGCACCAACTGATAACCATCCCGATAGTTACCAAAGGCAACCTGCCCGCCGGCCCCTTCACCGGGATCGAAGTAACCCCAACTGGCATAGCGCGACAGGGCAGCCGTAAAGTTATTTTCCGGCAGGTCAAAGTTAAAGTGATCATCCTCGTTAAAAACAATCGGCTTGGGGGTGTAGGTGGCAAGCGCCCGCGTGCGGTCAACGATGTTGGCGATCTCACGTGGCTCGGTGATGCCGTTGCCATGGACCAGCAAAAAATCGGAGACAGCGGCCACCGCTTCGCTGGGAATCCACCCACCGCCACCATAACTGGTGCCGACTAACAGCCGTCGCCCATTGTCTGTGATCGCCTTGGCTTGGGCGATCAATTCATGCACCCGCGCCGGTTGCAAGATCGTATGTTCATAGCGGGTATTACACTCGTTGTTGATCTCGATCACAACGTTGGTGTAGCCCTGGGCCAGCACCCACCGGCAGGCTTCAGCAACGGCATGGCATACGGCGGCTTCGTCGCGGAGCCGTTCATCTTGCCCCTGGTAAAAGAGGCCGAGGATGATCACCATCCCCAGTTCATCGGCTTGATCCAGAATCTGGGTTAGGCGGTCGAGGTAGGGCTGTTTTAGATTGCCATCGGCAGCAAAGGCTGAATTATGCCAAGGCTGCGAGAGAGGGCTTGGCACACCGGCCCATAATTGCTCATCCGCGATCTCAACGCCGAGCTCTGCCAGATAGGCTCGGAATTCCGGCTCGCGGTAGTAGCCGCTGGGCGCGCCGCCTTGGAGGTTGAGCGTCATCCCCAGCAAGCCATGCGCCCGATAAGTCGGCATGGCCGCCAGAAACTCCTGGGTATTGCGCGCCGGATCCCAGCTGTTGGTATCAGGATAGCGCCAGAGAAAGCGCGTATGTTCATTTTCATCATCAAAGATGGCGTTCACCATACGGCTGTTGAGAAGCAACCCCTCAATGTGCCAGTCGCGGAAGGTTCGCCCTGCATAGGTCGGTTTGCCATTGATCAGCCAGGCTTCATCCTGGATCGAAACAGCCGTTTTGCGCGTCATCGTCTCTCCTTGTCATGTGGTTTCCTTCAGCAACTTGGGTCGTTGAATGGTTGAGCGCCCGCACGGCGCTGAAGCGACCGTGCTACAGAACAACGCCCCATAAATGGGGCTACGCGCGCACCCGGATGGGCCGATAAGCCCCATTCATGGGGCGTTGTTCTGTAGCCCTGCGGCTTTAGCCCAGGGCGGCCCGGGGCCGCGCACGTCGCACAAAGAAGGCGACCAAGCCAAAGACCAGTGCCAGTCCGCTCGAGATCGCCCCGCCGGCCAAAAGCCGACCCGGCAGGGTGTAGACTAAATAGTCCGCGTTGAGGCCAAGCGGCAAATACGGCGCAGGCGGCGATTTTTCTGGTGTGCCAGATCCAATGCGTGTTGGCGAAGTGCCTCTGCTTCGTCCTGCCGGCTTTTAGATGCTAGATCGGCTTGGTTATCTTGAGGCATAGCATTTGATTTGCTGCTTACTGCGAAGACTCAATAGGCTTTGATATTATCAGTAGACCGCAAGGCTCCAGCGGGATCGCCAGATCCCGTCGGGGATTTGACAATCCCCTTAGAGCGCTGTTGCGGTCTACTGTGTATCAATGGTCCCGGTGGCTGTCAAGCGCACCGCCAACCGGCAATTTGGTCGAGTTCATTCTTTGCCTCAGAGCCGCGATCCGCGGCGGATAAACTGTGCCAACTTGGCAAAGAGATCCTCGTGGATAAAGCGCGTATTCACATTCTCATAGACGCGGATGGGGCGGTATTGACCGGTATGGATGTAGTGCATCTGCTGATCAAAGGTGGGGGCGGGTTGCCAAGACCAGGTGCCGCACTCAGGGTCCATGATGATGCCGATGCAGGGGGAATCACCCAGCGAACGATATTCCATCTCCGGGCGCGTCCTGGCGTTGTGCGCAATGAGTTGATCGATCAGATATTTCCCGATTTCGCCCTGGGTATACATCTTTTCGATCAGTTCAGCATAGCCGACACTCATGGTGCGATAGGTGCTGCGGGGGATCTGCCACACCTCCAGAGCTGACTTCATCACCACATTGGCGGCGTGAATGTCGTTGGAAAGATTGTATTCGCGGCCACCGCTGGGCCAGGCACCACCGCCGATCCAGAGCACGCGCACGTTGCGTTCTGCGATCTTCGGCTCCAGTAGTAGTGCAGAGGCCATGTCGGTGAGTGGGCCGTAGAAGGCAACATGCAGGGGGCGGTTATCATCTTTCATTGCCTCTGCGATGATCAGCCTGGCACCAGGCGAGTCTATGGGGGTCGCTTCGTCGGGGATGGCATGAGTCGCGCCGGCCTCGACCCGGATCTGATCTTCTAAGCCCATCAGGCGCAGGATCAGCATGGTTTCGTCGTGGCTATCCTGCATACTGGTGGCCGACTTGCCCGTGCCAAAATGGGCCGGAATGATGCCGTGCAGTTCAAAGGATGGAGTCAGGATGGCGTGGACGATGGCATATTGGTCATCGGCCTCGTTCTTGGCGTCGGTGTTGACGATGACGCGTTGTTTGGCCGCAGGCGGGAAAGGGACATCGAAGACGGTAAAATCGCTCATTAGGTTTTCATTCTCCTTTGGTACGGATTCGATTTATACTGATTCCCACGCTGGCGCGTGCAGAACCAGCATGGTGGCTTGACTGGGTCAAGCAAAGTGGCAGTAGACCTCTCGCCCATCTTCCTTTTTGATGGCAGGTGGCCGCTCAACCCGACACCTATCTTCGGCAATCGGACAGCGATTGCAAAAGCGACAGCCCGTAAAGGCAAACTCTTTCGCCTCGATGTCAGATAGAGCGATTTTTTGCCTGTGCCACTTGGTGCGCGTGTCGGGAATAGAGGCGAGGAGCAATTGTGTGTACGGGTGCTGGGGATCAGCCAGAATTGTCCTGGCATCACCAAATTCGACAATGCTGCCCCGATACATCACGGCAATATAATCGCTAATGTAATAGGCGGTCGCCAGATCATGCGTGATATAGAGGAAACTGCGCTTGAACTCCTCTTTTAGCGCGAGGAAAAGATTGATGATGTTCATCCGCAAAGAAGCATCAATCATACTAACTGGTTCATCGGCAATGATGATTTCGGGACGCGGGATTAACGCGCGTGCAATCGAAACCCGCTGCAATTCGCCACCAGAGAACTGATTGGGGTACTTACCACGGACGTCGTTATAGTCAAGCCCGACTAAACGCAACGCCTCTGCCAGCGCCGCAACGACTTCTGTTTTGTGTAACTGCGCAACTTTGACCGCCGTATCAGCAAGGTAGCTATCTACCGTCCGGTGGCTACTAAATGCCTCAAAGGGATTTTGAAAGATGGGCTGTACCATGTTAAAGAATTCAACGTTTGATGGTTTATCACCTTTGCCGACAACCAATTTGTCATAAACGACCGCGCTACCGGAGGTGGGATTCACCAAGCGCAGAATGACCTTCGCCAGCGTGGTTTTCCCACTGCCGGACTCGCCAACCACACTAATGATCACCGGTTCGTCGCTCTCAATGGTCAAATTAACCTCGTCCAGCGCGTTAATTCTGACTCTGTTTAGCAAGCCGCCTAGTTTATACATTTTATTCAAATTCGTGGTTTTTAAGATAGTCGTCATGCGCGTCTCGCTACCTCATCTAGTTGATTGGCCTTTTCAGCGTGATGGCAGGCTACAAAGTGACCTGGGCGGAATTCTCTAAACGCAGGCTCTGTCGTCCGGCAAAGCTCCGTCGCCAAAGGACAGCGGGCCGCAAAGCGACAGCCGACGAGATTTTCCCACAGACTAGGGGGACGGCCAGATACACCTTCGCGATGGTGTTTATCACCAATCGTTGGCAGCGATTCAATCAGCATTTTTGTGTAGGGGTGCAGCGGCTGTCTAAAGATAATTTCTGAGTTCCCAAACTCAACGACCTGGGCCGCATACATAATGAGCATTTTATGCGTAATCTGAAAATGGACACCCATATCATGCGAAACAAAGAAGATCGTATTCTTCATCTCTTCTTGAATATCCATCAGCAATAGCAGAATCCCTTTTTGCACAACCACATCTAACGCTGTTGTCGGCTCATCGGCCAAGATGATGCGTGGGTTAAAATAGGTACCCATTGCCACCATAATGCGTTGGCGCATCCCACCCGAGAGTTGATGGGGGTAGGCATCAAGGGCTTCCGGCGGCAGATCTAATTTTTGAATATAGTCTCGCACGGCTTCCAGCACTGCCGCTTTATCAGCCCAAGCCGGAAGGTGATCAACAAACTGTTGCCGAATGCGCGTAACCGGATTGAGCGAGCTCATCGAACTCTGGGGAATGTACGAAATGCTTTTAAACCAATGGTCTCTGATATTCGCGCTGGTCACAATCGTGCCATGTTGATCCGCAAAACCGTATTCCACTTGCCCTTTTGCCAGCGCAAGCGGCGAGTCGATGTTGCCGTAAATGACTTTTAACAAGGTTGACTTACCGCAACCAGATTCGCCGGCAATGCCCAAGATAATGCCTTCCGGAATGTCCAGATTCACCTTGTCAACAGCCGTGACCTTGCCGCGCACCGTGGTATAGGTTGCTTGAATGTGCTTCAGGCGGATCATAGCTGTCCTCGTCTCTTCGCATAAAGCTCGTTATAGCCGGTAGATGTTAAGAATAGCCCCAAAAATAGCAAGACGGTTGCCACAACTGGTCCGAGAATCCATAAGTATTGGCCGGTAAACATGGCGTTATAACTCAATGCCCAGAAGATGATTGAGCCAAGTGTGGGAATTTCAATATTCGACAGACCAATCACCGCCAGCGCCGCTTCGGTATTGATCACCCACAGGATGGCGTTGATAAAATCAACAACCATAAAGGCAGAGACGTAGGGAAAGACTTCTTTGGTAACGATGTCCAGCGTCGTTGCACCTGAAAACTTGGCCATATTGATAAATTCGCGTTCGCGCAGGGAGAGCGCCATTGAGCGAATCCGGCGCGCCCCCCAGGCCCAGCCAAAGAAGACAAGAATAGCGCCGACAATCACGAATGAGGTTTGTCCACGCAAGAGTGAGGCCAATACGATCAGGATGGGGAAGACGGGGATCGCGATAATTGTATCCGTCAACGTCATAATCATGCGATCCGGGAGACCACCAAGATAGCCCGCGAGTAAGCCCACGCCACCGGCAAGGGTGATGGTGAAGAGACTCACCGAGATGCCAAGGAGCAGCGAATTGCGGACCGCGTAAACGAGCCACCAGAAGATATCCTGTCCCAGACTGTTGGTTCCCAGCAAATTTTCACTGCCAGCAGGCAGATTTTTGGGGTATGAGCCGTGTTTGGTTGGGTCAACTTCGTTAAAAAACGGCAGCAGAAAACTGCCCAAGACCATAATGGCCAGGATGGTAATACCGATTCTCAGACGGTTATTCATTGTCATGACTGGTTACCTATAACGGATTCTTGGATCAAAGAGCGGATAGATCAGATCAAGCACGAGCGTAGCGGTGGCAACGGCGACAATCGTCATCACAATCGTGCCATAGAGCATGTTGTAATCACCGCTGCTGGCAGCCGTTCGCATGAGCAAACCCATGCCAGGGTAGGAAAACAGAATCTCAATCAGCAAGGCACCGCCGAAAATTGCACCGAGCGACAAGGTAAGCCCGGTAATTTGGGGCAGCAGTGAGTTTCTGCCCACATAGCTGAGCATGGTCGTTAGCGCTGGTGTTCCTTTCAATTTGGCAAAAGTGACATAGCCTTCTTCCTTGTGCGAGAAGGCAAGCGCTTTCATACTGAGAATGTTAAAGCCAAGACCAACCACAATGAGCGAAACGGCAGGAAGAAACGAATTGTAGAGAATTTGCCGCATCTTTTCGAAGGTCAACGGCCCTGGACGAATGGTCGTTGTTAACGGAAAGAGCGCCCATACATAGCCAAAGAGGAGAATCAGGACGAGTGCCACAATGTAATAGGGGATCGGGTAGATGATCACCCCAACAACCTCCATCGCATTTGCAGCTTTGCTATCGTGAAAGTACCCAGCGACCAAGCCGATTAAATTGCCTAAGGTCCAAGAGATCAAGGTTGTTGTCAATAATAACCCTAATGTCCAAGGTAGTGCTCTAAGGATGAACTCCATGACAGGTGTAGGGAACGATGCCAACGAAGGGCCAAAGTCAAACTGGAATACAACACGCTTGAGAAAGCCCAGATACTGCGTAAAAAGCGTCCCATCAAGGCCATAAATCTGGCTTAGGGTCTCGCGCAATGCAACGATCTCCTCCGGCGACATACTCTGCCCTGCCTGGGATTGGAGCTGAAAAATGTATTGCTCAATTGGGTCACTCGGCATAAACCTGGGCAAAAAAAAGGTGATGGTTATGCCGATAAAGAGCACCACCACATATGATGCGATTCTGCCAATAATATACTGTAACAGTGCCATATCTTTCTCCGATTTTGGTGGTCCGCCCCGCCATGAATGGACAGGGCTACAGAACAACGCTTGATAAACCAGGCTAGCTCGGCTGCAAGCAAGTCCCGTTTAGGGGACGTTGTTTGGTAGCCCGGCGGCTTCAGCCCCGGGCGGGCATGATCATCCCCCAATGACCGGTTGCTGCCACCCGCCCCGCCATAAATGGACGGGGCTACAGAACAACGCCTGGTAAACCAGGCTAGCTCGGCTGCAAGCAAGTCCCGTTCAGGGGACGTTGTTTGGTAGCCCGGCGGCTTCAGCCCCGGGCGGGCATTTACGACGAATCATCGAGCGCAAGCATTTCCGTCCACCAGATATCGTGGTTTGTTGCATACAACGCGCTGGTCTCGCGGATCATTTGGACGCCGCCATCATCAGTACGTTCAAGAACAGGGATTAGCCGTTCTTCTGCGTGATGCTGTTTTTGGTTTTCGACATAGGCCACGACATTGGGTAAGCGCTTGCGATCAAAGGAAAAAATTCCATACTCGTCCTGCCAGTAAATTTTCCCCTCGGCGCTACGTCCTTGGTTATATTTCGCAGTTGTCGCACCTTTGACCTGCCCAACAAATGTTGCTGCCGCAATCCGTGGTGGTATTGCTGTAACGACATGAACATGCTCATCGATTCCATTCACTGCGAAGACCGTGCCGCCCAGGCCAATCGCTTTGGTCTTTATCAGATTGTGAATTTCTGGCTCCGCCGATGGGGTGATTAACGGTTCACGATTCTTTGTTGACCAAACGATATGGTAGAACAACTGCCAATATGCCATTCGGATTTCTCCCAATCTGTTGGTTACTGTCACCCGCCCCGCCATGAATGGACGGGGCTACCAAACAACGCCTGCTAAACCAGGCTTAGCCTGCCAACACGCAAGTCCCGTTCAGGGGACGTTGTTTGGTAGCCCGGCGGCTTCAGCCCCGGGCGGGTGTCATCATCCACAAATCTGTTGGTTGACAACACCGCTCCGCCATAAATGGACGGGGCTACCAAACAACGCCTGCTAAACCAGGCTGGGCCCTACCAACAACCAAGTCCCGTTTAGGAGACGTTGTTTGGTAGCCCGGCGGCTTCAGCCCCGGGCGGGTGTCATCATCCCCCAATCGACCGGTTAACAACACCGCCCCGCCATGAATGGACGGGGCTACCAAACAACGCCTGCTAAACCAGGCTTAGCCTGCCAACGCGCAAGTCCCGTTCAGGGGACGTTGTTTGGTAGCCCGGCGGCTTCAGCCCCGGGCGGGTGTCATCATCCACAAATCTGTTGGTTGACAACACCGCCCCGCCATGAATGGACGGGGCTACCAAACAACGCCTAGTAAACCAGGCTTAGCCTGCCAACACGCAAGTCCCGTTCAGGGGACGTTGTTTGGTAGCCCGGTGGCTTCAGCCCCGGGCGGGTGTCATCATCCCCCAATCGACCGGTTAACAACACCCGCCCCGCCATAAATGGACGGGGCTACCAAACAACGCCTGCTAAACCAGGCTGGGCCCTACCAACAACCAAGTCCCGTTTAGGGGACGTTGTTTGGTAGCCCGGCGGCTTCAGCCCCGGGCGGGCTTCCTACCTAATTCCCCGTCGGTTCTACCGTCGCAACCATCTCTTTGGCCGAACTCCACCAAGAATAGGGTACGGCGTAGTAGTTATCCGCCTTGGGGAAACCCGTGAAGTAATACTCGTTGGTAGGAATGGTGGTCGGGATGTTCATCATATTGATCCAGGACATATCCTTTACGAATTCCTGCATAATCAACCGACCATTGGCAAAGAACTCTTCTGAATCTTGTGCCAGCGATTTTGATTCTGCCACCAACTGATAGACGGTTTCATTGTCCCACTGTTGGCGGTTGCCATCGTTGTTTTCCTGCGAATCAGCCGCTTTGATATGGCCAGGTTCAATCTCTTGCCAGGCCCCCATCCAGCTTGGGGTGAAGATACAGTTTGTCCACATATACTGCACGTCGTGTTGGGCATTGATCCGTTGCACGGAACCATGTTCGGCACTATCAACTTGGCGAATGTTCACCTGGATCCCGGCTGCGCGCCAGGCGTCGGCGGCGGCAAAGCCGGTGCGCTGCATGACTTTGTTCCAGTCGCCAGGGACGGTTAGGTTGATAATCCATTCTTCACCGCTAGGTAGCAGCCAATTGCCGGCGGCATTCTTGGTAAAGCCTTCGGCTTCGAGCAACTTGGCCGCCTGTTCCAGATCATAATGCCACCAGCCAATGCCAAAGTCGGTAGTATCTTCGGGCAGTGCAGCCGCATCGACACCACTTGCCGAGAGGGTTTCCGCCATTTGTGCGCCGAAATCGGGGTTAAATGGCTTGTAGCCATCGTCCAGGGTAAATTCTTCCAGCCATGCTTGATTGGGTTCGTAGTAGATCGGGCGCAGAATCTGGGTGTCCGCGACCGGCCATGGCGAGACAATCACTTCACCACTTAGCGCACCAATCGCGATTGACTCAAGATCCAACGATAAGGCCATCGCCCAGCGCACATTCTTATTGTCATAGGGCGGCTTCTGCAAGTTGATCAACATGCCATAAATACAGGCATCATCCATGTTGTGATAGGGCATGGTGGGTGCGAAGGTTGTCACCTGATCGTTACGACTCTGCACCGCTTTGATCGAGTCCGGACTCATAAAGGTATCGACATCGTAGGCGTTCTGGGTGAAAGACAAAGAGCGCGTCTCTTCAGGGCCGAAATCTTTGTAGAGTACATATTTGGGCATATAGCCATCTTGATCCAGGTCGGCCCAAGCGGAACGTTCCCAATCTTCACGCAGTTCCCACAACTGCCAAAAACCGTTTTCATCAAATTCTTTAACGGTGTATGGCCCCAGGGTAACAGGGTAGGTGTTTTTGTTTTCACAGGGGTCATCATAGGTCTCAAAGACATGCTGGGGCAACGGCACCAAATTCGAGCCCCAGGTACGAACACCAAGATTTTGCTGGATATCATAGGCTGGTTTATTCGTCTCGACTTCGAAGGTGTAGTCGTCGATTTTTACCCAACTGCCCTCTTTGACATAATTGATGATCCCGCCGACACGGGTCGCAACCTCTTTACACGCGAAGTTGGTATCGAGCGTGTAGATGATATCATCGGCGGTGAACGCTTCGCCGTCACTCCAGTAGATGCCCTCTTTGAGGGTGATTCTGAAATGAGTGTGCTCGTCATTCAGCGCTTCCGCAGGACCAGCAGCGAGCTCCCCGTAGGATTCGCCGGTCCCCGTATCTGTCTCCCAGAGGAATCCCCATCCAAGCTCTCTAAAGCCACGCCAAACCGCATAGGCCAACATGGGGTTCATGTTACTGGGGTCGGCAGTTTGCCGATCAAAGGTCTGGAAGATCAACGTCTCATTGCGCGGGGTGCCGACATCGGTCATCGCCCCATCGCCGCTTGGTGCCGCCGCCCCTGCCTCACCCTGGGGTTGCACCGCGGGCGCACCGCAGGCCACCATCCCCAACAAAGCCAGGATGACGACGAAGCTTTGCCATAACCTACCTATCTTTGGCATACGACTTCTCCTTGTGTTATAAAGCATTGCGAAATTTTTTGTTTTACTACGGAAAATTTCAAAACGGCGACACAAAGTTCCAAACGCTTTTCCTGCCACGGAGTTGAGTTTTGCGACTTTGTGTCGTCGTCCTGAACAAATGGGAAGCAGGGGGATTGGTGGCTAATCCAGTCGAAGCCACAACGACTGACAATTGACGACTGACGACTGCTAAGCGTTAAAACAGAGATACAGGCGCGGCGCACCGCCTTCATCGGGAATCCACTTGCCGGCGAGGGTGCCGGGTATCCCCGGCGGTATCCATCCGGCATCGAAATTGCCTTCCTGTACCACCGCCCCTGTCCGTGGATCGACTACACGGTAGTGATTAGGAATCAGGCCGGCACCATTGTCGTCAAAAATTTTCATGGGGCCACCACCCTCGGCATAACAGAGGAAGAACTTACCCGGCACGAGTAGGCCGCGGCGACCCAGGGTGATCTGCCAATCGGGTGCCATATCGGTAAATGGTAGCCCTTCCAGAATTTTGGCCACCAGCCCGACATAGGTTGACCCTTCAAAATCAAGCGCTTCCCGCCAGCCACACCCTTCGGCGAGGAAGAACGGGGTTTGGCCCGGTTCGTTGGGGTGCAGCCGCCACTGCCAGAGGCTACCGGCACCGTAGACGACACCCATCGTCCCGCCGGCGCAAAGGTTACTCCACGCCTCGTGACCCTGCCACCAGCCAGCGGCTTTGCCTGGCTGGCCGCCATTCTCATAGGTCGGCTCGCCGTTGGCAATTGCCTTAATCGGTTGCTGATGCCACATATGGGCCACCCGCTCCGGCATGTGATCACCACTGTGGCCGGTCTGGCACCACTGGAAATCAAGCCAAGGGGCGTCCTGGTGGGCACAGTTGTCGGCATGGGGGCGATAGTGGATGCCAGTAGGCTGCGCATAGGCATCCCACTGCTCAACCTCTGCCCCACCTGCGGCGACCGGTGCTTCGTAACCCGACCCGTCGCCGCCTACCAGATAGATCGCCGGTCGCGCGCCATAGCGGGCGACCAGATAGCGACAGTAACGGGCATATTCTGGGGGCGGCAGTACGGGGCCGGCCACGCGTAACCCTTTCCAGCCAAAACCAAAGAAGACTGGCTGCCAAACCGGCACAATCTCATGCGCCACTAAAATCTCGACGATCCGATCCAGCGTTTGGAAGTAAGCCGGGTTGAGTTGATTGATGTGTCCGTTTGGCAGATCCTCAAAGCCTACGTCAAAGCCTTCGTCCTGCGTGCGGTCACGCGGGCCCCGCGCATCCATATCGGGCTGGATGCTCATTAACAGTGCGGCATTGAAGCCTTTGCCGTAACGATCTTGGGCATAGATTTGTACTTGTTCCTCGGTTGCGCGCCAGGGCAGCGCCCAAGCCGTATCACCGACTAGAATGGCCGAGTAGCCATCGGCATGGATGAGGCTCCGTTTCCCTGGGGACATGCGCCAGAAGCCGTGGCGATAGAAGCGATGGCTGACTGTCGAATCGGCTTCGCAGACCAATTCACCCTGTTGACCATCTAGGCCCGCATCGTGCGGGTTGCTAAAGGCGCGCCAAGTCCAGCGCCCTGGCTGTGGCGCAGCAAAGCGGACCTTCCAACTCTGCCCACCGTCCCAAAAGGCCGGGCGACGCAGGGTTTGTCCGCCTTCGTGGGTGAAATCCACCCAGGCCTCACAATCGGTGTAGGGATTGGGGACGTCCGTTACCGCCGTCAAAGCCAGCTCAACTTGTTGCCAAAGATAGATTTCCATTGGTTGGTTACGCCTTTTGCCTCAATCGGTCTGTCTGTTTTGCTTGCCAAAGTCTCTATGCGACCGTTGGCTTTGAACCAATCGGTTGCCACTCGCGCCGAAGCAGCCCATAGATTGAGTCATCGGAGATCTCGCCATTGACGATGCAAGATTCGCGTCGCGTGCCTTCGCGTACAAAGCCGAGTTTTTCCAGCACGCGCTCGGATGCTCGGTTGCGCGTGTCTGCGCCAGATTCCACACGGTTGAGATCAAGCGTGTCGAACGCCCACTGCAACAGCGCGCCGGCAGCTTCGGTGGCAAAGCCCTGACCCCATGCCGCCTCAGCGAAGCAGTAGCCAATCATTGCGCTGCGGTACTCTGGCTCCCATTTCTGAAAAGCACACCAGCCGATGAACGACTGATCGGCGCTAAGTTCGATGGCCAGCCGCACGCCAAAGCCTTCCAGCGCCATCTTTTCGCAATTGGCAATGAAGCGCTCTGCCTGTGCCCGATTGCTCCACGGTGGTGCGTCCCAGTAACGCAGTACGGCTGCGTTGCTCCCCAGCGCGTAGATGGCGTCGGTGTCGGCTTCGGTAAAAGGCCGCAAACGCAGGCGCGCGGTTTGTAAGGTTGGGGTCTGTAAAGGCGTGTTCATGATTGTTTTGTGTTATCCCTCATGGTGATAGACATCCCACCCCAGGTAATTCTCAAAGGCTTCGGCCAAGACACTCGCCACATTTGATTGGCTCATCGCAGCGTGGTGGGCAAAGCCATTTTTGCAGATGTAGCGCATGAGCTTTTGCAATTGTGGCACCTCAACCACGGCGCGCGTCCCCGACATCTGCGACAGATAATCGTCGGTGATGCGGCCTTCGCCGACGTAGGTGTTGATCCGCCCGTTGCGGTCGTCGGTGTCGATGCGTGCATAGGTGAGTGGACTGGCGGCGGAACGGCCATCGAGCGCGCCCCAGGTGTTGTCCAGGCCCAATGTGCTGCCCAATACTTCGGCGGCGACAATCTGAATCTCGCTACTGACAAAACTCTTGGCCCAGTTGCCGCAGTGGAAATAGACACACTTGTCGGGTTCGTTCGCATAGCTATTGTTCCAGTCGACGAGGGCGCTCGGTTTGTCCGAGGCCAGTTGCAGCGCGTACATCGAAGCGACGCCCGCGATATCAACTTCACAGGCGCTCGGCATCAATTTTTCACTCATCATGCTCATGATCGTGCAGACGTTGACACCATAGTTCTGTTGGAGTGAGGACCAGCACTGGATCGCAGTGGCGTCAATGTCGTACTCTGCCATCCAGTCGCCGAGGACAATTCCCAGCTTGGCCATCAGTACTAGGGTGGCCGGCGGCGCTTTTGCCGTATTGGCGTAGGCATGAATTTCTTCCAATTTGGCGCGCACGCGGGCGTGATCATCGCCCAACTTCTGCGCCGCGCCAAAGACTTCCGAAAGATCCAACGTCGAGACATTAATGCCCGATGCTTCGAGCAATTTTTCGCTGTAGCGCACGGTCTTGAAGGCATCTGGCCGCGCACCAACTGCACCAAGTCGCGCCCGCTTCAGCCCTTTGACCGTCTGGCAGAGGCCGACAAATTTGCGCAGCTCGTCTTTAAACTCTGCGGACTGCGGATCGACCGTGTGGCTCTGCGTGATGGTATAGGGGATGCTGTATTGATAAAGGTCGTTGCAGACCGAAATCTTGCCACAGAACGCGTCGCGGCGATTCGAGGTCGAGAGGTCGTTGATATCATCAGGATAGGCGTGCACCAGGACGGGGACATTGAGGTCGGCAATGCGCAAGGCATCGGCAACCCCTTTTTCATCGCCAAAATTGGGCAACGTCACGAGTACGCCATCAATTTTATCGCGGTTGGCGCGGAAGAGATCGCCACACTTCTGCGCATCCGTCCAGCTTTCCACCGCGCCCAATTTGGTCATGCTTTCATCCGGCACGATGGCATCAATGCCCCAGCGCGCCAGCAGATCTAAAATTTCTTGACGTCCTTCGACGACAAATTTATCGGGAAAAAAGGCGCGGTTGGCAACAATCACGCCTAGCGTGGTTTTTTTCATCGTGCAGGCTCCTATTGGGGAAGAGGTAAATCGATAAATCAGTAAATCGGTAAATCAGTAGAACGGTAGATCGGTAGATCGGTAGGTGCTAACTTGTCTACCGATTTACCGATTTACTGATTTACCACTCTACCTACCCACCTACTGCGCCTTCGGGGCGAAGCGCTCGTAGTTGCCGGCGTTCTCGGGGGTCAAGAGCACCATGTCGATCGATTGTTTTTCGGGCAGATCGGTCGAGCCATTCTTGATGTAGGCATCGGCTTGGATCACGGCTTGATTGGCCATTTCGGCCACGGGTTGCAGGGCGGTGGCATCGAGTTCACCGGCGACGATCGAGGCAATCGCATCGTCGCTGCCGTCGAAACCAACCACGATCACGTCGTCACGGCCGGCGGCGATCAGGGCGGCCTGGGCACCAAGCGCCATCGTATCGTTGCCGGCGATGACCCCCTTAATGTCTGGGTTGGCCTGCAAGATGGTTTCCATCACTTCGAAGCCCTCGGTCTGGCTCCAGTTGGCGGTCTGTTGGGCGACCATTTCCAGGTCCGGGTATTCGTCGATCACATCATGGTAGCCCTGGGAACGGACGTGGGCATTGGTGTCGGAATCCTTGCCGGTCAGCTCGACATATTGGCCGGCTTCCCCCATTTGCTCGACAAAGTACTCGCCGGCCAGGGTGGCACCTTGGTAATTGTTGGAGACGATCTGCGCCGTGGCGATCCCTTCCTGGGTAATCTCACGGTCAACGAGGAAGACGGGAATACCGGCATCTTTGGCCTTTTGCACGGCGGCAATGCTGGCATCGGCCCCGGCATTGTCGAGGATGATCGCCTTAGCACCCTGGGCAATCGCGGTGTCAAAGAGTTCATCCTGCTTGTTGGCATCATCATCATGGACCAACGACAGGGTGGCATAGCCCAACTCTTCGGCCTTGGCTACGGCAATGTCGGCCATGGCCCCAAAGAAGGGGTTGTCATGGGAGGGGGTGATGACTACGATCAGGTTCTCCCCACCTGCGGCGGCATCCTCACTGGCGGCGGGTTCTTCCGCGGCGGGCTCTTCTGCGGGAGCTTCGGTCGCGGCGGGCTCTTCGGCGGGTGCTGCGGCTGGTGCTGCCGCCGGTGCGCCACACGCGGCCAGTAACATGGCGAGAACGACCAGTAAGCTGATCAGGTTTAACCATTTCTTCGACTGCATATGATTCTCCTCAATCAAATGAATGTCAGTAGACCGCAATCGCTCCGGTTGGATCGTCAGATCCGGGCGGGGATCTGACGATCCCCTTAGAGCAGCTATGCTGGCCTAATGAATATAGATAATCGGATCACCTAGTCTGTTATGACAAAATCGATGATCCAAGCGTAACCTTCTTTAGCCGAGCTGCTGTTGGCGTTGTAAGGCAGCCCGTTCCTGCATGCGCACCTGGAGCTGATCGATGATCACGGCCAGCACAATCACCGTGCCTTTAATCACCTGCTGCCAGAAGGAAGAGACGCCTAGCCCGATCAGCCCGTCGCCCAACACCCCGATCACAAAGGCGCCGATGATGGTGCCGCCAATGCTGCCGCGCCCGCCCGAAAGCGATGTGCCACCGAGTACCACCGCAGCAATCGCATTGAGCTCAAAGAAGGTGCCCGTCGCCGGATGTGCTGCGACCAACTGGGAAGCAATGATCAGGCCAACCATCGCGGCACAGACGCCCGAGATCATGTAGACCACGGTTTTTACGCGTTTGACCCGCACTCCAGAAAGTTCGGCGGCGCGCTCATTGCCGCCAATCGCATAGACTTGGCGGCCAAAAGGGGTCTTCGCCGCAATAAAGGCGGCGACCAGCGCAAAGATCATCATTAGCCAGATCGAGTAGTTGATGCCTAGAAATTCGCCGGTACCCAGCAGGGGGAAACCGGTATTGTTCAATTCGGGGCGACCAACCAGGTTGGGAAAGGTATTGCCATTCGAGCGCAAAAGTGCTAAGCCGCGCGCAGCATATAACATGCCCAGCGTTGCAATAAAGGGGGCCACGTTGAAACGGGTAATGATCAGCCCATTGATCGCACCCATGGTCAACCCGACCAGCAAGCCGATCAGAATGACCATCCAAACGTGGAAGTAGACGATGACGCCAAACATGGGCAGCACCAGCCCCTCGTTGAGCAGGCCACCCGCAATCATCGCCGCCAGCCCGACAATCGAGCCGACCGAGAGATCAATCCCACCGGTGAGAATCACATAGGTCATGCCAATGCCCAGGATCGCGTTAATCGCCACATGTTTCGCCATAATGACGATGTTGGCCGGGGTCAGAAAGGTGGGGGTGAGCGAAGCAAAGACAATCACCAGGACGATCAGCGCAATAAACGCCCGCCCACGTAACAAAATTTCTTGGATATCGAGCCACGAAAGTCGCCTTGGTGCGGCGACGGTGAGTTCAGCTTGGCTCATGGGTATTTTTCCTCTACTTGATCGATAGGTGGGGTTGGAAACCCCCCGCTATACTCAAATCAGAATGAGACCCCTAGTTTCGGTCAGCGTGCGTCGCACTGACCAAAGAATCTAGCGGACTGGAAACAGTTGGCGGTCAGTGCGACGCACGCGATCCCGTTAGC
>JALHQH010000092.1 GCA_022842065.1 Caldilineaceae bacterium
TCAGTAGCGTGATAATATCCATCTGGAGCTTTCCTGTTTGCTAGATTTCCAATGTGAGAGTTGAAAACCTATCTTACTCGAAAGCTCCTTTTCTGCCTCATTTTGGCGAAGGTATTGATGACAATGACATATTTGTTATATTCGTGTAACTTGGCGATTAATGGCATGTAGTCGCTGTCGCCAGAGAGAATCACCATCGTGTCGATGTAAGGTTTTGTGATTGCTGTTTCCAGCGCATCAACCGTGAGTTTAATATCTGCTGAGTTTTTACCTTTGTCTTTGTGGCTTGGCATTTCGATTAACTCAACCCCACTCGCCATTAAGGCATGTTTATAGCTTGCGTATCTACCCCAGTCGGCATAGGCCCTTTTGACAACCAAGCGTCCCCGGCTTTTAAGCCCGTTGATCAACTGTTTTGCATCAAAGGATGGTCTATCCCCAAAATTTTCAAAGTCGATAAAAAGTGCTTGATTGTTAAGTTTGCTCTCAGTCATCAAGGATCTCCTATTTCATCTATGCCAATGTTTATCGTGCGCTTGGCTTGAAAACCATCGCTTTTCTTTACGCTGCGACTGGAAAGACCTACGGTTTGCAAACCGCGCTCACTTTAGGCGTAACGTGAACGGTGCCCAGGGTGAAGGGGGCGGTGACATTAAGAAAACGAACTACTTGGTAACGTTGATGTCAGCTACAGCAAGTTTTAATTGCTATGTGAAATCTCTGCTGGTACACTTAGCACAAATAAAGCATGGTTGCTTTGAGAACTGTAGCGTAGTATATTATGCTCTTCTAAAGAGAATACAGTAGGACATTTAGCACATTAAATTTTGTGTCAAAATCCTGACTACCCTATCCCAATACGCATACCTGCCAGCTAAGAGATGTTACCGAAATGAGGCCGCACTATGTCTACGCCAGTAGTCCCCCTTGACGTTTTTGGCGCGCTTTGCCAAACGGTTGCCAACACTTATCCTACCCAACGTACTCATGGTTATCGGGTCACCGAAAATCAGCTCTTCTTCTTTACGACAGCTGCAAATCGCCCGCGTCACACCAAACAACTTAAGGGTGACACGCAATATGCTGACGATCTGGTGATAGGATGGCAAGACGAGAGCGCTTTCTTGGCCGGAGCACAGGCGGTAGCGGCACAGCTTGATGGGCTTTCCGGTGAAGTGGTGAGTGGCCTTAAACAACAAGATCCGGTCGAGTGGAGCGCGTTTTGGACGCAATTACAGTGCCTACAACGCCAGCTCCCCAAACAATTTGACTATCAATTGGATCAGGGCACACAGGATGAAGCGCTTGCGCAGTGTTGTGTTAAAGTCTTCAACCTCATCCAGTCGATGCCGGCGGGTGAACTGCTTGATGGGCTGCCCGCGATCCTCCCTTATACCCGCCAGCGCTTACAACAACCTGGTGCCCTCTACACTTTCCGTAAACCATTTTTGCATTATATCTTTCGAATTTTGCAGAACGAGTTCCGCCGTGCATTGCAAAAGTGGACCAAAGAGTCGGAGAAGGTTGGTTCGCTGGAAGAACTGCTGGCACTGGGGATTGAGCCTGTCTTCGCTGAGGCGGATTTGGGCGAAGTATATAGCGCCGCGGAAATGCAAAGGCTGCAAACCCAATTGCAACAGCAGTTAACGCGCCTCTTGGCAGCCATTGAAACGTTGCCGCGTAAACGGCGCCAGGTCGCTGCTTATACATTGGCTGGTCGCCCACAATTTTGGTCGGCACTAAAGCTGACTGAAATACCTGCCCCCGCCTGGTATCCCCTACCAGAAAAATATCTGACGGACCGCCAAATCGCGGCCGAATTAGGTATGACTGATAACAGCGTCCGCGCTCATCGCAATCATGGGTATCACGCGCTCGTTGCCATCGACCCGGCGTTCGGCCACCTTTTCTCAATCCTAAGTGCGGTTAACTATTAGCGCTGAACCCGATTTATGTTCGAGGCGGTGCGAACGAAAATTTAAGCGTGGCCAGAAATTTAATGTAAAGCTGATGGTTGGGTATATAGGTAAATAATGAGTGAACTATTCAATGGGGAATTGTGAGGAATGGAACATGACAAGCGAAGCGGGAACGCCAGAAATGGCTGCGGCTGAGGAAGAATTTGATTGGGCGCACTTTTCCCAATCACTAATCGCGTATGTGTACCTGGAGCTAAATCGGCAGGCGGCGGCAGAAACCTATCCTGATGTGGCGTTTCAGATTTTAACTTCAGTAGAATGTCAAGCTGCCTATCAACACGAGTTACGCCGGCAAAGTTTGGCACAGGTTGATGCCGCCGCGATCAAGCAGATCCAAGCACTTTTGCCCAGGCTACAACAACCTGCGGCACCGGTTACGCCTGCGCCGGACTGGCTAGAGCGGACAGTCGAACACGGTCGCGCCTGGCTAGAGGCCGGTACAGAACGTTGGCGCCAAGTGCAACTTTCGTTGGCTGGTCTACAGTTTGGCCCAGCCGGACAACTGGCGACAACAGGTCTGATGAGCGAAGACCAGCCAACAGCAGCCCGTGCTGAAGGCGCGTTACAAGTCGCCCCGCCTGAGGCCAGTTTTGAACTGACATTGGTTGTGTTGCCGGATCGGACGGCTGCCGAACCTAACCTCTATCAAGCCGAAGTAATGTTAACCCTGCTGGATCGCTTTGGTGATTATGCTGGGATCGATCTTTATCTCTTTTGGGATGGAACAACCCAGCAAGCGACGACGGATCAACTGGGTCGCGCGCTCTTTACGGCATTACCACAGACGCAAATTAAGGCCATGAGCCTGATCGTTATTTTGCCCGACTAGGCTTACTGGCTGCTGAATGGGCCGGCTCACCAATGAGCAGATATGGTGCCCAAAAAAAAGGATGACTAAAAAGTTTACGCTCGCGCTTGTGCGGTGTGGTCTGCTGTTGCATGCGCCCAATCTGCTCTAACTGCGCTTCAATCTCAGTTGCTGCGACATCCGCCCACCTGCCGATCCAAGCATAGGCTTCACCATAGGTAAGGCTACGTAGCCAATTTTGGGCAGCAGCCAACGCACCGGCCGGATCAAAGCGTTGCTGCGCTGCTTCTGTTTCATGCAGGTGAGCAAAAAAATATTCGAGGAAGAGGCGGGTCGATAGTTCATGCACCTTCCAGGCTGTGACCAATAATGCCGGCGTACCGGCGTAGAGCAGGGCACGACTAAGACCCAGAATCTCGTCTCCACGCAAGATTTGGCTTCGTCCCGTTTCACAGGCGGCCAAGACAACCAAATCGGCATTCAGTCGCAGCTCGCGCAGGATTTCACTGGCTTGTAGCTGGCCATCGCTCAACTTAAGATAGGAAAGCATAGGGTGCTGTGGATTGAAAAGCGCATGCCCTAAAAAGCAGACGATGCGATAGCCGCCACTTTGCGCCAAGAATGCCGTCCGATTGGCCGCCTGCGCTTGTAAGCTGGTATTTGCCGGCTGGTTCCCTAAGGTTGCGGCTGCGCCTTGGGTCAACTGCAAAGTTTCATCGGTGGGCGCAATCGCCAACAGCCCGCGCTGCGCGGAGGGGGTTCGGCCTAAACAATAGCGAAAGAGGACAGTCGCGCTGGGTGCATAGACGACACGGCGGCCGGTGGCCAACAAGGGCGGTGCCTCAACTCCCTGCGGCATCAGCGCGCCGAGCGGGAGATAATTAAGGGGCCCGGTGGGAATGATATAGATCGTTTTCGCTTGCTGTAACTGCTCCCACACGGGCGCAAGTAGGGCATCGTAAAGCTGTGGGAAAATCGTTAGCCGCCCTAAACGGCCTTCGTTGTCTGGTACTAGCCCATGTCGCTTGCCTTCGACGTAATCTGCCAATATACCTTGTAGCCAGTGGGTGGTCAGGCGCGCGTCAAGTGGTTGACATTGTACACCCTGGCGCGTGGCAACCAATAGATGTAAATGATGAGCTTGATCACTAACATAGGCTAATAAGATGGCATCTTCGGGTAACAGCGCGCAAATTTGGGCGGCCGTTAACGCCGCGACCTGCGCTAAGCCGGCTAGTTCACTGTCCAGCAATTCAATCTGCCGATCCAGCGCCGTTAACGCGACTTCCAAATCGGTCACGGCATTGATGGCTATTTCTTCCATCGTCTGTTCTGTAACATAACTTTGTTCTAACTGTTGGCGGAGTGCTGCGCGCCGTAAGAGCAGCGCGTCCGGTAACGGCTGGCGGGGCAGTGGTTGCTCTCCTGCCAACAGATCGGCCAACACGCGGGCACGCGCCCGCTCGGCTGCTGTCAATGCTGCTGCGCCGTCCTTTTGTGCTAAATAGAGGGTCAGTGGCGCACTGTAGATGAAATCAGTAATGGCGCGATAGTTAATCTGCGTTGTTGGCGCTGTTAGCTGGTTGCGTAAGGATTCGGTGTGTTTGATGGCAGTAGCATAGGCAGCGTGTGCTTGTGCCTGATCGTTACGCTGTGCAAAGAGATTGCCTAAGCGGGTCCACGCTTCTGCCAAGTGAAGTTCATCCGCTTCCTGGTTTAGTAAGGTAATGGCCTCTACCAGCGCTTGCTCTGCTGCCTCTAATTGACCTTGTGGTTGTAGGACTAGCGCCGCCAGATCGGCAAGGCCAACGGCTCGGTTATAAACACTTTCGGCTTGTTGACAGTGGGCAAAGAGTGCATTAAAGGCATCTGTTGCTTGGGTATATGCGCTTTGTAACGCATAGATACGGGCAATGCCATGCCAGTTCTTTGTTAGTTCCTCCTGGCTTGTCGTCTTATTGTTAAGTGTTTCCAATAAGGTGATAGCTGTCTGATGATACCGCAAAGCATGTACTAGCGATTGGCTGGACGCAAAGCCTTGTTCTACCTGAAAGGTAAACATGATCCCTAGGTTGTTATAGACCCGTGCTAATCCCAAGGGATAGTCAGCCAGCTGATATCCCTTGATGGCGGCCTGATAAAGGGTTTCCGCAGCATGCCATTGGCCCAACTCATCCAGTTGAATTGCTAGTGCCAATGACGTGCGCGCACGTTGGATCGGTTCTAATTCCTGAGCCAGTAAATCACGCCATAGCCGCTCTGCTTCATCAAAACGGCGCTCAGCCATAAAGAGCAGCACGGCCTGATAGTGTTGATGTGCCTGTTGTACACGTTGAGCCGGTTGGGCTTGTAAGATGGACAGTAAGGCGCGACATGCTGTAAAGCGTCGATCGGCAAGTGCTTGCAGAAAGTAGCTGCTAAAGCGCGCCAAACCAGCTTCTTCCTGGCTGATTAACTGTGCTTCGAGTTCGATGAAAATTTGTTGTTCCATAGTTATCGGATTGAGTGGCGCTTACTATTGGCAACGTACTATACCACAGAGTGTCACTGATGTGTAACCAACAAAACTAGATGACAAAAGGAGAAATGGATGTTTACCCGCTACCATTCGTGCTCACGAAATTGCTCTAACTTCACGCACAAGTTCCTGCCGCCTCTACTGCTGATGAGTTTACTGGTGGGAAGCCTCAGTTTCGCGCTATGGCTCTCTTTCTACAGACCACTCCTTGCATCTCCCATTCATCGACCACCAGCGCAAAAGCAAGCCGCACAATGGTCGATTACGCCGGATCGCTTCCTGCCTGGCTATGATGAAACCTGGAGTATCGCCTGGGGTGATGTTGATAATGATGGTGATCTTGATCTGGTCACAGGTAATGATGATGAACCATTGCTTTTGTATCGAAATCAGGATGGTGTGGTAGAAGAAGTGCCGTTTTGGCGTTCAACTCTCTTCCATTCGGCGCGAAGTATTGCCTGGGGTGATGTGAATGGTGACGGCTATTTGGATTTGGCCGTTGGTGACTTTAACCGTGGCTTGGTCGTTTACCGCAATCTAGGCGGTACACTAACCGACGCCCCCTGGACCTCAGTCGACATCAACTATATACGCAGTATTGCTTGGGGCGATGTGAATGGCGATGGTAAACTTGATCTAGCCGCCGGCATTAGTGGTACGGTAAAGATTTTCCTAAACCAGGGTGACATCTTGGCGCCAACGCCTCATATCTCCTTAGGCATTTTTGGCCAGCGATCATTTACGAGTGTGGCCTGGGGTGATGCCAATAATGATGGGTATCTTGATCTTGCCCTTGGCACCTCTGCAAATAACACCATCTTTTTTAACGACCAAAACGGTGAGTTGTCTGGCGGTCCTCCTTGGAGTTATCGGGAATTAGGGAATACACGTGCTGTTGCTTGGGGTGATATGGATGGCGATGGCCAACTCGATTTGGCTGTGGGCAATGTTGATAGCCCAAGCAAAGTTTACCGCAATCTCGGCAACCGTGAGTTTGACACTCTTCATTGGCGTACGAATGTCAACGATAGAACATCTAATATTGCCTGGGCTGATGTCGATGGTAATGGTTATCTGGATCTGACGATTGCTAACGCTTTTCTGAGTGGTGCGGAAATACAACCCATTCGCATCTATCGCAATCTTACTGGCACGCTACAAATATCCCCTACATGGGAAGCACCCGATGTGGAGAATACGCGCGCAATTGCCTGGGGCGACATGGATGGTGATGGTGATGTCGACCTCGCTGCCGGTCGCCTGGGACCAGATACGATTTACCGAAATCGTGGCAGCACCATGCGACCGACCATTGATTGGCGTTCGCCAATGACCGATGATACCTACAGCTTAGCTTGGGGTGATGTAGATAGTGATGGCGCACTTGATCTAGCGGTTGGTAATGGCCCAGAGCGGCCTAATCTGTTGTATCACAATCGCAATCAGCAACTCGTTAATACGAACTGGGCACCGCTCGCTGATCGCTTTACCCATGGGGTTGCGTGGGGCGATGCCGATGGTGACGGCGATCTTGATCTCGCCATTGGCAATAGTGGCTTCCCACAGAGTCAAGGAGCTGTTAATGAACTTTACCTTAATAACGGTCAAGGATTAGACGATCGCGCTGCTTGGAGCTCAGATGATCAGGATAGCACGTTGAGTGTGGCCTGGGGTGATGTAGATGGTGATGGCGATCTCGATTTAGCCGCTGCCAATTTCCAAGGGCCTAACAAGGTGTATATTTATGAAGATGGCTCTTTGACAAATAGTAAAACCTGGTCATCTGCCGATAGTGATCGAACTGCAAGTGTGGCCTGGGGTGATGTGGATAATGATGGTGATCTAGATTTAGCTGCCGCCAACAGTGGCGCACCCAGCAAGCTCTATTTGAATCAACAAGGAGTGCTAGATCGGGTGGCGGCCTGGTATTCTACTGACGTGCATGATTCACAAAGTGTGGCCTGGGGCGATATGAATGGCGATGGCTATTTAGATCTGGCTGTTGGCAACGCAGGCCAGCCAACGAAAGTTTTCTTGAACGTGCGCGGTCAGTTACAGACAGTTGCGACTTGGTTCTCTGCCGATAGTTTTAATGCACGAAGTGTGGCCTGGGGTGATGCAGATGGCGATGGCGATCTTGATTTGGCCATTGGGAATTTTGGCCAACCGATTAAGGTGTATTTGAATGAAGGCGGATTCTTATCGTCTGTTGCTGCATGGAGTTCCAATACCAGTAACACAACCCGTAGCGTTGCTTGGGGAGACATCGACGGTGATGGTGATTTGGATTTAGCTGTAGGTAATCGAGATAATGAAGTAACCAATGTATCCTACACCGAAATTTATCTGAATCAGCGCGCGGCTTATCTTGGCCGCAGCGGTCCGACTGTTCACCCCCCTAGCATCGCGATTCATCTGACCAGCGACCCGGTGCAGACCTTTAGCAACCGGCTCTCAACCGCACTCGCGCCGGCGAACTTCTATGCAACACCGGCCATCCGCCAGGGGCGGGTAATTCCCTTAACCTATTCGCTCTTTCATCCTCTCAGCGAACCTGTGGCCGAAGTCCGCGCTTATTACTCACTCAATGGTAGTTTTTCTGGCCCGCGCAGCACGTGGCAGGAGGCGAAAGCAACATCCACAACCCAGACGACCGATCTGACAACTGCCCCCTATCCTGCCAGGACCGCCGCCAACACTCACACCTTTGGCTGGGATCTGTTGGCTAGCAACTTTTTTGGTCAGAGTGACAATGTGGTGGTTCGTATTGAAGCCTTGCCGGATTACACGCCGCGCCCTAATTCTGCCCCAGGCTTTTTTCAGTATCCATTGGTTGCTACACAAACTTTCCCTTTCCGTGTGCGCGGCACCCAGATCCGGGTCGTTGATCCCGCTGGGCAACCCGTTAGCAACGCCTTGCTCTATCGCCTGCCGGCTGACCGGCCTGATCAGAGTCATCCGATTGGTAATGATCAGGTGACCTTTCGCACCATGGACGATGGCTATTTGCAGGGGCGCGGTGAATTGGCGCGCAATGATCGACTGTTGGCGCTAAAGCCAATCCATGCAACCGCGTATTACACCCTTTATCACACGAGTGGAACACCAACTGAATCGGGCGTCGATAGTTTTGTCGTTACCACCGGCGGTGTGCAGACGCTAACCGTCTCTGCTGATAATCCACTGCTGCTCTTTGATCTCATCGTTTCGCTGGAATGGGAAGAAGGCAATAACACCCCGTTTCTCAGCACCCTGCGCCGTGATCTACTCGAAAGTTCCAAAGCGCTTTATGATTGGAGTAATGGCCAGATCGCTTTGGGCAAAATCACTATCTACCAAGGGCGCGACCATTGGGACGAGGCCCACATCCAACTCTTAGCCTCTAACCAGGTGCGGCCTAGTGCCAACCGGGGCGGGATCGTCACTACACCGACTATTCTGACTGATCCCAGGCTGACCGAGCCGATTACGGCCACGCGTGGCATCGTGCGGATTGGGCCGAATTGGACGCGCTACGGTGATAGTGATCCCAATTTCATTCATGACTGGGCGCGCGTGTTGGCCCACGAGTTGGGACACTACCTGCTCTTTTTGGAGGATAGCTACCTGGGGTTGGATGAAGAGAATGGCTTGCTAATCCCCGTTGATACCTGTCAACATACGGCGATGACCGATCCTTATGAGGATGAGGGTAGTGAATTTCGGTATGGCCAGCATGGTGATGGGGATTACTTGCTCTGGCAGCATGAATGTGCGCATACCCTGGCTGAGTTGCCCGATTGGGAACTGATCCGCCTTGTGTACCCAGCGCTACACAGCCCGCCACCGGTCAACCCAGGGCCGGGCAACATGCCTTTCGTCTTTACCACCGTCCAAGTGATGGCTCTGCCTACCACCGCTGCCCAACGCTTAGTCAATCCGTTGATTACCATCGGCCCGGCTGAGCCGCAACTGCTCAATGGCCGTATTTATCTGCAACGGCCTGGCCAACACTTGCTTGATCTGGGCAAGTATACCGGTAACGAAGTGTTAACCCGCGGGGCCTATGAAGGGGACACGCTCTGCATCTTTGGGCGTGACCAGTACGCCTGTAGCCGGTTGTCGAACAGTCAACTGGCTAGCTTCCCTCTCAAACCATTGTGGGCTTCGTCAATTGCGGTGACGCCGACCAGCACACGCACGTTGACCATTTGGGTTGACAGTAGCGCTGGCCCCCAGGTGATTGCTACCATCTATCCGGATGGCGCAACCCCTCAACAAGTCACATTCGCAACGGGCAGCCCACAGCCGATCACACTTGATCGGCCCGCCGTTGAAGCGTTAGTCGAAGTAACCAGTGTGGATGGCAGTGAGCGTTTTATTACCGGCTATGCGCTTGGTTCTGGCCCTGGCCGCCTGCGTAGCTTCGATGGCCCTGGCCGCCTGCGCAGCTTCGATGGCCCAGTGAGCAGCAGCGATGGCGGCGCAGTACTCTATCCGCCGTTGACGATGCCGAAAACAACCTTTATCGCTTTACAACTGGCGACGACATTGCCGGATCTCCCGCTGGGGCTTGTTCCGCTGGGCCGCGCCTATTATGTCCGGCCAAGTACACCTATTACCAACTATCAGGGGGGAAGTATCGCCTTCCAATACCTCGGGCGCGATGTGAGCCAAGCCTATTTACCGGAAGAACATCTCGCAGTCTACCATTGGGATGGGGCTACATGGACCTGTGTGTCATGCCCGCAACAGGTGCAGAACCTGGAACAAAATATTGTCTCGTCACCTTTAGTGGGCGATGGTCTCTATCTCTTGGCTGGCTTTCAACTCTCACTGAAGGGCGCAGAACTAAACCCAATCGGCTACCCGCTTCCTTATTCACTCCCAGTGACGCAGGCACTGGCTGCCCTCGAAGATTTTTACACCGTGATTTACCATTACGATGTCAACCAATCTAGCCAACCTTGGACCGCTTACGGGGTCAATGCGCCGGCTTGGGTCAACACATTGCTCGAACTAAAGCCTAATCAAAGTTACTGGCTCTATGTGACGGAAACCATGCGTTGGAGCATTGTTGACGCGGCTAATCATACGACTATAGGTACTGCCCTGCAACCACCGCCAAGCATCTTCTATGGTGTGATAACACCAACGGCGACTTTCACCCCCAGCGTAGATCTGCCCGTCTCTGCCACTGTCAATAATCAGCTCTGTGGTCAGTCGCGTACACAGCTGATTGATGACCAAATTGTCTATGTGATCGTTGTGGGGTGTGGCAACATGGACCAGCCAGTTGCCTTCACGGTCGCTGATCGCAATCTCGCCACAACGGCAACCTGGGACAATCGCCGAATCCAGCAATTTGGCCTGAGCTTAGATAATTCATCAACAGGTGTGATAGATCCTCCACTTAATCATCACCTTTATCTGCCCTTGATTGCAAACAGATAGCGCCAAAGTCAATGTGGCGCACAAGGGGAGCACTTGTGCGCCACATCGCTAATTCCCACCCTCCACCCGCGCCAAAAAATCCGCCAACACGGCCATATACCGCTCCGGCTCCTCGGCATGGGCCAAGTGCGCGCTCTCCTCGAAAACCACCCACTTGGACCCTTTGATTCCCTGCTGGACTGTCTCCGCAATTAACGGCGTGGCTTCGTCATAGCGCCCGGATGTGATCAGCGCCGGCGCGTTGATTTCGCCCAACCGTGCGGTGACATCCCAATCTTTGATTACGCCGACGACATGGAATTCGCTTGGCCCGTTCATGGTATGGTAGACCTGGGGCCATTCGCCTAGTTTGGCAAAGGCGCGCTGCACATAGGGTGGATTGGGCACGACGCGGCAGACATAACGGTCGTAGAAAACTTGCATGGCGGCCAGATATTCGCTGCTGTCGGTGGTGCCGGCGGCTTCATGGCTGGTTAAGGTCGCTTGCACGTCGGCGGGCAACTCGCCGCGCAGCCGGTTCGCCTCGGCCAGCCACAAGGCCATACTCGATGGTGAACTGGCGATGGTGATGCTGGCCACGCCGGTCGGCTGGGTGAGCATATATTGCATGGTCAACATGCCGCCCCACGATTGGCCCAATAGATGGAGCTGATCCAACCCCAACGCGCGGCGCACTACATCAACCTCTTCGACAAAGAGTTCAACCGTCCACAGCGCTGGGTCATCGACATGGGTGGAATTGCCGCAGCCCAGTTGATCATAGAAGATCACCTGCCGCCCGGTGGCCGCCATCGCTTCGAGCGATGCAAGATACTCATGGGGGACGCCCGGCCCGCCATGCAGACAAAGCAGCGGTAACTTGCCCGCGTCCGCCTGCGTGCCGACAATGCGATACCAAGTTTCGTAGCCGCGAAAAGAAATCGTCCCTTCTCGGACAGGGTAAGGTGTAGACATGGAAAGTCTCCTTGGTTACTGAAGGGGTGACAAGGTGACAAGGTGAACTTCAGCTCTCACCCTGTCACCTTGTCACCCCTTCGTCATTGGCTAATGGTCACGTTGTTTTGGATCAAACTGCGCCCGTAGCCCGTCGCCGACCAGGTTGAAGGTGATGACGGTGATCATAATCGCCAAGCCCGCAAAGATCGAGACATAGGGGGAGAGCAGTAAAAAGGAGCGCCCTTCGGCCAGCATCGATCCCCAATCCGGTTCGGGCGGTTGAATGCCGAGGCCCAGAAAGGAGAGCGCAGCAATATCGAGGATGGCGTAGGCGAGATCGACGGAGGAGTGGACCAGGATCGGTGACATGACATTCGGCAGCAGGTGGCGAAAGAGAATGCCCCGATTTTCGACCCCGGTGGCGCGCGCTGCTTCGATGTAAAGCTGATGCCGTTGTACCAGGGTCACCGAACGCACCACACGCGCAATCGCTGGAATATAGACAATCCCCAGTGCCATCACCGTGTAACTTAAGCCACGTCCAAAGGTCGCCACAATCAGGATCGCTAGCAACAGGGCGGGGAAGGCGAGCAACATATCGAGAATGCGCATGATAATGTTGTCAACCTTACCGCCAAAGTAGCCGGCGATCAACCCAAGCGGCACGCCGATTAACTCGGAGAGGAGCACCACGACGAGTGCCCCGGCCAAGGTTGGCCGCGCGCCGTAGACGATCCGGCTCCAGGTATCGCGTCCCTGTTTGTCGGTGCCTAGCCAGTGCTCACTGTTGGGGGCTTGCAAGCCATTACGCAAATCCTGCGTGTAGGGATCCGCCGTGGCGACCAACGGTGCGGCCACCGCCATCAGCGCGATCCCAAACAAAATCAGCGCGCTCAGCACGGCAAGCCGATTGCGAAAAAAGGGCGCACGCCAAATCGAACGGCGCGTTTCTTTGATTTCAGGGTTAATAACGCGAGTCGCGAGTGTTTGTTGCATGAATGTTAACTGTCAGGGTTATGAAGAGATTGATCCACGAAGCGGGTGCCCATTGGGCGCGAAGGCACACGAATAAATACACAAGCTTTTGTTGCTCTTCGTGTCTCTTCGCGCCCAATGGGCACCCGCTTCGTGGATAAGTACTGTTACTCAAAACGAATGCGCGGATCGACCACGCCGTAGAGCAAGTCGGTCACCAGGTTGAGCAGCACATAGATCGTCACCAGCACCAGCACGCAGCCCTGGATCAGCGGGTAGTCACGGTTTTGGATGGCGTCGGTGATCAGGCTACCCAAGCCGCCCAGGCCAAAGGTATATTCCACCAGCACGGTGCCGACAAAGAGAAAGCCCAGTTGCAGGCTGGCAACCGTCAACACCGGGATCATGGCGTTGCGCAGCGCATGGCTGAAAACAACGGCGCGCAGTGATAACCCTTTGGCCCGCGCCACCGTAATATATTCGCTCTTGAGCACTTCGAGCATCGCCGAACGGGTCATGCGGGCAGTTAGCGCTAACATGCTCAAGGCTAATACACCGGCCGGGAGAATGAGATGGTAAAGTTGATCCCAGAAGCCTTCCCCTGCGCCCAGGGCCGGCAACCAGCCCAAGCCATAGGCAAAGACCAGAATGCCGATGATCCCGCTAAAAAAGACCGGTGAGGAAACACCCACCAGGCAAATGAGCGAGGCGATATAGTCAATGGGGCTGTTTTGATAAAGGGCAGAAAGGACGCCCAACGGTAGGGCAATCAGCAACGCAAACGTCGTGCTTAGGAAGATCAGCTTCAAGGTCAAGGGCAAGCGCGCCAGAATCAAATCCGCCACCTGCTGCTTGAGCCGGAAGCTCTCGCCCAGGTCACCTTGCAATGCGTTCCCTACCCACAAAAAGTATTGGGTGATCGGATCTTTGTCGAGCGCATACTTGGTGCGGATTGCCTGCAAGGTTTCCGGCGTGGTGCGCCGGCCCCCCACCATGATTAGCGCCGGGTCGCCTGGCGTCAACCGCACCAATTCAAAGGTGACAAAGGAGGTAAAGAGTAAGATTGGGATCAGCGCCAAGAGGCGACGGGTGATGTATGTAGACATTGGTACCTGACAAGGTGGCAGGGTGAAGGGGTGAAGGGGTGACAGGGTGAAGGGGTGACAAGGTGACAGGCTCAATTACCGTGGCACCCTGTCACCCCTTCACCCTGTCACCTTGTCAATTCTTTTTCACGTCTTTCAAAAACGCATCCCAGTACCAGAGCGGGGTGATCGAGTAGCCGCTGAACATTTTGTTCATGGCTAAGGGCTGTTTGGGATGTTCGAGCACGATCCAGACTGAATCTTCGGCGATGATCGCTTGCGCTTCGATCATCAACTTGGTCCGTTCGGCGTTGTTGGTGAGGGCGTTTTGATCGTCGAGTAGCTTGTCAACGGTGGGGTTGACATAGTTGCCAAAGTTCGAGCCACCATCACCCACATTGCGCGAGTGGAAGACCGGTAGCAGATTGCCGGCGGGATCCGGGAAATCAGAACCCCAGGCGTTGGAGAGAATGTCATAATCGCGCGCACCGCCAAAGGCCAGCGTAATCCCCTCTTGGAAGGTCACCTTTTGCACTTCGAGTTCATAACCCAGTTGGCGCGCTGCTTCCTGCAACGCCAGGGCCAGACCGAGGGCAACCGGATTTTCGTTGGTGGTGATCACCTTGCCATTCAGTTGATCAGCAACCCCCGACTCTTCCAGCAGTTGTTTGGCCTTTTCCAGATCGTAGGCATAGGTGGGCAGGGTTTCATAGGCTGCCGCCCAGGTCTCTTTCTCAAAGGTCCACAGGCGGGGCATCACATCAACCGCACGGGCCAATTCCGCGGTGCCTTCGGCAAAGAGTGAGTTGAGCAAGGCTTCTTTGTCAACTGCATAATTAAGGGCCTGGCGTACCTTCACATTATCAAAGGGGGCACGTTGCGTGTTAAAGGCGATAAAATCGGTATAATAGCCGTCATTAAGTTGGACATCGACATGTTCCATTGCCATCACAATCGGCATCTGGTCGGCAGGAATGCCATCACCACCGAGCAGCAGATGGAGTTCACCCGTCTCCATGCCAGCGACACGGGTGGTCGCTTCGGGCAGAATCTTGTAGACAATGCGATCCAAGTAAGGGCCACCGTTGGCCTTGTTCCAATAACCATCATACTTTTCGAGCACGACCTGGTTACCCGTCTCCCACGAGACGAACTTGAAGGGACCGGTGCCCAGCAGCCCACCTTCCGGCTTGCCAAAGGTCTCCTGGTGCGCTTCGTAGTAGGCTTTGCTGATCACGTGGCCGGCGGTGGTGGCCAAAGTATATTGCCAGAGCGCGTCGGGCTGCTTCAGGGTGACCTTCACGGTCCAGTCGCCGACCTTCTCGATGGTGTCAACACTGGCGTACATCCAGCCAAGGTAGGAGGCGGTCTCTGGATTGCGGGTGCGCTCCATGCTGAAGATCACATCATCCAACGTCATTGGGCTGCCATCCTGGAAGGTGACTCCCTGGCGCACGGTGTAGCTATAGGTCAGCGGATCGGGATTCTCCCAGCTTTCGGCCAGCCCTGGCGCTAAGGTTTCGCCATTGGCCAGCGTCAGCAACGGCTCGGTGATCATGTTGACGACGGGATTAGCGGTGAAATCGTAGGCAAAAGCCGGGTCAACGGCGACGATGTCACCTTGGAGGCCGACGACAAATTCGACTGTCTCGCCTGCTGCGGCCGTGTCCGCCGCACTTTCACTTTCGGCGGCCGGCGCTGCTGTCTCTTCGGTCGTGGCCGGCGCACCGCCACCACAAGCTGCGACCATTGCCAGGGCCAAGAGCAAGCTTAAGGTGATGAAACTACGCGACCAACGCTTTTTTTGCATATCGGATGCTCCTTTTATGATGAATTTGAAATAATTTTTATAGGACTTACGCAAGCGCCCACTAGTAGGGGCACGGCATGCCGTGCCCCTACTAGTGGTGAGCAGCGCTGTGTGTATTGTCTTAGCCGCTCATCACTTAAAGATCGCTAACGGCAGATAAGCCGACACAATCCAATTCGGCGCATCGACAATTTCGCTGATCTTGAGATCGACTGCTGCGCCACAGAGACAGTAGGCCTGCTCTTTGCTCATCTGGTAGGTTTTGGCAATATAGTCGATCTGGTAGCGGATGGCGTTTTGGGCATTGGTGAAGAGATCCGGCCCATGTGCGGTGGTGACATAGTAACCGCCCACATCCGCTCTGGTCAACTTCTGGCCTGGCGGCGTGATAAAGCGTAGTTCGGGCAAATTCGCATTTTTGACCAGGTTAAACCGCAGCGTCACAAACATCGCGGTTTCAATGCCCGTGCCATTCACCTCGCCATCCCCCTGCGCCGCGTGACAATCACCACAGGAGAAGTTCGCCCCTGGCACGAACACGGGAAAGTAAGCCTTGGTGCCGGGCGTGAGATGACGGATGTCAAGATTGCCGCCATTTTCGCGCGGCGGAATGGTGGTCAAGCGCCCGGCTTCGCGTGGGGCAACGCCCATTACGCCACAAAAGGGTTCATAGGGGATGAGAATATCCTCACGAAAGATGCAGTCAGTGGCGGTCAGTTGGTAGTGGTGCAAATAAGGAGTGGTAAAATCAGCCGGCAGCAGCCCAAAACCGGGGATCACCGCGTTCCAACCCCAGCCTTTGTGCTCAATGCTGATGATTTCCACCTCCAGCGCGTCGCCCGGTTCTGCCCCGGCAATCGCCACAGGACCAGTCAACGGGTGGATCGGGTCGAAGCTGAGCGTCGCCATGGCGGCGTGGTCAGAGGTCGGCGTAATCTGGTTGGCGCTGGCTTCGAGTGTCTCAAAGGTGACCGTGTCGCCAGGCTGGATCGTCAGGCGCGGGGCAAGCGTATTGTCCCAAAAGGGATGGGGCTGCTTGTCATCGAGTGTGTAGCTACTCATCTCGGCTATCCTCTCTGGTGTAGGGCAGGTTTGTGCGTAAAGGGGGGCACTTCAGCCGTTTTGATATGGTATTGATATAGGGTAAAACAAGCGATTCCTGTCGGTGGCAAAACATTCGCGACAGGCCGCTTTAGTAAATCCAGAGAATGGTGGTAATGGGGCGTTGCCAACCGGTGGCCTCTTTGCAGTCGGTTGGCGGACAGTGTGTGATTCTGTAAATTACCCGATTATCATTGCTCGCTTCATCATAAGCGATGGCCTATTATAAGCGGCTTTTGCTGAATTTCCCAATAGTTTAGCGGTTGACGATTAAATAGCCTTAGAAACGTCGCGGTCGTCGTTCCAAAATGGTAGTTTGTTGTTGTGGCCCATCCAAAAGTAGTATCAGTAAATTAAGAACATTTCTACCAAGGATCACCTCCTGCTCCTCATCTTCGGTGTCAATACCAATGACTTCCATGCCAGGCAGTGTGCCATATGCAAGATGAATATCTACCAAATAAAGGGTGACTAACTGGCGGCTACTCCACATACCCCGTACATAAGCGGAGCGTGCTTCTGGTGCCTGAATATCTAGCAGCCATTGGCGCGGAACCATTGTGCGGAACAATTGTAAAGTCTGCACCAGTATCGATCAAGGCTGTCAGCATCGTGGTACTCGGTGGCTCACCTGGTGCACTGAGTTGCATCTCTAAAACTGCGGCGGGTGGGAATTTTGTTTGACTATGGGGTGTAGACATCGCTAAATTATGCGTTTAGTGTAGAACGAACACGATAAACCGGCATAGATTGATCACCGCCAGCAATGATCAAGATCGGTTGACGCTCATAGCGTTCACGTACACGAAAATGGAGCTGTATACGGTCTACATCGCTATCGATGATGACACCGTTATAGACTGCCACATACTGCTCTTTATATTGATTCCATAATTCAGTTGGCAGCCGATACCAGGCTGCGGTTTCTGCTAAAATACGCTTCTGTCGATAATGAGCCAAATGCTGGCGTACAGCTTCTTCAACAATCGCTTCCGCCTCTTTGCCTTCGTGTGAGGCAACCTATTGCACTTCACGAACTAGCGTAGCTTCCTGTAAATGAATTGTGTCCATAGCAGATATTACTTTCTCTTACTATTGCCAAGTGTAGTGAAAGTATACCATCGAACACCTGTTTTGCCAAGCATTTCGCTGATATACTGAAGTCAAGTTGAGAACCGGCGTTTTGCTGGCTAACGGGATCGCGTGCGTCGCACTGACCGCCAACTGTTTCCAGTCCGCTAGATTCTTTGGTCAGTGCGACGCACGCTGACC
>JALHQH010000093.1 GCA_022842065.1 Caldilineaceae bacterium
TCTCGGTTCCCCCTTTTCTCCAGCTCTCCTTTTTGACTAGCTGCTCATTGCACCTATTCCGTTAGTCGTTTTGTTCGTTTCTACTTTTGTTCGTGTTCCCCTGCCCTGAATAGTTACAAATCCTTTATACAAGAAACAAACGTTTAGCCGCTATAATAATCATACACGGCCCGCCCGATCTGCCCAAACGCGTGATCAATTGCTTCCATGCGCGCCCACTCGGCCACCTTGTCGTTACCAACCGCTTCGGCATCCCAGCGACTAAAAACGGTGATCGCAATATGATTTTGCTCATTGGCGTAGAGAATGCCGGCGTCATTACGAATGCCGGAGAGGGTGCCGGTTTTGTGGGCAAAGGGAACCCCGTAGGGCAGATAGCGTGGCAGCCGCTGGTTGAGGGTCTGTTGCAACAGGATGTAGAGCATCTCATCAGAGGCGGCGCGACTGATCACTTCGCCGCGATAGATCATTGCACAGAGGCGGGTCATATCGCGGGCCGTGGCGGCATTGTTATCAGGGCCGGGGCGGTAAGCATTGCCATCCCGTTTGGCCGGCGGCGCACTGCGCTGTTTGGTAATATCACCGATATAGCGGTTGGGGTCGGCCATTTCGTGGCCAAACATGTCATCAAAGATGCCACGAATGTCAAAGGCCATGTAGATATTGCCAACGCCCAATGTTTTCATCAAGCCATCGATCTTGGCCACCCCCAAGCGCCGCATCAGCATATCAGTCGCGGTATTGTCGCTGATGATGATCATCAGGGTAAGCAGATCGCGCACCGTGGGGTTGAGACCATTCTCTAGATAAGTGAGAATGCCACTGCCGATATTTTTGTCGGGGTAAGTTAGTGGCCAGCGATCTGCCAGCGTAAACGCACCACCGTCCATCTGATGAAAGGCCTCACAGAGGACGGGGATTTTCAGGACACTGGCCATCGGGTAAGAAGCGTCGGCGTTGAGATTGATTTCCGCGCCGGATTCGATGTGGATCAGTGAGACGCCCATCTCGGCCCCGCTACCGTCCATCGCAGCTTGCAACTGTACTTCTAAATTTTTCATAAAGGAGATCCTACTTAACCGTTTAATCAGCCCGCTGTTTGGGATCGAGCGCATCACGCATGCCATCACCCAAAAGATTAAAAGCGAGCACCGTGATAAAGATCAGGATGCCGGGGAAGGTCGTAATGTGAGGAAATTGGCGGATGAGCGCACGCCCGTCGGCAAGCGTACCACCCCAAGACGGGGTTGGGGGTTGAATGCCCAAGCCCAGAAACGAGAGCGCTGACTCCAAAATGATAATGCCACCGACCCCCAACGAGGCTAGCACAATCACTGGTCCCAAGACATTGGGTACAATATGGCGCCAGATGATCCCACCGTTGCGGACGCCTGTTGAACGCGCCGCGGTAATAAAATCGGTCTGCTTCAGGCTCATCACGTCCGCGCGCACCACCCGGGCAAAGCGGGCCCAGGTCGTCGCGCCAATCACCAGGATCGTCGTCCACAGGCTAGGCCCGAGCACGGCCGATAAGACGATTAGCAGCGCCAGCAAAGGAAAGGCCATCAGCGTATCCACAATCCGCGAGAGGATCGCATCGGTCCAGCCACCAAAGAAACCGGCCACAGCACCCACCAGTACGCCGATCAAGACGGAGACCGCAGTGGCGACCAACCCGACCAGCAATGCGATACGTGCACCATAGATCATACGGCTGAAGAGATCACGGCCGATGTGGTCAAATCCCAGCGGATGATCCCAGGTAGGACCCTTGCCACGCATCCCTGGGAAACTAAAGGTGGGATCATGGGGAATCAGCCATTCGGCAAAGATCGCAACCAGACAGATCGCACTGATAATGAGGAGACCCACAATCGCGGCACGATTGGAGCGGAAGCGCCGCCAGGACTGTAGCCACTCTGATCGACGTTTCGTGGGCGCAGCAACCGCAAGGGTGCGCGGTGTCTGTTCCATAGGAGCGACAGCCATAGAAGACTCCAAAAATCAAGCAGAAGTTAGCGTTTACAGTCGGTGACGGGGTACGATAGATTGCGCCCCGTCACCAACTGTAAACGCGCAAGGAAATTACTTACTCCACGCGAATGCGTGGGTCAATCAGGGCATAAGCCAAATCGGTCACCAGATTGGACAAGACGACCAGCGCGGCCAAAAGCACAACAATCGACTGGACCACTTGATAATCAACCCGAAAGACCGAGTCAACAAAGAGCCGACCAAGGCCAGGCAGAGCAAAGATCGTTTCGATCACAATGGTACCGCTAAAGAGGAAGGCAATGCGGAAACCAATGACGGTCACTACTGGCAGCAAGGCATTGCGCACAGCATGACGCGTAATCACCACATAACGGGATAGCCCTTTGGCGGTCGCGGTGCGGACATAATCCTGGGTCATCACCTCAATGGTGGCACCGCGCATGACGCGCGCCAATACAGCCATCTGTTCGGCGGCGAGGACGGTAACGGGCAAAATGTAGCCTTGCCAGCTCTTCAAACCAAAGGGTGGCACCCAGCGCAGCACCAGCGCGAAGAGAATGATCCCCATGAGCGCAAACCAGAAATTGGGCAAAGCCGCGCCGGCCGTTGAGCCGAGGGTGAGAGCATAATCAAAGGTCGAATTGCGCCTGACGCCGGCCAAGATGCCGGCAGGGATGGCCAGCCCCAAGGAGACCACCAACGCATAGAGATTGAGCCAACCGGAGACAGGCAACGCATCCATAATCATGTCGCGTACCGGCACCCCACGCCGGATCAACGAATCGCCAAAGTCACCGCGCAGCAAATTGCCGGCCCAGACCAGGTATTGCTCATAGTAAGGTCGATCCAGTCCCCACTTGCGCTTGATCGCATCCATCTGCTCCGTGGTCATCTGGATCTCGCCTTCGCCCAGCAGCAGCATCACCGGATCGGCCGGCATTAAACGCATAATCACAAAGGTAATGATGCTAATCAGGAAGATGACGACCATGCCCTGGAGCAGCCGTGAAACAATATAGTTGACCATAAATCGTTACCAGACTTGTGTCGATTGACGAGCCCAAAAGTATTTTCAGTAGGGGCACGGCATGCCGTGCCCCTACTGAAAATCGTTAACAACTAATTATTTTCCATTAATTGTTAACTAGATCCTTAGCCATTTTGGTTGACACCCATGATATTGCCGTAGGGATAGAGGGTATCGCCACGGGTGGTTGTCGCCGGATCGGGCAGATCGGTTACTCGTGGGTGCCAGACACTAAGCCACTGGTCCCATTGGAGGAAGAGGAAAGGGACCTCTTCGGCCACAATGTCCTGAATTTCGTAGTAGTATTGGCGGCGCTCTTCCAGGTCAACTGTTTTCAGCCCCAGATCCAGCAATTCGTCGACGCGTGCATTGGAGAAGCTGGTGAAATTGCTGCCCCCCCCGGTACGCAGGGTAGTCGAAGCATCGGGCTCGGTGGCACTGCCAAAGGTCCAGTTGTAGAGCGAGGCATCCATGTCACCAGCTTTGAGCGCTTCGTTGATCGCCGCAACGGGTGCTTCGGCCAACTGCATGTCCACCCCAACTTCCTTGAAGAACTGTTGAACCAGTTCAGCAATCGGACGGCGCGCCTGGTCACCGGTGATGGTGTTGCAGGTAAAGGTCAGCTTGTTGCCATCTTTTTCGCGAATACCGTCCGCCCCCTCGACCCAACCGGCTTCCTCTAGCAAGGCTTTGGCGGCTTCGGGATCATAGGGATATTGTTTCACATCGGCCTTGTAGTAGAAGCCGTTCGCGGGCGAAAGATTGGAGTGGGCGATTTGGGCCGCGCCATTCCACAACTCATCAATAATGCGTTGGCGGTCAATCGCCGTGATCAAGGCTTGGCGCACCAACTTTTCCGAGAGAATCGGATGTTTGTTGTTGAGCGGGAAATGTTTGACCGAGCCGGCCAGCGAGGAGAAGACCGGATAGCCTTCATCGTCGCGCAGGCGCAGGCTATCTTCGACGAGCAAGGGCCAGGTGGCGGAATCGGCTTCGCCCGTTTCCAGGGCAATCGAGCGGACGGAGGGTTCCGGCACCGTGTTTTGGCGCAAGAAGTCCACCTTGGGCCGGCCACGGAAATGATCGGGAAAGGCTTCCAACAGGGTATATTCGGCCGGCACCCATTCGGCCAGCTTGAATTGGCCGGTCCCAATCGGTTGGGTCCGATAGACATCTTCGCCGACTTCGGCATGATATTCGCCCTGTACAATCCAAGTCGTTGCGCCATTGGCCAGGAAGGCAGCATTGATATCATTCATATGAATGACCACCGTGTAATCATCCGGCGTCTCAATTTCGCCCATGTTGAGGAAATTGTTGGCCAGGGTGGAGCCATTTTCGGCAACACTATAAAATTCGTAGGTGTATTTCACATCTGCTGCGGTTAACTCTTTGTCATCGTGGAATTTGACCCCCTGGTGCAGATTAAAAGTGTAGGTAAGCCCATCTTCCGCCACTTCATAGGATTCTGCCAGCACGGGAATCAGTTCCCCATTGTAATCCAGTTGGATCAGGGCGTTATGAATATTGCTGATCATCGCCCAATGCACGGTGGGACCGGCGTCGCTGGGGCTGAGGCCGGAAACCTCCTGGTGGCCGACCCAAACCATGGTGCCGCCGGTGTAGCCATCCGCCGCCGCAGCTGGTGCTTCTGCGGCCGGGGCACTACTCTCGCCGCCGGTGGGTGCCGCGGCTGGGGCACAGGCAACCATAAAGGCGGCGGCCGAGAGGCCACCGCTCAATTGCAAAAATTGTCGTCGATTTAACGGTCTGATCGTTTGCTCTGCCATAATTGTCATCCTTTTTAAAAAATGAAGAAAGAAAATTGTCAGGCATATGGGTGTTGGTCGCTACTGCCTTGGGGTGGAGATGATTATGAGTTGGTTGGTTGGCTAGGTAGTTAGTAGGCTGGTTTCGACAAGCTCCACCAACTAACCTACTAACCACCTAACTCATTCGTACCACAACCTAAAAACGGCAAGGAGGGGTAACCTTACACTTCGACCGGATCGAGCCACCACTTGTGCAGCCCATTGAAGTAGATGCTAAAACCGTCGTTGGCGGTCGCCGGCAAGCCTTTCACTCGGCTAGTGAAGACGTTATACCAGTCATCCCACTGCAAGCCAAGCATCGGTACTTCTTCGGCGATAATCTGCTGAATTTCCGCATAGAGCGGCTTGCGTGCTTCGGGATCAACCAGTAACAGCGCCTGGTCGATCAATTCATCAACGCGGTCATTCGCAAAGGAGTTCCAGTTCTGCCCGCCGGCGGAGTGCAGCGTGGCGGAGGAATCCGGATCGACCGAGCCATAGGTCCAGTTAAAGAGCGAGGCATCAATCGTGCCATTAGGCAGCCCTTCCAGAATGGCAGAAACCGGTGCTTCGGCCAATTGCATATCAACCCCCACCGCCCCAAACATCTGTTGGGCTAGTTCTGCAATTGGTCGCCGCGCGGTGTCACCGGTAATGGTTGTACAGGTAAAGGAGAGCTTGACCCCATCCTTTTCACGGATGCCATCGGCCCCCTCAGTCCAACCGGCTTCTTCCAAGAGCGCTTTGGCGGCATCAACATCAAAGGCATACTGCTTGAGCGTGGGATCTTGATCCAGCGAGTAGAAAGTAAATTTAGGCGCAAGATGGCTATGCGCAATAGTGGCAGCCCCGTTCCACAGCTCATCGATAATGCGTTGACGATCCAGCGCATGCAACATCGCCTGGCGCACCCGTTTGTCCGCCAGCTGGGGCAGTTTGTTATTCAGCGGGATGTGTTTAATACCCCCGGTTGAGGTCTTGATGACGGTGAAATTGGGATCCTCGGCCAGGCGTTGGCTGTCTTCGACCAGCAGCGGCCACAGCGCCGAATCGGATTCGTTGGTCTCCAAGGCAATCGTGCGCACTGAGGCATCCGGCACCACTTCCTGGCGGATCAGATCAATATTGGGCCGGCCGCGGAAATGGTCCTCAAAAGCTTCAAGCAACACATATTCCGCCGGGCTGAATTCACTCAATTTGAAGGCACCGGTGCCAATCGGTTCGTTGCGATAGGTATCTTCCCCCACCTCGGCATGATAGGCGGACTGCACAATGGCGACTTCAGCCCATGAAGTTAACGATGCCGCATTCACGGTCGCCATCTTGACGACGACTGTATAGTCGTCAGGGGTTTCAATCGCATCGATCCCTTTAAAGCTATCAACAATCGTCGAAGCGTTATCAGGGTTCCGATAGAAATCATAGGTGTACTGCACATCTTTGGCAGTCAATTCCACCCCATCATGGAAGGGGACACCTTGGAGCAAATTGAAGGTGTAAGTCAACCCATCCTCTGCCACTTCATAGGATTCCGCCAGGACCGGCTGTGAAACCAGATTGTCATCCCCCAACAGCAATTGGTTGTGAATGGCGAAGATCACGGTGGTCTGCACACTAGCCCCCACGTCGTTGGGACTCAGGCCCGCCACTTCCTGATGACCCATCAGGCGCAACGTTCCCCCTTGCTGGGGAGCGCTGGCGGTGGTTTCACCACCTGTCGTTTCACCGCTGGATGCCCCACTCGACGGGACAGTCGCCGGTGCACAAGCCGCCAAAGCAGCGGCAGCACCGCTCAGAGCTGAAAGCTGTAGGAAGCGCCGACGTGAAATGGTACGCTGGGGCACCGCTTGCATTGCCACGTAATCACTCATTGGCATATCTCCTCTAGTTCACTGGTTGAGACCCACACCTACCGGCAGGGCATAGATCGAGGTTATAGATCTGAAGACACAAAGGTATTACGGCCTGGATGATCTTATCGATTGTGTTTGGTCATTCACCCCTAGTGACCGCTGTAACATAAAGGTGACAAATATTGTGGAGGGGGGGGCCAACCCTTTTGGGAGTATGCCTAAAGTGTAGCATATCGATTAGAGGACTGTCAATAAGAACACGTTATCGACTTTGACCAAGATTCACCGCGCAGGATGCACAGGGGAAGTAAACTGGTAGATTAGTAAACTGGTAGATTAGTAAATCGGTAAATCAGTACATCGGTCTGCACTTACCGATTTACTGATTTACCGATTTACCGATGTACTAATTTACCGATTTACCATCAATCACGCGGCGTCCGGACAAAAGCGCAGAGCCAGGCAACCAGATTTTCCATATCAGTCAGATTCCCCATCTCGAAGGGAGTATGGGTGTAACGGCCAGGGAAGGCAACCAAGGCCGCGGGGATATCCGCCTTCATAAAGGCGGCCCCGTCACTGCCAAAGGAGCCAAAGACGGCATGTTGAATGGGGATGTGATTTTCCAGCGCAACCTGCTCTAACTGCGCAGTCAGGCGGTGATCATAATGAACCAGCGAATCCTTGTGAACGAGGAGTGGGCCACCGCCTAAGCGGGTCGGCATTGCGCGATCAGGCACACCGGGGATGTCGCCGGCGAGACCGATTTCCACGGCAATCGCGGCATCAAATTGCTCCTGTGCGGCCACTGCGGCGGCACCAATCAGCCCAATTTCTTCCTGTACTGTACAGGCCAGGGTCAACTGCCAGCGCAATTCGTCCTGTGGCACCCGGCGCAACACTTCACTGATCACGGCCAGCGGTACTCGATCATCGAGGGCCTTACCCATAATGTGGTTACCCAGTTGCACCGTTTCTGCCGCCCAGATCACTCTAGTGCCGGGGGTTACCCCGCGTGCGCGCAACTCGCCGGCGCTCAGGCCGGTATCAACCCAAAAATCATCCCAGGTTAACTCATGTAGTTCTGGCAGCGCAAACGAAGCCAGGTGCCCGGTCGAAGTGGCAATTACACCAGGAATCGGACCAGAGCGCGCCAAAACATTGACGCGTGCGCCCATGTAAAAAGCGTTGCGGTTACCGGCCTGGCGCTGCCAACCCTGCCCATTGGCCAGCCATAGAAAACCATCGTGACTAATTGCGCGCACGAGATAACAGAGTTCATCGGCATGGGCAGCCAGGATCAGCTTGGGGCCTGCACCGCCACAGCGGGCGATCACATTGCCGATTTTGGTGCGTGAGACCGCGGCGCCGTTCGATTGCCAGAGGGTTTCAATATAATCGAGCACCGGCCCTTCCTGGCCAACCGGCCCGGTCAATTCCGTCAATTCCTTAATCAGCTCGAACACATCCGCCTGCTTTCCTGGTGAATGGCTAGTTGGTTGGTTAAATAGGTGGTTGGTTAGTGGATGGGTTAGTTAGTTAGTTAGCTGCATGCGAAGCAACTAACTAACCAACCATTTCAACCAACCTAATGACACATTGTCATTAACTAAAAGACAATCACTGAGCGCAGGGTCTCGCCCCGCTCCATGGCCGCGAAGGCCTCATCTACTTCTTCGAGGGCGATGGTACGGGTCACCACATCATCAAGGTTGAGTTGGCCAAGGCGGTACCAATCGGCCAGCAGCGGGAAGTCGCGCGACGGCAGACAATCGCCGTACCAAGAGACGCACAGGTGACCACCCAGATCAAAGAAGCGCTGCAACTCCAGGTTGATGGTGGGGCCAGGACCAGGGACGCCGATGAAGACACAAGTACCGGCCAGATCGCGCGACCAGAGCGCCTGCTCCAAGGTCTGGGCCTTGCCGACCGCCTCAAAGGTATAGTTGGCCCCAAAGCCCCCTGTGATCTCCTTGATCGCAGCCACCGCATCAACTTCTCGCGGGTTGACCGTATGGGTCGCGCCAAACTGCTTGGCCCACTCCAACTTTTTGGGATCGATATCCACGGCAATGATCGTCGTTGCACCGCCCAGTCGTGCCCCCTGAATGACACTATCACCAACACCGCCACAGCCAAAGACGGCTGCGCTTGTGCCTGGTTTCACATCTGCCGCATAAAGCGCGGCACCAACCCCGGTCATTACACCACAGCCAATCAGCGACATTTGCGGGGCCGGCAATGATGCATCATAGGGCACCGCTTGATCAGCATGGACCAAGGTGTGGGTGCAAAAAGTACCAATCCCCAACACCTGATTAAGCAGCAAGCCATCGTGGGTATGCATGCGCTTTTCGGCGTTCAGGCTAGCCGCGCAGAAGTTGGGCTTACCACGCCGGCAGAAGCGGCACTTGCCACAGGGTGCGCGCCAGGCCAGAATCACATGATCCCCGATCTGGTGGTTAGTGACCCCTTCGCCCACAGCTTCGATTACCCCGGCCCCTTCATGGCCCAAAATAAAAGGATAGCCTTCACTGCCATACGCGCCCATCTTCACCCCCAGGTCTGTGTGACAGACCCCCGAGGCCAAGATCCGCACCAAAACTTCATGAGGACCGGGATCGGCGATGGTAAACTCTTCAATACTAACCGGCGCACCGGGTTGACGCGCAATCGCGCCACGTGCAGTAATTGTCACAATCCGACTCCTTCTTCTCGCTCTTGATATTTGGGTACAGGTAGATCGGTAGATAGGTAGGTAAATCGGTACATCGGTACATCGGTACATCGGTACATCGGTAGGTATACAGGTAGATAGTAACTAGTCCACGACGGCGTAAATACGCCAATCGCGCGCCTTTGCACGCGTCGAGTACGCTCGTGCCTAGCTGGTCCGTGACCAGCGCTGGTCACGGACCAGCTAGGCACGAGCGTACTGTGGGTTTATTTAGGCCGCAGCGTACTAGATTACCGATGTACCGATTTACCTAATCTACCAACAAAAAAACAACTGCAATATAAATGTAACACTCTCTACAGGCGATTCGCATCATAATAGCAAATATGCAACAACTAGACCAATTTGATCAAACGCGACCCTTACCTGCAAGTAAATTAACAGCCGTAGATCCGTTTTGCTGTTTTTTTTGTTCTCTGCTATGCTTCCGCCCGATGAACAAAATTCGCTTTGCGCTCAGCGCAACCCTTCTTTTTATGCTTTTCCACTCGCTGCTCTCCACGATGCCCGTTCAGGCGCAGAGCGAAGGTGATGCACTCTCCCAGCTTAACCCAGCCGCCCAGACCGTAGCGATGGCCATCAACCAGATGCGTGTGCAGGCTGGTTTGCCACCCCTTGCCATCAATGGGATGCTTAACTATGCCGCGCAGGTCCATGTGGATGATATGGTCGGCAACGGCAATTACAGCCACACCGGCAGTGATGGCAGCAATGTCCGGCAGCGCGTCCAGCGGACGGGCTATGGTAATGCCTGGGCCAGCGAAAACTGGGTATCAGTGAATGACCCCAGTACAGCGATCCAATGGTGGATGAACAGTACGGTACACCGTAATAACATTCTCAATGGCAACTGGCACGAACTAGGCATTGGGGCTAGTGGTTATATGGGCAATGGCCAGATGATCTTTGTGGCTGTTTTTGCTGGTGGTGGTAATGGCGACTCGGTGATGGTGATGCCGCCGGCACCAGAAGCGCCCCCAATTCCTACGGGCGGCATGCAATACACTGTACAATCAGGCGACACTTTGTTGTCGATTGGCCTACGCTATGGCATCGAATGGCCAATGATTGCCGGCGCAAATGGTCTAAATGAATTTTCGTTGCTCCAGATTGGGCAGACTTTGCGTATCCCAGGGGTTGATGAAGAGGGTGATAACGCAGTCAGTGCTGCGAGCCGGGAAGCAGATGCGCCCAAAGTGAACAGTGACGGCACCTTTGTCCGTCGCTATACAGTACAACCTGGTGACACGATTGTCGGGATCGCCACGATTTACAACTTGGCGTGGCAAGAGGTAGCCGCTGAAAATGGGTTAGGTGAGTTTTCCGTCATCAGCGTTGGCCAAGAACTACGCATTCCGGGTGTGGTTAAAGGTCCGCCGCCGGCCAACACGGGTGGCCCCATTGCGGATGCAGCAGCACCAGCAGAACATAGCGTCGCACCGGGCGACACCATTATCAGTATTGCCGTACGTTATGACTTGGACTGGCAGGAGTTGATGGCACTTAACAAGCTGACCGAATCCTCAGTACTCAGTTTAGGGCAAAAGCTAAGGCTACGCGACGAATAATTTTTATGTAGGCTCAGTGCCCCAGCAACAAGCACTAGCCAGCGACAACGATAAAGCTAGGAAATAAAGCGCCGTGCACATTTAGAATGTGCACGGCGCTTTTATTTCCTTCCTACTGCAATGTGACGCAAGTTTTGATGGGGTTTTTCGTCCCAGCGGGACGGTTGACCCTAGGACCAAGAAAATCTTGATATTTCCCGCCTAGGGTCAACCGTCCCGCTGGGACGAACGCCGCTTTTAAACCAACAGCACCTCCTTAACAGTGCACTAGTGCACTGTTAAGGAGGTGCTGTTGGTTTACCGATCAGTGTATTACCCGCGGTTATTCCGGCTTGGCCCGTGTGGGCAGCAGCCGTAATCTCAGTTTAGACAGATCAATCGTACGCCACTGGCGCTGCCAACGGCCGATAGCTCGCTCTAATCCGCGCACACCCAGGAGCAGATATAAACGCAGTTTGCGTTCATTGCGGTATAAGAGTAGCCCGACCATCAACAAAAAGGCCCATTTTACCAGCACCCACTCTGGTGGTAAATAGGCGGTCATGCCGCCGGCAATGCTGGCAAAAATCAGACCGATACTGCGGCCTACAATCACCGCAGGCACCAGGCGGACCAGTGGCACGCTGCTTAGCCCAGCCAAGTAAAAGACCAAGTCCGGCACAGGAAAGACAAAGAGCAAGCCCCAGTTGACGGGAGAGCGCATATAAAGCTTGCGCTCCCATACCCGTAGCTGCTCTTCATCAAAAAAGCGCGCTAGTGCTGGTCGCCCCAATCGGCGCGCCAGCAACATGGTCACCACGGCCCCAATCGTCAGGGCGGTAATGCTATAAATGGCACCAAAAAAGACCCCAAAAATATAGCCACCCATTACCCCCAAAAATTGTCCAGGCATAGGGGCAATGATAATTTGTGAGGCGAAGATGCTGATATAGACTAAAGGTGCCCATAGGCCAAAGCTCTTCACCCATGCCCGCGCCACATCACCCTGCGACAGTAGGTAAGTCAGCGGTTCACTGACAATCCAGAAAATCAAACTGATTGCAACCAATGCCAATAAGGCCAGCAAGACCTCGCGTTGGCGCAAGATCACCCAAAGCCGTCGCGCGAAAAGTTGCCAGCGTGCTAAATTGTTATGCAGCATATAAGATGAAGTTCCGCACCGAAACTACGGTTGTCAGGCAAACGATCATTTACTCCTGTCAGCAAAGTGACGAATGAGCGTTGCCAAACCAAGCGCATATGAATGGGCACAAAGATTTTCAAGTGATTTTTAAGTAATTTCACTCAAGGTTTGAGATAATTGTAGTATAACAGCAATTGGGTAACATATCCAGCTAGCGAGCTTACTATAATTTAACAGCTGCGCAGATGAAACAATTGTTACACCCGTTGCCGACAAGACGTTGAGCAAGCGGATGATAGTTCCATCGTACTGATTATCGTAAGCACTCTTGGTCGAGATCTGGAAAGCGTGGTGGCTATGGTATACTCAACCCATTCCAATCAAACAGGGTAAAGCCAGCGGTCACTATCCTCCTATAGCTTTGCCATCAAGTAGCGCTAGGAAAATAAAATGTTTGTTTTGTACTGTGATGCCGTGCTCTTTGATCTGGACGGTGTCCTCGTTGATTCAAGTGCAGCCATTACACGCCAATGGCAACTGTGGGCAGCGCGTCATGGGGTGGCGATGGCGGCAATTGAACAAATTTGGCATGGTCGTCGTGCGATTGATATTATGCGCGAGGTGGCACCCCATGTTGACTTAGCCATTGAGGCGCGCTATTTGCAAGAGGGCGAAACCAATGACACCGAAGGGGTGATTGCCCACGCTGGGGCCTTGGCACTTTTAGAAGCCCTACCACCCCAAGCTTGGGCCATCGCCACCTCAGGCCCCCGTTCGGTTGCCACGGCGCGCTTGCGCCGAGCCAATCTACCGATTCCCCCCATCTTCATCACCGGCGATGATGTACGCAACGGCAAACCACATCCAGACCCTTATCTGCTCGCGGCCGCGGGGCTGGGGATCGCCCCTGAACGGTGCGTAGTAGTGGAAGATGCCGTGGCCGGGATCGCGGCAGGTCGTGCCGCTGGAGCACAAGTAATTGGGGTGACGACCAATCACACCGCGCCTGAACTTGCGGACGCCACCGTTGTGATCGAACGGCTTAGCCAATTGCAACTCACCATCGATCATCACCCCCGTGGGCACCTTACCTTGACGGCTTAGCCGTAGGCAACCACCTTTTGGCCGCTCTCGACGACGCCATCGGTGAAGACCTGTTGAAATGCCGCCAACACTTGTTCGACGTCAGCCGCTGTGACATGATAGTTGAGGACAGCGCGCAGGCGGCGTCCGCCAGAGGCACTAAGTTTTACACCATGCTCGGCCAAACCGGTGACCAATTGCGCCGGGGTCAGATCATCGCGCGTCAACTCAAAAAAGACGAGATTCGTCTCGACTTCAGTTGGGTTGACCGCGATCCCTTCCAGTGCCTGCAAGCCTTGCGCAAGCTGTTTTGCATTGGCATGATCATCGGCCAGGCGCTCGACCATTTCGGTAATCGCGACAATGCCGGCCGCGGCAAGCACCCCAGCCTGGCGCAAGCCACCACCCACGGCTTTGCGCATCCTTCGCGCCCGTTTGACAAAGGCGGCATCGCCCGCCACGACCGAGCCAACCGGTGCGGCCAGCCCTTTGCTCAGGCAGACGGTGACACTGTCCGCATTGCGCAGCAGGCGCGCCGGGGCCACATTCAGCGCCACGGCTGCGTTCCACAGCCGGGCACCATCCACATGTAGTTTTAGGCCATGCGCATGGGCCAGCTCGCCGATGGCATCCATATAATCCAGCGAAAGCACGCGCCCACCACAAAAATTGTGCGTATTCTCCACACAGATCAACTTAGTCACCGGGTAGTGCTCATTATCACCACGGATATTAGCCTCAATCTGCGCCAAATCCAGGGTACCATCAGGCTGATTGGGAATCACCATGGGATGAATGCCGCCTAACGCCGCCGCGCCCCCTTGTTCCGAACGAAAGATGTGACACCGATCGCCCAAAATCATCTCATCCCCACGGCCACAGTGGGCCAGCACCGAGGTCAGATTGCCCATGGTGCCACTAGCGACAAAAACCGCCGCCTCTTTGCCGAGCAATTCCGCGACCATTGCTTCCAACTGGTTGACGGTGGGATCCTCGCCATAAACATCATCACCGACAGCCGCCGTGGCCATGGCCTGACGCATTGCAGCCGTGGGAGTGGTAACCGTGTCGCTGCGCAGATCAATCGCGCCGTTCTGCTGTTCGTTCATGCCTATACTCCTCAAATGGTACTTGAACTATGTTCAAAGTTATGTTCTGATGGCCAAGACTTGCGGTAACGTAATGTGATAGCTGACGATAATACCCTCTTGAGCGAAACCGAGCTAAATGCGCTCCTCGCCCCACAATCGCAGTTCAAGCCAGCGAGGTGTTCCCGACTAGGCTGGGAACACCTCGCCTCAAAATATCCTACTTAAACATATCCACCACAATCTTAATCGCCCCTTCGTCGCGCGTCGTCTGCAACTCGTAGGCCTCCAGCACCTGCTCAAAAGGGAAATGGTGGGTGATCATCGGGCCGACATCAGCCTCGCCGCGTGCAATCAGATCAAGCGCCATCCGGGTACACTCATGGTTTTGATCAGAGAGCGCACCGACAATGGCGCGGGTCAGCAAACATTTACGAAAGAACATGGCAAAGGGATATTCCACCGTATCAAGCCGCGGCACACCAAAGTAGAGAATCGCACCGTGGCGCTTGACCAGTTCGACGGCCAGCGGAATCGTCGACGCCTCACCAGCGGCTTCGATCACCACATCAACCATCGCCCCACCGGTAAGGTCGCGCACAGCCGCAACGGCATCGGTCGTTGCATTATGGACCGTGTCGGTTGCGCCATAATGTTTGGAGATCGCCAATCGATGGCCCTGTAGATCAATGGAGATAACCCGTTTCGCCCCCAACCGCCGCATCATATAGTTCCACCACAGCCCCGCCGAGCCCTGCCCGATCACCGCGACATCCTTGGCGATCACACTGGTGGGCAGATGTTTGGCGGCGTAGATAATGGTCCCCAACTGTTGTGCCTGCAACAAGTGCGCACTGGGCGTCTTATTGTCCAATGGCAACAGATCATCCACCGGCACCAGTGAGTATTCGGCCATCCCCTGGTTGCCGCGCACCAAGGCCAAAGCTAATTCGCCCACGGCAACCGGTGAGTGGGACGCATCGATTTCTTCAACAATACCAACCACCTCATGGCCACTCATCCCTGGTGGCAGCGGATATTCGCCAGGGTTAGAATAGTAAATAGCATGATAGTCACTGCCACAGAGTGAAACTTGTTTCGTCCGCACCAGGGCATGGCCTGGCTTAAGCGCGGGCTTAGGAATGTCGATGACACGAATCTCACCAGGCGCCATTACCTGTGTTGCAAACATAATTGCTCCTCTGATTTATAAGGGAATTGAGAATTAAGAATAATGAATAAAGCGTAAGACGTGAAAGTGGCAGGATAACCGAGCATCACGTTTTATGCATCATGTTTTACGCCTCACGTTTTACGGGGTGCTCATTGGGTGTTGATTTGCAATGATATACTATTTTGCCATTGAATCTTGTTCCAGACAAACCGCCAGAAAGCCACCAATGGCTCAGCCGCGTGTCAATATATTGCACGTCCCCTACAGTTAACCGTGTACTGCGCAGCCCCCGATGCGCAGCCCGATTTGCCCTCCTCCAGCTTTCACCCACCCCCCGGCTCGCGCCGTGTACTGCGCATCCCCCCGATGCGCAGCCCGATTTGCCCGCCTCCAGCTTTCACCCATCCCCGGCTCGCGCTGTGTACTGCGCATCCCCCGATGCGCAGCCCAATTTGCCCGCCTCCAGCTTTCACCCACCCCCGGCTCGCGCTGTGTACTGCGCATCCCCCGATGCGCAGCCCAATTTGCCCTCCTCCAGCTTTCACCCAGCCCCCGGCTCGCGCCGTGTACTGCGCATCCCCCGATGCCCAGCCCAATTTGCCCGCCTCCAGCTTTCACCCACCCCCCGGCTCGCGCCGTGTACTGCGCATCCCCCAATGCGTAGCCCTGGCAACCAGAATCAGTCATCTGTCGCTTGCAGTGGCTGAGCAATCCTCGTACCCTACCGACAAAACCAGTCATCAGCACACCATTGGAGCCACACCCATGTCCCGCTATCGCGTCACTGGTCATATCTATTACATCACCACCAATATTTACAACTTTTACCCCCTTTTCACGCGTCCCGCGTATGTCATTCCACTCTTCGATGCGTTGCACTACTATCGCCATCAGTGCAGCGTTAAACTTCTCGGCTATGTCATCATGCTTAATCACTTGCATCTTCTGCTCTATCCACTTGACGCGGCGCAGATTACACCTTTTATGCGTGACTTTAAAAAGTTCACCGCCACGCGGATCATCCGACAGGCCACCGTGGAACAAAACCAATCACTGCTGACAACCTTTGCCGCCGCAGGACAGGAAACGCAGCGCGCCCACCATAAAGTGTGGCAAGACAGCTTTTGGGAGATGAATCTTTTTAGCGACACTTTTGTCCGCCAAAAACTGAATTACATTCATCGCAATCCAGTGCGTGCGGGATTGGTCACTGTGCCGGAGGCATATCCTTATTCAAGTTACCACAATTATGCAATGGGGGATGAAAGTTTAATCGAAATGGACCAGGGGTGGATGTAAGTAGTACGACAACGTTAAATTAGTCGTTGTCCGCTCTGTGCCTAGCTGGGAGTGACCAGCGGCTGGGAGTGACCAGCGGCTGGTCACTCCCAGCTAGGCACATAATTTAACGTTGTCGTAGTAGTGACAAATTGGGCTGCGCATCGGGGGATGCGCAGTACACGGCAAGAAATTGGGCTGCGCATCGGAGGGATGC
>JALHQH010000094.1 GCA_022842065.1 Caldilineaceae bacterium
GACGCGGATTTAGGAAACGCGGATCGAGGATCCGCGTTTCCTAAATCCGCGTCTATACCCCCGCTACTACCCTATACGGCACGATTGTCATACGAAAGATCTTGAACCCTTCACCGGATAACCAAGGCGGCAGCATGGTTACCACCAAAATCGGCTTTGACGGGGCAAACGCCAGCAGGTACAATCTGGGCATGTTCGAACGCCCCAAGTGCGATATGAACTCATACTCGCTTGGCTAGCATTCAACTACACTTACGCATTAATCACGCGTTGAGCCATCCGCTCCCCCATCAATCCATTACCAGGAGAACCAACCATGCCCGACCGCATTATCGATCTCACCCGTGTCATCGAACCGACCGACGCGCAGGCCCAACGCAAATTTGTCGTCAACATCCACAACGCGCTACAGGAAATTCCCGGCAAAGTGCGCCCGGCCGGCGAATGGTATGTTATGTCCGATGTCGAACTGATGAACCACGTCGGCACTCATATTGAGACCCCCTTTCACTGCCTCAAAGCGGGTAATGATCTCTCTACCATTACGCTGGATCAGTTGATGGGCGATGCGGTGATCCTGGATTTGAGTGACGCCGAGGCTGAAGGTGGTGTTACGCTGGCACAAGTGCTAGCAGCAGCAGAAAAGGCCGGCGGCATTCACCAGGGTGACATTGTCTTTGGCCGCATGGGACCGACCCAATATTTCTCGACGGCGGGGCTGCAATGGCTGGTTGATCAGGGCATCAAACTGATGGGGGTTGATTCGGGTGGCGTCGAGTTGAGCCATGACACCACCCATGCCAATGTCAACCACCTGCTGCTCTTTCGCGCGAATATTCCGCTGATCGAGAATCTCACCAACCTGGATCAATTGCGCCAGGCACGCGTCAAAGTTTATGCCCTGCCGGTGCCGGTCAAAGGGCTGGATGCCTTCCCGCTGCGGGTCATTGCGATTGAGGCCGGGCCAGCGTAAATCCTCCTGTTGTGTTATACTACCCGCCATTAACACCTAACAGGAGTGAACATGATTGCACAACAAACTTTACCCACCGCCTTAGAACGTCTGACCTTTAGTAACCGTTTTACGCAACAGCTCCCCGCCGATCCGTCCACCATCATCCAACCGCGCCAGGTCACGGGATCTTGCTTTTCGCGCGTGCGTCCCAAAACCGTCGCCAAGCCCCAACTGGTCGCCTATTCACGCGAAGTAGCGTCGCTGCTTGATCTTACCCCAGAGAGCATCACCAGCGACGCCTTTGGCCAGATCTTTACGGGCAATCAACAATTGCCGGGGATGGACCCCCATGCCATGTGTTATGGTGGCCACCAGTTTGGCAACTGGGCCGGTCAACTGGGCGATGGCCGCGCGATCAACCTGGGCGAGGTGATCAACGGGCGTGGCCAACATTGGACCTTGCAGTTAAAGGGGGCCGGCCCCACCCCTTACTCGCGTAACGCTGATGGTTTGGCCGTCCTGCGTTCCTCTGTGCGTGAATTTCTCTGCAGCGAGGCCATGCACCACCTGGGCGTGCCCACGACGCGTGCCCTCAGCCTGCTGGTCACCGGTGATCGCGTGATTCGCGATATGTTTTACGATGGCAATCCCAAGGCTGAACCGGGCGCGATTGTCTGTCGCGTTGCGCCTTCCTTCGTGCGTTTTGGCAACTTTGAGATCTTTTCCGCACGCGGCGAAGTGGATCTGCTACGCCAGTTGGCTGACTACACGATCCGCGCCGATTTCCCCCATCTAGGCGAGCCATCACCCGTTGTCTATGCTGAATGGTTTGCCGAGATTTGCCGCCGCACCGCGCTCATGGTTGTCGATTGGATGCGCGTTGGCTTTGTGCATGGCGTAATGAATACCGACAACATGTCGATCCTCGGTCTGACGATTGACTATGGCCCCTACGGCTGGCTCGAAAATTACGACCCCAACTGGACCCCGAACACGACTGACGCCGGTGGCCGCCGTTACCGCTATGGCCATCAACCACGTATTGCGCACTGGAATCTCGTCCAACTGGCCAACGCGCTCTATTCCTTGATTGGCGAAGTGCCACCGCTGGAAGCGGCGCTCAAAGGTTATGCGGAAACGTACCAAGCGACTTATCATGCCATGATGGCCGCCAAGTTGGGTTTTGCCGCGTTTGATGCCACCACTGATGTTGAACTCTTCAACGAGTTGTTAACCTTGCTGCAACTGGTCGAGACTGATATGACCATCTTCTACCGCAAGTTGGCGACCTTACCCCTGGCGACATTGTCTGATGAGGATCTGGCCAACCCGGCGACGCAAGTGCAACTGCTCACCTTGCTCAGCGATGCCTATTATAATCTGGCCGCGCTGGACGCTGCATATCTCAATAGCCTTTACAGTTGGCTCTATCACTATGGGGCGCGGCTGCGACGCGATGGCGACAGCGACCAAACCCGGGCCGAGCGCATGAACGCTGTCAACCCCAAGTATGTCCTGCGCAACTATCTCGCCCAGCTGGCCATTGACCAGGCCGAAACCGGCGATTATGCGCTCGTCAATGAGTTGTTGGATCTCTTGCGCCATCCCTATGCCGAACAGCCCGAACGGGAAAGTTTTGCCGCCAAACGGCCAGAGTGGGCGCGGCAGCGGGCGGGTTGTTCCATGTTATCGTGTAGCTCGTGATTTGATCCACGAAGGTATACGAAGCCACACGAAGAAATACCAGCGGCTTCGTGTGGCTTCATGTACCTTCGTGGATTGATAAAGCTTTATTTTACCCAGAATTTACTTTCAGGAAACATGGTAAAAATGAGCAAACCGGCAGCCAAACGTGACATCCGCTACCAGGGTGCGATTGTGCATGAGGGCCAGCTATTATTGATCCGCCATCACGATCAGGCAACGGATAGAAGCTATTGGCTCTTTCCCGGCGGCGGGCGCGAAGCGGGGGAAAGCGAAGAAGAATGTGTCTGTCGCGAGATGCAAGAGGAGACCGGCCTGGTAGTCAAGGTCGAACGGTTGTTGATGGAGCAGCCGGCGACGCCGGGTGGAGTCTATCGTCTGCGCCGCACTTTTTTGTGTGCCATGATCGCCGGTACCGCCGCGCCGGGCTATGAACCGGAAGATCCCGGCGCCGCCCACCACGGCATCGTCGAGGTGGGCTGGTTTGATCTGCGCGCCGCATCAACCTGGAATGAGCTTGTGCACGCCGACGCGATCACCTATCCGCAGCTGTTGCAGGTCCAATCACTGTTGGGGTTTGTGTGAGCGGTTGATTGGTAAACATGCCATTTTTGGCCGGTTTGACGCCTGTTGATAAGCATGCTACACTTCGCCTTGTTCGTCTGGATTGCGTATTCATCCCCTTATTTTCCCAAGCTTGCTCAATGATATATGCACTGTACAAAGGCTAGTCAAGGAGGTCTGTGTATGGAAGAACGCATGCAATCTCGTGCTTTGAGTCGCCGTGATTTTTTGCGCGTGAGTGCCGCCGCAGCTGGATTGGCGACGCTCACGGCTTGTTTGCCACCGGCCGCGCCTGGTGGTGGTGAAGCCGCCGCAGAAGGCAGTAATGCCGCTGCGGCCGGCCCCATCGAAATCGATGTCTGGACCGGTTGGACGGAAGATGCGGCCACCAATATTGAGAAGATCCTCGCCGGCTATAACGATTCACAGAGCGAGGTGGTGGCCACCCATGTCGTCGTGCCCGATTCGATGACGCAGAAGTTATTGGCCGCGGTTTCAGCCGGCAACCCACCGGCCACCGCGGTGGTTTTTGGTGCCAGCATTGCCTATCAGCTGGCGGCGCAGAAGGGGTTGATGGCGCTTGATGATGTCGGCAACCCCGAGCAGGTAGAGACGTTGAAGGGCTGGATGGATCCGGCCATCTGGGATCTGGGGATGTATGACGGCAAGTTCTACTATGCCAGCATGTGGAATCAGTGTATGGGCATCTTTGTCAACACCAAGATGTGCGAGGAAAAGGGGGTCGACCCGGCCGCCCCGCCGCAGACTCTGGAAGAGTTGGACGCGGTCTGGGAGCAGTTGACCACCTATGATGCCGACGGCAACATTGACGTGTTGGGCGGCGATTTCAACTGGCTCTCCATGGTGATGGGGCGTTTCCTGGGCCGCTATCTCGCGGAGGATGGCACCACGGTGACTGCTAACGACGAGAACAACATGCGCGCGGTCCAGTGGATCGCTGATCGCTGGGCGAAGATTGGTGTACAGAAGATGCAGGATTGGAATGCATCGCTGCAAGGGCGTGGCGAACGTTCGGCGGGGCTGGATCCCTGGCTCTCTGGGCTGCGCGCCACCAACGTCACCGGACCCTGGCATTTTAACACCATTAAGAATTTTGCGCCGCAGGATTTTGAATATACGGTCTGGCCACTACCCAGCCCCGCTGGACAGGAGACCAAGGGCATGTACACCTATGGCGACGGCTGGATCATTCCGGTTGGCTCACAAAGTCCCAGCGCGGCCTGGGAGATTATCAGCACGTTGACCGGTGCCATCGGCGATCGCGATGTTTATACAAGCCTCTTTACCGCCTGGCAATGTGTGAACGGACCGGTTTCCCGCTCAATGGAGGAGCATCCCACCTTCCAGACTGAGGTAATGGGCAAATGCCCCGGCTACCAAGAAGTTTTCCTCACTGATCTCTTTGACTCTGACTACTATCTCTATCCGCCTAAGATCCCGACCAGTGATTCCTATGCGTCGCTGCTCGGTTCCGAAGCGCAGAAGGTCTGGCTCGGCGAAAAGGATGTCGAGTCGGCGCTCAATCTGGTGCAGGAGCAGGCCCAGAAAGAGCTGGATACCTGGCTGGAGCAAAACCAGAGTTAACCTTGCGGGTAACGACTAACCCCTCCCTAACCCGCCCCAGGCTGGGGCGGGAACAGTCACCGGGGACCCTCTGGGTGCTTCCCCCAAACTGGGGATGGCTTGGTAGTAAACCCTGCGGGGTTGGCTTGACAACGGATATGACCGGCCGGGGTTGAAACACCCGGCTGGTACGCCGAAACCCGTTGAAACAGGTTCATCCTGCAACCCGCTTATGGAAGTTAAGTAATTGTTTCGGTATACCTCACCCCCTCCCAGCCTCTCCCAAGTACAGGGGAGGGGCGAGGCTCCTCCCCTGTCTCGGGAGAGGCTGGGAGGGGGTTTTGTGCCGAATTTAATTTTTAATCTCCATCAGCGGGTTTCCGCATATCAGGGGGTGAATAAATTCACCCCCACCTGCGCGATTGTACCGAGGAGACTATTGTGGCCGTATCTCAAGAACGACTTGCCACGCCGCCGACACGGCAACCGGCCAGGGCGACCAGCATGAATACGACGCGACTGGCGGTCAATCTCATCAAATATCTGCTGCTGATCTTTGTCGCCGGCTTTTTTCTCTTGCCCTGGGTGTGGATGATCTCGACCTCACTCAAAAATCCCGAGGAACTGGCCGTCTACCCGATCATCTGGATCCCCGATCCGATCCGCTGGGACAACTATCTGGAAGCTTTCCGCCGCGCCGAGTTTCCCCGCTTTCTGCTCAACACGATGTTGGTGACGATTCCCTCGGTGATCGGCTCGCTGCTCTCGAATGCCCTCGTGGCCTATGGTTTTGCGCGTATTCGCTGGCCGGGACGCGACCTGGTTTTCAGCATGGTCTTAGCCACCTTGATTTTGCCCGGTTTTGTCACCTTTATCCCGCTTTACCTGATCTTTAAAGAGTTGAACTGGATCAACTCCTATCTGCCGCTGGTGGTACCGACCTTTCTGGCCAATCCTTTCTTTGTCTTCCTGCTGCGCCAGTTTTTCATGTCGCTGCCCGAAGAGTTATCAGATGCCGCTCGCGTCGATGGGGCCTCAGAATTCCGCATCTTCTCCCAGATCATTCTGCCCTTGGCGCGGCCGGCGTTGGCCACGGTGGCGCTCTTCCAGTTTATCGGTAGTTGGAATGATTACTTTGGCCCGCTGATCTACCTCAACGACAAGGCGCTCTATACGATCTCGCTAGGGATTGCCAACATGCGTGCCAGTTATGGTTTTTCCAACTTTGCCTGGATCATGGCCGCCACCTGCATGAGCGTGCTGCCGATTATTATTCTCTTCTTCTTTGCCCAACGCACCTTTATTGAGGGCATCGCACTGACGGGATTAAAGGGGTAACTGTGATGTTGACGCTTCGTTCCTTGACCCGCCGCGAACGCAAGAACTTGCTGAACGGCTTGCTCTTTATCTCCCCTTGGATCGTCGGTTTTCTGGCCTTTCGCGTCTACCCGTTCTTTGCGTCGCTCTACTACAGCTTTACTTTTTATCCGATTCTCGACCGCCCCAAGTGGGTTGGGTTGAGCAACTACATCGATCTCTTCAGCGACTCACGCTTTCTGACCTCGCTCTATAACACCACCTACTATGCCTTGGGGGCGGTGCCCCTGGCCGCGATTGTTGGTATTCTGCTGGCCATGTTGCTCAATGCACAGGTGCGTGGGCTTTCAGTTTTCCGCACCATCTATTTTCTGCCCAGCATTACACCAGTGGTGGCCTCCTCAATTGTCTGGCTTTGGATGTTTGACCCGATCAACGGTGTGGTCAACTATCTGTTGGATCAGGTGGGGATTCAAGGCCCAGGCTGGATGGGCAGTCCCCAATGGTCGAAACCAGCGTTGATCATCATGGCGATGTGGAGTGTCGGCGGGGCGGTGGTGATCTATCTGGCCGCGCTGCAAGATGTGCCGCGCGAACTGCTCGAAGCCGCTGAACTCGACGGCGCCAACCTGCTCCAGAAAATTCGCTCGGTCACGCTGCCCATGATCAGCCCGGTCATCTTCTTCAACGTGATCACCGGCTTGATCGGCGCGTTCCAATATTTCACCGAGGTCCATGTCATGACTGGTGGTACCGGCTCGCCCGCAGACTCGACGCTGATGATGTCGATCTATCTCTACCAAAGTGCCTTTCAGTTTTTTAAGATTGGTTATGCTTCTGCCCAAGCTTGGGTGCTCTTTTTAATTGTGATTCTCTTCACCGCCGTGCTCTTTCGCATCTCGGGCCGGCTGGTTTACTATGGGGGGAAGTGATCATAAAGCTGCTCCCATTTTGGCCTATTCAATTGACAAGATGACAAGATGACAAGATGCACCTCTTCATCCGGTCATCTTGTCATCCGGTCGCATCCAAACAAGGAACCCTATGACACCATTCTTCACCAGCGAAGCATCCCTTCGCCAACGTTTTCAAACCGTGGGGGGGGGGTTACGCTTTCAGGCCACCACGCAGAGCGAATGGCAGATTTGGCGACAGGCCCTGCGCAGCAAAATCAGTGAATTACAAGGCTTGCACCGCCTGGTCCCAACCGCGCCCAATCCACGCATCACCGAAACCGTCGCCTGTGATGGCTATCAACGGCAACGCGTTGAGATCGACACTGAACCAGGGGTCACCATGCCGCTCTATGTGCTGATCCCGGATGGCCTTACAGGCACGGCACCCGGCGTGCTCGCTCCCCATGGGCATGCCAGCGGCGGCAAATACGCGGTGGCCGGCATCCGTGGCCTTGACCCCGGCGTTGACCAAACGATTGAGCAGCACAACTATGATTATGGCGTGCAAGCGGTGCGCCGTGGCTATGTGGTCTTCTGTCCCGATGCGCGTGGCTTTGGCGAGCGGCGCGAATCCTTTTCTCAGGGCGCAGGGCAGCTGCTCAACTCGTCTTGTCACCAACTGGCCCACATGGCGCTGCCCCTTGGCCTGACCGTCGCCGGCATGTGGACCTGGGATCTGATGGTCTTGCTCGATTATATGCAGACCAGGCCAGAGGTACAAGGGCAAAAGCTCGGCGCGATTGGGCTTTCGGGGGGTGGCTTGCAGAACTTATGGCTGGCCGCGCTCGATGAGCGGATTGCCTGTACCGTGATCAGCGGTTACTATTATGGGGTCGCCGATTCGCTGCTGCACCTTTCCAACAACTGCGACTGCAACTATATTCCCCACATGTGGGAACAGGCCGATCTCGGCGATGTTGGTGCCCTGATCGCGCCGCGACCCTTGTTGATCGAGGCGGCGCGCCAGGATGGGCTCAATGGCCCGCGTGGCATTATCAACGTGGAAGAGCAGGTGGCGATCACCCAAAGGGCCTATGATCTGTTGGGTACGCCCGGTCACCTGGCGACCGATTACTTTGATGGCGGTCATGTCTGGCACGGCACCGTGGCCTTTGACTGGCTTGATCGCTGGCTGCGCGATTAGACCGGGTTGAAACCCGCCGCTAACAGCGAGAAGTCGCCGCAGCGATTGCAAAAATAGCCCCTGCAGGGGCTGCTGTCAGCAGCGGGTTTCTAACCCTGCTGCGATAATAATTTCATTTGATAGGAAAACATCATGAGCACAGCAACTCTTCCTTTGCCCCTCACCTCGGCCAAAAAGCTGCTCGACAGCGCGCCGACGGCCCTGGGTGAATTGCGCGATTGTACACCATTACTTGCCGATACCGCAGCCTTACGTCAGCACATGGCGGATGAAGGTTACCTCTATCTGCGCGGGGTGCTTAACCGCGCTGACGTGATGGCAGCGCGGCTGTCAATGTTAGACAGGCTCGCCGCCGAAGGACACCTTGACAGCACCTATGATCTGAACGAAGCCAAAGCGGCCCCCTCCACCCGGATCGCCTTCAAACCAGATCTGGCCGCCAAGAACGAATTGGTGAATAAGGTGATCCATGAAGGGCCGATGATCGACATCTTCACCCAACTGCTGGGCGGGGAAGTCCGTCACTTTGACTTCACCTGGATTCGTGCGGTCGCACCCGGCAATGCCACGCCGCCACACATGGACATTGTCTATATGGGGCGCGGCACCAAACAGCTCTACACGGCGTGGACCCCCTATGGCGATGTCCCGCGCCAGATGGGGGGGCTGATGGTCTTGGAGCGTTCACATCAGAACGAACGGCTGGTCAATGGCTATGGATCTAAGGATGTGGACAAGTATTGCGAAAATCGGGTGGGCGAAGGCTATACGAAAATGGGTGGTGGGGGCAACATCACCAACGGCGGCTGGCTCTCGCGCGACCCGGTGACCCTGCGCAAACGGCTGGGTGGGCGCTGGCTCACCACCGATTACCAGTTGGGCGATGTGCTGATCTTCTCGGTCTTTCTCGTCCACTGTAGCTTAGACAATAACAGCGACCGCATCCGCATTACCAGCGACACACGCTACCAACTCGCCTCCGAGCCGGTCGATGAACGCTGGATTGGCGACGAGCCGATTGCGCATGGCCCAGACGCCAAACAAGGGATGATCTGTTGACCATGAGCACGACCGCACCCATTCGCTTTATTCAAATCGGGGTTGGTAACCGGGGCGCCCAGATCCTGCACGATTTTCTGGCGCAACCGGATGGTCGCTTTGTACCAGTCGCCTTCGTTGACACCAACCCTACCCTCTTAACCGCGGCCGGGGAGCGCCATGGCTTAACCGCGCTGCCGGCCTACCATGATCTCACCGCCGCGCTGGCCGCCCATGCCGAAGCGGAAGCCGTGGTGATTGTCACCCCCGCGCGCTTTCACGCCGCGATGACCGAAGCCGCGCTGCGGGCCAATAAACATGTCTGGATCGAAAAGCCGCTCACCTATAGCTATGCCGAGGCACAGGCGTTGGCCACCCTGGCCAGTCAACAGCAACGGGTGGTAGTGATCGGCAACCAATATCAGTATCACCCCCTGGAACGTCAACTCCAGCAGTTGCTGTGTGAGGAGCCCTACGGTAAACCGTTCTTTGTCAGCTACCTGCACCATCGCCACCGGCCAGAGATGCGCGCCTTTACGGGCGAATATCCGGCGCTCTGGGAGCAGGGCGTCCACTCGCTCAACTCGATCCTGGCGTTGCTCGATAATCCTGATCTGCAAACCGTCTATGCCACCGGGCTGCGTCCACCCCATTCGCAATACAACAGCGATACGGTGACCAATCTGCTGACCACCTTTGCCAACGGCGTCCAGGCTCATCTGCTGGTGACCTTTGATTCACAACGCAGCGATTGGGCGATCCGCGTCGAATGTGAACAGGCTGCGCTGCTCCTACAAGCCGAAGGGTGGGAGCGCCGTACGATCCAGGTTTTGCGCGGCGAGCAGGTAATTGACCAGATCGGACCACTTGATGTCACCGAGCCGGCAGAGCGTGATCCCTACGGTGCCTTCTACACAGCCGTGACGACCGGCGCATTAACCCCCACCTCAATTGAGGTCAATCTGAAAACCATCCAGTGGATCGACGCGGCGGTGCAATCGCTGCGTACCGGCAACGTCGTCAGAATTGAGGCAACCTGATGAGTTATGAAATCATCAACTACAATGCACGCCGCTGGATCAAATCCGGTGATCGCCTGCTGGCCGGTTACAATTGTAACGACCTGCGTGCCTACCTCTTCCCGCTCTATACCCCTAACGGCGCGCTCGTTTTGCAGGAAGCGCCGCCTGATCATCCACACCACCAGGGCCTATGGGCTGGACTCGAGGTTGATGGCCACGATCTCTGGAACGCTGGTTCCTTTGGCAAAACACGTCACCAGCAGCGCAGCGTCCAGCCGATCAATGAGATTAACACCGCCGTCACCGAAGCTGGCGTCGTGTTAACCCATGATTTGCGCTGGTCGACCGCGGTGGCCGAAGTACTGTTGCACGAACGGCGCGTTGTCCGGATTGCCGCCCAGCCGGATTTTACACTAGTCCAATGGCGCTCGACCTTCAGCCAGCCCGACAAAACAAGCACGTTGGGGCAGACCAAGGAAGCAGGCATCGCGATCCGCGTGCCGCCGCACTGGGAAACCGCCTTTGGCGGCACGATCCGTAATGCCCAGGGCGAGATCGGCGAGGTGAACACCTTTGATCGGCTTTCACCATGGGTTAATGTTGAAGGGGCTGTCGTGGGCCAGACCAAAGCCGGGGTTGTCCTTGCCACTGATGCCGATAGTGAGCTTTGCCCCTGGTTTACGCGTGACTATGGCATTCATGTCTACAACCCGACACGCCACCGGTCGATTACCCTCGCACCCGGCGAAACGCACACCTGGTCGGTCAAGCTGTTGGCCTATGATGGCATGCAATCGATCGAGCAAATCAACGCCTGGGTTGGCTCGATCCGATGAGTGGTGGCAGCCGGACCGAGCTCTGTATTGTAGGTGCCGGCGCGGCCGGGTTGATGGCAACCATTTGGGCGGCACGCAGCCACCCGCAAGCGTCGATCACCGTGTTAGATGGGGTGCGCAAATTGGGGGCCAAGATCCTGGTTGCCGGTGGTGGGCGCTGCAATGTCACCCACGATGTGGTGACCGCCGCGGCTTATGCCGGCAGTTCGCGCAACGCGATCCGCAAAGTTTTACAGCGCTTTGATGTCGCCCCGACCATCGCCTTTTTTCGCGAACTGGGGGTGGAACTCAAACGCGAAGAGACCGGCAAACTCTTTCCAGTCAGCGACGATGCCCACACCGTGCTCAGCGCCCTATTGACCGCGGCCCGGCGACCGAATGTCCAATTTTTACACCCCTGCCGTGTTGAAGCGATCACCAAACGCGCCGACCACTTTGTGCTAAGCGGCGCGTGGGGCGAACGGCGCGCCGACAATGTGATCCTGGCAACGGGGGGAAAAAGTCTACCCAAGAGTGGTTCCGATGGTGGTGGATACGCCTTAGCACAGGCACTGGGCCATACCATCACCGCCCGCGTCTTCCCCGCGTTGGTGCCACTGACCTTGCCGGCCAATCACTTTCTCTGTGCGCTCAGTGGCATCGCGACCCCCGCCACCTTTGCGGTGCAACTGGCGAACGGCAAAATTGTGGCCGCCTTTACCGATGCCGCGCTCTGTACCCACTTTGGCCTCTCTGGCCCCGCGGTGCTCGACATCAGCCGCTACTGGCTTGATGCGCAGCTTGATCAGACCGGGGCGCAACTGCTGGTCAACTGGTGGCCGGGCAAAACGAGCGAACAATTTGACCAGGAATTGCAAGGGTTAGGTGCTACCTCGCCCCTCAAATTATTGCGTCAACAGTTGCCGGAGCGACTGGCACGCGCGCTCTGTGAACAGGCTGCGGTTGAGCCCGTCGCGCCCGGCCATCAGATCACGCGCGAACGGCGCAAAGCATTGGTGCGCTTGGTCACCGCGCTGGGGCTGCCCATCACTGGCAACCGCGGCTGGAATGTGGCAGAGGTCACCGCGGGCGGGGTGCCGTTGGCCGAGATTGATCTCAAAACCATGCAATCGCGGATCTGTCCTGGCCTCTACTTTTGTGGCGAAATTTGCGATGTGGATGGGCGGATCGGCGGCTACAACTTTCAATGGGCTTGGGCCAGCGGTTTTGTGGCGGGCAGTGCAGTGGACAGTTTTGCCACAGATGAACATAGCTCAACCTAGATGACGCTACTGCAAAAAGGCTAAAAACCGAGTTTTTGCGCAAATTGCGCGCTGATGGATTCGGCAACGCCTCGGAAAAGCTCGGTTTTTGCCGCAGAGTCATAGATAAACACAGATATACATTAATTCGATCAAATCTGTGTTTGTCGGTGGAAAAAGAAACGACCAAACATGAACCGATTACGTGTAATTTCCTACAATATTCGTTACAACAACCCCGCTGATGGGCGTAACGCATGGCCGCAGCGCAAACAAGCAGTGGTCGATCTGCTGAACCGCTATCAACCCGATCTGCTTGGTCTACAAGAGGTGACCCATGGCCAACTAACTGATCTGGCCGCAGCCTTGCCGGACTATGGCTGGATCGGTGTGGGCCGCGATGATGGCGCGACTAGGGGTGAATATGTACCGATCTTCTACCACCAGACACGATTATATCTGCAAACCAGCGGGCATTTCTGGCTTTCGGCGACACCGGAGGTGGCGGGCAGCTTTGGTTGGGATGCCGCCTGTGTGCGGGTGACAACGTGGGTGACCTTTACCGACAAGCTTAGCGGCAAAAGTTTCCGCCATCTTAATACCCATTTCGATCACCGGGGCATAACCGCACAGGTTGAATCGGCCCGTTTGCTACATGAGTTTCTGGCGCAACAGGCCGTAATCTTACCCGCGCTGATCACCGGCGATTTCAACTGTAACCCTGATTCTGTCACCTATCAGGCGTTGACCGCGTCGTCCGTGCTTGCTGACACAATGGTTACCAGCCTTCATCCGCACGAAGGCCCAACCGCCACCTTTACCACTGATTTTGCCGAGCCATTGCAGGAGAAGATCGACTATATCTTTCTCTACACGCCTGCCGTTGCGACGCATTCCTTTACTGTCCAACGCCACGCCATTCTGGCTGACCAACAGGATCGCCATTACCCATCCGATCACCTGCCTGTGTTGGTCGAGGTTATTTAACAGGACACCTTGGCGATCCATGAAGACGCACAAAGGTACACGAAGAAAGCTGTTTCTTCGTGTACCTTTGTGTGTCTTCATGGATCGCTTACAGCCCACTCCATGAACGTTATTTGTTTGAAAACGTCTAAATTTGTAGTTGCTTTTTTATAACCGGTGAGTCGGCGTCGGCGGCAGCGGACTGAAACATTCGAAGTGGGTGAAATAGTAGCGCGTGCCGACCGTTGGTTTGATCGCTTCGACGGTCTCGGTGACCACCTGTTCGAGTTGCGCGGGGGTCGTGTTGACGCGTACATTGAGCAGAAAATCGAGGCGGTCGCCGGCGGTTGCCGCGTCACGCAAATCCCAACTGATCGGCGCGCCGCTCTGCGTCAGGCTGGCCTTGAATCGGCTTTCCCCCATCGTCACCAACGTTTTGATGTGGGCAATCGGGGCCTGTTGCTGGGCAAAACGATCCGCCAACCCGTTGAGCAGGCCAACCATCCATGTCTCTGCGCCAAAGGGCTGATCGCTGCGCACCGTCCCCTTGACATTAAGCCAACCGAGCGCGGCTTCGGCGTCCGCATAGCGCCCATAGTCGATCAGCAGGGCAGCGGGGTTGCGACTGCGCTGACCTAAGACAATGTCCAGCCAGGCGTCGATGCCCTCGCCACTTTTTGCCGATGTGGTGAGAATTTGGGCATCACTGTATGCTGCTTGTAAATCAGTTACTGTTTGTGCCAATTGTGCCGGCGCAAGTAGATCCTGTTTACTGAGCAAAATCAACTCGGCTTCGGCCAACTGTTGCGCATATAGATAAGCCACATCAGCAGGGAAGGCCGCCAGATCGCGTCCGCCATCGTGCAATACGGTCAGAGGGGCAAGATCATATTGCTCCGGATGAAATTGGATCAGCGGGCGCAAGACCGTGGCGACCAGATCGGTGCAACTGCCCACCGGCTCGGCCAGGATCACATGGGGATCGGCCACGTCGCGCAGACGATCCAGGCTAGCGATCAGATCGGGAAAGCGGCAACAGAAACAGCCTCCGGCCACCTCGGTGACGGGAATTTCCGCGCCTGCCCCCAATGCGGTATCGACCAGATCTTCGCCCTGATCATTAGTGATTAGACCCACGCGATAACCGCGTTCGACAAGGCGGCGCGCCGCTGTCAGTAATATGGTGGTCTTGCCGGCTCCCAGAAAACCGCCGGTAATGACTAGTCGGATTGGCATATTTACACGCTCGCTGAACTATGCTACACTCACTGCAAAGCTGAAGTGTGAAAGGGATAGAAATAGTGGACGTTATTTTGCATCAGTATCCGGTTTCCATAACCGGCACATTTGAAATTCGGCGTACGGTTACAGTGTATATCACCGCACCGGATGCCCGTCGTCAAGTGCATCGTTGGCTGCTGCTGGAAGTTAGCCACATGATGGGAGCGGAAGAACCGACATTGGTGGTGGGTGACAATACCGTCTGGCGCGTACCAGTTCATCTCAGCACACCACAATCCGGGATCGTGGGACAAATTGGGACGGTTGATGTCGATGCTGCCAGCGGTGAACTCTTAGCACTCGTTGCCTGTAAATTGCAGCTTGAGCAACGCGCACAGGCACTGATGGCAACCATGCCGAGTTTTCAGCCAAAGCGGTTATTACATGAAATCCCATTCGCCTATACCATGCCGCAAGCGCCTAAAATCACCCTTGACGCCAATGACGAGCCCATCATTAGCGCCGCGGCCTGACCCCCATCACCATCACAAAGTAGATCGATAGCCCCCAATGATTTTCTCACCACCCCGCTCGATTCTCCTCTCGGTTCCTAGCTTTCTACAACAGGCCGATGCTGATTGTCTAGCGGCTTGTGCCTTGATGGTACTAACCTACCAAGGGCGCTCAATCCGCTATCGCCAGTTGCTTCAGCTATTGGGTACAAAAGCATTCGGTACCCCTTTTTCCAATCTCCGGCAACTTGAACAGCGTGGCGTAAAAGTTACAATTACCTCTGGCTCCCTTGAACAGCTTTATCTGCTGCTGAGCCAAAATATCCCAGCGATTGTCTCTGTCCAAACGAGTGAATTCCCGCACTGGGATGAAGCCAGCGAACATGCCGTTGTTGTTGTCGGCATGAATCGTGATTTCGTCTTGATCAATGATCCAGCCTTTGATATTGCACCGATCTTGGTGCCGCATGGCGACTTTGATCTAGCTTGGCTTGCGCAAGAAGAACTCTGTGGAATTATTCGACCTTAATCCTGCTTGCCCGACTACATTGAGAAATGGTAACTACCAAGCCACCCCCTCCCAACCTCCCCCGGCTTTGGGGAGGAGCCGAAACGGTTCCTTCCCCAAACGGTGCCCTTGGGGCGAGGGATAGGTTAGTAATTACAAGAAAAGAATTACCGGCGCTGCCACACCAGCGGAAACGCTTCGCCCGTCAGTTGCTCCCCATCAGGGACCGTAATAAAGGGCTTCATCGGGTGGTTGCCGGCGGCGAAGTAGGTGGTCTGCTCATTCATATAATGGATAGCGATGGCGCGGCGGGGGCGATTGCTGCTGTTGGTGCCGGAGCCGTGCCAGGTGAGTGAATGGTGAAAGTGGACATGGCCCTTTTTCACCGGACACATAATCTGATAAGTCGGTTGGCCCTGAAATTCGCCCGGCATTGAGCCGTCGCGGGGTAAGGTGTTCAGAAAACCACTCTGATCACCCCAGTTGTGTGAGCCGGGAACCATATACATGCAGCCATTCTCATAATCCGCATCATCAAGCGCCACCCAGGCGGAGATCTGCGCATGTTTGGGCTGCAGGGTGGGCCAGGCCGGCGAATCCTGATGCCAGTGTAAGCGGCCGCCTTGGGCTTGGGGCTTGTATTGGATCTGGTCATGCCAGACGCGCAGTTCGTTGGCCCCCGTCAGTTGCGCCGCCATTTCGGCAATCGCCGATCCCATCACCAGTTCCTTGAAGGCCGGGCTGGCCTCATAGATATTAACAATCTGCCAGATCGGCGCGCTCTGGTCGCTGTTAAGATTGCGGCAGAGCACGGGCTGGGGAATATCGGCGCGCTCGCGCTCGTCGATCACGCGTAGCACTTCGGCACGCAAAACTTCCACCGTCGCATCATCGAGAACCTGACCGCCGTTGACAAAACCGTTGCGGTGATAAAGGGCAAGTTGTTGATCGTTAAGCATCGCGTTCTCCTAAGCCTTACAGTGATTGTGGTGGGGATATGTGATTATAGTATAGCAGAGGGAGGGTACGCAGGCAACACGGACGCAGAATGCCGGGTGTATCTCACTTTGGGGGCGAGTTTCTGCTACCACTAGTGTGCGTCGCACTGGTCGCACGCCAAAAGTTGGGAACCCACCCCA
>JALHQH010000095.1 GCA_022842065.1 Caldilineaceae bacterium
AGGGGCACGGCATGCCGTGCCCCTACGAGCGGAAACCTGCGTAAGTCCTATTGGTAAATGCTATGTAGCCGAATGATTTCGCATAGTGAGTGCCGCCCTGAGTCGTGCGTGTTGATGGTCGCGCACGACTTCAGGGCCATTGCTGATATTGAAGAGAAGTGGTAGTGAACCCAAAAGGAAACGGAAATCTGTGACTATTCTAAAAAATATCCGCCTGGGGCTATTACATGTAGCGGTTGCAATCACCTTTGTCGCCATCAATGGCATCCTCAATCGGGTGATGATCCATGATCTGGGTATCTTGTCAACGGTCGTTGCCGGCCTGATTATCTTGCCTTATCTGCTGTCGCCGGCCCAAGTTTGGCTTGGGCAATATTCCGATACGCATCCGCTCTGGGGGTATCGCCGCACCCCCTATATTTTGTTGGGCATCGTCCTCTGCATTGGTGGCACTGTCTTGACCCCGTTTGCGGCCCTGCTCATGGCCGAGCGCTTCTTCGCTGGGTTGGGCTTAGGGGTAATCGCCTTTGGTCTGTGGGGTGTCGGCTATAATCTGGCTGTGGTCTCCTATCTCTCGCTCGCCAGCGACCTGTCCACCGAAGCCCAGCGCTCACGCACGATTGCTATCATGTGGTTTATGATGATTACGAGCATTATTATTAGTGCGATTACCTTGGGCCGGGCGTTAGAGCCATATAGCGAAGCGCAACTGATACGCGTCTTTGCTCAGGCGAGTGGTGTGGCGTTATTGATCGCGCTGATCGGCCTGGTTGGCTTAGAGCCGCGTAATCTTGATCTAACGGCCCAATCACGCGCCAGCCAACGTGCCGCGATTCAGGCCGTGCTCAACAATGCCCAGGCGCGTCTCTTTTTTATCTACCTGGTGCTGATGTTGGTCGCTATTCTTGGGCAGGATGTCCTTTTGGAACCCTTTGGGGCCCATGCCTTTGGGATGTCCGTAGAAGAGACCACCCAATTGACCGCGCTCTGGGGGAGTGCCACGCTGGTTGCCTTGCTGGTCTATGGTTTCGGCTTGAGTCGCATCATGACCAAAAAGACTGGCGCTACCCTTGGTGGGATCATTGCCACGACGGGCCTGCTGCTCATTGCTTTGAGTGGGGCCTTGGCGTTGGAAGCACTCTTCCAGCCTGGGATTGCGATTCTGGGCTTGGGCACTGGGATTGCGACTGCCACCAATCTGGGCTTAATGTTAGATATGACAACGGCCGAGCAAGCCGGGCTTTTTATCGGAGCCTGGGGCGTAGCCGATGCGATGTCACGCGGACTGGGAATCTTGCTTGGCGGCACGGTGCGTGATATTGTTACACTGCTCACTGGCGATATGAGCCTGGGCTATATTTCCGTCTTCGTGATTGAAGCTGGGCTTTTAATTATTTCAATGCTCTTACTAACCCAGATTAACATTACTGAGTTTCGCACCAACCAGCCTAATTTGGTTGAACTGGCGGCGCTAACCGGTGATGCCTAAGCTGGGTTGAAATCCGCCGCTGCCGACGAAAAGTCGCGGCCGCGATTAGGAATTAATGACCACTAACTAATGATCAATGCGCTTCCCTTTCCTGCACTGATTGGACTGGAGACGGCCCAACAGGCCCTATTGTTACTGGCAGTTGAACCACGGCTGCGTGGCGTGGTGATCTCTGCGGTGGCCGGCACCGGCAAATCGAGCCTGGCCCGCAGTGTACAACACTTGCTCGGCGGCGAAAGTACCCCCTTTATTGAAGCACCTACCAGCGCTGATGTAGAAAATCTACTGGGTGGTTTGGATGTGGAAGCCACCTTGCGTACGGGGCGCGCGGTCGTGCGTCCTGGCATCCTGGCTCGCGCCCATAAAGGGGCCCTCTATATTGATGGTATTAACTTGCTGACTGATGGCAGCGCCAATCTGGTGATGGCGGCGTTGGATGAAGGTGAAGTGCGGATCGAGCGTGAAGGTGTTAGCCTTCGTGCCCCCGCCCATTTTAGCCTGATCGGTTCCTACGATCCAGGCGAAGGAGCACCGCGCAATCATCTGCTGGATCGGGTGGGGCTGCTCGTTGGATTGGTCGGCACGGTCGATGTGCAAAAACGTAGCGACGTGATCCGGCGCAACCTACTGGGCGCAGCCGATGATTGGACCGAGGATCTGGATTTTCTCTATGGGCTGGTGCGGGCGGCGCGTGCGCAACTGCCGCTGGTAACGATTCAACCTGACCAGATCTTACAATTGAGCCGGACGGCCCTGGCCTATGGCGTGCAAGGTCATCGCGTCGATCTCTTTGCCGTCTCTGCTGCCTGTGCTGCCGCTGCCCTCGCCATGCGCGATGAAGTTGAGCACGACGATCTGTTGTTGGCGACCCAACTGGTGATTTTGCCGCGCGCAACCCGGATCCCCGCCCCGCCTGATGGGCCACCACCGCCGCCCCCCCCCGCTGCGAATGAAACTCCCGAACCACCGCCCCCCAGCAATGCCGACGAGCCGCCACCAGATGAGCAGACGGCAGAAGCTCCGGCCCCGCTTGGTTTGCCGGAAGAACAACTGCTGAGCGCGCTCGCGACCGAATTGCCAGATACGCTGGAAGAATTACCTTTTCGCAATGTCCGCCGTGGGCGCAGCGGCTCGCGCGGTGCGACTGAGAGTAAACGGGGCCGCCATGTGCGCAGTCTACCAGGCGATCCGCGGCGCTATCGCATTGACGCGTCGGCGACATTGCGCGCTGCTGCGCCTTGGCAACCCTGGCGTGCTCAGCACGCGCAACCAGGCCGCACTCAGCCCGGCAAATTGCATTTTCAGGCCGCTGATCTGCGCGTTAAACATTTTCGCAGCAAAGCGGGCGCACTCTTCTGTTTTGCCGTGGATGCCAGTGGTAGTATGGCGCTCCACCGCATGCGGCAGGCCAAGGGCGCGGTTCAGGCGCTTTTGCAAAAAGCCTATGTCAAGCGAGATCGAGTGGCGCTGATTGCCTTCCGTGGCAAGGCGGCGGAAGTGCTGATGCCGCCAACGCAGAGTGTGGAGTTGGCTCAACGCGCGTTGGAGCGGCTACCAACCGGTGGGGGGACCCCCTTGGCCTCGGCACTACTGCTGGCCGCGGAGATGGCACAACAGGCCCAAAGCCGCGGCATTATGCAGACGGTCTTGATCCTGTTGACCGACGGGCGCGCCAATGTGAGCCTGCGCGAGGGTGCCAATATTCAAGAAGAACTAAAGCAACTGGGGGCTTACATCGCTGCCTCAAATTTGCATGTGGTCGTGGTCGATACCCAACGCAGTTATCTTAGCCGCGGTGAGGCGCGCCAGCTTGCCGATTGGTTAGCCAGCGATTATGCTTACCTACCGAATGCCAACAGCGAACAGATCGCAGCCCTGGCCACGAGCACAACGGGGTAGGGTGGGGAGTGGTAGACAGGTAAATCGGTACATCGGTAGACAGGCAAATAGATGAAACTATGTACTTATGTACCGATTTACTGATTTACCTGTCTACTTATCTATCTACCCACCACCCCGATTAAATGGAATGAGTATAAATTTATCATGAAGCATGAGAGCTATGCTGGGCCAGCCGTGGAAGCGAGCGGACTGATTAAGCGTTATCAAGAGATCGTTGCGGTGGATGGGGTGGATCTGACCATTCCGGCGCACAGTATTTACGCCCTGCTTGGCCCAAATGGAGCCGGGAAGACAACCACGATCTCAATGTTGATCACGCTGATCGAGCCGACGAGCGGCAGCGCACGTGTCGCCGGGCTGGATGTGGTGAAGCAGGCCAGTGAAGTGCGTCGCCGCATTGGGGTGACCTTTCAAGAGACGGTCCTCGATGATGATCTCACCGGGCGCCAAACGCTGGACTATCATGGCCAGCTTTATGCCCAACGTAAAGGGCCGCGCCAGGCCAAGATGACTGAATTACTCGCCTTGGTCGAGTTGGAAGAAGCGGCTGATCGGCGTGTAAAGACCTATTCCGGTGGCATGAAACGGCGCCTTGAATTGGCCCGCGGCTTGATGACCGAACCGGAAGTCCTCTTTCTGGATGAGCCAACCCTAGGGCTAGACCCGCAGAATCGTGCCGGCATTTGGGCCTATATCCACAATCTCAACGAGCAACAAGGGTTGACGCTGCTGCTGACGACCCATTATATGGAAGAAGCCGAGCACCTGGCGGATCGGGTAGGGATTATGGATCATGGCCGCATTGTGGTCGAGGCGACTCCCCGCTCGCTGATTGAACAGATGGGCGATGATGTGATTCAGATCGCCGGCCAAGGGGACAGTAGTGCGTTTCTCGCCAAAATGCAGGCGCTGCCCTTTGTGCAGCATGTCAGCAGCGGCAATGGGCTGATCCAGGCCGGTGTTGACATGGGCAATCGACGGCTGGCGGAGATTGTCACCGTGGCGACCTCCAATGGTTTCCAGGTTGAAGATATTTCTGTCACCAAGCCCAGCCTGGCCGATGTTTTTCTTAAATATACTGGCCGTCAGTTAAGAGATAAGTGAACAGCAATTATGAATGCGGCAATTACCTTATGGCATAAACACATGCGTAAATCTTTCCTGCATAGCGAAGAGATTATCGGCATGTTGATTCAACCGGTCTTGTGGGTACTGCTCTTTGGTGTGGGCATGACGCGGATGTTGGGTGACACCCCAATGGGCGGTAGCGATTCGTATTTAACCTATATGTTGCCGGGGATTATCGCCCTGACTGCCCTGGGCGGTGCCGTGACCGGTGGCTTTACTTGGCTATTGGAACGGGTGCGCGGCATTGTCAAAGAGTATCTGGTTGCCCCGATCCCACGCCTGAGTATTCTGTTGGGCAACGCGTTGAGCACGGTGACCAAGGCCCTGTTACAGGTGCTGGTGATCTTTGTGGTCGGGGCACTGGTGGGTGCGCAACTCAGCTTTAACCCACTCTACTGGTTGGCCGGGTTGCTGCTGATCAGTGGTTATACGCTCGGTTTTGCCGGTTTGGCGCTTGCGTTTGCCTCCAAAACTGACAGCACGGGTGCTTATCACACCATTATTTTTCTTTTTAATTTGCCCCTGCTCTTTCTGAGCAACGCCCTTTATCCACTCGATACCTTACCCATTTGGATGCAGATTGGTGCCTTCTTCAATCCGACAACTTATGTAGTCAGTGGGTTGCGGCAGACCATGCTCTCTTCTGGGGCCAATCAGGAAACGTTAGCGCTATGGCTCTGCTTTTTGGCCGTAGCGCTCTTCGCGGCGATTGGTACGGGGGTCGCCTATCGTGCTTTTCGTGGGGCAATCAAATAAAATAGTAATTACTAACTCGCTCGTGCATGGCTCGCCCCAGGAGCACCCGGTGGCTCGCCGTCCCATCACGAATGTGGCTAACACAAGCTTGGCGTTACATAAAATAAAGTAGGAGTGTTTTTATGATGTTGCAATCGGCTGTCTACCCGGCAAAAACGGGTGACGTCATGCAGCGTGTCGGTCTATTGACCACGGCTGCGGTTGGTAGTTTAATCGCCTATAGTCGCTTTGGCATCGATCACAAGATGCCATTACCACCAGCAATGGAGGCAGAACGCAAAACCTTTGTCTCCCCCCGTGCCGGGGGCATGAGTTACTATGTGGATCGCCGTGCCACGGGGCGCCCCCTCGTGCTGATCCACAGCATCAACGCTGCGCCCAGTGCCTATGAAATGAAGCCGCTTTTCGAGCATTATCGCGGGCAGCGGCCCGTCTTTGCCCTCGACTTGCCCGGCTTTGGTTTCTCTGAGCGCACAAATCGCGATTATACCCCGCAACTTTATGTCAATGCGATTACCGACTTTTTGACCAACGAAGTCAAAGAACCGGCTGATGTGATCGCACTTTCCCTGGGCTGTGAATTTGTCGCCATGGTGGCGTTGGCCCAGCCCGAACTGATCAATAAGTTGACCTTTATCTCGCCAACTGGCTTTGGCGTATCACGCAACACTACTTTGCGTGATACTGAAAAAATCACAAAAGCGGGCGAGAAGATCTATAAAGTGATTACTTTCCCCGTCTGGAGTCAAGCAATTTTTGATCTGCTTACCTCCAAGCGCAGCATTAACTACTATTTAGGGCGTAGCTTTGTCGGCGAGACCCCTAAGGATTTTATCGATTATGCCTACGCCACGGCCCATCAACCTGGCGCACGGTGGGCACCACTCGCCTTTTTGGGGATCAAACTTTTTACTTGGGATATCGCGGCGACCGTCTACAGTAAACTGACCATCCCCACCCTGATGCTCTATGATCGTGATGCCGATGTGACCTTTGATCTGTTGCCCGATCTAATGAAAGTGAACCCGGCGTGGGAACCGGTGCGCGTGGCCCCCACCACTGGCTTGCCCCACTGGGAAAAATTACCGGAAACGACTGCGCTGCTGGAACGCTTCTGGGGGCAGTAATCATGGGCACGGCTAACCAGCCCGTCGTGGTAATCACGGGGAGCACGCGCGGCATTGGCTATGGCTTGGCGTTGGCTTTTCTGGAACGGGGCTGTCAGGTGGTGATCAATGGTCGTAGCCAGGCCGCAGTTGATCGCGCCCTGACGGCATTGAGCGCGTTCCATGCGGCCAATGCCCTCTTCGGCCAACCGGCTGATATCACTGATCCAGCCCAAGTGCAGCAGCTATGGGACCTGGCCAAGGCGCACTTTGGCCGTGTCGATATCTGGATTAACAATGCCGGGCTGGAAAATCAGCAAATTGTCCTTTGGGAGTTGCCACCGGATGCGATCAAGGCGGTGGTTGATGCCAATCTAACGGGCACTATCTATGGCTGTCAGGTCGCAATCCGGGGGATGTTGGCCCAGGGTGGTGGCCATATCTACAATATGGAAGGCTTTGGCAGCGAGGGGCGCATTCAAAAGGGGATTACGCCCTATGCCACGACCAAGTATGCAATTGCCTACCTGACCAAAGCTTTAGTCGCGGAGACGGCTGATCTGCCGGTACGCATCAGCACCCTTAATCCGGGCATGGTGCTCACCGACATGCTGTTGGACAATATTCCCCCGGAACGGCAAGCCAATGCCAAGCGCATCTTTAATATTCTCGCTGACCGGGTCGAGACGGTGACACCCTGGCTGGCTGCAAGGATTTTGGAAAATGAGAAGGCTGGGGCGCGCATTGCCTGGCTGACGACCCCCCAGATCTTCCTGCGCTTTTTATTAGCCCGCTTTCGCAAACGTGATCTGTTTGCCCAGCGCTAAAGGGCGCAAGTAGGGGCATGATGCATCATGCCCCTACCGTAAAGCATCGAAGCTAGGCTGCGGCCCCAACTTCCATGCTAGGCTGCGGCCCCAACTTCCATCGCCAGGGTCAAATCCCGTTGACTCAATTCGCGCTGGTGGGCAGCCTGGAATTTTTGTACACTCAACCGCAGTAAAATGACCGCGGCAATGGCCATGCCGACACCTTCGCTCCCAAAAATGAGGAAGTAGGCAAAACTGGGCGAGAGCAGGCCACTTTCGACTAAGCTGGTGTGGAGCACCCCACTGGCAATCGCCGCCAAGCCAGTCCCAAAGGCTTGCGCCACGCCCCACAGCCCCATATAGAGCCCGGTGGCTCCTTCCACAGTCATATCCATCATCATCGAGAGGGCACCGACATTAAAGAAGCCGGTGAAGATTCCCATGACGACCAGGGCTGGGGAAACGAGTTCACGATCTTGCAGTAGTGCTGCGCTGGCCAACACCGCCATGCCCAAGGCGGTGCCGATACAGCCGACTAGCGCAATCGTACGTTTACCAATCGGGAAGAGCACGCTGATCAACCCCATTAGCATCATCCCGAATAAAACACCGCCGCCCCACGTTGGTTGAAAGCTGGTTGTCTCCTCTACGGGCATATTAAAGACTTCCGCCCCAAAGACTTCCAAAATGTTGTCCTGCAAGAAGATCGCCAGGATCGAGACAAAGATAAAGGCAAAAAAGCCGCGACTCTGCTGGTCGGTCTGTAAGAGTTTGAGGGCCACCCGCAGGGGGTTGCCTGGCGGTGTTAACGCCCGGGAGCGGGCCACCGCCAGGGTGAGCGCATTGCCGGTGAGCCGTTTTTCCATCCCAACCAGCCCCAAGAAGGCTGAGCCGATGACAATCAAGGGCGTCAGGTTATACAGATTTTGCATTGCTTCGGGGCTGTAGGTGGGACGTACAATATTCATGACAATGGCCGAGGCAATGGTGCTGATAATGGTAAAGGTCCAGACCACGGAAATGACCCCACCGCGCGCCGCCGGTGTAGTGACTTCGGCGATCAGGGCATGGTGGGTGTCGCCGATCACAGCAATGGCGATGCCAAAAAGGATCAAAAGGGCAAAGCCAGTGGCGGTGGCAAGTAGCGAACCACTGCCCATTGCTTGCCCAATGGTGGGCAGTGCCACAAAGACGAGACTGGCGACCACACTCGCCATGAGTAAAAATGGGGTACGCCGCCAACCCCACAACGGATGCCGGTCCGCAAGCCGACCAATTACAACCTGAAAAGGGGAGAGAAAGTGATGAAGTCCCAGCATCGTGGTGATTAACACTGCGGCCACACCCCATTCGACAATCGCAACCCGATTAAAGTCAATGGTCAGCAGAGCAAACATCCAGCCGACACCAAGCTTGGGCAGTGCCAACCGAAATGTTTTGATGAGTGCGCGCAGAGTGGCCAAGATAACATAGACGTATCGCATGAGAAATCCTTTATTGAGAGGTGCTTTATCGAAAAGCCTTACCTTTACGTTGCGGTTGTTGTAAAACAGTAATGTTGGTTTTTAAAATCATTGTGTACACTCTTAATTGCAAAGCGAGCGCACTGATGTGTGGTGGCATGCAGAAACGATGATAGTAAAGTTAGTTGTGGCATGCTAAGCGACAAAAGGGGAAGTGGATTTATCTAAATCGGCTGTGTCCGTCTATGACTCCTTTCGCTACGTTAATCTCTATTTTCGCAAATCAAGGCATAGTTTGTATTTTATACTACGATTTTTCAAACGTCAAGCATGATATCTTAGGTAACGATAGTCAGTGTAGCAGCCGGATGTTGGGTGGCGCGATGCGATGCTTGCAGATTGCGCTAGCCGGGCGAAGGGTGCTGAAATGAAGATTTGCAACTAACGTAGCTGAAGAGTAAAGGAGATAAAAATGAGCGGTGCAAGTGAGTATATGTTGCCGATTGCAGCAACTGTCGGTGCTTGGATATTTATCTTTATTCTTGTTTTTGCAATGTAATCAAGTGGCGCTTTTCGCTTGATAACTAAACATCCTATTGCCAAACAAAAAGTGCGCACTGTGTACACAGTGCGCACTTTTTGTTTGGCATGCTTATTTTGTGACCACTGCTGCGTATCGTGTCCGACGTGGGGGTAGTGCGTCAATATCAAAGCTTACTTTGATCGTTTGATTTTGTGCACCGTTAAATCGCCTGCCCCTTAAATTGGCTCATATAGAGTTGATGATAGAAGCCTTGTTGTGCCAGCAACTCGTCATGGGTGCCCTTTTCGACAATTTCACCGTGGTTGATGACCAATACCTGATCGGCGTCACGGATTGTGCTCAGGCGATGGGCGATGACAAAGCTGGTGCGCCCTTCCATCAGCCGTAAAAGTGATTGCTGAATGCGCGCCTCGGTGCGTGTGTCAACACTGCTAGTCGCTTCGTCCAGAATCAGGATACGCGGGTTGGCCAGAATGGCGCGGGCAATCGCCAGCAACTGGCGCTGCCCCTGGCTCAGGTTGCTTGCCCGCTCTGAGAGTTCGGTCTGATAACCTTGGGGCAACTGCCGAATAAAGTGATCAGCGTCGGCCAACTCGGCCGCGTGGATACACTCGGCGTCGGTGGCATCCAAGCGGCCAAAGCGGATATTTTCGAGTACACTATCGGCAAAGAGAAAGGTATCCTGGAGGACCAGCCCCAGTTGGCGGCGTAGATCTGCTTTCTTGATGTCGCGAATATCCACACCGTCAATCGAGATGGCACCGTCGTTGATTTCGTAAAAGCGCGTCAACAGATTGATAATCGTCGTTTTGCCGGCACCGGTTGGCCCGACCAGGGCAATCGTCTCACCCGCTTTCGCCGCCAGTGTCATGTTCTTGATGATCGGCGTGCTTGGGTCATAGGTAAATTGTACATTGTCAAAGTGGACTTCGCCGCGCAGGGTCGTCAAGGCAACGGCCTGCGGCGCGTCGTCTGGTTCGGCGGGCGTATCGATAATCTCAAAGACGCGCTCCGCCCCAGCTAGCGCCCCCTGGATGGCGTTGTACATATTGGCTAGGGTGCGCAGCGGTTGGATAAAGTTTTGGCCGTAGATGATAAAGGTGGTGATGATACCCACACTGACCAGACTCCTTAACGCCAACCAACCACCAAAGCTCGCCAGCACAATCACAAAGAAATTGCCTAAGACCCCGGTCAACGGCATGAGCAGCAGGGCATAACTGTTCGCATAGACACCGGCTTTGTAGACCTGCTCGTTGTGCTCGCGAAAGGCGGCCGCCACCGAATCATTGCGGCGAAAGGCTTTGACCACCTTCTGACCACTGATGGCTTCTTCCATGACCCCATTTAAGCCGCCCAATTGTTTCTGTAGATCGCGAAAGCCGCGGCGGGTATATTTGGCCACAAATTGGGTAAACCAGAACATGATCGGCACTACCAGCACCGAGGCCAGGGCCAGCCAGACATCCAGCGCAAACATGGCGACCAGAATGCCAACCAGCGAAAGCACCCCGGCCAATAAGGTGGTCACATTTTGCGAGACGGCCTGGTTAATCGCATCGACATCGTTGGTCAGACGACTCATCAGTTGGCCGGCCGGATTTTGATCAAAAAAGCGCATGGGCAGCATTTGCAGGTGATCAAAGAGATCCTGGCGCAACTGTTTGAGGGCACGCTGTGACACTGCCGCCATCAGCCAACCGGAGAGTGCCTGAAAGAAGTTGTTCAACAGATAAGCTGCCAGCATCACCAGGGAGATAAAGACCAGCCCATCGAGCCGTTTGGGGACAATATATTGATCAATCGCTACACCAAGCAGGTAGGGGCCAATCAACCCCAAGGCGGTATAGAGGATGACACAGACAAAAACAATCGCCAAGGTTGGGCGAAAGGGCTTGAGATAAGGGAGCAGTCGCGTAAAGGCATGGCGCGCATCTTCCGCTTTTTCAATGCGGCCAAAGCCCATGTGGTTGCGCGTTGCCGCTGGGGGTCGCTCTTCACTGCGTTGTGTGCGTTGTGCTACAGTTTGGGTCATCCTAATTTTCCCCTGGCGCTTCACTTTGCATCTGCGCGCCGACATCTACCAAAAAATTATTGGGTGTAATCACAGCAAATGTTGCATGTGGGTAAGTTTCAAGAAATGATGGTGGTGGGCGGACATGCTGTTTGTGCCATTTATACTCGAAACCATATAGCCTGCCGCCTTGTTCCTCGATCAGGTCGATTTCTGCACCACTGTGTAATCCTCTTTTGCTAAACTATACTGAAGTCAAGTTGAGAAGCGGAGTTTTGCTGGCTAACGGGATCGCGTGCGTCGCACTGACCGCCAACTGTTTCCAGTCCGCTAGATTCTTTGGTCAGTGCGACGCACGCTGACCGAAACTAGGGGTTTCATTCTGATTTGAGTATAACCCGCTAAACTAGCGCTAATTCAGCGAGTTGAGCCGTTGTTTTCTCGCCATTACCCAGTTGTGATGCATAGATCTCCTGGTAGATCGGGCTGGATTGCATCAACGCGCGGTGCGTACCTTCGGCGGCAATCCGTCCTTTGTCGAGAATCACAATCTTGTCGGCCTTGAGCACAGTGCTAATCCGTTGTGCCACAACCAAGGTGGTGTGATGGCCGATCTGATCGGCCAATGCTTCCTGAATTTTTGTTTCCGTCTCCACATCAACGGCGCTGGTGCTGTCATCCAGGATCAAGATGCGCGGTTTGGTGAGCAGGGCACGGGCAATCGCAATGCGCTGTTTCTGGCCGCCGGACAAATTTACGCCACGTTCTTCAATGTGGGTGTCATAACCATTGGGCAGTTCGAGGATAAAGTTGTGCGCCTGCGCGGCGACCGCCGCGGCGACGACGGCATCCGCATCGGCATCAGGTGCCCCATAACGGATGTTGTCGCGCACGGTGCCGGAAAAGAGAATGGTCTCCTGCGGCACAATGGCCAGCTGGGCCAGCAGCGAATCCTGACTCACGTCGCGAATGTCGAGCCCGTCGATGAGAATCCGCCCGGCGGTGACATCATAAAAGCGGGGGACCAGATTGACCAAGGTCGTCTTGCCGGCACCGGTCGCCCCCAGAATCGCCACAGTCTCTCCCGGTTCCGCCACCAAATTGATCTCTTCTAAAACCGGTTCGTCGCTGTTGCCAATGTAGTGAAAGCTCACATTGTCGAAAACAACGCGCCCGCCGCGCTCGCCGCTGGCCGTAGTTGGAATCGTCTGCGCGTTGGCGCTTTCTTGAATTTCTGGTGCCGTCTCCAGCACTTCATTAATGCGTTTGGCCGAGGCGATCCCACTGGCCCAGGTGCTGGAGAGCCAACTCATCATTGTCAACGGGATCATGGTGGTAATCAGGTAGTTGGTGAAGGCGACAATCTGCCCCACCGACATCTCCCCGCGAATGGTATCGAGCCCCCCAACCCAGATCACCACCACCATCCCCACGTTGATACAGGCCGTTAGGACGGGTGACATGGTGGCCATAAATTGCATTACCCGGATCGATTGATCGGTAAAGGCTTCGCTGGCCCGCTCAAAGCGCGCCCCTTCAAAATCGTTACGCACAAAGGCTTTGATCAATCGCGCCCCGGCGGTATTCTCCTGTAAGACCGTGTTGAGTCGATCCAGCTTTTGCTGCACAAAGTGATAGAGCGGTTCCGTCTTGGTGATAAAAAAGATCAGGATCACCGTTGTTACCAGCAGCAGCGGCACCATGGTCATCGCCAAACTGCGGCTGGTGGTGAACATGAGAATCAGGCTCCCGATCATCAACATGGGCGCACGCGTGCCGATGCGCAGCGAGATCTGAATTAAGCGCTGAAAGGCTCCCGTGTCACTGCTCAGTCGCACCATTAATTGGCCCGTACGCATCCGATCCAGATCCCCATAGGAGAGGCTCTGGATCTTGAGAAAAAAGGCGTCGCGCAGATCACGGGCGACACTTTCGCCCACCTGGACAGAAGTATTGTTATTGGCAACGGCAATGACCATGGTCAGGAGCGAGAGCCCGATCATCAGTAACCCGGTTTGGACCACTACTGGCTGATTTTGCGCAGCGATGCCTTGGTCCATAATGCGCTGGATCAAGCGGGGAATTGCCAGATCAAGAAAGACCATCAGGGTTAACAAGATGACCGCGACGGTTGCGCGCCGCCAGTAGGGTTTGACAAAAATGAGCAGTTTGAAGACATCGTTCATAGGATTGGCTCTACCTAGACTCTACACTATCCGTACTATCCGCGAAGAAGATTGATCGGCATACAGGTAATTGTTACTATGTAGTATAACAGCTTGATTACCGTACCAGCAATCTGCTCGTCAAGGTGGGTGGGTCTTAGCAGAGATCGTAAGGTGAGCGCTACGGGTCAGTTGTTTTTGCGCGGGGCAGCGGACGTGGGTGTAGGTGTGAGGATTTCAAAACAATTACAGTTGGCGCTGGTATACTCAGCTCTGTCATAATTTAGCATTTTCTACATGAGTAAAAATGCTAAATTATGACAACCGCTGGTATACAAAGTAATACTTTGTACCAGCGCCAACTGTATCTTAGTATCAATCGGCGCTGGCTGCTTCCGCTTTTGGCAGTGGCGGTGAAATAGCTGCTGACCGTCCATAGACCAATTCGAAGATTGGTGAAGCCATCAAAGTGGTCATCACCGCCATAATCACCATTACGGCAAAGAGTAAGGGTGTAATAATGCCGCGCTCTAGGCCAATGTTGAGAATGATCAACTCCATCAGCCCACGCGCGTTCATCAGCGTCCCAATTGCGAGCGCGCTGCGGTTGTCCTCACCGCTGAGCCGTGCTGCTGCCCAACAGGCCACGCCCTTGCCTAAACAGGCCGCCAGCAGGACCAGCAGCGCAATTCCCCATAACCAAGGGCTATCCACGAGGGTGATGCGGGTGTTTAGCCCCGAGTAAACAAAAAAGAGCGGGAGCAAAAAGGTGGTAGTAAGCGGTTCGAGCTGCCGTTGTACTTCGTGGGCAAAACGCCCGCGCGGCATCGCGATCCCCATGATAAAGGCCCCGAAGACGGCATAGATGCCAATGCGGTCGGTAAACCAAGCACCGAGCATCACACAGATCAGGGTGAGTGTTAGTAACGTGGAACTTACACCTTGTTCGCGCTCGGCCATCTCACCCAGTCGGCGTAGAAATTTTTGGCCAATGGTCAGGGTGCCCAGGGCATAGAGCGTCCCACCGCCGATGGCCAGTACAGCAATCATGGGGTCACCGCTAAAGCTGGCCAATACTAACGCCAGCAGACACCAGGCTGCACCATCGTCGATTGAACCGGCGGCCAGCGCCAAGGTGCCCAGCGACGTGCCCGAGAGACCACGTTCATAGATGATGCGTGCCAACATGGGGAAGGCTGTAATCGACATTGATGCCCCAACGAAAAACATCGCTTCCCAGGTTACCACTTCGGGGGCAAAGAATCCTTCGCTGCGGACGAGGTAGAACCCCAGAATGCAACCTAAGACAAATGGGGCCAGGATGCCAGAAAGTGAAACCCCGGCGGCGCTACGTAGCCGATTGCGGATCAAACTTGTATCGAATTCAAGACCGATCAAAAACATGTAGAGCACCAACCCCACCTGGCTAACTGCGTAGAGAATGCTGGTGGACGCCGCTGGGAAAAAATAGCCTTGGATATCAGGTAAAAACCAGCCAAACAAGGATGGGCCTAGGATCACCCCTGCGATCATTTCGGCGACGACTTGTGGCTGACCCACCCAACGTGCCAACCAGCCAACTGTGCGACAGACCGTAAGAATAAAGGCCAATTGCAAAAAGAAGAGCACAGACAGTTCAAAAGAGGACATAGGGAGATCTCCTGGTGAAATGGGTAGAGGGCATACCACGACAAATGTGCTGTCTACCTGATACACAACAATGCTAATCAATTGTTACTGAACTGGGTGAAGCGTAAACTGCTGGGTGGTAAAAGGCATCACCGGCCGGCAACTGTGCCCGCCATAACGATAACCGAGGCTTACATCATCGATAAGCTAATATTTAAGTACTCTTAACAGGAATAGATTAAATCACATTAATGGTGATTACGCAATTTTTACCGATCTGCCATGAAGATTAATGCCGGCCAGGTGGTCGGCTGATCGAACTGGTAACTCGATTTCATCGTATCATCAACCACTGCCACTGCCAGCCCAAGTATCATACCCGCCGCAGGGTAATAGAGCCGAGTTGTGTGCCCTGGATAGGGGGAGGCACGGCTACTGACCCAGCCAGCCCCTGGTACTAGTGGTTTGTCGCCAAGCCCAAGAGCGGTTAAGGGGATCGCGATTTCTATCTCATAGCTCTGCTGATCATCGGAAAGTGTCGCAGCTGCAATTTGGGTTGGCAGGTGCGCGGTTTGATAGAGCGCTTTGATCACGGGTAAACCATTGCCCATAGGATTCTGCGTGAAGGTCAATTCCCAAACAAAATCATCATCACTTAGCGCGCTGTCGGCGAAGTCATGCGCCAAAGCGGTGTCGATGGCAAAACGTAGGGTGTCGGTAAGCCGCGCTGATGTAAAAAGATAGAGCTGCTGGTCATCCCAGGCCGCGGTCACTTCGTGGTGGAATTGGGTGATGTAGGATGGTCTGTTTTGCTCAACGCTGAGCGCGCCGCGGTCGATGTATTCAATTTGGCCCCAATCCTCGCGCTTGCCATCAATCACGAGGGCCTTGGTCAAGCGTGGCGCAAAGCGGACTGGCCACGCCGCGTGGATTGGCGTGCTTTGCTCCGCATTGACAAAATAGCGCAATCCATACCCTTGCCCATCCCATGCCCATGCAAGATGACCGGGTAGCGTTACGTTATACTCACGGGAGAGATTTTCAAATTGATAATTAAACTCAAAGACCGAACTGCTCCGTTGCAATAGTAAATCGGGCCACCCACTTTCGCTGAGCTCGCGTAAAGTAACTACTGAATGTGCACCGTTACTATAACCAATCCCTTCGCCAAGTCAGGGAATGGTGTTGAAAGCTGGTTCAGAGTGAATGGCACCGAGCGGGGGCATGGCGTCAAGCAGCTGAGTAATTAAAAGCGGGTCAACGAAATCGGGA
>JALHQH010000096.1 GCA_022842065.1 Caldilineaceae bacterium
TCTCGGTTCCCCCTTTTCTCCAGCTCTCCTTTTTGACTAGCTGCTCATTGCACCTATTCCGTTAGTCGTTTTGTTCGTTTCTACTTTTGTTCGTGTTCCCCTGCCCTGAATAGTTACGTCTAGATTATACTTGGCAACTTTTCCCCTAACCATCCCATTTTTAAGGCTCTCACTCCAACTGATTTTCGTGCTGTCGGTATCAATAAATTCATCGACCACCGATGCCGCCGGCAAAGTCGCCCACCGGCGTACATGATCGCTGTAGGTTTCGATCATGCGCTGCATATTCTGGGCCACTGCCTTGCGATCAAAATTATAAGCCCACACATCGCGATTGGTCTTCACCCCGTTACTGTATAGCTGAAAGATCACTGCTTGCACATCACCTGCTTTGCCCGCTTTGCTGCCGATGGGGATCGCTGCGGTAAATTCGTCCTCCGTCCCCGATGTCAGCCAAGTGTGGCGGGCGTTAGGCGCAATCTCCTGCCAATCAATCTTCTGCACACTTTCCGCCCGCTCCAGCAATTCAAATTTTTCGACGCGGGTGGCGCGAAAGTCAAGGGTGCTATAGTAGATTTTGCAACCAGTGTGGTTGGGTTTGCGCACCAGAAAAGTGACAGCGATGCCAACCATTGCCGCCATGCCAAAGACGGTATGGCGCTCCCCCAATGGAATGCTATCGCGCATGGAATCTTTACGGATATTGCCCTGGAGATCCAGCACGTAAATAGCGCTAAATTCCTCGGCCAACTGTTTGCGCATCCCATCGAACGACAGCGCATCGATAAACGAATTGTTGCTGACAAAGGCGACAATCCCCTCTGCACCAATGCGGTCGGCGGCCCAACGGAAGGCTTTGACGTAGGGATCGCTGAGTGCATTCTTGTTGGTGGCCGCGGAGGCTTTGGCATAGGTATCGCTCACCCGCTTGTCGAGCAGGGGATAGCTGCGGTTCTTGTTGTTGTCATTCTCGTTGAGCTGCCAGGCGTTGTAGGGCGGGTTGCCGATGATGACGAAGATGTCGGCGGCCTGTTGCTGCGCCACCCGTTCACTATTCTGCGGCGCAAAAAGCCCCTGTTGCTCGGCGTGGCCCGCGCCCAACTCAAAGGTATCGGCCAGGCAGATGCCATTAAAGGGTTGGTAGTAGCCGGTCAACTCGAAAAAGGCGTGCTCGATGTTCATGGCCGCAATGTAGTAGGGCAGCAACATCACCTCGTTGCAGTGCAGTTCGGCGGCATACTTCTGTTCCAGCCGTGTGCGCGGGATCTGGCGCATGACACGCAGGATAAAGTTGCCAGTGCCGACAAAGGGGTCGAGCACATGGACATCCGGCGCGCCCAGCGAACGGCCAAATTCCTGTTGCAAGAGCACATCCACCGAGCGCACCATAAAATCGACAATCGGCTGTGGCGTGTAGACAATGCCGTGGGTGTCCGCCACCTTGACCGAAAAGCCCTGAAAGAAATTTTCGTAGACGGTGTTGAGAAAATCCTGCTTCTGGCTGAAATCCTCGATGGTCGCCGCGGTCGCTTCGATCGCGCCATAGAAGCGGTCGAGTGAGGCGAGAAAGCTGTGGCGGCTAAAGTGCTGCGCAGTCAACGCCTGGATCACCGTCTCGATCTCGCGAGCGATCACATTGCGTTGGGCAAAGTCGCTGTTGTCAAAGATGCGCTGGAAGATGCGCTCGGTGAGCAGATGTTGGATCAACATCTCGCGCACCGCGGCCTTGGAGATGTTGGGGTTGAGCGTGCTGCGGCAGAGCTCGGTAAAGTTGGCGAGCGCGTCCTGAAAGCGGCGACTGCGCCCCTCTTCCTGCTCGATCAGTTGGAGCAGCCGGGCCGCCAGATCAGGCACCGTCCCCTTGAATTCTTCCACGGCGCGGTGCCACTGTTCAAAAGCCGGCGGTCGATAGTTGAAGAAAGCTCTGAGGATCTCGACCAGTTGCCCGCGGTCGTTGAGATCCGCGGTAGCGACCGGGCGACCATCCTGGTAGAGAATTGCCCGTTGGGGCGCCTGGAAGAGGATATTATCGCGCGGGTAACCCTTGGCAAACTTGGCGCGGATCTCGCTCTCCAGATCATCGGCCGTATCCTTCGCCTCCCAAATACCCTGCACCAACTTGTAGTCATCCAGCAAGGCCCCGTCGAGGCGAATCCGCCCTTTGTGACCGCGCTCATCAGTGCGGTTCACACGCAAGCTGTATTGCTCCGCCAGCGTCCAGCCGACCTGGCTGCCACAGGCGCGCAGCAAGGCGGCAAAGGCCGGCGAGACCGCACCTTCGTGCAGCAGTTGAAGTTGGGCCAGGTTGCCGAGTTCTTTGTAATAGTTGTTGACCGCGGCGCTATTCGTTTTGAGGTTGAGGGTTTGCATAGATCGGGTTGCCGGTAGTGCATAAGGGAATGCGGACAAATGACTGACGATTCACTTAAGCATCATAGCACAGGTTGGGGTCTTTGACGATTCTCCGGCTTGACAGGGTGCGTCCTAAAAAAGTGAGTCGCACGACGTCCCCGGCACAGGCGATGAAATGGTACGCAGACAAACCAATTTTTCGCCTGTGCCGGGGACGTTTACCCCAAAATTGAGTCGCACCCGCGAAATTGCGTACGGCCACGGTGCACCGTGGCCGTACGCAATTTCGCCTGTACTGCGATGAAGATTAGGCTTACGCTACCTACTCCGTCGCGCCCCCTGCATCGGCCCAACCGGCATAACTCGGCGGGAAGGCCCGGACGTTGTCATAGCCCATAATGTGCAGCGCGGCGGTCGACATGGCGGCGCGGAAGCCACTGGCACAGTAGACGACAACCGGCTGATCCGTGGGGATCTGGTCGAGGCTTTGCGCCAGCGTACGGATCGGGATGTCGATGGCGCCGGCAATGTGGCCGTCGGCATATTCGCTCTCTTCGCGCACGTCAATCACCGTGGCCCCGGCATCCATCGCGCCCTGCATCTTCTCGACGGTGCCCAACGAATAATAGCCGTCGGGCATCGTGGTCAGGAACTCATCGACCGCGGCCAGCAACTCGGGGTTAAGTTCCGGCACCTCATAGGTGGCGGCTTCGACCGCGTCAGTGCTTACTTCTTCGCCAGCCCCGCTCCAGCCCTTCCAGCCGGGAGGGAACGCTTTGACATTGCTGTAGCCAAGCGCTTGCAGCGAAGCGGTGGCCATCCCGGCGCGCAGACCGGAGGCACAGTAGACCATCACCGGTTGATCGGCCGGGATCTTGTCAAGATTCTGCGCCAACGTACGGATCGGGATGTTGATCGCGCCGGGGATATGCCCTTCGGCATATTCGCTCTCTTCGCGCACATCAATCAGCACGGGGCTGGCGTTGGCCAACATCTCTTTAAAGGCGTCGATCTTGCCGACGGCCAGGAAACCTTCGGGGAGGGTGCTCAAGAAACCATCAACCATGCCCACAACATCGGCGGGCGCTTCAATCGCGGCTTCGACCTCTGCGGGCACATCACCATCTTCACCTTGGGCGGACTCCCAGCCAGCGTAGCTCGGCGGGAAGGCACGGACATTCTCATAGCCCATGGCGTGGAGCGCACCGGTGGCCAAGGCGGCGCGGAAGCCGGAGGCACAGTAGACGACCACTGGTTGATCGGTTGGAATCTGGTCAAGATTTTCACCAAGGGTGCGGATTGGAATGTTGATCGCGCCGGTGATCATCCCCTCTGCGGTCTCACTCGCTTCACGCACATCAATCACCACGGCACCGGCCGCCATCACTTCTGCTAAGTTCTCCACCGTCCCAATGGTGTAGTAACCTTCGGGGATGGTGCTCAAGAATTCATCAACCGCGGTCACCAACGCCGGATCGATCTCCGGCACGTCGTAACGCTCGCCTTCCACCGCTTCGGTGCTCACCGGCTCTGCTGCTGTGGTCCAGCCCTTCCAGCCGGGGCTGTGGGCGCGCACGTTGCTGTAGCCAAGGATGCGCAGCGCACTGGTCGCCATGCCGGCCCGGTGGCCGGACGCGCAGTAGACAATCACTGGCTTGTCGCTGGGAAATTTGTCAAGATTTTGGGCAATCGTCGCTAACGGCACATTGATCGCACCTTCGATGTGGCCGGCCGCGTACTCATCGGGCGTACGGACATCGACGACCACTGCTTCCCCAGTCGCCAGAAGCTCTTTGAAGGCGTCGAGTTTGCCGACGTTCATAAAGCCGTCGGGGATGGCGGCGAGATAGTCGCCAATCGCCGTTGTGACATCAGCGGCAGCCGCTTCTTCTGCCGGGGCTGCGGCTTCTTCCGCCGCTTCCTCGGCCGGGGCAGCCTCTTCGGCCACCGCTTCCTCGGCTGGTGCTGCGGTCGGTGCGGCCGCTTCTTGGGCTAACGGCGCGGCCGCGGGTTCCACGACCTCTTCCTGCGCACCCCCGCCACACGCGGCGAGCAGCAAGCTGAGAACCATCATCATGGTAACCAGAATCCGAAATTGCTTCGACATACAAAACACTCCTTTATGTTTTACCCCACCCCGGCCCTCCCCGACATCGGGGAGGGAGTCTAGGTTCCTCCCTTCGGGTGCCCACTGGGCGCGGGGGAGGTTAGGAGGGGTCATTTTTCTTCTTCCAACTCTTCCACCCATTTGCTGTGTTCCAGCCGGGCGTCTTCTTCCTCGACATAACCGGTGACCATGCCGGAGATGGCGTTGTAGACATAGGTAAAGTAGAGGTGACCGACGAGCAGCACGGTCAACACGAACATGGCGATATCGTGGGCCATGCCGGCCAATGCCAGCCCATTTGCCCCCAACGCCCCTTTGCCAAACCAGAGGACAAGCCCGCTCGCCACGATCACAGCCGAAAAGAGCACGACGCCGGCGTGGTGCAATTTCTGCCCGGCATTGAGGCGACCTTGTGGTGGCATGCCATCGGCGTGGCCGAGAAAGTAGCGAAAAAAGTGGAGCAACCATTTCACGTCGTCCCGGTCGTAGTGGAACGAATCCCAGAGCAACTCTTTGGCCGCGCGGCGGTCGACCAGCAAGTAGACCAAGGGGATCGCCATGTACATAACCGCCCCCACCCGATGCAACCAGCGGGAGAAACCGCCCGCCGCATATTCGGACATTAACGGCCAGAAGAGGATATAGCCGGTGGTTAACAGAATCAGGAACGACGAGGCTAACATGGCGTGCATAATTCGCGGCCCCGCCCGGAAGCGTAAAATTTGATGTTCATGGCTACGATTGATTGTTTGTGTCGTCATGACTCACGCTCCTCTCGCCCTACTGTCTCACCGTCCGACTGTCCACTGGCCACCGCCGCTTTGGCTTCGACAAGCTCAGCCGCCGCTCGTATCCCACCGTCCGACTGTCCACTGTGCAACCGCTTCACCTCCTGCACATGGTTGCGCCGCGCAATGACTGCTGCTAGGCCGGTGACGGCAATACTCAATCCGGTCATGGCGAGGCTAAAGGGTTGGACGACCTTTTGCCAGGCGGCGACGGTCAGTGGCAGTTGGGGATCGACGGGCAGGTTGAACGCGCCTGGTTCGTCGGGCAGCACCATGATCACGCCGAGGCCACCCGCTTCGGTTTCACCGTAAAGGCGGGCGTTGGGGTAACGTTTTTGCAACTGTGTCAGCCGAGTTCGCGCTTCGGCCAGGATCGTTTCCCGTTCGCCATACAGCAATGCATGGCTGGGACAGGTTTTAACACACCACGGTTCGCCCCCTGCTTTGACCACCGCGGCGCAGCCGTCACACTTGCTCGACCGCTCTTCGTACATCTTGGGAATGCCAAAGGGACAGGCATCAACACAATAGGTGCAACCGCTACACTTGGTACGTTCGAGGCGGGTCAGGCCATCCTCTTTGTAGAGCGCCCCAGTCGGGCAGACGGTGACACAGGCGGCGTCAAGACAGTGCAGACAGCGCTGGTTGGTCACCCGACTGGTCACAGCGGGGAAACTGCCGGTCGTCTTTTCGCTGATGTGGATATATTGGGCACCGACGGGCAGATCATTGCCGGTTTTGCACGCCGCCACACAGCCCTGACAGCCGATACAGCGGCCTAGGTCTAATAGAAAAGTAAACATCCTATGCCTCCCTCTTGGCAGCGGGGATCAGCTTGACAAAGTTCACCCGCAACCCAGCCCCGCCACTGAGCGGATCGAGTTTGTAGCGGGTGATCAGCGGCGCATCGCCGGCCCCTTTGCCGTAGGCATTGGTCAGCCCTTTGGCCTGTTGGCCAAAGCCGTGGGCCATAAAGACAGCGTCACTGCGGATGCGCGGGGTCGCTTTGACGCGGATGGGGCCACTACGGGCGCCATCTTGATTTTCCACCATCACGTAGTCACCATTGGCCAAGCCAGCCGCGGCCGCCGTATCTTCGTTGAGCCAGAGATCATTTTCGCTGTAGAGTTCGCTCAGCAGCGGGGTGTTCTGCGTCTTGGCAAAGGTGTGGACGGGATGGCGTCCATAAAGCAGGCGGAAGTAACCGGTAGGTGGCTCGTCAACTGCTTCGTAAACGGGCAGTGGATCATAGCCGGTCAGCGCCAATTCTTCAGAATAAAATTCGATCTTCTGTGACGACGTGGGAAAAGGTGAGCTACCGTTGAAATCGGCCAGGTAGGGCTTGCCCTTCTGAAGAATGATCCCGTTGGCTTCATGCAACTTTTCCAGGTTGGAGCCAATCGAGAGCAGCCGTTCGTTGAGATACTCCTCGACGGTCTCCCACTTGAAATATTTCTCCAACCCCAGCCGCAGCCCCAATTCACGCGCCAACCACCAGCCCGGTTTGGTCTCGTAGAGCGGTTCAATGGCCGGCTCACGCAGCGCGATGTATGGCGTCTTGTGCGCCACCGTCCAGAGATCATCGTAGCGTTCGAGCGAAGTCGCTTCGGGGAAGACCATATCCGCCCACGCCACATGCTCCTGCGGCAGCACATCGATGACGAGCACGTAGTCGAGCTTTTTAAGCGCTTCCTTGATCCGTTCGGGGTTGGGCAAGGAGTGGAAGAGATTCACCCCATAGACGATCAACCCCTTGATCGGGTAAGGTTCGCCGCTGATCATCGGCTCGATTAACTCTTGGAGGGCGGTCGCGCCCCGGGCAAAGGTGCGTTGCGCACCATCGGCGCGCGCCTTGCCGGTTGGCCCCAAGGGTAATTCGTTGCCCTCGGCCCCTGGTTCGGCGGAACAACCGCCAGCGCTGCCGGTGACGGCAAAAGGTGGATGGGGATAACTCTCGATGTAGGGTGACTTATTGAAGTAGATCCCCCCTTCACGACCATAGGCACCAAGCAGCGCGTTGATCATAAAAATCGCACGCATCCGCTGCGTGTCGTTGCCATACCAGGTGACATGGCGACCGGGCATGATCGCGGTGCGGGGCAGGTTGTCGGCCATCACATGTGCGGTCTCGATAATCTGCTCGGCCGTGAGATCGGTAATCGCGGCGGCCCATTCGGGGGTAAACGCTTGGACGTGCGCCTTGAGTTCGTCAAAACCTGTCGTCCACTCGGCCACATAATCGACATCGTAGCGCCCCTCGGTAATGAGCACATGCATCCACGCCAACAGTAGCGCGGTATCAGTGCCCGGCTTGATCGGCAACCAGTAATCGGCTTTGCTGGCAACAGTCGACATCCGTGGATCCACGACGATGACTTTGCCGCCGCGTGCCCATAGGTTAGAAAAATCTTGCATCACCGTGTTGCGCGCATCTTCACCGATGTGGCTACCGATGAGGACGAGACATTCGAGTCCCTCCCAGTCGAGCGGTTCGTGGCCGCCGACCGCGGTGCCATAGACCAACCTGGCCGCTTCTTCGCGCGGATTGGTGCAGAGTGCGGCGGAGGGTTTACCGGCATTCGGCGTGCCCCACGCCTGGGCGAGATAGTCGGTAAACCAGAAATCGCCGGCGGTGTGACCAAAGATGGCGACCGATTCGGGGCCATATTCATCGGCGATGGCTTTCAATTTGGCGCCCGCTTCATCAAGGGCAGCGGTCCACTCGATCTCTTGAAATTTGCCTTCGCCCCGTTCACCGGTGCGGCGCATCGGCGCTTGCAGGCGGTCTGGGTCGTACATAAAGGAGACGCTGCCTTGGCCACGGGCGCACAACATGCCCCGGCTCTTGGGATCATCCGGGTTGCCGTCCACTTTGTAGACGCGACCATTGACGCTGGTGGCGATCAGGCCACAGCTCCACGGACACATGCTGCAACAGTTGTAACTTTGTTTGATCTCGCCACCGTAGAACCAGTCGGGCGAGAGATCAACGCCCACGCCAGTGGCGGCGTTGGCCGTTGTCAATGCGTGGCCGGCCAGGGCGAAGCCGCCACCGGTCGCCAGCGCACTTTTGAGGAAAGTTCGGCGGGTAATTTGTAAAGTTGCCCGTGCCATTCGTTACTCCTTTGTGTACCAGAAAAGGGCAGTGAGATCGTGATGCGTGAAACGTGATGCGTGAAACGTGATGCGCTACCGCAGTCAAAGTTGGGTTGGTTATGGCTCGGCATGGTGAGGCGATTGGTAGCTTGGTTCCGCGCTGCCTAGCGACGGCAGGTGGGGGAGACCGTATTGGGCCTGTAATTCGGTGCGCAATTTGGCTTCGCGCTGCATGGCGCGATACATAACACAGAGAATGCTTGAAAGCCATTCCTGGTCCATATATTCTTTGGGCATACTGTTGCACGCACCCGCCTGCCAGACGAGTTCACGGTATTGACGCAGGTGATTGGGCAGCAAGGTAATAATGCGCAGGCGTGCGTTGCGACTTAGCAGTTCGCTCACCAGCGCTGGGGTCCCCTCTTCGACCAGTTGCCAGTCGAGCAGGATGACATCAACCGCGCTTGCCCCATCGGTTAGCCCTGCATCAACGCGTTCAAGCAGGGCCGGCAGCGTGCGCACTTCGGCGGTAACCAGGTCGAAGTAGATGAGTTGCCGCGCTTCGTGGAGCAGCGAATGGAGCAACGCCATACATTCTGCCGTGGGAACCGCAAGTAGAATGCGGATATTCATCGTCGTCTTTCCTGGTACGCACAAGCCGTGTCGTTAGGAATAGCATACCAAAGGCGTAAAAAGCGCGGTATCGGGAAAAGTTTGACCCTTTGCAGGGAAAAATCCTGACAAGGTGACAAGGCGCGCAAGTGTACTCACGCCGCGTGGTAGCAAGGTGACAAGTTGCTTGACAAATGGAAAAACCAATGATATTTTACCAATAGGTTAATTAACTAAATGGATAAATAAGGATATCAGCCCTATGCGAGGTGACAATGACAGACTAAGTGAGACCTTTGCGGCGTTGGCAAGCTCGACACGCCGGGCAATTTTGGCGCGGTTGGCGGAAGGGGAAGCCACGGTTAACGAATTAGCCGAGCCATTTAGCATGAGTTTGCCGGCGATTTCCAAGCACATCAAAGTATTGGAGCGGGCGGGGTTGATCGTGCAAGGGCAAAAGGCCCAATATCGCCCTTGCACCATTGATGTGGCCCCCCTGCGCGAAGTAGTCAAGTGGACAGAGCAGTATCGCCACATCTGGGAGACTAGCTTTGACCGCATGGATGCGTATATTGAGCAATTGAACCATCAGGAACAAGAGAACGAGAAAGCAAAGGAGCATGAGCATGAGTGAGCTTACGATGACACAGGATGCCGTTGTGATTGAACGGACTTTCAATGCACCCATCAATTTTGTCTGGCAATTGTGGACGGACGCGGCGCAATTTCAAAAGTGGTACGGTCCGCAAGGCGCGACCATACCGGTTGCCCAGATGGATGTACGGGTCGGTGGCAAACGGTTGATTTGTATGGAGATGCGCAGACCCGACCGCACAATGAAAATGTGGTTTACCGGCGAGTATCTTGCGGTGGTGCCGCCGACGCGCCTCGTTTACACCGACAGCATGGCCGACGAAAACGGGCATGTGCTGTCACCGGCGGTGATGGGCATGCCGCCAGGTACGCCGGAAACGACTGAAGTTACCGTGGAACTGGCCGATCTTGATGGCCGCACCAAAATGGTGATGACCCACGCCGGTGTACCGGCCGATTCGGGTGGGGCCGGTGGTTGGCACATGGCCTTTGATAAGATGGCGGCACTTATTGAAGCGGTACCCAACGCCAAATAGTCGGACAGCTGAGTTGAGCACGGCAGAGACACTTTACCAAAGCGTCTCTGCCTACGTCCTTTAAGCCTATCTTCATGCTACCCACATCTTTTGAGCATGCAATTTTATCATTTATAATTGCATGGTGGAAGGGAAGATACGATAGTGAGGAGGGATTAGATGACGATAGCAGATGTCATAGGGTCAGTTCAATATTTAGTGGATGACGACGGCAAGCGGACAGCCGCCGTGGTTCAGATGAACATGTGGCAAGATCTTTTAGACATGTTAGGCACCACGGATTTGGATGTAGACCATCACGTAGCTGATGAAAAAACGCCAGAACAGGTGATTGCTGATGTCCAAATCCGGCCAGTTCGTTCTGAAAGTGTAATTCTGCCCAAAGGCTCGCTGCTTGAAGCTTTACCGAATCCCACCTATGACGATAAAGACTTTGATCTTGATACCTGGACAAAACAATGGCAGGCAGTTGAAAAAGAGATGAAAGCAATCACGCAACCGAAAACTGGCTCTTGGCCCGTCCGTAATCGATTACAACTACGCTAACCGCCCCGCACGATCCCCATCAAATACTCCCCACGGTTGGCCGGATCCGGCTTGAAACGTGGTCGTTCTTTATACATATCAGCCGGGGCCTCTTCATAACCGATGACCTTGAGATCAAAGTAGCCGACGCCGCCGGTATACTGGTGAACGGCCATTTGGTAGTTGTGGCAGAGATCAACCGGAATAATCCCCGTGATCGTACAGCGCTCTTCTTCCATGACCGGCTCGTCGATCGTCGCCTTCATCTGTCTCAAGTCGGACATGGCGCGGCCCATGTGCGCAGTGGGCACGGCAATCCGGTATTCTCCCATTGGCCACAATAACTTGGTCCCGGCCTGTTTGAGCGCGGCAAAGAGCACGAGCGGGCTGAGCTCGCGATAGTCGCTGGGCGTACTGACCGGGCTGCTAAATTCGTAGCTGATCAGCGTGATCTTGAGGTCGGTCAGCTCCCAGCCGTGCAGCCCTTGATCCAGGTAGGCATAGACCCCATCCACCACCCCATTTTGGAAGGGCTGTTTCAGAAAACCGGTGGTGATCTCAGAAACATAGTGGAGGCCGCTGCCCGCCGGCAAGGGTTCCACCCGAAAACCGACGGCGGCGTGGTAGGGCAGACCCTCTTCGTACATCGTCACCGCGGCCTCGCCGGTGCCAACGGGAGTCTCCATGTAGATGGTCATGGGGTCGGTCAGTTGCGTGGCGATGCCATAGTCGCGCTTGAGCGTCTCCTGGACAATCTCCATCTGCACATAGCCGAAGAGGGTGATGTAGATGTCGTCGTTAAACGCGTTCAACTGGTAAGAAAGATAGGGATCGTTGTCGGCCATCACGGTTAGCGCTTCCAGCAATTCTTGCCGTTGGGCTGGGCGATCCGCGATGATCTTCACCTTGAGCGTCGGCTTGCCCAGGGCAAAGCCTTGGTTGGGGGTGCCCTGGCCAAAGGTGTCGCCCACCTTCAGATGATGCAACCCGGTCACCATGCCAATCTCGCCTGCTTGCAACACGGGCGCGACTTCCACCTGGCCGTGATGCCAGCGCGACAGGCCCGTCACCCGGTCCGCCCCGATGAAGCCGCGCAGCGCCACGACACCGGCCGTCAGTTTGATCATACAGGTGCGCCCCTTCTTGCCGTGCAAATGCGAGACCTTAAAGACCACACCGCTCGTCTCGTCGGTGGCTAATGGCACAAAACATGGCAACAGTTCGTTGATCGCCGCCAGGATCTCCGCAAGGCCAATCCCATTGAGCGCGCTGCCAAAGAGTACCGGGTAGATCACCTTGGCGGCCACTGCGCGGTTAAGCGTTTGGAACAAGCGCGCACTGGTGATTTCTACACCCTCCAGATAATCAACCAAGAGCGCTTCCTCAACCGTGGCCAGCCGTTCAATCAGCTCATCCGCGGGCTGGAGCGTCACGGCGCGGACTTGGGCCTCTTTCGAGCCAGGGTTGCTCACCTCTTGCATGACACAGAGCGCCGGCGTCAACTGTTTGTGGATTTGCGCCAGCACCCTAGTGACATCGACCCCCATGCGGTCGATCTTGTTGACAAAGATCAGCGTGGGCACCCCCATCCGCCGCAGCGCGCCAAAGAGTAACTGGGTGTGCGACTGCACCCCCTCTTTGGCCGAGATCACCAGGATCGCGCCATCGAGCACCAACATCGAGCGCTCCACCTCGGCGACAAAGTCGACGTGGCCGGGCGTGTCGATAATGTTGATCTTCTGCCCCTGGTAATTGTACGAAGTGGGCATGGAGATGATCGAGATCCCGCGCTCCCGTTCCAGCGCCAGGCTGTCGGTCTGCGTATCACCGTGATCGACGCGCCCCAGTTTGCGGATCGCACCGGTCTGGTAGAGCAACTGTTCAGTGAGGGTCGTCTTGCCCGCGTCGACGTGGGCAAAGATGCCGATGTTTTTGATTGGTTGGTTCAAGGAAGTTGTCCTTTTTACGCTGGTGTTGCCCGCTGGTAAAAACAAAAAAGCCACAGGCAGTTGTGCCTGTGGCCATCATGGAGAACCTCATTGTCAAGGGTAAGGGACGCCTACCCAGTAAACAAAAAAGGTCACAGCGCGCCGTGGCACTGTGACCTGAGTATCAGAAATTTGTCTTGCCGCTTTGCGTTCGATGCAAACGCTAACAGCAGAGACCGCCAACGAATGGCGACACAGTCAGGTTACGAACAGGGCCAACCTCGCGCAGGTACGATAGCCAGTAGCGGTTCGTCATTTGTGTGCCTCCTTTCGTTGCGTTGTGAGTGGATTGAATTGCTGCTTGCTAGAATACCATAGGGATGGCAGCTTTTCAAAGTTAGCCATGCAGTAGTCACGTTTCCTATAAATTGCAGGTTGGAAACGGGCATAGGCGATTGTCAAAGTTTGGCCGTGTTATCAAACCTCAGATTGTGAATGCTTTGTCTGTGTTCGTGTCTCGTGGGCTTCCATATACGCCCGTAACAGAGCATTCATTTGTGTCTGCCAGCCGCGTCCCTGCTGCTTAAACCAATCAATGACATCGCTGTCAAGTCTGAGCGTCAGTTGGCTTTTTGTGCGCGGCTTGAGGCCGCGTTTTACAATCGCTTTGGCAAACAGTTCTGGCGTTACTTCGGGAATGTCAGAGAAATCAATCTCGTCATCACCCATCGCATCCAGTCGCTCCCAATCAGTTTGTGATTTGCCGATAATATTGTTCTGTTTCATATTTGCTCGCTTTTCTCGCCGATATTAACCGAATAACATCTTCACCGTGCTCGGTATACGCAACGGCGATCAATCGTCCTAGAAGGAGACCAAACGCAAGAAAACGCGTCTCGTTATAGTCGTATCGATCATCTTCAAGAATGATCAGATCGCTATCAAAGAATTGATCCAAATCAGCAAAATCGATTCCGTGTTGTCGAAGATTGAGGTTGCGTTTTGCTTCATCCCATTCATATCGCATATGCTAATTGTAGCTACAAATTGTAGTGTTGTCAAGAGTCTTGCGCAATGAGAGGGCAGCAATCCCATTTCCTATACATTGCAGGTTGGAAACAGCCATAGGCGATTCATGGCGCACTCATTCCATAATCTGCCAGCGGACGCTATGAAGTGGGAGCCGACACCGGCACCCTTAGCGCCGTGGCCTATACCAGCAACAGCGATGGCGATGCCTATGTCGAGATCCAGGGCAATACGATCTATGCTCGCGCCCAACTCAACGGTTGCCAGCCGTGCAGCGCACCAATCGCGGCAGCGCCAACGCCGGTGCTGATCGCAGCGACTGCAACACCAACCGGACCAGTCTTTACCGTAGCCGTGGACAATACCAACTTGCGCGCCAGTCCGTGGGGTGATGTGCTGGGTACTACTCCAAATGGTTTGGAGTATCCAGTAACCGGGCGATCCGGGGAGTGGCTACGCATTCTATGGAATGGCCGGGAAGCTTGGATACATCAAGACTTGGGACAGCAGGCTGGGGATTACAGCAGCGTGCCAATGGTGAGCATCCCGGTCGTACAGTCAGCGGTAGCGCCACCGACGCCAGCGCCTACTACGGCCCCGGTCGTCGAGGCCCCGCCCCAGCAGTACAGCGCCAGCACGATCCCGGTGCAGCTACAGCCGGAAGCAAACTATCCGGCGTTCTATGTGGCCGTTTCACAGAACAACGAGCCAGCCGACGGGCGATGGTGCGTGATCTTCCACGATGGGGCCGAAGTGGGCCGGGATCGCAGCGTGCCAGTGTTTGACCTGACCAACAAAGGGACGCCTTGGCAGGATGACGATAAGCGGTATAACTGTTCGGTGAAGTTTGGGCAATTCAACCCACAGACCTGGATCGGGACATGGGTAATAGAACTATGGGATGGGGCCGGGGTGGTCATAGGCCGCAGCGAGCCATTTACCTTAGCGCAAGACATGCAGCAGGCTTGGATTACGTTTTTCTTACACTAAATTCTATTCAACTCTTGGACGATAGAATAGATTGATTTACTAAAAGTAGAGATACACTGTAAATTAACTAAGCTCAAGTTTTGTCATTCCGAGGAGCGGCAGTTTGCGACGATGGCTCTCCAATGTACCGGATCGAGATTCCTCACTACGGGTGTCCATTAGGCGCGGAATGACAATTTCAAATTACTTAGTTTACAGTGTATTTACTCTCCCAAAAGATTTATGTCCTGCACCGTATTAGGCGAAGAGGGTGTGACACTAATTTCTTCGGATTCAACTTTAATTGTGGTTGGTAAATAGCTTTCCTTTTTATCACTTATATCGCCAAGAATTGCTGCTACATAAACCCCATCACGAGTAAAAACTGTCTGTTGAAGTCCCCCGCCGACATAAACTTTTACTTCTGTATTATCTGGTACTGGCTGATCATCCTTACGAATTAAGCCAGAAATTTTGCCAAGCACGACTTCATGCTCAGGTATGTTCTCTACTTTCTCTGGCGCACTTGGTAATTGAATAACAAGGTCTAAAGCTGTGCCTTTCAGCTTTATATACTGGCGCCATTCCCCAATAGTTAATTGAAATCCTATCGGATCAAGACCACTAGCACAACGGCGAGCTAGAATCGGAGCAGTAAACTTCCCATTTTGAATTTTAAGTGCCTGAATAGCACCTCCGTCATAAATGAAGGTAGCAAATGAGCCATCAATCGACTTATCTTGAAAATTTGCTACTCCAGTAATCATACCCTCAATACTCAGGATACACTCGTCTAGATTTTCCTTTTCTGCACTATTGGTAGTTACAGTGGTAACATCTTTTGTATTTAGTGACGCATTATTGTCTTTTGAATTTTCAACGGGAGCCTGTATACAACTCGTCAATAAACATAATGCTACAACACTAAGACTGAGCCTTTGCAGAAAGATGAGAAAGTTCATACTTATAATTCCGAATTCTTAGCATGTAAAACGCAATAAGCTTAAGCTGTCATACCAATGCGAGCGGCACTTGATTCCTTCATGTATCGCAAAGTTTCTTGACGTAGAATTCGCTCACGCATCTTGCGTTTGGATAGCTTGTAAAGGTAACTATTCAGGCATAAACAAAAGAGAAACAAAAAACAAATATCAAACAAACAGAAAAGAGCGAGAATAGCAAGATGAGCAAAGTCCAAGTGCCGAACGGTGACGTAATTCGCAAAC
>JALHQH010000097.1 GCA_022842065.1 Caldilineaceae bacterium
CCGGCCTGACAACGAGAAGCCGCCTCAGCGGCTGAGAAAACGATCCTAGCCGCTGAGGCGGCTTCTCGCTGTTAGCAAGGGGTTTTAACCCCATTTCGTAAGATAGTGCAACAGTATCACCTTGTCACCCTGTCACCCCTTCACCCTACCTACTGCACGACTTCCCACAACTCCGCCGCGTCGTAGTAGGAACCGCCGCCGGGGGCTGGGGTGAATTGGAAGTTGGCGATGCGCTTGGAGATGATGCCATAGCGCGTGGTCTGCCAGAGGAAGATCCAGGGCAGATCCTGGCCCATGATGGTGCAGGCTTCTTGATAGATGCCGACACGTGCTTCGGGATCCATCTCTTTGCGACCGGCTTCCAACAGGGCATCCAACTCGGGGCTGTTATAGCCGTAATTGTTGCCGGCGGTCGAAGTGGAGTGGAAGTATTGGTACGCGCGGTTCGGGTCTGGCCCGTTGGCCCCACCGAGGAAGGTCATCTCAGATTCGCCATTTTCGTAGTAACGGGCGTTCCAGGAAGCGCCATCCAGCGGCATGAGGGAGATATTGATGCCAACGTCAGCCAGGTTGGCTTGGATCACGGTCATTACATCAGCCGAGAGTTGGTCGTTGTAATAGGTGTCCAACACAAATTCCGGCAGCGTGGCGGGATCAATCCCCGCTTCGGCCAGCAACTCCTTGGCCTTTTCGGGATTGTAATCGTACATTTCAATCCCTTCGGGGTGATACTTGGGATTGCCATACAAGCAGGGCACGGCGGTGGCGGCACCCTGGTAGATGCTCTCGATGATCGATTTGCGGTCGATGGCGTAGAGGATTGCTTGTTTGAAGCGCGGATCGGCAAAGGCCGGATTGGCCTCTGGATTGATCGTGATCGCATTGTCCACCTGCGACGGGCCAGGAATGACGACGGCATTTTCGTTGGCCGATTCGCGTTCGAGTTCGTCCAGCGTCAAGTAGGTGAAGTCAATTTCGCCGGCATCAAAGGCCAGCAACGCAGTGGCGGGATCTTTGAATTCGCGGCGGATCAGGGTGTCGATCTTGGGGCGGCCGCGCCAGTAGTTGTCAAAGGCGGCGGTCTCGATATATTGGCCTTCCACAAATTCGACAAACTTGAAGGGGCCGGTGCCAATTGACTGCGTGCGCCAGTAATCATTCTGGTCGAGATTCTCGTGGGAGAGATCGGCCATGCTCGCCTGCTGTACCAGCCAGGTTTCGGCCAGCGTATCTAAAATCGCGGCGTTGGGGCCATCGGTGGTGATCTGAAGCGTGTTCTCATCAACGACGACCAAGCCAGAGACCGAGGTTGCGGTGCCATCTTTAAAGGCCGCAGCACCAGCAATCGTGCCCAGTTCACCGGCCTTGTTACACTTAACCACCGGATCAAGACAGAGCTCAATCGAGAAGACCACGTCCGCGGCAGTAAAGGGGGTGTCGTCATGCCAGGTCACCCCTGGGCGCAGGTTGAAGGTCCAGGTCTGGCTGTCATCGGAAATCGACCAGCTCTCAGCCAGATCGGGCAGGATCTCGGTGTATTCCAGATTGTAGGTGACCAGATGGCTGAAGATCTTGTTAAACCAGTGGTAGCCACCACCCGCGCTGAGGGGGTTGAGGAAGTCAATGGGATTGCAGCAGGGACCAACCCAAGCGCCGGTCATCGTGTTGCCACCAGTGGCTGGTGCTTCGGCAGCGGGTGCTTCGGCAGCCGGTGCTTCGGCAGCCGGTGCCTCTGTGGCTACGGCAGCACCGCTATCAGCCGCTGGTGGTGCGGCGCAGGCGGTAAAGAGCAGGCTAAGGACGACAAGCAGCGCGGCTACGGTCTGGAGCCGTTTTACTTGTCGTGGTGCGAAACGAAATTGCATAATTTACTCCTTGTGATAGACCAAATAAGATAAGAAAAATTGCGTTAACTACGCCAATCCAATACAACCCCGACGATCTCCCGTTCCCCCTGTTCCAGCCGTTGATAGATGGCCGGCAACTCGTGCCAGGCCAGGCGATGGGTAATAAACGGTGCAATGTTGAGGCGGCCCTTGGCCAGCAGTTCCATCGTCAGGCCAAAGGCGCGTTGGCGATCCCAGCGCTGCCCCGTGGGCGGATGGCCATAGGTGACCAACAAGGTGAGATCTTTCTGCAGGTAGGGGTCACCAATCGGGCTAAAGGCGGGCTTGTCGGTGTGACGGGCGACGACCACGATCTTGCCGCCTTTAGCCGCAATTTCCATGCCCAGTTGCACCGCCGGCCAGACCGACGCTGCTTCGATCACCAAGTCAGCGCCGTAGCCATCAGTCAGCGCGCTCACTTGCTGGTGAAAATCGCTGGCTGTGGGGCTGATGACCAGGTCGGCCCCCATCTCCTGGGCAATTGCCAACCGGGCCGCTACACTATCGATCGCAATCGTGCGAAAGCCAAAGGCTTTGCAATAAGCCAAGGCCGATAACCCAACGACACCCAACCCAATAATCGCCACCGTCTCGCCGGGGGTTGGGCTGCCGCGGCGTAGCGCCAGATGAGCCACTTCCACGATACTGAGAAAGACCGCCTGTTCATCGGCCAAGTCGGGGCGGAGTTTGATCGCCAACTCGGCGTTGATCGTGCCGACATGGCGATGGGTGATCGGCACAAAGACGCGGTCGCCGACCGCAAAATCGGTGACCGCACTCCCGACTGCGAGCACATCGCCGACCATCGAGTAGCCATTTTCGGTTGGCACTTCAAACGGCACATTGGCATGGAGAAATTTGCCCGCATCATCGACTGGCGTCAGGCGAAAGACGCGAATCTCAGTTCCTGTACTGATGGCGGTGACACGGGCGCTCACGACCAGTTCAGTAGGCGCGCAGGTGGGCATCGTGATCGCTTCAAATTCAGCTTGCCGTGGCGCGGTGACAATTAATCGTTGCATAGATTGCTTGATTGGTGTCGTGTTGCTGGAATATTTGCCAGAAAAGTTTTATGCCGTCGATGGAAGCAGCGGCCTGGATTTTCTGGAAATAGACTGGAGAAGTTGGTTAAAAGCCAGCCACGCGCACATCACTGCTATACGGAGGGGGTAAGGCGAAATGCGCTTCTTTGTCGGATTGTATACCAATCCTACACATTTACACAAATTGCAAATTATCTCTCCCGCTGGCTTACAGTGAATCCGAGAAAGTATTGTACGGTTTGCACAATCGGCTAAATTAAGTGGTAGGTAAATCAGTAAATAGATTCGTATGGAGGGCTTAGCGTAGCGATAAGCTGGTCTCCTGCTGATTTGTTGGCTCAGCAGGAGACCAGCCGTAGCAATCGGTCTGGCTTAATTCGTCAACGCGGCTTGCTGCCGGTCGCGGTGGATGCGCATCTCTTCCAAGTGCTTTTGGATATTGCCATAGTGCCGGGTCATGGCGACGCGGGCGCCTTCGACATCGGCTCTTTCCAGTGCTTCGACAATGTCCACATGCCACTGATAGATTTCGCGTTGGTCTGGATTGGAGGGAACGGCGACATGTTGGCAGGCCTGGGCAAAGACCATCCAAAAGGCATCAACAATTTTGCCGACCGTGTGATTACTGACATTCGCCCACAAGGTTGTGTGGAACAGGCGATCTTCTTCCGTGTACTCCTCGTTGCGTTCGATCGCCGCGTGCATGCGCTGCAAGATCGCTTTGAGTTGCTGCAACTGTCCCGTTGTTACGGCTGCGACCGCCTGATCGATCATGCTATGTTCCAGGTGAAAGCGCACCTCAAGAATATCCGCCAGCCCAGTCAGATCAAACATCAAGCCGTACGCCAGATTCTCGATGATCGGATCAAAGGAGAAATTGCGCACGAAGAGGCCCGCGCCCGTGCGCGCTTCGACAATGCCCAATGTCTCCAACGACTTGACTGCCTCGCGTACCGAATTGCGACTGACACCTAACTGTTCGGCTAATTCAGTCTCAGGGGGCAGCGCATCGCCGGGGACGAGGGCATGCTCAATAATATAAGATTTGACCTCATCCTGCACTGCTTGATAAAGCAATTGCGGTCGTTTCAATTTACGAGTTTCAAATTTTGGTTTGGAAAACATATCGCTCCACTCTATATTGCATGGGCGATTGTTTAGCCCATACGCATCAATTCACAGCACATAAAACTGACGATAATCATCCTTTATCTTAGCGTATGATTGCCATTATTGCAATCTATCATGTACGATTGTAGGACACATATACAGTTATAGAAATCTGCATTTTACGATTGGTTGCGTTTTTTTTGAGCTGTAGTACAATGGGACAAAAGATAACTTGTCAAGATGCACACCGCTGAGAACAGGCGGAATCAGAGGAGCGCTATGAAAATTGCAATTTTGCACGGGCCGCGCGACTTGCGCATTGAAGAGCAACCCCTGGAGACCAGCCGGCTCGCGCCCCACGAAATTTGGGTGGAAACGCGCATCTCCGCCCTGAAGATCGGCACCGACCGCGGCAACTATGAAGGTGCCGAACGGGTGCCTGGTGCGCCCGACTATCCGCGTTGGGTTGGCGACAGCAACCTGGGCATTGTGCGCGGTGTGGGCAGCGCCGTGACCCGCGTCCAAGTCGGCGACCGCATTATTACCCGCATGCCCCACCAATCGGCCTACATTATGAGCGAGCGCGGCAGCCTCGTCAAAGCGCCGCCAAACGTGAGCGACGAAGATGCGGTCTACGCCCACCTTTATGCGCTTAGCGCGCACTGTTATCACAAGGCCCATTTTAAGCCGGGCGAAACGGTGGCCGTGGTTGGGCTGGGTACACTGGGACTGGGTGCGGTGGCGATTGGGCCGCTCTTTGGTGGACGCGTCGTGGCGATTGGCAATGATGCCTTCCGTCTTGATCTGGCCAAACGCATGGGCGCGCACGCCACCCTGCTTTACAACGATCCCGACCTGCACACTAAGTTGGCTGAATTTACCGATGGATCAGGCATTGATCTGGTCGTGCTTACCGCCAACCCTTGGCCGGCCTATCGCACCGCGGTGGAGATTGTGCGCCCGAATGGCCGCGTCTCCATCGTCAGTCTCCTCGGACGTGGTGAAGCCGATCTTGACTTTAATCCACTCTCCATGCAGAATTTCTATATCAAAGGGATCTCGCTGATTGCCGTCTCTGGCCCGGCGGGTTATCTCTACCCTGATAGTAGCGCCGACCCCCGCTTGATGGACGACCATTACACCGCCGACCGCAATGCCACCCATGTGCTCTCGCTGATGGCGGATGGACGACTGGCACCAAAACAATTGATCACCCACCGCTTCCATTACAGCGAAATGGCCAAAGCCTACGAAATGGCCTACACCCGCGAAAAGTCGATGCTGGGTGTGATCTTCAACTGGCAGGATTGAAGATTTGAAACGTAAAACGTAAAACGTGAAACGTAAAGGGACGCAGCACGTTTCACGTTTTACGTTTCACTCATCACGGAGTCCCGATGCGCATTGTCACCGGTTGTATCGAACATGAGACGAGTACCTTTACCCCCGTCCCGACTACGCGGGCGAGCTTTTTTGCGCGCTTTGGCGAGTTGCATGGGCCGGCGGTGATCGAAAAATTTCGGGGCACAAATACGCCAATTGGCGGCTTTATCGAGGCGGCGGATGCGTATGGCTTTGAACTGATCCCCACCATCTTTGCCGAAGCACATCCCAGTGGCCCGGTTGCGCGTCCGGTTTTTGAACAGTTGGTCAACGAACTGCTGGCGGGGATTCGGGGGGCGGGTGCGATAGACGGCGTGTTGCTGCAGCTCCATGGCGCGATGGTGGCCGAAGGCGTTGACGATGGCGAAGGCTACATCCTGGCGGCAGTACGCAACTTGGTCGGGCCGACGATCCCGATTGTCGCCCAGTTGGACATTCACTCTAGCATTTCGCAGCAGATGGTTGCCAACGCCGATGTACTGATTGGCCGCGAAAGTTATCCAGAGATTGACATGGCGGCCCGTGGTCGCGAATGTGCCGATGTCCTCGTGCGCATTCTCACCCAAGGGTTACGCCCGACCATGGCCTTGCATCAACTGCCGATGATCTGGGGGATGAACCAGGTGACCGCCCACTCGCCCATGCGTGAGGCGATTGCCGAATTGCACCGCATCGAAGCCCAACCAGGGGTGATCTGCGGCTCGATCGCCACCGGTTTTCCCCTCTCCGATGTGCCGGATATGGGCTCGTCGGTCTACATTGTTACCGACAACGACCAGGCCTTGGCCCAACGGTATGCCGATGAACTGGCCGCCTGGATCTGGGCTCGCCGCGCCGACTGGCAACTCGCCATGCCCAGCACGGCCGACGCGCTCAAAGTGGCCCAGGCGCAAGGGCGCTACCCAGTAATCTTTGCCGACCGTAATGATAACCCTGGCGGCGGTTCACCCGGCGACAGCACGGGACTACTGCGCACCTTTATTGAGGCCGGGCTAGAGGATGCCTGTGTGCTCTATATCGTTGACCCGGAGGCGGTGGCGCAATGTCAACAGGCGGGCGTCGGCGCAACATTGACGCTCGATGTGGGGGCCAAGTCATCGCCTTTGCAGGGCACGCCCGTGCGCATGACCGTCGAAGTGATCGCCTGTTCCGACGGTCATTTCCACTACGACGGGCCGATGTACGCCGGGCTGGCCGGCAACATGGGGCCATCGGCCTACATCCGCCAGGGGGGCATCCATCTGATCCTGACCAATGGCCGCGACCAGCCCTTTGATACCGCCTTTGCGCGCACACTGGGGCTTGATCCACGCCAGATGCGTTATATCAGCGTCAAATCCGCCGCCCATTTCCGGGCCGCGTTTGAACCATGGGCCGGTGCGATTTACGTCGTCTCGGAACCAAGTGTCCACAGTGCCGACACAGGGACCTTAACCTATCACCACCTGGGGCGAAAACTCTATCCCTTCGACCCGCTGTAAGTTAATCAGGGCCATAGCTGTTAGAATTGTCATTGGGCGCCCGTCCCAAAGGGAACCCCGCCCCCGGCTTTTTGGTGAGGAATCTCGGTCTGGGCAAGCAGAGATTCCTCGCTTCGGGTGCTCCTAGAGCGCGGAATGACATCGGTTAATCTAGCAGCACGCCCTATTCGCGAAACCAGCTAACAAACCAATCAACCAATCAGTTGTAAAGGAACATGTCGATGACACTTACTACACCTTCCCACCTGCTGCGCCGGACCACGCTCTCGCGACGGCAGTTACTCAAGGCTGGGGCCGGCAGCATGAGCGCCCTAACCCTGTTGAGCCTGGCCGGCTGCCAGGCGGTTGCCCCAGGGGCCGCGCCCGCCGCCGAAGAGGCCGCCGCCACCGGCCCCACCAAGCTGACCATCGGCTATGACAGCGACATCATCAAGCTTGACCCAGGCGTCCAGCAGACTGGCAACGACTGGCCGGCCGCTGCGCTCGTCTACAACCGCCTGGTCGAATATGACAACACGATGATGAACCCTGTGCCCAGCTTGGCCGAATCGTGGACCGTCTCGGATGATGGGTTGACCTACACCTTCCAGTTACGGACAGGAGTCAAATTTCACAACGGGCGCGAGGTGACCGCCGAAGATGTGGCCTACACCTTTACCCGCAACTTCGAGATTGGCTCGGAAGGGCGCTTTGCCGGCTATATGATCGCGGTCGACACCTTTGAAGCAACCAGCCCAACCGAGTTTGTGATCCACCTCAAACAGAACGATGTCACCTTCTTCCCTAACCTGGCCGTCATGTCGGCCTCGATTGTGGACAAGGAGACGATTGGCGAGGTGGAAACCCACCCAGTTGGCAGCGGCCCCTATGAATTTGTCGAATGGATCCCCGGTGAGCAGGTGGTCTATCGCAAGTTCAAGGATTACTGGAACCAGGAGCAACTAGCCCAGTGGCCGGACGAGATTGTCACGGTGCCGATCCCCGAAGTGCAGACCCGCGTCGCCAACCTGCAGAGCGGGCAGGTCGATATTGTCACCGCGATTCCGCCCGAATTCTTTGACCAGATTGCCGGCGATCCCAATTTGCAACTGTTGGGCCAAGAGGTCACGGCGTCCTATCTCTGCTTGATCTTTAGCAACGAGCGCCCCCCCTTCCAGGATAACAAGCTGCTGCGCCAGGCGATTGCCCGGGCGATTGACAAAGAGGCGATCACGCAAAATGTCTTCTTTGGCTCCGGCGAAACGCAGTGCAACCTGATTCCCTCGACCCACTGGGCCTACAGCGAACTAGACTGCCCCCCGCGCGATCTCGAGGCTGCACGCCAACTGCTCGCCGAGTCCGGCTTTGATACCAGCACCAAGATCACCTTCCGCACCTTTACCGGGCAGGAATTTGGGGTGCCAGTGGCGGAGATTATCCAGAGCAACTTGGCCGAGCTTGGGCTGAACGTCGAAATTGAACCTCTGGAATGGGCCTTCTATGTTGAAGATGCCTGGGTTGGCCGCAACTTCGAGATGACCCTGGCCTGGTACACGCGCGAAATCGATCCCGACGGTCTCTTCAGCAGCGTCCTGCGCAAGGAACAGGGCAACAACCCCATGCGCTACTTCAACCAAGCGGTCGAGGATCTCTTCGACCAGGCCAAGGCCACCCCAGATCGCGAAGAACGCAAGCAACTCTACGCCGAGTTGATGAACATTGCCATCCTTGACGACACCCCCCTGGTCAAGCTCAAGACCATGGAGATCAAATGGGCCGCCAACAAGAAGGTCGAAGGCTTTACCCTGCTTCCTAAAGGCATGCCGAATTTGTTTGATTGGAAGTATGTGGGGTAGGTTTGGTAGGGAAATCAGTAAATCGGTAGAACAGTAAATCGGTAGATAGGTAGACAAGTCGTGTTCGATTGCTCGTCCCGTAGGGACGGTTGACCTTAGGCCCCCAAAATGCATATATACCTAAGGTCAACCGTCCCTACGGGACGAACCGATGTACCGATTTACTGTTCTACCGATTTACCTTCTCCCCCCTCACAACAACAGGAATCGCGCGCCCATGCAACAATACATCCTGCGCCGGTTGGTGCAGATGGTCTTTGTCCTTGTGCTCTTTTCGATGGTGGTTTTTGCCGTGCTACGGTTGGTGCCGGGTGATCCGGTGGCCGCGCAATTGGGGCTAGAGGCCAGCCAAGAGGCGTATGACCAGTTGCGCCAGGAGATGGGGCTGGACCAGCCGATTTATGTGCAATATGCAGTCTGGCTAGGCGAAGTCTCACGGGGTGACTTTGGGACCTCGTGGCGCTCACGCCAGACGGCGATTTCGCTGATTCAGCGCCGCTTCCCCGCCACGATTTGGCTGACCCTGGCCTCGATTACCATTGGCTTGCTCATCAGCGTACCGTTAGGGATCATCGCCGGTGTGCGCCCGCGCTCGCTGCTGGCTCACTTTGCCACCTTTTTCTCGCTGGTGGGGATCGCGCTGCCGAGCTTTTGGCTGGGGCTAATGCTATTACTTACGCTGGCGGTTTCCTTGCGCTGGTTGCCCCCCTCCGGCTATATCTCCCCGCTGGTTGATCCAGTGATGGGGCTAAAGTTTTTGGCGATGCCGGCGATTACGTTGGGCATCGGTCTGGCCGCACCGCTGACCCGCTTTATCCGTTCGGGCATGTTGGATGTCATGAGCACCGATTACATCCGCACCGCGCGCGCCAAAGGGTTAGTCGACCGCATGGTGATCTTTCGCCATGCGCTCAAAAACGCCTTGCTTTCAGTCGTGACGATCTTTGGCGTTTTGCTGGGCAGCCTGCTCGGTGGGTCGATTGTCACCGAATCGGTCTTTAACTGGCCGGGGATCGGTACCTTGCTGCTCCAGGCGATCCAACAGCGCGATTATGGCATTGTCCAAGGGGTCGTGCTCTTTATCTCGCTGATCTTTATGATCGTCAATCTGCTCGTGGACCTGACCTATGCCTATCTCGACCCACGGATTCATTATAATTAACTATGCCAAGTAGGAACGCATCTTGTTGACAACCCTTTCTGCCGCGCAACCGGGCAAAGCCCAACGGCGGGCGTCACGCAGCCTCGAATTTATAAAAAGTGTCCTGCGCAATCGGCTGGCCGCGCTGGGCGTATTGATTGTTGGGCTGCTCTGTGTGGCCGCCTTGTTTGCCCCCGTGCTTGCCCCCTACGCACCCGAAGCGCAATTTTCGGATGCAGCGCGCCAGCCGCCTTCGCTGGACTATTTCTTTGGTACCGACACCATTGGCCGCGACAACTTTAGTCGGATTCTCTTTGGCACGCGCGTCTCCCTGTTGGTGGGCGTGGCCTCGATGATCTTTGCCAGCGCGTTGGGGGTGACGATTGGGCTGTTTGCCGGCTATTATGGCGGCTGGATCGATACTGTGTTGATGCGCACGATGGACGCGCTACTGGCCTTCCCGGCGGTCCTGCTCGCGATCTTTATCATTGCCGTCCTTGGCCCTTCCTTGTTGAACGCGGTCCTGGCCGTCGGCATTGTCTACACACCGACCTTTGCCCGCCTGATCCGCGCCAGCGCGCTTTCGATCCGCGAGCAGGAGTATCTGGAATCGGCACGCGCAATTGGGTTGCGTGATGGCCAAATCATGCGCCGGGTGATTCTGCTCAACAGCCTCTCGCCGCTTGTGGTGCAATTTTCGTTGGGGGTGGGTTATGCCATTTTGGTTGAGGCCAGCCTGAGTTTTCTCGGCCTTGGCGTCCAACCACCCACGCCCGCCTGGGGATCCATGTTGGGCTACGGGCGCAACTACATGGCCATCGCGCCCTGGTTGACCGCCTTTCCAGGCCTGGCGATTTTTGTCACTGTGTTGGGTTTTAACTTTGTAGGTGATGGGCTACGCGAGGCGTTGGACCCACGGATGCGGCGGTTTTGAGCGCAAGGAAGGTGAACGTGAGGTAATTTATCAGCTACTACCGTTTTTCGGCCTCAAGCAGGTCAACCATATCGTCGATTTCGGCTAAGGGTAAGTCGCTGCCCAGGCTACCCGGTGTACCACGCTGATCGAGAATTTCCTGTAGTTGCCAACGCGTTATTCCTGCTAATTCGGCGGCTTTGCCTAAGCTACATTGGTCGGTCTGATAAAGTTGAATTGCTTGGTCTAGCGTAACGTTCTGTGGCAGCCCGATATCTTCGGTAAACTGATGCAATTGCGCAATCAGCCACTGTAGATCATCACCAGAGAGCGATTGCGCTAATTCCAAAACTTGCTGTGGCGTCACCGTTTCTGTACTTGTAATCATTGGATTCCTTGATTAATACGCGGTTGCTTTGAAACCAGTACTTTTACTCGTTCAAAAATTACTGGTTTCAAACAGAGCACACTTTAAGATAAAAAATTTCTAACACTGGCATAATTAAAAAACAATGATTGACTTTGTTATCGGGCTGCTTGTAATCACGAAATGAGTTTACAGGATTTGCCTTTTCCTGTCAATCATCTGGTTTATGCCTCTCCGCACCGGCAAATGGAGCCTACATGCTGATCTTCGACGGCGATTACCCCATGGCGTATGGTGCGCTCGACCTAAACCGCGATCTGACCTTGCCCATTGCCGCGGCGCGCACCCAACCCGATCAAGATCCGGCCACTCGTTCGTCCAATGCCGGCATCATGGCAACCTTGCCTGAAATGCGGTGCGGCAAGATCGCTGGGGCATTGGTCAAAGTGGTGGGGCGCATTAAACGGCCAAACAGCCCGCTTTGGGGCTATAGCAGTGGTGACAGCGCCTATGCTGCGGCGCAAGGGCAACTGGCCTATTACCGCATTCTCGCCCGGCGCGGTGAAGCGCGTCTGTTGCGCACTCGTGGTGAGCTGGCCGCGCACTTTGCGGAATGGAGCGCTACTGATGCGACCGGCGGTGACACCGCGACCCTGCCCATCGGCTTTGTCCTGGGCATGGAAGGGGCCGACCCGATCGTCTGGCCGGAACAGGTGGCCCATTGGTGGGCAGATGGCTTGCGTGTTGTTAGCTTAACCCATTATGGGGTCAGTACTTATGCGCATGGCACCGGCACGGCCGGCGGGTTGATGCCCCAGGCCAAACCCCTTTTACAGGCAATGGCGCAAGTGGGAATGATCCTCGACTTGACCCATCTGGCCGATGAAAGCTTTTGGCAGGCACTCGCACTTTTCGACGGTCCGGTCATCGCCAGCCATCAAAATTGTCGGGCGCTAGTGCCGGGGGAACGTCAATTCAGCGATGAACAACTGCGCGCGATCATTACACGCGGCGGCGTCATCGGCGTGTCGATGGATACGTGGATGCTCTATAGCGGTAGCGGACTCGACTGGGCCAAAGCAGGCATCACCGAGCGGCGTGAACTTTTTGCGCGCCAGGATGTCACACTAGCGCACGTCGCTGATCACATTGATCACCTTTGCCAGTTGGCCGGCAACGCTGACCATGTCGCGATTGGAGGCGACACTGACGGGCAAGGGGGTGTTGACGGTGCCCCCGCCGAGGTTGACACGGTGGCCGATTATCAACGGCTGGTTGCGGTTCTAGCCCAGCGCGGCTATGATCAGCGCACAATCGAACAGATCATGGTCGGCAACTGGCTGCGTTTTTATAGGCAATGGCTACCGGCATAATTGGAACTTATCCCTATGAACAGACCAATCTACAACGATATTTGTCAGGCCCAAACCCTACTCGCGCCCTACTTGTTGCGCACCCCCCTCATCCATTCGCCCCAACTCAGCACCCTGAGCGGAGCCGATGTGTGGCTAAAGTGTGAGTGTTTTGCCGAAATTGGCTCCTTCAAAGCCCGCGGCGCGCTGGCCTGTGTGTTGCAATTGAGCCAATCCCAGCTGGCGCAAGGACTCATCTGCGCCAGCACCGGCAATCATGGCGCGGCGATGGCCTGGGCCGCGCAACAGGTCGGCGGCCATTGCATGGTGGTGGCACCGGTCGGCACCCCTGAAATCAAATGCAATAACATGATCAACGCCGGGGCACGCCTGTTGATCGAGGGCACCGACTGGGGCGACAGTTGCCGGATTGCGCGTGAACTGGCTGTGCAGGAAGGGTTGCTCTATCTCGAAGATGGTGAAGATCCGTGGATCATGGCGGGTGCGGGTACCGTGGGATTGGAGATCATGCAAGATCTGCCCACCACCCAAACCATCTTCGTGCCGGTGGGGGGTGGCAATTTTATTGCAGGCTGTGCGATTGCCGCCAAACAGCCCGACGCGGCACCGGTGCAATTGATCGGGGTACAATCCGAAGCCGCGCCCGCCGTCACCGAGTCGATGCGTCAAAAACGCATGGTGCAGCTACCCACCACCACCTTTGCCGGCGGCATCGCGACCACCGCCCCCGTGCTCATGGCCTTTACCTTGATGCAGGAACTGGTGGATGACATGTTGCTGGTGAGTGAACAAGAATTGCTGAGTGCCATCGGCCAGTTGGTACGGGCGCATGGGATTGTGGTCGAAGGCGCGGGGGCGGCGGCGTTGGCCGCCTTGCTACGTTATGCCGAACGTTTTGCCGGCCAGACCGTCGTGCTCGTCTTATCCGGGCGCAATTTGGATGTCGCATCGTTGCGGACCGCGCTTGGCTGAAGGGGCTGCAAAGCAGGAATGATCTACGAAGGGGCACGAAGAGACACGAAGAAGAACAAACCATTCGTCTCTTTTCGTAGGTCATTCCTGCTTTGCAGCCCGATCCGAGAGTTAATGAGCGTTAAGGAAATAGTTCGGTGTACCCGGTCCGCCGTGGGCTAAAGCCACACGGCTAAATAACAGCGCCCGCTGAAGCGGGCTTTCGCCGGCGAAAGCCCGCTTCA
>JALHQH010000098.1 GCA_022842065.1 Caldilineaceae bacterium
TCAGTAGCGTGATAATATCCATCTGGAGCTTTCCTGTTTGCTAGATTTCCAATGTGAGAGTTGAAAACCTATCTTACTCGAAAGCTCCTTTTCTGCCTCATTTTGGCGAAGGTATTGAAGAAGATGATCACTTTGTTGAGCAAATCAAAGAATTGACCGGCGGCCGCGGTCCCGATGCTTGTATCGATGCGGTTGGCATGGAAGCCCACGGCATGGGGTTGGATGGTTTCTTTGACAAAGTCAAGCAGAATGTCTATTCGCAAACTGATCGCCCCACCGCCCTCCGTTATGCAATCCAAGCTTGCCGCAAGGGGGGCACCGTCTCAATTCCCGGCGTCTATGGCGGCATTGTTGACAAGATGCCCATGGGCGTTGCCTTTGGTAAGGGCTTGACGATGAAGATGGGGCAAACCCATGTCCAGCGCTATCTGCGCCCCTTGTTGGAGAAGATTGATGGCGGTGATATCGATCCCTCCTATATTATCACGCACCGCATGAATCTCGAAGATGCCGCCGACGGTTACAAGATGTTTCTCAATAAACATGATAACTGTGTGAAGATTGTGATGAAGCCTTCGGGATAAGTTATTTTTTTCCAAACAAAGCATCCAGCTGGTACCAGCTGGATGCTTTGTTTGGAAAAAATAGGCTGTATTATCTACTGCGTTGGCAACGTCCGAATATAAACGTCAATCGCCTGTAGCTCCTCATCACTAAACGCACGATTGTAGAGATCCCAGGGCATCTGCTCGGGATCGATGGCGCGGCCATAGGGGTCAACGCCGGTACGCATCATGGTCATGAAGCCCTCGGTTGTCCACGTCCCCACCAGTGCGGGCAGGTTAGGCCCAATCGGCACAAATTGATCCGTGCCGCCGCGCAATCCCGCGCCGTGACAAGCCGCACAGCCGCCAATCGTGACCAGATATTCGCCATACGCCGCGGTTAACCCAACTGGCGGGGCGGTTACCACCCCTACAACCGGTGTTTGACGGCTGATCGGGAAGACCCCGGCTCCAATCACGGCCGCGCCCAGCACGTTGACCTGCGTAGACGGTAAGTCGCGCGTAACTGCCGGCTGACTGCGTAGATAAGCGACCAAAGCGCTCACATCTTCATCACTCATTGGGTGATACTGGTCAGATGGCATGAGCAGCAAGGTGCGTCCACTTTGATGAATGCCTTCGCGGATTGCCCGGACAAGTTCGCCATCGCTCCAGGTGGCGATGGCACCAGCAGGAGTCAGGTTGGGCGGATAAAGATTGCCCAGGGCACCATCGGTAATATCGTTATTTGCCCCATCCAGCGGCAGGGTGCCGGTGCTCGAATGGCATTGCACACAAAGCTCGGCTAACTTTTCGCCGCGCGCCAGCCGTTCCGGGGTGGCCATGATTGTCATGGTCGGTGCAACGGCGGCGATTGGTCGATAGATGCGATAGAGGCCGATGAGCGGCAAAGTTGCTGCGACCAACACCACCAATGTCAACAGCCTCGTTACGCTCAAGACCGACCATTTCATCCATGCCCGGCGCAGTCGTCCGGCGCGCCTCATTAACCAGGCCAAGAGCAATACTAACCCCCAAAGACCGCCGATGCTTAGGATCAGGGTGCTTGTGATCATGCGCGCACCGCCTCTACCTTTTGTTCCCAATCGACTTTGTAATTATAAAGCCATTGCAACGACTGACTGTTGGCTAAAAGTTTGAGGAAGAAGGGCATAGTCAGATCACGGAACCAGCGTGCTGCGGGGCTGCTGAGCGCTTTATTGCTGCCCATTTGCCGTGAATATTTGACGATCTTTTCGGCGCGTGCCCGGCGCAACTGTTCATACGTGGCAAAGGCCGCCAGCGGTGTCGGCGCGTCACGCAGACATTGGGTGATCACCGCGGCATCTTCCAGCGCCAACGACGCGCCCTGGCCGGAATTGGGCGACGTGGCGTGCGCGGCATCACCAATCAGCATGATCGTCTCGTTGTACCAGCGTGGCAGGCGCAAAATGTCATAAATCGGATACATGCCGATGTCACCTTGTGTATTGCGGATGATCGTGTTGATCAACGGCTGGTCATCCCGGTGGAGGTCAAGCAGCTTGTTTTGCCAATCGGCCTGACTGGTGGCGGCAAGCGTGGCCCGGTCTGGCGTGCCGGCCACGCTGTGATTCTCAAACCAGTAGACTTCGCCGTCGGGCTTGACCAGGTAACCAAAAAAGGCCTGTTTGCCAAAGGTCATGTGCATGGTGTTGGTTGTCGTTGCCAGCTCTGGCATGGAGGCAAAGCCGCCACCGCTGAGCAGGCCGGTATAGGTGGGGGGCGGTGCCGCTGCATCAATAATCTGGCGCAGCGGTGAATGAAGCCCATCACAGCCGAGGATAAAGTCACCAGTGGCCGTAGTGCCATCGGTGAAGTGAGCCAGGCTGCTGCGCCCGCCAGCGGTTGCCTCAGCCGTGGTGACGGTGGTAAGTCGCTTGCCAAAATTAATCGGGATGTTCTGGGCCAGCGCCGCTTCGCGCAAGATGCGTTGTAATATCCCGCGTTTGATGGTCAGGCTGACGATGCCATCTGTGGTCGGCAGACTAATTGGCACTTCGCCCAATGGCTTGCCGCGGTGGTTCCACATGACGAGCCGGTTGGTGGGAAAACCTGCCGCCACGGTCTGTTCATAGAGTCCCAACGTTTTGAGCACCCGCATTCCATTTGCCGCCACGGTGAGAAAAATGCCGGCATAGTCATCCGGTGCCGCTTGTGCTTCATAAATTTCGGCGTCAATGCCGGCGCGGCGCAGAAAAAGAGCCACTGCGGGGCCGGCGATGCCACAGCCGATAATTAACGCTTTGCGGTTATTCATGATCGATATTATCCTTTCGTAACCAGGGTCAAGGGAATGATGGTCAGATTTTTTAGATCGTTTTACCCTCGATTAAGGATTTATGTTATACTGAGAAGAAGCTCAGATACTAAATATCTTGTTTTCTAAGATAAATTTTACATAAACTAAGAAGCTTATATTTTAAGTATCTTAGAATGTAAATTAATTATGAGCTAAGTAGAAAAAAGTTGCAAAGAAGGTTAAAACTGGTGGAAAGTACAAATAGAACGCGCGCCGAAATGGTAGATGACTTCATGCGGGAAGTGAGCCGAATGAGCACCTGGACGGTCATGTTTCATCAAGCGGCTTCCATGCGGATGGGGCTTAATCCAACTGATGGCAAATGTCTTAGCGTGCTGCGTGAAACTGGCCCAATCACAGCCGGTGAATTAGCTGAACTGATCGGCCTAACTACCGGCGCGGTGACTGGTGTGATCGACCGGCTGGAGCAGCGGGGCTTTGTGCGCCGCGCCGCTGATCCGCACGATCGCCGGCGCGTGATTGTCGAACCGGTGGCCGGAGCAACCAATACACCGGCGATTGGGGCTATCTATGGGCCGCTGGCGCAGGCGACACACGCCGAAATCATTGACCGTTATAGTGATGAGGAGTTAGCGATTGTGCTCGATTTTATTGAGCGGGGTGCGACCTTGATGAAGGCGCAGACAGCGCGCCTGCATGAGGAAAAGCGAGAAGCATAGATGCAACGTAACAGCATTGTGTGGGTCGGATTCTACTGGCCTGGCCATGAAGCCGCACGACTGCTTTGTCGTAGGACAGTGAGGCGTAAAACGTGAGGCGTAAAACGTAAATTAGTAGACCGCAGTGTAGTCTTCATCTGAGGATGAAGACTACACTGCGGTCTACTGTCAATGGATAACAATCCCGTTTACGTCGTTACCCGACAAAACTTGCGCTGGCCGCGAGAATCTCTCGAAAATCCCCGTGACTCTGCAACTTTGCGACCTTGCAACCTTGCAACCTTGCAACTTTGTCGCCTTATGTTTTACGCCTCACGTTTTAGCTTTTAAACCGCAATCCCAACGGTTAACTCGGCCGTATACCCATCAGTGGCATTACCGGTGACCGTTGCCATCTGTGCAGCATAGCCGTCGCTGAAGATATTATCACTCTCTAGCGTAATCTGGCCCAAGTTGCGTACGCTGTTGGTATAGCCATCGGCAGTGTACGCCTCGCTGCAACTCGTTTCCGGCAGCGCCAACTGCGACGTGTGCACAACATTGCTCGACCCGGTCGCTTCTGCCAGTGATGAATAAATTTCAAAGTGGACATGGGGCCAACGACCTGCGTAGCAACCGGGAAAGACCGTGGTGAAGGTGGCCTTGCCTTCACTGTCGGTGGCCTGGACGCCGCGCAAGAAATCTTCCTCTGCAATTGCTTCGCTGTACATTGAGTATTCACCTTCACGTGTACAATGCCAGGCATAAATGGCATAACCGGCCAGCGGCGCGCAGTCACCATTCGTGTTCACCAGCGTTAACGCCAGCGTCATCGGCACTCCCGCAGCCACATTTTGGGTGCTCAGGCTGGTGCGAATGTCGCTGCGTACAATGCCCTCGCGTTCGAGCGCGTTGAGCTGCTGATTGGAGGCATTGGAGCCATCGGCAGGATAGGGACCAGCCGTCTCGCCCGGAATGGTAACCAGGCAGTCTGAGGTGCCGGTCGGCATGGCGCTGGCCGAACCGTTGTCGGTGGGTGGTCCGCCCATCGGTCCGCCCATTGGTTGACACGCGGCTGCCAGCAAGGCACCAATCCCCAGCGCTCCCATTTGCAAAATTCGCCGCCGATTGAGTGGTGACTGCTGCCACATTACCCGGTCGGCGCTTAAGCCCAAGTCATTTAGATCGTGATTTTCCACTGCTCGCTCCCTTGTGTTGATGATCTGCTTGCCTGCATTTGGTATCACCTGGTCATCCCAAGTGGATGCTGTGATAGCAGCTAGTATAGCCATTAAATGTCAGGAAATTCTAGAGAATTTGCATGATCTTTCTGGAGAGCTGCTGCTAAGTTGATTAATTACCATTCAAACGCGCTAAATTGGCCTGCGCACGCTCGGCCAACGCTGGTTGGTTTGCAAAGAGCGTGGCCACTTCTTCATAGACATCGGCCGCTGAACGGGTATCTCCTTCGGCCTCGTATAGTTCGCCCAGCCGCAAGTAAATTGGACCCAGATAGGGATTCGCACGGCCGATATTCTGCTGGACAAACTGCTCGGCTTGGGCAACAGTCAAGCGCTCGTCAATGATTTCGTCAATGCGCACACGGGCTTGGCTGTAGGTGTCGGCGACCGGCCAGGCATCGCGATGTTGCCAAATGCGCTCGACCTGCATGTAGCCACCGCGTTGAATATACTCCTCACGCGTCTCGTCAAATTCTTGATAACCGACCAATGCTTCCAGATAATTCTCGGCGACAAAGCTTTGCTCGGCATCGACCATGTAGCGGTTGGCGAGCCGGCTGGCATCCCACCAGGCCAGTGCATAGGTTGCCACAAAGAGGAGCAGCACCCCTAGAACGATCACGAATAGACGCAGCCAGGGAAAACGATCTGGTTGTACATCTGCCTTCTGGTTTATAGTGGGGGCAATGGTTGTGCTGGTCGTTACATTGGTTGTCATGGGGTGCTCCTTTTTACTGCGGTTGGTCAGTCGCGTAGGTTGTTTAGTCGCAGCCTGAGCGACCCTATGCCTTTACCTGCAACTGTTGCTGTCTAGCGCTGCTACTTCATCGGACCGAAAAAAGGTTTGCCGTGCTATTTGAATGACACATTCGCAAACGCCTTCATAAATTGGTCCTGCAAGAAGAAAAAGATCACGATCAAGGGAATGGTGATCAAAGTGGTGGCCGCCCAAATTTCCTGGGCATTCTCACCAGGGACGGCGGACTGGAATTGATGCAGACCCAATTGTACGGTCCATTTGCTCGGCTCATTGAGATAGAGCAGCGGCCCAATAAAGTCATTCCAACTGGCGATAAAGTTGAGAATCGCCACCGTCGCCAAGGCCGGGCGTGAAATCGGCATGATCACGCGCAGAAAGATGGCGAACTCGTTGGCCCCATCCAGGCGCGCCGCTTCGATGATGTCGCTGGGAATGCCAACCATGAATTGGCGCAGCAGAAAGATGTTGTAAACCGTGACTGCACCGGGAATAATTAAGGCGTGAAATTGACCAACCCACCCCAGGTTATACATCAGCACATAGGTGGGAATCAGGAAAAGGACACCAGGAATCATCATCGTGGCCAACATAAAGCTGAAAATCGCTTCCCGGCCAGGAAAGGGAATTTTGGCGATTGCATAGGCGGCGAGCGAACTGAGCAAGGTGTTCAGGATGGTGGTCGAGACCGCCAAAATCAACGAATTGCGAAAGAGCAGTGCCATATTCAAGCGTTGGAAAACACCGGTGTAACCACTAAAGGTGATTTCGCTGGGTAAGCTGGTGGGACTGTGCAAAATTTCGCGGCCCAGCTTGAGCGAATTCATGAGCATATAGAAAAAGGGATAGAGGACGATCAGCGCGCCCAACGACAGGAGCAGATAGACAAGCACAGTCCCCCAGGTCGGCATTTTGCGGCGCACTTTTTCGGCATGGCGTGTGTCCATTGCCGAGGTGCTGTCAGCGGCGGTTAATCCAATTTCGGCCATTGTAGACTCCTTACTCGTTTCCGGAAACGTACTTGAATTGGACAAAGGTGAGCAGGGCAATCAAAACCGCGAGCAGCAACCCCAGGGCCGAGGCATACCCGATATTCGATTGGTCAAAAGCCTGGCCGTAGAGATAGAGCACCGGTGTCAGCGCTTGATTGTTCGCACCGCCTTGCAAGTTGAAGAGCGTGAAGACTTCGGTAAACATTTGCAAACCGTTGATCACATCGACCACGAGCAAGAAGAAGAGCTGTGGCCGCAATTGGGCCAGGGTGATATAGCGGAACTGCTGCCAACCGTTCGCCCCATCAATCGCGGATGCTTCATAAAGCCCTGGATCAATCGAAAAGAGCCCGGCCAGTAGAATCACAAAACTAATGCCAAACCATTTCCAGGTGTTGATCAGCGCAATGATCGGCATGGGCAACCAACGCGTCGAGGTCCAGAAGATCGGGGTTTCCAGCAAGCCACTTTGCACCAGCAAACTTTGCACCGGTCCGGTGGGGCTGGCCAGATAACCGCCAATTACCATCAAGACCATCACCGAGGTGAGCACGGGCATAAAGTAGACGGTGCGGAAGAAACGCCCCCCATACCTGACGCGGAAGACCAGCACCGCAGTCAACAGACCCAGGCCATTTTTGAGAAAGATAAAGATCACCTGGTTGTAGATAATGTTAAAGAGGCTAGTCCAGAAAAGCGGATCAACGATGCCGTTGATCCAGTTGCCCAGGCCGACAAAGGCGCGATTTTGGGGCTGCACAAACGAGTAATCAAAAAAGGTGAGGTAGAACGATAGGATTAGGGGATATAAGCCAAAGACCGCATAGACCAGTACCCAGGGCAAAATAAAGAGGTAGCCCCAGTAGTAGCGCCGGATGCGTTGCCACATGGTTGGTGCGGTTGCGTTGCTCCCGGCCTTCGCTGGGTGGTTGGTCAGGAGCGATGTGTTGGTTGTCATGGCGCGTGGTGCTCCTTTAGAAATGGGCGGCTGTGCCCAGCCTTAAAAGGCTGGGCTACCATCTATCGTCACTCCGTGACTAATGCCAGTCACGGAGTGACGATAGATGGTAGCAGCGGGTTTTAACCCGCTGCTGCGTTTCAACTCGCTGCGTTTGATCCCACCGTTACTGCGCTGCTTGCAATGCGTTGCGTGCAGCTTCGACGGCTTGCTCGACGGCTTGTGCGGCATCCATGTTGCCTTCAACCACGGCGGATTGAATCACCCCTTGGAGTGCACTGGCCACGGTGTCGGCGCTTGAGAATTGTTGGGGGAGCACCGCACTGTCCAGCGCGGCAATAAAGGGGGCGCGGGTGGGGTCCGTAAAGTAGGGATCCGTCTTGAGCGCACTAATCACCGGCAGATAGCCTAACTCGGTAATGAATTGCAGGTTGACCTCCGCAGTCATCAGAAACTGCAGGAAATCCCAGGCTAGCATCTCACGATCCGGCGTGGTACGCATAATCACCCCGGCGCGGCCACCATAGGTGGTGAAAGACTGTTCACCCGCGTTAGGCACCGGCACTGGGGCAACCCCCACATCTTCGCCCATCACCATGGGTTCGTCGGCTGCCGTCTGCAAGTTGGGCTCCCACGAGTAGCCATACTGCGGCCACATGCCGATCGAGCGACTAAAGAAATTTGTTTCCATGGTCGGTGGCGCGTACTGTTGCGCTTCCTTTAAGAAGGCAATAAACGCTTCCATGTTGCAATCGGGTTCAGCAAATTCCACATCGGTGCCCAGGCGGTTAACCAGCCGGCACAGATCCTGATTGGCGTTGAGATAGAGTGGTTGCAACATATTCCAATACCAACCGCCCCAGCCGAGCGCCTCATTCCAAAAGACCGTACCATAGACGTTCGTGCCATTCGGGCGGTTGGGCAAGTTATCAATCGCTGCCGCCGCGGCCAAGAACTCATCCCAGGTGACCGGCGGGCTTTCCGGATCAAGCCCGGCTTCCGCAAAGAGCTGTTTGTTATAGATCAACAGCGTGACATCGGCCCCGATGGGGACATAATAGTTATAGCCGAAGAATTGTTCGACCGCCGATGCCTCCAGCCGCGCAAAGAGATCTTGCGCACCGGCCAACTCATCCAACGGGACCAGGGCTTCTTCGGCGGCCAGGCGGCCTAGTGCCGGCCCCAAAGAGGTAATCACCAGGTCAGGCTGGTTGCCGGCTGCGATTAGCGCTTGAAAGGCACCCCCTTCCGGCTCATCTTCAATGGTCACATTCACACCAGGATGCGCGGCCGCATACTGTTCCGCCAGATTTTCCAACACGCCATGCATGGAACCGGCGACCGAGGAGACCCGTAGGTCACCGGACAAGTCACCCCCCGGCGCGGCGGCGGCATTACTGTTATCAGTGGTGGCGGCCGGTGCATCAACTGGCGCAGCCGGTTCCGGATTGTCTCTACCGCCACAGGCTGCTAAGAGCAGCAGCGTCAGGGCCAGCAATACGCGGAGTATGGTCAAACGTCCGATTAAAGTGGGGCTAGGTCGTGGAATTGGCATAGGGACCTCCTTGTCCTTTGTCTTTATACATTGATAACCTGGTGTGTGTGTCGTAGTCACCGACCAGTTTCTGTCTACTTCGACAACGTTAAATGCTGTGCCTAGCTGGTCCGTGACCAGCGGTATCAACCCCAGCCGCTGGTCACGGACCAGCTAGGCACAGCGTGGAATAACGATCAATTTAACGTTGTCGCACTACTTTCTTCGCTTAATTCTCACCCTTTCCCAACCCATCTTCTGTTAGATTGGATGTAATGTTTACAGGTTGTATCCATGTACAGGCTGTAGGTATAACCTTAGTACCAGGGCACAGCATCACCCAACTAAAAATCACCCACGACGAATTCGCCCCGGTGCCAACAGCAGCACTGCCGTCATGGGTTGGACCGCGATTTTGAACAACTTGAAGACCTTGCTGGAGACGGGGCAGACGTTGCCCTATGCGTGGCGGGGGTAAGTAGTTTTGGGGTGCTCGGGCGGGAACGTCAGATCCCGCCCAGTGACGTTTTCTGTAGGTGTGAATGAAGAAGTACCGACGGCACTGATCTTCCTCATTTTTGCCACCAACTGTGAGATAGCCCCGCCACCGCTAATTGTGAAAAGCTCGCCGGCACTTTGGTCGATGCCTAGTGCGCCATCATAAGCAGCACAACCACTGGCTGATTCATCAGCAAGAATTGGTTACCGCCTTTGCTGCACATGGCTAAGTCACCGGCAATGAAAATATATTGGTTGCTGGTGACTTAGCCAGTGCGGATCGCCAAGCTGTTTATGGCACCTTTGATCAAGTCACCGGTGATTTATTGGGGTATGATGGTATACTAAGGGCTGTTACGATATCCATTTTTGTGCCAAAATCAGCAGATGGCTAACCTTATGTACATTGATGGAGCTAACGAGTGCCCATGACCCAACGCAAACCCAAACTCGAACTGACCTGGATCGGCAAAGAAACCCGCCCGCGCCTGGAACCATGTCGGCGAGCTCACGGCGAGCCGCGCATTCTGATCGAAGACCCTGCCCTGAGCTACCACGCCCCCCACAGCGTCAGTGAAAATGACCTGTTCGACAACCGCCTGATCTTTGGCGACAACCTGCTGGCGCTGAAGGCGTTGGAGCAGGAATTCGCGGGCAAGGTGAAGTGTATTCGTACGATAAGGAACCTGCTATGAGCGATGGATTAGCACATGCATCCACTTTCCTACATGAAATTCACGAGATACTGCTGAAGGCCCGTCAACAGACATTGGCAGCAATCAACCACGCAATGGTGACAACCTACTGGCAGATTGGCCAACGCATTGTGGAAGAAGAACAGTACGGGGCGGATCGCGCCGACTATGGGAAGCATTTGTTGGGTGAACTATCCGCCCACCTGACCAAAGAGTTTGGGCGCGGCTTTTCTATGCGCAATTTGGAAAACATGCGGAAGTTCTATCTCACTTATCGCACAAGAAAACCAATTACGCAGACAGCGTCTGCGGAATTGGCTTTAGAGATTACCCAAGCTAAAGAATCTTCTCGTCATTCCCCTCCCACGTTCACGCTGAGCTGGTCTCACTATGTCTTCCTCATTGCGATCAAGGACGATAGCGAACGCAACTTCTACGAAGTGGAAGCAACCCAGCAACAATGGGCTTTGCGCGAATTAAAGCGTCAATTTGATTCTAGCCTCTTTGAACGTCTGGCCTTGAGTCGCTCGAAGGGCGAAGTACGTCGATTGGCTGATGAAGGTCAGATTCTATCCAGGCCCCGTGATCTGTTGCGCGATCCCTATGTGCTGGAGTTTTTAGCTTTGGAAGAACGGGCCAAATACTCAGAAAGCGATCTAGAAGCGGCTATTATCGATAAGCTGGAGCATTTTCTACTGGAGCTAGGCAAAGGGTTTCTTTTCGAAGCGCGCCAAAAACGCTTCACCTATGCCGAAGAACACTTCTTTGTGGACCTTGTCTTCTATAACCGCCTTCTGCGTTGCTACGTCTTGCTGGATCTCAAGATCGGCAAGCTTACCCATCAAGACCTAGGTCAAATGCAGATGTACGTTAACTACTTTGACCGTCATGTTAAACTTGATGAGGAAAATCCTACTGTGGGCATCATCCTCTGTAAACAGAAAAATGACGCTATGGTAGAGATTACGCTGCCCCATGATGCCAACATCTTTGCCGCCCAATATCAGCTCTATCTCCCGTCCAAAGAAGAGTTGAAGCAGAAGCTCATGGACTGGACAGCGGCGCAAGAAGAGGATTAAATTCAGTCCATGACCCAACGCAAACCCAAACTCGAACTGACCTGGATCGGCAAAGAAAATCGCCCGCGCCTGGAACCGCGCATTCTACTCGAAGACCCCGCCCGCTCCTACCACGCCCCCCAGCGCGTCAGTGAAAATGACCTGTTCGACAACCGCCTGATCTTTGGCGACAACCTGCTGGCGTTAAAGGCGCTGGAGCAGGAGTTCGCGGGCAAGGTTCAATGTATCTATATAGATCCTCCCTTCAATACTGGACAAGCTTTTACTCACTATGATGATGGAATCGAGCATTCTCTATGGCTTAGCTTGATGCGTGATCGCTTGGAGATTCTAACAAAACTTTTGACTTCTACTGGCTCTATTTTGGTTCACTGTGATGACATTGAACAAGCCTACCTTAAAGTTATGATGGATGAGATATTAGGTAGAGAAAATTTCATCACAACTTTCATTTGGCAAAAAGTAGATAGCCCAAATGACAACAAGGTTCCTATTACACCGGATCATGAGTTTATACTATGCTATGCAAAGTCAGCTTCTGATGTTCGGTTCAAACAGAAATCTGACCAGAGTTTGTTAGGAGCATATGGTAGTCGAGATGAAAAAGGCCAATTGTTCCGAGATCGTCTTCTGAAAAAAAATGGCAAGAGTAGTTTACGTGAGGATCGGCCATCCATGTTCTTTGCCATTGAATCGCCTGACGGAACGAATGTTTATCCAATCCATGATGATGGTAAGGAAGCTTGTTGGGCTTACGGCAAAGTAGGTGTAGAACGTATGATTGCAGAAGGGACTTTAATTTGGAAAAAACGTAACGACAAATGGGTTCCCTATACACGTGAGTATGCTCCAGATAATCCTACACGACCCTATCCAACTATTTGGACAGACGTTCTGACTACAAGACAAGCCAAGGCACATCAACGAGATCTTTTACCTGATATAATCCCATTTGGAACTCCCAAGCCAGAGCAATTGTTGCAAAGAATTATTGAAATGGCGTCTTTGCCCGGCGACCTCGTCCTCGACTCCTTTGCCGGCTCAGGCACCACCGGCGCAGTGGCGCACAAGATGGGCCGCCGCTGGATCATGGTCGAATTGGGCGAGCATTGCCACACCCACATTATCCCGCGCCTGCAAAAGGTGATCAACGGCGAAGACAAGGGGGGCATCACCACGAGCGTCGATTGGCAAGGGGGCGGTGGCTTTCGCTACTTCCGCCTGGCCGGTTCTCTGCTCGAAAAAGATCGCTGGGGCAATTGGGTGATCAACAAGGGCTATAATGCCGAAATGCTCGCCGAGGCGCTCTGCAAGTTGGAAGGCTTCACCTATAGGCCCAGTGAATCGCTCTACTGGCAGCACGGCCACTCGACCGAGCAGGATTTTATCTATGTCACCACCCAGACGCTCAGCCACGAGCAGTTGCTGGCGCTCAACGACGAGGTGGGCAGCGAACGTTCGTTGCTGGTGCTCTGTGCTGCCTATCGCGCCGTGGCCAACCCAGAAACAGCCTATCCACACCTCACCATCAAAAAGATCCCCAACGCGGTGATGAGTCGCTGCGAATATGGCAAGGATGATTATAGCCTCAGTGTGGCCAATCTGCCGGATGCGCCGCTGCCTGAACCTTTGCCCGCCATTGCTGATGCTGACGCGGATGGCGAAGAGACGGCGGCAAGCAACCAACAGATGGGGTTGTTTGGTGAAGCAAAATTGTAGGCAGTCGTTAATACTCGTTCCGCTGGGACGCAGCGCGTCCAGGCTGCATCCCCACGCAGAGCATGGGGACGAGCAAGAAACCTAGACGCGGTAATTGGCCACGCAGCGCGTGGCCAATTCAACACGCACCGCGTGTTACTTTTGTGATTGATCAATCGACCATGATGGCGTGTCAATTCATCACGCGCGCGTGTTGAATTGACACGCC
>JALHQH010000099.1 GCA_022842065.1 Caldilineaceae bacterium
TGCCTGCATTTGGCAACCGCTGCCTGGGCAAGCGTGTAAAAAAGTGACCAGCAGCGGGCACAGCTTAGTTTCGGGGCAACGCCCCCTCATCGGCAATTCTCAATTTGGAAACGTCTAGTGTGCCGGAGACGGCCTCCAGATGTGACCCGCTTTTGGGACGGGTGCAGATGCGAACGGCCGCGCGCTAAGATGGGCTGCGCATCTGATAGAGAAAGCAGAGAAACCTGGCACAATCGTGTACTGCGCATCCCCTGATGCGCAGTACACGATTGTGCCAGGTTTGATTGTGTTATCTATTGAGGATGCGCAGTACACTGGTTCCCTTTCATATTGAGAATTGCTATGCTCCACATTGATCCCCTTGACAAGGGGCCGGATCTATTGTATACTAACTATAGTTAGTAATAACCATAAATAAACTTATGACGATCAAACATGTGTTACTCGCCCTGCTGGCCGAAGCGCCCACGCATGGCTACGAATTGAAAAAGCGCTACGACGAAACGCTAGGCGAACGCTGGCCGCTACAGCAGGCGCAGATCTATAACAATCTGCGCCTGCTGGAAAAGGCCGGCCAGATCGAGTTAGATGCGCGGGTTACGCAGGAGCATCTGCCGGATCAGAAACAGTATCGCGTCACTCCGGCGGGGACAGCCGAGTTAACTGAGTGGCTGGCCGAGCCGGTCAGCGGTAACCGCCATCTCAAGGATGAGTTCTATCTCAAGTTGCTGGCGCTGGCCACTATCCTGCATCAACCTGATCAACTGGCTGCGCTGATCTGGCAGCAGCGTGATCACCATCTGCAGAGCCTGCGTGACCTTGAACGTACCCTGCTGGCCACCGAGGCCGCCGGTGATGAGGTGACGGCGGTCCTGCTCGATGGCGCCATCCTCCATACGGAAGCGGATCTAACCTGGCTCGACCATATTGAAGCGCGCCTTTTGCGTGGGGGTAAGGCATGAGCGTCGCCACAACGCGCCGGCAACGGTTAACGGGTTTTGTGTTTGCCAATCTGCGTGCAGTGGCCTGGCGCGAATGGCCGTTGGGCTTGCTCGCACTGATTGGGGTGGCACCGGGGGTTGCCACTTTGCTGGCCTGGCTCAATCTGGCCCTGGCTTTGACCGATCAACAGGCGCGCTTGCGCAGTGACTTGCTTAGCGGCTGGCTCTTGCCCACTGTGCTACTGGATCAGCTCGGGGCCACCGGGGTGTTAGTGGGGGCTGGTCTGGTGACCTTGTTGATCGGCTGCCTGGGGTTGACCAATGTTTACCTGGCGAGCCTGGAACGTCGTGCCCCGGCCTTGCTTTTGCTCCGGCGTTTGGGCTTGCGGCAGGGCGAATTGTACTGGTTGTTGGCTGTAGAAGCTCTGGTGATTGGGCTGTTGGGCGGTGGGGTGGGGCTACTGCTAGGCGTCGGGTTGAGTTGGGCCACCTGGCCCGCGGCGGCCACCTATTTAGCCCTCCCTACAGCTTATCACTTAACGCCCTTCGCGCCTTTGCTTGCCTTTGGAATCGGCTGGCTGGCGGTACTGCTCTTCTTGCTCACGGCGGCACGCCTGACCCAACTGGCGCCCCCTCCACACCGTGCGGATGACCATACGGCACTGCGCAACTCCTGGGCCGGTACGTTCTATGGCGCACTGTTGACGTTGATCACTGGGCTGTTTGTGCTGCCGGCGGCGGCGGCGCTGCTGCTGACGCTGTTGGCCGGCCTGGTGGCCAGTTTGTTGAATGGCGGCGGCTGGTTGTTGACCCGTCTCTATCGACAACTGCCCCTCAGTGCGCAGCGCCCGCTCTGGACGTTGGCCGTACAGGGGTTGGCCCGTCATCCCAATCACACGGCCGGCATGACCCTGGCCATGACAGCTGGCGCTTATGCGGTTGGCATGGCGGCCCTTAGTTGGCTGGCCTCGGCCGGTTTTGCCCGTTTTCCCTTTTGGGTGGCCGCGCTGATCCTGCTGGCCGGTGCAACGTTGGTCTTTACGGTGGCGGCGCTGGCTGTATGGGAACGGCAGACCGAACTGGCACTGTTACAGGCCCTCGGCGCCCGGCGCAATCGCCTCTGGCAGTTGGTACTGTTGGAATATGGGATCGTCGCGCTGGGGGGCGGCACAGCGGGTGCGCTGCTGGCACTGGTGAACTGGGCCCTCTCTGGTCAACATGAGCAGTGGTGGCTCGCGCTCGGCATCGTCCTGGCTGATCTGATTGGTGCCCTGTTTTCGGCGTGGATCGGTGCTGCGCCCGTCCTCTGGCACCTGGCGCGCCAGGATAAAGGTGCACTCTACCGGCAAGGAATCATCAAATGAAAGCTTATCTCTTTAAAGCAACCGGGATTACCCTGGCGATTACCTATCTAACCTTGTTGATTACCAGCCATGCGCTGCTCCGCTTGGCCTTGGGTTTGGCAACGGACCTCGCCACGCGCCAGACGATTGCCTGGGGGTTGGGCCTGCTCGTGGTGACCACCCCGCTCTGGTGGTTGCAGTGGCGGTGGCTACATTGGCAACTCGCCACGGCAACCCCAGCCATGCGCCAGGCTTTTCGCAATTATATCCTGACCATCGTCGTCGCCGCGCTCTTTCTGCTCTTTGCCAGCGCGGGGATGGGAGTGGCCATACTCGCCCGCCTGGCCCTTGGCCTGCTGACTGATAGCCTGCTCGGCTGGGCGCAAAGCCTGTCGGCGGTGATGGCGATGTTGGCCGCCGCGGTGATCTGGTATCTGCATTGGGGCTACATCGTGGCGGATCAAACCCAGCAAACGCAGGTCGGGTTGATGGGTGCGCACCGTTAAGTTTAGGGCGCGCTATGCCATTATTGGCGAAATTGTGCGGGATTATACTCAAATCAGAATGAAACCCCTCGTTTCGGTCAGCGTGCGTCGCACTGACCAAAGAATCTAGCAGACTGGAAACAGTTGGCGGTCAGTGCGACGCACGCGATCCCGTTAGCCAGCAAAACGCCGGTTCTCAACTTGACTTCAGTATAGCATTCGTATCAGTCACGGAGTGACGACTGATGGTAGCCGAGGGTTTTAACCCTCGAACTGGACCCCAGCCTTAAAAGGCTGGGCTACCTTCTGCCGCCACTCCGTGGCTAAACTAGCAAATCTGCCTGGCATTGTACCAATGGCATTGTCTAGTCGTTGTTCCCTGTTTCACAAATGAAGTGGAGTAATTTATGTTTTCCCTCGCAAGGCCAGCGCCGGCAACTGTGCAAGCGCGGTTGAAGGTTCAGGCCCAGTTACCTTATAGTTATGCGGCAGTCGGGGCGACGGCGACCACGCCACCGGATGATTACCTGGTCGATCACAATCGCGTGCAACTTGGTTATGGGGCCGCGACCTTTGCCCAGGGTTGTGCGGCGCTCCGGGGTTGGATCATGTTCGATCTGGGTTGGATCGACCTGCTCTGGCCCGATGCGCCGATCATCGCTGGAACCACGGTTGGTATCTTAGCCCATCTGCCCGGCCTGCAGATTCTCAACGCCTGTCGCATTGTCTATGTGGTTGACGAAACCAAGCCCGCTGTTTCCCGCTTTGGTTTTGCTTACGGCACCTTGCCCGGTCACGTTGAACGGGGCGAAGAGCGCTTTTTGATTGAGTGGCACCATGGGGATGACAGCGTCTGGTATGACATCCTGGCCTTTTCGCAACCAAATCATCCCCTGGTCAGGTTGGGCTATCCGGTCACCAGATATTATCAAAAGCGTTTTGCGCGCGCTTCGTTACGACGCATGGCACAAAGTGTGGGGCAAGGGGGCGCAAATCATGCCTAACCCCCAGCGTTGGTTAACTGGCAGTAGCATGGGCGGCCTGCTGATTTGGCTTGGGTTGTTGGTGCGCTGGTGGCAAGGGCCACCTGATCTGTTGGCGACTGTGACGTTGCTTTTGTTGCTGGCCATCTTGGTCAACACCCCGCTGGCGCTGAGTCTGGTGTCTGCTGCTGAGGGGCAATCGGCCTGGTTTCGCTGGGCCGTGCGTCTACAACCTTTTGCGGCCGTGGGCGTTGTTTGGTCTATGATGAGTGCTCAGGATGGAGCGGCGGCGGTGTTGACCTTGCCTTGGTTACTTTTTGCTGGTCTTTTGGCTATCAGTGGATTGCTGCGGCTGCGTCACTGGTCCCAGCTAACCAGCCCCGCCCGTACCCGGCTGGCCGCGCTGCTCTACTTGCCAATTGGCGCCGCCTGGTTGGTGGCCTATCAACTGGGGCTGCAACCGTTGGGCTTTCGAGGCATCATGGTGCTGTTGACCGCGGTACACTTTCACTTTACCGGTTTTGGCGCGGTGATCTGGGCCAGCGTGATCGGTGATCTGCTGCCACAACCCGCGCGTTTTTATGGCTGGGCGGTCAGCGGCTTTGTCCTGGCAACACCGTTGATCGCAGTGGGTATTACCCTGTCACCGCTGGTTGAGATTCTTGGGGTGCTGCTGCTGGCGTCGAGTCTGGTTGGGCTTGCCGTTGTCCTCTACCGCTGCGTCCTCCCGACCTTGACCGCGCCTTTCGCCAAGCTGCTGTTGACATGCGCCCCCTTGGCAATGGGCGTCGCGCTTACGCTGGCCGTGAGCTATGGCATCGGTGAATATTGGCAAACCCCCCTGTTGACGATTCCGCAGATGGTGCAGTGGCATGGCTGGCTCAACGCCGTTGGCTTCGTCTTTTGTGGACTGCTGGGGTGGCGGCTTTTGTGGCTTGATCGTAACATATCGGAAAACGTGTAGGTGGATCAATGGATCAACAGACAGTGTTGGTACAAGCAGCACAGGTGCACAAACAATATCAGCGTGCCGGCGGGGCGGTGCAAGCTTTGCTACAGCTCGATTTGACCATCCACGCCGGCGAGCTGGTCGCGCTGGTGGGGCCAACGGGCAGCGGCAAGACGACTTTGCTCATGCTGCTGGCTGGGCTCGATCGCCCTGATGCGGGAACCATCACCTTGCAAGGTCAACCCCTTGCCACGCTTGGCGACGACGCGCTGACCGACTTACGCAGCCGCCTGGTGGGCGTGGTCTACCAGCAATACAATCTCTTTCCGGGCTTTACCGTTCGCGATAATATTGCCCTGCCTTTGCGGCTGATGAGTGACCCACCCTATGCGGCCACGACGCGGGCCAATGAACTGATCACTGTCCTAGGCCTGGAAAACATCGCTGATCGCTACCCGGCTGAACTTTCCGGTGGTGAACAGCAACTGGTGGCGGTAGCGCGGGCCTTGGCCGCCAAGCCGCCGCTGATCCTCGCCGATGAACCGACCGCCAATTTGGACAGCACCACCGCACGCAAGATCGTCGCCCAGTTGCGCACCCTGGCCGACAGCGGTGCGCATGGCGTCTTGTTGGCCACCCATGATCTGCGCACCGCCAGCCAGGCGGATCGGGTGTTGACTTTGCGTGATGGGGGGATTGTCAAAGAGACTGTCTTGGGCACAGGGCGGTCAACGCGTGAGGTATTGGCGGAATTGGCGTGATGTGGTGATACCCCATTATCTGCTCAACAGCACCATCCCCAACACCACCAATGCCCCATAAAGCAGCCGCCCCAACCGCCGCGGTTCAACCCGCTGGGCAAAGCGGTTGCCCAGCCAGAACGCGCCCAACATGATCGGCCACGCCATGGCGTAAAGCTGTAACACCTCGCTCGTCCACAGCCCGGCACTGGCGTGGCCGATCAGGATCAACCCGCTGACCGGCAAGAAGAAGCCCTGCATGGTCACGCGGAATTGTTCAGGCGGCCAGCGGCGGGCCGCGCCATAAATTAGGACCGGCGGGCTGGCCATGTTGTACGCCCCGCCAAGCAGGCCAGCGAGAAAGCCAAAGAGATAGGGCCACCGTCGATCCTGCAAGCCACTTATTTTTGGCTGCCACAGGTTGTAGCTGCCGACCAGCACGAGGAGTAGCCCAAGCAGACGCGCGATCCAGATCGCCGACAACGCGGCCAGTCCCCAAACGCCCACCGGCACCCCCACCACCGCCGCGACCAGCAAGCGCCACGTGGTGGTGAAGTCGATCTGCTGCCAGTTGCGCACGAGGAGTAAAAGCGTCACCGTCGCCGCGAGCAGGCTAACCAGTGGCGCGGCCGTCTGGATCCCGACAATCAGCGTCAAGAGTGGAATCGCCAGCAGCGATTCACCAAAGCCGAGGGTCGCTTTCGTAAGCGCGGCGAGAAAGAGAATCGCAAAGACCGCCACCAGTTCAATCCACATCTTTGGCGTACCGCACATCCCCCAGATCAGCCTGCATCTGGTGCAACTGTGCTTTGAGTTGCGTGACCGTCTCGGCATAGGCCGGGTCGTTCACCACATTGTGCATTTCGTAGGGATCGGCAGCCAGGTCAAAGAGTTCCCATTCCGGGGTGTACGTTTCATCAATCGTGCCCGCCTGCCCCAGCGCGTCCGCATAATAGTATATCAGCTTGTGTTGCATCGTGCGGATGCCATAATGCGCATAGACATTGTGATCGGCCTTGTGCATCCAGTAGCGGTAGTACATCGCCTGCCGCCAATCGGGGGGCGTCTCACCCTGGAGCAGTGGACGAAAGCTCTGCCCCTGCATGTCGTCCAGCACCGGCACACCGGCCAGGTCGAGCAAGAGCGGCGCAAAGTCGACATTGAGGATCAGATCATCGTTGACGGTGCCTGCCGCCACGGCCTGCGGATAGCGCAGGATAAAGGGCATGCGCAGCGACTCTTCGTACATAAAGCGCTTGTCATACCAGCCGTGGTCGCCCAGGAAGAAGCCCTGATCCGAGGTGTAGATCACCAGCGTATTTTCGGTCAGCCCCGCGGCGTCGAGATAATCGAGTACCCGTCCTACGTTGTCGTCAATGCTGGCGATCACGCGCAGATAATCCTTGATGTAGCGTTGATAGGCCCACTTGCGCAGTTCGTTTTCCGGCAAGTCGTGATTGATCGTCGACTTGAGATCCAGGGGGTTCATGTGTACGCCGACGCGCATCTGTGCTGCCGCCGCGGCGGCGGCACGCCCGCTGTAGTCATCATACAGTGTCTCCGGTTCGGGGATCTGCTCGTTAAGATAGAGATGGGCATGTTTTTCGTCTGGTTCCCACGCGCGATGGGGCGCTTTGTGGTGATACAGCAGGCAGAAGGGGCGATCGGGATCGCGTGCTTGCAACCAATCAAGGCTCAGATCGGTGATAATGTCGGTGACATAGCCTGGCACCGTGCGCCGAGTGCCGCCATCTGGCCCCTTAAAGATAAAGTCGGGGTTGTGATAGAGTCCCTGCCCCGGCAAAACCGCCCAATCGTCAAAGCCGCTCGGACAATGATGGGGTCCCTGCCCCAAGTGCCACTTGCCAAAGATCGCGGTCTGGTAACCCACTTCTTGGAGCAACTTGGGAAAGGTCTGCAAACGGTTATCCATCGGCGTTGTTAGCGTTGTCACATTGTTGACGTGGTTATAGGTGCCGGTGAGAATCGACGCGCGACTCGGGGTGCAGATCGAGTTGGTGCAAAAGCAATTGGTAAAGCGCATCCCGCCATTCGCAATCCGATCCAGATTCGGCGTCTGGTTGATGCGGCTGCCGTAACAACTCATGGCGTGAGCGGCGTGGTCATCGGACATGATAAAGAGGATGTTTGGTCGGCTCGTAGACATCAGGCATCTCCTTTGTTAGAAATGGACAAGGAAAATTGAGTGCTGGTAGGAAAGAGTATACAGGGAAACAGGTAAATCGGTAGATAAGTAAATCAGTAAATCGGTAAATCAGTACATAAACACATAGGTCGTGTTATTAATTCCCGATATACCGATATACCGATATACCGATATACCGATATACCGATATACCGATATACCGATATACCGATATACTGATTTACCTATCTACAACTTTCCTCCAACAAAGCTTGACATCTCTATCATCGCCAGTTATACTTTTCACAATCTTTTTCTTTTCGATCACTTCCCTTGCTGAGCACCATGATTTCATCCACCGTTCTGTTCAACTGCAATAACGCATGTGCCGCCGCGGCAACCACCGCAGCTAGACACGCGTCCCGGTAACTGGTAACAGAGCCGTGGCGCAATCCACGGCGTTTGGATGAGTTTCTCTGCAAGCGAACGTCGTGGACACCTCCACGGCGTTTTTTTGTGCAATTAATTAACCAGAGGATTTTACGATGCACCTCACGACCGCCGAAGTCCGCCATGTCGCCGAATTGGCCAAACTAGCGTTAACCGATGCCGAAGTCGAAGAATATACGCAACAGCTTTCGGCGATCCTTGATTATGCCGACCTGTTGCGCGCGGTTGATACAAGCAATGTGCCCCCAACCCCCTACGTCTTGCCGCTGAGCACGATCATGCGCGAAGATGAACCGGCCCCGTGCTTGACCAATGCAGCCGCGCTGGCCAATGCGCCGGATAGTGACAATGGCTTCTTTCGCGTCCGCGCCGTTTTTGAAGAATAGTATTAGCCAACCGAAACGTGTAGTTCGCATCTGAGGATGCAGACACCCGTTCGCATCTGGGGATGCGAACTACACGGCGGTCTACTGAGTCTGAATTGAGGCTTAAAGTGCGTGCCCTGAGCTTGTCGAAGGGCACGCACTTTAGAGAACATCACGCAAGCAGAATGTGGGCAATGATGACAACGAAACCACTTTACGAACTGACGATTCATGCGGCGCTGGCGGGGATGCGCGCCGGGGAGTTTACGGCTGTGCAATTAACCCAGGCGCTGCTGGATCGCATCGCTGCGGTTGATGACAAAGTCAAGGCCTATCTCACCGTGACGGCTGAAATCGCCCTCGCGGCGGCGAGCGCCGCCGATCAACGGCGAGCAACGGGCGGCGATGATCCGTTGTTGGGTGTCCCATTAGCGATCAAAGATGTGTTGGCGACGGCGGGGATACAGACCACCTGTGGCAGCAAAATCCTGAAAGGGTTCATCCCGCCCTATACCGCAACGGCAGTGGCGCGCCTGCAAGCCGCCGGTGCGATTATCCTGGGCAAAGCCAACTGTGACGAATTTGCCATGGGCTCCAGCAACGAGAATAGTGGCTACTTCCCCACGCATAATCCGTGGGATCTGCGCCGGGTGCCGGGGGGCAGTAGCGGTGGATCGAGCGCGGCGGTGGCGGCCGATGAAGCGTTGGGCGCACTGGGTACCGATACGGGTGGTAGTGTTCGTCAACCCGCTTCGTTTTGTGGCGTGGTTGGGCTGAAACCTTCCTATGGCCGCGTCAGCCGTTATGGCTTGGTCGCCTATGGCAGCAGCTTGGACCAAATTGGGCCGCTAACCAAAGATGTGCGCGACGCCGCATTGCTGCTCGGCATCATGGCCGGCCACGATCCCAACGACAGCACAAGCCTGCCTGCTCCTGTGCCCGACTATGTGGGCGCACTGACGGGTTCGGTGGCCGGGTTACGCATTGGGTTGCCCAAAGAGTACTTTATCGAAGGTATGCAACCCGAAGTTGAACAGGCCGTGCGAACGGCCGTTGCGCATTTAGAAAGTATGGGCGCGACCGTGTTACCGATCTCGCTGCCCAACACCGACAAAGGGCTGCCGGTCTACTATCTGGTTGCGACCGCCGAGGCGAGTGCCAATCTAACCCGGTATGACGGTGTTCGTTTTGGGCAAAGCGCGGGGGCGGATGGCATGTTTGACAACTTCCGCCAGACCCGTGGCCAGGGCTTTGGGGCCGAAGTCAAGCGGCGTATCATGTTGGGCACCTATGCCCTGAGCGCCGGTTACTACGATGCCTACTATCTGAAGGCGCAGCAGGTGCGCACGCTGATCAAGGCTGATTTCGAGCAGGCCTTCCAACAGGTCGATCTGATTGCCTGTCCGGTGGCCCCAACAACGGCTTTCCCGATTGGTGCCAAGACGGCTGATCCGCTAGAGATGTATCTGAGTGATGTTTTTACGATTTCGCTCAACCTGGCGGGGGTCTGCGGCATCAGTGTGCCCTGTGGCTTTGACCAAAACGGCCTGCCGATTGGGCTGCAACTGGTTGGCCCGCACCTGGGCGAAGCGGTGGTACTACGCGCTGCCCATGCCTATGAGCAAAGCACTGCATGGCATCAGCAAAAGCCAACCCTGGTGTAATGGCAGTAGCTGCTTACCGTAAACCAGCCATTTTGCGCCGCTGGAACTAAAGGGGGCGCGGTTACGTATTATCAAAACACTGTTTTGATACAATGCTAAATTAGGCGTTACATCACGGTTGACCGGTAACGATCAACCGTTACACCATTAACTATTTAGTCAGGTATGTTGCTCATGGTCTATGCAATCGGTCTCTCTAGTGTCGGCGGTCTGGCCGTTGCACTTTGCCGGCAAGGTATACGCAATGTCGGCGTGTAACTTGCGATCGGCGCTCCCCGACAGCTATAACCCACCTTTACCTTTTTAAAAATTTTAACTTGTGCAAAAAAGTGCCTTTTGCAAAAGTGCAATGACACTCGCAGAAACTACGTTTTTGCTGACTGCGCAGGTCCTGCTTCGCTCAGGGAGAGTGATTGCAATGAACGTAATGACCTTGAATCCACCCCTTGCCCCGGCTCCCATCCAAGTAACCAACGGCCATGGACGCAAATTGCGTGACCATGAAAGCCGTCTAAGCCGGCGTGTGATCAGTGTGCCGCCCTCGGGCATCCGCCGCTATTTTGATATTGCGGCCACCATGGAAGATGTTGTCAGCCTGGGCATTGGTGAGCCGGATTTTGTCACCCCTGCGCCGATTTTGCGGGCTGGGATCGCCAGCCTGGAGCGCGGCAACACCGCTTACACTTCGAATGCCGGCATGATCGAACTGCGCGCTGCTGTCACCCAGAAGCTTTGTGATCTCTACGCCGCCCCAGCCTATGACCCCGAAAAGGAAGTGTTGATCACCGTCGGCGTCAGCGAAGCAATGTCGCTGATTATGCAGGCGATTCTCGACCCTGGCGACGAAGTGATCGTGCCCCAGCCCTGTTTTGTCAGCTATACGGCCAGTGTGCTGCTAGCCGGCGGCACCGTTGTGGACTTGCCCACCTATGCGGATAACAATTTCCAGGTTAATCCGGCTGAGATTGAGGCCCTGATTACACCGCGTACCAAGGCCCTGTTGATTGGCTTTCCCAGCAATCCCACCGGCGCAGTCATGGATCGTGACGGGCTCCTGCAAATCGCACGGATTGCCGAAAAGCACGATCTGATTGTCATCTCCGACGAGATCTATGATCGCCTGGTCTATGGTGATCACCGCCATGTGATGTTTGCCACGCTGCCAGGGATGGCTGATCGCACCGTCCACCTGGGTGGGATGAGCAAAGATTATGCCATGACCGGCTGGCGCGTCGGCTATGCCTGTGGCCCGGCTGACTTGATCGGCGCGATGCGTAAGATTCATCAATATGTGATCATGTCGGCGTCAACCGTAGGGCAAGAGGCCGCCTATGTCGCCTTGACCGATCCCAGTGTCGAAGCCTATGTCCAGGAGATGGTCGCAAGTTATGATGCCCGGCGGCGGTTGATTGTCGGTGGTTTAAATGAATTGGGGCTTGACTGTTTTGAGCCCAAAGGCGCGTTTTATGCCTTCCCCAGTGTGCGCAAGACGGGGATGAACGAACACGAATTTTGCGAGACGCTGCTGCGCGAAGAACGCGTCGCGGTCATTCCCGGCAGTGCCTTCGGTGGCGGCGGCGAAGGACACATTCGCTGTGCCTACGCCGCCAGTGTCGAGAGTATTGAGAAAGCGCTGGAGCGGATTTATCGCTTTATGCAGCGGCACGGGTGAAAGGGGTAGGGTTGCAAGGTTGCAAGTTGCAGGGTTGCAGGTATCAGGACTACCATTCCGTCACCCTGCCACCTTGTGATACTGTTGCACTATCTTACAACGGGATTCAAATCCCGGCCTGACAACGAGAAGCCGCCTCAGCGGCTGAGAAAACGATCCTAGCCGCTGAGGCGGCTTCTCGCTGTTAT
>JALHQH010000100.1 GCA_022842065.1 Caldilineaceae bacterium
GTGCCTCGACAACGGCTGTTGTGCAAGTTTTGCACATTAGACAAAATGGGCGCTGGTTTCTGCGCCCAGCGCCCATTTCAACTTACTATATGCTCAGCTTATTGAGCAGGTTCCAAGTGTTGCAGAATCACGTGGGTGTGCTGCCACCAGGTCGGCGGATGAATGTAATCATCCTCGAAGGTGGGCCAGCCGGTCCAGTAGGTGGTGTCGAAGGGAATAATCTTCTTGGCTTGGGTAATCGGAATCACGGGCAGTTCATCAAAGAAGAGCTTGGAGGCTTCGACGAAGAGGGCTTCGACTTGGGGGTCACCCAACGGCAGTGAACCCATTTCGTCGATCAACGCACCATACTGCTCGGCCGCTTCGCCGGACCAGCGCATGTAGTTGCCATCGGCACGTTCGCCTTGGGGCTCGGTCCAACGGATATTGGCGCGATCACTGGAGTTCCACGGCTCGTTAACCGAACCACACATCTCCCAGTTCATCTGTGAATCGAACTGGCCAAAGGCGCGATTATCACCCCAAGTACCGCCGGCTTCGTTGCGGGTGGTGGCATTGATGCCAATCGCCTGGAATTCTTCGACCAAGACCGCGGCAATGCGCTGTTTCTCGATGAAGGCTTCGTGGGTGGTGATGTCAAGGGTCAGCTCTTTGCCATCTTTTTCATAATAGTTGTTGGCATTTAAGGCATAGCCCTTGGATTCGATGATCTCTTTGGCTTTGTCTGGGTTGAACTCCCAAAGTTGATCCAGGTTCCATGAGCCGGCTTCGATGGCCTTGTCAACCAAGGCATCTAGTGGTGGATAGGCCGGGAAGAAGTGGCGGGAGGGCAGCGTGGTTCCTTCGTAGGCGATCTGCACGATCTGTTCGCGATTGATCGCATAGTTCAAGGCCCAGCGCATATCCTTGTCATTCCACGGCTCAACCAGATGGTTGACCATGAAGGTGCGCGAGCAGGGATCCGGGACCCATGCTTTTGGCATATCAGTGAACCAAGTAATCACATTCGGGTTGGTTGCCTGCATGGCCTGCAAGGCACCGAGTGTAATGTCCATCAAGCTATCGAGCTTGCCATCTGCCATGAGGGCGGCGCGGGTCTCTTCGGGGCCGGCCCAGGTCCAGACAAGTTTCTTTGGTGCCGGCAGCTTAAAGGCACCGGTTGCGGCGCCCCACCAGTTGTCGTCACGCACATAGCTGAACTCGGTTGGGCTGACGCTGGCCAACTTGTAAGGGCCAGTGCCGATTGGCCAACCCTTTTCCACATCGTAGTATTTGAAGGTCAGCGGATCCTGCCCTTCCCAGATGTGCTGCGGCATAATGTTGATGCCGCCCCAGATGCGCACCGAGAAGTAGTCGAGTTGGAAGCGGGGATTCGGTCGGGTCAGGTTGAAGGTAACGGTCAGGTCATCGACTTTTTCGACGCTGGCAACCCAGTCCTGCATTGAGGCGGAATCACCCAAATCAGGCGCATTGTCAAGCAGCATCTGAATCGTAAAGACCACATCATCGGCATTGAATGCTTCGCCGTCACTCCAGGTGACCCCATCGCGCAGGGTCAGTGTCCAGACATCATTGGTCTCATTGGCGGTGAAGGTTTCCCCCAACCACGGATCAATTGCACCGGTCTGATAGTTGAGGATGAAGAGTGGTTCCAGAATCGCCTGATGGTACCCGTGGTCACGGCGGTTGCCGGGGACGTAGGGATTCCACAGTTCGGGATCGGTGACACGGCCACCGTCGATGTCCCAAATGACGGTCTCTTCACGCGTCGCATTGGCATAATCGCCAGCCGCAGTTTCGGCAGGTGCTTCTTCCGCGGCGGCTTCTTCGGCTGGGGCTTCGGTTGGTGCCGCTTCTTCAGCTGGGGCTTCAGTTGGCGCCGCTTCTTCAGCTGGGGCTTCTGCCGGCGGTTCAGCTGGGGCTGAACTGGGGCAGGCTGTTAAGAGCAGTGACAATGCCACCATCAGACTTAACAGAAAGGACAAACGCTTTCGTAGCATGGAACAGACCTCCTTGAAAATAGTCTTTGATTTTGGGGATGGTACAGATTTATATCGAAAAAGCGCGCAAAGGTGTGGCTGCTTTTTGATAGCAATTTGTGCTGCGTTCCACCTGATTAACTCGCGGCTGTGTGGTTAGCAGCGGTGCCACGCTCAGATCTACCAACTGCAAGCGCGCTTCAGCTTCTGCACGACCGCAATATCGTGAGCTTATGTGGACCAATGTCAGCTGTAAGTTCTCGCCGCATTAACGACACGCGGTACAGAATAGGCATTACAATTTACTAATATTAATTTGGGAGTAATCGGTGGTGTATGGTTGCTGCTCTTACATTTGATTGCCGTCAGGGAGGCGTACAATCAATGCCGAAAGGCAGTATACCTGTATCTGCCTTTGTCGTCAAACTTTGTGGGTAGGTGGGAGGAAACTCTGATGGAGACGACGACTGGCCGAGGACGCCGATGGTTCCCCTTTAAAGTTGCCAATGTTCATCGAGCGGTGCTTGAAAGCGGGCGCGTTCACCGCTGACAATCTCATCGACTTGAATGGCTTCACCGGTTAAGGCCGACTCGTAAATTGCGTCGCCAACGGCTAAGGAGCGTAAACCTTCCCAGCCGTCGATTTCTGGCTTTTCCCGTTGACCGCGCAGAATTTCGAGGAATTCCCAAATTTCAATCGAAAAACCATCGGTCGTGCCGCCGGGGTAAAGGAATTCGCGTTCGGCCTCACTAAGGGTTGCCAGGTACATCTTCTCTAATTCGGCCAGGGTCAGCTCGGTTTTATCCTTACGGACGAGCAGTCCGCTCTCCATTTGGGTCGGGTTGCGCTCGAAAAGGTGAAAGATCGAAAAGCGCCCGGCGGTTGTATCGCGTAGTGAGCCTTCGCTGCCGTAAGACGATGAGGGGCCGCAGTTGAGAGCACTTTGCCCGTGCGCTCCGCTGCGTCAATCATCTGGCGGCACGCTTTGATCGTAATGCCAAGCGGCTTTTCGCATAGCACATCAAGCCCGCCCTCCATACAATCGACCGCAATGCTGTGGTGCAAGCCGTGGGGCAGGCATATGTCAACCGCGTCGACGCCGACCTTGGTGATTAACGTTTGATGGTCCGTATAGACCGTGGGCCGTATGCCGAAGAGTTCCTCGAACATATCAGCTTTTTCCAGCGCATTGGCTTGGTTGGCGTCGCAAACTGCCGTGACAACAAAATCGCCACGGCCACGTTCCTGCAACTCTTTCCTGCAAAGCACATGGCGGCGCGCGATGCCGCCACAGCCGATGAGGGCTAGTTTGATCGTCATAGGGTTTAACTTACTGGTAGTAACTGCTGCTCACATTGGGCAAAAATAAAGTCTAACAGTCCAAAAACTACTTCTGGGGTTGTAATGGCGTAGGAACGTGGATCTCGAATAAATTGAGCACCATCCAACTTGCCGAATTCCCAGCTGATCCCGGTTGTTACAATGCCGTAGATGATCGTTGGATCAGGCGCATTGATCCGTTGTGCGGCCAACATTGCTGCCAAACATTGCGCCCAGCCAGCTTCGAAATCTTGGCGTTTGGCTTCCATGACAGCAAGCAACGGACGATTGACCAATTGATCAACCACACCCTGCGGCCAAATCGAGATTAAGTAATCCGGCTCACCAAACAGCACTTGATCCGCCATGATCGACTGATTGATCCACAGTTGAAGTTGTAGATGGCGTTGCCAGGCAAGTTGGAGAAAGGGGTAGATGAAGCTTTCGCGAAAAAACTGTTCACTCTCATAGGTGCCTTGACGATCCAACGCAAAATTCATGTTTGCCAGAAACCACGATGGTACTTCGAGTTGTACATCGGGTAAAAAGCGATCACGTCGCAGTTGCAGTGGGTATTGGCGGATAACTTGCGTAATATTTTTGAAGTCACTGAATGCCATGATCACCACCTTGCCATCAAAATCGTCTTAGACGACACAACCTATGCGGGTTATGATCATACGCTTTCACCAACAATTTGTCAATCGACTCAGCCCTTGATCCCGGTCAGCGCAATCCCTTGTACAAAGGTCTTTTGGAGAAAGAAGAAGAGTAGAATGATTGGCAGTGTAATCAACACCGAGGCGGCCATCAGCAAGCCCCACTCGGCCCCATATTGGGAGCGATACTCATAGATTCCCAGTGAAAGGCTGTAGAGCTTCTGGTTGCTTAGATAGATCAGTGGTCCTAGGTAATCGCGCCAGCGGGCGATAAATTCAAAGATTGCGACAGTGGCCAGGGCCGGCTTGGCCAGCGGTAGGATCACCGAAGCGTAAATGCGGATCTCGCTCGCACCGTCGATGCGTGCCGCTTCGGACAGCTCCATGGGAATCGTCATAAAGAATTGGCGGAGGAGAAAGATAATAAGACGCATGATCAAGAATCAGTATTTGATTGTAGCGAGATGTGCAGAAACCAGGGAAGTGAGGATACAGCTATAATCATAATGTTGATTATTTGGTCTGTCAACCTACAATATGCCTTGGGGTGCGTCCCCATTTCGGGGACGTCGTATGACTCACTTTTCTGGAACGCATCCTATATCTTGGGGTGTCGTGCCAGCCCAGTCACGGACTCGGCTGGCACCCAGTCGTCCAGGATAAGTTCGCAATTGCTCTAGTTGTTGACAGCCGCTGGTTGACAAAAACCGCATAAAGTGGAAACATTGATTCAGCAATGCACGCTAATCAGCTTAATCAAATGGAGTGAACCCAATGCAAGCGCTTGTCTACGAAGGCCCCTATCAAATGCCCCTCCGCGAAGTGCCTGCCCCCACTGCCGGCCCGGGTGAAGTGGTGATTGATGTCAAAGCCGTTGGCATCTGTGGCTCTGATGTCCACGGCTACACCGGTTCGACCGGGCGCCGCACCGCGCCGATGATCATGGGCCACGAATTTAGCGGCATCATCAGCAGTGTGGGGCCAGGGGTCACCTTGGCCAAACCGGGTGATGCGGTGGTGCCGACGCCCATGTTCCCCTTTAATAACATTGGCCAACGCAAGGTGCTCGGCGTCTTCAGCACCAACGGTGCCTATGCCGATCAGGTAGTGGTCCACGAATCGATGGTGTTGCCCAAGCCTAATCATGTCAGTTGGCGGCAGGCGGCCATGTGTGAGCCGCTGTCGATAGCCATGCACGCGCTCTCGCGTACGCCAGTCAAGCCAGGTGACACCGTCGTGGTTGTCGGCGCGGGCACCATCGGCATGTTGGCCATGTTGGCGGCGCGGCTCAAGGGCGCAGGCCGCATCATCATCACCGATATGAGTCCACACCGGTTGGAGATGGCCGAAGAGATGGGCGCGGATCTCACCATCAACATTAAAGAGCATGATCCTGTGGCCCGTGTGCTCGAATATACCAATGGCGTGGGCGTGGAATGTGCCATCGAAGCGGTGGGCATTACCCCGGCGGTACAACAGGCGCACAAGATGACGCGCAACGGCGGCCACATCACCTGGATTGGCAACAGCGCCAAGATGATCGAAGTTGACATGCAAGAGGTTGTCACCCGTGAGCTGAGCGTGGCCGGCACCTATGGCTTTCAAGCGGAATTCCCCGAAGCCCTCGCCGCCATCGCCAGCGGCAAGATCAACGTCGACGCCATGATCGAACGCATCGCCCCCCTCGCCGAAGGCCCCCAGATCATGGACGACTTGGCGCGCGGGCGGATTGATCTGTTGAAGGTTGTTTTGGAGCTATGACCGGAAGGACAGGATGACAGGATGACAAGATGAATGTGGGGCGTGAATCCCATTGTCATCCTGTCATCCTCTCATCCTGTCAATCCTACAAAGGGACACTATGCAAATCACCGATCTAAAAACCTTCGTTGTGGGTAATCCGTGGAAGAATTGGGTTTTTGTGAAGCTGGAGACCGATGCCGGGATCAGTGGCCTGGGCGAGGCGACGGGCGGGTTGGCGACCAAACCATCGGTGGGCGATGTCGAAGAGTTGCGCCGCCATGTGATTGGCGAGGATCCGCGTCACCCGGAGCGCCTTTGGTACAAGTTGCACAAGGCGCGCTACTTTGGTACCACCAAGGGCATGAGCGCGATTGAACAAGCGTGCTGGGACATCCTGGGCAAAAGTTTAGGCGTCCCTTGTTGGCAACTCTTTGGCAGCAAACACCATCATCGGTTGCGCGTCTATGCCAATGGCTGGTATCAAGGGCCGCGCACACCGGAGGAATTTGCGGCGCGGGCGGCGGTGATGGTCGCTAAAGGCTACACCGCGCTCAAATTTGATCCTTTTGGTGGGGCCTACAAACAGATCGACAAGGAAAGCGAAGCGTTGGCCGTTGATATTGTGCGTGCCGTGCGCCAAGCTGTCGGTTCCAAAGTCGATCTGCTCATCGAATTCCACGACCGTTTCACCGTTGGCACCGCGATCCGAGTGGGACGCAAGCTCGATGAGTTTGAACCCATGTGGTTTGAGACCCCGGTGCGTACTCATGATCTGGCCGGTCACATCGAAGTGGCGCGCAATGTGAAGACCCCGGTTGTGCTGGGCGAAGGCTTCAACGAGTTGCGCCAGTTTGCCGACCTGCTTGCCTACCGTGTGATCGATGTTGTCCAGCCGGAGCCACAAAGCTTGGGCCCGGCCCGCGCGCTCAAATCCTTTGCCATTGCGCAGGCTTATGATGCCCTGATTGCCTGTCACCAGGCCCAAAGCCCCTTTTGTACCGCGATGAATGCCCATCTCCACGCGTCGATCCCCAACTTCCTCATCCATGAAAACTTCGACGACTCGCTCGAACCGTGGACCTGGGATCTGCTCCAAGGCACGCCGCGCGTCGAGCATGGCTATATCACCGTACCCGATACTCCCGGCTGGGGTGTCGAATTTAATGAGGACGAAGCGGCCAAACATCCTTATGGCGAAAAGAACTTTCTCCGCCTTTTTGAAGAAGGCTGGGAAACGCGCAAGCCGGCGTAATGGGAACGTGTAGTGAGCATCCCCAGATGCGAACGGGTGTATCGCAAACCGGGCTGCGCATCTGGGGATGCCGGGTACCCGCTGGGTGACACTGGTATCATGTTTAAATTGAAATTGCTGGACGGGCAGAGATGGGAGGGAAAAGCAGAAATGATGCGCTTTGATGAGATCTGTCAGTATATTGAAGAGCATTTGGATCAGCCGCTCTCGGTTGATAAGTTGGCGGCGCTTGCCCATCTGTCACCATACCACTTTATCCGACGTTTCCGCCGCGCCTATCATCGCACACCCCATCAATATCTGATGCACAAGCGGTTGGAACGGGCCAAGACGTTGCTGGCGCATAGTGAATTGCCCATTACCGAGATCTGCTTTGCGGTTGGCTTTGAAAGTTTGGGATCCTTTAGCACGCTCTTTCGCAATGTGGTCGGTTGGTCGCCGTCGATCTATCGTGCCCGCGTTTGGGAGCAGCAACGCAACCCCTATAAATTTATTCCCAGCTGTATGCGTACCATGTTTGGAATCAGATCGGCCGTACAAGAGCGCAATTTTCAAGAAGCGCAAATAGAACAAACGTGCTAGGATGCATGCGTAACGCATTCACATTTTACACACTACGCATCAAATAAGGAGCCGATCATGATTTCCAAACTTTCTCACATTACCCTCTATGTCACCAGCCAGGAAAAGGCCTATGATGTTTATGTCAACAAACTGGGCTGTCGCGTGCAGACGGATATGACGATGGATAATGGCTTTCGTTGGTTGACAGTTTCGCCGCCGGAACAGCCGGATTTGGAGATTGTTTTGGCCGAGCCTAATGAACCCATGTTTGGCGCAGAGCAGGCAAAGCAGATGCGCTCCTTATTAGAAGCCAATGCGATGGGCGGTGGCGTCTGGGCAACAGCGAACTGCCAGCAGAGTTATGCAGAATTACAGGCCAAGGGGATGGAGTTTCTCAAACCACCCACCAAAGAATTCTACGGAATCGAAGCACTCTTCCGTGATGGTTGCGGCAATTGGTTCAGCTTAACTGAGCGGGTAGCAGGATAAAACTTTTGCACCTTGCTGTTCCTCGCGGCTGGGACGATCGGCGATTCCCATATTTCCATGCACAAGCATGATCAACCCTGCAACTTTCATTGGTGCCTTACGTATAGAATAGTGTTGGTTCAAAATGAAAATTACAGTTAGCGGGCGTTGACACAGCGCAAGTTCGTATAGATATCGGATACGCCGAAAAGGAGTGGAACACAATGAGTGAATACAAAAACCCCAGCCACGAAGAGATGAATGCCCAGCCGGGGACTTCACAAACGGCAAGCGGATCAACCGCCCAGGGGCAGAGCAATCCTGGTAGCAATCAAGGCACCAGTGGTGCCACTGGCCACACCCCTGGCGGCCAGGAGTTAATTGACGAGCTGGGCCGCTTGGGCAATAAAATGGCCGAAGTGATCCGCACCGCTTGGGCCAGCGACGAACGCAAGCGCATGGAGCAGGATCTGCGCGCTGGCATCAACACCCTGGCCAATAACCTGGAGCAGGGTGTGCGCAAAATGGGCGAACACGAACAGACCAAAGAGTTTGTGCGCAAAGCCGAAGATGTTGCGGATACCGTTGGCGAAAAGGTGCGCAACAGCCAGACCACCTATGACATTGCTGGTGCCCTGGCCGGCGGTCTGCGCGTCCTCGCCGATCAGGTCGAAAAGTTGGCCGCCGAGTTGCAACGCAAGCGGGCCGAGACCCCAACCACGCCACCGACCACGAATGACGATTCCCACGATATTCCCATCGGGCGTGTCTAGTTATACTCGGCTCTGTCATAATTTAACATTTTACTCGTGTAGAAAATGTTAAATTATGACAACCGCTGGTATAGATAGAAGACAAGCAGGCAACCTCATCCACGAAGGTTGCCTGCTTTATTGTTGCTGTCATTCTGCGCCCAGTGGGCACCCGGGCTTTTGGGTGAGGAATCTCGAGTTGGGTTTAGTCAGATCGAGATTCCTCGGCGATACAGCTGCCTCCCTAGAAACTCACCCGTGCGTTTCTAGGCCAAGCTGATGTTACCTTGGCAACATCGGTAACTCGGAATGACAATGTACACCGTCAGATTTTCGCTAACACAGTACTCGCTATGACTGTGTCTGTATCTGCCAAAGTTTATCGAGCACCAGGAAGAAAATCAAGTAGAGAGCGAAATTGACAAGCGCCTGTAGTGGATTGACCGCAAATTGGCTGATTAGCGCGGTCCAGTTGGTTGAAAAACCTACAGCTGGTGAATGGCTGTAATAGGTAATCACCGGGGTTGGAAAACCGAATTGTGTGATCTGATCGACTGTGCTGTGGATTGCCAATGTCAGCAGCGTTAATGCCAACGTAACTATTCAGGGCAGGGGAACACGAACAAAAGTAGAAACGAACAAAACGACTAACGGAATAGGTGCAATGAGCAGCTAGTCAAAAAGGAGAGCTGGAGAAAAGGGGGAACCGAGAA
>JALHQH010000101.1 GCA_022842065.1 Caldilineaceae bacterium
CGAGAATGCGGTGGTGCTTTGGCGGTTATAAATTGAAGGGCAAAGTGCAATGCCTTGGTTGGGTAAGATGCTGATAACTAGTACACGACGGCCTAAATAGACCCACAGTAGAGTCGTGCCTAGCTGGTCCGTGACCAGCGCTGGTCACGGACCAGCTAGGCACAGGTGAGCTATTGGCTTATTTACGCCGCTATGTACTAGCACATTTTAGGTAGATTGCGGATATAGGCTTGACAAACGCGGCGCATACATCTACAATAGCATCATAATTGATGCGAGTATTGATGGAGGATTTGATGACAACAACCATTACACAGTTTGATACTATCCGCACGACCGTAACAATCCCGACGAGCTTGATGCAACGCAGTCAACATTTTTTAGATCAGGGCGTTGTGCCAAATCGTAATGCGCTGGTGGTCGCTGCCCTGGAACGTTTTTTAACAGAATTAGAACGCCAGGAAATTGATCGCCAATTTGCGGCAATGGTTGATGATAGTGAATACCAGGCATTGAATGAACAATTGGCAGCGTCGTTCGAGGCCAGCGATTGGGAGGCGCTAAAGCTGGCGGAAAAATCGGTATGAATATCAACCGCGGTGATGTATTTGATGCCCGGCTTGATCCAACGGAAGGGTCAGAACAGGCTGGCATTCGACCGGTTGTGGTGGTCAGCCGTAATGCGATTAATCAATACAGCACCGTCATTGTCGTTGCGCCCCTAACGACAGCAACCAATATCAAGCGTGTTTACCCCAATAACGTGCCGATTAGGCAAGGCGAGGCCGGCTTGACCGCCGAGTCCGTTTTGTTGGGTGGGCAGATCCGAGCGATCGCCAAGTCGCGTTTGTTACGCAAGCGCGGTGCCTTGTCCCCAACTACCGTAGCGCAAATCGACCAAGCACTACGCATCACGTTAGATCTTTAGAAAAACCAGCTAATTTGTGCAGAGTGAAATATCATATACTAGGGTCAACGGGCTAGCCTGTTGACCTTTTTGTTTTGCTTCAACAATAAATTTTTGGCATATCCATCAAGAACAATCAAAACATTTGTTTTATAACAAAAATTTACAAATTAATGCTTGACATCACACAAAATATTTGGTATCATCTACAAAAAGGAGAAACGCCAATGCGCAAAGTATTAGAACAATGTCCAAGTTGTGGTGGTGCAGTAGAGATCACCCGCCTCAGTTGTACCAATTGTGAAACCGTGGTTACCGGGCGCTTTCAGCCCTGTCGTTTTTGCAAGTTACCCCCCGCTAGTGTGCACTTTTTAGAAGCCTTTGTCAAAAGCCGCGGCAATGTCAAGGAAATGGAACGCGAACTCGGCATCTCCTACTGGACGATCCGCGGCCGGCTTAATGAACTCATCCAAGAACTCGGCTTTGAAGTGGAAGCCGCGCAGGAAGATGAGATCAAAACGCAGCGGCGCGAAATTCTCGCACAGGTCGATCGGGGTGAGCTGACCGCCGGTGAGGCAACAGAACAATTGGCAAAATTGAAGATCGGTGCGTAGGTTTGATAGATAGCTAAATAGATAAGGAGCAAATCATGAACGAAGATCGCTTAAAGATTCTGGCCATGTTACAAGAAGGCAAGATCACAGTCGAAGAAGCAGCCCGTTTGTTAGAAGCAACCGAGGCGGACACCCATGCCACTCCGGCCCTGACGCCGTCCAGTAACACATACCTGGTTGAAGCCAAAACGGCTGTGCCGCCCACCCATCCCACCGAGGGCCCTTTTAACGGTGCCTTTTTGGCTGGGGCACGCTTGGGCGGGGCGAAACTGGAAGGGGCCAAGTTGGAGGGGGCTTTCCTGCTGGGCGCGGATTTGCGCAATGCCGATTTGCGTGACGCCGACCTGCGCGGCGCGTTTCTGGCCTTTGCCGATCTCTCCAACGCCAATCTGCGCGGGGCGACCATCAACGGGGCCTTTTTGCTCTTTGCCAACGGTGCCGAGGGCGACCTCGCCGGGGTGAATCTCTCCGGTGCCTTTATGCCCTTTACCCGTTTGCACCACCGGCAGCCCCAGGTCGTATCCACCACGCCAGCCCCGATCCAGCCATTCAACCCAGCCAACGAATAAGGCTTGGTTTGTCTGTATTGTTAAAGTAGCACCCTGGAAAGAGAGGCCAAACGATGCGCCAGGAACGGATCGAAATTTTGCAAATGCTCGAAGCAGACCAAGTAACGGTGAGTGAAGCACTCCAGCTGCTCCAAAGCCAACAAAACGACCCGGTTGCGGTTGATACCCGGCCAGACACAACCGATGCCCACCGCGTACAGCCTTTTCATTTGGGAGAGTGGTTACAGAAATTGGGGGCGTTGACGGCCAGGAAAACGGTTGCAGTGCCCTTCGATTGGGAAGGCGACAGCGCCGCGCTGCATACCCTGGCGGTGCAGAGTGTAAACGGCTCGGTTATGTATACAGGCGCCGCGCAAAACACCATCGCGCTTCATGCCCACCAGGTCATCAAAGCACCGGACCGCGCCAGCGCCGAAGCCTTTGCCCGTCAGGTTCAAATTCGGGTTGAACCCCAGGACGGTACCTTGCGCGTCTACGCCGATTATCCCAAACCACCGCGCCATGTGAAGGTGCAGGTGAACTTTACCATTCAGGGCCCACACACCCTCACCGTTGACGGCCAAAGCACCAATGGTCATGTCGATCTCAGGGGGGTGGAAGGGATGGTCAAGGCGCAGTCCACCAATGGGGAAGTGCGCTTAGCCGCGATCAGCGGTCGGGTGGAGGCCAAGAGTACCAATGGCAGTGTCCGCGCCAGCGATTTGAGATTGACGGATGCCAGCCACTTTGCCAGCCAGAATGGGTCACTCCACCTCCAGGTCCAACAGGGCCAGGCCGCGCTGGAGGCCACAACGGTCAATGGCAGTGTGCAGCTAACGTTGCCGGCTGACTACCAGGGCCAGCTCGACGCCCGTACGCAAAATGGGACAATCCGAACTGACTTTCCTCTCCAGCTCACACAACAGGGTCGCAAACAGTTGATTGGTAAGATCGGCGGCGGCGGTGAAGCGTTACTCAAACTCCAAAGCCAAAACGGCAGTGTAACCGTAACCGCCGCGAGCAGGTAAGGTGATAACAAGAAATTCTCAAGCTCAAAGGAGGGGATTGTGAGCGAAGAACAGCTTTCTATTCTGAACATGCTCCAAGCAGGGAAGATCACAGTGGATGAAGTTGAACAATAGAATAAGGAGTTATCCGATGAGTGAAGAACGGCTTAGTGTCCTCAAATTACTCGAAGAGGGTAAGATCACGGTGGATGAGGCGACAAAACTACTGGAAGCAGTCGAAACGCCAACTGCAGCAGGCTATGCACCAGAAAGACGCACCATAGCGGTCGAAGCTACTGCTGACAGCGACAAAGGACGGATGAAGCAAAAAAGTAAGTTCAGATTGCCACTCCAATATCTCAAAAATGCCGATTTCAGCGCCGCTACCCTGCAAGGCGTGCAACTGGATGGTGCCAATCTGGAACATGCGGATTTATCAGGGGCCAATTTGACCAACGCTGATCTGCGCAATGCCAACCTCCAGGGGGCCGACTTGAGTGGTGCCAATCTACACAATGCCAACTTTCAAGGTGCCAATTTGGAAGGTGCCGATCTGAGCGGTGGCAATTTCGCAGACACCAGCTTCCAGGACGCCAATTTAGAGGGTGCCGATCTCAGTGGGGCCGATTTTGCCGGGGCGGATCTCAGTCAACAAGACCTGTCCGGGGGAAATTTCGCGGGCGCCAGCTATCGCGACGGCATGGTCGAATTCGCCGGCTAAAAACGTTCAAACAGTTAGTGCCGCCCACTCGTTATTTAGATAACGCAGCTTACCACGCGCAATAGCGTTTATCCCGATTTGTTTTATGCACCTGTGCCCGGCTGATAAGATGAGTGCGATGCGCTCCTCTTATCAGGCTTCAGGATTCAATCGGAATAAGGTCTAATGGTGCGACAACCGACGACAGCAGTCTTGATGGTTGGTCGTCCGTTGAGGGGTGGCTGCGCCGCCATTAGCTGTGAATCATTATGTTATTGTACCGGACGACCCTATGAACACCAACATTGTTGAAGTCCACAATCTCCGCAAGACCTACCGGCGTAGCAAAGTCAAGGAAGGCATCCCCACTTGGCGCAAGTGGTTACCGTCCGGCAAAACCGTTGACGAATTTGTCGCCGTCGATCAGGTCAGCTTTGCGATTCAAGCGGGCGAAATCTTCGGCCTGCTCGGTCCCAACGGCGCGGGCAAGACGACGACGATCAAGATGCTCTGCACCCTGCTTGAACCGACAGCGGGCAGCGCCACCGTCTGCGGCTATGATGTGGTGCGCCAGGCCAATCAGGTGCGGCAACAGCTCGGCGCGGTCTTAACCGGCGAACGCAGCATCTACTGGAAACTCAGCGGGCGCGAAAATCTAGCCTACTTTGCTGCGCTCTATCACATTCCTCCAGCCCTCGCCAAACCCCGCATTGACGAGTTGCTGGCCCGCTTTGATCTGACTAAACGCGCCGACGAACTGGTCGAAAAATATTCGTCCGGGATGAAACAGCGGATCGCGATTGCCAAAGCGTTGCTCGCCCGCCCGGCGGTGATTCTGCTCGACGAGCCGACGATTGGCCTCGATCCGCAAGCGGCGCGTAACCTGCGCGAGCTGATTCTGGAGCTAAAGGCGGATGGGCACACCATCCTGCTCACCACCCACTATATGGAAGAGGCCGATCAGCTTTCCGACCGCATCGGCATTATTGATGGCGGCAAGATCATCGCCCTCGACACGCCGACTGCGCTCAAAAGTTCGATTAACCAGCTTGACATTATGCAACTGGAAGTGGCAAACTTTGATCCAACCCTAACTTCACAACTGACCGCACTCCCTGCCGTTGAAAATGTGGCCACGCACTACCTGGGCACCGACGGCGCGTGGTCGGTGGCCCTCCATACCACTGACAGTCGCGGCATGTTACCGCTGTTGATCCAAACCATCGGCACCAAGGCCGGGCAGATCCGCCACATGCAGATCGCCCAACCGACGTTGGAAGATGTCTTTATCTCCTTGACCGGCAAACAATTACGTGATGCGTGAAACGTGATGCGTAAAACGTGATGCGTAAAACGTCGCCCAATGGGCACCCGGTAAAACGTGATGCGTGTAATAATCACTCATACCGGACGAATCACGTATTACGTTTTACGTTTTACGTTTCACGCAACGGAGTCGTCTAGCCCATGAACCAGTCCTGGCAGCGCCGCTTTTTCACCTTCTGGATTGCCCAAGCTGTTTCGTTGATCGGCAGCAACCTGGCGCAATTTGCGATTACGTGGTGGATGACCAGAGCGACGGGCTCTGCCACGGTGCTGGCGACGGCGACCTTGTTTGCCATTCTGCCAGGGGTGGTGCTAGGCCCATTAGCCGGCGTGTTAGTCGATCGCTGGAATCGACGGGCAATTATCCTGGTTGCCGATGGCGTGGGGGCGGTAGGCGCGGCGTTGCTGATGGTGCTCTTCTGGACCGATGCGATTCAGATCTGGCAGCTCTATGCGATTATTTTTGTGCGTTCGCTGGCGGGAACCTTTCATTTCACGGCGGTCCAATCCTCTACCTCACTGATGGTGCCCCATGAACAGTTGGCGCGCGTCGCCGGCCTGAACCAGACGATCCAGGGGATCAACATGGTGGTGGCGCCACCGCTGGGCGCGCTGCTGCTGGAAGTGTTAGCCCTGCATGGCATGATGGCCATCGATGTGGTGACGGCGCTGGTGGCGATTGGGTTGGTCTTTACGATCACGATTCCACAACCCAAAGTCACCACCCCGGCCACCAAACGGCTCTCGATTCTCGCTGATCTGAGCACGGGGCTACGTTATATCTGGCATTGGCCAGGACTCTTTCTCGCCTTGGTACTGAGTTCTTTGCTGAACTTTCTGTTAAACCCGGCCTTTTCGCTGCTACCAATTCTGGTGACCCAGCACTTCCAGGGCGACGCCTTACAATTTGCCACCTTAAACACCACGCTGGGGCTGGGTTTTGTGGCCGGGGGCATCCTGCTGAGCCTCTGGGGTGGCTTCAAACGGCGCATCTATACCGCGGTGGCCGGCATTGTTGGCATGTCCATCGGGGCCTTGCTGATTGCGCTGGCACCCGCGGACAGCTACTGGCTGGCCGTGGTGGGGATGGCGATCTTTGGCATCTTAAACCCGATTGCCAACGGGCCTTTTATGGCGATTATGCAATCGGTCGTCGCGCCAGAGATGCAAGGACGTTTCTTCACCGTCTTGAATACCATGTCCCAAGGCATGGCCCCGCTGGGCCTGTTGCTGGCCGGCCCCGTGGCGGATGCGTATGGGGTGCAGATCTGGTTTCTGATCGGCGCGATGGGGTTGTTGGCGATCAGTGGCATCTTTTTATTTATACCCTCGCTTAGAAATCTGGAAGATCATCGTGGGGAACAGGCGGTCGTTGTCGCATAAGGATGTCTAGCGTGGCTGGCTGGCATGAGGTTAAACCGTACCTGTCTTGGCCAGCATCGCCTGGCGTAAATCGGTATCCACCATGTTGAGATCCACCAACCGAACGGGATGAAGTTGTGCTTCGCGCTGGGCCTCTGGGGTGAAGCCGGTGCGGCTAAAGCAAAAATAGAAAACTTGCCATGCGGTGTCAGGCACTACCGCCGCGGTTTTGGCCACTAATTCACGAATGACCGTTGCGCCAACCGGTGCTGTGTACCATTTACATTCGCCAAGGAGCATGGCCTTTTCCCGCCAATTGATGGCCACAACATCAATTTGGGCATTTGCGGCCCAATGGCTGCCGACTAACTCAACCGCAAAGGGCAAATTGCCTTGATTGGCCTGGAGTAGCAGCCATTCACGGCAGAGCTCTTCCCAGGCGGTAACACCGGTAAAGGCATTGAATTGTTCACGAATGCGCTCCCACAGTAGGGTGGCTTGACCAAATTCGATCATTTCGAGATTGGGTTCAATAAAACGAAAATAGAAGCGCAGATAGGCATCGCGTAAATGATAACGGCCCCGTTTACTTTTGCGGCGCTGTTCGGGTGGCACAGTCGCCGGTAGGCGCCGCTCAATCAGGCCAAGCTCGATCAAACTTTTGAGATAGACGGGCAGATTGGAGGTTGTAATGCCGGTGGCTTTGGCAATATCGGAAAGGGCGTGATGGCCAGTGGCGATGGCACGGAGCGCCGCTTCATATTGTCTGGGTTCACGCACGAGGTCACTGATCTGAACGGTTGGCTCACTGCGAAACATGCCGATTGACTGGAAAAGATGTTCATAGACATTGGTATTCAAAGGCTGATTGGGATCAAACCGTTCCAAATAGCCAGGGACACCGCCGAGAATGGCATAGATCGCAACCCGATCTGCTGCGGTATAGTTTGGGAAAAAATCTGTCAACGCCGCAAAAGGTAACGGGTTGATGTGTAGTTGTGCCGTAAAACGGCCATGCAAGGGGGCCTGATACTGAAAGAGATCAACCATCATCCCAATGTGCGAACCGGCGAGCACCAGTGTAATAGGCTGTGTTTTAAATAAGTGATCCCAGGCAGCCTGTAAATGTGATGGCAAGGCCGAATCTGATTGGACGGCATAGGGAAATTCATCAAAAATCAGCAACATGGGTTGGCCGTTCAGCAGGGCGGCCATCTCTTCAAAAAGTGCTTCCCATGAGTTGAACTGGGGTGGTTCTGCTCGCCCCTGGGCTCGCCAAAAGGCACGTGCCAGGCTATACCGTTCGGCTTCGGCGGTTTCGCGGCGGGCAACCCAGTAGATATAGGGAATACCAGTTTGCTCAACCCAGTGACGCAGCAGGGTCGTTTTGCCGACTCGGCGCTGCCCATAGACTGCAACAAATTGGCCACCGCGGCGCCGCAGAAGGCTATTTAGCAACTCGATTTCAGCTTGGCGATCAATAAAGTCCGGCATAAAATTTCCTCAATCCGCTAAATTAACTCTGTGAAAATTATTATAATCTTTGCAGAGTTCTTTGTAAACCTAGAAAATAGCTGATGACACTCACAACTACAACCTTAGTGCAGCGTTCCTTTTTCTCTGAGCTGCGCACACTTCTGGTGATGGCGCGCAAGGAATGGACGATCTTTTTGCGCTATCCAAGCTGGGTTTTTGCCTTTCTGATCTGGCCGGTGATCTTTCCCTTGGGCCAGGTTTTTGCGGCGAAAGCGTTGAGTGGACCGGATCAGGCCGGGGTGGCGCTCTTTGCGGCGCGTGCCGGGACCAGCGACTATGTCAGCTACATCGTGGTGGGGCTCACCTTCTACATGTGGATCAACGTCACGCTCTGGGATATTGGCTTTCAGTTGCGCAATGAGCAGATGCGCGGCACCCTCGAATCGAATTGGCTCTGCCCAATCTGGCGCTTTTCGATCTTGCTTGGCCCTAGCCTGGTCAAATTGCTCACCTCGTTTAGCGTGATCATCATCGCGACCTTGGAATACCGCCTGTTGCTGGGCCGTTGGATCATCGGCGGCAATCCGGGGCTGCTGCTGCTGATCATGTTGCTGACCATGCCCGCTGTCTATGGCATTGGGGTGATCTTTGGCAGCCTGGTCATCCGCATCCAAGAGGCACAAAACATGGTCTTCCTGGTGCGTGGCCTCTTTATGATCTTTATTGGCGTCTCCTATCCGCTGAGTGTGATGCCGCTGTGGATGCAACAGGTTTCCGCCTGGCTGCCGTTGACCTATACCGTGCGGGCGATCCGGGCGGTTTCGCTGAACGGCGCGACCTTTGCCGACATCCGCGCTGATTTGACCATGTTGCTGCTCTTCGCTGTGGGGCTCTCACTCCTCGGCTACCTCACCTTTCAGTTCACTGAGCGCCGCGCCCGCCGCACCGGTGCCCTGGGCCGTTATTGAGGACCGGATGACCGGATGATACTGTTGCACTATCTTACGCAATGGGGTTAAAACCCCTTGCTAACAGCGAGAAGCCGCCTCAGCGGCTAGGATCGTTTTCTCAGCCGCGGAGGCGGCTTCTC
>JALHQH010000102.1 GCA_022842065.1 Caldilineaceae bacterium
CACCTTGTGATACTGTTGCACTATCTTACAACGGGATTCAAATCCCGGCCTGACAACGAGAAGCCGCCTCAGCGGCTGAGAAAACGATCCTAGCCGCTGAGGCGGCTTCTCGCTGTTATACTCAAATCAGAATGAGACCCCTAGTTTCGGTCAGCGTGCGTCGCACTGACCAAAGAATCTAGCGGACTGGAAACAGTTGGCGGTCAGTGCGACGCACGCGATCCCGTTAGCCAGCAAAACTCCGGTTCTCAACTTGACTTCAGTATAGCAAGGGGTTTTAACCCCATTTCGTAAGATAGTGCAACAGTATCACCTTGTCTTCCTGTCATCACGAATCGAGCTAAACGATATTTATTCTCCTCGGGTTGCATCCAAATCAATCGGAAGGTACGGATGATGAAAATCTTGCTCAAACTGCTGGGGATTTTAGCCGGACTGTTGGTACTGACGGTGATCTTGGTTATCGCGCTCACGCCGTGGATGGATCGGTGGGGTGCCAATCATTTAGAAATCGCTGCCACCTATCCTGGTGACGAATTGCTGCCGGAGCCGGCGGTCTTTGTCAACCGGGCGATTACCATTAACGCCCCACCGGCGGCCATCTACCCCTGGCTTGTTCAACTCGATGCGCGCAAGGGTGGTTGGTATAGCTATACCTGGCTAGAGACCAATCTGCTCAATTGTCCCATGGTCAATGCGGATCGCATTCACCCGGAATGGCAGAATCTACAGGTTGGCGACGAAGTCCACATGTGTCCGGCGCAACCGGCACCGCCGCCTTATATTGTGGCGCAGATTCATCCCGAACAGGCAATCGTGATGGGCCATCAGGAAAATGGCGAATGGGTCGATCTCTATCAATTTGTGATTGTGCCCCAAGCCGACGGCACTTCGCGCCTGATCCTGCGCACGCGGACGATGATGGACGGCATCTTCTGGCAGGTGCTTCACCCCGGCGTCTTTATCATGGAACGCGGTCTCTTACACGGTGTTAAGGCGCGCGCTGAACAGCCTGGCTGGACTAGCCAACTGGCCAGCCCTTGCTTCTTTGATGATCGCTTACTGCTTGCCCGATCCCGGTTCGTTGATCTTGCGCCCCTGTTCCGCCACTCGGTCCGGCGCCATGACACCGGTCATCGCGACCTGGGCTTTGTTCATCAGGCCGGGAACGACATCGCCTGCGCCCTTCAGCATGGCATCAAAGCCGAGCTTGGCGACATCGGCGGCATCGGCCTTCTGTTGCTGGCCAACTTTGGTGTCCAGCAAGCCGGCACGCGCAAAGAAGTCGGTTTCGGTGGCACCCGGTTGTAGACAGGTGACAGTAATCTCAGTCTCCTTCAATTCGTTGCGCAATGCCACGGCAAAAGAGTCGATAAAGGCTTTGGAGCCGTGGTAGACTGCCTGAAAGGGGCCGGGAATATGGCCGGCAATCGAGCCGGTGATCAAGATGCGTCCCTGATTGCGCGCACGCATCTCCCGCCCGATTTTGTGGAGCAGGTAAATGGTGCCGGTGATATTGGTGTCCACTACATGGCGAATCTGATCAAAGTCCTGGTCAAGGAAGCTATGGCCCAAGCCATGCCCGGCATTGGCCAACAGCGCATCGACCGGACGACCCTTGGCCGCCGCGTAGAGTTTGTCAACCCCTGCGGTCGTAGCCAGGTCAGCCTGAATGGCATCTACCTTCATGCCGTGGGTGCGAAGCTGTTGGGCTGCCTGTTCGATCTCCGGCAGGTCGGCAGCGATCAAGAGATCGAAGCCGCTTTTGGCGCACAACACGGCCAGTTCGTAGCCGATACCACTAGAAGTGCCAGTCACAATGGCGAATTGATGTAAACCGTTTGTCATGCTCTTTCTCCTTAGAATCTATCGTGCCGCTCGCATTGATTGCGCTGCAAGTGCAGTGTAACAAGCGGTCCGCATGATCAGCCATAGATTGTGGTACACAATTGAGCTATAGGTCAGTACGAATGCACTATCCAGCCCGCTATCTATCTGCTATCAGGGATTCCCACAAGTAAAACTCACCCCCTAGCTAGTCGCGCTCCTCGCCGGTTGACCAGTGCGATGTTGGGAGGTGTGTAGTAGGCTGAGGTGTAAAAGCAAGCGCTCTTTTGTATGCGTTGGGCAATTCCACAGGAGATGACGGCATGTTTATCCGTGAGTGTGGTTCAATCGACAAACCGGCAATCGTTTTTTTACATGGTAATGGTACACAAAGTGGCATGTGGCAAGCGCATTTTGATGCGTTGGGTCAGCAATATCATTGCCTGGCCCCGGATTTCCCTGGCTATGGCCAGAGCAGTGACGAGGAGTGGGCCTCTTTGGAGGAGACGACCAAAGAGTTGATGAGGATTATTCGGACCCAAACCAAACAGGCGCGCGCCCATATTGTCGGTCTCTCACTGGGAAGCAGTGTGGCCCTATTGCTGCTGAGCAAAGCGCCCCATCTGGTGAATCATGCCGTGATTGATGGTGCTGGGGTTTTGCCCTTGCCTGGGCTGCCCTTGTTAAAGCTCGGCCTGCGCTTGCTCCAACCGTGGTTGCACCGCGAGTTGGTGGTCAAGACGATTGCGCGCGCAATGGCCGTGCCGGCTGATGGTTATACCGAATTTCGAGCGGGGATGTTAGCCATGTCCCCAGTCGCTTTTACCCGCTCGTTTCGGCAGGCGCTCTCTTTGCGACAACCGCCGGGCCTAGGCCGCGTCCACTGCCGCGTGCTGCTGGTCGCCGGCGAAAAAGAACCACAAGCGGTGAATCAGTCCAATATCATGTTGACGAATGTGATGCCTAATGCGCAATATCGGGTGGTGCCAGGGGTGGGGCATGGCTGGCTGGCGGCGCTGCCACACTTGCACGTGGAGATGGTGCGCGCCTGGCTCAATAACCAACCATTGCCGCGTACCCTTGTGCGCTATTATCCCAGTTACACACCGGGGGCGCAGTTGGGCGAGATTGGAAGAGTCTTATGAAACGGCTACCCAAGATCTTAATTGGCATAACGGGCGCTTTGTTTGCCCTCGCCGGTATCGGTTGGGCTGGGCTACAAATTGCCCCACAAAATTTCCCCCCGCCGACCGTGCCTACCACGGATCTTGGTACAATCGCGGTTCCTACTGATCTTCCCGCCCCTGTGCGCCGTTACTTGGCGGTCGCCTTCAACAATCAGGTGCCACGGGTCGAGTCGCTGATCACCTGGGGGCGCGCCCGTGCCAACTTTGCGGTGTGGATGCCCCTGCGCTTCCAACTCTATCATCGCCCCGGCCAAGCCTTTCAACGCAATATGGAGGTGACCTGGTTTGGCCTGCCGGTGCTTAAGGCGCTGGATCAATATCTGGATGGCAAAGGGATGACCGGTCCTATAAATAATCTTGCCACCGGGCCCAAGGTCGATCAGGGGGCAAATCTGATTCTGTGGGCCGAGGCAACCTTCTATCCTTCGTTGCTGCTGACCGACCCGCGTATTCGTTGGGAGGCAATCGATGATACGAGCGCGCGGCTGATCCTGCCCTTTGGCGACACGCAGGAAGAGCTGATCTTCTATTTCGATCCAGCGACCGGCCTGGTGACGCGCACCTGGGCGCTGCGCTACCAGACCAACACCGGCGAAAAAGAGCCCTGGTTTGCCGAGATCCAAGCCTGGCAGACGATTGACGGCAGGCAATTTCCGGCGCGCGTAGCCGTGACCTGGGAAAAGGACGGCAAACCCTGGTCCTATTGGGACTTTGAAGGGGTACGCTGGAATGTTGCTATCGATGATGTGCTGCCGGTGCCTCGCGCGGCAATGGCTGCGCCATGATCTAACTGTGTGCGCCATAATACAAGTGAAATCTGCTCGTTATATTGCTCGTCTAACCTAGGAGTGCCAAGCCGCCGGCTTGGCACTCTTTTTAATTGAAATATTAATTTGTAACTACCAAGCCACCCCCTCCTAACCTCCCCCTGATAAGGGGAGGAACTGTCACGCGTACCACGGTTCCCTCCCCAAGCTGGGGAGGGTTAGGGAGGGGTTAGTAGTTACATTAATTTTAAGATAATATGATTACTTTTAGTTAAATTATGCTGTTGAAAGTTCGTGTTTTTGGGTTAGTTACGGTTAAATACATACATTTGACTTACAAATTTGTAATTTTTGTTGACAAATGACCTAATTTGTGAGATAAAAGCTAAGTCAAAAGTAATCCAATCGTTTGCCTAACCTTGAGTAAAAAATATGCTTACTGTAAGAAGTGCTCGGTTTGTGCTCCTAATTATTGTTGGTCTTTTTGTATTTATCTCCTCATTTCTACAACGAAGCCCAGTCAGTGGCCAAGTTGATCTCCCGGTTACAACCCCACCAGCCGCTACCATCGCCTCGATCGACCGTGCCCCTGGCACCGGCTCACCGAATGACCTCTTTGGCTCTACGGCGGACAGGGCCAATCCGCTGATGGCGAATACCGCGTTACTACAAAGCGTCAGTGCCGGCATGACGCGTGCTCGGATCACCACTGTCAACTTTGCACCCCTCGGTGAAGCAGGGGCAATAGGCTTAACTGCCGATCAGATCGGTGAAAATTTAACCTTAAACCTGTTCGATGGCATCACCCTGGTGGCGGTGCGCGAGAAAATTCAGCGTAATGCCTCTGGCAGCTACACCTGGATCGGGCATATTGATGGTGTGCCGCTAAGCCAGGCGATCTTTGTTGTGCGCGCCGGTGCGCTTTATGCGGGGATTCAAGCACCCGGTATTGGTGAATTTGCCGTGCAACCGCTGGATGGCACCAATCATCTGATTCAACAGGCTGGACCTAATACCATCCTGCCGGAAGATGATACGCACCTGCCGCCTGCGGATCCAAATGAAGCTGTCGCCAAGGCAGACGCAGCCATTCCTGCCGCAAGTAATGCTGCCGCCGCGGCTGCCGGCTCTACTGCGGACAACGGTTCGCTGATCGATGTGTTGGTGGTCTATTCCGACGATGTGAATGATGCCAATGCACAAAGTTTTGCCGAACTCTTCATGGCCTATACCAACCAAGCCTATGAAAACAGCAACGTCAATCAACGGGTCTGGCTGGTTGATGTGGAAGAGTTTGCCTATAATGAAACCGGCAACTTAAGTACCGATCTCAGCAATATTACCAACAATGCCAATCCCAATGTGCTCGCCTACCGCAACCAATACCATGCTGATCTGGTCGTCTTTTTTGTCAACAATGATGGCAGCGGCTCGAATAGCTGTAGCGGGTTGGCCTGGTTACAGACCAGCGTTAACATCAACTTTGAGGACAATGGCTATAGCGCGATGAAGGCATGTTCCTTTGGTTCTAGTGTCTTCGCCCACGAATTGGGCCACAATATGGGCTCGCGCCATGATTGGTATATGGATTCGTCTACCACCCCTTTCTCCTATGCCCATGGCTATGTGGACACGGTCAACCGCTTCCGCACGATTATGTCCTATAATAACCGCTGCAGCGCTTTGGGTTTTAGCTGTGCCGGCATCCCCTATTTTTCGAATCCGGCGGTGAATTATAATGGTGCAACCACTGGTGTGGCTGGCGGCACTTCCAGCGCCTGCGCACAAAACAATGCCAACCCAGCAGTGAATTGTGATGCCGATGAACATCGCACCTTCAATGAGACGGCCAACAACACCTCCGACTTTCGCAGCAGCCAACTCACCTGGACGGGAGCGGTTAACAACCAGTGGGGCACGGCCGGCAACTGGACGATCAACGAAGGGGCACCCGGTGCCACGGTTGTGACGAACCGCGCACCACGTGCCTTTGATAATATCTTCATTCCCAGTGGCACCACCACCATGCCCACCATCAGCAGCGGGACAGTGACGGCCCGCGAAGTGGTGATCGCCAGCGGCGCAACCCTCAACATGACCGGCGGCACGCTCAATGTCGGCTTGCGCTGGGAAGATGCGGGCGGCTTTAACGGCACCGGTGGGACGGTGATTTTTAGCGGCCCGCTTGATCTTGCCATCACCAGCGCCAGCGGTTCTGCTTTTAATCACGTCCAGATCGGTGACGGAATCAGCACGCCGGAAATTACGCTGAACAGTGCGCTTGATATTAATGGCAACTTGACGATCAAAGCGGGGGCGTTGCTCAAGCCAGGGGCGAATACAATTAAACTGGCGGGCAATTGGGCGGATGAAGGGAATGGCTTTGCCCGTGGAACCAGCACCGTTGAATTGGATGGCGTCAACCAAAGTGTTGATAAAGTCAGCACGACGACGATCCTGACGCAAAACTTTAGCGCCTATACGAGTTGCTGCACTTCCGGCGCACCCAGTGGCTGGGCCCGTAGTCACACTGACGGCTTTGGCATCGCGTTTGGCGATGGTGTCGCCCAGCATTGGTGGGATTCAACCGATGGTTGGCTATTTACCTCTGGCCTGACCTTGCAGCCGGGGATTACTTACAACTTGAGTTTTAAGCACTTGAAAGGCAGCGGCAGCACCAGTTCGCTGGCGGTCGCCTATGGTACGGCACAAACTGCCGGTGCCATGGTGAATACGGTAGGTACAGTGACCAACCTGACCACAGCCTACCAAACGGCCAATTTTTCCTTTACGCCAACCACGGCTGGCACTTACTACGTCGGGTTCCACAGTTTGCAAACCGCCGGCTACAATACGTTGGATGATATTGTGCTGCAAGCAGTACAACAACCAAACTTCTACAATCTCACAGTAAAAAGTACGGGGCGCGCCCTTTTTAATCAGCCAGTGGAAGTTTATAGTAATCTCCAAATTGTGAGCAGCGGTACCTTAGACCTAGCCACGAATACCATTACCGTCGAAGGTACCCTTACCAACAACGGCACCCTAAAGCAGACCAAAAGTGCCGCGGCCAATCTATTGACCGAGTTCCTACACATTAAGAATAAAGCGGCGACAACCGATAAATACTTCGGTGTTGAAATTACCCCAGGCAGCAACCTGGGCAGCACCAGTGTCGCCATCCGTGGCAATCAAACTTGTACAGAGGGGGGCGGTGCTACTACTCCGGTCAAGCGTTGTTTTGACATTACCCCCACCACCGGACAAAGTGCTCAAATCCGCTTCTATTATCGTACAGCGGAGCAGAACAGCAATACGACACCGCAAGTCTATCACTATAGCGGCACCGGCAGCACCTGGGATCTGGAGAACTTTGTCGCACGTGGCGGCAGCGGTGAAGCCCTCTGGGTGACCGCCAATGGCATCGATAGCTATTCACCCTTTCGGCTAGCTGATGCGATTGTCGCACCAACCCCGACGGCGACCAACACGGCCACCCCGCTGCCAACGGCAACGCCAACCGCGACGAAGACGAATACGCCGCTACCAACCGCGACGCCGACCGCAACTGGTACGGCCACTCCGCTGCCAACGGCAACGCCAACCGCGACGAAGACGAATACGCCGCTATCAACCGCGACGTTGACCGCAACTGGTACGGCCACCCCGCTGCCAACGGCAACGCCAACCGCGACGAAGACGAATACGCCGCTATCAACCGTGACGTTGACCGCAACTGGTACGGTCACCCCGCTGCCAACGGCAACGCCAACCGCGACGAAGACGAATACGCCGCTATCAACCGTGACGTTGACCGCAACTGGTACGGTCACCCCGCTGCCAACCGTGACGTTGACCGCAACCGGCACCGCCACACCATTGCCAACCGTGACGGCTACGAAAACGACATTGCCGACAGCAACCGGCACTGCGACAGCGCCGGCAACCGCAACGGCGACAGCAACTACATTCCCGAGTGCAACCAGCACGGCCACGCCATCGCCCACGGCGACTGGCACCGCAACGACGATCCCAACCGTGACCCCAACCGCGACGCCAACTTCAGTGGCAGGGACAAAACTCTTCCTCAGTTCGGCGGCGAATGGGAAAGTCGATGGGCTTGTGTTCCGGGATGAGGATATTTTGGCCTACACAATCGCTACTAACAGTTGGTCATTGCTTTTTGATGGTTCCGATGTCGGCGTTGGCAATACGGATCTGATTGCCTTCCATTTCTTGCCGGATAATGCGATCCTGATGAACTTTGCTAACCCGATCAACATCCCCGGCCTAGGCAAGGTTGACGATTCGGACATTGTCAAATTTACCTACAGCCAACTGGGCGCCACGACCCTTGGCACCTTTAGTCTATTCATCGATGGCTCGGATGTCGGCCTGAGTACGGCCGGCGAACGGATTGATGCAATTGCCTTTGATGACGCCAACCGCCTGATCATTAGCACTGATGGCGCGCTGAACGTGCCCAATTTGGTTGGTCAAGATGAAGATCTCTTCGCCCTCACACTGCTAACTAGTGGCGCGGACACAAGTGGCACCTGGGCAATGTACTTTGATGGTTCTGACGTGGGCTTGACAAACGGTAGCGAAGATGTCAATGCCGTCTGGATCGAGCCCGGCAGCAGTCGGATCTACCTGGGAACCAAGGGCAACCTTGCCGCCGCCGGCAGTGTGAATACCATCACCGGTGACAAAAATAGCATTATCAGCTGCACGCCACTGCAGCTGGGCAGCACAACCGACTGCAACTTTGTGCCTTTCTTTGATGGGGATGCGGCCCGTTTCAGCGCTGTGCTCGACGGCTTTGGCCTTAGCACCTCTGCCACCGCGGCTGCCGAGGCAATGGTCGTCGTGGGTGAAGGCAGCACTGACGCAGAAGCAGACGGACTGCAGTACGAATTGGCTACGGATGATGCTGAAGTCGAGTTTGATGCGGAACTAGATGAGTATGATCAGCGGGTGGATGAAGAGCTATTACGTCAGCTCTTCTTACCCTTGATTATTCGCTAACCCCTACCGCGAACGTTACAGAAATGGCGTAGAGCGAGCCGGCGGGGCATGTGCCGCCCCCGCGCCGACAGCGC
>JALHQH010000103.1 GCA_022842065.1 Caldilineaceae bacterium
ATCTCTGCTTGTGTAAATGTGATACGGATCATTTTTGCCTCCTTTTCTTTACTTTACACCAGGATGGCTCTTTTCGCTAACGCACCTTTCTGTTACTTACTGCTGCTCGCTAGTATATCATACTCTTTTTGGCATAACAACGGCCATTTAAGGTCTTCAGTGCGCCACTCTCTTCCAATTTGCGTGCGACTGTCGATGCTGAATTAATAAAAAACTCATCACCATGTTTTTTGGTTACTTCTAAAAAGGCTTCGACAACATTAGGATCAAATTGAGCACCGGAGCAACGGATCACCTCTTTGATCACATCGTCTAAGGTGCGCGTCGAACGATAAGGGCGGTCAGAAAGCATGGCTTCCACGCTATCGGCAACGGCCAAAATGCGTGCCGGGAGGGGGATTTGAGCCCCTTGCAGTCCGTCTGGGTAGCCGCGCCCATCCCAACGCTCATGGTGATGGCGCACTAAAGGGACTAGTTCCTGCAATTGCGGCATCTGGCTCACAATCTCGGCACCAATCACGGTATGCAATTTTAACGCTTCATACTCTTCATCGGTTAATCGACCTTCTTTGCCAATAATCGCATCAGTTACCCCAATTTTGCCCACATCATGAATCAAACCGCCGCGCACGATCTGGGTTTGTAACGGTTTTGGTAAATCCATCGCCTTCGCAATTGCTTCGGCATAGCGCGCAACTTGGGCAGAATGACCAAAGGTGTAGATATCATAGGCATCTATGACCGCGCCCAGCGTCCGCAACAGACTGAAGTTGGTTGATTCTAGTTGCTGATTGACAGTCTCAAGTTGATCAACATAGGAGCGCGTCCGATTAACATAAAGATGAAAGGCATACCCAGTCGCCGCAATTGGTAACATAAAAATACAGAGGCCAACCAACCCTGTAACCGAATAGGCAAAGGCAATACCACCACCACCGATCACCCCACCCGCTAGTGTAATCGGATAGGTCCATTCCCAATCTTGACGCCAAATCTGTGTAAATTTACGACCAGTTTGCAGGCTAATCACAGTCGTTAACAATGTGGTACCAACCACATCGTCGACTAGGACAGCAAGCAACAATGGTAAAAGCACAGCCGAGTTGATTGCAGCACCAGGCAAACCGCCGGCCCAAATAAAAATAAAGCCACTACACAGTGCTACCAGCATCCGCATGCTCATATTAAATAACGAGCGTTGCCACCACTTGGCGCGCGGCGTGGTGGCAGCAACCCCATTGTACCATTCACTAGTCGTGAGAATCGTCATCGCCCCGCTGACAAGGCTAGCCAGCACAGCACCCCACGGGCCAATGACAGCAATTGTCGCCGTAGTAATGATCGAAACCACAGAAATCCGACTATGACTTGCGTTAAACAATTGGACACTGGTTAACTCTGCAACGGCCCCCGCACAGGCAAAGAGGGCAAGCACAACCCAGTCACCATCATACCTGACCAAAGCATTGAGCGCGACACTGAAGCCTAACGCAGAGACAATACTTGTATAAAATGGCAACCAGTAGGCCAAACCACGTTCGCGCCGGAGCGCAACATCGATCAAAGTAGCGGCTGACACGGTGTAATCTCTTCCTCGATTAGACTATCGTAAATTGCGTAGGCGGTCATTTGTCATAGCGTAATGACTTGCGCAGCCACCACAACGAATTTACACATAGGATTTCACAATCACATCGTACAGGATTTGGTCAATGCAAACCATGCAAAGTAAGCGTGGGTGAGGTGGACAAACATTTGTTTATACCCTTAAAGCTTATCTGATGAAATACTTACGCAAAATAAAACCTTCAGGACTCAAGCTTACGAAAACAATATAACATGGGCAATAGACCTACGCCTCTGTCAGTAAGCTGACAACTCAGCGCTTATTTCTTACATAAAAGAAAAAGAAAAAGGGCGTTCCCCAACGGGAACGCCCTCTATACTAGCAGATCGTATGGCAAAAAACATCACGCAAATGCAGCAATCGCTTAGTACCAAGGTTGCGTAATGTGTCTAGTCAGCTTGTCACAAAGCTTAGGTTAAAATTGGAAAACGCGGCTGTTTTTCTGGCATAGCACTTATGGCCGTGCCGTCCGCCACGGGCGGGGTCTGATCGAGTGCTTCATCTGCCAGAATTGACTCTTGTGACCAGATGATGCGCACCGTGCGATCATAGGTGATATAGTTCCACATCCAATCAATGAAGACATTGACCCGATTGCGGAAGCCCAATAACATGATCAGGTGCAAGCCCAGCCAAGCCAACCAGGCCAACCAACCGGTTAATTGGATCCGGTTAAAGAGCCAGGCCACCGCCCGGCTACGCCCAATGGTGGCCATGGTGCCCTTATCCCGATAATGAAAGGCTTGCAACGGCTGGCCGTCGATTGCGGCCAGAATATTGTGAGCCGCCAACTCGCCCTGCTGTTGGGCGACGGGGATCAACATCGGGTAGGGCCGGCCCTGTTCATCTTCCAAATAGGCGTTGTCCCCAATCGCATAGATGGCGCTTTTACCTTTAACCACGGTCGTGGCTGCAATGGGAATCCGCCCGCCGCGACCGAGTTCGACGCCCAACAACTGGGCCAGGGGCGCAGCTTTTACCCCGGCCGCCCACACCAGCGTATGGGTCGGAATGACCAGATCATTCCCCAAGCGCACGCTGCGCGCGGTCACTTCCACCACCTTTTGCCCCAAGATCGCTTCCACGCCGAGTGATGCTAACTGCGTGCGCGCGGCTTCCTGCAAAGCGGGCGGGTAGACATCAAGCAGGTTGGCCGATTGTTCCACCAGGATCACGCGCGCATGTAACTTTTCGTGTCGATATTCAGAACCTAGCACATGGTTGTAAAGCTCATAGACCGCGCCGGCGGTTTCTATGCCAGTCGGCCCACCCCCCACCACCACAATGGTCAATAAGGCCTGCCGCGTTGCGGCATCAGTGGTCCAAACGGCCTGTTCAAAGAGATTGAGCACATGGTTGCGCAGCCGAATCGAGTCGTGCAGGGTACGCAGTTCAAAGGCATGCGCCTCGAAATTATGATTTCCAAAGTAATTGGGCACGCTCCCCGCAGCCACGACAAGATAATCGTAGGGCTCCATGATCGTTTTCGCACCGGCCGTGACAGTCAGCAAACGTGCTTGATCATCAATCGCGGTCACCTGGCCCAAGAGAAAGCTGACATTCGTCTTGTCGCGGAAGATCGTCCGCACAGGATAAGCGATCTGGCTGGGATCAAGCGCTGCGGTGGCAACCTGATAGAGCAAGGGGGTAAATGTATGAAAGTTATTGCGGTCGATGATCAACACATCGACGGGCGCATCGGTCAGTGCGCGCGCCGTAAAAAGCCCGCCAAAGCCGGCTCCGATAATGACCACTTTGGGTCTGCTATTTGTTGCCATTGTTCATCCTCTCCCCCGATCTACGCAGTGTATCCAGTCGCTGACCGGCCAAAGTGGGCTGGCCCTGAGTGGCCGGTCGATTTGGGCCACATTCAGCGCCCCATTTGTGAATTATTACACAATCAAGGGTGATTGTCTGTATGCTGGATCCCGTGGATGGACAATGGCTGATTGACCGCCGGCTTAGCCCTGCTGCCTGGCGGCAGCCCATGGATCAGGCCGCGCACGGTTACGGTCTACTGCTTATGTTTCAACTGGCGGGTTTTGGCAATCGCCTTGGTTATGGTGCGAATGGTCGCGGTGACCCAGAAGATTGCCCAGGCCGCCAGCAGAATGCCGGCTAATGGAATACGCGTATTGTCAGCAATTGGCTCATAGGTCACCCCCTCCGGGCCGATCCGAATATAGCCACAAGGAATGGCGCGGCCACCAGCACCAGCGCCACTGCCGCCCCCTTCGGCTGCCGGGGTAGCCGGCCCAGCGCCCGTTGCGCCAGTGGATGCGTCAGCGCCCGTGGCCTGATCATGATCGTGGCCATAGCCGCTACCATACCCAAAACCGTAGACCACCTGTGCCACCGGAATGACAGTCACCTCGGCTTGCACAATGGGAGCACCAAAGACGGCTTGAACCCCAAGTTTATCGAGCATCTGCTCGATCGGTTGGGTGGGTCGCTCAACAGTCGGTTGCATTGTCATGGTCATTCTCCTTCTGATCTTGAATTTACTATACGCCGCTTTACAAATCGCGTAGCGTAGTAAAGCAACAATTTAGCCAAACCAACGCCGTAGCAGCAGATTGATAGTGCCAAAAACAAGCGCAATGGCCAGCCCCACCCCAGCCAATACCCAGCGCTGCGCTGGGAGCGGATCACGGATGAGCACGGTATAAGCCGGCTGCCCCACAGGGGTAACATGAACGGCGACAGGGGCCAGGCGCAGCCAGGCCGCGCCGCCACTAGCGGTTGCCGCGGGTTCGCCCAGTTGCCAACCCGTCAGGTGGGCAACTGGCTGTAACGTATAATTTGTCACGGCCAAGGGTGCGCCGGACAGCCGCACATTGACGCTGGTCGGTGACATTTTGCTGGCGGTCATTGCGTGCTCCTTTGTGGTGGTACGCCGATCGGGGTCAGCATGTCGAAAAGGCGCGTTGATTGATATACGATCTAGGCTGCTAGATCTATACGTTGATTGACACCTTTTGTTGCAACGCCCTATGGGCAGTGGGCACTACCTACTGCCCACTCCCGACTAGCGCGGCGTGCGCAGCGGCGGGATCAATCGACCTGTGTCCAGATAGCGATTGAAAAGGTTGGCATTGAAGGCGGCATCTTTGGCCAGCCAATCCGCGCCAAAGCGATCGATATGGTTGGCAAAGAAGTTGATGCGCCAGAGGATGCGCCCGATTTGGAAGAGGGCTAGATCGCCTTTCGGCCAGGGCAGTTGCTCTTCATACCCCTGACGGAAGGCGGCAAGCAACGTTTCATAGGTCGGCTGATCGACCACCTCGTAGAGATCAAGCATGGCCATCGCGATGTCATGCAGACGGTAACCCCAGATCGTATCCTCAAAGTCAAAGGGATAGAGCACCCCCTGGTGGAGCTTGATATTATCATGCCAGAGGTCACAGTGGATGACACGCAGGTCAGCGGGATCGAGTGCTTGATAGGCCGCGGTTACTTTGGCATAGAGGTCGGCCAGCACCTGGGCAGTGGCCTGATCATAGATCGCCAGCGCTGCGTCGCTGAATAGCTGTTCGGCCTCGCCGCGCGCAATCGGTTTGTCAAAGCGGCGGGTGGTAAAGCCGGCGGGGGGCTGCCAACAGCCGGCCTGGCGGTGCAGGGTGCCAAAGAGTTCCCCCATTTTCGTCAGATTTAGCGGGGTCAGGCGCTGGCCCAGGATGACGCCTGGTAGCCAGGGCATGAGCAGCGCATGTTGACCAGCCGGGAGGCCAGCCAGGGTTGGGGTGACCAGCGCGTCGCCAGCCTTGGTGCGGACAATCTGCGGCACGGGGATGGTGGTGGTTTGGGCCAACGCGTCGAGCCACAGCACTTCGGCCTGGGCATCGGCCAAGGTGCGCCACTGGCCATTGGCCAGCCGCAAGGCATATTGGCGCCCGTCAGCCGCATAGACCCGGTACATCACATTGGTATCAGCCCCGATCAGCACAATGCGGGTGACGGTGAGATCATAGTGCGTCAAGACAAATTCAGCCAGCCGGCGCAGGCGACGCAACTTGCCTGGCCAGGTTAGGGTCTCATAGGGTTTTAGCAAGGCTCTGGTTTTCCTTTGGGCAAGCACAAGCAAAAGTGACGAAGCGCGCCGAACCAATCAGGCCAGGTCGATGGCGATCACGGCATAGGTGGTGCGGCGGAAGATTGCCATCAGGCGGAAGAGTTGAAAGAAGAGCCCATATTTGGCCGCCATCCGTTGCCGTTGCTGAGCTTCGGCCGCGGCCCCGGCCAGAATCCGCGCTTGCCCCTCATACCATGCGCCCTGTGGGTTGCCGCGGGCGTCGCTGACACAGAGACGCACATGCGGGTTGGCGCGAATCCGCTTTACTTTCCAAGAGTCGGCCTGGGTCCAGACGTAGATCGTACCAGCTTCACTGGTCTGCCAGACAGGGGTTTTGACCCCTGTCCCATTTTTGCGAAAGGTTTCGAGATTAATGTAGGTGGCCTGGTGTAGGGCTTGATCCAACATATTGCTGCTCCATTTAGGGTTGCCAAAGTGAAAAGTACGCGTTGACAGTTTAAAGCAAAGCAAGCTTCTTTGTAAAACATAGCAGCAAAAGAGCAGCAACAGCTGGCACCGCCGCCTCTCGTGCAGAGCCGCGGCGGTGGCTACCCATGAGGGGCGGCTTGCAGAAAAGGGGCCAACCTGTTAGGATGGTGCCGAGGTCGCAATGCCCTGATGCGCAACCGCGGTGCTTTTTTAGTCACGCCATCAACCACAAACCCAATCAAGACGAACAACAGAGCAAGGAATAATTGATGACAACGCGACATCTTGTAGATCCAGAGATCGCCCCCATGCTGGAACTGTTCCCAGCGCTGGTGCTGACGGACGAGAGTTTACCGCTGGTGCGCGCCGGCTTGGCGGATATGCTGGCACAGATGGCCGGCGACGTGCCCACCTTCCCCGCAATCGAGGTGACAGAACGCTGGTTGACCGGCCCTCCAGGTACGCCTGATGTGCGGGTACTGGTCTATCTACCACAAAATGCGCCCCAACCGTGCCCCGCGTTGCTCTGGATTCACGGTGGTGGTTATGTGATCGGCAGTGCCGACGGCGATGACTTGAAGGTGAAAACACTGGTTGCCGAGGTGGGCTGTGTGGCAGTTTCGGTAGATTATCGGCTAGCCCCAGAGACGGTACACCCTGGTTCAGTCGAAGATTGTTATACAGCATTACAATGGCTACACGCCAATGCAAGTGACCTGGGGGTCGATCGCAGCCGGATCGCGATTGGTGGCGAAAGTGCCGGCGGTGGGCTGGCTGCGGGCTTGGGGTTGCTTACCCGCGACCGTGGGGAGATCGATCTGGTCTACCAACTGTTGATCTACCCGATGCTTGATGACCGCACCGTCACCACCAGCGACCCACACCCGTATACTGGTGAATACGTCTGGACAACGGCGGCCAATCAGTTTGGCTGGCGTGCGCTCTTGGGACAAGCGCCAGGCGGGGCCGGGGTTTCACCCTATGCGGTGGCGGCACGGGCGACCGAGTTGGCGGGGTTGCCGCCCACCTATCTCAGTGTTGGGACATTGGATCTCTTCTTGGAAGAAAATATGGAGTATGCGCGGCGGCTGATCCGGGCGGGTGTACCGACCGAGTTACATGTTTATCCAGGCGCCTTCCACGGCTTTCCGATGATGGCCAACGCGCGCGTCGCGCAAGCTTACACGCGTGACATGCTGAATGGCCTGCGCCGCGCGCTACACGGCTAGTACACAACGGTGTAAATAAGCCTAGCGTACTGTTATTCTAGACCCCAAGGGCACCCCCAACTTTTTGCCCTGAAGAATCTCCAAGTTAACGATCGGTTTATTTAGGCCGCGCGATACCAGTACAATTTCCGTCACACTGCCTTATAGAGAAAACATGTAGAGTTGGCACAATTGTGTACTGCGCATCCCCTGATGCGCAGTACACAATTGTGCCATGTTTCTCTGTTTTCTCTATTAGGGCAGTGTGACGGAAATTGTCATTCTGCACCCAGTGGGTACCCGGCAGCTTTTGGCCCTATCGACCGGGTATGACCGACTGAACGGGAACGGGCACAAGCGATGACCCCTTCGCGCTGCGCCGCCCGCCGGTCACGCGCAGCGCTGGAACGACCGTTTCACGGCCGCGCAATGTACCAATTGTCCCCGCGCCAGCGGCTGGCATAGGACCGCGGTACAGCCGCGAGCAACGCTTACTCCAGCAGCACCCCTTTTGCACCCTTTTTTGCACAAACCGCACCCCTTTGCGGTCAATTTCCCGCCAACCGGCATGGGTTGCCGAACCCTGTGCAAAAAAATGGCCGCCATCAGGCGACCAGTCAACCAAACCCTATTGATGAAACACTCCCTCGACTGGGTTGATGTTTTTTCGGACCGTGGATTGCGAGCGATGTCCATCGCTAGTTATACCTGTTTCAATCCCTCGACTGAGAGTGTTTCATAAATATCATTAAATAGAAAAGTAGACAGGTGGCCCTGGTTGTGAGAAGATAAGTTTGCGAAAATAACCAAAC
>JALHQH010000104.1 GCA_022842065.1 Caldilineaceae bacterium
TTTGATGAGATCCACAACCTTGCCATTGGTGACGTGATTGAAACCCGGGTCAATGAGCGGGTACGCCAGGTGCGGATTGTCGGCATCATCAACAACCGTGAGGCAAACGCTTCCTTTTCGCCACCTTTGGGCTGGGCGGCGCGGCCGGCTTGCTCGATGCCATGTTGGCTCGTTTGCAGAATGTCTCCTATACCGTGCTGTTCACCATCGGCAACACCTTTCGCAATCTGACGCGTTTAACCTTGACGCAGGTGGTGATGGTGGGGGGTGGGTTGCTCTTTATTGCGATCATGGGCGTCAGCGATTCGACTAATTATACCTTTGGCGCGGCGCTGACTGCGGTGCATAAATATCAGATCAACCTGACGCTGGAAGATGACCAACGCATCGCGCTCATCACCCAACTGGTGTTGGCGCAACCAGGTGTGCAGGCGGTCGAAGTGTGGAATACCGGGAGCGGCACCGTCCGTCGCCAAAGCCAAACCGAATACAATGTCAACGATGAACGCGCTTCGCTTTATGGCATTCCCCTCAATAGCCCCATGTATGTGCCGAATGTCGTGGCCGGGCGCTGGCTCCAGGCGGGCGACGACAAGGTGATCACCATGCACCAGGAATTGGCCGCGCGCGTTGGTGTGGGGGTGGGGGATTGGGTGACCCTGCTCTATCAATTCAGCCCGACTGGGATCTTACTTTGGTTGGCGATTATCGTTGTGCTCGGCGTGGTCGCCAGTTGGCTCCCGGCCCGCAACGCCACGCGCGTCAGCGTGCGTGAGAGTTTGGCCTATCAGTAGGGGGTGGCCGTCAGTCACCGTTCGGTATGGCGTCATCCAGATGTCAGGCAGCGCATCGGCAACTTGGCTAGAATAAAATCACCGTAAAGATTTTATTGCGTATCCCAAACGGTGCCATAAAGTAATACTTCTCCAGGTGTAAACTGGTTACTTTATGGGCTGCCGTGCCATACAACAAAGGAGCCGAAGCATGTTGACGTTGTTAATTGGTGGCCTGGTGGTCGTCATTGTGCTGCAGTTTGCCATCGAACGCCTGCTGGCGCGGTGGCCCACCCCGTCGGCTGGCCGAGATTATGATGCAGCCGATCAACATGCCCAGGCGAAAGCTGCCTTTGCCGCTACCCTGCGCACAGAAGACGAACATTTGCGGCAGATCCAGCGCCAGGCAGCGCGCTATGTACTGGGCTAACCAGACGAATTTTGGGCTGACACCCGCCTTTGGCGTGATGTCATGGCCTCATTGCCCAACTACCGCCTGAACAAATTTCAACCCTTGATGCCGGATTGGGTGCAACGGGAGGTCGTCGCTGGGTATCTGTTGGATGTGGCGCGCGCTGGATTGGGTTGCGCAAATGCCGGTTTCATTTTAAGATGTGCCGTGAGGGGTCTAGATAATCCAGCCGTTGCCGATCCCTCATTGCATCGCTTATCCCACTGGTCGCCTTGGGGCTGCTGATCAGAGAAGAGCGTAGGCCGGTTGCCTCCCAGTGGCCCCTCATCCAGCGCAGATCACAACTGATTGAAAGCTGTACCACCTTTGAAGAAGGAGCTGTCCATGCCCACCCACGATCCCGCCACCTACCCCACCGCCGTTACCAAGCCGCCCGACTTCGACCAATTCTGGGCCGACGTGCTTGCTGAGGCGGCCAAGATTCCGCTGAATGCCACCGTCACCCCGGTCCCCCTGCGTTCGACTGCTACGGTCGAGGTCTTCGAAGTCCACTATGACAGCCTTGATCACGTACGCATTGCCGGGTGGTACTGTCTGCCACGCCACCGGCCCAATCCTCTGCCGGCAATGGTCTATTATCCGGGTTACATTAGCGAGCCAACCTTTGCCAAAGCGCCTGCGACCAAAGGCTACGCCACCTTTGGGGCTGCCCCGCGCGGCAAACTGCGCAGCAATAGCCAGTATAGTCCCGGCTACCCTGGCCTGCTCGCCCACAATATCATCGACCGCAATAGTTATGCCTACAAGGGTTTTTATGTCGACGCCTGGCGCGTCATCGACTTTTTGCAGACGCGCCCCGAAGTGGACAGCAGCCGGATCGGCATCCGCGGTGGCAGCCAGGGCGGTGCGTTGACCCTGCTCACCGCGGCCATGTGCCCGACGATCGCAGTGGCCGCAGCCGGCGCGCCCTATCTGGCCGGGGTGGTTGATGCCATCGAGCTGACCAATACTTATCCCTACCAGGAGATTAACGACTATCTGCGCCTTCATCCGGAAAGTCGCGCGGCGATTGCGGAGACCTGGTCCTATTATGACTGCCACAACTTCGCCGACCGCATCCGCTGCCCGATTATTGTCAACATTGGTTTGCAGGATAATGTCTGCCCGCCGGAGACCGGCTACGAAGTCTTTGCGCGCATCGCCTCGCTGGACAAGCAGCTGTATCCCTACGACGGTCACGCTCACGACGCCGGCAGCTTTTACCACGAAGCGATTGTCGATGCCTTCTTTGCCAAACATTTGCAGCCATAAGCGGGAGAAACGAACATGTCTCTTACCATTACCAATCGCCCGGTCGACTTCGCCGACTATTGGGCGACGACCTTGGCAAAGTTAGCCCAGCTGCCCGTCGCCCCCGAATTGACCGAACTGCCCATCCGCACCACCGACTTTGGCACGGTCTACGCGCTCCGTATGACTAGTTTGGAGAGCTATCGCATCTTTGCCTACTACTGTGTACCCCACGGTGCCGGCCCTTTCCCCGTGCTCTATACCCTGCCCAACTATGGCAGTGTGGTTCATGTGCCGGCTTATGAAGATCGCCAACAGTCGATCGTGGTGGCGCTCTGTCATCGCGGTCAACGCCTCGCTGATCAACCCTTTGCCGCGGCCTATCCCGGTCTGTTGACGACCCAGATTGCCACCACGCACGACTATATCTACCGCGGCATTGTGGCGGACTGTTGCCGGGTGGTTGATTTTCTACAAACACGCGCCGAGGTCGATCAAGGTAAGATCGCCCTGGTCGGCGGTGACCTTGCGCTGATCACCGCCGCGCTGCGCCCCCAAGTTGATGCGCTTTACTACACGCCAGGTTTCTTCTATGGGGCTGAAGCGGTAGCGCGACGGTCGGCGGCCTACCCAATCGAAGAGTTAAATGATTATGCGCGCACTTATCCCGATCAAGCCGCTGTCCTTTGGCAGACCTTGGCCTATTACGAACCGACCCACTTTGCTCCCCAGGTGCGTTGTGATACGCTCGTGGTCACGGGTGATGATCCCAGCCAGACGCAACCACTGGTGGATGCACTCGGCGGCAACACGGGCTTTTATCAAAGCGCCCATTCCGGCTACCGCGATGGGGTCCATTTGGCCACCTGGTTCAGTCAACGCTATGGGTTAACCGCCCCCGCCTTGCCCGCGCAGTGGCAATAATCGACCAAGCCACCCCCTCCCAACCTCCCCCGAGTACGGGGGAGGAACTTATTACCCCTCCCCCGTACTCGGGGGAGGTTGGGAGGGGGTTAATAATGAACAATTCTGGAGCATTTGTGCAAATCTTCACCCATCAGCTGCCTGGCTTGGTGCTCATCGGCCATGAGTTTACGGTGCCGCTCGATTACGGCAACCCTGGCGGCAGTCAGCTCACCGTCTTTGCACGCGAAGTCGTCGCCGCCGACAAAACGACTGCCGACCTGCCCTATTTGGTCTACTTTCAGGGCGGACCGGGTTCCGGCGCGCCGCGCCCGACCGAGAACAGTGGCTGGTGGAAACGCGCGTTAAAAGAATACCGCGTCCTCATGCTCGACCAGCGCGGGACCGGTCGCAGCACCCCCGTCTTGGCGCAAACGCTGGCGCACTTCCCCACCCCGCAAGCCCAAGCCGATTACCTCACTCACTTCCGCGCCGACAACATTGTGCGCGACGCCGAGTTGATCCGCCGGCAGTTGATTGGTGACGAGCAGTGGAGTGTCTTGGGGCAGAGTTTTGGGGGCTTTTGTGTGGTGAGTTACCTGTCGCTGGCACCGCAGGGCTTGCGGGCAGCGATCATCACCGGCGGGCTACCTTCGCTGACGCGCCCGGCGGATGATGTTTATCGGGCAACCTATCAGCGTGTGTTGCAAAAGAATGAGCTCTACTATGCCCGCTATCCCGAAGATGTGGCGTTGGTTCAACGCATTGTCGCCTATCTGCATGACCATGCTGTCCGCCTGCCCGATGGCGCGCAGTTGACGTCCCGGCGCTTTCAACAACTGGGACTAGCCTTTGGGGCCAGCGACGGCTTTGAAACGGTCCACTATCTGCTGGAGGATGCCTTTGTTGACGGCCCGAATGGTCCCGAGTTGAGTTATGTTTTCCTCAATCATTTTATGCAGGCCCAACATTTTGAGACCAACCCGATCTTCGCCATTCTCCACGAGGCGATCTACTGTCAGGGGGCTGCGTCCGCTTGGGCTGCCGAACGGGTGCGCGCCGAATTTCCTGCATTTATCCCAGACCCCACCCGCCGCGTCCTCTTCACCGGCGAGATGATCTACCCCTGGATGTTTGACGAATATCCGCAATTGCAACCACTCAAGGCCGCCGCCGAATTGCTGGCCCAGCGCACCGATTGGCCCCCACTCTATGATGTGGCCGCGTTGCAGCAGAACCGCGTCCCCTGCGCCGCCGCGGTCTATTACAATGACATGTATGTCGAGCGTCACTATTCTGAAGAGACCGCGCAGACCATTCAGGGCATCAAACTCTGGGTCACCAACCAATACGAGCACAACGCCCTACGCGCCGACGGCGAAGCCTTGCTGGATCGGCTGCTGGCACTGGTGCGCGGGCTGATCTAAATCTGGGATCCATGTAACGACTCGCCCCCACCTAACCTCCTGTTAAGGGGAGGAACAGTCACCTCGTCAACGATTCCATCCCTTAGCAGGGGACGGAATCTAGCTGGGAGCTTGCGGTTCCCTCCCCAAACTGGGGAGGGTTAGGGTGGGGTGAGTAGTTACGAAAGCAGGGCAAAAGCGCGCTTTGTCGTGCTGGGTCACTTCGGTTAGAATGATGACGGTGGCTACAATGATGACGGTCATTTTTAAATCGTATTGGAACTGCAAGATCAGGCAGCGTCCCCACGTAACAAAAGTAGGAAAGATTGATGGCTAAGTTGAGACAGAAAGTGCTCGTGCTCTATCTGGCGAATTCCGCGCTGGATAGCCGGGTCAAGGGTTGGTCCATTTATGATGGCACCGGCAATGCGCATTACACCACTGGTGACAGTGATACCCCCCCTTATAGCACCGGATTGGCTGCCCTGCTTGATGGCTGGCGCGTGATCCAATTCCCCCAACTGAATCCGCCCTATCCGGGGATGGAATATACAACTTCGTTTCAAATGTATGAGTTTATCTTTGAACAACTGGAGGAGATCGATGGTTGACAAGCAGTATCTGCTCAATTCCAAACAGATGGCTTCATTCGTCGCGCGCGGCTTTTTGCGCTTTGACGAGTTAGTGCCGCAGGCAGTCAATGACGCGGTGATGGCCGAGATCGACAAAGGGTCGATTGCCTCCGCACCCGCCGGCACCCCGCTCTCCCAATGTTATCCTGAGCCGTCGGCCATCGGTCACCTGATCCGTATGCCGGAGATCCAGGGCATTATCCAGAGCCTGGTTGGCCCGGATCCCCTTTTCGACCATCAGGCAATCCATGTGCGCCAGCCGAATGAGGGGCAAGCGCAAGGGATGCACGGCGATTCGATCATCGATACGCGCATGCATTTTGACATCCAACTGATGTACTTCCCCCATGATGTGCCGCTGGCAATGGGTGGTACGCTCTTGGTGCCAGGCAGCCAATATCGCCGCATCAACGAGATGGATATTGCGCGCTATCAAAACTTGCTGGGGCAGATTCCCATGGTCTGCAAGGCCGGGTCGGTGTTGGTGCTTCACCACGGCATCTGGCACTGTGGCCGGCAGAATCAGACTGATCAGCGCCGCTACATGTTCAAGGTGCGTCTCAATCCCCGTGTCCGCCAACTGCGTCTCTGGAACACCGACGACTTGACCGCCGATCAGAAGCAACACAAGGCGATCTTTACGCGCGACACCAACGCCGTCGAAGATATTCAGACCATTTTGGGCAAAGGCGAGCCGTGGTTCGAGGATGGCGCGGGCCGGTTGGAGATTGTCAACCGTATCAAGCTCTGGCGCTTCCTCACCGGTGACCAAAACTTCGATGTCCACTACTGGTTGACCCGCTTGGAGAATATGCCGGAGAATTTGGCGTTGGCGGCGTAGTGACAGGATGACAAGGTGAACCTGTCGGCCTATCTTACGGAGTGGGATTAAAATCCCCTCCTAACAGCGAGAAGCCGCCTCAGCGGCTGAGAGAATTCTCTCAGCCGCTGAGGC
>JALHQH010000105.1 GCA_022842065.1 Caldilineaceae bacterium
GCGGATTTAGGAAACGCGGATCCTCGATCCGCGTTTCCTAAATCCGCGTCTATACCCCGCTACCTCATCTAATTGCCATTAACTCGATGCGCTGGTATACCGGTGCAAGCTCAGTTGAAAGAGGCCCGACGCGCCGACAAAGAGCACAACGGCGAGGATCAGCCCAGCCGCAAAGAGTGGTCGTCGGCTGAGCACAACGCGCCATCGGTCGCGAAGGTGTCGAGTAACTTGTGCAGATTATTCGTTTGACCGGTGTCCAGGTAATTTATCAGACGCAGAATTAATAGAGGGCTGCTGTCACGCCTGCAATGAGGCGTGCGTTTCATCAACTTCGCCTAACAGCGTGCGCGTCATCGCCAAAAACGCAGCAAGCGCCGGTGAGATCCACTTGTCTCTGTGCCAGGCCAGTTGGGTGACCATGTTAAACGTCAGTCCAGCCACCGGCAGTGCCACGAGCCGTTCTGCCGTCACTTCCTGCTGCACCACCACCCAGGGCAAAACCGCGATCCCCATGCCGGTCAGCGCACATTGTTTGATCGCCTCGACACTATGAAATTCTAACACATTGGCCGGCGTAATGTTGGCGGTACGCAGCACGCGTTCAAAGGCTAAACGATACGGACAGTTGGCTTCGGTCAGCAACAAGGTTTCGCCCCGAAACTCTGCTGGTGAAATCAGGCGTTCCTTGCTCAAACGATGGTGGGGGTGGGCCACCACCAGGATCGGTTCCTGATATAACGGCTGTACGATCAGCTGTGGTGCCTGATAGGGTTCGTTTAAGATCAGCGCGGCATCCGCCATGCCGTCACCGAGCAGTTCATCCCAATTTTCGGCGGTGGGCGAGGGGCGAAAGATGATCGCGACCTTGGGATAACAGTGGCGAAACGCTTCGACAACTTGGGGCAGGCGATACGCGCAAAGCGTTTCGGGTGCCCCAATCGTCAAGCTGCCCCTCGGCTCCTGATCACCTGGCACGGCGACCAACGCTTCATCCGCCAATGCGAGCAGTTTGTCTGCATAGTGGAGCAGCCGTTGACCGGCCGCGGTCAAGCTGATGCGTCGTCCCAGCCGGTCAAAGAGGGCGACCCCCAACTCTTCTTCCAGCGTCTGGATCTGTGCTGAAACACTCGACTGGGCGTAGTTGAGCGTGGCAGCAGTACGCGTAAAACTTAATGTTTTGGCCACTTCACGAAAAGTCTGTAATTGGCGTAGTTCCATCTGTTCCATCCATCGGCATAGACGATGCTATCTATCGAAAGCATTCGCTTGAAACGATAGCATGTAGGTGATAGTATAGAGGCGACCGAGTAAATTGCCAAATAGAGAGAACGAGAGGAAAACCATGTTACAGGCAATTAGCCGCTGGTACAGAGCAACCGTTGCCCCTGTGCCGCAACCAATGGCGCGGGCCGTCTACAGTGCGCATCGACTGTGGGCCAAACGTTACCCCGAATGGCACGCCGCCTTTTTCGATGAACACTTTTTGCGCACCCGGGTCTTACAACTGTTGGCGGCAAAAGAATCAATTACACCGCAGGAATTAGCCCAAGCGTGGGTTGCCCAATTTTATGATGGCATCCGCCGCGAGCCGCAACTAGTGGCCGAACTGACCCCGATCGCCGCCGACTTTCTCTACTTTGTGGCCGGGGAATTGCACTATTTTGCGGAAGAAGCCAAACGGCCCTCGCTCTTGCAGCGGGCATGGCTGTGGCTGAAAGTAACAAAACAAACACGCACCATTCAGCCACGTTTAACCGCGTTAAGCGCCGATGATTCCTGTCAAGAAGCATCAAGTTGATTCAAAACGGCTTAGCGGCTGGACACGATCGCTTTAGTCACGGAGTGACGGCAGATGGTAGCCGCGGGTTTTAACCCTCGGTACTAATCTACAACCCACCATCTTACCAAAACCACCATCTTACCAATAGAGGAGCAACCATGCGCACCGCGCTAACTATTACTCAGATCGAAACACTTTTACAGGCCACGATCCCCTTGCTGGAAAGTGAGCTGCGGGCGCTGCCCGAGCCGTTGACGCGCTGGCGACCGGCCGCGGGCGAATGGTCAAGCAACGAAGTGATCGGCCATCTCATCGAAGCGGAAGAGCGGGGCTTTGGCGGCCGCATCCGCCGCATCCTAACGCAGCCCGATTACATTTGCGAACCGTGGGATCCCGACCAAGTGGCCTGTGACCGGCGCGATAATGAAAAAGCCGCGCCAGCGTTGCTGGCCGAGTTGGCGGCGCGGCGCACGCAAAGTCTTGTGCTGGTACACACACTGACCGTGGATCAACTGCGGTGCAACGCCGAACATCCTGCCGTGGGCAACCTCAGCGTCAGTGATCTGCTCCACGAATGGGTCTACCATGACCGCAATCACCTCAAGCAGATCATGGGGAATTTACAGGCGTGGATCTGGCCAGCAATGGGGAACGCACAGCGGTTTAGCCAAGCAACAGGGCTTCATGCCTCTTCATCAGCACCGATATAACGAAAGCGTGGCACTTCCACCCCATCGACGATGACGGTCTCTGTAAACATCGCCAAGGGTCGCACCCAGAGATCAAAGTTGCCATACAGGGTACGATAGACGACCAATTCCTCCTCGGTTTCGCTGTGACGGGCGACGCCGAGGACTTCGTATTCCTTGTTTTTATAGTGCCGGTAACGGCCGGTTCGTAGTGTTGTCATGTTATGCGCTCGTTTCTGTGGCAAGCGGTTTGAAGAAAAAATATTCGCCCCATAACCCCTGATCGTTCATCATGGCTTGGCTATGCTACAATTATAGCAAAGCATCTGCCGTTTACCCCGATCCGCCAATAAAGTGAGCGCACCCATGAGTGAATACCAATACTACGAATTCCGCACCATCAACCGCCAACTAACCAAAGCCGAACAAGTGGCGGTGAACAATCTTTCCAGCCACGGCCACACCACCGCCACCAGTTTCAGCGTTGACTATAGCTGGGGCAACTTCAAACATGATGTGGATACCGTGTTGGCCCAATATTTCGACAGCGCGTTCTATATCACCAACTGGGGGACCACCGAACTTAAATTCTGTTTCCCCAAAGCGTTGCTCGATCTGCGCACGGTCGAACCTTATCTTGTCGACGAGGAAAAGATAACAATTGATACCAAAACGGTCGGCGACCGGCTCATCATTACCTTTGCGCGCCAGGAGGAGGGGCGCGATAGCTGGGGTGACGACAGCGCAGTCTTGAGCAGCGTCGCTGGCCTCTATGACCAGATCTTGCTGGGAGATCGGCGGGCTTTTTATATCGCCTGGTTGCACGCAGCCGATGTGGCTGGCGAGTATGCGGATTATTTGACTGAAGAGACGCTGGAGCCACCGGTACCACCTGAGCTGGCCCAATTGACCCCTGACTTGCAGGCCTTCAGCGACCTCTTTGCGATCGATGAGAATTTGATTGCGGCGGCGGCGCAAGGGCAGAGCCAGCGTGCAGTGTCGCCCGTTGATCTGCGCCAAGCTTTGGCTGCTTTGCCACATGCGGAGTGTATCGACTTCTTACAGCGCATGTTAGCAGAAGAAGCACATCTCGCCGTCAAGCTGAAGCAACGGCTGGGGTTGCTCCCGAGCATTAGCACCGATAACCCGGTCGGCACGCGGACGATTGGTGAACTGATGGCGGCACGTGATCTCATTCAGCAGAAGCAAGCACAAGTGGCAGCCGTTGCGCACGAAGCGCAACGCCGCGCCGCGCTGGCTGCGTTAGCCGCCCGTGGTGACGCTGTCTGGCAGGATGTCGAAGCGCTGATTGCCGAACAGAAAAGTGCTGGTTATGAACAAGTGGCGAAACTGTTAGAACAACTAGGGATGTTAGCGGCGGAACAGGGGCAGACGTTGCGCTTCCAGCAACGACTGGCCGCGATTCGCGCCAAATATAGCCGCCGGTCGTCGTTGATACGCGCGTTACGGAACCTGTAATCACCTAGATTCATGGCAAACTTGCGGGGAATCGATCTAGCCCAAGTGCTTGCGCGGCGCGCCACAATGGTTGATCATATGTGGCAAAGATAATTTGCTCACCCAACATGCCGCGCCAAAGATAGGCAGATGCCAGGTGAAGGGCATCATAGGCTCGCAGTTCATATGTCCAGGCAAAGGTTGATGCTTGGGTTAGGAGCGGCTGATTCACCTGCACCTGTACAAGGGTTGGCCAATCGGCGACGAAATCATTCAAAACGCGTTGTGCTACCTTATGGGTAAGGCTTTTCATACGGACAAGTTTGGCTAAGGTCGCGGCGATCTCGACATAACAGATTGGTGCTGTCCCCGATGCGGTCGCTTGTTTCACCAGCGCCTTAACATCCGCTGTGCCAACTTCGCGGACATATTGTTTGATTAAAGCGCTGGTATCCCAGTAAACAATCATCCACGTTCCTCCAACACGACTTCCGCTGCCGTTTTAGACGCATTCGATGCCAAAGTAGGCTGCGGTTCGGCGCTTGTTGGCTGATAAGGTTCGCCGTTCCATGACAGCAAACCGGCGGCGGCTAACTCTTGCAGGCGAGCTTCCAGTGACTTTTGCACTGGCACTAATTGCCCGATCGGTTCGCCATGCTCAGTGATGGTCAGTGTTGCACCTGCTTTGACTTGCTTTAAATAGGCGCTCAGATTATTTTTGAATTCACGAATGCCTACTTGCTGATTTGGATTAACGGATTGAATGCTCATCAATGCCTCCTCTTGGGGCACATTGTATCATTTGTGGCCACATTCTACAATTAGTTCACGACGTACGCAGTGGAATGGCTAACCAAAGCGCATCAGCGATGCATCAGCTATTCATTATCGCGCGATGGCGTCATCACTCACCACCAAATCATGCAGCTTGCGGATCGGCTCCCACACGCCCTCCATCATGTTTGACAAGAGCACCGCGCTCATATCCTGCGCCGGGTAGTGGCGAATCATCCCACTGACGCCAGCATTGATCCCTTCTTTTTCATAGAAGAGTACTTCACCACTCGGCTCGACACGGAACCAGAGACCATAGCCATAATACATGCTCCAGCCATCACGGTCGCGATAGTGGACTTGCGGCGTAAAAAAGGCCGTGGTCATTTCTGGGCTAAGTAACGTACCCGCTTTGACCGCACGCAAAAAGCGGTCGAGATCGGCCGCAGTGACATGCGCCCCGCCATCGGGCGAGCCAAGCGGTGGGTAGGCGTAGATGTTGCGTTTCCAGCCGATAATCTGGCCAGCTTCATCTTCGATGGGGTCGCTGCCTTCGGCGATATTGGGTTGCACTTCGCGCTTGTCAAAGAAGCCGGAATCCGCCATCCCCACCTTGGCAAAGATCTGTTGGCGCACATAGTCGCGATAGCGCATCCCCGTTATCTTTTCGATCAACAGCCCCAGCAACACGTAGCCACAGTTACAGTACCGACACCCTTGTCCCGGCGCAAAGTTGGCCGGTTTGTAGGCAAATTGGGGCAAGAAGTCTACCGTCTCGATGACTGAATAATTAGGGCGCGTTCGCCAAACCTCTTCATAACTTTCGCCTGCTTCCTCGTCGGCGTCGTCGGCAATACCGGAAGAGTGGGTAAGCAGGTGGAAGACATTCACAGCGGGCGAAATTGCAGTTCCCTCCAACCCGAGAAAGTCAATCACGCCAGTCTCAAAGGCGAGTTTGCCTTGGTCGATCAGTTGCAAGGTTGCCACCGCGGTAAAGAGTTTGGTGATCGAGGCAGTGTCAAAACGCATGTCCAGCGTATTTTTCACCGGCCAGGCGCGGCTGGCCGCGCCATATGCGCCGGCAAAGCGTTGCTGGTCACCTTGGGTGATCAGGACGACACCCGAAAATTGATCCTGCGCGGTGCGCGCTTGCAGGTAAGTTGCTAGTGCTTCAAACATTGATTAGGCTGCTTTCTGATGATGAACAAGGTGGCATGAAAATCGTCGCGTGGTCGCGTGGTCACGACCACGCGACCACGCGTCGATTTTTATGCCACCCAAGCGACTTTATGGCGCGGTGCAGACGATCAATTCGACATCATCCACATATAAACTGCTGGGGCGATTGCCATCGGTCGTCGCTTTGAAGCTGGCCCACAGCCGTTGAC
>JALHQH010000106.1 GCA_022842065.1 Caldilineaceae bacterium
TCCCGATTTCGTTGACCCGCTTTTAATTACTCAGCTGCTTGACGCCATGCCCCCGCTCGGTGCCATTCACTCTGAACCAGCTTTCAACACCATTCCCTGACTTGGCGAAGGGATTGTAAATACCAGTGACTAAGCAAAGTTGCCAGCCTTGGTGTAGCCAACAATAGCAACGTGATTGCTTCTGCAATGATGAACGGTACAGCAATCAGCGTCGGCGCATGTTGCGGCACCACAAAGCCTAAGAAGGGGATCGGCATAAAATACCCCAGTAGCAGTTGCGTCAACATGACAGTTAGTGGTAGGGCTACCAGCATTCGTAACGTCGGCACCAACAATGGTTCGAGTGTATTAAGTTTGCGTAAAACCACAGTTCCTCACTTTCAATATAGAACTCATTGGTATTCCATGCGCTTGCCAGGCGATTAGGTGGGTGATAGGTAGCCACAATGTGGGAAAGTTTGCCTACCCCATAGTTTAGCATAAGGCACTGTCCAGATATATAGCGGATCGGCCTAGACTTGACATGACGATCCTCACTTTCTGACGTGACAAAGCTCATGTGGATTGATCGCGCACCGACACTACAGAAATCAATCGAACTAACCTAGAATGCTTAGAGCGTTGAAGTAAATGCCACGGCCGAATTTAGGAGATATTGCAGCGGTATAGACGAGTAATACCTCCGTCGAATTATTGGTCATAACTTTACGATCAATGTACTACCAACTTGCTTTTGTGCTGGTTTGCCAAGAGCGTCAAATTAATCAAATCAATGGACTGCATTTCAAGCAGCGTAGGAGTGAAAGAGATGAAACGAATCATCAGTTGGATTCTGATCATTGTTGTTTGTATTGGCGTGACGCTTGGCACCGCTTATGGATTAGGCTTTCTGCAACTACCACTAGAAAACGCGAATAGTACAGCGGTGGATGTAGTAACTGCTGAGGCAAATATGGCAACCAATAATCTTGCACCTGCTGTAGCGGTCGCGCCGGTCGCTAATGCCATTATCGCCGATGCCAAAGTTGTTCCAGTCTTAAGTGCTGACCTGAGTTTATCCAGCAGTGGCATTGCGGTTGATATCGCCGTTCGCGAAGGGAGCGTGGTGACTGCCGGCCAGCGCTTGGTGCAACTAGACACCAAGGATACGCTGGTCGCCATTGCCCAAGCCAAAGCGAATCTGATGAATGCACAGGCCCGCTATGATGAATTAAAAGCCGGTTCGTTAGCTGAGGATATTGAAGCCGCGCGGGCCACTTTGGCCGCGGCCCAAGCCCGCTTGGATAAGCTGACGCTGAGTACGGAAAATGGTGATATTGCCGCGTCGCAAGCCGCCGTTAGTCAGGCACAGGCCAATTTGCAACAGGTGTTGGATGGCAATAGCGAACAACAATTGATCGAGGCGCGCGCGAATCTCTACAATGCCGAAGCCGAGCGTAAACGTGCGCAAAATGCCTATAATCAAGTGAAGTGGCGCAACGATCTAGGGGCGACGAAAGAAGCCGCTGACCTACAGACCGCCACCAACAATTATGAAGCAGCCCAAGCGCGACTAACCGATCTGGAAAATGGCTCTACTCAGGCCCAGATCGCCGGTGCCAGCGCCCAGGTCCGTCAAGCCCAGGCCCAGTTTCAGGCCCTGCAGAGCAGCCGCCCCGCGGATATCGCCATCTATCAAGCTGATGTGCGCCAAGCCCAGGCCCAGCTTGACAAGCTGCTGCGCGGTACCCGTCCTGAACAGTTGGCGCAAGCGGAAGCCACTGTGGCGGCGTCAACCGCGGCGCTCCAGCAACAGCTCGTTGCCCTGAGCAAGCTCGAATTGCGTGCCCCTTTTACCGGCACCATTGCCTCGTTGGATGTGGCATTGGGCGAACAAGTAACCCTTGGTGCGCCCATCCTGCGCCTGGCGGATTTCAGCCAACTGCAGATTGAAACCGAGGATTTAACCGAGTTGCAGGTCGTCTACCTTCAGGAAGGGGACCATGCACAGGTTACCTTTGACGCCCTTCCCGATCTAAGCGTCGAAGCAACTGTTGTACAGATTCGCCCGTATGGCGAAAACAGTTCCGGTGACATTGTCTACCGCGCCACCCTAGCGCTGACGGCACCCGATGCCCGTCTACGCTGGAATATGACGGCTGCGGTAACTTTTGACCAATAGAACGTACGTAGCACCCTCTGACTTCGACAAGCGCAGCCGCCGGGCGCAGCTAGGCACATAATGTAACGTTGTCGTAGTCGCTACCTGGCCTGATATGAAAGGAAATTTAATACTGATGCGTATTGCAATTATTGCTTTGGGCAGCCGTGGCGATGTGCAACCCTATATCGCTTTGGGCAAGGGGTTACAGGCTGCCGGTCATGGCGTACGGCTAGTGACCCATGAGAACTTTGCCGACCTTGTCACCGCCTATGGCCTGGAATTTTGGCCGATGAAAGGGAATGTGCAAGCAGTGGTCGAAAGTCCAGAGATGCGTGACCTGCTGGAAAAGGGGAACTTCCTCGCGATTACGGCACACACAGCCAAAGCAGCCCAACGCGCTGTTCTCCAGTGGGCACAGGATGGTCTCATTGCCTGCCAGGAGATGGAGCTATTGGTTGCTGGGATTGGGGGCCTCTATATCGGGCTTGCCCTAGCCGAAAAGTTGGACATTCCCTTCATCCAAGCACATGTCGTCCCCTTTACACCGACCACGGCCTTTCCCGGTGCGCTTCTGCCCCAGTCGCCGCCACAACTGGGGGGATGGTTCAACCGCCTGACGCACCAGTTGACACAGCAGATGATGTGGCAAGGCTTTCGGTCGGCGGACCGTCAAGCGCGCCAACAGGTGTTGCGCCTGCCGGCTGCGCCTTTCTGGGGGCCGCAGACGACCAACCGCTTGCGTCGTGCGCCGGTGTTGTATGGCTTCAGCCCAACGGTTCTCCCCAAACCGGCGGATTGGGGAGAGCAGATTCATGTCACCGGCTATTGGTTTTTGCCTGCCAGTGCCGAGTGGCTGCCGCCGCCGGACCTGGTCGATTTTCTTGCCGCGGGGCCACAGCCGGTCTATATCGGTTTTGGCAGTATGGGGAGCCGCCAGCCGGAAGCAACCGCCGATTTACTGATCAAAGCGTTGGCGCAAACAGGGCAACGCGCCATCTTGCTCACCGGCTGGGGTGGGTTACACAAAGAACATTTGCCGGAAAACATCTTCATGATCGACAGTATTCCTCATGATTGGCTCTTTGCTCATGTTGCCGCGGTAGTCCATCACGGGGGTGCCGGCACTACGGCGGCTGGGATCAGGGCAGGGGTTCCTGCACTGATCATTCCGTTCTTTGGTGATCAATTCTTTTGGGGGCAGCGGGTCGCCGCACTTGGGATTGGGGCAGCACCCATTGGGCGCAAGCAACTTACGGTAGACCGGTTGGCCTACGCCTTACAAACAATCGTGAACGATCAAACAATGCGGCAGCGTGCCGCCCAGTTTGGGGCGCAAGTCCAAGCCGAAGATGGCGTTGCCCATGCCGTTGCGCTCATCTCGGCAATAGGCGGATGAGCAACCCCTTGTTCTGACGACTGCTCCGACTAACCCTTGTGCAGTGGCCGGCCGACATTTTGTAAATAATAAGGACCATTCATCATGTTTGTTAACCATAGCAGTTCGATTCAGCGGCGAGGGTGCCAAGGCAGCCATCGGAATAGCGGGCGAATCATGTTGTCACTCTGCTCTGCCCTGGCGCTGAGTTTGGGCCTATATTTTAGCCTTTACGGTAGCACGGTAGCCGCAGGATTGGCTGCGCCTATAAAGCAGGAACAAGCCGAGCGCTTGGCGATTGTCGGTATTGATGGGGGCAGTCTCTACGCAGCAGTCGATGGTGCAATCATACGTGCCCTAGCGCCCGGCGATTTGCTGAAGGTACTGGGCCGTAGTGTGGATACGCAATGGCTAGAAGTCACCACACCAGATGCTAAGCGTGGTTGGGTGCAGAGCGACATCGTTATTTTTTATGGCATTGCACAACTGCCAGTCACGCAAAGCATAATGGGTAGCCATGTGGTATCAGAAACTATGATCAACTCTACCCAACTGTTTTCTCACGCGGTTGATGGTCTAGAAATTGCCGCACCACTCACCCCCGCCGCGGTGGTGCCATTGGTGTCTGTGCGTGAAACAACTACCTCTCCCAGCGCTAACGAACTAACTGTGCGCGTCGTGACCAATGGTACACGGCTGAATATTCGCTCCGGCCCTGGCACCGGCTTCGCCATTCTGGGGAAAGCACAGCCTGGCGACCGCTTTGTTGTGCTCGGGCGTACCGCGGATCGTGGCTGGGTGCAGATTGCACTGAACGATGGAACCGACCGCAAAGGCTGGGTCGCAACCCGTTATGTCGAGAGCAACAGCACAGCAAACGACCTGCCAATCCTTGCGAGCCCGGTTGAAAGCGCGACCTCGCCTGCTGTAACAACTGATCCGACTGCAGCGGTTGCCGCACCACCCGCCGCACCACCCGCCGCACCACCCATCGCACAACTCAGCGGCAAGTTGGTGATTCAGAGCGTCTGGGGTGGGCTTTTCTATCTCTATGATTTGGCAACAGGTGATCTGCGCGCCCTGACGAGCGGACTGGATCCAGCACTCAGCCCCGACGGACGCCAAATTGCGTTTACACGCATTGGCGGCGCTGCCACTGGCGTCTACCTGATTGACAGCGATGGCAACAACGAACGCAAAATTTTCGGGGAACGGGATGGGTTAATGTCACCCAAATGGAGCCCTGATGGGGCATGGCTGGTCTTTAGCTACAACGATGGCTTTTATCAATGCCGTCTCGTCGGGATCAGCAGTTGTTTGAGCGACCAGCAGATCGTCGATCAATTTAATCTACCACCGAACGCCGACGTGCAAGAAAACGTTTTGAATGACTTTGATCAGGAAAGCCGCCCCAGTTGGATGCTCGCACGTATCAATACGAATGGCGATGACTATCGCGATCTAGTCGCGCTAAACAGTGCGCGGGCACCCGATTGGACAGCCGCCGGGATTCTCTACCAATCTGCCGGTGGTCTGCAAGTCACCCAGGACGCACCGGCGGCAGAGACCGCACGGATCTTTGCCGATGGCTATGGCTATGACTGGGATCCGGATTGGCAGCCGCGCACAGATGGTGCCCCTGGCCGCATTGTCTTTCAGAGTCGCGAGGGCAGCCACTGGGAAATCTTTGCCGTGAACCCCGATGGCAGTGGTCATACCGCGCTCACCCGGCCGATCACAACGCTCGTTCCGCAACTATCAAGTAATGTAGCGCCAACCTGGAGTCCAGATGGTCAACATATCGCATTCCTTAGCAACCGCGGCTCGGATCATAGCGCCGCGGCATGGCATGTGTGGGTCATGGATGCGGATGGCGGTAACCAACGCCAACTTGCCATCGACCTGGAAATTAAATATGGCTTCTCCGGCGAGCAGATGATTAGTTGGGGGCCATAGCGCAGATCCCAGCTAATCTCTCCTTGTTGAAAGATTATGTGATGATCATCATGCCGCGCACTGATGATCATCACGAAAGATTTGGCGACTCATCACTACCGCAGCAATCGGAAATTCGCTATCCTGGCATGAAACCGGGACGATCAGAAAGAGAAGCAGGTTGTAACATGTTAAATCTATTTAAGCTCAATCAAATCGGCAAGATCGCCATGAGTGAGCAGCCACAGATTGCTGCCGACGCGCAAATTAAAGTAGCCGCGCATCGGCAAGTCGCGATGAGTGCTAAGCCACCCATTGTGGAAGTTAAGAATGTGCTCAAATCCTTTCCAGTCGGCGATAGCATGATCACGATTCTCAAAGGGGTTTCCTTGACGGTCCAACCCGGCGAATTTGTGGCGATTGTCGGGCCGAGCGGTAACGGCAAATC
>JALHQH010000107.1 GCA_022842065.1 Caldilineaceae bacterium
TGGCGCGCCGCGCCATTGGGGGCGCGGCGCGCCAAACCTGCATTCCGCCGGAGACCAGCGGAACGAGAATCATGGCAGGAAGCCGCGTTCTATTCCAGCATAAAGTCAGCCCACACGGGGCGGTGATCAGAGGCTTCGTTGCCGGCGCTTTCCAACCAGATTTCACACTGTTGGGCTTGGGGTGCGAGGGATTGGCTGGCAAAGATGTAGTCGATGCGGATCGCCGTGTCGGTGGCGGGAATAAAGCTCTGTGCGCCCGGCTGGCCGAACTGGCGGTAGAGATCAACATAGCCGTTCTTCTCCATCTGGCCGATCACCTGCGGCCCTTTCTCGCCACCCGTCATGTTTTGGCCTGGATCATGGCTGGCAAGAATCGTATAGGCATCCGCACGCTCGGCAAAATCCCACGGACTAATCGCATTAAAATCACCCATGACGATATGGGGGCGGTTGCGGTCGCGCAGCAACCATTGACGCGCCACGCGTAATTGGAGCAGCCGCGCCGCTTCATCAGTATGATCGAGATGGGTTACATAGACGGTGAAGGTGGTGCCCGTTGGCAGCAGAATGCGCGCTTCCAGCAATCCCCGTTGTTCTTTGGTTGCCAGCAGTTGCCCACTGTCTTCTTCTTTGGGGGTGAGATGATGGGCAGCACTGGCAATGATCGGCCAACGGCTAAGCAGGGCATTGCCGTACGCTTCCGCCGGCAGTTCAGCCTGCACCGGCCAGCGCAGGCAAGGGCCAAAGACAAAGTGCATGCCCAATTGTGCGGCCAGCGCCGCCAAGGCCGGCAGCGTGGTAGCATGGGCCTGGCTGGCAACGACACGTGGATAAAAAACTTCATTCAGGCCGATGATATCCGCGCCACTCGCGGCCAACACCGCACCAATCTGATCGAGATTGGGTTGACCATCGGTTGTACGCCAGCCGTGAATATTATAGGTAAGGATCCGCATAGTGCTCCTGAGGGTGATTAGTACGACAACATTAAATTACGTGCCTAGCTGGTCCGTGACCAGCGGTAGCGACCCTAGCCGCTGGTCACGGACCAGCTAGGGCCAACGCGAGTACTCAACGCATGTACAGCGCAGAACAACGACCAATTTAACGTTGTCGTATTAGAAATTTTGACGAAAAGTCGGTTTGCCTTTTTCGTGGACGCATCCTATGGCTGGCGAAAACTGTTCTCCATCAGCCCTTTAATGGTATAATTGCCCTGCTTAACGCTATTTATTGTTGTCGTCCATTGTAACGAAAGAGAAGCATCTATGGCAAAGAGCAACCCAGAATTGATCAACGCCCTGCGTGCCACCGCGCAGCGGCTCAGTGAAGGTGCCCACTATGAATGGGGCCATATGGGCCGCTGTAACTGTGGCCAGCTGGTCCAGACTGTTGCTAGTTTGAGCGCGCGCGAGATTGTCGCGGCGGCGAACGATAAACTGGACGAATGGAGCGAACATGCCCGCGACTACTGCGCCGGAACGGGACAGAATGTGGAGAGTCTCTTCCTAACGCTGCAAAATGTTGGCTTTGGCTATCAGGATGTCATCCATTTGGAGAATCTTTCGGATGAGCGCGTACTTAATCGTCTTGGGGAAGGGCGGCGTTATCTGCAACGCAATTGTGTTACGGACGTCACCCAATATATGAATACCCTGGCCGATCTGCTGGCAGAAGAGCTGGTTGATCTGAGCAGTCATGCGCGCCCCGCGCATCAGGGTCTTGTTAGTTGGCACCCACAGCATGAAGCGCAGCACCTACTTGCATAAATGGCAGCATCATTGTCCCATCTATCTCCAACTGTACGATAGCTGGTAGCCCTGTGTCCACGAATCTCGGATCGACGACCCAGATGACTTATGCCGGCACCGGCGCGGATAATCCGCTCAGCGAGCGCGAGATGGATGTGGCGCGCCTGCTCACCACCGGTGCGACCAATGCCGAAATCGCGCGCGAACTGGTGATTAGCCCCCACACGGTTAAGGTTCACCTGCGTAATATTTTCGAAAAACTCCAGGTTAACAGCCGTACCGAAGCGTCGATGGTCTTGGTGCAGCGCAACTGGCTGACCATCCCTGGCGTGGAAATCGCCCCACGGGAAATTCAAAGCGTACCTGCGCCCACCACAGCGCTGCCCGACCCAGAAGCGTTGCCCGACCTGCCGCTGCAGCCTGCACCCTGGCAGCTCTACTATCTGGTCGGCGCGCTCCTCCTTTGTCTGCTGGCCTTAATCGTGCCCAATCTGCGCGTTGATCGCCCCTCTACCTCGCAATTGCTGAGTGATAGCGGGTTAATGGTGGTTGGTCAATCATTACCCAACCTGCCGGCGCGTTGGGACTATCGGGTGCCGCTCAATCTCGCGCGCAGTCGGCTGGGACTGGTGCGCGTCCAGGATCGGCTCTATGCGCTGGGCGGTGAAACGGCCGAAGGCAATAGCACCAACGCGGTCGATGCCTATGATCTGCTGGTCAATGAGTGGCAACCACTGGCCCCGCTGCCCCAAGCGCTGGCCAACCCAGCGGTGGCAGCCTTTGATGAGATGATCTATGTGGCGGGCGGTTCCGAAAAGAGCAGCAACAGCAACGAGATTACGCTGAGTGAAAATGTTTATCGCTATGATGTCGAAGGCGATGATTGGCAGACGCTGGGTAAATTGCCAAGCCCCTTGGCTGGGGCCGAGTTGGTCGCGGGAACGGATGCGCTCTACTTGATCGGCGGCTGGAATGGACAGAGCTTGCGTGATGAGGTGTGGCGTTTTACCCCGCACACAACAGCCAGCGCCGAATGGGCATTGGTCACCCGCTTACCAACCCCCTTGGCTTTCTTTGGCGCGACCATTGTTAATGACGAGCTCTATGTGGTGGGTGGCTTTGATGGGCATCAAGCGTTGCGGACCGCCCACGCCTATACGCTGGAGACGAATACTTGGCGTGAATTGCAACCACTGTCGGTGCCGCGCGCCGGCTTACGGTTGGCCTATGATGGGTTGGCGATCTTTGCCTTGGGCGGCGGGCCACGCCAGGATACGGGGACCCACGAAAGTTTCTACCCGGTGGTAACGGCAACTACCAGCAGTGATAGCCCGATCAGCCCCAACCCAGTCACCAATGTGTGGAGCAATTTTGCCTCGCCGCTGCCCGGCGCCTGGCGCAACTTTGGGGCCGCCAGCTACAATGGCCGCCTCTACTTCATCGGTGGTTGGAGCGGGGACTATCTGGACATGCACCTGCAATACCAGAGTTCCTTCCGTTCACTGCTACCGGTGATTACAAACGACTGACCGCGACGGCACGCTGACGCCTAACCTCGTTGCACTTTGACTGGCCCCATGTCGCCTGACAAGAAAGTCCGGCATACGGGAGGGCAGGTAAGGTGCGCGCAGGTTACAAATTTTGAACACTAGACATTTCACCCAATTAATCGTATGATAAGCAAATTCCTGGCCGACTATCGTCATTGCCCATCGTGACAGATTCGTCTTTTACTTGCCTGTGGTTAGGGTAAGGAGGAAGAGAATGTTCACCTTTTGCGCTAGCACTGTGGTCTTTTTATGACCGCAGTCAAGCCTGAGTACCCCCCACCCAGCCGCGGTGTTGATCGGGCGAGCGCGGCGCCCGGTTTGCCGACGCGGTCTGAAACAGATCAGCAGCCGGCAGCGGCCCCAGGCACAAGCGAGACATCGCGACTGCACATTCCCCATTGCCCTGGCCGCGCACCCCACTCATCGGCCGCGACCATGAATTGGCGGCCATCCAACAACTACTATTGCGTGAGCAGGTTGGCCTGCTCACCCTCACCGGCCCTGGTGGCATCGGCAAGACGCGGCTGGCGATGCAGGTGGCCACGAATCTGCTGGATCACTTTGTCGATGGGGTTTATTTTGTTGGGTTGGCACCGATCGGCGATCCTGATCTGGTCAGCGCGACGATTGCGCAGACGTTGGGCGTGCGTGAGGCAGCGGGACGACCGTTACAGGAGTGTTTGCAGGACTATTTGCGCGACAAACAACTACTACTCGTCCTTGACAACTTCGAGCAGATCCTGCCAGCGGCACCGTTGGTTAGCACATTATTGAACAGTTGCCGCCGCCTCAAAGTCTTGGTGACCAGTCGCGCCTCGCTCCAGCTCTATGGTGAACAGGAATTCCCTGTACCACCGCTGGCTTTGCCTGACGCCAAACACCTCACCGCCAACCTAAGCGAGTTTGCCGCCATCGACCTCTTTTGCCAGCGCGCCAGAGCCGTCAAACCCGATTTTGCCCTTACACCCGCTATTGCTGCCGACGTTGCCCAAATTTGCATTGGGTTGGATGGGTTACCCTTAGCAATCGAGCTGGCTGCGGCGCGGATCAAGCTGTTCTCCCCGTCCGCCTTGTTGGCGCACTTGGATCAACGCCTCCCCCTGCTCACCGATAGGCCGCATGACTTGCCGGCGCGCCAACGAACCCTACGCGACGAAATTGCCTGGAGCTATGACCTGTTGACGCCAGATGAGCAGACGCTTTTTCGGCGGCTCGCTGTGTTTGTTGGCGGCTTTACGTTGGAAGCAGCCCAGGCCGTCGGTAATGCCAATGGGGATCTTGCGATCGATGTGCTAAAGGGCGTCACAACCCTAGTGAATCATAACTTGCTCAAACAACTGGAGCAACCTAATGGTGAAGGGCGCTTTGGCATGTTGGAGACGATTCGCGCGTATGGGTTGACACAATTGGCCTCTATACTCAAATCAGAATGAAACCCCTAGTTTCGGTCAGCGTGCGTCGCACTGACCAAAGCATCTAGCGGACTGGAAACAGTTGGCGGTCAGTGCGACGCACGCGATCCCGTTAGCCAGCAAAACGCCGGTTCTCAACTTGACTTCAGTATAGCA
>JALHQH010000108.1:0-1977 GCA_022842065.1 Caldilineaceae bacterium
AGGAATATTCGAACCTCTTGCTGATTTTCTACCAACTTACCGGCCAAGCGCAGTCCGTTCCAGGTGACATCGGTGTTATCATATGGCACACGATTAAAGATAATCAAAATTTTCATCTTCTCCCCTCAACCATGCTATTGTTTTAAGTTGATTGACTCAACGCTGGGCAACAACACCAAAATGATATTGACAGCAGTCATGTAGATTAACATCCTGGATGGTATGAAACCCGGCTGCCGTGAGCCACGCTTTGCACTGCTCCGGTGTCGGGCGAATGGTCAACGAAGGACCACGCGGGGTTGGCACATCGCTGCGCCAGTGAATCACCGATAACGTCCCACCGGGCTGTAATACCCGGTATGCCTCTTTGAGCAATTCTACTGGCTGCTCGATATGCAACAGATTATAGATCATGGCATGAACTTGTGTGCCGGCTGCCAGTCCTGTGCCGGTGCCTACAAAATCACGCACCACCGCTTGCAGGTTAGACAGTTTTAGGAGTGCTGCCTTCTGGCGCAAGCTTTCGATCAGGTCGGGTTCGATGTCCAAGGCCAATACGGTGCCGGCGGTATGTTGGGCGGCCGGCAAAGTAAAGGTGCCGTAGCCGCAGCCAAACTCAACGACATCACTTTGGAGTTGCGCTTCACCGAAGATATTGCGAATGATGCAGTCGGCATCAAAGAAAGTACGCCAGTACGCCTCATCAGGCATTCCACTTTCGCGACCCTTCATTTTATTTCCTTTCAACTGCGCTTATTGGTAACTGATTCTGTGACCGGCTTGTTGCCATTCAACTACGCCTTCTTCCAGGCGTGCAACCTTCCAACCGCGATCTGCCAGCAATGCCAAGGCATCGTCAGCATAGACACAGTAGGGGCCGCGACAATAGGCGACAATTGTCTTATCCAGCGGTAATTCGTTGAGGCGGCGCTCCACGTCATCGAGTGGCATCGAAATAGCTTCATGTAGATGACCGGCCTGATATTCAACCAGCGGCCGCACATCTAACAAAATGACATCACCATGGCGCAGGCGTTCCTCTAATTCTCCGACTGTTATTGTTTGGAACTCATGCTGCCGTGGCCGATACGCAGCACGTGCCACAGCGACTTCCGCCACCTGCTGTTCTGCAACGGTGCGCAATTCGTGCCACAAACGCGCCACCGCCGGATCGGCTAAGTGATACCGAATATAGACACCTTCCCGTTGAGCACGAACCAAGCGCTCTTGCTTGAGCCGTTGTAAATGTTGCGAGGTGTTGGCAACACTCATCTGCGCCTCTTGCGCCAATTCTTCCACATTACGTGGCGCTTGCACCAATAAATCGATCAATTCTAGTCGATGGCCGTTGGCTAACGCATTAGAAACCTGGGCAAAGAGTTGATAGAGATAATCTTTGTGACGACGGTTTTCCGGCTTATTCATAGCTCTAGTATCTCCATAATTCTACCAATCAATAAATCAATTGAATAGTAGAACAAAGAGAAATTACTGTCAATTTTATTAGGAAAGCGGTCGTGATTTTTTACAGAAGCTCTTCGTTGACAAAGTAGAAAGAATAATTTATAGTTGTCCATTATCTGCATATTTGTTCATATATCAAATATTGAGAATGAATCTCACCCCTACGATTGAGTCGACCATCAATGAAATCACGGCCACTAGAGTCGCTGAACTTTTTGCGACCCTAGCCGATCCCAGTCGCGTGCGGATGATTGCCGCCTTGACCAGGGGCGAAATGCATGTTGGCGCCCTCGCTGCCACCGTTGGTATTAGTGAATCGGCGGTTTCCCATCATCTGCGCCTCTTGCGCCAAATGCGTTTGGTGCGGACGCACAAAGCAGGGCGCTACGTTTTCTATATGTTGGATGACAGTCACGTTGCTGATCTATTTTGTTGTGGCTTGGAGCATGTACAACATGGCTAAGTGGATTTTTACGCACCGCAGGCAGATCATTACATTCTGTTTGCTTCTGA
>JALHQH010000108.1:1987-4162 GCA_022842065.1 Caldilineaceae bacterium
TTTTTGGTTGATGCTACCGGCTTTTCGCTCGATTCAGTGGTGACGATTGATTTGCATGGGAATTTTCTACTTAATTTCATTGCTAAACCCGTGATACCACAGACGGTTGTGGGCATTTCCATATTGCCCTTGGCTCTATTCCAGTACTGCACGACACCTCCCACGCCACCACCACCTATTTCCGCGCTTACCTAAACTTACATTAGCTTTGTCCCTGTCCATCTTCCGAAAATTACCATACTAAGCTACATAGCTGTGGACAGCCTGAGGTGTGTTCCTGTGCTTCTTGCACGGACATTGCGTTCCATTTCTAGAACGCAGGGTGCCATGAACATACGCCAGCTACAGATTGGGCTGATAAGCATAGGCTATTTCTGAAATATATCTGTGAGGGGTATGATTATGCGTATGCTTACATTGGATTTACCGCTGATTCTACCGGAGCTCGACGCGCGCGATGGTTGTATTAAGCTGTTAACCGACCGCCTAGCGACAACTAAAGGCATTGATGAAGCGCATATTATCCGTGACAATGGCACGGCGCAGTTGTGTCTTCATTATGATCCCAATTTGTTGACCTTAGGCAAAGTAGAACGATTGGCGCAGGAGACCGGCGCTCAAGTTACTGACCGTTACCGCCATGAACAGATCCCCGTTGAGCGCATGAATAGCGCCGATGCCGCCACTACCTTGACACAAACGCTGGAAACGCTGCCCGGCATGTTGCACGCCCAGGTCAACTATGCGGCGGGGCTGGCTTTTGTCGCTTATGATAGTGAAAGATTAGCGCGTCCGGCCATTGAGCAGGCAATTCGTGAGATGGGCTTCAAAGTGCTGACACCTCCTGCGGTGGAGCCAGGACCGGGCACGTCTACGGCGGAAGGCGAACATGACGCTCATGCCGGTCATGATCATGGTAGTGCGCCGGCCGTTTTGCCCCACTGGATGCAGGAACGCTGGACCCTGCTGCTGGTGGCGTTGACCGGTCTCTTTCTGGTGATCGGTTGGATTGGGGAGACCTTTGCCAATCTGCCCTCTGCTGTGGCACTGGTCTTCTATCTGCTGGCCTACGTTGCGGGAGGCTATGACATTACCACCCATGCCCTGCCCGGTCTGCTCAAGGGGAAGTTTGATACAGACGTTCTCATGTTGGCGGCGGCCACCGGTGCCGCGGTTTTGGGGGAATGGGCCGAAGGGGCCTTTTTGCTCTTTCTCTTTGCGTTGGGCCATGCCGGTGAACATTATGCCCTGGATCGCGCCCGTAACGCCGTCAATGCCCTGGGTGCCTTGATGCCCAAAACGGCGCGCGTCAAGCGTGGTGAACAGATTGTGGAAGAGCCGGTCGCAACGTTGCAGGTAGACGATGTGGTCGTAGTGCGGCCGGGCGACCGCTTGCCGGTTGATGGCCAGATTATCAGCGGGGCCGGTGCCGTTGACCAAAGCCCAATTACTGGCGAAAGTGTGCCGGTGGACAAAGAGCCGGGGGATGAGGTCTTTGCCGGTACAATTAACCAAAGTGCGGCGCTGGAGGTGAAAGTGACGCGTTTGGCCAAAGACAACACCTTGAGCCGGGTCATGCAGATGGTGGCCGAAGCACAAAGTCAACAGAGTCCAACCCAGCAGTTCACCCAGCGCTTCACTCGTTGGTTTGTACCGACCGTCCTGATCGTTGTGCTGTTGGTGATCGTTGTGCCACCATTAGTGGGTTGGCTGCCCTGGCGCGCTAGTTTTTACCGGGCTATGCTGCTCTTGGTCGCCTCTTCGCCCTGTGCGTTGGCGCTTGGCACGCCGGCCGCTGTGCTGGCCGGTATTGCCCAGGCGGCGCGGAATGGGGTGTTGATCAAAGGCGGCGTCCACCTGGAAAACCTGGGCCGCCTACAGGTGATGGCTTTTGACAAAACCGGCACGCTGACCGAGGGTAAATTTGCTCTAGCTGAAATTGTGCCGTTAAGTAGTGAGCCGGCCGAAGAGGTCTTACGCATCGCCGCGGCTGTTGAACAACAATCCAATCACCCGCTGGCCCAAGCCGTTGTGCAAGCGGCGCAGGCCAGGCAACTGACATTGCCAGTAGCGACAGGATTAGAAAATGTCGCCGGCCGTGGCGTGCGCAGCAGCGTTAATGGACAAGCTGTCTTGATTGGTTCGCTAAAGTTCTTCTCAGAAAATGAAGGGAAA